>CAVOXP010000001.1:0-329226 GCA_963700455.1 uncultured Actinomycetes bacterium
TGTCCCGCCTCGGCGTCGCGCTCGGGGCCAACCCGATGACCTTCCTCGGCCTCGCCGGGATGGGCGACCTGATCGCCACCTGCTCGTCGCCGCTGTCGCGCAACCGGACGTTCGGCGAGAACCTGGGCAAGGGCCTGACGGTGGACGAGACCATCGCGGTCACCAAGCAGACCTGCGAGGGCGTGAAGTCCTGCCTGCCCATCCTCGAGCTCGGTCGCTCGCACGGCGTGGAGATGCCGATCACCGAGCAGGTCGTCGAGGTCGTGCACAACGGGATGTCCCCGGCCGACATGCTCGGGCGCGCTGATGGGCCGGGCCACCAAGCCGGAGATGGGCGCGGACAGAGGCATAGCAGGGCGCGCGCCCGCGCGATCGGTCAGGGGCGTGGCGGCGGCGTCCAGGGCCCGTGAGCAGGTCGGCCCACAGGTCCTCGACGTCCTCGATGCCCACGGACAGGCGCAGCAGCCCGTCCGGGACCTCCGGGGACTCCTCCGGCCAGCGCCGGCGGCGCTCCAGGGTGGATTCCACGCCGCCGAGGCTCGTCGCGTGCAGCCACACCCGGGTGGCTCCGGCGACCGCCTCCGCGGCGGACGGGCCGCCTGCGAGCTCGACGCTGACGATCGCGCCGAACGAGGCCATCTGACGGGCGGCGAGCGCATGGCCGGGGTCGTCGGGAAGGGACAGGTGCCGGACCCGGGTCACCGCGGGGTGGCCCTGGCACCGGACGGCCAGCTCGGCGGCCGACGCGCACGCGCGCTCCCAGCGCAGCGGGAACGTGCGCAGGCCGCGCAGGGCGATCCAGGCCTCCATGGGTCCGGGGATCCCGCCGCCGAGGATCCGGTTCTGGCTCACCTGCTCGGCGAGGTCGGCGTCGCGCACGACCACGGCGCCGAGCAGGACGTCGGAGTGCCCGGCGAGGTACTTGGTGGCGCTGTGGACCACGATGTCCGCGCCCAGGTCGAGGGGGCGCTGTCCCAGCGGCGTGGCGAACGTGGAGTCGACGACGACCAGCGCGCCCGCGGCGTGGGCGGCTTTGCTCACCCGCGCGATGTCGATGACGTCGAGCGTGGGGTTGGTGGGCGTCTCGAGCCACACCATCGCCGCACCGGAGGTCACGGCCGCAACCAGGGCGTCCGTGCTCGGCGAGGCCTCCACGAGGCGGATGCGCCCGGACTGTGCCCACCGGCCGAGCAGGCTGCGCGTGCCGCTGTAGGCGACGGTCTGGCCGATGACCAGCCCGCCGACGGGGACCAACGACGCCACCGCGGAGATGCCGGCCATCCCGCTGGCGAAGGACAGGGCGCGGGTCCCCGGCCCCTCCAGGGCGGCCAGCACCTCCTCCAGCGCCGTCCAGGTGGGGTTGCCGACCCGGGCGTAGGAGACCGGCCCGCCAGCAGCGAACGTCGAGCTGAGGACCGGCGGCGTGTTGACCGGGGCTCCGGGGTCGCGCGCGGGGCGCCCGGCCGCGACTGCGAGGGTGGCGGGAGCCAGCGGGGCGGACGGGTCATCGGCCATGCTGCCGCACCCTATCGGCCGCTCCCCACTAGGGTCGGGGCGTGGACGGGCAGCGGCGGATCCGGGTGGCGATCGTGTTCGGCGGGCGCAGCAGCGAGCACGCGATCTCGTGCGTCAGCGCCGGCAGCGTCCTGGCCGCGATCGATCGCGACCGGTTCGACGTCGTGCCCATCGGCATCACGGCCGAGGGCCGCTGGGTGGCCGAGCGCGACGACCCGGTGCGGCTGCGGATCACCGACGGGAGGCTGCCCGCGGTCGATGCCGCCGGCACCCACGTGGTCCTGCCCGCGGATCCGACCCACCGTGGGCTGGACGTGCGGTCCGGCGAGGCCGTGGCCGGCCTGCTCCACGACGTGGACGTGGTGTTCCCGATCCTGCACGGCCCCTGGGGGGAGGACGGCACGATCCAGGGGCTGCTGGAGCTCGCCGGGATCCCGTACGTCGGCTCGGGGGTCTTCGCCTCGGCCGCGGCAATGGACAAGGGCCACATGAAGGCCGTGCTCGCGGCCGCGGGGCTCGAGGTCGGGCCCTTCCAGCTCGTGACCGCCGCCCAGTGGCGGGCCGATGCCGACGCGGTGCTGGCCAGGCTCGGTCAGCTCGAGCTGCCGGTCTTCGTCAAGCCCGCCCGGGCCGGGTCGAGCGTGGGAATCACCCGGGTGACCGACCGTGCCGAGCTCCCGGCGGCCATCGAGGTCGCCGCCGTGCATGATCCGCGGATCATCGTCGAGCAGGGGTTCCTCGGGGTGCGCGAGGTCGAGTGCGGGGTGCTGGACGGCGCGGACGGGCCGCGCTCGAGCGTGCCGGCCGAGATCGTGGTGCGCCCGGGTCACGCGTTCTACGACTTCGAGGCCAAGTACCTCGAGGACGCCGTGGACCTGATCGTGCCGGCCGACCTGCCCGCGGAGGTGGAGCGGGATGTGCGCACCCAGGCCGTGGCGGCGTTCGAGGCGCTCACCTGCGAGGGCCTGGCTCGGGTCGACTTCTTCGTGACGCCCGATGGCCGGGCGATCGTGAACGAGGTCAACACCATGCCCGGCTTCACGTCGATCTCGATGTTCCCCCGGATGTGGCAGGCCACCGGGATGACATATCGGGAGCTGATCGACCACCTGATCGGCGACGCCCTGCGCCGGGGCACGGGCCTGCGGTAGCCCGACGCCGCCGGTCAGGTGCTGCCGAGGGTGGCGGCGATCGTGGGGGTGAGGTCGGCGGCGACGGACGGCGCGGGGCCCTGGGTGTCCGGGACGACGATCTCCACCTGCGCCGGCAGGCCGATGGTCGTCATGACCCAGCCCTCGGTCAGCTGCTCGGGGAACCAGTCGATCCCGTCGACGGTGACCAGCGCGGAGGTCGCCGACAGCCCCGCCGGGTCCGGTACGCCGCACCGCACCGACACGGCGGGGTCCCCGTACGCGGCGGTGTAGGGCGAGTCGGGATCGACGTCCCGGCGCTCACCGACGGTCTCGAGCTGGGCCGGCAGGGCCGCGATGAACGTCGCGCAGGCCACAGCCTGGTCTGCCGGGGGCGCGGGCGGGTCGACGGCGACGGGGCGCGCGCACCCGGCCACGACGAGCAGGGCGGGCAGCGACGCGCCAGCCGCTGCGGCGCGCACGGCCCGCGCGGCACGCGGGGGCCGATCGGCCCGATCGGGGCGCCGGACGATCAGAGGTTGACCACCGGGCACGTCAGCGTGCGCGTGATGCCGGGGACCTTCTGGACGCTGGCGACCACAAGTCGGCCCAGGTCATCGATGGACGCCGCCTGCGCCTGGACGATCACGTCATAGGGACCGGTCACGTCGTGCGCCACCGTGACGCCGTCGATCGCGGCGATCTCCGCGACCACGGCCTGGGCCTTGCCGACCTCTGTCTGGATCAGGATGTACGCGTGCACCACGTCCGGGCCCTCCCTCCGGGGCCACCCGGGTGCCGGGCGGCGCTGGGCTCAGACTAGCGTGCCCTCTCAACGCGACGACGGGGCGACTGGAGGATGCATGGGTGCGACGGGAACGCCGATCAGCGAGGTCGGGGAGTTCGGCCTGATCGACCGCATCGATGCGGCCCTGGGCGGCCACACCGCGGGAGGGGTCCACGTCGGGATCGGTGACGACGCCGCGGTCGTGGGCTTCACCGGGGGCTCGGTCGTCGTCTCCACCGACATGCTGGTCGAGGGCCGCCACTTCCGGCGGGACTGGTCGACCGGTGCCGACGTCGGGGCCAAGGCCGCCGCGCAGAACATGATCGACATCGCCGTGATGGGAGCACGCACGACGACCCTCGTCGTGGCGCTCGGGCTGCCCGCCGAGCTCACCGTGGAGTGGGTCGAGGACCTGTACGCGGGGATGCGCGCGGAGGCCGAGGCGCGGGGCGCCGTGATCGTCGGGGGTGACCTCGTCCGCAGCGATCGCGTCGTGATCGCGGTCACCGCGATGGGCGTGCTGGAGCTGGCCGCCCCGATCCTGCGCTCCGGGGCCCAGCCCGGCGACGTTGTCGCGGTGGCCGGTCGCCTGGGGTGGGCTGCCGCCGGCCTGTCGATCCTGTCGCGCGGGTTCCGCACGCCGCGCTCGCTGGTCGACGCCCATCGGCGGCCCGTGCCGCCCTTCGCGGCCGCGCAGGAGGCGGCCGCTGCGGGTGCCACTGCGATGATCGACGTCAGCGACGGCCTCGTCGCCGACCTGGGTCACATCGCGCGGTCCTCAGGGGTGGTGATCGAGGTCGACCCGACCCTGCTGCAGGTGGACGAGCCGGTGGCCGACGCGGCCGCGGCGTTCAACGCCGACCCGCTGGTCTGGGTGCTCACCGGTGGCGAGGACCACGCCGTCGCCGCGACGTTCCCGCCCGACGTGGCGCTGCCCGCGGGCTTCACGGCCATCGGGGTGGTCGCCCACATCGAGGATGTTGAGGTGCTTGACGGGCCCGGGGTCACCGTCGCCGGGCGGGTGCCCCGGGGTGGCGGCGGGCACGACCACTTCATCGGGTAGCGCTGGCCGTGCCCGGCAGTCGGGCCGCGGCGTCGCGAGGCGAACCCAGGCCCGGACATGGCAGGGCCCCGGTCCCACAGGGGATCCGGGGCCTCGGATGGCGCAGGTCAGGCGCGCGCGACCTTCCCGGCCTTCAGGCACGAGGTGCACACCTTCACTCGCTTGGGCGTCCCGCCGACGACGGTCCGCACGGACTGGATGTTGGGGTTCCAGCGCCGCTTGGTCCGGCGGTGCGAGTGCGAGATGGTGTGGCCGAAGCCGGGGCCCTTGCCGCAGACGTCGCAGGTGGCAGCCATCGTTCACTCCAGTTCCGTGGGGGTCCGGGCGTGGCGCCCGATGAATCAACGACAAGGATATCCGAATCGGCCCGCGGCGCCCAAATCCCGCGGGTGCCCCGCGTGGACGCCGCCCAGGTCGGCGCGCCAGTCCGGATCAGGCGCGCCGGCCCGCCCGCGGGCTAGCATCGGCCGGGACCGGAGAGGGAGGCCCATGCGCACGCTGCTCGACGCTGAAGCGCTCAGCCAGTGGGCTGCCCTCGCGCTGGACGGGATGCAGAGGCACCGGCGGGCGATCGACGCGCTGAACGTCTTCCCCGTGCCGGACGGCGACACCGGGACCAACATGTACCTCACCCTCGAGTCGGGCGTGGAGGCCATGCTCGCCGTCGAGGACTCCGCGCCGGACCCCGGCAGCGCCAGGCTTGCCGCGCTGGCCAAGGGGATGCTGCTCGGGGCCCGGGGCAACTCCGGGGTGATCGCCTCCGAGCTGCTGCGGGGGATAGCGGCCACGCGCGGAGCCGATCTGGCCCGCCCCATGGACGGGGCGTGGTTGGCCGACGCCCTGGGCCGTGCCGCGAGCGCGGCCTTCGGAGCCGTGTCGGACCCGAAGGAGGGCACTGTCCTCACTGTCGCCAGGGCAACCGCGGATGCCGCGGCTGCCGCGGCCGGTGCCTCGGCCGGGGACCTGCAGGAGGTCACCCAGGCCGCTGCGCTTGCGGCGCGCGAGGCTCTCGCCGAGACTCCCAACCAGCTCGAGGCCCTGCGCCGCGCCGGCGTGGTCGATGCCGGGGGGCGCGGGTACGTGGTGCTCACCGACGCCCTGCTCGAGGTCGTCACCGGCGTGCACCGCGAGCTGCCCGAGTTCGCGCGCCTGGCGCCCCAGCCGGATTCGCTGGCCGATCCCGAGCACATGGTCCACGGGTACGGCGGACCCTCGTACGAGGTGATGTTCCTGCTGGACGCGCCGGACGACCGGGTGCCGGGGCTGAAGGACCGGCTGGCGGCGCTGGGGGACTCCCTGGTGGTGGTCGGCGGCGACTCGCTGTGGAACGTGCATGTCCACGTCGACGACGCCGGGGCCGCGATCGAGGCGGCGCTCGCGATCGGCTCGCCGTACCGCATCCGGGTGACCTACCTCTCCGACGTCGTCGGCGCCGGATCGCAGCAGCCGCACGGCCGTGCCCTCGTGGTGGTCGCGCATGGCCAGGGGGTCGCGGACCTGCTGGAGGCCAGCGGAGTCACGGTCCTGCGCGCACCGCAGCTGGGTCGGCCCTCGATGGCGGAGTTCCTGGAGAGCATCGAGGCCTCGGGGGCGACCGAGGTGGTCCTGCTGCCCGGGGACAAGGACTCGCGCCCGGTCGCGGAGTCCGCGGCGCTGGCGGCGCGCGACTCCGGGCACCGGGTGGCGGTGATCCCGAGCCGGTCGATCGTGCAGTCGCTGGCGGCAGTGGCCGTGCACGACCCGTCGGACCCGTTCGACGACGACGTCATCGCGATGACCCGGGCCTCCTCCGAGACGCAGTACGCGGGCCTGACCACGGCGATCCGCGAGGCCCTGACCGTCGGCGGGCACCTGCCGGGTCGGCGACGAGCTCGGTGTCATCGCCGGGGACATCCTCGAGATCGGCTCCGACCTGCGCGACGTGGCCTGCCGCGTGCTGGCGCGCATGCTCGCGCGAGGCGGCGTCCGAGCTGGTGACCGTCGTGCTCGGGTCCGAGGCGCCCGAGGACCTGCTCCCGGCGATGGAGGCCTGGGTCGCCGACCACCACCCCGGGGTGGAGCTGGTGGCCTACGAGGGCGGCCAGCCGCGCTGGTACGCGATCATCGGTGTCGAGTGACGCGGTGCCGTCGCTGCGCTCCGCGCTCGACGGCCGGTCCGTCAAGGCCCTCGAGGCCCTCGGCATCACGACCGTCGAGCAGCTCCTGACCCACTACCCGCGCCGGTACGAGGAGCGCGGGCAAGCTCACCGACCTGGCGGCGCTGCGGGTCGGTGACCCGGTGACGGTGCTCGCCCGGGTGGCCGAGGTCTCCACGCGGACGCTGCCGCGCCGCGGTGGTGAGCGGCGGGCCCGCACGCTCACCGAGGTCGTCGTCACCGACGGCTCTGGGCGCCTGACCCTCACGTTCTTCAACCAGAAGTGGGGCGTGGAGAAGGACTACCGCACCGGCCGCCTGGGCCTGTTCGCCGGCACGGTGGGGGAGTTCAAGGGGCAGCGCCAGCTGCTGCACCCGCGACACCGAGTTCGTGGAGGATCAGGCGGCGGGAACGGTCGCGCAGGACTTCGCCGATCGCCCGATCCCGGTCTACCCGGCCTCCGACAAGGTCGACACCTGGGCCATCGAGGACATGGTGACCCTCGTTCTGCCGATGGTGGACCTGTTCGCCGACCCGCTCGACGAGGACCTGCGGTCCCGAGCCGGCGTGATCGAGCGCGCCACGGCCCTGCGCTGGATCCACCATCCCAAGGACTGGGGGCAGGTGCGCAGCGCGCTCGCAGCGGCTGCGCTGGGACGAGGCGTTCGGTGTCCAGGTGGTCCTGGCCCAGCGCCGGGCCACGAGTGGGCGCGACGCCGGCGACGCCGCGCCCGGGGCGGGCCGGCGGGTTGCGCGACGCGTTCGACGCGAGGCTGCCGTTCGACGCTGACCGAGGGGCAGCGGGTCGTGGGCGAGGTGCTGGACGCCGAGCTCGGCGGCCACCCACCCGATGCACCGGCTGCTGCAGGGCGAGGTCGGATCCGGCAAGACCGTGGTGGCGCTGCGGGCCATGCTGCAGGCAGTCGACGCCGGCGGGCAGGCGGCGCTGCTGGCGCCCACCGAGGTCCTGGCCGCCCAGCACGCTCGCAGCATCGCCGCGATGCTCGGGCCGCTGGCCCTGGGCGGCATGCTCGGCGGGAGAGGCCGACGCCACCCGGGTGGCCCTGCTCACCGGTTCGCTGGGGGCCGCGGCACGTCGCGCGGCCCTGCTCGAGGCCGCCAGCGGGTCGGCGGGGATCGTCGTGGGCACGCACGCGCTGCTGGAGGAGCGCGTGCAGTTCGCTGACCTCGCGCTGGTCGTGGTCGACGAGCAGCACCGGTTCGGCGTGGAGCAGCGCGCGGCGCTGGCGGCCAAGGCCGGTGAGGACGGCCCGGCCGCACACGCTCGTGATGACCGCGACGCCGATCCCGCGCACGGTGGCGATGACTGTCTTCGGCGACCTGGAGGTCTCGACCCTGCGGGAGCTGCCGGCTGGGCGCTCCCCGCTGGTCACCCATGTCGTGCCGGCCGTCGAGCGTCCCGACTACCTGGCCCGCGCCTGGCAGCGCGCGCGGGAGGAGGTGGCAGCAGGTCGGCAGGTGTACGTCGTGTGCCCCCGCATCGATGCGGGGAACGCTGAGGCCGATGGCGAGCCGGCGCTCGCCGACGACCCGGTCGGCGACGGCTCGTCGCCCACGCCCCCGGCGCTGGCCGCGGCGGTCGAGACGGTCCTCCCGGAGCTCGCCGCCGGGCCGCTGGCCGGTCTGCGCCTGGCCGGGCTGACCGGGCGCATGGCGGCCGCGGAGAAGGACGACGTCATGGCCCGCTTCGCAGATCCGGCGCGCACCGACGGCGTTGACGTGCTGGTGGCGACCACCGTGATCGAGGTGGGCGTGGACGTGCCGAACGCCACGTTGATGATCGTGCTCGACGCCGACAGGTTCGGCGTCTCGCAGCTGCACCAGCTCCGGGGCCGGGTCGGTCGGGGCCGCCATCCCGGGCTGTGCCTTCTCGTGACCCACGCCGCGGCGGACAGCCCGGCGCGGGAGCGACTCGACGCCGTGGCAGCCACCAGCGACGGCTTCGAGCTGTCCCGCTACGACCTCGCGGCCCGCCGGGAGGGTGACGTGCTGGGGGCCGCGCAGTCCGGCTCGCGTCGCTCCCTGCGGCTGCTGTCGGTGCTCGAGCACGAGGACGTCATCGTGCAGGCGCGGCAGGAGGCCACCCGTCTCGTGGCCGAGGACCCCGACCTCGCCGGGCACCCCGCGCTGGCCGCCGAGCTGGCCCGCGCGTTCGACGACGAGCACGCCGAGTACCTGGAGAAGACGTGACGCGGATCATCGCGGGGGCGGCTCGTGGTCGTCGGCTGGCGGTGCCGCCGGGGATGGCGCGGCCGACCACGGATCGGGTGCGCGAGTCCCTGTTCGCCACCCTCGACCACCAGCTGGGCGGCTTCGCCGGGCTGCGGGTGCTCGACCTGTACGCCGGGTCCGGCGCGCTCGGCCTGGAGGCGGCCAGCCGCGGGGCGACCCGTGCGGTCCTCGTCGAGCGCGACCGGCGCACCGCGGCGGGGGCGCGGACGAACGCCGCGACGGTCGGCATGCCGGGGGTCGTCGTGGTGGCCGCGTCGGTCTCCGGCTACCTCGCGGGGCGGGCCGAGCCGTTCGACCTCGTCCTGGCCGACCCCCCGTACGCGATGCCTGCTGTCGAGGTCGAGCAGGTCCTCGGGGCCCTGACCCGCGGGTGGTTGGCGCCCGACGCGGCCATCGTGGTCGAGCGCCCGACGCGCGATGGAGGGTTCAGCCTGGCCGGAAGGCCTCGTGGCGCAGCGGCAGACGCCCTACGGGGAGACAACCCTTTGGTACGGTCGGGTCGCGCCCGAGGGAGAGGACCCATGATGCGAAGAGCGGTTTGCCCGGGCTCCTTCGACCCGGTGACCAACGGGCACATCGACGTGTTCCAGCGCGCGGCGGCCCAGTTCGACGAGGTCACCGTCGCGGTGCTGATCAACAAGCGCAAGTCCTCCCTGTTCACGGTGCAGGAGCGGATCGCGCTGCTCACCGAGGAGCTGGCCGACGTCCCGAACATCCGCATCGACAGCTTCCACGGGCTGCTCGTGGACTACTGCCGGGAGCACGGGATCAGCGCGATCGTCAAGGGCCTGCGCGCCATCACCGACTTCGACTACGAGCTGCAGATGGCCCAGATGAACCACGGGCTGGCCGGGGTCGAGACGCTGTTCATCACCACGAACCCGCTGTACTCCTACCTGTCGTCCTCGCTGGTCAAGGAGGTCGCCACCTACGGCGGCGACGTCAGCGGTCTGACCCCCCCCACGGTTCACGCCGCGCTGCTGGAGCGCCTGGCCGCCCAGCGCGCCGAGAGCGGACCGGCCGAGCCAGCGACAGGAGGACGATGACCGAGGATCCCGCGGGAGCGATCGATCCCCGCACAGCAGATGTCTACACGGTGCTCGACGAGCTGTCCGACATCGTCGAGGCCGCGCGGGCGATGCCGATGTCCGACAAGTGCGTCGTGAACCGCAACGAGGTCCTCGACCTGCTCGACGCGATCCGGCAGATGCTGCCGACTTCGGTGCAGGAGGCCGAGGAGCTGCTGGCCGATCGGGTGGGCGTGGTCGAGGAGGGCTACCGCGAGGCGGAGCGCGTCATCGCCGAGGCCAACCAGCAGTCCCGGACCCTCATCGAGCAGGCGACGGCCCAGCAGGCCCACATCGTGAGCACGCACGAGATCACCGCCGCCGCGCTCGCGGAGGCCGAGGCCATCCGAGCGCAGGCGCTCGGTGAGGCCGAGCAGATGCGTCGCGAGGTCGACCAGTACGTCGAGGACAAGTTCGCGGCCTTCGAGGCGAGCCTGACCAAGACGCTGACCTCGGTTCAGCGCGGCCGGGACCGCATCCGCGACCGGTACGGGGTCCCGGAGGAGCGGCACGAGGGCTGAGCCGGGCCGGCGCGCATTTCGCCCCCAGCGGGGCGCTGCGCTACCCTGTTGCCCGTGGCCCTCACGCCGAGGGCCACACGTGTGATGCCATCGGGAAGGTCCATGTCCAGCCTCGATCCACGCGACCCCCTGGTCTTCGACATCCGGGACCTGGGACGCCGTGCCGGGTCGATGATGGAGGTGGACTGCACGGTTCCCGCCCCCGAGCACCTCGGAGGTGGGGTCGCCGTGGTGCCGGCCGGCTCCGAGGTGGAGCTGGTACTGCGCTTCGAGGCGGTGGTGGAGGGCGTGCTTGTCTCGGGGACCGCCTCGGTGACCGTGACGGGTGAGTGTGCTCGGTGCCTGGACCCGGTCGAATGGGACCAGACCGTGCCGTTCACGGAGCTGTTCCTCCACGAGCCGGGACCTGAGGAGGAGGGCCTGCCCCTCCTCGACGGGGACCTGCTCGACCTGGAGCCGGTGGTGCGGGACGCGGTGGTGCTCGCGCTGCCGCTGGCACCGTTGTGCCGGCCGGACTGCCCCGGACTGTGCGTCGAGTGCGGCCAGCGCCTGGCGGACGACCCGACACACGGGCACGACCCGATCGACCCCCGATGGGCAGCGCTCACCGGGCTGGACACGACTGAGAAGGAAGACTGACGTGGCTGTTCCGAAGCGGAAGATGTCCCGCTCCAACACGCGCGCCCGCCGCTCCCAGTGGAAGGCCGCTCCGATCACCCTCGTGGTCTGCGACCGCTGCAAGGCCCAGAAGCTCCCGCACACGGCGTGCCCGACCTGCGGGACCTACGCCAAGCGGCAAGTCCTGGACGTCTGACCGACGGCACATGTCCGGACGGGACGACCTCGACGTCCTCTCCGCGCGCCTCGGGGTCGTCATCGACCACGGGGCGCTTCGTCATGCGCTGACGCATCGCTCGTTCGCCTACGAGAACGGGGCCGTCCCGCACAACGAGCGGCTGGAGTTCCTCGGTGACGCCGTGCTCGGACTGGTCGTCACGGACACCCTCTTCCGCACCCACCCCGACGTGCCCGAGAGCCAGCTGGCCAAGTACCGGGCCGCGGTGGTGAACGCCCGCACCCTGGCCGAGGTCGCCCGCGACCTGGACGTCGGCGAGTTCCTGATGCTCGGCCGCGGCGAGCAGACGACCGGCGGCCGCGACAAGGGCTCGATCCTGGCCGACGCCCTGGAGGCGATCATCGGCGCGGTCTACGTCGCCAACGGCCTCGCGGACGCCACCGCGCTCGTCCACCGCCTGCTCGACGAGCGGATGGACCTCGCTGCGGGCCTGGGTGCCGGGCTGGACTGGAAGACCTCGCTGCAGGAGCTCGGCGCGAGGTCCGGGGCGGGTGTCCCGGTGTATGAGGTCGAGGCCACCGGGCCCGACCATGCCAAGCAGTTCCGTGCCGTGGTGCGGGTCGGATCGTTCCTGGGCGAGGGCTCGGGCAGGTCCAAGAAGCACGCCGAGCAGCTCGCCGCGGAGGCCGCCTACGCAGAGCTCGCCGGAGCCCACCCCGGCGCTGCGAACTGATCGCCCGCGGTGCCCGAGCTCCCCGAGGTCGAGGTCGTCCGGCGTGGGCTGGCCGCCCACGTGAGTGCCGAGCGGATCGCCGAGGTGGAGGTCCTGCACCCCCGCGCGGTCCGGCGCCAACCGGGCGGGGCGCAGGAGTTCGCCGGCCTCCTGCGCGGGCGCACCATCCTCGGCACCGGCCGGCGCGGCAAGTTCCTCTGGCTGACCACCGACGACCCCGACCTGGTCCTGGCCGCGCACCTCGGGATGAGCGGGCAGTTCCGGGTCGAGTCGCAGCCCGCCGGCGGCCCGGGGGCCGCGGTCGACCTCGGCGGCGATCCCGATGAGCCGGCGACCGCGGCCGGCAGCAGGCACCGGCATGCTCGGGTCCGGTTCGACCTGGCCGGCACGCAGCTGTGGTTCGTCGACCAGCGGACCTTCGGCTGGGTGGCGGCCGCCGGCCTGGTGCCCGACGCGCGTGGGGTGCGTGTCCCCGACCTCGTCCGCGGCATCGCGGTGGACGCCGCTGACCCGACGTTCGACCCGCGTGGGGTCGCCCGCGCGCTGCGCAGGCACCGGGTCGAGATCAAGCGCCTCCTGCTCGACCAGTCGCTCGTGTCGGGGATCGGCAACATCTACGCAGACGAGGCGCTGTGGCGGGCCGGGGTGCATCCCCGCCGCCGGGCCGACCGGCTCGCGCTGGGCACCGTGGTCCGGGTCCTGGCGGAGGCGCGCGCGGTGATGGCCGCGGCCCTGCTCGAGGGGGGCACCTCGTTCGACAGCCTGTACGTCAACGTCAACGGGGAGAGCGGCTACTTCGGGCGGGGTCTCGAGGTGTACGGGCGCACGGGCCTGCCCTGCCGGCGCTGTGGTGCTGCGGTGCGCCGAGAGCACTTCATGAACCGCTCCAGCCACTACTGCCCGGGTGTCAGCCCCCGCCACGCGCGTCACACTAGGGCTGTGGAGCAAGACGATCCCGCAGTGCCGATGCGGTTGAGCGCGACTGTCCAGGGCTGGGTCCAGGGGGTCGGGTTCCGCTGGTCGACGATGAGCATGGCGCGCACCCTGGGCCTGGTCGGGGTCGCCGAGAACCTTCCGAGCGGTGACGTCGAGGTGGTCGCCGAGGGACCTGCGCCGCAGTTGCGGACGTTGCTCGACTGGCTCCAGGGGGGCGGGCCCCGGACGGTCCGCCGGCCGGGCCGCGTGGAGTTCGTGGATGCCCGCTGGGGCCCAGCCCGTGGGGAGTTCCGGTCCTTCACCTGCCGCTGAGGCAGGTCGTCGGCCGGGTCCCGGGCAGGGCCTCGGCACGTATCGGCCCGACATATCGCGCCTGCTTGACCCGTCGGTAACATGGGTGCGATCCTTGAACGAGTTCGCCTCACCGCTCCCAGGAGTCCGCACATGGCCAAGGCGTTGTACGGAGTCCGCGCTCCGCTGGATCCGCGCATCGAGTCCGAGCTCATGAGGTTGCGCATCCGCGTCCGCGAGCTCGAGGCGGAGGTTGCGGCCCTGCAGGCAGCCCGCGAGGTGGAGCGCGAGGGCGCGCTCGACCTCGACCTGCTGACCGGCGAGGACGGCGCGCTGGGGCTCGGCCTCCTGGCCAGCGAGGACGCGGCACTCGTCTGACCGCTGCCCGGCACGTGAGCCGCTGCCGGGTCTGAACGCGCCCATCGCGTAGGGTCCGCACGTGCACCTGAAGAGCCTGACGGTCAAGGGCTTCAAGTCCTTCGCCTCGTCGACGACACTGGTGTTCGAGCCGGGCGTCACCTGCGTCGTCGGCCCCAACGGCTCCGGCAAGTCCAACGTCGTCGACGCCCTGGCATGGGTGATGGGCGAGCAGGGCGCCAAGAGCCTGCGCGGCGGCAAGATGGAGGACGTCATCTTCGCCGGGACCTCCGGACGCGCGCCGCTGGGCCGGGCTGAGGTCAGCCTGACGATCGACAACACCGACGGGGCCCTGCCGATCGACTTCGCCGAGGTGACGATCACCCGGACCATGTTCCGCTCGGGCGGCTCCGAGTACGCCATCAACGGCACCGGGTGTCGGCTGCTGGACATCCAGGAGCTGCTCAGCGACTCCGGGATCGGCCGGGAGATGCACGTGATCGTCGGGCAGGGCCAGCTCGACCAGATCCTGCACGCGACGCCGGAGGAGCGCCGCGGCTTCATCGAGGAGGCCGCAGGCGTCCTCAAGCACCGCAAGCGCAAGGAGCGCGCCGTCCGCAAGCTCGAGGCGATGCAGGCCAACCTCACCCGGGTCCAGGACCTCACGACCGAGCTGCGCCGCCAGCTGACCCCGCTGGGCAAGCAGGCGGAGGTGGCCCGGCGGGCCAACGTGATCCAGACCGACGTCCGGGATGCTGCCCTGCGCCTGCTGGCCGACGACCTCCAGACGCTCAGCGAGCAGTACGCCCAGGAGATCGCCGACGAGTCGGCCCTGCGCGAGCGCCGCGCCCTTGTGGAGGCCGAGCTGGCCAACGCCCAGGCGGCCGAGGCCATCCGGGAGGCCGCGGCCCTTGCTGATGCCCCGGCCCTGACCGCTGCCCAGGAGACGTGGTTCGGCCTGTCCAGCCTGCGCGAGCGGCTGTCGGGCACCGTGGGCCTGGCCGCCGACCGCGTCCGCAGCCTCGCCCCTGAGCCCGAGGAGGAGCGCCGGGGTCGCAGCCCCGACGAGATGGAGGCCGAGGCCCGGACGATGCGCGGGCAGGAGGCCGACCTGAACCGCGAGGTGGAGGAGCAGCGCGCCGCCCTGAGCCTGGCCGTGTCGCATCGCACGGCCTGCGAGGCCGCGCTGGCCGGCGCCGAGCAGGAGCTGCGCGCCGCGGTCCGGGCCGCCTCGGACCGCCGTGAGGGCATGGTCCGGCTGCAGGGGCAGGTCAACGCCGCCCGGTCCCGCACGGAGGCGCGGGCCAGCGAGATCGACCGGCTGCGGGAGCAGGCCCGGGCGGCGCGCGAGCGCGCCTCCTCGGCCGAGCACGAGTTCAGGACCCTCGAGGCGTCGATCGCGGGCATGGACGCCGGGGAGGTGGACCTCGACTCGGGCTACGAGTCCGCGCAGCGGGCGCTGGCCGACCTCGATGATCGGATCGCCGAGCTCACCACGGCGGAGGCCCAGGCCGAGCGCGCGCGCTCCGGGCTGGTGGCGCGGGTGGATGCCCTGGCCCCCATGGTTGCGGTGGCCGACGCCAGCGGCGAGCTCGCCGGGGGCGCGGTCGACGGGGTGCGCGGGACCCTGGCCGCGGCGCTGTCGGTCGAGGCCGGCTTCGAGGTCGCGGTGGGAACCGCCCTGGGGGCCGCCGCGGATGCCGCGCTGGCCACCGACGCCCGGACAGCGCGGGAGGCGGTGCAGTGGCTGGCCTCGGAGGACCGCGGCCGTGCCGCTGTGCTGGTTCCCGGGCTGGGTGGGACGGACCGGTCGGCATGGCCGGCGCTGCCCGGGGACGCCAGGTACGTCGTCGACGTCGTGAGCGTGTCGGGTCCGGCTGCCGGTGCCGTGGCGGCCCTGCTGGACCGCGTCGCGGTGGTGCCCGGGGATCTCTCGACGGCGCTCGAGCTGGCCCAGCGCCATGCCGAGCTCCTGGTCGTGACGCGCACCGGGGAGGTCGCGGGGCGGGGCCTGGTGATCGGCGGCTCGCGTGAGGCGCCGAGCCGGATCGAGGTCGCCGCGTCCCTCCAGTCCGCGCGCGACGAGCTCGCGCTGGCCGCGCACGAGGTGGAACGCCTGCGGTTCGAGCTGTCCGGCCTGCGCTCCGAGCGGCAGCGTGCCGCCGCGCTCTCCGACGAGGCACTGGATCGGCTGCACGAGTCCGACGCCCGGATGGCCGCCGTCGCCGAGCAGCTCGGCTCGCTGGGCCACCAGGCCCGGTCCGCCAGGGCTGAGGCCGAACGGATCGATCGCGCGCTGGGCGCCTCCGAGCAGGCCCTGGCCGACGACCTCGCGACCCTCGACGAGCTCTCCGGGCGTCTCGAGCGGGCCGGTGCGGCGGGGACCTCCGACGAGGAGCCGTCGCCGGACGCCCGCGACGCCGCGGCAACGGCTGCGGAGTCGGCACGGCGAGCCGAGGTCGAGGCGCGCCTGGCCGTGCGGACCAGTGAGGAGCGCGCGCGAGCGATCGCGGGTCGGGCCGAGCAGCTCGAACGGGCCGCAGCCTCCGAGCGGGCGGCCCGGCAGGCGGCCGTCTCGCGGCGCGAGCGTCGGGCGAGGGCAGCATCGGTGGCCGCGGCGGTCGCCCAGGGGGGCGGGGCCGTGCTGGCCAGGCTCGAGCAGTCCGTCGCCGAGGCTGCGGAGGCCCGCAGCGCCGCCGAGCGGGCCCGGGCCGAGGCGGATGCCGAGCTGTCGGGCCTGCGCGCGCGCATCCGTGCACTGAGCGCCGACCTCGAGGAGCTCACCTCGTCGGTGCACCGCGACGAGGTCGCCCGGGCCGAGCAGCGACTCCGGATCGAGGCCCTGCAGGACCGCGCACTGTCCGAGTACGGGCTGGAGCCGGAGCCGCTGATCGCCGAGTACGGTCCCGGCCAGCCGGTTCCCCCCTCGCTGAGGGCACCGGGCGACGAGATCGACCCGGACGCGCCCGAGCCCCAGCCCTACCCGTACGTCCGAGCCGAGCAGGAGCGCCGGCTGCGCACGGCCGAGAAGGCGCTGGCGCTGCTGGGCAAGGTCAACCCGCTGGCCCTCGAGGAGTTCGCTGCCCTGGAGGAGCGGCACCGCTTCCTCACCGAGCAGCTCGACGACCTGAAGCGCTCGCGCAAGGACCTCATGGACCTGATCAGCGATGTGGACGCCCGGGTCGAGGAGGTCTTCACGGCTGCGTTCGCCGACACGGCGGTGCAGTTCGAGGAGGTGTTCGGGCGGCTGTTCCCGGGGGGCGCCGGGCGCCTGGTCCTGACCGATCCCGACTCGATGCTGACCACCGGGATCGACGTCGAGGCCCGCCCGCCGGGCAAGAAGATCAAGCGGCTGTCACTGCTGTCCGGCGGCGAGCGGTCGCTGACCGCAGTGGCCTTCCTCGTCGCGCTGTTCAAGGCCCGGCCCAGCCCGTTCTACGTGATGGACGAGGTGGAGGCCGCCCTCGACGACGTGAACCTCGGCCGGCTCCTCGACGTCATGGAGGAGTTGCGCGAGGACAGCCAGCTCATCGTGATCACCCACCAGAAGCGCACGATGGAGATCGCCGACGCTCTGTACGGGGTGAGCATGCGCGGCGACGGTGTCACGCACGTGATCAGCCAGCGGATGCGGGAGCGCCAGGCCGGATAGCCGGCGGCCGGGCGACCTCACGGCCGGCTGCGCACCCGTGCTCCCGACGACCCGCCGACCGAGCACCCCGGTTCGGGGGCCGGACCGGGGCGCTCGGCGTGCACCGGAGGCTGCCGGGTTCTGGGACAATGGTGGCCGGTGCCCGGCTGGCACACCGTGCCGCGCTGGCCCCGTCCGACGACCCCGAACCTGATTGGCCCTGACGTGGAAGACGTCCTGCCCTACATCGTCGTAAGCGTGGCGATCATCCTGCTGGCGATCGTCGGTGTCGCGCTCGTGCGCCGCCGCGGCACGAAGCCCCCGGCCCCTCCAGCGCTGACAACCCCGGGCCTGGATCCAGCCGGGACCCTCGCCCCGCCGGCCCCCAGCGTCCCCGCCCCCGCCGGGCCCACCGCTCCCGGGCTCGAGGTCCCGGCCCCCACCGCGGGTCGCCTGGTCCGCCTGCGTGCCCGCCTGGCCCGCTCGCAGGGCGCGGTCGGCCGAGGCCTGCTCGCGCTGCTCTCGCGCGACCATCTCACGGAGCAGGACTGGGAGGACGTCGAGACCCTGCTCCTGCAGGCCGACCTCGGCGTGGCCCCGACCGAGGAGCTCGTGGGCCGGCTGCGGACGCGGGCGCGCGTGGAGGGGACCGGCGATCCGAGCCGCGTGCGGGCCATGCTGGGCGAGGAGCTGCTGGCACTGGTCGACCCCGCGCTGGACCGCAGCCTCGCATCGCGTCGCGACGGCCGGCCGGCGGTGATCCTCGTCGTCGGCGTCAACGGCACCGGCAAGACCACGACGACCGGCAAGCTCGCGCGCGTCCTCATCGCCGATGGCGGGCACGTCGTGCTGGGGGCGGCCGACACGTTCCGGGCGGCGGCCGCCGACCAGCTCCAGTCGTGGGGTGACCGCGTCGGCGCCCGGGTCGTGCGAGGCCCGGCCGGCGGGGACCCGGCGTCGGTGGCCTTCGACGCGGTCCGGACGGGTCTGGAGACCGAGGCCGACGCCGTGCTGGTCGACACCGCGGGCCGGCTGCACACCAAGGTCGGGCCTGATGGACGAGCTGGGCAAGGTCAAGCGCGTCATCGAGAAGCAGGCACCGGTCGACGAGGTCCTGCTCGTGCTGGACGCCACCACCGGCCAGAACGGCCTCAACCAGGCCCGGGTCTTCGGGGAGGTCGTCGACGTGTCGGGGATCGTGCTGACCAAGCTCGACGGCACCGCGAAGGGCGGCATCGTCGTGGCCGTGCAGCGGGAGCTGGGGGTGCCCGTGAAGCTGGTCGGCCTCGGCGAGGGCCCCGATGACCTCGCCCCGTTCGTCGCCGAGGACTTCGTCAACGCGCTCCTGGACGGCTGATCGCCCCGAGCCGTGCTGCGGTGGCCCGGCGCTCAGCGCTGGAGGTCCTCGACTGCCGCCAGGTAGGCCTCGTCGAGGGGCAGCTCGCGCAGGTGCCGGCCGGTGAGGTGGGCTGCTGAGGCGAGCGCGGGAACGGGCGCCATGGCGGCGAGCATCACCCAGATCGCCATGCGCGTTCCCAGCCTCCGGAAGCCGAGGTCCCGCAGCGCCTCCGGCTGGCCCAGGAGCGCTTCGAGGGCTGCCCGGTCGGCAGCCAGTGCCTCGGCGTGGTCCTCGCCCAGCCGCTCCCGCAGGGCGTCGAAGAAGCCCTCATGGACGCCCAGCCGTGCGCAGTCCCGGAGGACCTGGGCGCGCAGGACGTTGTGGCTGCCCTCCCAGTTCTCGTAGACCACGTTGTCGCGCAGCAGCCGGGGGAGCACGCTGAACGACTCGATGGCGCCGTTGCCGCCCAGCACCTCGATGCCACGGTTGACCGCGTCGTGTGCCAGCACCGAGGTCTGCAGCTTGTTGAGGTTCACCGCGATGCGGAAGAAGGCGGCGTCCGTCGGGCTGATCACGTCCTCGTCGACCTGCTCCTGCAGGCCGGCCAGCATGAGGGTGGAGGCCAGGCTGGCCACGGCGTCGGCGCGGATCCACGCCAGCGTCTCGGCGACCAGCGGGAACTGCCCGATCGGCCGGCCGAAGGCCGTGCGATGGGCGGCGTACGTCGAGGCGACCACCCAGGCGCGCCGCGCGTGCGCCGCGCAGCCTGCCGCGTTGAACAGCCGCGACGTGGTGATCACCAGCTCCATGACGTTGCGGAACCCCTCGGCGACCGGCCCGAGCGCCGTCGCGCGGGCTGAGGCGAAGTCGATCTCGCCGCTGGCCATCGAGCGCGTCCCGAGCTTGTCCTTGAGGCGGCGGATGCGGAAGCCGTTGAGCGATCCGTCGGGCAGGACCCGGGGCACCAGGAACAGGCCCAGGCCCCGGGTGCCGGTCGCCGGCTCGTCGACCCGCGCGGTGATCAGGAAGACGTCGGCGTCCGCGTTGGAGCAGAACCACTTCTCGCCCGAGATGGACCACTGGCTGCCCGGGCCCGCGTCATGGGTGCCGATCGGCTCGGCGCGCACGGCGTTGGCGCCGACGTCCGAGCCGCCCTGCACCTCGGTCAGGAACTGCGAGGCCGTGAGGTTCGTGTCGTAGTCGGGGTCCAGCAGGCCCGGGAGGAACTGGGCCTGCTGCTCCGCGGTGCCCAGGTGCTGAAGGGTGCGGATGGCCCCCGCGTCGCACGCCAGCGGGCAGTTGTGCCCGGCCTCGCCGGCCTGGGCGGTCAGGTAGAACAGCGTGAGGATGTAGCGGTGGGGGGCGGCGGCCGTGGGTCGTCGCGGGGTGCTGCCGGTGGACCGGCCGTCGACCCCGACCTCGCCGTAGGCCGTCATGATGCCGGTGCCGTAGATCGCCCGGCCGGCCTCGCGGTGGCTCGGATGGTGGGCGACGGAGGCCGTCCAGCGCCCGATGCCGTCCCAGTTCTCCAGCACGGGATGGTTGCGCGTCAGGTCGTTGTCACGGGCCGCACGGTCCAGCGGTCCGGCCACAGCGCGTCCGGCCGCGTGCAGGGCCCCGGCACGCCCGGCCATCGCGTGGGCGGCGACGAGGGCGGCGAGGTCAGCGTCATCGGCGTACAGGTCGTCGGGCTGGGCCTCAAGCCACGCGGCGAGGGCCGCCCGGCCGGCGTCCGCGGCAGAACCGGTCGGATCCTCGGCAGCAGGGTGCGGGCGGGACTCCGGTGCGGTGGGGGAGGTCACGGCACGAGCGTAGACCGGTCGGCTGCCGGCCAGCCGCGCGGTCGGCGGCGGCCTGCGCAACACACTCGTAACGAACCGCGGACCGCCGTCACGCGGCGGAAACATCGACGGAGGTCCCGTGCAACACGGCCGCGTGATGGTTTCGCCACGGGTTCCCACCCTTGGGGACCACATCGACGGAAGGAGCGAGGCGATGGCCGAATCGGCCCTCAACTCAGGGGATACCGCGTGGGTCCTCACCAGTGCCGCTCTCGTCCTGTTGATGCTGCCGGGCCTGGCCCTGTTCTACGGTGGCATGACACGGAGCAAGAGCGTGCTCAACATGTTCATGATGGTCTTCGGGGCGTTGTTCCTCGTCGGTGCCATCTGGATCCTGTACGGCTACTCGATGACGTTCGCTGACGGTGGCGGGGCGTTCCTGTCCAGCCCGTTCCAGCTGTTCGGCCTCGAGGGCCTGATGGCCGACGATCCCGAGGCCTCCCTGCCCACCATGGCCTTCGTCGCCTTCCAGGCGATGTTCGCTGCGATCACCGTCGCGCTGATCGCAGGTGCGGTCGCCGACCGCACCAAGTTCGGCGCGTGGATGGTCTTCGCAGGCGTCTGGGCAACGGTCGTCTACTTCCCGGTCGCCCACTGGGTGTGGAGCGCCGGCGGCTGGATCTTCGAGGGCCTCGGCCCGCTCAACGGCGTGCCCGCCATCGACTTCGCCGGTGGGACGGCCGTGCACATCAACGCCGGTGCTGCAGGCTTCGCCCTCGCGCTGGTCCTCGGCAAGCGCCTCGGCTGGCCGAAGACGCAGATGCGTCCGCACAACCTGCCGCTGGTCATGCTCGGTGCCGGCCTGCTGTGGTTCGGCTGGTTCGGCTTCAACGCCGGCTCGGCCCTGGCGGCGAACAACGCCGCGTCGGTGGTGTTCATCAACACCTTCGCCGCCACGTGCGCCGCGGCGATCGGCTGGCTCCTCACGGAGAAGATCCGCGATGGGCACGCCACCAGCCTCGGGGCTGCCTCGGGTGTCGTGGCCGGCCTCGTCGCCATCACCCCCGCGTGCTCCGCGGTCAGCCCGCTCGGCGCGCTGGCGCTGGGCCTGATCGCCGGCGTGCTCTGCGCCCTGGCTGTTGGCCTGAAGTTCAAGCTGGGCTACGACGACTCGCTCGACGTCGTGGGCGTCCACCTGGTCGGTGGCCTGGTCGGCACCCTGCTCATCGGGGTCCTGGCCACCTCTGACGCCCCCGCCGGTGTCGACGGCCTGCTCTACGGCGGCGGTGCCGGGCAGCTGTGGTCGCAGACCTTCGCGGCCGTGACGGTCATGGTGTACTCGTTCGTCGTCGCCTTCGTGATCGCCAAGGTCATCTCGATGACCATCGGCTTCCGGGTCACGCAGGACGAGGAGGTCTCCGGCGTCGACACCGCGATCCACGCGGAGGTCGGCTACGAGTTCGGCAGCTCCGGTGGCAGTGGGTCCTACACGGGCATCAGCACTGGCGTCGGCCACAGCAAGTCCAAGGAAGAGGTGACCGCATGAAGCTCGTGACCGCCATCATCAAGCCGTTCAAGCTCGAGGACGTCAAGGCGGCCCTGGAGGCCTACGGCATCCACGGCATGACGCTCTCGGAGGCCAGCGGGTTCGGCCGGCAGCGCGGGCACACCGAGGTGTACCGCGGCGCCGAGTACACCGTGGACCTGGTGCCCAAGGTGCGCATCGAGGTGCTCGTCGAGGATGACGACGCCTCCGCGGTGGTCGACGTGATCACCAAGAGCGCGCAGACCGGACGCATCGGCGACGGCAAGGTCTGGACCATTCCGGTCGAGTCCGTCGTCCGGGTGCGCACCGGCGAGCGCGGGCCGGACGCCCTGTAGCGACCCAGATGCACGACGCGCGATCCGTCGCCCGGTGCCGCCGGGCGGCGGATCGCGTGCATTGCCCCCAACGTCAGGCACATGAGGAGAGGACCATCTGATGTCGGTCTCGGCTGAGGTCTCCGACCTGCCGCCGGTCAGCGGCTTCCTGGCCGCGCGGGCTGAGCTGCTGGCCGCCCCCGGGCGACCGTCGGCTCGCGCCCGGCGCGCCCTGAGCGCCCTGACCGACGACTGGCTGGTGCAGCTGTTCGCCGCCTCGGGGGCGGGCGACCGTGGTGCAGCCCTCGTGGCGGTCGGTGGGTACGGCCGCGCCGAGCTGAGCCCCGGCAGCGACCTCGACCTCATCCTGCTGCACCCCGGCGGCGGGATCGCCGACGTCGCGGACCGGCTCTGGTACCCGATCTGGGACTCGGGGCTGCGACTGGACCACTCGGTGAGGACCGTGGCCGAGGCCCGGCGGCTGGCCGCAAGCGACCTGCGGGTGGTCCTCGGGATCCTGGATGCCCGCACGGTGGCCGGTGACGAGGACGCCACGGCCGCGCTGAAGGCCTCCGTCCTGGCGGACTGGCGCGCGCTGGCAGCCACCCGGCTGCCGGAGCTGCACGCCTCGGTGCGCGAGCGGGCGGAGTCGCAGGGCGACCTCGCGCACCTGCTGGAACCGGACCTCAAGGAGTCCTACGGGGGCCTGCGCGAGCTGACGGTGCTGCGCGCCGTGGCCGCGTCCTGGGTCACCGACGCCCCGCAATCCGAGCTCGGCGCGGCCAAGGCCCTGCTGCTCGACACCCGCGATGCGCTGCACCGGGTCGCGAGCCGGCCGACCGATCGCCTGACCCACCAGGAGCAGGCACCGGTCGCCGCCCTGCTGGAGGTCGACGGGCCGGACGCCCTGCTGCGCTCCGTGTCCGCCGCTGGCCGCTCCGTCGGGGTGGCCTCGGATGCCACCTGGCGCGCGGTGGAGCGGATCACCCGGTCCCGGCCGAAGCTGGGCTTCAAGCGCCTCGCAGTCCGCTCGGCCGGCCGCACCCCGCTGGCCGAGGGCGTCGTGCTGCAGGACGGCGAGGCCGTGCTGGCTGCCGACGCCCGCCCCGATCGCGACCCCGTCCTCGTCCTACGGGCAGCTGCGGCTGCGGCCCAGGCTGGCGTCATGCTCAGCAGGCATGCCGTGTCGCGGCTTGCCGGGGAGTCCGCGCCCATGCCGGTCCCGTGGCCGGGCGCCGCCCGTGACGCGCTGGTCTCCCTGCTGGGCGCCGGGCGCAACGCCGTGCCCGTGTGGGAGGCCCTCGACCAGGCCGGGATCATCGAGGCGCTCATCCCGACGTGGGACGTCGTCCGCTCGGCACCCCAGCACAATCCCGTCCACAGGTACACCGTCGACCGGCACCTCCTCGAGGCCGCAGTGCAGGCCTGCGCATTCACTCGTGAGGTGCAGCGGCCGGACCTGCTGCTGGTCGGCGCCCTCCTGCACGACATCGGCAAGGGGCGGCCCGGCCAGGACCACACGGCCGCGGGCATCCGCCTGATCGCGTCGATCGCGCCGCACCTGGGCTACGACGAGGCGGACGCGGCCGTCCTGGTCGACCTGTGCCGGCACCACCTGCTGCTGCCGGAGGTGGCCACCAGACGGGACCTCGACGACCCGCTGACCCTCGACGGCGTGGCGGCCGCGGTGCGCACGGCCGAGTTCCTCGACCTGCTGGCGGCCCTCGCCGAGGCCGACGCCCTGGCGACCGGGCCGTTGGCCTGGACCCCGTGGAAGCGGTCCCTCGTGAAGGACCTCGTGGCGCGCACCCGCGGCCAGCTCTCCGGCGAGAGCGTGCCCGCCCCGCCGCGGCTCACCGACGACCAGTGGGCGATGGCCGCGGGCGACGGCGTGCGGGTCCTGTTGCAGCAGAACGACGCCGGCTACGACGTGACCGTCGGCGCACCCGACCGGGTCGGCCTGCTGGGGACCGTCGCGGGCGTCCTGTCGATCCATCGGCTGGAGGTGCGCTCGGCGATCACCGAGACGATGGGTGACCGCGCGGTGGAGGTCTGGAGCGTCAGCCCGCTGTTCGGGGATCCGCCGGCCGCCGACCGGCTGCGCGAGGACATCCGACGGGCACTCGCCGGGCAGATGGACGTGGCCGCGAAGATGCGGGCGCGCGACGAGGCGGTCGCGCGCCCGGACGCGCCGACCCCCGTGCCGGCACGGGTCGACGTGATCGAGGGCGCCTCGAGCCGAGCCACGGTGCTCGAGGTGAGGGCGCACGATGCCCCGGGCCTGCTGCACCGCGTGGGCATGGCAATCGCGGCCACCGGAACCGACATCAGGGCCGCCCGGGTCTCCACCCTGGGGTCCGAGGTCGTGGACGTCTTCTTCCTCGTCGACCGGCACGGCCAGCCCCTCGCCCACGGCCTGGCCGAAGCCGTCGCCGGCGCGGTCGCGGACAGCCTGGGGGAGGATCGGGACTGAGCCCCGGCTCAGCCGCGACCGGCGGCGAACTCGTCGAGCCAGGTCGTGACCCGGCCGGTGTAGAAGCGCGCGGTGTCCGGGAAGATCCACTCCAGCTGGCCGGTGATCTCGAGGGTGACCAGCCCATGCCAGAGGGCCCAGCCGCCCAGCATGGCCGGGATCAGCGAGGCGGGGAGCGATGGGGCCAGCTGGCGCAGCATCGCGAGCAGCTCGGCCTCCTGTGCGGTGGGCGTCGCAGGCGGCTCGGCCGGGGCCGCGAGGAGGCCCTCCCGCCACGCCTGGGCCGCCAGGGTGAAGAAGACCTGACCCATCCGTCGGTTGGCCGCAACTGTCGGCCCATCCTCCGGGGCCGAGTACCCGGGCACTGGCGTGCCGAAGATGAGCAGGAAGCGGGCGGGATGGTCCACCCCCCAGGTCCGGTACGCCTCCACCGCCGCCAGCAGCGCGGCCATCGGGTCGGCGACCGCAGGGGGTGGCCCGGGCGGGCTGTCATCGGCCGGTGCCGGCAGGCCCGCCGCGAGGGCCACGGCATCGGCCAGGTCGTTGTACGCATCGACGAGGAGGTCGGTCAGCAGGGCGTCGCGACCCTCGTAGTAGCGGTACAGGCCGGCCGGGCTCATGCCGATCGCCCGGGCGACGCCACGCAGCGACAGTGCGGGAGCGCCCTCGGCGGCGACCTGGTCCAGGGCGGCGTGCTTGATCTGGGCCACCGTGGTCGCACGGTTCTGCTCGCGTCGGCTCGGCATGGTCTGAGGATAGGTCAGGTCAGGTAGAGAAGCGAACGGAGATTGCAATGCGAACGCTGTTCGCATATGCTCGTCCCATGACCACTGACACCGATTCCGTCCATGTCGTCCTCGGCGCCTCGGGTGCCGCAGGTTCGGCTCTCGTCTCTGCCCTGGCCGAGGCCGGGCTGCCCGCCCGAGGGGTGAACCGCTCGGGCCGCCCGGCGCAGGCCCCGTCCTCGGTCGGCTGGGCCACGGCCGACGTCACGGATCCCGATTCGATCGGCGCGGCTCTGTCCGCGGCGGGGGTCGTCTACATGTCGGCCCAGCCGGCCTACCACCGGTGGCCGCAGGAGTTCCCGGCGATGCTCGACTCGGTCATGACGGCCGACGGCCCGCGCGGGCGCCCGGCTGGTGATGGTCGACAACCTCTACGCCTACGGCCCCGGGTCCAGCCCGATGGACGAGGGCACGCCTGCCCGCGCGACCGACCCCAAGGGCAGGACCCGGGCCGCAGATGGCGGCGACGCTGCTCGCGGCGCACGAGGCCGGTCGCCTCGAGGTCGTCATCGGGCGCGCCTCGGACTACTTCGGCCCCAGCGCGGAGAACTCGGGGATCACGGCACTGGCGATCGAACCGGTCGCCGGCAACGGCAGGCTCCGGTGGATGGGCACCCTCGACGCAGCGCACTCGTGCGCCTTCCTGCCGGACATCGCACGCGCGTACGTCGCACTCGGCACCGCGGACGACGTCTCCGGCCGGGCCTGGCACCTGCCGCACACGGCCCCGGTGACCGGCCGGGAGTTCCTCTCGCTGGTCAACGCAGCCCTGCCGCAGCCACGGGGCACGGCGGTCGTGAGCACCACCATGCTGCGGCTGGCCGCCCCGTTCCACCGGATCTCCCGTGAGTCGCTGTCCATCGCGTACCAGTGGACGGAGCCGTTCGTGGTCGATGACTCGGCCTTCCGGTCCCGGTTCCCCGACGTGCCGGTGACCCCGCTCGCCGAGGCTGTGGCCCGGACAGTCAGCTGGTACCGGGATGAGGCCGCGGCGCGCTGAGGCGGCGCCCGGCAGCCCGGCTCAGGGGACGACCCAGCCCAGGGAGGTCGCGTGGCCCTGGATCCGCCGCGCGAGGTTGAGGTCGCGCCGGGTCACCCCGCCCGACTCGTGCGTCGTCAGGCGGAACGTGACCGACCGCCATCGGACATCGATGTCGGGGTGGTGGTCGGCCGCCTCGGCTGAGGTGGCGGCCCGGCGCACCAGGTCGATCGCGGCCGGGAACGACTCCATCACGAAGGTGGCCTCGATGCCACCGTCCCGGGCGGTCCACCCCGTGAGCGAGGTGAGGTGCCCGGCAACCTGAGCCTCGGTGAGCAGCATGGAGTCGGGCATGGGCTGATCGTGGCACGGGCCGGGCGGGCCCGCCAGGGTGCCCCGCCCGGCAGGGCGGGCACCACGCGGACTGCCGCACTCGCCGGTGGGCGCGGGGGCGGCTAGGTTGTCGGGGTGCGGATGCTCCTGCCGGAAGCGCGCGACATCGCCCCCGAGGAGCTGGTCGCGCTCTACGACTGGCCCGAGGACCGATGGGTGCGGGCCTGCCTGGTGATGGCGCTCGACGGCGCGCTCGTGGGCCCGGACGGGCTGTCCGGGTCGATCTCCTCGCCGGCCGACCGTGCCGTCCTCTCCGCGGTGCGTGCCCTGGCCGACGCGTACCTCGTCGGCGCCGGGACGCTGCGGGCCGAGGGGTACGGCCCCGTGCAGGCGCGCGCGGAGCTGCAGCCCCTGCGCCGGTCGCGGGGCCAGGGCCGCGCCCCGACGCTCGTGGCCGTGTCCGCGTCGTGCCGATTCGACTGGACGACCTCCCGGTTCCAGCACTCCGACCTCGCGCCCCTCGTGCTCACGACCGAGCGGGCGCGCGGCGACGACGTGGCCGCCGCCCGTGCGGCTGGGTGCGAGGTGGTGGTCGTCGGCGGGCAGCGGGTCGACCTCGCGCGCGCGGTCGACCTCCTGGCGGCTCGGGGACTGACCCGGGTGACCATCGAGGGGGGACCCCGGCTGATGCGCCAAGCCATGGACGCCGCGCTGATCGACGAGCTGGACCTGAGCCTCTCGCCGACGTTGACGGGTTCAGGTCCGGGCGACCCAGGGCTGGCCGGGCCGAGCCTGGCGGGGATGAGCCTGGCGGGGATGAGCCTGGCGCACGTCCTGGAGGCCGACTCGTTCCTGTTCACCCGCTACGTCCGCGCGGGGCAGCGCCGATGATCGAGCTGAGCGCGCTGGCCCAGCTGGCGCAGGCCCATCCCGGGGCGCTGGCCCACCCGGTGGCACCGGTGCGCATTGCCGGGACGCGCCACGACCTCGATGCGGAGCCGATGGTCATGGGGGTTGTCAACCTCTCGCGTGACTCCACCTATCGCGACTCCGTGGCGGTCTCCGTGCGCTCCGCCGTCCGCAGGGCGCGCGTCATGCGTGCGCAGGGCGCGGGCCTGATCGACGTGGGCGCGGAGTCCACGACCGCCCGGGCGAGCCGGCGCAGCGCCCAGGAGCAGGTCCGGGCGCTCGTCCCGGTCATCGAGGAGCTGAGCGCCGAGGGCATCCCGACGTCCGTGGAGGCCTACAGCACCGAGCTCGTCGCCGCCGGCCTGGCCGCGGGGGCCTCGGTCGTGAACCTGACGGGCAGTGCCGACCTCGAGGCCATCTACGAGGTGGTCGCCGGGCACGGCGCCGCTGTCGTCATCTGCTTCGTCCCCGGCACGAACGTCCGCGAGGCGGCCGAGGTGACCCTCGAGGGCGACCCGATCCCCGGCCTGGTCGACTACTTCGGCAGTCGGTTGGAGCACGCGCGCAGCCGCGGCGTGACCGAGGTGATCATCGATCCCGGGCTCGGCTTCCACTACGACAACCTCATGGACCCGCTGACCCGGGCGCGACACCAGGCGCAGGTGCTGGTGAGCTCGTTCCGGTTGCGCACTCTCGGGGCACCGATCTGCCAGGCGCTGCCCCACGCGTTCGACCTCTTCGAGGAGGAGTTCAGGGGCGCCGAGGGGTTCTTCGCGGTGCTGGCCAGCCTGGCCCGCGTGAACGTGATGCGAACCCACGAGGTCGCCCGGGTCGCCGCTGTCCTGCGCGCGATGGACGCCCTGGCGGTGGACCCCGGCTGACTCCTCGTTGTTGCAAATTCTTCGCAACAACCTAGAGTGTCCACATCACCGGTCGGCTCACGCCGGTCACGCCCTCGAGGGAGGCATCCATGCACATTCCCGATGGCTTCATCAATGCGCCGGTCTCCGCGGCCGCGGGGGTGGTCGCCGTGGTCGGCATCGGCGTGGCCCTGCGGCGATCCAGCCGCGAGCTCGACGACCGGACCGCGCCGATGGCGGGCCTGGTGGCGGTGTTCATCTTCGCCGTCCAGATGCTGAACTTCCCGGTCGCTGCCGGGACCAGCGGGCACCTGCTCGGGGGAGCCCTCGCGGCGATCCTCGTCGGGCCCTGGACCGGAGCGTTGGCCGTGTCCGTGGTGATCATCGTCCAGGCGATCATGTTCGCCGACGGCGGGCTCAGCGCCCTGGGCCTGAACCTGGTCAACATGGCTCTGGTCACCGTCGCCGTGGCCTGGCCGGTGTTCCGGATCCTGGCGCGCAGCCTGCCCCGACGCAGGACCGCCTGGCTGGCCGCCACGTTCACCGCGGCGTTCCTGTCCGTGCCGGCCTCAGCGCTGGCCTTCACCCTGGAGTACGCGCTGGGCGGGACCGGGACGTTCTCCGACAGCTCCGTGCTGCTCGCGATGGTGGGCACGCACATCCTCATCGGAATCGGGGAGGGGATCATCACGGCGCTGACCGTGGGGGCCGTCCTGGCCGTTCGCCCGGACCTGGTCCTGGGCGTGCGCGACCTGTTGCCCAAGCCCGAGCTGCGTCCCGCGGCGCAGACCGCCTGAGGGGGGACGATGCGACGCAACGTGTGGATCTTCATCGGCGTGGGTCTGGTGCTCTCGGCGATCCTGGCCGGAGCCGTCAGCTACTACGCCAGCAGCTCGCCGGACGGGTTGGAGAAGGTCGCCGGGGATATCGGCTTCGGCGAGGCGGCCAGGGACTCCGCCACGTCGGGTTCGCCGCTGACCGACTACGGCGTGGCGGGGATCGCGGATGAGCGTGTCTCCGTCGGCGTGGCCGGCATCATCGGAGTGCTCGTGACCGCGGGCCTGGCGTTCGGGCTGTTCCTGTGGCTGGGGCGGCGCAATGCACGCCGGCAGGCCGAGTCCGTCGAGTCCGGCGTCGGACCCTGATGGCCGAGGGAGTCGCCACCGGCCATCGGCACGGCCACGACGTCGGCGAGCAGCTGTACGTCCACCGGCACACCCCGGTGCACCTGCTGCCCGCCGAGGTGAAGATCGTCGCGCTGGTGGCCTTCATCTTCGCGGTCGTCGCGACCCCGGTGCACCAGATGTGGGCCTTCGGGCTGTACCTGGCGGTGCTGGTCGGGGTCGCGGGCCTCGCGCGACTGCCCGCGCTGGTCGTCCTGCCGAGGATGGTCGTCGAGGTGCCGTTCCTGCTGTTCGCCGCCCTGATGCCCTTCACCGGCCCGGATCCGCAGGTGGAGGTCCTCGGGCTCGAGCTCTCCGTGCCCGGGCTCTGGGCCGCGTTCGGCATCGTCGCCAAGGGCACGATCGGCGTGCTGGGCGCGGTGATCCTCGCCGCGACGACGCCCGCGCGAGACCTCCTGACCGGGCTGAAGAACCTGCGCGTGCCGCCGATGCTCGTCCAGATCGCAGCCTTCATGCTCCGGTACATGCGGGTCGTCGGTGACGAGATGAGCCGGATGCGGGTCGCGCGCGAGTCGCGCGGGTTCGAGGCCACCGGGGTGCGCTCGTGGCCGGTGGTCGCGCAGTCCGCGGGGGCGCTGTTCATCCGCTCCTACGAGCGGGGCGAGCGCGTGCACCTGGCGATGCTCAGCCGCGGGTACACCGGCACGATGCCCGTCCTCGACGACCTGCGGGCCACGCCGCGGCAGTGGCGGACCGGGCTCGCCCTGCCGCTCGTCGGGCTGGTGATCTGCCTGACGGCGTGGGCGGTGCAGTGAGCGTGGGCGGTGCAGTGAGCGTGGGCGGCGGGTCGGTCCGGGAGGTCCGGACATGACGGAAGGGGTATTGGTGGAGCAGCTCGACAGCGGGTCGCCGGGCGCAGGGCCGGCTCCGAGCCTGGACGTGCGTGGACTGGCCTACTCCTACCCGGACGGCCACCAGGCGCTGTTCGGCGTGGACCTGCGGATCGACCGCGGCGAGCGGGTTGCCCTGCTCGGGCCCAACGGCGCCGGGAAGACGACGCTGGTGATGCACCTCAACGGCATCCTGTCCGGCGGACTGGGCGAGGTGCACGTGGCCGGGACGCTGGTCGACGGGCAGGACAAGGCCAACCTCCGCGAGGTGCGCCGCAGGGTCGGCATCGTCTTCCAGGATCCCGACGACCAGCTCTTCATGCCGTCCGTGCGCGAGGACGTCGCGTTCGGCCCGGCCAACATGGGGATCACCGGTGCGGAGCTGGACGCCCGGGTGCACCGGGCGCTCGACCTGGTCGGCATGGCCGAGTACGCCGACCGCCCGCCGCACCACCTGTCGTTCGGCCAGCGCCGCCGCGTCGCCGTGGCGACCGTCCTGTCGATGGAGCCCGAGATCCTCGTGCTCGACGAGCCGTCGAGCAACCTCGACCCCGCCAGCCGGGCCGAGCTCGCCGACATCCTGCGCTCCTTGGACGTGACGATCCTGATGGTCACCCACGACCTGCTGTACGCCCTGGAGCTGTGCCCGCGGTCGGTCGTGATGGCCAGCGGCTCGATCGTCGCGGACGGTGCGACCAACGACCTGCTCCGCGACGCCGCGCTGATGGATCGCTACCGGCTGGCCCTGCCGTACGGCGTCACGCTCCAGGCCTGACCGACGCCGGCCTGACCGACGCCGGCCTGACCGACGCCGGCCTGACCGACGCCGATCGTCGGCGCTACTGGCCGACGGCCACCTCGAGGGCGACCTCGAACATGTCCGTGAAGGTGCTCTGGCGCTCCTCGGCCGACAGCTCGGCGCGGGTCACCAGGGAGTCGGAGACGGTGAGCAGAACGAGGGCCTCACGGCCCAGGCGGGCGGCGGTGCTGTAGAGCGCGACCGCCTCCATGTCGATGGCCAGCACCCCGAGCGCCTGCCACCGGCGCCAGGCGTCCGGGTCGGCGCTGTAGAAGGCGTCGGTGGCCAGGATGGTGCCCACGTGGTGGGGCAGCCCGCGCGACTCGGCGGCCTCGACCGCCCGACGCAGCAGGCGCCAGCTGGCCGAGGGCGCGTGGTGGCCGGTGACGCCGTACTGGTCCTGCCAGTTCGAGTCCGTCGAGCACGCCATCGCGATCACGAGGTCCCGCAGGGCCACCGACTGCTGGATCGCGCCGCACGAGCCGATCCGGATGATCGAGCGGACCCCGAAGAACTCGTAGAGCTCGTGGGAGTAGATCCCGATCGACGGGATCCCCATGCCGTGGCCCATCACGGACAGGCGCGTGCCCCGGTACGTGCCGGTCGCGCCGTACATGCCCCGGACCTCGTTGACCACGACGGGGTCCTCCAGGTAGGTCTCGGCCACGAACTGCGCGCGTCGGGGGTCGCCCGGCATGAGGACGACCTCGGCGAAGTCGCCGGGCTGGGCGCCGATGTGAGCCGTGGCCATCTGCGGATCCCTCCTCGCGGTGGGGCGTGCCCCATGATGTGGTCCTACCACGGGGGCAGGGGTCGTTGCCGAGCCGTGCGGCGTCTACGGTGGGTGGCGCCGCAGGATCCGACGCCGGCGTCGGTGCCCGTGACGTTGCCGTCGAGACGAGGAGGTCGCCATGCGTGCCAGCGAGGTGTTCCGTCCGGACCTGCTCGATGGACAGGTCGTGCTGGTGACCGGCGGCGGGTCCGGCATCGGCCTGGCGATCGCCGAGGAGTGCGCCTCCCTCGGCGCCCGGGTCGCGATCGGCGGGCGCTCGCCGTCCCGGCTCGAGGAGGCCGCCGAGTCGCTGCGCGCCGGGGGGGCCGAGGTGTACGCCGCGCCGGTCGACATCCGCGACCCCGACGCCGCCGACGCCTGGGTGTCGGCCGTCCGGGAGCACTTCGGCGCGGTGGACGTCCTGGTCAACAACGCCGGCGGCCAGTTCCCGTCCGCTGCGATCGACATCGAGCCCAAGGGATGGCGGGCGGTGGTCGACACCAACCTGGACGGGACCTGGTTCATGAGCAGGGCCTTCGCCAAGCAGGTGATCGCCGACCGACGGCAGGGACGCATCATCAGCATCGTCGCGAACATGTGGCGCGGCTTCCCTGGCATGGCCCACACCGGCGCCGCGCGGGCGGGCGTGGTGAACCTGACCCGGTCGCTGGCCCTCGAGTGGGCACGGCACGGGATCCTGGTCAACGCCGTGGCCCCGGGGGTGATCCGCTCAACGGGGCTGGACACCTATCCCGAGCCGGTGCGGCAGATGGTCGAGTCGGAGGTGCCCAACCACATCCCGCTCAAGCGGCTCGGAGAGGTCGAGGACGTCGCCTGGGCCGTCGCCTACCTCGCCGGTCCCGCCGGCCGCTACATCACGGGGGAGACCCTGTGCGTGGACGGCGGCCAGCAGCACTGGGGCACGGTCTTCCCGATCTGACGGGCCGCCGGGGCGCGCCGGCTCCCGGCCCCGATGCGCGGTGCGGGGCGACTGCTGGGAGACTGTTGGACCGTGACCGACGACAGGGCGCCCGACGGGATTCCGCACGACCACGTCGCCCCGGTCGACACCGGCGCCGTGAGCGAGAGCTTCGATCGGCGCAAGACCATCATCGGCGCGGTCGTCACCCTGGTGACCCTGGCGATCGTCTTCCTCGGGATCATCCCCAAGTTCGGCAGCTACGAGGACGCGTGGGCCGAGATCCAGCAGATGAGCGCCGCATCGCTGGTCGCCCTCGGCATCTCGGTGCTCGTGATGCTGGTGCTCTACGTGCTGCCCTACCAGGCGGCGATCCCGGGCCTGGCCTACCGTCCGGCGTTCGTGATCCGGCAGACCTCGTTCATGATCAGCAACGCCATCCCGGCCGGCGGGGCGGTCGGCCTGGCCCTGCAGTACGCCATGCTCTCGTCGTACGCGGTCCCGATGGCTGTGGCCACCGCCGGCATCGCCGTCACCAGCCTGTGGAGCGTTCTGATGACGCTGACCCTGCCGGTGTTCGGGGTGATCGCGGCCCTGACCACCGGCCAGGTGCAGGAGCGGTGGGTGTGGGCCGCGGTGATCGGCCTGGCCGCCACGGTCGCCGCCGTGGTCGCCCTGTGGCTGATCCTGCGCAGCGAGGCCTCCGCCCGGCGGGTCGGCGCCCTCGGCCAGCGGCTGCTGGAGCCGCTCAACCGCCGGCGGGCCAACCCGTGGGACGCCACCGGCATGGTCCTGGACCTGCGCAACAGCACGTCCAGCGTCCTGCTGGACCGGTGGGGCTGGGTGACGGTCTCCAACTACCTGGTGATCCTGGCCCAGTTCGCCGTGCTGTGGTTCGCCATCCGGGGCGTGGGCGGGTCGGGCGCCGCCGGCATCTCCCTGGCGGGCGCGTTCGCGGCTTTCGCCATTTCGCGGTTGGCCAGCATGATCCCGATCACGCCGGGTGGGCTCGGCACGGTGGATGCGGCCATGATCGCCCTGCTGGTCACCTTCGGCCTGCCCGAGTCGGTGGCCGTGGCCTCGACGCTGGTGTGGCGCGCCGCCTCCTTCATCCCACAGGTCAGCCTGGGCATCCTGACCTTCATCTACTGGCGCGTCGAGCAGGGTCGGGCAGGCAGGAGCGCGGCGGCCGCCTGAGCGGACGGAACGGGCCGGCTTCGCGCGCCGGTAGAATCCCGTGTCGTGTTCGCTTCCCTCTCCGATCGGCTGACCGCGACCTTCAAGGGCCTGCGGGGCAAGGGCCGGCTGTCCGAGTCCGACATCTCCGCGACGATCCGGGAGATCCGGGTCGCCCTGCTCGAGGCCGACGTTGCGCTCCCCGCGGTCCGGCACTTCACCGACCGGGTGCGCGAGCGTGCCATCGGCGCTGAGGTGTCCGGGGCGCTGAACCCGGCGCAGCAGGTCGTCAAGATCGTGCACGAGGAGCTCATCGACCTCCTCGGCGGGGAGACGCGGCGGCTTCGGCTGGCCAAGAACCCGCCCACGGTGATCCTCCTCGCGGGCCTGCAGGGTGCGGGCAAGACGACGCTGGCCGGCAAGCTGGCCGTGCACCTCAAGGGCCAGGGTCACACCCCGATGCTCGTGGCCGCCGACCTGCAGCGGCCCAACGCCGTGGACCAGCTCTCGGTGGTGGCCGAGCGGGCCGACGTGCCCGTCTTCGCTCCCGCCCCGGGCAACACGGGGGCCAATCCGGAGTCCACGTGGGGCGATCCGGTGGCCGTTGCCCGCGAGGGCGTCGAGCTCGCCAGGGTGGCCCAGCACGACGTCGTGATCGTCGACACCGCGGGCCGGCTGGCGATCGACCAGGCCCTGATGGAGCAGCTGCGCCAGGTGCGCGACGCTGTCCAGCCCGACGAGACGCTCCTGGTGGTCGACGCGATGATCGGCCAGGACGCCGTGACCACCGCCCTGGCCTTCCACGAGGGCGTGGGCTTCGACGGCGTCGTGCTGACGAAGCTGGACGGTGACGCCCGCGGCGGCGCTGCCCTGTCGGTGGTCACCGTGACCGGCGTGCCGATCATGTTCGGCTCCACCGGCGAGAAGCTCACCGACTTCGAGCTGTTCCACCCCGACCGCATGGCCTCGCGCATCCTCGACATGGGCGACGTGCTCACCCTCATCGAGCAGGCCGAGAAGGCCTTCGATGCCGGGGAGGCCGAGAAGATGGCCGGCAAGGTGCTGGCCGGCGAGGACTTCACGCTCGACGACTTCCTGTCGCAGATGCAGTCGCTGCGCAAGATGGGCAGCCTCGGCAAGCTGCTGGGGATGCTCCCGGGCATGGGGGAGATCCGCGAGCAGATCGACAACCTCGACGAGCGCGAGATCGATCGCGTGCAGGCGATCATCCAGTCGATGACCCCTGCCGAGCGTGCCGACGTGAAGATCCTCAACGGGTCGAGGCGCGCGCGCATCGCGCGCGGGTCCGGCGTCCAGGTCAGCGAGGTCAACGGCCTGGTCGAGAGGTTCCTCGACGCGCAGAAGATGATGCGCCAGATGCGTTCCGGCATGGGCCTGCCGGGCATGCCCGGGATGCCGGGCGCGGGCGGATCCAAGAAGGCCAAGGGCCGTGCCTCGGCCCAGCAGCAGGTCCGCGGCAAGAAGAGCCGCAGCGGGAACCCGGCCAAGCGGGCGCAGGAGCAGTCCGCCGCGGCCGCGAGCCCAGCCGGCCTGCCCGCCGGGCTCGAGGGCCTGGACCCCGCCGCCTTCGACCCGGGCATGCTCGACCCGGAGGCGCTGAAGAAGATGGGCGACCTCCCACCGGCGTTCAAGGACCTGCTCGGCGGGAAGTGATCCGGCGCCGCGAGGCCGCTGGGAACGGAGCTACCTGCGGGGCGGGTCGAGCCGCTCGACCATCAGGGCCAGCAGCAGCTCCCACCGGCGCTGCGGGTCCTCGAGGCTGTCGCCGAGCAGCTCGCGGACCCGCTCCATCCGGTAGCTGACCGTCTGCGGGTGCACGTGCAGGTCAGCCCCCACCTCGGTCCGGTTGCCGGCATGCAGCAGCCAGCTGCGCAGCGTGTCGAGCAGGGGGTCGCGGCGGGTCGGCGCAAGTCCGTCGAACGGGCGCAGCGCCCGGGCGCGCAGGGCGCCGCCGAGCGCGGGATCGGCACCGATCACCAGGTCGGCGAGGTGGTCGGCCGCGAGCAGCGATCCGGGGGTCGGGATCCCCGCCAGCGCGCGGGCATGGGCCAACGATCGGGCGGCGTCCTGGAGGGGGACGTCCAGGCCGGCGGCCATCGGCTGCGCCGCGCGATCGAGCCATCCGCGCAGGACGTGCGTCACCGGACCCGGGACCAGCGCGACCGGCCCCTGCGGCGTCCGGCCGACCAGGCCTCCGGGCACGATGGCCGGCAGCGCGCCGGACCTGGCCACGATGGCCAGCACGGTGGCCGGCAACGGCCAGCCGACCTCGTCGGCCAGTTGCTGGGCGCGCTCGGACCCGGTCTCGCCGGCAAGGATGCGCGCGAGGAGCTCGGACGTGGTCTGCTCGCGCCGGCCGGCGTCCGCCACCTGCTCGTGTGCGTAGCCCGCCAGCGAGGCCGACGAGATCTCGTCGATGTAGGCGAACACCGCCTCTGCCAGCAGGGCGACCTCGGCGGGGGAGACCCCGGAGGCGACTCCGGCCCGGCTCATCGCCTGCCAGGTCGCCCGCGCTCCCACCCGGTAGGCCGACAGCAGGTCCCCGAGGCCGCGACCGGCTCGGTACTCGCCGGCGCCGATCTGCTCGTACACGGCCGCCGCCGCTGCATCGAGGGCCTGCGCCTGCGTGCCCATCAGGTCGATGAGGCGCGCCAGGGCCAGCCCCACCCCCCGGCGCAGCGTCGCTGCGATCCGCTCGTCGCCCACCGAGTAGGCGGGCACCTCGCGGACCACCGCGTCGATCACGTGGCTGATCGCCGCGGGCAGGGCCGGCCGGAGGGCGTCGGCGACCGAGGCGGGCACGGCCGCCCACGGCCGCGGATTGGCCGGGCCGGTGGGCGGGTCCACGGCCGGCACGTCGGGAGGTGCCATGGCGGCATCGTGGCAGGATCGGGCCGTGCCGCGCGAACGCCTGAGCCCCGCGGCCGCCCGGCGGGCGGCCCTGGCCGCGCAGGGATTCGACCGGGACCGCCCGGCCGGACCGGTCACGACCCGCCAGCTCGGCGACGTCGCGCGACGCCTCGGGGCGGTCCAGATCGACTCGGTGAACGTCCTGGCCCGCGCCCATTACCTGCCGTTCCTCGCCCGGCTGGGTCCCTACGACCGCGCCCTTCTGGACGCCTGCTCGGCGCGGGCGCCCCGGTCCATGTTCGAGTACTGGGGACACGAGGCGGCCCTGCTCCCGGTTGGCACGCACCGGCTGATGCGGTGGCGGATGGACCGGGTCCACGATGACGCGTGGGGTGGCATGGTCCGCGTTCAGCGCGAGCAGCCGGAGCTCGTGCGCGAGGTCGCCGCGGTGGTGCACGACCGGGGGCCGATGACAGCCACGGAGCTCGAGGCCGTGTTCGCGCACGTCGATCGGGGGCCCCGCGAGCACTGGGGGTGGAACTGGTCAGCGGTCAAGCGGGCCCTCGAGTACCTGTTCTGGGCTGGGGAGATCACCTCGGCCGGCCGGGACAGCTCGTTCCGACGACGCTACGCGGCGCCCGGCGCGGTGCTCCCGCGTGCGGTCATCGAGGCGCCGACACCGACGCGCGAGGACGCGCAGCGCGAGCTGGTGCTGATCGCCGCGGGGGCATTGGGGGTGGCGACGGCCGCCGACCTCGCCGATCACTTCCGGCTGCCGGTGGGGGACGCCCGGGTCGCGATCCGCGACCTCGTCTCCGCCGGTCAGCTCGTCGAGGTGGCCGTGCCCGGGTGGCAGCAGGCGTACGCCCGACCGGACCTGCGCATCCCCAGGACGGTGGCGGCGGCCGCGCTCCTCGTCCCCTTCGACCCGCTGATCTGGTACCGGCCACGCACGCAGCGGTTGTTCGGCATGCGCTACCGGATCGAGATCTACACACCTGCCGAGAAGCGTGTCCACGGGTACTACGTGCTGCCGTTCCTCTATGGCGAGGCCCTCGTCGCGCGGTTGGACCTGAAGGCGGACCGTGCCGCCGGACGACTGGTGGTCCAGTCGGCCCATGCCGAGGGCGCGGTGCCGGCAGCCGCGCTCGAGGCCCTCGCGCAGCGGCTCGACGAGCTTGCCGGGTGGCTCGGGCTCGCGCAGGTGCAGGTGCGCGACGCCGGGGACCTCGCGGGGCGGCTGGCCCCGGTGGTGGGCGCCCACCTCGGCTGACGCGCCGCCCGCGATGCTCGGCCTTTGAGCAATACGGGTCAGGGATGGCACAATGGGCGACGTCCCGCACGGGCCGTGGTCCCTCTCAACCATGCGTCCGTGCGTTCCATGTGGTCCAGGCGGCGCGGGTGCCCCCATGCTCGCGGCTCCAGGGCCCACTCACGAACCGAAAGAGACACCGACACACGTGGCCGTCAAGATCAAGCTCAAGCGCATCGGCAAGAAGAAGAACCCGCAGTACCGGATCGTCATCTCCGACTCGCGCACCGCGCGCGGTGGGCGTGCGATCGAGGAGATCGGCATCTACCAGCCGCGCCAGGAGCCCAGCCTGATCCAGGTCGACTCCGAGCGGGCCCAGTACTGGCTCGGCGTGGGCGCCCAGCCGACCGAGCCGGTCATGGCGATCCTCAAGGTCACCGGCGACTGGCAGAAGTTCAAGGGCCTGCCCGGTGCCGAGGGCACCCTGAGGGTGGCCGAGGCCAAGGCCGACAAGCAGCTCGTGTTCGAGGCCGCCGTGAAGTCCGCGGAGCAGTCCGGCAAGGCGCCGAAGGTCAAGGCACCGAAGCCCGAGGCCGCTGCCGCCGTGGAGGCGCCGGCCGAGGCTGCCGCCGAGCCGGTTGCCGCCGAATCGGTGGAGGTCGCGCAGCCCGTCGAGGCGACGCCGGCCGAGGCTCCTGCCGTGGAGGAGCCGGCCGCGGAGGCCGCTGAGGAGACGCCGTCGGAATGAGCGCCGTCATCGAGGACTCCCTGGAGCACCTGGTGAGGGGCATCGTGGAGCACCCGGACGACGTGACCGTCCGGGTGCGCAGCGGTCGCCGCGGTCCGCGTGAGCGCGGTGCCTCGACGACCTACCAGGTCCGCGTGAACCCTGAGGACATCGGACGGGTCATCGGTCGTGGCGGTCGCACCGCCACGGCGATCCGCACGGTGGTCAGCGCCCTGTCGGGCGGTCGCCCGGTGCGCGTGGACTTCCTGGACGCAGACGAGCGCTGATGCGCGTCGTGGTCGGCCGGATCGGCCGGGCCCAGGGCATCCGCGGCGAGGTGACCGTCGAGGTGCGCACGGACTCCCCCGAGGAGAGGTTCTCCCCGGGGGCTGTTCTGTTCCTGGAGTCGCCCCCGGGGCAGTCCCGGGAGGTGACCGTGGCCGGCAGCCGCTGGCAGGGTGGCCGGTTGGTGCTGCACCTCGCCGGCGTCGAGGACCGGACCGGGGCCGAGGCCCTGCGCGGCGGCCTGCTCGAGGCGGAGGTGGACATCACCGACGCCGATGACGAGGAGTACCACGACGCCGCGCTGCGGGGCCTCGAGGTCCGTGACGCAGCCGGGGTCGAGATCGGGTCGATCTCCGACGTCCTGCACCTGCCGGGTCAGGACCTGCTGGCCGTGCGCCGGACCGGCGGAGCCGAGCTCCTGGTCCCGTTCGTGCACCAGATGGTCCCCGAGGTGGACATCGCCGCCGGGTACCTGGTCGTCGACCTGCCGGAGGGCCTGGCCGACCTGGGGGCACCGTGATGCGGATCGACGTGATCACCATCTTCGGGGAGTACCTCGAGCCGCTGCGGCTGTCCCTGGTGGGGCGGGCCATCGGCGACGGCCTGCTCGACCTCGCCGTGCACGACCTGCGCGACTTCACCCATGACCGGCACCGCACCGTGGACGACGCGCCCTACGGGGGCGGCCCCGGCATGGTGATGAAGCCGGAGCCCTGGGGTGAGGCCCTGCCCAGCGTGCTGGCGGCCGGTGATCCCGACCAGCCCGTCCGGATCGTGGTGCCCACGCCGAGCGGACACCTGTTCACCCAGGCGACGGCCGGGCTGTGGGCCCGGGACCCGCGACTGGTGTTCGCATGCGGACGCTACGAGGGGATCGATGCGCGGGTGGCCACCTGGGCCGAGACGCTCGAGGCTGGCGGCCGGCCGGTGGTCGTCGACGAGGTGTCCATCGGCGACTACGTGCTCAACGGAGCCGAGGCTGCCGTCCTGGTCATGGTCGAGGCCGTGGCCCGGTTGATCCCGGGCGTGATCGGCAACGAGGCCAGCCACGCCGACGACTCGTTCGCCGCCGGGGGGATGGAACGGCTCCTCGAGGGCCCGGTGTACACCCGGCCCCCCGTGTGGGAGGGCCTGGCCGTTCCGCCGGTCCTGATGTCCGGCGACCACGGCGCGGTCGCTCGGTGGCGCCGGGACCGGGCCGAGGAGCGCACGCGGCGGATGCGTCCCGACCTCCTGGGCTGAGCCGGGCATTTCCGGCTGGTGCCCCGGATGTGGCATCCTTGGGGGGCTGGTCGTCCCGCGTCACCGCCACAGGGGTGTCGCGTACTGCGCGCCCGCACCCATCCGACCCACATCCGCGGGCGACCTGTGGCTCCCGCCAGGAAGCGATCATGAACAAGCTCGACGTCGTCGACGCAGCGTCGCTGCGCTCCGACATCCCCGACTTCCGCCCCGGCGACACCGTGAAGGTCCACGTGAAGGTCGTCGAGGGCAACCGCTCCCGCATCCAGGTCTTCCAGGGCGTCGTCATCCGGCGCCACGGCGGCGGCCTGCGCGAGACCTTCACCGTGCGCAAGGTCAGCTTCGGCACCGGTGTGGAGCGCACGTTCCCGCTGCACACCCCGATCATCGACAAGATCGAGGTTGTGACCCGGGGCGACGTGCGCCGCGCGAAGCTGTACTACCTGCGCGAGCTGCGCGGCAAGAAGGCCAAGATCCGCGAGAAGCGCGAGAACGGCTGACGCCCTGCGTCAGACGCAGGCTCCTGAGGGCTCCCGCCGGAGGTTCCGGCTGGGGGCCCTCGGCGTTGCCGCGGGGGCCGTCCTGGCAACGCTGGTCGTCAACGCGACGGTCGCCGAGGTGCGCACGGTCGAGTCGGAGTCGATGCTCCCGACGCTGGCCCCGGGCGAGCGGCTCGTGGTCAGCAAGGCCGGGGCGGACGTGTGGGACCTCCCCGTGGGCACCGTCGTTGTGTTCGACGCCGGCGACCTCTGGGTGCCGGCCGACGACCCAGAGGGCACGGTCTTCGTCAAGCGAGTCGTCGGCGTCGGCGGCGATCGTGTCTCCTGCTGCGACGCGCAGGGTCGCGTGACGCGCAACGGCAGCCCGGTCGACGAGCCCTACCTGCTCGCACCGGGTGCCGCCGCGCAGCCGTTCGACGTGCAGGTCCAGCCGGGGCACTACTGGCTGATGGGCGACAATCGCGAGGAATCCGCCGACTCACGGGCCCACCTCGGTGACCCGGGTGGGGGCAACGTGCCAGCATCGCGCATCATTGGCACGGTCGAGGCGGTCGCATGGCCCCCCGGGTCGCTGCGTCGAGTGGAGGGGTCTGATGACGGAACCGGCTGATGCGGAGTCGGTCGGATCGGCTGGGCGGCGCGCACCCCGGTCGGGCTTCTGGCACGCCGTCCGGGAGATCGGGATCGTCGTCATCGCGGCACTGGTCATCTCGGCGCTGGTGCGGACCTTCCTGATCCAGGCGTTCTGGGTGCCCAGCGGGTCGATGGAGCAGACCCTGATGCGCGGGGACCGGATCCTCGTGTGGAAGCCGGGGATCGACCCCACCCACGGCGAGGTGGTCGTCTTCAGGGATCCCGCCGACTGGTTGGCCGACCCGGCGCCGCCGACGGGGATCCGCGGGGTGCTCACCAGCATCGGGACCTTCGTGGGCGTGCTGCCCAGCGCGAGCGGGGACGACCTGGTCAAGCGGGTGATCGGCGTGGGCGGCGACACGATCACGTGCTGCTCCCCGGACGGGCGGATCGAGCGCAACGGCGCGCCGATCGACGAGCCGTACGTGTACCCGGGGGATGCCACCGACCAGATCGAGTTCTCGGTCACCGTGCCCGAGGGCCGGCTGTTCGTGATGGGCGACCACCGGTCGGACTCCGCCGACTCGCGCTACCACCTCGAGGACCAGGACGGGACCGTGCCGGTGGAGAACGTCGTCGGGGAGGCCAAGGTCATCATGTGGCCGTTCTCGCGCTGGTCCACGCTGCCCGACTACGCCGACGAGCAGGTGGCGGCGCCCCGGGTGGGCCCATGAGCGCGGCTCCGACGCTGCGCGTCGAGCGGTCGCTGCTCAGGTCAGGAGCCTCGGCGGTGGCCTGCGTGGACGAGGTCGGGCGGGGCGCGCTGGCCGGCCCGGTGTCCGTCGGGGTCGCCGTGGTGACGGCGCAGGTCCGGACCGCCCCGAAGGGCCTGCGCGACTCCAAGCTGCTCACGCCGCGGGCCCGGCACGCCCTGCTCCCGCGGTTGCGTCGCTGGACCGTGGACTGCGCCGTGGGGCACGCCGATCCGTACGAGGTCGATGCCGTGGGCATCGTGGCGGCCCTGCGGATCGCCGCCGCCCGCGCGTTCGCCCAGCTGTCGGCACGCCCGGACGTCGCGTTGCTCGACGGCAGCCACGACTGGCTCGCCGTGCCCGACGAGCCGGCCGGGCTCTTCCCGGACCCGCGCGCCTCAGTCGCGGCACAGCTTGCGGACCTCAGCGTCCTGCCCGGTCAGGTGGTGACCCGGGTGCGCGCGGACCTCACGTGCGCCGGCGTCGCAGCGGCCAGCGTGCTTGCCAAGTGCGAGCGCGACGCCCTCATGGTGGGGCTCTCCGCGGAGCATCCCGAGTACGGGTGGGCGGTCAACAAGGGCTACAGCGCCCCGGACCACATCGAGGCCCTGCGCACGCACGGTCCCTCCCCGCTGCACCGGCGCTCCTGGAACCTGCCGGGCGTCGCCGGGCAGCTCGAGCTCGGCGGCTCGCAGGCCGACGATGACGATCCGTCCCGGCGCGGGCGGTCGAGCGTGCGCGCGGGCCGCCGACGCTTGTCCACAACCTCGGGCTGACCATCTTCCGGCAACGCCCCACGTGGACCATCGTGGCCCGCGGAGGTGGGCGGTATGGGGCAAGCCCAGGACCTGGGCCGTCGGGGTGAGGACGCCGCTGCGGCGTACCTCGAGGCGCACGGCATGCGGGTCGTCGTGCGCAACTGGCGCTGTCCGCGGGGCGAGATCGACATCGTCGCCCGCGACGTCGACACGTTGGTGTTCTGCGAGGTGAAGACGCGTCGCGGTCGCGGCTTCGGCGGTCCGCTCGCTGCGATCACGCGGGCCAAGGCCGCCCGGCTGCGGCTCCTCGCCGCGGCGTACCTCGCCGAGAGCGGCGGGCATCGGGGTCCGATCCGGATCGACGCCGTCGGGATCGTGTGGGGCCCTGACTCGCTTCTGTCGATCGAGCACGTCCGGAGCGCCGCCTGATGCCACTGGCCAGGACCCACGGCGTCGTGCTCTCCGGGATCGACGCCCACCTCGTGGAGGTGGAGGCCCACCTGTCGCAGGGGCTGCCCGGCATGTCGATCGTCGGGCTGCCCGACACGGCCGTGGGCGAGGCTCGTGACCGGGTGCGTGCCGCGGTGCTCAACAGCGGCGCGCGGTGGCCCCAGGCGCGGATCACCGTCGGGCTGTCTCCGGCGTCGCTGCACAAGCGCGGATCAGGCCTCGACCTAGCCATCGCCACCGCGATCCTGGCCGCGGACGGGCAGCTGCCGGGCGACCGCCTTCGCGACGTCGTCCTCTACGCCGAGCTCGGCCTCGACGGGCGCGCGCGGTCGGTCCGCGGGGCTGTCGTCGCAGCGGTCGCGACGGCCCGCGCGGGCCGCGCCCAGCTGGTCGTCTCCCGTGCCGATGTCGGGCAGGCCCAGATCGTCCCCGGTATCCGGGCGACCGGCGTGGACACGCTTCGTCACTGGGCGGCCATCCTCGTGGGCGGGGCGGCCGAGGAGCAGCCCGCAGGCACGCCGGCCGAAGACGGGGTGGAGCCGCCCACGTCAGCGGTCTCGGGCGCGGCGCGGTCGCCGGACGACGCCCGCTGCGTGGCCGACATGGTCGACGTGCGCGGCCAGGACGAGGCGGTCGCGGCGCTGGAGATCGCTGCCGTCGGCGGCCATCACGTCTCGATGATCGGTAGGCCGGGGGTCGGCAAGACCCTGCTCGCCGAACGGTTGCCAACGATCCTGCCGGACCTCTGCGACGAGGACGCCCTGGCCGTCACCGCCATCCGGTCGACCGTGGGTGAGGTCACCGGGCTGGTCCGTCGGCCCCCGTTCCAGGCCCCGCACCACACTGCCACCGTCGCCGCACTGGTCGGTGGCGGCCGCGGGGGGCAGCCGACGCCCGGGGCGGTGACGTTGGCCCACGCGGGAGTGCTGTTCTTGGACGAGGCCGCGGAGTTCGGCTCATCGAGCCTCGAGGCGCTGCGCCAGCCGCTCGAGTCCGGGCACGTGCAGATCGCGCGGGCGGGGTTCACCGCCCGGCTGCCGGCTCGGGTCCAGCTCGTGCTGGCGGCCAATCCCTGCCCCTGTGGGTTCGGGGACGGATCCGGTGCCTCCTGCACCTGCCGGTCCGTCGACCGTCGCCGGTACCTGTCGCGGCTGTCAGGTCCGCTGATGGACCGGGTCGACATCCGGCTGCAGCTGGGCGCCCCCGGCGCGGCCCTCTGGCGGCTGGACCGGGCGGCGGAGTCCTCCGCGGTGATCCGCGCCCGCATCGTGGAGGCGCGCGAGCGGGGTGCCCGGCGGGCGGCGCGCCTCGGGCTGCCCATGGCCCTGACCGGGACGTATGCGGCGGCGTCCCTGCGCGGGCCGCTCGCCCCGGCTCCCGAGGCGATCAGCGTCCTCGGTGCCGCTGTCACCGGGGGTCGGCTCAGCGCCAGGGGAGCCGACCGTGCGATCCGCGTCGCGTGGAGCCTGGCAGACCTGGCCGGGGTGGCCCGGCCGGGGCTGGAGCAGGTGGGGCGTGCCCTCACCCTTCGGGAAGGAGGACTCGATGCGGGATGAGCGCACGGCGAGGATCGCCCTTGCCTGCCTGGTGGAGCCGGGAACGCCGGGGCTGGCAGAGCGAGTTGCCGAGCGTGGCGCCGACGCCGTGCTGCGCGAGCTCGCGGCCCGGGCGCGCGGCGCAACCCTCCCGCCCGGTCGCCTGTGGCCGGAGGAGGTCCCGGACATGCTCGCCGAGCAGGAGCGTCGGGGGATCCGGGTCCTGGTCGCGGGGGACCAGGAGTTCCCCAGCCAGCTCGGGGATCTCGCCGAACCACCCCTTGCCCTGTGGGTCCAGGGCCCGCTGGACCTGCGGATGACCACGCTGCGCTCGATCGCCGTGGTCGGGGCCAGGGCGTGCACGCCCTACGGCGAGCGGGCGACCAGCCAGATCTCGGCCGGCCTGGCCGAGACGGGATGGGCAGTCGTCTCCGGTGGGGCCTTCGGGATCGACGCCGCGGCGCATCGTGCCGCGCTCGGGGTTGCCGGCCCGACTGTGGCGGTCCTCGCCGGTGGTGTCGACGTCGTCTATCCACGTGCCCACGACGCCCTGCTGTGCCGGATCGCGGACACGGGGGCCGTGGTCTCCGAGCTGCCGCCCGGCAGCCAACCGCTGCGGCACCGGTTCCTGGCCCGCAACCGCCTGATCGCTGCCGTGAGCCGCGGCACCGTCGTGGTCGAGGCGGCGCGCCGCAGTGGGGCGATCGCCACGGCCAACCGGGCCCTGGAGCTCGGTCGCACGGTGATGGCGGTGCCCGGCCCGGTCACCGCCATGGCCAGCGCGGGCACCAACCGCCTGTTGCACGAGCAAGCAGCCCGAGCCGTGTCGGACAGCGAGGAGGTCGTCGCCCTCGTGCTCGAGCGGGAGCCCGCGGGGTCCGCACGGGGCAGCGGCTCCGGGTACGCGCGTCCGGGAGACCCGGCCGCGCCGATGCAGGGATCCCTGCTCGAGGAGGTGCCGGGCCTGCCCGTCGAGATGCACGGAGTCCTGGCGGTCCTGCCGCGACGGGGCGGGCTCACCCTGGCGGCGGTGGCCGAGGCCGCCGGCGTCACGGAGGCTGTCAGCCTGGCGGGACTCGGCCTGCTGGAGGTGGCGGGACTGGCCACCCGGTCCCGGCGTGGCTGGCGCCGGTGCGACTGATCGGGTGGGGCACCATGGCCGCATGCCGATGGCTCCCGCGCTCGCCGAGGCCCACGCGGGCTTCCTCGGTCACCTGCGCGATGAGCGGGGCCGGGGTCCGAACACGGTGCGGGCCTATGGCGGGGACGTCGCGGACCTGCTCGCGTTCGCCACCGACCGGGGCGCGGGGAGCCTCGACGACCTCGACCTGCTGACGCTGCGCGCCTGGCTGGCAGCGATGGACAGCCGCGGTTCGGCGCGTTCCACCCTCGCCCGGCGGGTGGCCGCCGTGCGCAGCTTCACGTCCTGGGCGGTGCGTGCCGGCCTGGTGGCGGCGGATCCCGCAGCCCGGCTGTCCGCGCCGACGACCCGGCGGGCGATCCCAGAGGTCCTGCGGCCAGCCCAGGTCGAGGAGCTCCTCGACCTGGCGGCGACCCGGGCCGACGACGCCGATCCCCTGCACCTGCGCGACATGGCGATGCTGGAGCTGCTCTACGCGACGGGCATCCGGGTGTCCGAGCTGGTCGGACTGGACACCGCCGACATCGACTGGGCCCGGCACGCCGTGCGCGTCCTGGGCAAGGGGGCAAAGGAGCGGGTCGTCCCGTTCGGCACGCCTGCCAGCCGGGCGCTGCGGCGCTGGCTCGACGAGGGCCGGCCACGGCTGGCGAGTGGCGCCAGCGCAGGCGCCGTGTTCCTCGGTGCCCGTGGCGGCAGGGTTGATCCGCGGGTCGTCCGGCGGTCGGTCCACGGGCTGCTGCGCCACGTCCCGGACGCGCCCGACGTGGGTCCCCACGGGCTTCGCCACTCGATGGCCACGCACCTGCTGGAGGGCGGCGCGGACCTGCGTTCCGTCCAGGAGGTCCTCGGCCACGCTAGTCTCAGCACGACGCAGGTCTACACGCACGTGTCCATCGAGCGGCTCAGGAGCAGCTATGAGCAGGCCCACCCTCGTGCCTGATGAAGCAGGGGAAGTGACCGAGCACTCCGTTGCGGATCAGGACGTGATCGATCCCGAGGATGCTGCGTCCGAGATCGGCGAGGCTGATGCGAACCTCGTCCAGCTCTGGTCCGAGTACAAGCAGGGCGGTGAGGCGCACCTGCGCGAGCAGCTGATCCTGCACTACGCACCGCTCGTGCGGTACGTGGCAGGACGCGTCGGTGTCGGCCTGCCGGCCAGCGTCGAGCAGGGCGACCTGGTCTCCTACGGGATCTTCGGGCTCATCGACGCCATCGACAAGTACGACCTGACCCGGGCCATCAAGTTCGAGACCTACGCAATCAACCGGATCCGCGGAGCGATCATCGACGAGCTCCGCTCGATCGACTGGGTGCCGCGCTCGGTGCGGACCAAGGCGCGCGACGTGGAGCGGGCCATCGCCGTGCTGGAGGCCCGCCTGCAGCGCACGCCCACCGAGGTGGAGATAGCTGACGAGCTCGGGCTCGACATCGGCGAGCTCCGCAAGGTCTTCAGCCAGGTCTCCTTCGTCCACGTGGCCGCGCTCGACGAGATGCTCGGCTCCTCCGAGCGCGGCGACGGCTCCACCCTCGGGGAGCGGATCGAGGACGAGCGCACCGACTCGCCCGGCGACGCGCTCGACGACGAGGAGACACGGCACCTGCTCGCCCGGGTCATCCACACCCTGCCGGAGCGGGAGCAGATCGTGGTCACGCTCTACTACTACGAGGGCCTCACGCTCGCGGAGATCGGCCTGTGCCTCGGGGTCACCGAGAGCCGCATCTGCCAGCTGCACACGAAGGCGATGATGGCGATGCGCTCGCGCATGGGGGCCCCCGTCCCGAGCTGACCCCAGCAGGGGCACGTCCGCGACTCACCAGGGACGCAGCCTGGGGGTGCCCGGGCCGAGCAGGAGGAGCGGGTCGAGGTACTCCCGATCCCGGCGGAGCCCCAGGTGCAGGCACAGGCCGTGGCCGCAGTGCCCGGTACCGGTGCCGACGGTGCCGATCACCTGACGGCTCCGGACGCGATCGCCGACCGCGACGGTGGCCTCGACCGGCTCGTAGGTCGTGCGCAGGTCGCCGTGGTCGACCACGACGACGCCCCGGCCAGCGACGACGGCCGCGAAGGTGACCCGGCCGGCGCGGGCGGCATGCACGGGATCGCCGGGCGCCACCCGCAGGTCGATCCCGCGATGCCCGCGCAGCCAGGGCTGCGGCGGAGGGTCGAACCGCGACAGGAGCACCACGGGGCGTACTGGCGCAGCCCAGCCATCCGCGGATCGACCGCCGGCCGGAGCGGACGCCTGGCCCGGGGCTGCGGCGAGCAGGGCCAGGGTGAGCAGCCACATCGTTCGCACGCAGGTACCCTGCCCGCGTCGCGCGGGTCCGGGAAGCCCCGTGGCCGGACCTGTGGACACCGGTCCCGGGCGCACCACCGGGGCGCAGGCCCCGGCGGCCGGATTTCCTCGCCGGGTGCCGGCGCGCGTACAATCGCCACCACGGGTCCGTTGGGCCCGAATTCGCATGTCCCGGCACGACGGGGAGACGGACCGGTCTGCTCAGGCAGCCCGACTCCCAGGGGCATCAGGACGACCGCCGACCGGCGGTCGTGTCAACCGACCGCGCGGCCCGGCCGCGCACGAAAGAGGAAGACCCATGGCCGTCGTCACGATGCGCCAGATGCTGGAGAGCGGTGTCCACTTCGGGCACCAGACCCGGCGCTGGAACCCCAAGATGAAGCGCTTCATCCTCACGGAGCGCAATGGCATCTACATCATCGACCTGACCCAGTCGCTGACCTCCATCGACCGGGCCTACTCGTTCGTCAAGGAGACCGTCTCGCGCGGTGGCACGGTGATGTTCATCGGCACCAAGAAGCAGGCGCAGGAGGCAGTCGCCGAGCAGGCGACCCGGGTGGGCATGCCCTACGTGAACGAGCGTTGGCTCGGCGGGATGCTCACGAACTTCCAGACCGTCCACAAGCGGCTGCAGCGGCTCAAGGAGCTCGAGCAGATCGACTTCGACGACGTGGCCGGCTCGGGCATGACCAAGAAGGAGCTGCTCGTCCTGCGTCGCGAGAAGGACAAGCTGGAGCGCACCCTCGGTGGCATCCGGGACATGATCAAGGTGCCCTCCGCAGTCTGGGTGGTGGACACGAACAAGGAGCACATCGCCGTCGGTGAGGCCCGCAAGCTGGGCATCCCGGTCGTTGCGATCCTCGACTCCAACTGCGACCCCGATGTGGTCGACTTCCCGATCCCGGGCAATGACGACGCGATCCGCGCCGTGGGCCTGCTGACCCGCGTCATCGCCGACGCGGTGGCCGACGGCCTGATGGCCCGGGCCGCCGGCGCCGCTGGGATCGAGGCCGTCGAGCCGCTGGCGGAGTGGGAGGCCGAGCTGCTGGCTGCCCACCAGGCCGAGCAGGAGGCCACCCAGGGGCAGGCGGTCGTCGCGGAGGCCGAGGCTGACGGATCCGCCGAGGCCGCTGTGGAGCCGGCTGCTGAGGTGGTGGCCGCCGAGACCGAGGTGGCCGCCGAGGCCGCGCGTCGAGGCTGAGGGCCCCCGAGGCCGCCGAGGCTGAGGCCGCCGAGACCGAGGTCCCCGCTGCGGCCGCCGCCGAGGCCCCCGAGGCCCCCGCGTCCGAGTAGCCCCCGCGGCGGGCAACCCGCCGCAACCACCCGGCCCCGGGTCATCGCCGGGGGCCGGGTGGTCACCACGTTCCCCCCCGGGGCGCCCGCCCCAACCTGAAAGGACAGCCCATGGCTGCGATCACCGCCGCGGACGTCAAGAAGCTCCGCGACCTCACCTCCGCCGGGATGATGGAGTGCAAGAAGGCCCTCACCGAGGCTGACGGCGACTTCGACGCCGCAGTCGAGATCCTGCGCATCTCAGGGGCCGCGAAGGCGGCCAAGCGTGGCGCCGAGCGCACCACGAGCAACGGGCTGGTCGCCGTCAGCGGGGGCTCGCTCGTCGAGCTCCTCTGCGAGACCGACTTCGTGGCCAAGAACGAGGACTTCCAGGCCCTGGCCGACCAGATCGTGACGGTGGCCGACGCCGGCGCCGTCGCCGACCGCGACGCGCTGTCCGCCACGGTCCTGCCGTCGGGCAAGACCGTCGCCGACGCCGTGCAGGAGATGTCGGGCGTCATCGGCGAGAAGCTCGAGCTCGGCCGGGTGGCCCGGCTCGAGGGGACGCTGGCGACCTACATGCACCGGCGTGCCGCCGACCTGCCGCCGCAGGTCGGGGTGCTGGTGTCCTACGACGGCAGACGAGGACACCGCCCGCGCCGTCGGGATGCAGATCGCGGCCATGCGGCCCGAGTACCTCACCCGCGATGAGGTGCCCGCGGACGTCGTCGCCAACGAGCAGCGCATCGCCGAGGCCACGGCCCGCGAGGAGGGCAAGCCCGAGGGCGCCCTGCCCAAGATCATCGAGGGTCGGGTCAACGGCTTCTTCAAGGACCGCGTGCTGCTCGAGCAGTCGTCGGTCCAGGACAGCAAGAAGACCGTGAAGGCCTTCGCCGCCGAGAATGGCGCCACGATCACGGGATTCGCGCGCATCGAGATCGGTTCCTGAGCCTCGCAGCAGCACCCAGTCGACGCCCCCGAGGAGCACGCCTCCCGGGGGCGTCGTCGCGCCCGGATGGTGCAGACTGCACCCTGTGAAACCGGACCAGCCGACCCTTGAGGGCACCGTCGAGCGTTGGCCTGAGGCGCCGGAGGAGGGCTGGCACCGGGTCCTGCTGAAGCTGTCGGGGGAGGCGTTCTCCGGCGGCGGTGGCCTCGGGGTGGACCCGGACGTCGTCCACAGCATCGCCAAGCAGGTCGCCGACGTCGTTCGCACCGGCGCCCAGGTGGCCGTGGTGATCGGCGGCGGCAACTACTTCCGCGGCGCGCAGCTGCACGAGCGGGGGATGGACCGTTCTCGCGCCGACTACATGGGCATGCTCGGCACCGTCATGAACTGCCTGGCGCTGCAGGACTTCCTGGAGAAGCAGGGCATCGACACGCGCGTGCAGACGGCGATCCCGATGAGCCAGGTTGCCGAGCCCTACATCCCGAGGCGGGCCGTCCGGCATCTGGAGAAGGGCCGGGTCGTGATCTTCGGCGCGGGGCTGGGGGCGCCGTTCTTCTCGACCGACACCTGCGCGGCCCAGCGGGCCCTGGAGGTGGGGGCGCAGGTGGTGCTGATGGCCAAGGGGGTGGACGGCGTCTACGACGCCGACCCGCGCACCACCCCGGGAGCCGTGCGCTTCGAGCACCTCGACTACTCGGAGGTGCTGTCCCGCGGACTGAAGGTGGCCGACGCCACGGCGATCTCGCTGTGCGCCGACAACGACCTGCCGATCGTCGTCTTCAACCTCCTCGTGCACGGCAACATCGCTCGCGCCGTCCAGGGTGAGAGAATCGGCACGCTGATCGCGGCCGAGGACTGACTCGGCGCATGTGTGAGCCCCCCAAGGAGGGTCGATGATCGACGAGGCGCTGTTCGAGGCCGAGGAGAAGATGGACAAGGCCGTGTCCGTGGCGAAGGAGGACTTCGCCACGATCAGGACCGGTCGGGCCACCCCGCAGATGTTCAACAAGATCCTCGTGGACTACTACGGCGCGCCGACGCCCATCAACCAGCTGGCCTCGTTCCAGACGCCGGAGGCGCGGATGATCCTCATCTCCCCGTTCGACAAGGGATCGATGCACAACATCGAGAAGGCGATCCGCGACTCCGACCTCGGGGTGAACCCCGTCGACGACGGCCACATCATCCGCGTCGTCCTACCGGTCCTCACCGAGGAGCGTCGCAAGGAGTACATCAAGATGGCCCGGCACAAGGCCGAGGAGGCCCGGGTGTCGATCCGCAACATCCGCCGGCACACGAAGGACCACCTCGAGAAGCTGAACAAGGACGGCGACGCCGGCGAGGACGACGTGCGCCGGGCGGAGAAGGGCCTGGAGGAGCTGACCAGCAAGCACGTTGCGATGGTCGACGACATCCTCAAGCACAAGGAAGCCGAGCTGCTCGAGATCTGAAGGACCCGAGGGAGGGCACGCATGTCCGGATCCACGGGGTCCCCTGATTCGCCTGCAGCCGATGGGGCGTCGCCCGGGGTTGACCCGAACGCCACGCAGGACGACCGGCCGACCGGCTCCGCCGCTGGCATTGAGCCCGACGGCACTGGCACCCGCGCCGCCGACGTGGCGACCGCCCCGACCGCCCCGCCATCGGGGGGCCCAACGGACCCCGCGGAGCGTGCCCCTGACGCCGAGCCGCCGGCGAAGTCCCGGGCGGGCCGCAACCTCCCGGCGGCCATCGGCGTGGGCGTGCTCATGGGTGCGATTGCGCTGGCCTCCCTGTACTGGCGGATCGAGCTCTTCCTCGTCGTGATCGTCGCGGCCATCGTCATCGGCACCGACGAGCTGACCTCCGCGATGCGCACGCGCGGCATCCGCCTGGCCAAGTTCCCGCTGCTGGTCGGCGCGGTGCTCATGCCGTCCCTGGGGTTCTTCGCGGGCACCTCCCAGGTCCTGATGGGCTTCGGGCTGCTGTTCCTGTTCACGATCGTCTGGCGCCTGCTGCGCCTGGGTGTCGACGGGTTCGTCCGAGACGCCACTGCCAGCGGGTTCGTCCTGCTGTACGCGCCCCTGATGGGCGCCTTCGCGGCGCTGATCGCCGCCTCCCCGGACGGCGCCGACCGGGTGGTCACCTTCGTGGTGCTCTCGGTGGCCAGCGACATCGGGGGCTATGCCGCGGGCGTGCTGTTCGGCAAGCACCCCATGGCACCGGGCATCTCGCCGAAGAAGTCGTGGGAGGGATTCGCCGGCTCGGTGACCTTCCAGGTCGTGCTCGGTGCCGTGCTCTTCGTCACGCTGCTGGAGTCCGAGTGGTGGAAGGGCGCGATCGTCGGCGCGGTGATGACCGTGTCGGCCACCCTGGGCGACTTCATCGAGTCCGGCATCAAGCGCGACCTCGGGATCAAGGACATGTCCAACCTGCTGCCGGGCCACGGTGGCCTCATGGACCGCCTCGACAGCATCATCCCGAACACGGTGGTGGCCTACACGCTCTTCGCGATCTTCCTGGGCCTCTGACATGGCCCAACCGCCGGGACTGCTGGTGATGGAGGCCCCGCGCCGGGGCAAGCCGCCCCGGCACCTGGCGGACATGACCCTGGCGGAGCGCCGGGAGGCGGTCGTCGCGGCGGGGCTGCCCAGGTTCCGGGCCGACCAGGTCAGCAACCACTGGTTCGCCCGCCTGGTGGACGACCCCGCGCAGTGGACCGACATCCCCGCCGCATTGCGCGAGCCCCTGGCGGCCAGTCTCTGCCCGCCGCTGCTCGAGGACGTCCGCGACATCACCTGCGACGGTGGCCTGACCGTGAAGTCCGTCTGGCGGCTGCACGACGGGGCGATGGTCGAGTCGGTCCTCATGCGCTACCCCGCGACGCGGACCAGTCGTGAGCGGGTCACCATGTGCGTGTCGTCGCAGGCCGGCTGCGGCATGAACTGCCCCTTCTGCGCGACCGGCCAGGCCGGGTTGACCCGCAACCTGTCGACGGCCGAGATCGTCGAGCAGGTGCTGGCCGGGGCTCGCGCACTCGCACGCGGCGAGATCGCCGGCGGCACTGGGCGGGTCTCCAACGTGGTCTTCATGGGCATGGGCGAGCCGCTGGCCAACTACGGCGTCGTCGTGGGCGCGGTCCGGCGGTTGATCGACCCGGCCCCTGACGGCCTCGGGATGTCGGCGCGCGGCGTGACGGTCTCGACGGTCGGCCTCGTGCCGGCGATGCGACGGCTGGCCGGAGAGGGGTTGCAGGTGACGCTGGCGCTGAGCCTGCACGCCCCCGATGACGAGCTGCGCGACTCCCTCGTGCCGGTCAACACCCGGTGGAAGGTCGGCGAGGCCCTCGACGCGGCGTTCGAGTACGCGCAGGCGACGGGGCGACGGGTGTCGATCGAGTACGCACTCATCCGCGACATCAACGACCAGGCCTGGCGCGCCGACCTGCTGGGCAAGCTGCTCAACGCCCGCGGCCGGGGATGGGTGCACGTGAACCCGATCCCGCTGAACCCCACCCCGGGGTCGAAGTGGACCGCCAGCGATCCGGCTGTCGAGCGGGCGTTCGTCGCTGCCCTCGAGGCCCGTGGCATCCCGACCACGATCCGCGACACCCGCGGCCAGGAGATCGACGGGGCGTGCGGCCAACTGGCCGCCACCGTGGGCGGCTGACCCACTGCGTCGACCGGCCGGGGCGGGTGCCGCTGGTCGAACCGGGGCGGGTTCGGACTCGCGCGCGGGCCCTGGCCCCGGTAGAACAGGGGCATGAGCACCTACGCCGCCGTGCACGCGGCCAGCCTGGCCGACCCGCATGGGTTCTGGGCCGATGCCGCCCGGGCGATCACCTGGAGCACGCAGCCGACCGTGGTGTGCGACGAGTCCCGCGCCCCGCTGTACCGCTGGTTCCCGGACGGGCGGCTCAACACCTGCTACAACGCGCTGGACCGGCACGTCGAGGCCGGCCATGGGGACCGCACCGCCCTCGTGCACGTGAGCCCGGTCACCGCAAGCGAGCGCATCCTGAGCTACGCGCAGCTGCTCGACGAGGTGGCCAGGTTCGCCGGGGCGCTCGCCGGCCTCGGCGTGGTGGCCGGCGACCGTGTGGTGCTGTCGATGCCGATGGTCCCCGAGGACGATCGTCGGGATGCTGGCGTGCGCGCGGCTGGGCGCGATGCACTCGGTGGTCTTCGGGGGATTCGCTGCTCAGGAGCTGGCGGTGCGCATCGACGACGCGCAGCCCAAGGTGATCTGTCAGCGTCCTGCGCGGTAACGAGTCCGACGCGTGATGGACTATCAATCCGCTGATCGACTGAAGCGCTCGGCCGAAGCGGACCCATCCAGCCCGCAGGCAGTGCGTTGATCCTGCAGCGTCCCTTTCATCCGGCGGCGCTGATGGGCCCGGACGCGACCGCGACTGGGCCGAGATCAGCCAGTCGCGGCAGCGCCGGCCGGCTGGGCGGAACTGGACGCCGACCGACCCGCTGTACATCCTGTACACCTCCGGCACGACCGGGCGGCCCAAGGGGATCGTGCGGGATCAACGGCGGGCACGCGGTCGCGCTGAAGCACAGGTCGATGGCCACGATCTACGACGCTCGGCCGGGAGACGTCTGTTGGGCCGCCTCCGACGTGGGCTGGGTGGTCGGTCACTCGTACATCGTCTACGCGCCGTTGATCCGTGGGTGCCACGACGGTGCTGTACGAGGGCAAGCCGGTGGGAACGCCGGACGCCGGGCCTTCTGGCGGGTCGTGGCCGACCACGAGGTGCGGGCGATGTTCACCGCGCCGACGGCCATCCGGGCCATCAAGCGAGAAGACCCGGAGGGCGAGCTCGTCGGCCGACCACGACATCTCGAGCCTGCGTGACCTGTTCCTGGCGGGGGAGCGGCTGGACGTCGCCACCTACCAGTGGGCCGACCGAGGACGCTGGAGCGTGCCCGTCGTGGACAACTGGTGGCAGACCGAGATCGGGCTGGCCGATCGCCGCCAACCCGACGGGGCCTCGAGCCGCTGCCGATCAAGGCGGGCTCGCCCTCGGTCGCGGTGCCCGGCTACGACGTCCGGGTCGTCGACGGGTCGGGCGAGGAGGTGCCGCGCGGGACTGAGGGCAGCATCGTCGATCCGCCTGCCCCTGCCCCCGGGGACGCTGCCGACCTGTGGGGCGATGACGAGCGCTACGTGTACGTCGTACCTCAGCGCCTTCCCGGGCTACTACACGACCGGTGACGGCGGGTACATCGACGAGGAAGGCTACATCTACGTCATGGGCCGGACGGACGACGTGATCAACGTGGCCGGCCATCGCCTGTCGACCGGCACCATGGAAGCCGTCGTCGCGGCGCATCCGGACGTCGCCGAGTGCGCCGTCATCGGCGTCGCCGACCCGTTGAAGGGGCAGTCCCCGCGCGCCTTCGTCGTGCTCAAGGCGGGTGCGCGGATCGATCCGGAGGAGCTCGAGCGGCAGATCGTGGCCTCGGTGCGCGAGCGGGTCGGCCCGGTTGCGGCGTTCCGCGAGGTCGTCGTCGTCCCTGGTCTGCCCAAGACCCGGTCCGGCAAGATCCTGCGGCGCACGATGCGGGGCATAGCCGATGGCCGGGAGGAGCCGGTGCCCTCGACCATCGAGGATGTGCGGGTGCTGGATGCGCTGGCCCCGCTGCTGCGAGGCGGAGCCGGAGCCGGCAGCTGATCGGGGGCTCAGCGCGCAACAGATGAGCTCCCCAGCGACCGGGCCCGGCGGGGGTGCCGCGCGACGCGTGGAGCCGGGTGGAAGCATGCACCTCGTGATCCACGCCCACCCGATCGACTCGCTGCTGGAGCTGCTGGACCTCCAGCGGCGCCCCGGCGACGTGTTCATCGGCATCAGCCACGACGTCAGCTACACGCGGATCTTCGGCGGGCAGGTGGCGGCGCAGGCCCTCGTGGCGGCCGGCCGGACCGTGGACCCCGAGCGGTACGTGCACTCCCTGCATGCCTACTTCCTGCGCCCCGGCGACCCGACCCTGCCCGTCGAGTTCCACGTCGAGCGGATGCGCGATGGGCGCGGCTTCAGCGTCCGCCGCGTCCTGGCCCACCAGCACGGCAAGGTGACGTTCGCGATGTCCACGTCGTTCCACCTCCCCGAGGCCGCCGAGATCGTGCACACCACGCGGGCTCCATCGGTGCCCGCGCCCGAGGGCCTGCCGTCGCTGAGCGCGCTGATGCACCCGCACCGCGAGCGGCTGCCCGCGATCATGGTCGAGGTGACCCCGCCGGTGGACGTCCGGCCGGTCCGTGGCCTGGCCGAGAACCTGGTCTCCTGGTGGGGGCCCGAGTACGCCGACCACCCCACGCAGCAGGGCGGCGGGGACTATCCGGGGGAGGACGTCGCGTGGTTCCGGGCCGACGGCCCGATGCCGGACGACCCCCTGCTGCACGTGTGCGTGGCCACGTACTTCTCCGACGCGACGCTGCTGGACGCGGTGCAGCGCCGGCACGGGTTCCACGTGGGGTCCGGCGATCTCGACGTCGCGAGCCTCGATCACGCGATGTGGTTCCACCGGCCCTACCGGGCCGACGAGTGGACGCTGTACGTCACCCAGTCGCCGGCGGCCGACCGGGGCCTCGGCTTCGCCCGGGGCCGGATGTTCGACGAGGCCGGCGACCTGATGATCTCCATCACGCAGGAGGGCCTGTTCCGCCGGCCCACCCCGCCCGGGCAGCCGCTGCGCACGCCCTGACCGTCGACGGTCAGGAGCCGGGGGTCACGCGCGGCGGGTCCGCGGCGGTCACCGCCCGCACCGGACCCGCCTCGGCCCGCACGAGGTGGCGCCGGGCGGTCACCGCCAGGAGCAGGCCCGCTGCGGCGGCGGCGGAGCCGACGGCGAGCCCCCACGAGGACCCGCCGCGGTCGATGAGCGATCCCGCGACGGCGGCTGCCGCGGCGAACCCCACCTGGATCCCGGCGATCGCGACGGCCAGCGACTCGGTGAGGCGGCCGCGGGGCACCGCGCGCTCGATGATCTGCAGGGATCCGATGAGCACGGCCGACACCCCCAGCCCCGAGGCGAACATGCCCACGGCATAGACCGCCACCCGGTCGAGCAGGGGGAGGCTGGCCGCCGCGATGGTGAGCGCCGCGGTGCCCACCAACAGCTGGGCGGCCAGCGACCACCGGCCGGGACGGGCCCCGAGGTACAGCCCGGTCAGCCCGCTGGAGAGGGCGAAGAGCCCCAGCAGCCAGCCGGTGGCGCTGACGGCCCCGCGCTCCTGGGCGTAGGCGACCGTGGCGACCTCGATCGCGCCGAACACGGCTCCCATGAGCAGCAGGAGCAGCGTGAGGATGCGCAGCGTCGCCGAGCGCAGCAGGGGCGGGCCGGCGTGCTCCTCCCGCGCGACCGCAGGTGGCTGCGTGGCCCGCTGGGCGGCCAGGGCAAGGGCGCCCGACAGGGCCAGGAGCATCGCGGCTGCGATCGCCGACCAGGGGGCGACCGACACGGCCAGCGCCGTGGCCAGCGGTGGGCCGACGACGAACGCCACCTCGTCGAGGGTGGACTCGAGGGCGAATGCCGACGTCAGCTCGTCCGGTGTGCCCGCCAGGCCAGCCCATCGGGCACGGACCATCGCGCCGAGGTTGGGGCCGGTGAGCCCGGCCGCGGTCCCCAGCGCCAGCCAGAGCGCGCTGGGCGTGCCCGCCAGGACCGCGGTCGTCAGGGCGGTGACGGCCGCCACGTGCAGCACGATCAGGACGGGCAGCACCCTGTGCTGGCCATGCCGATCGGCCAGCCGCGCCCCGATCGGGCCACCGACGGCTCCGGCCAGCGTGACGGAGGCGGCGACCGCGCCCGCCGATGCGTAGGACCCGGTCTGGCCCACGACCAGCAGGGTGAGGGCCAGCCCCAGCATGGCCATCGGGAGCCGGCCGACGAACGCTGCGGCGCTCATGGCCGCGGCACCGGGATGGGACAGGATCGCGCGGAAGGCGCGCATCAGCCGCCGCCCGCCCGGACCGTGGCGACGAGCCGGGCACCCGGCTCGCACGGCCCGGATGGCAGAGCGGGGCACCCGGCTCAGGCTGGAGCGGGGGAGCCGCGCGAGCCGGGATGCGCCTGCCCGCGGTCACCCGCGCCGCTCGCCCGGGACCCGCGGCTGCGGGCCGGCGCCGACGTTGCCGTACCGGTGGGCCGTGATGCACACACTCTGCTCGTGCATCCACCGAGGGCCCTCGACGTCGACCGTCGCCGCGACCGGCCGGCGATCGACGCTCACACCGACCTCGAGCCCGACGACGGCCAGGTCGCCGGGATCCTCCGCCGACAGCCAGCGCACACGGCTGACCTCGCCGGCCGCCACACGGGCGCGGGCGGCGGCGACCGGCTCGACGACCGTGTCCGCGCCACGCGACTCGGAAGCGCTGAGCGCGATCGGGGTCCCGGTCCGTGCCGCGAGGCGGCGCACCGACTCGAGCGCGGCCGCGGGGGTGCCGTTGTCGACCCTTACGAGCACCGGGGACGGCAGCGGCCGGTACCTGATCAGGTTGCGCTCGACGGTGAGCCCGGCGAGGTCGCGGGCGGTCGACCCGATCGACGCCCACCACTGCTGCACCGCCTCGGCTGTGAGGGGCGCGTCAGCCGCGGCCCAGTCGCGCAGGCAGGCGACGTAGTTCTCGCCGCCGGCCTTGGCGGTCGGGCCGACGGCCGACTTCTTCCACCCGCCGAAGGGCTGCCGGTTCACGATGGCCCCGGTGGTGCCCCTGTTGACGTAGACGTTGCCGGCCTCGATCCGGTCGAGCCACGTCTCGCACTCGTCGGTGTCCAGGGCGTGGATGCCGGCGGTCAGCCCGTACTCGACCCCGTTCTGCCACTCGATGGCGGTGGCCAGGTCGGGGGCCCGCATGACCCCCAGCACCGGGCCGAACCACTCGGTCAGGTGGCTCCACGAGCCGGGCTGCACGCCGATCTTGACACCGGGGCTCCACAGGTGGCCGGTGGCGTCGAGCTGGCGTGGGGTGACCAGCCAGGACTCCCCGGCGTCGAGGGTGGTCAGCGCCCGGGCCAACGGGCCCTCCGCGGGGCGGATGACCGGCCCGATGACCGTGCTGGGCTCGGTGCCCGCGCCCACGACCTCCGAGGTCACCGCGTCGCGCAGCTGCCGGAAGAACGCCGGGTTGTCGTACACGGGCGCCTCGACGATGGCAAGGCTGGCCGCCGAGCACTTCTGCCCGGCGTGCCCGAACGCCGAGTGGACCAGGTCCTTCACGGCCGCGTCGATGTCGGCGGTGGCCGACACGAGCAGGGCGTTCTTCCCCGACGTCTCGGCCATGAGCCGCAGGTCCGGCCGCCAGCTGGTGAACAGCCGCGCGGTCGCCCACGACCCGGTGAGCACGACGGCATCGACGCCGGGGTGGGTCACCAGGTGCTGGCCGACCTCGTCGTCACGGGTGGGGACGAACTGCAGCACGTCGCGCGGCACGCCGGCCTGCCACAGCTGCTGCACGAGCAGCCAGGCGGTGGCCACCGACTCGGGCGCCGGCTTGAGGATGACGGCGTTGCCGGCCGCCAGGGACGCCAGAACGCCGCCGGCGGGGATGGCGTACGGGAAGTTCCACGGCGGGACCACCACCACGACGCCCACCGGGGCGCTCGTGGTGTCCGGGCCGATCGTCAGGATCGCCGAGCGCCCGTAGTAGCGCGCGAAGTCGATCGCCTCGGCGATCTCCGGCGCGCCCTCGTCGACCGTCTTGCCCGCGTCCAGGGACATCACGGCGAGGGTGTCGTGCCGCTGCTCGCCCATGACCCGGGCGGCCTCCCACAGGATCCGGGCCCGGTCGTGCGGGCCCAGGGCGTCCCAGCCGGGCCCGGCGTCCCGGGCCACCGCGACGGCCTCGTCCACCAGCTCCACGGTCGCGACGGCGTACGTGTACCAGGGCGTGCCGTCGGCGCCGGGGTTGCCGCCCTCGACGAGCCCGTCGACGCGCTCCGACCGCGCGATGACGACGGGCACGGGCCGGTCCCACCCGGGGGAGTGCCGGTTGCGCGCGGCGGCGATCTCGGTCGCGCTCCTCCGGCCGGGTCACGTCGATCTCCGGCTCGTTGGCGAAGGTGCCCTCGGTCCGGGGCTCCGGCTCGATCGGGTGCGGCGGTGCCGTGCCGGCGGGACTCGACGGAGACGGTGCGCCGGGCGGCCACAGCCTCACGGAAGCGGCGCTCCTGCTCCGCAAAGGTGGGCGACCCGACGGTCAGGCTGAAGGACGCGCGCAGGAAGTTCTCCGGCGCCGTGTTCTCGTCGAGCCGGCGGACCAGGTAGGCCACGGCGGAGGCGAAGTCGTCGCGCGGCCGTCACGGGGGCGTAGAGGAGCACCGAGCCCACGTCGCGGATGATGGCCAGCGCCTCGGCGTTGGCCATGCCCTCGAGCATCTCGATGTCGATCTGGTCGCCGACGCCCCGCTCGGCGGCCACCTCCAGCGACCAGGCGAGGTCGAACAGGTTGTGGCTGGCGATGCCGATGCGCACGGCGTCGGCGTTCTCCGGCCGCAGGGCGGCATCGACCAGGCGCTTCCAGGAGGCGTCGACGTCGGCCTTCGAGCCGTAGGGGGCCGGCGTCCAGCCGTGGAGCTGGGCCTCGGCGGTCTCCATCGCGAGGTTCGCGCCCTTGACGATCCGGACCTTGATCGGCGCGCCGCCGGCAGCTCCGGCGCGCCCGCGCCCAGGCGAGCAGCCGCTCGAACCGGCGTGGCACTCGGGCAGGTAGGCCTGCAGGACGATGCCGGCCTCGACGTGCCGGAACTCCTCCTCGGCCAGCACCTGCGTGAACACGTCCACGGTCAGGGCCAGGTCGCGGTACTCCTCCATGTCGAGGTTGACGAAGGTGTGCGGCGTGGTGCCCGCGGCGGCCCGGTACAGCGACCCGCAGCCGCTCGGCGACCCGGTGCTACGGAGCCCTCGTGGTCGTAGGTGCTCAGCTGTGCGGCGATCGCCGAGATCTTCACCGAGATGTAGGTGACCTCGGGCCGGCGTGAGCATCTCGATCGACCCGGTCCAGGCGATGGGTGGCCTCGTCCTCGCCCAGCACGGCCTCACCCAGGACGTTGATGTTCAGCCGGGCGCCCTCGGCCGCGCGCTTGGCCAGGTGCGCGCGCAGCGGGGCCTGCTCGGCCGGCAGGATGATCCCGGTCGAGGCCTCCCGCACCTGCCAGTGCACGAGGCGCATGGCTGGGTCCGGGGCCAGGACCGCCGAGATCCTGGCGACGGCCGACAGGCCCAGGTGGTCCGCGCGCCCAGGGCACGTCGGTTGGACGCCCGCGGCCGACTGCAGGGTCGCCGCGGCCCTGCTCGGGTCGGAGATGCGCATCACCTCGTCGGTCAGCGCCATCGTGACCGGCAGTCCCGCCGGGATCCTTGAGCAGGCGGGTGAGCCGGCGCCGGTTGGCGCGCTCGCGCCGGGACCGGCGTGCTCGGCCACCGACATCCAGCGCGCGGCCCGGGCGACGGCCCGGTCGACCACGGCGTCACCGTCGGGGAGGGCGTCAGGGATCAGAGCGGGAGTCGGTTCCACAGGATCATCGTGGTCCCCGGCGGCACGGGACTCAATGCGGGGGACCCACGGACCGGATCAGTGGCCCAGGAAGCTGCTCGAACACCTCCGCACGGCGGGCGGGGCGGCCCGTGCGCGTCTCCGCGGAGTCGGCCGAGGCCATCACGGCGCAGCCCGCCGTTGGCCCCCAGCCAGCGCAGCGGCTCGGGCTCCCAGCGCGGGGACCGGTGGTTGACCCACGGCAGGGTGGTCAGCTCGGAGTCGTGTGCCGGTGATCAGGTCGGCCAGGGTGCGGCCGGCGAGGTTGGACGTGGCAACGCCGTCGCCGACGTAGCCGCCGGCCCAGGCCAACCCGGAGCGGCGGTCCAGCCCGCAGGAGGCGTACCAGTCGCGCGGGATGCCCAGCGGGCCGCCCCAGCGGTGGGTCACGGCAGACGGCGCCACGGCCGGGAACAGCTCGGTCAGGGTCTGCCAGCAGCCCGTCGTGGACGGCCGGCGCCGCGGTCGTGGCCGGGTCGATCCGGGAGCCGAAGTGGTACGGCGCGCCACGGCCGCCGAAGGCCAGCCGGCCGTCGGCGGTGCGCTGCCCGTAGATGATCAGGTGCCGACCGTCGTTGAAGGTCTCGCGCGCGGCCAGGCCGATCCGCGTCCCAGACCTCGTCGGGCAGCGGCTCGGTGGCGAGCATCAGCGAGTAGACCGGCAGGAGCGTCCGCCGGTGCCCCGGGCAGGGTCGCGGTGAACGCCTCCGTGGCGCGCACGACGTGGGGTGCGCGGACATCGCCGAAGGGCGTGCGGACCACGCCCGGTTCGACGCTCGTGGCCGGTGTGCCCTCGTAGATGCGTACCCCTGCGGCCTCGACGAGCGGCGCCAGCCCACGGGCCAGCTTGGCCGGGTGGATCGCCGCGCAGTGGGGGTGTAGGTCGCGCCCAGCACCGCGGTGGCGCCGGCGCGCTCGCGCGCCTCGTCGGCATCGAGCAGCCGGTAGTCCGCGGCGCCGAAGCCCCAGGCGCGCCAGTGCGCGACCTCCTCGCGGGCCCGGTCGAGCTGGACCGGGGTCCGGGCCAGGCCGACGGTGCCGCCCTTGGCCCAGTCGATGTCCAGTCCTTCAGCGCTGGCGACCCGGCCGACCTCGTCGACCGTGTCGTGCATGGCGTGCTGCATCGCCTGGGCGTCCCGGCGCGAGCTGTCGTGCGCGCGATCTTGTCCAGCGAGGCGGGGAACAGCGCCGAGCACCAGCCGCCGTTGCGTCCGCTGGCCCCGAACCCGGCGACGTTCGCCTCGACGATGGCGATGCGCGTCCCGGGCGCTGCCTTGGCCAGGTAGTACGCCGTCCAGAGCCCGGTGTACCCGGCGCCGACGATCGGCCACGTCGACGTCGAGGTCCCCGGCCAGGGGGGCGCGCGGAGGCGGCGTGTCGCCGAGGCTGTCCCACCACCACGACACGGAGCGCAGGTCGGTCACGCCGGGGGCCCGTCCAGGTAGGTGGGGACCTGTGGCTCGGGGTGGGCGGTCGACGGATCCGCGGGGACTGGCGGCCCGGCGACCATCCGTACGGGGACGTGGCCGGCCCAGATCGGCCACCCGGCGTCCTCGTCATCGTTGGGCCCGCCGTCGCGGGACTTCACGGAGAACTCAGCCAGGGGCAGGGCCAGCACCAGCGTGGCGGCGACCTCGCTGGAGCGCAGGGGGCGTGCGGCGTCCCACCGCCCGGGGGTGAGGTGATCGGTGATCATCCGAAGGGCGTCCAGCTTGTCGTCGCCGTCGAGGACCTCGCACGTGCCGAGCACCACCACGCTGCGGTAGTTCATGCTCGACTCGAACGCGCTGCGCGCGATGACCAGCCCGTCGAGGTGGGTGACCGTCAGGCACGCCGGTGCCCCCGCAGCCAGGCGCCGGAACATGCCCGCCCCGGTCGAGCCGTGGAACAGCACGCGGTCGGTATCGGGGTCCAGCGCGATCGCGACCGGCAGGACGACCGGGCTCCCGCTGGCATCCACCGATCCGAGGTGGCCGATGAGCGCCTCGGCGAGGACGGCACGCGCCTCGGTGAGGTCGTGCGACCCGCGATCCGGCTTGCGGGTGAAGGCGGTGCGGTCGGTCGCTCCCGTCTGGTCGGCCATGGCCTAGAGGAGCTCCATGCCCCGGGTGAGAACGTCACGCAGGATCGACTCGATCTCGTCGAACTCGGGCTGGCCGACGATCAGCGGCGGCGCGAGCTGGATGACGGGGTCGCCGCGGTCGTCGGCCCGGCAGTACAGGCCGGCGTCGAACAGCGCCTTGGACAGGTAGCCGCGCAGCAGCCGCTCGGCCTCGTCGTCGGTGAACGTCTCCTTGGTGGCCTTGTCCTTGACCAGCTCGATGCCGTAGAAGTACCCCGCGCCGCGCACGTCGCCGACGATCGGCAGGTCGAGCAGCTTCTCCAGGGTCGCCCGGAACGCCCCCTCGTTGTCGCGCACGTGCTGGTTGAGTCCCTCGCGCTCGAAGATGTCGAGGTTGGCCAGCGCGACGGCGGAGGAGACCGGGTGGCCGCCCCACGTGTACCCGTGCAGGAAGGTCGTCGTGCCATGGCGGAACGGCTCGAACAGCCGGTCGTGGACCATCATCGCGCCCGAGTGGGGCGTAGCCGGAGGTGAGTCCCTTGGCGAAGGTGATGATGTCGGGCTCGACGCCGAACCGGTTCATCGCGAAGTAGTCGCCGATCCGCCCGAACGCGCAGATCGTCTCGTCGGCCACGAGCAGCACGTCGTACTCGTCGCAGATCTCGCGTACCCGCTGCAGGTATCCCGGGGGCGGTGGGAAGCAGCCCCCGGAGTTCTGCACCGGCTCGAGGAACACCGCCGCGACGGTGTCCGGGCCCTCGAACTCGATCGCCTCGGCGATGCGGTCGGCGGCCCAACGCCCGAACGCCTCGAGGTCGTCGCCGTGCTGGGGGGCCCGGTAGAAGTTGGTGTTGGGGACCTTGTGCGCGCCTGGGACGAGGGGCTCGAACGGCGCCTTCGCCGCCGGGATCCCGGTGATGCTCAGCGCCCCCTGTGGCGTCCCGTGGTAGGCCACGGCACGGCTGATGACCTTGTGCTTGGTGGGCCGGCCGGTGAGCTTGTAGTACTGCTTGGCCAGCTTCCACGCGGACTCGACCGCCTCGCCGCCGCTGGTGGTGAAGAACGTTCGGTTGATCCCAGACGGCGCAAGCTGGGCCAGCCGCTCCGCCAGCTCGATGGCTGCCGGATGCGCGTAGGACCAGAGCGGGAAGAAGGCCAGGCTCTCGGCCTGCCGGGCCGCGGCCTCGGCCAGCTCGGCACGGCCATGGCCGACCTGGACCACGAACAGCCCCGCGAGGCCGTCGAGGTAGGACCGGCCCCGGTCGTCCCAGATCCGCGCACCCTCGCCCCGCACGATGACCGGCACGTGCCCGGAGCCGTCCTCGTACACCGAGTGGCGGGTGAAGTGCATCCACAGGTGGTCGCGGGCCGTCTCGGCGAGGCGGTCCTCGCCCGGCTCGTTGAACGACATGGTGCTCGTGGTCATCGGGTACCCCAGGTGTAGATCTGCTTGCGGAGCTTCAGGTAGACGAACGTCTCAGTGCTCCGGACACCGGGGACGGATCGGATCCTGTTGTTCATGATCTCCAGCAGGTGCTCGTCGTCCTCGCAGACGACCTCGGCGAGGATGTCGAAGCCGCCCGCGGTGATGACGACGTAGTCGACCTCCTCGAGCGCGGCCAGGCGATCGGCCACGTCGTTGATGTCCCCGTCGACGCGGATGCCGAGCATCGCGGCGCGCGGGAAGCCCACCTGCATGGGGTCGGTGACGGCGACGATCTGGATCACGCCCGACTCGACGAGGCGCTGCACGCGCTGGCGCACCGCAGCCTCCGAGAGCCCGACGGCCTTGCCGATGGTCGCGTACGCGCGGCGGCCATCCTGCTGGAGCTGCTCGACGATGGCCTTGGCGGCGGCGTCGAGCGGTGCGGGACGGGAGCGGGGGGTCGAAGGCATGGTGCACATCGAACAGCAGAGACAGGGCGAAGGCAAGCGAAACGGTTGGATTTCGGATGAGATTGTGCGGATAACGCAAGATCCACACTCCGGGGCGACGAATTGGGGCGGGATCCGGATGGCAGTCGGCGACGGATGCGGATAGACTCCCCGGCCATCCGGCGGTCGGGCGCACCACCGTCGTGCCCACCCCCGTGAAGGAGATCCCGTGACCCGCACGATCCGCAACTTCATCAACGGCGAGCCCGTCGACTCCGCCTCCGGCGAGACGACGGACCTGGTGAACCCGCACACCGGTGAGGTGTTCGCCCAGGCGGTCGTCTCGAACGCGCAGGACGTCGACCGGGCTTATCGGGCCGCATCGGACGCCTTCGAGTCCTGGGGCCAGACGACCCCGTCCGAGCGGCAGGCCGCGCTGCTCAAGATCGCCGACATCGTCGAGGCGCATGCCGACGAGCTCGTCGCCCTCGAGAGCGAGAACACCGGCAAGCCGGTCCCGCTGACCAAGTCCGACGAGCTCGGACCGATGGTCGACCAGATCCGCTTCTTCGCCGGCGCGGCCCGCGTGCTCGAGGGTCGGTCGACCGGCGAGTACATGAAGGGCTACACGTCGATGGTCCGGCGCGAGCCGATCGGCGTCATCGGGCAGGTGACCCCGTGGAACTACCCCATGATGATGGCTGTCTGGAAGTTCGCCCCGGCCATCGCCGCGGGCAACGCCGTGGTCCTCAAGCCGTCGGACACGACCCCGGTGACCACCGTCCGGATGGCCGAGCTGTTCGCCGACGTCCTGCCTGCGGGCGTGCTCAACGTCGTGACCGGCGACCGGTCGACCGGGCAGGCGCTGGTCGAGCACCCGCGCCCCGACATGGTCTCGATCACCGGCTCGGTGCGCGCCGGCATGGCGGTCGCGGGCACGGCCGCCGCTGACGTCAAGAAGGTTCACCTCGAGCTCGGCGGCAAGGCCCCGGTCGTCGTCTTCGAGGACGCTGACATCGCCGCCGCCGCGGAGTGGCTGGCCACGGCCGGCTACTTCAACGCCGGCCAGGACTGCACCGCAGCGACGCGCGTCCTCGTGGCCGAGCAGGTCCACGACGAGTTCGTGGCCGCCCTCGCGGAGCAGGCCGCAGCCCTGCCGACCACCCTGGCCGTCGGCCAGGAGCACGAGGACGCCGTGCTGCCGGCCCTGAACAACGAGCGGCAGCTGGCGCAGGTGCTGGGCTTCCTGGAGCGCACCCCGGGGCACGCGCAGATCGTCACCGGCGGCAGGCGCGCCGGGGACCGCGGTTTCCACATGCAGCCCACCGTCGTCTCCGGCCTGCTGCAGGACGACGAGATGATCCAGGACGAGATCTTCGGCCCGGTGATGACCGTCCAGAGCTTCAGCGACGAGGCGAAGGCGCTGGAGTGGGCCAACGGGGTGCGCTACGGGCTGGCGTCGTCGGTGTGGACCAGGGACCTCGCCCGCGGGATGCGGATGGCCAAGCACCTGGACTTCGGGGCGGTGTGGATCAACACCCACATCCCGCTGGTCGCCGAGATGCCGCACGGCGGGTTCAAGCACTCCGGCTACGGCAAGGACCTGTCCATGTACGGGCTCGAGGACTACACGCGCATCAAGCACGTGATGATCAGCCTCGACGAGGCCTGAGCTGCGCTGCTGGTCGCAGCACGCCCCATCTGTCATCCCACGTGCCAGCAGATGGCCGCTGGGATGACAGATGGGGCCGTCGGCGTCTCAGTGCGTCCCGTACGGGTCCGGTGGGGGGACCGGTGCCTCGCCGGGCCGGACCACGACGAACTGGCCCATGAGCCCGGAGTCCTCGTGCCACAGCAGGTGGCAGTGGTACATGTAGGGCCAGGTGGGGTCGGCGTAGTCGGTGAAGGTGGCGATGATCCGGACCTCCGACCCGGGCGCGAGGTAGACGGTGTCCTTCCACCCGGCCAGCTCCGGCGGCGGCGGCGCCCCGTCGATGTCGAGCACCTGGAACTGGACCGTGTGGACGTGGAAGTTGTGCGGTTGCGGGTCGCGGTTGCGCAACACCCAGATCTCCGTCGCGCCGAGCGGGACGACCACGTCGAGGCGGCCCATGTCGACGGGGCGGCGGTTGATGATCTGGGCGTTGATCGTGAACTGGCGCGTGGTGTCGGCGGAGCTCTCGGGGGTGGCCGTGAACTCGGTGAGCACCGCCGGCAGGGGATCCGATGGCCGCAGCGACGAGGCGGCGCGCAGCTCGAGGACCCGGTAGTCGCCCGTGCCGAACCGGGAGTTGGGCCCGACCCGGGCGCCGAAGTCGGGGGAGTAGTTGCGCAGCTCGACGGTCTCGCCGGGTTCCATCCGAACCACGATCTCCGCCCGTTCGCCGGGCGACAGCTGGATCCGGTCGAGCCGGACCGGTGCCGGCAGCAGCCCCCCGTCGGTGCCCACCAGGTCGAACGGGCGGCCGTCGCCGAGGCCGAACCGGTAGATGCGCGCGGTCGAGGCGTTCAGCACCCGCAGGCGGGTCAGCGTGGACGTGACATCCAGGTAGGGCCCCACGGTTCCGTTGACCATCACGGTGTCACCGAGGAACCCGGTGGAGCTGGGGCCCTGCTGGTCGAAGACCAGCTGGCCGTCGTCGTCGAAGGTCTTGTCCTGGACGATGACCGGGATGTCGTCGACCCCGTACTGCGCGGGCAGTCCTGGGTCGGTTCCGTCGTCGACGAGGATCATCCCGGCCACGCCCCGGTACACGTGGTCGGCGGTGCTGCCGTGCGGATGCGCGTGGTACCAGAGGGTGGCCGCCGGTTGGCCGACCCGCCACTGGGGACTCCAGGTCGCGCCGGGATCGACGAGCTGGTGCGGACCGCCGTCCATCCGGGCCGGGACGTGCATCCCGTGCCAGTGCAGCGTGGTCCGCTCCGCGAGGGCGTTGGTCACGTCCACGTGCACCTGCTGCCCCGTGCGCATCCGCAGGGTGGGGCCCAGGTAGCTGCCGTTCACGCCGTAGGTCGCGGTCGGCGCGCCTGCGCCGAAGTCCGTGGTCCCCTCGTCGATGCGCAGGGCGAACCGGCGCGCGGTGCCCTCTGGCTTGCCTTCGTCCAGCTCTGGGATCGCCAGCGGCCTGGTCACCGGCTGCTCGACGACGGGGGACGACACGCTGGTCGAGCAGCCGGCCAGGCCCGCACCGGCGACGACTGCGACGAGCGCACCCGCGACCACCTGGGACCAGTCGCGCACCCTCGGCTGCGGGGTCCGGCCGAAACCTGTCCAGCCCATGCCCGCACCCTGCCACAGCGGGCACGGACCGGCTCCGGCGCATCCGGGCGGTGCGTGCGCCGCGGGACTCCCGGCCCGGACCAGCGACCTGCGCGCAGGTCGCCGCTGGCATGGCAACCACGGTGCATGGGCACTACCGTTCCGGCATGACCACTGTCACCGTCTTCGACACCAAGAAGTACGACCGCGAGCACCTGGGCAAGTCCCTGCTGGATGCCGGCCTCGAGGTGAAGTTCCGCGACTTCCGGCTCAACGCCGACACCGTGGAGACCGTGACCGAGGGCACGGACGTCGTCTGCGTCTTCGTCAACGACAAGGTTGACCGCGAGGTGATCGGGCAGCTGGCGGCCAAGGGCGTGAGGATGATCGCCCTGCGGTGCGCCGGGTTCAACGGGGTGGACCTCCAGGCGGCCAAGGACCACGGGCTGCTCGTCGCCCGCGTCCCGGCGTACTCCCCGTACGCGGTGGCCGAGCATGCGGTGACCCTGGCCATGGCGCTCAACCGCCACATCCCCGCGGCGAACCGCCGTGTCCGGGACATGAACTTCACCCTCGACGGCCTGGTCGGGTTCGACATGCACGGCAAGACGGTCGGCCTGATCGGCACCGGCAAGATCGGCAAGATCGCGGGCCAGATCTTCAAGGGCTTCGGCATGCGGGTGATCATGTGGGACCCCTACCCGGATGCCGCCTGGGCCGCGGAGCATGGCCTGGAGTACGTGACCCTCAGCGAGATCGGCAGGGAGGCCGACATCGTCTCGCTGCACGTCCCGCTGTTCCCGGAGACCGAGCACATCCTCAACGAGCTGGTCATCGCGGCGCTCAAGCCCGGCGTGATCATCATCAACGTGAGCCGGGGCGCCCTGATCGACACCGTGGCGCTGATCGAGGCGCTCAAGTCCGGGCACGTCGGCGGTGTCGGCTTGGATGTGTACGAGGAGGAGGAGGGCAAGTTCTTCGAGGACCTGTCCGGCGAGGTCATGGCCGACGACGTCCTTGCCCGCCTGCTGACCTTCCCCAACGTGATCGTGACGGCCCACCAGGCGTTCCTCACCCGCGAGGCGCTCGACGAGATCGCCCGCGTGACCACCGAGAACATCACGGCCTTCGCCGGCGGCGGAGCCCCGGAGGAGTCACGGATCGTCACCGTGTGACCCCTGAGCTGGCACTACCCATCGGGGTACCCCCGCGGATGCGGGAGTACCCCGATGGGCATTCTGTTGGCACCAAGCCGGCGGGCAGGTTGTGACCCTTCGCCTCGTGCGTTATCGTGCCCGCAAGGTCGCTGCAACCTTCGATTCCATCCGTCGGAGGCCCTCTGTGCGACGAAAACCACACCTTGATGCGGTGATGACTTGCGAAGGGGACTGTCCATGGGATCCATGGCTGGCCAGTTCATCGACGGAGCGCACGTCGCCGGCACGGGCGGTCGCATCGACGTGACCAACCCCGCGGACGGGTCCGTGGTGGCAACCCTCGGCGAGGCATCGGTGCAGGACGTCGACACTGCGGTGGCGGCAGCGCTGCGGGCCTTCCCCGGGTGGGCCGGTGCGACCCCGGGCGAGCGGTCCGCCGCGCTCGCGGCCCTGGCCGATCGCATGGAGGCCCGCGCCGAGGAGTACGCGCAGGTCGAGTCCGCGCAGTCGGGCAAGCCGATCAAGCTCACCCGGGAGTTCGACGTGCCCGGTTCCATCGACAACGTGCGCTTCTTCGCAGGCGCGGCGCGCATCCTCACGGGGATGGCCAGCGCGGAGTACGACGGGACGCACACCTCGTCGATCCGGCGTGAGCCGATCGGTGTGGTCGGGTCGATCGCGCCGTGGAACTACCCGCTGCAGATGGCCATGTGGAAGATCCTCCCCGCCGTCGCCGCGGGGAACACGATCGTGCTCAAGCCCGCTGAGCTGACCCCGCTGACCTCCCTGATGGTGGCCGAGGACGCGGCCGCCGCGGGCATCCCCGCAGGCGTGATCAACGTCCTGACCGGGCCCGGGCGCTCGGTTGGTGAGGCCCTGATCAGCCACCCCGATGTGTCGATGGTGTCCTTCACGGGCTCCACGCCGGTCGGCCGACGGGTGATGGAGCTGGCGACCGGGACGGTCAAGCGGGTCCACCTCGAGCTCGGCGGCAAGGCGCCCTTCGTGGTGTTCGACGATGCCGACCTCGATGCGGCGGCCAACGGCGCCGTGGCGGGTGCCCTGATCAACACCGGCCAGGACTGCACGGCCGCGACGCGGGCCTACGTGCAGCGGCCCCACCTGGACGCGTTCGTCGAGAAGGTGGCCGCGCTCATGGACTCGGTGCGACTCGGCGATCCGACGCACCCCCAGACCGACCAGGGCCCGCTGATCTCCACGCGCCAGCGGGACAGCGTCCACGGGTACGTCCAGCGCGCGGTCGAGGCCGGCGCCAAGGTCGTGCGCGGCGGGGAGGTCCCCGGCGGCGCCCTGGCCGCGGGGTCCTACTACCCGCCCACCCTCGTGGTCGGCGCCGCCCAGGACTCCGAGATCGTCCAGGAGGAGCTGTTCGGACCCGTGCTGGTGGTCCTGCCGTTCGACACCGATGACGAGGGCCTGGCCCTGGCCAACGACGTCCCCTTCGGGCTGGCGGCCTCGGCGTGGACGACCAACACGTTCCGCGCACAGCGGGCCAGCCGGGAGATCGCGGCCGGGTGCGTCTGGATCAACGACCACATCCCGATCGTGTCCGAGATGCCGCACGGCGGCTACAAGGCCTCCGGGTTCGGCAAGGACATGAGCCTGTACTCGTTCGAGGAGTACACCAACATCAAGCATGTCTCCTCCGACATCACCGGGGATGTGCGCAAGGACTGGCACCGCACGATCTTCGGCGACCGCTGAGAGAGGAACACCACAATGACCGGTCTGAGCTTCCCCGCAGGCGGGGCGGCCACTGCCGCGTCGCCGCCTGCTCCAGGCGGCGGGCATCGGCGGGGCGGCCGTGGTGGCCTCAGCCTGCGGGGCTCGCCCCCCGCGCTCCGCGGCTGTCTCCGGCGCTGAGGAGATCCCGGCCAGGACCCAGCCGGACCAGTCGGCGACCTCGCCGGAGGTCAACGTCTCCAACTGGCCGCTCTATATCGACGTCGACGACGACGGCAACCGACCGACAGTGCAGCGGTTCACGCAGGAGACCGGGATCAAGGTCAAGTACACCGAGGACGTCAACGACAACGCGGAGTTCGACGCCAAGGTGCGGCCCCAGCTGGACGCCGGCCAGGACATCGGCCGCGACATCGTCGTGCTGACCGACTGGAAGGCCTCCGAGTGGATCCGCCGGGGGCACGCCCAGAAGTTCGACCGGGCCTGGGTGCCGAACGCCCGCAACCTGCTGCCGGCCCTCCAGGGCGTGGCCTTCGACCCTGAGCGCGACCAGACGCTGCCCTGGCAGTCCGGCTACGCCGGCCTGGGCTTCAACAGCGAGCTGCTCAAGGAGCTGATCGGCAAGGATGAGATCCGAACCGTCGCCGAGCTCTGGGACCCCGCGCTGAAGGGGCGCGTGACGATCCTGTCGGAGATGCGAGACTCGGTCGGGGTCGTGATGATGGCGCAGGGCAATGACCCGACGGACTTCACCGAGGACGACTTCAACGCCGCCATCGCCGAGCTCCAGGAGCAGATCGACAGCAACCAGATCCGGCAGGTCTCGGGAAACGACTACATCTCCGCCATGGAGAACAAGGACGTCGTGGCGGCCATCGGATGGTCCGGCGACGTGGCTTCCCTGGGGGGGCCGTTCCGCTTCGTGATCCCGGAGTCCGGCGGGATGCTGTGGACCGACAACATGATGGTGCCCGCCATGGCCAGGCACCGGAACAACGCCGAGCGATGGATGGACTGGTACTACCGGCCAGACATCGCAGCCGAGGTGGCGGCCTACGTCCAGTACATCTGCCCCGTGCAAGGTGCCCGCGAGGCCATGGAGAAGATCGATCCGAGCCTGATGGACAACCCGTTCATCTTCCCGACCCGAGCGACCTGGCCAACGTCAAGGTGTTCAAGGCCCTCACCTCCTCTGAGCAGGTCAAGTACGACCAGGCCTTCCAGACCCTCATCGGCAACTGATCCGCGACCAGGAGGAGCATCCCATGGCCACTGAAGCCGTCAAGCAGGTCGAGGACCTGCACCTGGTCCGGCTGACCAAGCGGTACGGCGACCACGCCGCGGTCGACGACCTGTCCCTGACGATCCCGGCGGGGTCGTTCTTCGCCCTGATCGGCCCCTCAGGCTGCGGCAAGACCACGACACTGCGGATGGTGGCCGGGCTGGAGGTGCCGACGGTGGGCATGATCCGGGTCGGCGATCGCGACATCACCGCACTGCGGCCGTACAGGCGGCCGGTCAACACCGTCTTCCAGTCCTACGCGCTGTTCCCGCACATGGACATCTTCGAGAACGTCGCCTTCGGCTTGCGCCGGCGCGGTGAGAAGAACGTCGATGCCAAGCGTCAACGAGATGCTCGAGCTGGTCGAGCTGACTGCCATGGCCCGTCGCAAGCCGACCCAGATGTCCGGCGGCCAGCAGCAGCGTGTGGCTGTGGCACGAGCCCTCATCAACCGCCCCGACGTGCTGCTCCTCGACGAGCCGCTGGGGGCTCTGGACCTCAAGTTGCGCCGCCAGATGCAGATCGAGCTCAAGCGGATCCAGACCGAGGTCGGCATCACGTTCGTGCACGTCACCCACGACCAGGAGGAGGCCATGACGATGGCCGACACCATTGCGGTGATGAACTCCGGCAAGATCGAGCAGATGGGTGCCCCTCAGGAGATCTACGACAACCCGCACACGGCGTTCTCGGCCAACTTCCTCGGCCAGTCGAACATGATCCCGGGCGAGATCGTCGAGCGCGGAGACGTGATCACGGTCAGGGCCTTCGGGCAGGTGTTCACCCTGCACGGTCGAGAAGCTGCACACGGATTCGGACCGGGTGATCGTCGGCGTGCGCCCGGAGAAGCTGCAGCCTGCACCCGGGAGGCGGCCGAGGTCCCGTCTGGACGCAACATGGTGGCCGGAGTGATCACCGATGCCTCATTCGTCGGTGTGTCCACCCAGTTCCTGGTGGCCGCGCCCTGGGGCCAGGAGCTGCATCGCGTTCGAGCAGAACATGAGTGCCGACGACCGGCCAGTTGTAGGTGACGACGGTCATCCTGTCGTGGGAGCCCAGCGCACACCTTCGGACTCGACGGCGGCGAGAATCTGAACGCCGGCATCGACGGCGATCTCCTGGAGGTCGGGCACTACACGGCCACCGATGCAGAGGCGGGCCTCGCCCCGACCCCTGCGGTTGGAGGGCTGATCCATGCAGGTCCCAGCGTCCGCAAGTGCGGTCGACACGTACCTGGCTGATACCCAGATGGTCGACACCCCGGGTCCGGTCAGCCCCGGGACCGGTCTGCCGACCAAGCGCTCGACCCCGTACTGGTTGTTGCTGCCAGGGATGGCCTGGCTGGCGATCTTCTTCGTGATCCCCCTGGTCTCGCTGTTCTCCACGTCGCCTGCAGTCACCGGTCAGCGACAACCCGGACGACGGCTTCTACTTCAACTGGGACTTCGCCAACTACAGCGAGGCCCTGAGCCGGTACGGCGAGCAGTTCCTGCGGTCGTTCGTCTATGCCGGCATCGCCACGTTCCTCGCCCTGGCCATCGCCTACCCGCTGGCGTACTTCATCGCGTTCAAGGGTGGTCGATGGAAGGCACTCCTGCTCGTCCTCATCGTGGCGCCCTTCTTCGCCTCCTTCCTGATCCGGACCTACGCGTGGAAGACCATCCTGGCGGACCAGGGCTTCGTGGTGGAGATCCTCAACGCCCTGAGCCTGCTGCCCCAGGACCGCATCCTGAACACGCCCCTGGCGGTGATCACGGGCATCACCTACAACTTCCTGCCGTTCATGATCCTGCCGCTGTACGCCGCGCTGGACAAGATCGACCCCCGGCTCGCCGAGGCCGGCGCCGACCTCTACGCGACGCCGTTCACGACCTTCCGCAAGGTGATCTGGCCACTCTCGCTGCCCGGTGTCGTTGCCGGCACGTTGCTCACGTTCATCCCAGCGGCCGGTGACTACATCAACGCCAAGCTCCTGGGTTCGACAAACGACCGGATGATCGGCTCGGTGATCGACAGCCAGTTCATCATCGTCCGGGACTACCCGATCGCCTCGGCCCTGAGCTTCCTGCTCATGGCCGCGATCCTCGTCGCTGGTGTTCATCTACGTCCGGCGCGCCGGGACGGAGGACCTGCTCTGATGGCCACCTCACAGATCGATCCCGCCCTGCTCGAGGCGCCCCCCGCGGCCGAGTCCGGGCTCCAGCGTGGCCTGCGCTGGATCCGCGAGAACTCGCTGGCCATCTACTCCGGACTGGCCTTGATCTACATGTTCCTGCCGGTGGCCATCGTGGTGCTCTTCTCGTTCAACAGTCCCGCGGGCCGTCAGAACACCCAGTGGAACGAGTTCTCCCTGGACGCCTGGCGCAACATCTGCAAGGACCCCACCATCTGCCAGTCGGTCGGGGTGAGTGTCGACGATCGCGCTGGTTGCGACCCTGGTCGGAACGATCCTGGGCACGATGATCGCCTTCGCGCTGGTCCGTCACCGCTTCCGCGGGCGCTCGTCGACCAACCTGCTCATCTTCCTGCCGATGGCCACCCCCGAGGTGGTCCTCGGCTCCGCGCTGCTGGCATTGTTCCTGAACATGTACTGGGGCGACTGGCAGATGCCGCTGGGCCCGTGGACGATCCTGATCGCCCACATCATGTTCGTGATCAGCTTCGTGGTGGTGACTGTCAAGGCACGCCTGTCGGGCCTGGACCCGCGCCTCGAGCAGGCTGCGATGGACCTGTACGCCGATGAGCGGGCGACGTTCCGGTACGTGACCCTGCCCGCTGGTCGCGCCGGGGATCGTCGGCGCGGCCCTGCTGGCGTTCTCGCTGTCGTTCGACGACTTCATCATCACGAACTTCAACTCCGGCTCGACGGTGACGTTCCCGATGTACATCTGGGGCGCCGCCCAGCGGGGCATCCCGCCGCAGGTCAACGTGATCGCCTCGATCATGTTCTTCGGGGCGCTGGGCATCGTCATCATCGGGCAGATCCTCAGCGCCCGCCGCAAGCGGACCAGGACGTAGGACGTCAATCCGCTTGGAGCACGACGCGCTTGGTACCCGGCTTCCAGACGGCATCCCCGCGCATCGTCACGGGGACGGCAGCCCCCGCCGGGACGTCGGAGACCGTCGACTGGACCGAGCCGAGCGACTTGCCGTCGGCGTACACCCAGACGGTGAGGTCGGCCGACGCGGTCTCGGCCCCCCGGTTGCGGACCGTGCCGGAGACCACGAGCCCCGACTCGTTGTTGTCCAGCCGGTAGGACTCGAGCAGCCAGTCGCCGTCGCGGAGCTGGTCCGAGCTCGGTGCTGGGGGCGCCTGCGACGAGCTGCCCGAGCTCGAGCCGGAGCCGTCGCCCGCACCGGCCGGGAGCCGATCGCGCACCACCAGCCAGCCGACCAGCACGATCGTTGCGATGGCCAGCAGCGTCAGCATGGTGCGACGTCGGGCGGCACGACGACGTTGTGCCGCAGCGGTCCGCGGCCCGACTGCGCGCGGACCAGCGGTCCGGGGCGGCGGCGGGGCCGGGGCGCCGGCGACCCGGGGCGCGCCCGTGAGGGTCGGGGTGGGCCGGGCCGGGGGCGGGGCCGGGGTGGTGCGGGCCGGCGGCGGGCCCGGCATGGTTGCCCGTCCGGCGAGGATCGCAGCCGGTCCCCCCGACGAGGCCCCGGCGGCCGGTGACCCAGCGGGCCGCTCCACGAGCGTGGCGTCGGCGGCGACCGGGATCGCGAGGGTGCCGGCCGCGCCGGCGCGGGCCATCTCGAGGACCTCCACGGCCGTGGGGCGCTCGGCGGGGTCCTTGGCCAGGAGCCGTCGCAGCAGCGACTCCCGTACCGGGTCGATGCCGGCCAGGTCGGGGTCGCGCTTGATGATGCTCATGAGGACGGCCACGGAGGCCCCCTCGCCGAACGGTGGACGGCCCGTGGCGGCGAAGGCCAGCAGCGAGCCGAGCGTGAAGATGTCCGTCGCGGGCCCGGTGGGCTCGAGGTTGGCCTGCTCCGGGGACAGCCACGCGGGGCTGCCCGTGACCAGGCCGGTGGCGGTCAGGGAGGTCGCATCCTCGGGGTTGGCGATCCCGAAGTCGATGAGGACCGCGCCCCGGTCGGTCAGGATGACGTTGCCCGGCTTCAGGTCGCGGTGCGTCACGCGGGCCCGGGCAAGGACCGACAGCGCCTGGGCGAGGTCGGCGGCCACCTGCCACCACGCGGGCTCGTCCAACGGGCCGTTCTCGGCGACCTCGTCGCGCAGGACGGGCCCGCCGAGGTACTCCAGTGCCAGCCAGGCCGGCTCGCTGGCCAGGTCCGCGTCCAGGTACTCGCAGATGTGCTCGTCGTGGACGGTACGCAGGACCTCGACCTCACGGCGGAAGCGGTCGCGTGTCCCCGGAGTGTCGAGAAGGCCGGGCCGGATCACCTTCAGGGCCGCGTGGGCGCCCTCCGCGGTGGCGTAGAACACCACGCCCATGCCCCCGGCCCCGAGCCGGGAGTGGATCTGCCACGGCCCCACGGTGCGTGGGTCGTGCATGGACAGGGCGGAGCCGACCGTGGGATCGGCCATGGCCACCTCCTGCAGGGATGCGCGCCGCCGGGGCGTGCGTCGTCAATCTAGCCGATCGTGGCGGCAAGGTCCGCGGGTCGCGACCGGCCGTCGATCGACCGGGCAGGTCGAGGCGCGCACGACCCCCGGGTGAGTCGGTACACTGCCAGCGGTGCGGTTCTCCGCGTGGCGGTGGCCACCGACCGCACGGCCGTAACGTCCGGAGGACCCGGGGCGGCTGACCTGGAGTGCGATAACCGGTGCCGTACTCGCGTACCCGCATCAGAACCTCGTCACGGCGTGCCCTCGCGGATGTCGTCCATGCCCCCTACTGGCTGGATCGGCCCATCCGGCCCGAGCCGGCGACCAGCCTCGTCGGCGAGACGACCGCGGACCTGGTCATCGTCGGTGGGGGGTTCACCGGCCTGTGGACCGCCCTGCTCGCCATCGAGGAGTCACCCGGCCTCGATGTCCTGGTGCTGGAGGGCGACCGGCTCGCGGAGGGCGCCTCCGGGCGCAACGGCGGGTTCATGGCGGCGTCGATCACGCACGGCTTCGGCAACGGTCTCGCCCGCTGGCCGGGGGAGCTGGCTGAGCTCATCCGGCTCGGTCATGCCAACCTCGACGCCATCGAGGCCACGATCGAGCGGCACGGCATGCAGGTCGACTACCTGCGGGCCGGCGAGCTCGACGTCGCGACCGAGCCGCACCAGGTCGCCGACCTGGCCGGGCACGCCGAGCTGGCTGCCCAGTACGGCGAGCAGCTGGAGTTCCTGGACCAGGCGGCCACCCGCGCGATGGTCGACTCCCCGATGTACCTCGCCTCGGTGCTTGACCGGCGGGGCGTGGCCATGGTGGATCCTGCTCGACTCACCTGGGAGCTCGCGCGAGTCGTCCGGGAACGGGGGGTGCGCATCCACGAGCACTCCGCGGTGATCGGCCTCGAGGGCAGCGAGGCGTCCGTCCTGGTGCGCACCGCGCATGGGTCGGTCCGGACGCCGAAGGTGGCCCTCGGCACGAGCGCGTACCCGAACCTGCTGCGCAGGGTCCGTCCGTTCATCATCCCGGTGTACGACTACGCGCTCATGACCGAGCCGCTCACGGATGCGCAGTGGCAGAGCGTGGGGTGGGCGTTCCGCGGCGGCATCGGGGACAGCAACAACCAGTTCCACTACACGCGGCCCACCGCCGATGGCCGGATCCTGTGGGGCGGGTTCGAGGCGATGTACCACTACGGCAGCCGGATGGGGGCGGACCTGAACCGCGACGACGCCACGAATGCCGTCCTGGCCGAGAACTTCTTCCAGACCTTCCCCCAGCTGGAGGGACTGCGGTTCACGCACGCCTGGGGCGGGGCGATCGACACGTGCTCCCGGTTCAGCGCCTTCTGGGGCACGGCGATGCGGGGTCGGGTCGCGTACAGCGTCGGGTACACCGGCCTGGGCGTCGGGGCCAGCAGGTTCGGCGCGCAGCTCATGCTCGACCTGCTCGCCGGGCGCCAGACCGAGCGGACCCGGCTGGAGATGGCCCGGACCAGGCCCATCCCGTTCCCGCCGGAACCCATGCGGTCCCCGGCGGTGGCGCTGACCCGCTGGTCGCTGGACCGGGCGGACAACTCCGCAGGCAGGCGCAACCTCTGGCTGCGGACGCTCGACAGGGTCGGCCTGGGGTTCGACTCCTAGGGCCAGCCCAGCACCGACCCACGCAGGCCGAACCGGCGGACCCGGTCGGCCCACGGACACCACCCAGATCACGACCAACAGATCGGATGACAGCCATGAAGCACGTGACCCATTGGATCGACGGAGCGCCGTACGCCGGACCCGAGCCGGGGCCCGCGACCGATCGGGTCAGCGCGGCCATCGGCTCGCTCGTGGACCGCGCCGTGGACCTCATCGACCCGGAGCGCACGGGCGAGATCTACGACCCGGCGACCGGGCAGGTGACCGGCACCGTCGACTTCGCCTCGGTGCGGATCATGGACGAGGCCGTGGCCGCGGCGAAAGCCGCGTTCGCCGAGTGGGGACGGAGCTCGCTGACCCGGCGGACCCAGGTCCTGTTCGCGTTCCGCCAGCTGCTCAACGAGCGCAAGGAGGAGCTCGCCGCGATCATCACCGAGGAGCACGGCAAGGTCCTGTCCGACGCCCTCGGCGAGGTCACCCGCGGCCTGGAGGTGGTCGAGTTCGCCTGCGGCATCCCGCACCTGCTCAAGGGCGGGTACTCATCGGGCGTGTCCACCAGCGTCGACGTCTACTCGATCCGCCAGCCCCTGGGCGTCGTCGGGATCATCTCGCCGTTCAACTTCCCGGCGATGGTCCCCATGTGGTTCTTCCCCATCGCGATCGCGGCGGGCAACACCGTCATCGTCAAGCCCAGCGAGAAGGACCCGAGCGCCGCCATGTTCGTCGCCGAGCTGTGGAAGGAGGCGGGCCTGCCGGACGGCGTGTTCAACGTCGTGCACGGCGACAAGGTCGCGGTCGACGCCCTGCTCACGCACCCCGACGTCAAGTCCATCTCCTTCGTCGGCTCGACGGCGATCGCCCGGCACGTCTACGAGACGGGTACGGCCCACGGCAAGCGGGTCCAGGCACTCGGCGGCGCGAAGAACCACATGGTCGTTCTGCCGGACGCCGACCTGGACCTCGCCGCGGACGCCGCGGTGAATGCGGGCTTCGGCAGCGCGGGGGAGCGGTGCATGGCGATCTCCGCCCTGGTCGCGGTCGGCGACATCGCCGACCCGCTGGTCGCGAAGATCGCCGAGCGGATGGCGACGCTGCGCACCGGTGACGGCCGGCGCAGCTGCGACATGGGCCCCCTGGTCACCGGCCAGCACCGCGACAAGGTGGCCGGGTACGTGGCGGCCGGGGTCGCCGAGGGCGCGACCCTGGTGGTCGACGGCCGCGATCCCGTCGTCGACGGCGAGCCGGACGGGTTCTGGCTCGGCCCGACCCTGTTCGACGACGTGACCACGGACATGAGCATCTACACCGACGAGATCTTCGGCCCGGTGCTCTCGGTCCTGCGCGTGGACTCCTACGAGGAGGCCCTGCGGATGGTCAACGAGCACCCGTACGGCAACGGCACCGCCATCTTCACCAACGACGGCGGCGCCGCCCGCAAGTACCAGGACGAGGTCGAGGTCGGCATGGTCGGCATCAACGTGCCGATCCCCGTCCCGATGGCGTACTACTCGTTCGGCGGGTGGAAGTCGTCCCTGTTCGGCGACACGCACGCGCACGGGACCGAGGGCGTGCACTTCTTCACCCGCGGCAAGGTCGTGACCTCCCGGTGGCTGGATCCCAGCCACGGCGGCATCAACCTGGGCTTCCCGACGCACGGCTGAGTCGGCGCGGGAGCGGCTGCGGCCGGGGACGATCTCCGGCTCGCCCCGCGGCCCGCGGGCTACTGGAAGGACACCCACCGCGGCTGGGGCTTGACGCGCATCGTGGCCCGTGGCCCGAGCATCGGACGGTCCTCGTCGATGAAGTTCTTCCAGCCGAACTCGATGCCCTTGGGCGCTCCGCGCCGGAGGGCCCGCCACGTCGCCCGCTTGGCCGGCTGCGACCCGAGGCCGTCCATCTGGATGACCATGGCGATCTCCGGATGGGACGTGTCCAGCGTCGAGCGCTGCGTGATCATGGAGGTCCGGAACTGGTGCAGCAGCAGCATCTTCTGGGGCAGGCCCTCCGTGCGCGTCAGCCGGGCCAGCCACGCGCTGACGGCATTGACCTCGCTGGCGCGCACCGATCCGATCTGCCGCAGGTGCCGCTGACCGGGCTTGAGCCGCCATTCAGGGTCGAGGGCGAGTCCCACATGGGGCTCGCGCAGCAGCGACCGGTAGCGCTTGGCCTGGCTGAGGAAGGTGGACCGACCCGGCTGCAGGTCGAGCACGACGTACACGCCGGCCCGACCGGCTGCGTCGACCAGGGGCCGCAGCTTGCGCACCGGGGCCTCCGCCGAGTAGTCGCCGTCGGCGCCGGCCGAGGCCGATGCGATGGTGGCGATGATCTCGAGCGCGGGGACGACCGTGCGCTTCGTGTGTGGGCGGTAGGTTGCGGCCACCCGCTTGGCGCGACGGATCGTCGCACTCGTGCCCTGCTCGCCGAGCACCCCGAGTGCGCGGGTGCCGGGATGGCCGTACAGAGCCACGTAGGTCTTGCCCCCGAAGATCGTGTCCCCGCCGCCCGGCAGGTCCCGGGTCGGGGCGGTGGCCTCGACGGCTGCCGGGATGACCGGAGCAGCCGCGATGCCGCCCATGCCCCCGACCAGCAGTGCGGCCGCGGCCAGCAGCGCCGCGCCTGTCCGTGATCGTGCCTGCATCGCACCTCCCCGTTCCGGTGCGGGCGGGATCGGGACGCAGGAGGCGCCGATCGGCGCCGACGTGCAGCCGAGTCCTGGGGGACGTGGCTGCAGCGTCGCTGGGGTGGGAGTCGCGCACGGAGCCGAGGGCCAGATGGGCCGACGGCCGCCACGGGGCCGCCCGACCCGGATGACCCCTCGCGCATCCGGGACCGGCGGCGCACACCTGCGCTATACCCCGCGGAGTACCCGGCAACACCGCCGGGGGACGTGATGTGGCACACCCGCGGGGGTACTGTTCCCCGCATGGCGCGCTACGGGCCGCAGTTCGGGCCGGACATCACCTTCCTCGGCGTCCCGGAAGCCGATCTCGACGACCCGGCGACCTACGCGGACGCCGACGTCGTGATCCTCGGCGCACCGTTCGACGGCGGAACCTCCTACCGATCGGGTGCGCGATTCGGACCCAGGGCCATGCGCGAGACCTGCTACCTCGCCCATGACGGCTCGCGGCCCTCGCTGGCGATGCGCGTGGACGGCCTGCAGGACCTCACCGTGGTCGATGCCGGCGACGTGGAGATGTTCTCAGGAGACGCCGCGCGCTCGTGCGCGGACCTCGAGGCTGCCGTGACGCGCGTCGCGGCAGCGGGGGCCGTTCCGCTCATCCTCGGCGGCGATCACACCGTGACCTGGCCGGACGTGACCGGGGTCGCCAGGGGCGGGGACCGGTGGGGCCGGGTGTCGGTCATCCACTTCGACGCGCACGCCGACACCGGCGACATCGAGTTCGGCTCGCTGATCGGACACGGACAGCCGATGCGTCGGCTCATCGAGTCCGGCGCAGCACGGGGGGATCGGTTCCTGCAGATCGGCCTGCGTGGCTACTGGCCGCCGCCGGACGTCCTCGAGTGGATGGCGCAGCAGCGGATGCGCAGCTTCGAGATGACCGAGATCGTCAACCGGGGGCTCGACGAGTGCCTGACCGAGGCCTTCGAGATCGCCCTCGACGAGTGCGACGGGGTCTTCCTGTCGGTCGACATCGACGTGTGCGACCCGGGTCATGCGCCCGGCACCGGGACCCCGGAACCGGGCGGACTGACGCTCACGCCAGCTGCTCGACGCGGTCCGGCGCATCTGCTACGAGCTGCCGATCCTGGGCATGGACGTCGTCGAGGTGTCACCCGCCGTACGACCACGCGGACATCACCGCGCTGCTCGGCAACCGGGTGGTGCTCGAGGCGCTGTCCGCGATGGCGCGGCGGCGCAGGGACGAACGGGACGGCACGACGTGGGATCCGGCCCAGCCGCTGCTCGAGGCGCGGATCCCGGGCGAGTAGCCGGGCAGGCCAGCTCGTCGCACGTGCGGCAGATGGGCTCGGAGGTCAGCAGGACAGGAGGATGGGCGCCTCACTCGATACTCTCGAAGTCGAGGTACGTCCCCCATGCGCGGCCGTCGGTGCCACGACCGGAAGGAGCACGACATGCGAGTCCTCGTCATCGGAGCTGGTGGGGTCGGATCGTCGGCCGCCCTCATCGCCGTCCGCCGTGACTTCTTCGAGTCCTGGGTGGTCGCCGACTACGACCTCGCTCGGGCCGAGGAGCTGGTCGCGCGGCTGGCGGACCCGAGGTTCAGCGCGGTGCGGATCGATGCCAGCGACGCCGACGCCGTGGCCGAGGTCTGCCGTGCCCACGGGATCACGCACGTGCTCAACGCGGTGGATCCCCGCTACGTCATGCCCATCTTCGACGGGGCGTTCGCGGCCGGGGCCCACTACATGGACACGGCCATGAGCCTGTCCACCCGTCACCCGGACAAGCCCTACGAGCTCCCCGGCGTGAAGCTCGGCGACCAGCAGTTCGCCACCGCGGACCAGTGGGTCGAGCGCGGCCAGCTCGCCCTCGTCGGGATGGGCGTGGAGCCGGGCCTGGCCGACGTCTTCGCGCGCTACGCCGCCGACGAGCTGTTCAGCGAGATCGACGAGCTGGGCGTCCGCGACGCCTCGAACCTCGTGGTGCACGGGTACGACTTCGCCCCGTCGTTCTCGATCTGGACCACCATCGAGGAGTGCCTCAACCCGCCGCTCATCTGGGAGAGGGATCGCGGGTTCTTCACCACCGAGCCGTTCAGCGAGCCGGAGGTCTTCGACTTCCCCGAGGGAATCGGGCCGGTGGAGTGCGTGAACGTGGAGCACGAGGAGGTCGTCCTCATGCCCCGCGTGGTCGACTGCCAGGCGGGTCACGTTCAAGTTCGGGCTGGGCGATGAGTTCATCGAGGTGCTGCGGACGCTCAACAAGCTGGGCCTGGATCGCACCGAGCCGGTGAGGGTCCGGGGCCAGCTGGTCTCGCCGCGCGACGTGGTTGCGGCCTGCCTGCCCGACCCGCTGACCCTCGGGGACAGGATGACGGGCAAGACCTGCGCGGGGCTCTGGGTCACCGGGCGCGGCAAGGACGGGCGACCCCGTGAGGTGTACCTCTACCACGTGTCCGACAACGAGTGGACCATGGCGGAGTACGGCGCCCAGGCGGTCGTGTGGCAGACGGCGATGAACCCCGTCGTGGCCCTGGAGCTGCTCGCCACCGGGGCGTGGTCGGGCACGGGCGTTCTGGGCCCGGAGTCGTTCGACCCGAAGCCGTTCCTCGACCTGCTGCGCGACGGCTACGGCGAGCGGTGGGTCGTGCAGGAGCGCACGCCGAGCGCCTGAGGTCACCCGCCGGCCGGGGGGTCGTCCCGGGGCTCCGGCCGGCTCCACTGGGCGCCGGATCCGGAGTAGCGTGGGTGGTGCGTGGAGACCCCCGAGGGGGTGGTGTCGTGCATCCGTTCTACGGGCCCAGCGGGCGTCTGGTGGCTGGGCGGGAGACCCGAGCGGCTGGGCTGCTCTCCATGGCCGCCTACCTGGCCTTCTGGGGCGCTGCGCTGGCCCTTGCCAAGCGCGAGCTCGACGCGCGCTGGCCGAGATCGTCCCCAGCCCCCGGGGGGCAGGACCGCGCGGGCGCAGTCCTGCGTGAGCGGTACGCGCGCGGGGAGATCGACGAGGTTGCCTTCCGGCACATGCGCACGGTCCTCGAGGGCCCGGACGTGCCCCGGGGTGCCGGATGACGCAGGCGCTGGTCGGGCGGTCCCGGGCATCGCGGCCCCGGCGGATGCCGGCGCGCACCTGGGTCGAGCTGGGGTGGTTCGGGCTGACGACGATCGCGCGGCACCGCACCGACCCGATCATCGGGTCGATCATCGTGACCGACCGCTGCAACCTGGCCTGCCAGCACTGCGCCGTGGCGAACATCCGGAGGGTGGACTACCCCTGGCCGCGGATCGTCGGGGACCTCGCGCTGCTGCGCGGCCAGGGCGTGCGGATCCTGTTCCTCTACGGCGGCGAGCCCCTGCTCTGGCACGACGGGGACCGCCGCCTGGCCGACGTCATCGCGCAGGCCCGCCGGATGGGGTTCGTTTCGGTGAACGTGGTGACCAACGGCACGCGGGGGCTCGACCTGGCCGACGCCGACCTCGTGCTCGTCAGCCTCGACGGGGCGCCGGCCCACCATGACGAGATCCGGGGTCGGACCTACGACCGGGTCATGTCCGCGATCGAGGCCGCGCCGGCCGACAACCTGTGCCTCTACATGGCCGTCAACCGCATCAACCTGGCCGACATCGAGCACGTGGCAGGCCTGGCCCGGGACCTGCCGACTGTCCGCGCGGTGTCCTACAACCTGCACACCCCCTATCCGGGGACCGAGGCGCTGGCCCTCACGCCCGGCCAGCGGCGCGAGGCCTGCGACCGGATCGTGCGCCTGATCCGCGCGGGCTACCCCGTCCTGAACCTGGCCAGCGTCCTGCCCCGGGTGGCCGCCGGGGAGTCACCGGGGCCGTGCCCGCAGTGCGTGATCGTCGAGGACGGCACGCAGTGGACGTGCGGCAGGTGCATCGAGATCCCCGGCCTGTGCCAGCAGTGCGGGTTCCTGTTCGCCTCGGAGCTGTCGTGGTTGTTCCGCGGGGAGCCCCGGGTCGTCGCCGACGCGCTGCGGACCTACCGGCGCTACCTCTAGGCAGCGGCGCGCCGCTCCAGGAGGGCGCTGACGCCCTGCCACAGCCGGGACCGCCGACCCGCCGCCGGATCGGCCCAGCTCACCGCGGCCCCCTCGCTCTCGTGCTCGGCGAGCATCTGCGCCCAGAGCGGCTCGATCAGCTGGTAGGTGACCCACCGCTCGAGATCGTGATAGCGATCGAACCCGCGCTCGGTGAGCAGGTAGGTGCGGCCCCCGGCCGGGTCGGGCGCCCCCCGCCCAAGGAGCCCGGCCGCGACCAGGGGAGCGAGCGCGAGGGCCCCCACCCGGTCGGCCCAGAGCCGCGTGGGGATCAGGTCGGCTGGGCGGACCCGGCCCGCGTACGCCTGCCAGAAGGCGTCGTAGGCGATCCCGCCGGGTGCGCCCAGCCGCAGGTGCCGGCCGACCGGCAGGCCACCGGACTCCACGGCGTCGATGTAGGTGCCGACCCCGAAGTGGTTCACCAGGAAGTCCCGTCCGAGGAACGACGACGCGCCGGCGCCGCAGCCCAGGAACCGGCGCCGGGTGATCGACGTGTACGTGCGGCTGCCGCGCCGGTTGAAGGTCCAGACCGAGCGGCGCTCGTAGCCGTGCGCGTGCGCGATCCGCGTGGCCTGGGAGAGCAGGTCGTGTTCGTGGCGCCGGTCGTGCGAGGCCCGTCCGAACGGCGTGTAGCCGAACCGCATCAGGGGATAGGTCGACACCTGGTCGACGCCGAGGACGAAGCATGACTCGAGGTCGCGCAGGAAGGCCCCGCCGAGGCCGGGGTCCAGCGCGACGTCGACGATCAGGTCGACGTCGACCAGCGTGAACCGGCCGACCGCCGCCTCGACCGCGGTGCGTGCCTGGCGGCCGTCGTGGGGCCGGCGCAGCCTGCGCAGCACCTCGTCGGAGAAGGATTGCGCCCCGATGCTGACCGCGTCGAACCCCATCGCGCGAAGACCCGCGAGGCGCTGCGGCGTCGCGTGGGTGGGCAGCACCTCGATGGCGCGCTCACCGGCGACCGGGAGGTCGCGCACGACGCCGCCCAGCAGCTCCGGGAACAACGTCGGTGTCCCGCCGCCCACGTAGAGCGAGGTGAACCCGCCGGCGGGAGCGGCGCCGGCCCCGAGGTAGCGCCGGACCTCGGTCCCCAGCGCGGCGAAGTACCGGGATGGCTGGCCGGCCCGGGGCACGACCTTGTTGTAGGGGCAGAACGGGCAGATCCGGCTGCAGAACGGAACGTGCAGGTACAGGCCGACCGGTGCGTCGATCATCGCGACGACATCTCCCGGTCCTAGCTCCCGCGCGGAGCCGGTCACACCTCCATCGTGTCACCAGAACCCGGCGATGGCGCTCCCCGGGGCCGGCCACGGGGAGGGCGCCGCGAGCTGCCGGCCGGCACGGTCAGCCCACGGCCAGGAACGACTCCTCGATCACGCCGAGGGCCTCGACCAGGAGGTGCTCGGGCATGCTCAGCGGTGGCAGGAAGCGCAGGACGTTGCCGTAGTTGCCGGCCGTGAGCACGACGACGCCCGCGCGGTGGCAGGCCCCGGCGACCGCGGAGGTGGTCGCTGCGTCGGGCTGGTCGGTGCCGGGCTGCACGACCTCCACGGCCATCATCGCGCCCCGCCCCCGGACGTCACCGATCCGCCCGGTGCGCTCGGCAAGTGCCGTGAGCCGGGGCAGCATGATCTCGCCGATCCGGCGGGCCGCGGCGGGCAGGTCGGCCTCGCGCATCTCGGCGATCGCGCCCACGGCTGCGGCGCAGGCGACCGGGTTGCCGCCGTAGGTCCCACCCAGCCCGCCGAAGTGGACCGAGTCCATGATCTCCGCCCGGCCGGTCACCCCAGCCAACGGCAGTCCGCCGGCGATGCCCTTGGCGGTTGTGATCAGGTCGGGCACGACGCCCTCGTGGTCGCAGGCGAACCACTGGCCGGTGCGGCAGAAGCCGGTCTGGATCTCGTCGGCGATGAAGACGATCCCGTTGGCGCGCGCATACTCCACCAGCTCCGGAAGGAAGCCCTCAGCCGGGACGATGAAGCCGCCCTCGCCCGCGATCGGCTCGATGATGATGGCGGCGACGTTGTCGGCGCCGACCTCCTTGTCGATCCGGCTGATGGCGTGCTTGGCGGCCTCGGCGCCGCTGAGGCCGTCGCGATAGGGGTAGCTCAGCGGCATCCGGTAGATCTCCGGTGCGAACGGGCCGAAGGTGTGCTTGTAGGGCATGTTCCTGGCCGTCAGGCCCATGGTCAGGTTCGTCCGGCCGTGGTATCCGTGCTCGAAGGCGACCACGGCCTGGCGACGGGTGTGGGCGCGGGCGATCTTCACGGCGTTCTCGACCGCCTCGGCGCCCGAGTTGAACAGGGCGGAGCGCTTCAGGTGGTCGCCGGGGGTCAGCTCGTTGAGCGCCTCGCACACCTCGACGTAGTACTCGTACGGCGTGACCGTGAAACAGGTGTGGGTGAACTCCGCCACCTGTCGCTGCACGTTCTGCACGACCTTGGGGGACGCGTTGCCCACGTTCGTGACGGCGATTCCCGATCCCATGTCGATCAGCGAGTTGCCATCGACGTCGACAAGGACGCCCCCGCCGGCGGCCGTGATGAACACCGGGAGCGTGCCGCCCACCCCGGCCGACACCGCTGCCGTGCGGCGCGACTGCAGCTCCACGCTCCTGGGGCCGGGGATGGCGGTGACGAGTCGGCGCTCCTGGGGGAGCGTGGGTCCACCGGTGGTCAGGGCGACGTCGAGGCTCATGGGGGCTCCCTTGGGTCGGGGGTGCGTTCAACTACGCGGGGGCGGCTGCGCCGGCCTGCGAAGGGTACGCGCCGAGGGAGGTCCACTGCCAGTCCAGCACCTGCGGGATCGCCGCCCAACACCGCTCGCTCGCGCGGTTTCCGTTGTCACAGGGCCATCGCGACACGGAATCCATCGAATCTACAGGCTCTGACTTTCGTCACCGACGCATTCAGCGGCTACCCTTCTGCCCATGACCGCGACCGCCTCCACAGCTCTGACAGCACTCGCCGGTGGCCCCGCTCGCGGCCCCCGACCGTTCTGGGTCGCCGGCCGGCAGATGACCAGCGCCATCCTGGCCGAGGTGACGAACCCGTACGACGGTTCCGTGGTGGCCACGCATGCGGTCCCGACCGCCGAGCACGTCGAGCAGGCGGTGGCCGGGGCGTGGGCGGCCAGGGTGTCCACGGCGGCCCAGTCCGCGGCCGTGCGGGCCGATGCGCTGGCGCACGTCTCGCGCCGGGTCACCGAGCGCGCTGAGGAGATCGCCCGGCTGATCACCGCCGAGAACGGCAAGCCGCTCATGTGGTCGCGGGCCGAGACCGGACGCGTCGCGTCGACGTTCCGCTGGGCAGCCGAGGAGGCCCGCCGGTTCAACGGCGAGTTCCAGCGGCTCGACACCGACGCTGCCGCCGGGGGTCGTGCCGCGCTGATCCGTCGGTTCCCGATCGGCCCGGTCCTGGGCATCGCGCCCTTCAACTTCCCCCTCAACCTCGTGGCCCACAAGGTCGCGCCCGCCATCGCGGTGGGAGCCCCGATCATCATCAAGCCCGCCCCCTCGACCCCGCTGTCGGCCCTGCTGCTCGGCGAGCTGCTCGCCGAGACGGACCTGCCCGAGGGCTCCTGGTCGGTGCTCCCGGTCGGCAACGATGCCGCGCCGGGACTGGTGGCCGATCCGCGACTTCCGGTCGTGTCGTTCACCGGGTCGGACATCGTCGGCTACCAGATCCAGGCGGCCGTGCCGACCAAGCACGTGACCCTCGAGCTCGGCGGCAACGCCGCGGCCGTCGTCCTCGCCGACTGGGACGCGCCGCAGGACCTCGAGTGGGCGGCCACCCGTATCGCGACGTTTGCCAACTACCAGGCCGGCCAGTCCTGCATCTCCGTGCAGCGGGTGCTTGTCGACCGGGCGGTTGCCGACACGCTGGTCCCGATGATCGTCGAGCGCGTGGCAGCGCTGCCGACCGGCTCCCCGTGGGAGGAGTCGACCGTCGTCGGGCCGCTCGTGAACGAAGCGGCAGCCATCCGGGTCCAGGGCTGGATCGAGGAGGCGATCGAGGCGGGGGCCCGGGTCCTGACCGGTGGCACCCGTGAGGGGGCGACGGTGGCCCCCACCGTGCTGGTCGACGCGCCGGCTGACGCCAGGGTCTGCTCCGAGGAGGTCTTCGGCCCGGTCATGGTCATCCAGGTCGTCGACGGCGCCGAGGAGGCGTTCCGCACCGTCAACGACTCCCGGTTCGGACTGCAGGCGGGCGTCTTCACCCACGACCTGCCGACGGTGTTCCGGGCGCACCGGGACCTGGAGGTCGGGGGCGTGGTCATCGGCGACGTCCCGTCGTTCCGGGCCGATCAGATGCCCTACGGCGGGGTGAAGGCCTCCGGCTTCGGCCGGGAGGGGCTGAAGTCCGCGATGGCGGACTTCACCTACGAGAAGGTCCTGGTCCTCACCAACCTGTCGCTGTGACGAGCCCCAAGGGGAACGCGGCCCTCGCAGGACGCCGCGATGCGCGCCAGGTCGGGGCAACGGGTGCCCGCGTCGGTGACAATGGCCCCGTGACCAAGCGCAGGGACGTCATCATCCTGGGCAGCACCGGATCCATCGGGACCCAGGCGCTTGACGTCATCGCGCGCAATCCGGAGCGGTTCCGGGTTGTCGCGCTGGCCGCCGGGGGCGCCAACGTCGTACTTCTGGCCGAGCAGGCGGCCGCGTTCCAGGTGCCGCGGGTGGCCATCGCCGACGTGACCCGCAGGGCGGCGCTGGAGGAGGCACTGGCATCCGGCACCCCGCACGGCCGGCGTCCCGATGTGCTTGCCGGTCCGGGCGCCGCCACCGAGCTGGCCGGCGCGCGTTGCGACGTCGTGCTCAACGGCATGACCGGCGCCGTGGGCCTTGAGCCCACGCTGGCCGCCCTGCAGGCGGGCCACCGGCTGGCCCTGGCCAACAAGGAGTCGCTGATCATCGGCGGCCCGCTGGTCAAGGACGCCGCGTCGCCCGGGCAGATCGTCCCGGTCGACTCCGAGCACTCAGCCCTCGCCCAGTGCCTGGCTGGCGGACGCCCCGATGAGGTGCGGCGCTTGGTCCTCACGGCCTCCGGGGGGCCGTTCCGGGGGCGCACCCGATCCCAACTGGGTGCGGTGACGCCGGCCGAGGCGCTGGCCCACCCCACCTGGTCCATGGGCCCGGTGATCACGATCAACTCGGCCACCCTCGTGAACAAGGGCCTGGAGGTGATCGAGGCCCACCTGCTGTTCGACATCCCCATGGAGCGGATCGCCGTGGTGGTCCACCCCCAGTCGATCGTGCACTCGATGGTCGAGTTCGTGGATGGGTCCACCCTGGCCCAGGCCAGCCCCCCGGACATGCGGCTTCCGATCGCCCTGGGCCTGGCCTGGCCGGATCGGCTGCCCGAGGTCGCGCCGGGCTGCGACTGGACGACGGCGCAGTCGTGGACCTTCGACCCGCTCGACGACGAGGCGTTCCCGGCCGTCGGGCTGGCCCGTCGGGCCGGAGCCGAGGGCGGAACGGCGCCGGCCGCCTTCAACGCCGCGAACGAGGTCGCCGTGGCTGCCTTCCGCGCGGGGGAGCTGTCGTTCCTGGGCATCGTGGACACCATCGCCGAGGTGCTGGACCTGCCCCGCCCGGATCACCACGGGGGGCTGACCCTGGCGGCGGTCCTGGCCGCCGACGCCGACGCGCGGGCCGCCGCCCGGGCGATCATCGCCCAGAGGGCGGCGGGTGCGGCGAAGGTGGAGCACACTGGTGACACCCACTCGACCTCGGGGGACTGATGGACGCGATGCTCTACCTGCTGGGCGTGCTGGCGGCCGCCACCGGCATCGCCGTGTCAATCGGCCTGCACGAGGTCGGCCACCTGGTTCCCGCCAAGCGCTTCGGCGTCAGGGTGACGCAGTACATGGTGGGCTTCGGCCCGACCGTGTGGTCGCGCCGGCGCGGCGAGACCGAGTACGGGGTCAAGGCGATCCCGCTCGGCGGCTACATCCGGATGATCGGCATGTACCCCCCGCCGAAGGGCGCGCCCGCGGGTTCGGCCGGTCGCGGCACGACCGGCCGCTTCCAGGTGCTCGCCGAGGAGGCCCGGTCCGCGGCCTGGGAGGAGGTGCAGCCGGGGGACGAGAACCGCGTGTTCTACCGGCTGAGCGTGCCCAGGCGGATCGTGGTCATGATGGGCGGCCCGCTGATGAACCTGGGCCTGGCTGTGCTGTTCTTCGTGGTGCTGCTGGTCGGGATCGGGGTCCCCACGGCGACGACGTCCGTGGCGGAGGTGTTCCCATGCGTGCCCCCCGCCATGGCGTCCGAGCAGTCAGCGAGGGCCGCGCTCGAGGGCCCGAGGTCCGGTGACGAGCCGTGCCCGGTCGGTGCGCAGGCCTCACCGGCTGCCACGGCGGGGATCCAGCCCGGGGACCGCATCACGGCGATCGACGGTGCCCAGGTCACCGAATGGTCGGAGCTCACCGAGGTGACGCGCTCGCGGCCGGGCGGCACGATCCTGCTCGGCCTGGAGTCCGGCGGCCAGCAGCGCGAGGTGTCGGTCGTCCTGGCAACCGCCTACCGGCCCACGCTCGACGAGGACGGCCTGCCCAGCGACCAGATCGCCGCTAGCGGCTACCTCGGCGTCGCCCCGGAGTCGCGGTACGTGGCCCAGCCCATCTCCGCGGTGCCGTCGACGATGTGGGACATCACCGTGCGCAGCGGCAAGGCCCTGCTCACGCTTCCCGTGCGGGTCTACGAGCTCGCCCGCGACATGATCGCCGGCCAGGAGCGCGACCTCGAGAGCCCGGTCAGCGTCGTGGGCGTCAGTCGCATCTCGGGCGAGGTCGTGGCCGCCGACGAGCCGGTGAAGGCCAAGGTGGCGACGCTGGTCAGCCTGATGGCGGGGCTCAACCTGTTCCTGTTCCTGTTCAACCTCGTACCGCTTCTGCCCCTGGACGGCGGGCACGTCGCGGGCGCCCTGTGGGAGGGGGGCCGGCGACGGGTGGCCCGGATGCGCGGCCTGCCGGATCCGGGTCCCGTGGATGTCAGCAAGGCCCTGCCCGTGGCGTACGCCGTGGGCATCACGATGATCGCGCTGTCCAGCGTGGTGATCCTGGCCGACGTCATCAACCCGATCTCGATCTACGGCTGAGCAGGCCGATGTCGGCGGTCCAGCCGGGCGGGAGCACGCCTGCCGAGCACGGCGCCGCCGCCGTGGGTCCGTCGGCATGGCCGCGCGCTGCCGCGATCGGGATCGTCGCGGGCCTGCTGTCCGGGCTGTTCGGGGTCGGGGGCGGCATCGTCATGGTTCCCCTGCTGGTGGGGTGGTTCGCCCTGGACCAGCGCCGGGCGAGCGCCACGAGCCTGCTGGCGATCGCGCCCATCGCTGTGGCGTCGACGGCCGGATACGCGGCGACCGGCAGCGTGGACGTGATCGCGGGCCTGCTGCTCGTCGCCGGTGGCGTGGTCGGCGGCCAGGCCGGTGCGCGACTGCTGCCCCGCACGCCGATCCCGACCCTGCAGCTCTGGTTCGGCATCCTCAGCCTGGCCACCGCGGCCCGGCTGGTCCTTGGCGGGTCCGGCGGCGCCGTTGCGGGGATCGCGTGGGCGTGGGAGGCGGTCCTGCTCGTGCTGGTCGGGCTGGCTGCGGGGATGCTGGCGGGGCTGCTCGGCGTCGGTGGGGGCATCATCCTCGTCCCCGGCCTGGTGATCCTGGCCGGCGCGGACGCCGACACCGCTCGCGGGACGAGCCTGATGGTGGTCATCGTCACCGCGGTCACCGCGACGGTCACCAACCTCGGCAACGGGCTGGTCGAGGTCCGCACCGGCCTGGTCGCCGGACTGTTCGGCGTCCCAGCGGGGTTGGCCGGCGCAGCCCTCGGGCAGTGGATCCCCGAGCGCCTGGCGCTGGCCCTGTTCGCGGGGCTGCTGGTGCTCTCCGGGGTCCGGATGATCGCGCGCAGCCGGTCGCGGGGCGGGATACTTGCACCATGACCGTGAACCTCGGGCTCCCGGCCCTGCCACCCCCCGTCCTGTCCCCGCGTCGGCCCACGCGACAGATCCTGCTCAAGCACCCGACGCACCCGGTTGCGGTGGGCGGCGACGCGCCCATCAGCGTCCAGTCGATGGCGACCACGCTGACCGCCGACGTCAACTCCACGTTGCAGCAGATCGCCGAGCTCACCGCGTCGGGCTGCCAGGTGGTGCGCGTGGCCGTGCCCAGCCAGGACGACGCCGAGGCCCTGCCGGCGATCGCGCGCAAGTCGGGGATCCCCGTGATCGCCGACATCCACTTCCAGCCCAAGTACGTGTTCGCCGCGATCGAGGCCGGCTGCGCCGGGGTCCGGGTGAACCCGGGCAACATCAAGCAGTTCGACGACAAGGTCAAGGAGATCGCTGCCGCAGCACGCGACCACGGCACGCCGATCCGGATCGGTGTCAACGCCGGCTCCCTGGATCCCCGCCTGCTCAAGAAGCACGGCAAGGCCACTCCCGAGGCCCTGGTCGAGTCCGCGCTCTGGGAGGCCAGCCTCTTCGAGGAGCACGGGTTCCGCGACATCAAGATCTCGGTCAAGCACCACGACCCGGTCGTGATGGTGCGGGCCTACGAGCTGCTCTCCGAGCAGTGCGACTATCCGCTGCACCTTGGCGTCACCGAGGCCGGGCCGGCGTTCCAGGGCACGATCAAGTCCGCCGTGGCGTTCGGCTCCCTGCTCAGCCGGGGCATCGGCGACACCATCCGGGTCTCGCTGTCCGCCCCGCCCGTGGAGGAGGTCAAGGTCGGCCTGCAGATCCTCGAGAGCCTGAACCTGCGGGCACGCGGCCTCGAGATCGTCTCCTGCCCGTCGTGCGGCCGCGCCCAGGTCGATGTCTACACGCTGGCCGAGCAGGTGACGGCGGGCCTCGAGGGGCTCGAGGTCCCGCTGCGGGTGGCCGTCATGGGCTGTGTCGTCAACGGTCCCGGTGAGGCCCGGGAGGCCGATCTGGGGGTCGCCAGCGGCAACGGCAAGGGCCAGATCTTCGTCAAGGGGCAGGTCATCAAGACGGTGCCCGAGGCCCAGATCGTCGAGACCCTGATCGAGGAGGCCATGCGGCTGGCCGAGCAGATGGACCTCGAGGGTGCCGGTGCGCAGGGCGGCTCGCCGTCCGTGACCGTCTCCTGACCCGATGACCGTGGCCGCCGACGCTGACGGTCCCCACCCGGGCGTCGACCCGCTCGCCGGGCGGCCCCTGCCCGAGCAGGGGCCCATCCCCGAGTGGTCTCAGGAGGCGTTCGAGGCGGCCTTCGCCGACGCGGAGGTCGAGATCGGCCGCTTCAACCTCGCCGTGTTCGGCAAGACGGGTGTTGGGAAGTCGACCCTGGTCAACGCCATCTTCGGCGAGGCGGTGGCAGCCACGGGCATCGGCCGGCCGGTCACCCTCGGCAGCCACCTGTACGTGCACCGCACCGGCAAGCTCGGCGTCTACGACACCCAGGGGCTGGAGGTGGGCCGGGACACCGACCGGATCATCCATGAGCTCCAGTCGTTCATCGACCACTCACGGACGCTTCCGTTCCCCGAGCAGGTCCACCTGGCCTGGTACTGCGTCCGGTCGACCGACCGCCGCTTCGAGCAGACCGAGGCAGCGTTCATCCGCAAGCTGGTCGACCTCGGACTGCCCGTCGTGCTCGTGATGACGCAGGTTCCGGCGCGGCGGGACACCGGGGGCCGGCTGCACGTGGCACCGGACGCCCTCGAGCTGGCCCACCAGATCGAGCAGATGCAGCTTCCGGTCCATGGCGGGCGCCCCGTCCTGGTCAACGCCCTGGCCGATCCCTTCACGGGGGTGGAGCAGCACGGGCTGCTCGACCTACTCGATGCCACCTTTCGCCTCGCTCCGGACGAGGCAGCCGCGGCGCTCAACGCCGCCCAGAAGATCGACCCGGCTCGGAAGGCTGCGGCTGCCGAGAAGGCAGTGAGTGCTGCCAGCGCCGCCGCGGTAGCCGCTGGGTTCACGCCGATCCCGTTCGCGGACGCCGCGGTCCTGGTGCCCATCCAGATCAGCATGATGGCCAAGATCGCCAACATCTACGACATCCCGATGCAGCGGGCGACCATCGCCAGCCTCGCCGCGACGACCGTGACGACGCAGACCGGCCGGGCGGCGGCCACGGGGCTGCTCAAGCTCGTGCCCGGGGTCGGCACCGTCGCGGGTGGAGCGATCACCGGCGGAGTCGCGGGCACGGTGACCTTCGCCGTCGGCCACGCCTGGCACCGCGTCTGCATCGGGATGGCCGAGGGCAGGTACCAGACGGTGACCGGGACGCTGGACTCCCGGGCGGTGCAGCGGGTCTTCAGCGAGGAGTTCGCCAGCATCGTGCGCCGGCGCGGTCTCGGGGGCAAGCCGTAGCGGGCCGCCCGGACCTTCGCTGAGGATCAGAACACCTTGATCCCGACAAGGGTGAGGAGGAAGGGCAGGGCCATGGCGAACATGACGACGCCGCCGATGACCTTGATGTTGTCGCGGATCCAATCCATGCCGACCATTATCACCCGGACGGGGCCCTGCTCGTGATCTCGATGGAGCTGCGCGAGCCGGGCCCGGTGCCGGCGGGCCGCCGCCTGCGCCTCATCGAGCGCCCCGATCCGGATCCGGGACCGGGCGAGGTCCTGCTCGAGGTGGCCGCCTGCGCTGTGTGCCGAACGGACCTGCAGATCGTCGAGGGGGACCTGCCCGCCCGGAGGTTGCCGATCGTCCCGGGCCACCAGGTCGTCGGCCGCGTCGTCGCGCACGGCGCCGGGGTTGACGGCGCAGCGCTGCCGATCGGCACCCGGGTGGGGGTCGCGTGGACCGCCGGCTGCTGCGGGGCCTGCCGCCACTGCCGCACGGGGCGCGAGAACCTGTGCGAGGACCTGCTGTTCACGGGGTGGGACCGCGACGGCGGCTTCGCGACTGCCATGACCGCCCGAGCCGACTTCGTGCACCGGCTGCCCGAGGGATTCGACGATCTCGCCGCAGCCCCCCTGCTCTGCGGCGGGACGATCGGCTATCGGTCCCTGCGGGTGGCCGGCATCGACCTGGCGCGTGCGGCGGGAACCCGGCTCGGGCTCTATGGGTTCGGGGCGTCGGCCACCATCGTGATCCAGCTGGCCGTGCACGCCGGGTGCGACGTGCACGTGTCGACACGCTCGGTCGCCGAGCAGCAGGCGGCCCTTGCGCTGGGGGCCGCCTGGGCCGGCGGCTATGACGAGAGGCCGCCCGTGCCGCTGGACGCGGCGATCACGTTCGCTCCGTCCGGGGACGTGGTGGTCGCAGCCCTGGCGGCGCTGGACCGCGGCGGGGTGCTGGCCATCAACGCGATCCACCTCGACCGGATCCCGGAGTTCGACTACGACCTGCTGTGGCTCGAGCGGCAGATCCGCTCGGTGGCGAACGTGACGAGGGCGGACGTGCGCGAGTTCCTCGCGCTGGCGGCCGAGATCCCCATCCGGACCCGCACCGAGGTGCTGCCCCTGGCCGAGGCCAACACGGCACTGGCCCGGCTGCGGGCGGGTGACATCGCCGGCGCCGCGGTCCTGGCCGCTCAGAACAGCACGGTCGCGAACGTGCCCACGGTCTCGAACCCGACGCGTCGATAGGCGGCGACGGCTGAGGCGTTGAAGTCGTTGACGTACAGGGACACGACCGGCGCGACGTGCGCCTGGGAGTGCTCCACGACCGCGGCCATCCCCGCCTCCCCGAGGCCGCGGCCGCGCAGGGCGGGGTCGACCCACACGCCCTGGACCTGGCACACGTGCTGGGTCGCCGACCCGATCTCGGCCTTGAAGAGGATCCGGTGGTCCTCCACGACCGCCAGCGCACGACCGGCGCGGATCAGCTCGGCCAGCCGCGCGCGGTAGGAGGGCCCCGCCCCGTGGGCGACGGGGGAGACGCCCACCTCCTCGGTGAACATCGCGATGGCCGCCGGCATCAGCAGGTCGAGCTCGTCGGGGCGCAGCGGCCGCAGCCCGGGATGGCCCAGGACCTGCGCCGGGGCATGCGTGGCCATCAGGTGCTGGGTGTCGCGCACCTCGCGGGCTGGGCCCCAGGCCGGCGCGAGCAGCCGCCACAGGTCCAGGACCTCGTCGGCCGGGCCCACGAGCGACGAGCAGCGCCTGCCGAGCCGCCGGGCGTGGTCGGCGAGGTTGGCCCGCGCGACGGGCGTCGTCTCGATCGGGATCAGGTTGGCGCCGGTGTAGAGCGCCGAGCGCAGCCGCCCGTCCTCGAACCAGCCCCAGATCTGCCCGCCCAGCGACCAGGGGTCCATCGGATCGGCCAGACGAGCCGCGACGAAGCAGTGCGCGACGGGATCGCGGTCCACCAGCGCCCGCAACTCTCGGACGTGGCGCGCTGTCAACACCTTGAGCTCGCCGGGCACGGCGGCCATCCTGCCACGCCGGGGCCCGGCGGGCCGGCTGCCGGCCGGCGCGGGGGCCGGGTGGGGGCGGCGGGCGGGGGCCGGCCGGGCGGGGGACCGAGGCCGCCGGCACAGCGGGTGGCGCCGATCCGAGTCAGCAGGTGCATCCTGACCGGGGGCTATCCTGTGCCGACATCGCCGCCCGTACGTCGGGGAGCCCAGGGTCCCCGCGACGCAGTTGAGGGAGTGCCCGTGCTGACCCGCATGTCCACGCTGTTCCTGCGCACCCTCCGCGAGGATCCCGCGGACGCTGAGGTGCCCTCGCACCGGCTGCTCGTCCGCGCTGGCTATGTCCGGCGAGTGGCGCCGGGGATCTTCAGCTGGCTGCCACTGGGCTACCAGGTCCTGCGCAACGTCGAGCGGATCGTGCGCGAGGAGATGGACGCCTCCGGGTTCCAGGAGGTGCACTTCCCCGCCCTGCTGCCGCGCGAGCCGTACGAGCGCACCGACCGCTGGACCGAGTACGGGCCCAACCTCTTCCGCCTGGCCGACCGGCGTGGGGCGGACTACCTGCTGGCCCCGACGCACGAGGAGATGTTCACGCTGCTCGTGAAGGACCTGTACTCGTCGTACAAGGACCTGCCCGTGAGCCTGTACCAGATCCAGACGAAGTACCGCGACGAGGCGCGCCCGCGGGCCGGAATCCTGCGCGGCCGCGAGTTCCTGATGAAGGACTCGTACTCGTTCGACACGACCGACGAGGGGCTCGTCGAGTCCTACGCGCGGCACCGGGCTGCCTACATCCGGACCTTCGACCGGCTTGGCCTGGACTACACCATCGTGTCGGCCATGTCGGGGGCCATGGGCGGCTCAGCCTCCGAGGAGTTCCTGGCCTCGTGCGCGGTCGGCGAGGACACCTACGTCCGGTGCGCGGAGTGCGGGTACGCCGCGAACGTCGAGGCCGTGGCCAGCGTCGCCCCCGCGCCCACGCCGCTGGCCGGGCTGCCAGCCGCCCACGCGGAGGACACCCCCGACACCCCCACCATCGAGTCGCTGGTCGACCTCGCCAACTCCCGGCCGGACCTCGCCCGCGGTGACCGGCCGTGGCAGGCCGGCGACACGCTGAAGAACGTCGTGGTCAAGGTGTCGATGCCCGACGGAAGCTCGTACCCGCTGATCATCGGCCTGCCCGGCGACCGCGACGTCGACATGAAGCGGCTGGAGGCCGTGGTGCTGCCCGGGGAGCCGGTCGCCTTCGAGGAGGCCGACTTCGCCGCGCACCCGATGCTGGTGAAGGGCTACATCGGCCCGGAGCTGCTGGGGGAGGACTCGCCGTCCTTCATCAGGTACCTGCTCGATCCGCGGGTGGTGGACGGGACCCGGTGGATCACGGGGGCCAACGAGCCGGGCCGGCACGTGTTCGACCTCGTCGCCGGGCGCGACTTCACCGGCGACGGGCGCATCGACGTCGCCGAGGTGCGCGAGGGCGACCCCTGCCCGGAGTGCGCGGCCGCCGGCCGGGCCGGGACGCTCAGCCAGGCCCGGGGCATCGAGATCGGGCACATCTTCCAGCTCGGGCGGAAGTACGCCGAGGCCCTCGACCTCACCGTCCTGGACGAGAACGGCCGACAGGTCGTGGTGACCATGGGGTCCTACGGGATCGGCGTGTCGCGGGCCGTGGCGGCGATCGCCGAGCAGCACCACGACGACAAGGGCCTCGTCTGGCCCGTCGAGGTGTCCCCGGCGGATGTCCACCTGGTGGCCACGGGCAAGGACGACGCCGTGTTCGCGGCCGCCCTCGGCCTGGCGGGCGAACTCGACGCGCTCGGCCTGCGGGTGCTCTACGACGACCGGCGGGGCGTCTCGCCCGGGGTCAAGTTCAACGACTCCGAGCTGATCGGCGTGCCGTTGGTGGTCGTCGTCGGCAAGAAGCTCGCTGACGGGCTCGTCGAGGTGAAGGACCGGGCCAGCGGCGAGCGGGTCGATGTCGCAGTGGCGGACGCGGCAGCGGCGATCCTGGACCGCGTGCGGACGCTGCCGTGACCTCGGGGCCCGAGTCCCCCTCGGGGCCGGCGCCCGTGCAGGCCGTCATCTTCGACTGGGGCGGCACGCTGACTCCGTGGCACGACGTCGACCTCACCGCTGCCTGGTACGCCTACACCTCGGTGTACGACCCACGCCGGGCCGCGTCGCTGGCCACGGAGCTGTTCGGTGCCGAGATCGAGCGCTGGCAGGCCCAGCACGCGAGCGCCGGGATCACCGGCGCCGGTCGGCTGGACCAGGTCCTGCTGGACTGCGGGATCGACCTGGCCAGCGGTCGGCACCTCGCGGCCATGGCCGCCTACCTCGAGTTCTGGGAGCCGCACACCCGTGCCGATCCCGACGCGGTCCCGCTGCTGACCGCCCTGCGCGGGCGCGGCATCCGGGTCGGCGTGCTGTCCAACACCCTGTGGCCGCGATCCCATCACGAGGCCGTCTTCGAGCGCGACGGGCTGCTCGAGCTGATCGACGGGGCCGTCTACTCCTCGGAGCTGCCCGTGGGCAAGCCGCACGGGGACGCCTTCCTGGCTGCGCTGGCCGCGGTCGGCGTGAGCGATCCGGCACGGGCCGTGTTCGTCGGGGACCGGCCGTGGGATGACGTGCACGGTGCCCAGCAGGTCGGGATGCGCGCGATCCTCGTTCCGCACAGCGACATCCCTGACGACCAGCGCGGTCCCGTCGACGGGACCCCGGATGCCGTGGTGCGCCGGCTCCTCGAGGTCCTCGACCACGTGGACGCCTGGAACGCCCTGGCCGCCGGCTGACGGACACCGGGGGATGTACGGTCACGCGCGGCTGCGCGACCGCGGGCCGGTCCTGCTGCTCGCGCTCACGGCGTTCCTCGTGTGGACGGCCTACTCCTTCTCTCGGCACAGCCAGTACCTGACCGGGGCCCACGACCTCGGGATCTTCGACCAGGCCGTGCGCAACTACGCCCGGTTCCAGGCCCCGCTCGTTCCCGTGAAGGGCATCGACTACAACATCCTCGGCGACCACTTCCACCCGATCCTCGTGCTCGCCGCCCCGGCGTACTGGGTGTGGGACGACCCGCGGGTGCTGCTGGTCGTACAGGCCCTGCTGCTGGCGGCCAGCATCCCCGTCGTCGATGCCTTCGCGCGGCGGCGGATGTCCCGCGGCTGGGCCCTCGGCGTGGCGGCGGGGTACGCGCTGGGCTGGCCGTTCGCCTCGATGGTCGACTTCGACTTCCACGAGGTTGCGTTCGCCGTCCCGATCCTGGCCGCCGCCATCGACGCCCTCGATCGCCGCAGCGATCGCGCCCTCATCCTCTGGGCGGCGGCGCTCCTGCTGGTCCGCGAGGACATGGGGGCGGTCGTGATGATGATCGGGCTGATCCGGGCGGCCCGCAGGCCGCGCGCCCTCGGCGTGGCGCTGGTGGCAGTCGGGGCCGCGGTGCTGGTGGTGGTCACCCAGGTCGTCATCCCGGCGATGTCGAGCAAGGGCCAGTTCGTCTACTGGACGTTCGACGCGCTCGGCCCGGACCCGTTCAGCGCGCTGCGCACCATCCTCACCGACCCGATGCTGGTCGCCGAGCAGCTGGTGACGCCGCCCGAGAAGGTCCGCACGCTGGCCTTCCTGCTGCTCCCGCTCTCGTTGCTGCCGCTGGGCTCGCCATACGTCCTGCTCGCCGCGCCGCTGCTGGCCCAGCGCCTGCTGAACTCCCGCGAGGCGCTGTGGAGCACGGAGTTCCACTACAACGCGCCCATCTGGATCATCCTCGTGCTGGCGATGGTCGACGCCGGTGGGCGCTGGGGAGTCTGGCGGCGGCCCTGGCTGCGCGGCGCGGTGGTCGCGTGGCTGGTGGCCAGCCAGGCCTGGCTCATACTCGGCGGCCACTCGCCGCTGAGCCGCATGCTCGACGGCCGGGCCTGGGAGCAGACCCGCCAGGCGGTCGCCCGTGCCACGGCGGTCTCGCTGATCCCGCCGGGCGTGTGCGTGTCCGTCGACGACCGCGTGGCCCCGCACCTGATCCGGACCAACCGGGTCGCCGTGCCGGGCATCCCGGCGCCCGACCCCGACTACGTCGTGGTGGACCTGAGCCAGCGCACGACCGGGTACCCGGACTCCCTGTCGTGGGTGGCCCTGAAGGTGGCCGAGCGATCGGGGTACGAGCTCGTCTGGGCCGACAGCAGCGTGTATCTCCTGCGGCGGCCGGAGATCACACCGCGGGACGAGTGTCGGGGCTGAGCTCGGGGCCTGCCACCGGCTGTGCGGCCGGGGCCGGGTCCGGATCGGGCGAGCCGCCGGCCGCTACCTCCTCGTCCGGATCGCGCCGGGACTCCTGACGGATCAGCCGCCACCAGCCCACGATGCCGACGGCGGCGAAGATCAGCCACTGCACCGAGTAGACGAGGTTGTTCAGGCCGCGGTGCCCGGGATCGGCCAGGATGGTCAGCCCCTCGGCGGCCGGCGGCTCGGAGGTGCGAAGCTCGACGTAGGCGTCGTACACGTCGCCGGAGGTCACCAGCACCCCGGGGTCGGCGGCCCATGCCTGGCCGGCCGGCGGCGGGTCGGCCTGCGTCGTGCGCTCCGGGGCGCGCAGCCGGCCGGTGACGGTGACGGTCCCCGCCGGGGGTGGCCCGACCTCGGGGGCGGTGGTCGCGTCGCGGCCGGCCGGGGCCCAGCCCCGGTTCACCAGGACGGTGCCGGAGTCGGTGACCAGCGGGGTGACGACCCAGAACCCGGTGCGACCGTCGAGCGGACGCCGGCGCACGGCGGCCTCGGCGGCGGCGTCGAACGTGCCGGTGGCCGTCACCATGCGCCACTGCGCACCCTCGGGGAGGTCGCCGGGGCTGCCGGAGGCGGCCGGGCCCGCGGGTCGCGCCTCGAGCAGGTCCCCGACAGGGATCGGGGGCGCCGACAGGGCCGCGTCGAGCGCCCGGTTCTCCTGCGACCGTTGCTGGTAGCGGTTCCACTGCCAGTCGGCCAGCACGACGCACAGGGTGAGCATCGCCACGACGAATGCGGAGAAGCCGAGCCATCGCCGCTGCCGGAGGACCTCGAGCACGGGCCCAAGCCTAAGCCCGGGCCCGCGGCAGGCTGGTCCCGAGGATGACGGGCACGGCCCCCGCCCCGTCGGCGCGCCGTCGCCGATGTCTTTGACACCGCCCGGGCGAGGTCCAAGACTTGGCGCAGCCGGGACGCCTGCCCGGACGTTGAGTCGGGAGGTCGCGTGGAGGAGTCGAGGCCCGTCGGGTTCCGTCCTCCGCTGACGACCGTGCTTCCGGTCGTCGCCGTGGTCACCCCGGTGGCTCTCCTGCTGGGCACCGAGGGCAGTGGTGCCTTCGCGATGCTGTTCGTCGCCCTCTTCGCCGTGCTGCGCATGCGCCAGCTGGTGATCCTGGGCGAGGACCACCTGCAGGTGACCGTGCTGCGCACCCACCGGATCCCGTGGACCGAGGTCGAGGACTTCCAGCCGGCAAGTGGCCTGCGCGGAGGGACCCGGATCCAGACGGCGAACGGGGTCGTCCACGCGGTGGCTCCGTGCTCCTGGTGGGGCGGTCCCGCCGACGAGGCCGACATCGAGACACTGCGCCGCGTGCGGGCCGCACGCCTCCGGCGGCGGTAGGGCCCCTGAGCGCCCGGACCCAGCACGGTCCGGGATCACCTAGGGTTCTGCCGTGGAGTCCTGGTCCGGGCGCGAGCCCCTTGCCCTGCCGGGCCGTGGTCCGGCGCTGCGCCTGTTCGACACGCCGACGCGCGAGGTGCGTGCGACCGAACCCGGCCCCATTGCGCGCATGTACGTGTGCGGCATCACGCCGTACGACGCCACGCACATGGGGCATGCGGCGACCTACGTCGCCTTCGACCTGGTCAACCGCTACTGGCGCGACCTCGGGCACGAGGTCCACTACGTGCAGAACGTCACGGACGTCGACGATCCGCTGCTGGAGCGGGCAGTCGCGACCGGTCAGGACTGGCGGGAGCTGGCGCGCGCCGAGACTGCCCTGTTCGCCGAGGACATGGCGGCCCTGAACGTCCTGCCGCCGCGGGACTACATCGGGGCGGTCGAGTCGATCCCCGCCGTGGTCCAGTGGATCGGTCGGCTGCAGGAGGCCGCGGCCGTCTACGCGGTCGACGGCGACCTGTACTTCGACACGCTGGCGGTTCCCGGGTTCGGGGACGTCGCCGGCCTCGACGAGGAGCAGATGCGCGCGCTGTTCGCCGAGCGGGGCGGCGATCCGCAGCGCCCCGGCAAGCGCAAGCCACTGGACTGCCTGCTGTGGCAGGCGCAGCGCCCGGCCGAGCCGGCCTGGGACACGCCGCTGGGACACGGTCGTCCCGGCTGGCACATCGAGTGCACCGCCATCGCCCTGGACCACCTGGGGATGGGCTTCGACCTCCAGGGCGGGGGATCGGACCTCGCGTTCCCGCACCACGAGATGTGCTCGGTGCAGGCCCGGACGGCAACGGGCGAGTCGCCCTTCGCCCGGCACTTCGTGCACACCGGGATGGTGGGCTTCGAGGGCCACAAGATGAGCAAGTCCCGTGGCAACCTCGTGTTCGTCTCCGCGCTGCGGCGTGCCGGGGTCGAGCCGGCCGTGATCCGCCTGGCGCTCCTCGCGCACCACTACCGCTCCGACTGGGAGTGGAGCGACGCCGACCTGGTGACCGCCACCGACCGGGCGGCGCGGCTGCGGGCCGCCGGCCTGTCGACGCCGGCGGGTGCGGAGCTGCTCGGCGCCGTGCGCGAGCGACTGGCCGGCGACCTGGACGCCCCCGGGGCGCTGGCCCTGCTCGACGCGTGGGCCGCGCGCGCCGGCGGTGGGCCCGCGCCCTCGGCGGAGCCTGCTGCGCAGGGGGTGACGGTGGGCGCCCTGCTCGACACGCTTCTCGGGGTGGACCTCTCCTAGTCTGGGGGCTCGAAGGAGGCCCCCATGACAACCTCGCCCCTGACGGCCGCTGCCGCCTGGAAGTCCCTGACCTCGCACGCCGCATCCCTCGCCGATGTGACCGTCCGCGACCTCTTCGAGGCCGACGCCGCGAGAGGGGCGACGTTCACGGCTGACGGGGCGGGCTGGCACCTCGACTTCTCCAAGCAGCGGATCACGGCGGAGACGCTGGACCTGCTCGTGGCGCTGGCCGACGAGCGGGACCTGGCCGCACGGCGCGACGCGATGTTCGACGGCGTCCACATCAACAACACCGAGGACCGTGCGGTGCTGCACACGGCGCTGAGGCTGCCCGCCGACGCGGCGCTGACCGTCGACGGCCAGGACGTCGTGGCCGACGTGCACGAGGTCCTCGGCCGGATGGGGGCATTCGCCGACCAGGTGCGCTCCCGGACGTGGCTGGGCTTCACCGGCAGGCCGATCCGCAACATCGTGAACATCGGGATCGGTGGCTCCGACCTCGGTCCGGTGATGGCCTACCTGGCGCTGCAGCACCAGGCGGACCGCGACCTCGTCTTCCGGTTCGTGTCGAACGTGGACGGCACCGACTTCGTGGAGAAGACGCTGGACCTCGATCCGTCCGAGACCCTGTTCCTCGTGGCGTCCAAGACCTTCACCACGCAGGAGACGATGGCCAACGCCACGACGGCGCGCACCTGGCTGCTCGACGGCCTCGGCGGGGACCCGGCCGCGGTGGCCCGGCACTTCGTGGCGATCTCGACCAACGCGCAGAAGGTCGCGGAGTTCGGGATCGACACCGCGAACATGTTCGGGTTCTGGGACTGGGTGGGTGGCCGGTACTCGATGAGCTCGGCGATCGGCCTGTCGACCATGCTCGCCGTGGGGCCGGCTGCGTTCGGAGAGCTGCTGGCCGGGCTGCACGCGATGGACACGCACTTCCGCGAGGCCCCGTGGAAGGAGAACCTGCCGGCCCTGCACGGGCTGCTCTGCGTGTGGAACCGCAACTTCCTGGGCGCTGCGGACTACGTGGTGCTGCCGTACGACCAGTACCTCCTGCGCTTCCCCGCGTACCTGCAGCAGATGATCATGGAGAGCAACGGCAAGCGCGTGACTGCAGCGGGGGAGCCGGTCGACTACGAGACCTCGGCGTCGTTCTGGGGCGAGCCCGGCACCAACGGCCAGCACTCCTTCTACCAGATGCTGCACCAGGGCACGACGATCGTCCCGGCGGACTTCATCTTCTTCACGCAGCCGATCAACGACATCGGCGACCACCACGACCTCCTGGTGGCCAACTGCCTGGCCCAGGCCGGGGTGATGGCGTTCGGCCGGACCGCCGACGAGGTGATGGCCGATGGAACGTCGCCCGAGCTCGTCGAGCACAAGGTGATGCCCGGCAACCGGCCCAACTCGACGCTCGTGGCCGACCGGCTGACGCCGTTCGCGCTCGGTGCCCTCATCTCGCTGTACGAGCACTCGACCTTCGTGCAGGGCATGATCTGGGACCTGAACCCCTACGACCAGTGGGGCGTGCAGCTGGGCAAGGTCGTGGCGAACTCCATCGAGCCGATGCTGACCGGTGCGGCGGAGGCGACGCTGGACTCGTCGACGAACGCCCTGATCGCGCGCTACCGCGCCGCCCGGGGTCGCTGACGGCGCGCCGCCCCCCGGTCCCCGTGGGCCGCGGTCCGATCGCAGACCGCCGCTCGGTGGCCGCCGTTCGGTGGCCGCCGTTCGCTGGCCGCCGCTCGGTGCTTCGGGCATGTCAGTGGGCAGCGATAGCCTTCGAACAGGTGTTCGTACTGGACGGGGGTCCGCATGGCAGTCGTGGGAGAGTCCGCGATCATCGTCGACGCGCGCGCCACGAGTTGGTCAGAGGCCGCCGATGCGGTGGTGCGGGCCGCGTGGCGTGGATGCCTGGCGGTCGCGGCCGATGGAGCCGGGCCGGTCGGCCTTGCCGACGGCGATCGGCCCACAGCAGACGTCGAGGTGCTGGCGGGTGCCGTAGCGGCGGCGGAGTACGCCCTGGCTGCGCGGATGCACGCAGCGGCTGTCGCCGGCGCCCTGCCGTTCCCGGCGGCAGGCGGCATGCTGCGGGCGCGCGCCTGGTCGCCGGGGCTGGCGCGCAGGCTGGCGCGCTGCGGGGCGTTCGCCGCCGGTCACGACCGGGTGGCCGCAGCGTGGGCTGCCGGCGTGATCACGTCGGACCACGTCGACCCGATCGCACGCCTCGCCGAGCGGTTCACCGCTGAGGAGGTGGACGCGATCCTCGCCGAGCTTGCACCCCACTGGGGGCACTGGTCGCCCGCGATGATCAGCAGGTTCGTCACGGCTGCCGACCGCCTCCTGCACCCGTGTCCGGACCCGACTCGTGCGGAGTCCGAGGCACACGCCGGCCGTTCGCTGTCCTTCGCGGTGACGTCCGACAGCGTGATCCTCACCGGGGAGCTGCCTCGCGTCGAGGGCGAGGTGGTGATGGCGGCCATCGAGGCGGTCTCCGAGAGGTTGCGCTCGACCGCGGACCATGTCCCGGCGGGGGCCCGTCGCGCGGACGCGCTGGTGCAGCTGGTCAGCGACGCGCATGCCGCCGACCTGCTTCCCACCCGGGGCGGGCTCCCGGTTTCCCTGACCGTCACGCTCGATCAGGCCACGACGGGGGACCCGCTCTGGCAGACCAGCCGGGGGCACCTGCTCACCTCGGCCGAGGCGCGCTGGGCAGGGTGCGATGCCGCCATCACCCCGGTCGCAGTCAGCAGCCCTGGGTCGCCGTCGGAACCGGCTCCTGGGCCGGCCGGGCGCGTGGCAGCTCTGGCAGCCTCGATGTTCGGCACCCGGATCCCGCTCGACGTCGGACGCACGCAGCGCACCGCCACCGCGGCGCAGAGGCGAGCGCTCGCGGCCCGGGATCGAGGCTGCATCATTCCGGGATGTGAGGTGCCGGCCGAGGCGTGCCAGACCCACCACCTGGACGACTGGGCCGCAGGCGGCGGCACAGACGTGGCAAACCTCGCGCTCCTGTGTTGGTCCCATCACCGACAGGTGGACCTGCGGATGTGGGCGATCGAGCCGGTTCGACCCGACCAACCGAGCCCGGTCGAACCGGGACCCGGTGCCCCACCCGGGACGCCCTGGCCGGCCAGCAACGGCGCGCCCTTCCAGATCCGGCGATTGCCGCACAGGGTCTGGCGAAACTGATGGCGCCGAGCACGAGATCAGCCGGTCTGCAGGACCTGCAGCTCGGTGACCTCGAGGGAACGGGAGCCGGCGAGGGTGAAGGTGATCCGGCCTGCCTGGCCCGCGCCGGTCCAGTCCACAACCCAGTGGGCCGTCGCGCGGACGGTGTAGGTGCCGCCGGGCTCGGCGGTGGAGGCGGTGGTGTAGCGGTGCCCGCAGGTGGGGGAGGCCCCGGTGCCCCGGCTGGGCGTCCACGGGGTGCCCGGGTTCCGGCACGTCACGCGCGTGCCATCGCCCATGTCCCACACCACCTTCGTGACCTTCGCCCGGGCGGTGACGGTGGTGCTGCCGGCTGTCGCGGAGCCGGAGATCGGCCCGTACCCGGTGGGGCCGTCGTTGTCGACCCAGAGCCAGGCGTCCATCCCGACCAGCAGGGGGGCGCCGGGGTCAAGGGGCGTCATCCCGATCCGGGGAGCCCTCAGGCGCATCCGCTCGATCGCCTCCTCGGCGAGGGTCACCGGGTCGACCAGCTGCAGTGCGCCCGCCCCGGAGGTCGGTGCCCAGAACAGGTACGACGAGCCCGGGCCGACGCCGAGCAGCCCGCCTCCGGCAGACCCCGGAGTCGAGCAGCGGTACACCGCACCGTCGGTGTGGCCCTGGAACGGCGTCTCCTCGCTCACCTCGACGGTCATCTGCCGGACGAAGCACTGCCGCTCCTGCGACCACACGCCCTTGGAGGACGTGCAGTCGATCGGCTCGCCGAGGTACGTGCACGTGCTCGCGCCCGGCGACGTGGACCCAGCGGTGTCCGCACCACCACCCGCCCCGCCGGAGGAGCCTGGGTCCTTGGGGTTGAGGACGACGTCGGCGGACCCGCTGCCTCCGCTTCCGCGCTCATCGTTGGCCACAGGCCGTCGGCCGCCGCCGCGGAGGTAGCGCCCGAGTGCAAGAGCCACTGACCAGCAAGCGCGGCCCATCCACGCTTGGCTCAGCACTTCCGGTCCTCGGGCGCGGGATCTGCCTGTTCCGCGTCAACGGCCCACCCCGGGTCGGGCAGGTAGTCCGTCATCACCACGTGATAGTCCAGACACCTCGCGCAGCGCCAGGAGTGCGCTCGCCCGTCTGGGCGATACGTCGGTAACGGCCGTGGCGTCGATGCAGGCCCGCACGACTAGACGGTCTGGGCTCCGCGCGAGATCGACCGCCACGAGTCACTGGCTGAGACAAGGCCAAGTTCGGACGCCAACTGGCTCCGACTGCGATAACCCTGGCGCAAGTCCTTGTTGACATGTTGTGCAGGTTCGATCCAACAACTCGCCCGTCGCGACCTTGTCGAGGTCGTTGAGGTCGGTGCGGGCGCCGCTGTAGAGGTCGGCAATGGTCTGGCGGTAGGCGAGGACGACCGCGGTGGCCTCCTCGAACGCCGCCTGCTCGGCCGCGGACAGGGTGCTGCTGGGGGAGGGGGAGGCGCTCGAGGGGGGCATGGACGCAGGGGCGCTGGCGTCCTGCGTGGGCTGGACCGAGTCCGACGCGCCGGAGCAGCCGACGAGGACGACACCTGCTGCGAGCAGCACGCCCGTTCGCCGAAGCGCCGTGACTGCGCGTCCAGATCCCATCGCCCCTCCTCGGCCATGTCGAGGGGCGTCCCAGGCGCCTGGCGAACCGTGGATGTCCGGAATCCCCCGAAGTGCACGACGATGGTAAGCCACCGGCCGCGATGCTCCGTGCGAGCGTCCACACGCGGGGTGGGCCCAGCACCGTGGCCGGCGAGGCGGCACCCATGACTGGCTGGCGTCGGCCCAGCGGCTGCGCCAGCACGTACCCTTGGGGCATCATGCCGAAGAACTCCCTGCTCACCGCCCTGTCCGAGCGCGTCATCGTCGCGGACGGCGCGATGGGCACGATGCTGCAGGCGCAGGACCCCTCCCTGGACGACTTCCAGGGCTATGAGGGCTGCAACGAGATCCTCAACGTAACCCGGCCCGACATCGTCGCCGGCGTGCACGCGGCCTACTTCGACGCGGGCGTCGACTGCGTGGAGACCAACACGTTCGGCGCCAACCTGGCCAACCTGGGCGAGTACGGGATCAGCCCGCGCATCCGTGAGCTCGCCGCTGCCGGAGCCCGCATCGCGCGGGAGGTCGCCGACGGATACACCACCTCCGACCGGCCCCGGTGGGTCCTGGGCTCCGTGGGGCCGGGCACGAAGTTGCCCACCCTGGGCCACGCGGCGTACGGCGACCTCCGGGATGCCTACGCCGAACAGGTGGCTGGACTGCTCGAGGGCGGCGTGGATGCCGTGCTCGTCGAGACCGCGCAGGACCTCCTCCAGGCCAAGGCGGCGCTCGTCGGGGCCCGACGGGCCATGGCCGCGCACGGTCGGCGCGTCGCGCTGATCGCCCAGGTGACGGTGGAGACCACCGGCACGATGCTGCTCGGCACGGAGATCGGTGCTGCGCTGACCGCCCTTGAGCCGCTGGGCATCGACCTGATCGGCATGAACTGCGCCACCGGCCCGGCCGAGATGGGCGAGCACCTGCGCCACCTGAGCCGCTACGCACATGTCGGCATCTCGGCCATGCCGAACGCGGGCCTGCCCATCCTGACCGCGGACGGCGCCCACTACCCCCTCACGCCCGACGAGCTGGCCGCGGCCCACGACCACTTCACTGCCGACTTCGGCCTGGCCCTGGTCGGCGGGTGCTGCGGCACCACGCCGGAGCACCTGAAGGCGGTCGTCGACCGCGTCGGCGGCCGTGAGGTGCGGCCACGGTCCCCGATGCACGAGGCTGCAGCGGCCTCGCTCTACCAATCCGTCCCGTTCCGGCAGGACACGGCCTACCTCTCGATCGGGGAGCGCACGAACGCCAACGGCTCCAAGGCCTTCCGCGAGGCGATGCTTGCCGAGGACTGGGAGACCTGCCTGGAGATCGCCCGGGAGCAGATCCGCGACGGTGCCCACCTGCTGGACCTGTGCGTGGACTACGTGGGGCGCGACGGCGTGGCCGACATGCGCCAGCTCGCCGGCCGGCTGGCCACCGCCTCCACGCTGCCGATCGTCCTGGACTCCACCGAGCCCGCCGTGCTCGAGGCCGGCCTGCAGATGCTCGGGGGACGCGCGGTGGTCAACTCGGTCAACTACGAGGACGGAGATGGCCCGGGCTCGCGCTTCGCGCGCATCGTTCCCCTGATCAAGGAGCACGGCGCCGCGGTCGTCGCTCTGACCATCGACGAGGAGGGGCAGGCCAGGACCGCCGAGTGGAAGGTCCGGGTCGCCGACCGGCTGATCACCGACCTCCGCGACAACCACGGGATCCCGCCGTCCGACGTGCTCGTCGACTGCCTGACCTTCCCGATCGCCACCGGCCAGGAGGAGACCCGCCGAGACGCGATCGAGACCCTCGAGGCGATCCGGCGCATCAAGCACCAGCACCCCGACGTGCAGACGACGCTGGGCCTGTCGAACGTCTCGTTCGGCCTGAACCCCGCCGCGCGCCAGGTGCTGAACTCGGTGTTCCTGCACGAGTGCATCGAGGCCGGGTTGGACTCGGCGATCGTGCACGCCAGCAAGATCCTGCCGATCTCCCGGATCGGCGAGGAGCAGCTGCAGGTCGCCCGGGACCTGGTCTACGACCGGCGCACGTACGCCGAGGACGGCACGCTCACCTACGACCCGCTCGGCCGCTTCCTCGATCTGTTCACCGGGGTCACCGCCCAGTCGAGCTCGATCTCCAAGGCCGAGGAGCTGGCCGCGCTCCCGCTCGAGGAGCGACTGCAGCGGCGCATCATCGACGGGGAGCGCGCCGGGCTGGAGGCCGACCTCGATGAGGCCCTGCAGGCGCGACCCGCCCTCGCGATCGTCAACGACACCCTGCTGGCCGGCATGAAGGAAGTGGGCGAGCTGTTCGGCCGGGGCGACATGCAGCTCCCGTTCGTCCTGAACAGCGCCGAGGTCATGAAGACGGCCGTGGCCTACCTCGAGCCCCACATGGAGAAGGTCGAGGACGCCGCCGGAGCGGGCGGCCAGGGCCGCGGCAAGGGCACGATCGTCCTTGCGACGGTCAAGGGCGACGTCCACGACATCGGGAAGAACCTGGTCGACATCATCCTGACCAACAACGGCTACAACGTCGTGAACATCGGGATCAAGCAGCCCGTCACCGCCATCCTCACCGCTGCCGAGGAGCACGACGCCGACCTCATCGGGATGTCGGGCCTGCTCGTGAAGAGCACCGTGATCATGAAGGAGAACCTCGAGGAGATGAACGACCGGGGCGTCGCAGGGCGCTGGCCGGTCCTCCTCGGGGGTGCCGCGCTCACCCGTGCCTTCGTCGAGGAGGACCTCGCCGGGATGTTCGCGGGCGAGGTGCGCTATGCCCGGGACGCCTTCGAGGGCCTGCGCCTGATGGATGCGTTCATGGGGGTCAGGCGAGGGGAGCCCGGTGCGCAGCTGCCGGAGCTGCGCACCCGTCGGGTCGCCAGGCGCGCGACGGCCGCCTCCGCTTCGCCCGACCTGCCCGAGCGCAGCGACGTCGCCGCCGACAACCCGGTGCCCACGCCGCCCTTCTGGGGCGCGCGCGTGGTGAAGGGCATCCCGCTGGCCGACTACGCCGCCTACCTCGACGAGCGCGCGCTGTTCCTCGGCCAGTGGGGGTTGAAGTCCTCGCGGGGGGACGGCCCAGACTATAACTCTCTGGTTGAGGTTGAGGGTCGTCCGCGCCTGCGCATGTGGCTTGACCGCATGCACACGGAGGGCCTGCTCGGCGCGGCCGTCGTGTACGGCTACTTTCCCTGCTGGTCGGAGGGCGACGAGCTGGTGATCCTGGACCCGACCGGGCTCGCCGAGGCCGGCCCCATGCCGATCGAGGGGGGCTGGCAGCCCAGGCAGCTGCACCGGTTGGGCTTCCCCCGCCAGCAGCGGGACCGTCACCTGTGCCTGGCGGACTTCTTCCGCTCCCGCGCCGACGTCCTGGCCGAGGGCCGACCCGACGTGGTGGCCTTCCACGTCGTGACGATGGGCTCGCCGGTCTCCGAGGCCGCCGCGCGGCTGTTCGAGGCCAACGCCTACCGCGAGTACGTCGAGCTGCATGGGCTCGGCGTCCAGCTCACCGAGGCCCTGGCGGAGTACTGGCACGCCCGCGTGCGCTCCGAGCTCGGCATCGCGGAGGCGGACGCCGCGGACCGCACCCAGTTGATCACCAAGCAGCGCTACCAGGGCGAGCGGTACTCGTTCGGGTACCCCGCCTGCCCGGACGTCGAGCAGCAGGCAGTGATCATGGACCTCCTGGCGCCCGAGCGCATCGGGGTGGAGCTCTCCGAGGAGTACCAGCTCCACCCGGAGCAGTCCACCTCGGCGATGATCGTCCACCATCCCGAAGCCACGTACTACAACGCCGGCTGAGCGTGAGATTCGTGACCGACCAGGACACCGGCCTGCCTGCGGAGGCCGCCGAGGCCGTGCCCCCAGCGCCTCCACGGCACCTGACCGGGGTGCTGTTCGACATGGACGGCCTGCTCGTCGACACCGAGCCGGTGTGGATGCGCGCCGAGGAGGCCGTGGTCGCCAGCCTCGGCGGCACGTCCTGGACGCAGGACGACCAGCGCGCGATCCTCGGCCTGGCGCTGCCCCTGGCAGCGGAGTACATGTGCAGCCGCACAGGCTCGGCCCGCCCGGCCGACGAGGTCGCCGACCTGATCGTGTCCGGCTTCCTCCGGGAGCTCGCGGATTCCCCGGTGCCCCTCCAGCCCGGGGCAGCCGAAATCGTGCGCGAGGTCTCTGCCGCAGGCGTCCCGTTCGCCCTCGTCTCAGCCTCGGTGCGCAGCATCGTCGACCTCATCACCGCGCACCTGCGTGCCGCCGACGTACCGGCGTTCCCGATCACGCTCGCCGGCGACGAGGTGGAGCACGGCAAGCCGGACCCGACCCCGTACCTGCGCGCGGCCGAGCTGCTCGGGATCGACATCGAGGGCGCGGTCGTCCTCGAGGACTCACGCAACGGCGTGCTGGCGGGATGGTCCGCCGGGGCGACCGTCGTTGCCGTCGAGGGCATGGTGCAGCACACGCCGCGCCCACGCGTCCACGTGCGCCCGTCCCTGCGCGGGATCGACCTGGCCACCCTTCGGGGCCTGGTCGCAGGCTCCGCGGCTGCCGCTCCGGCGGCACCCGATCCCGAGTGACGTCGCCCACACCCTGCCGTCGGCTGTGGACGACGGCCGTCGCCCGTCGCCGGCTCGCCCTAGACTGAGGCCACTCGGAGCGCGGACCGGACTGATCCGCCGCAGCGTTCGGCGGCGGCAGGCACGCCCGGTGCCGCACAGCCGAACCGCACAGCCGAACCGCACAGCCGAACCGCACAGCCGAACACGAGACAAGGACGGTGCCCGATGGACGGCCAGGCCGCCCCGAACGAGGCTGCCCCCCACACCGTGGAACCCGGACGGGGAGGCAGGGCAGCCGCGCGCGCGGTCGGCCTGAGCAAGGTCTACGGCCAGGGGGAGACGCAGGTCAGCGCCCTGCGTTCCATCGACGTCGAGTTCGCCGCCGGTCGCTTCACCGCGATCATGGGCCCCTCGGGCTCGGGCAAGTCGACCCTGATGCACTGCATGGCGGGGCTTGACTCCGCATCCTCGGGCAAGGTCTTCATCGGCGACGCCGACCTCACGAGCCTCAAGGACAACGACCTCACCCGCCTGCGCCGTGAGCGGATGGGCTTCGTGTTCCAGGCCTTCAACCTCGTGCCCACGCTGACGGCGGAGGAGAACATCACCCTGCCGATCGACATCGCCGGCGCGCACCTGGACCGCGAGTGGTTCGACCTCGTGGTGGGGACGGTCGGGCTGGCCGACCGGCTCACGCACCGTCCCAGCGAGCTGTCCGGTGGCCAGCAGCAGCGCGTCGCCTGTGCCCGAGCCATGGTGACCAGGCCGGCGATCATCTTCGCCGACGAGCCGACGGGCAACCTGGACTCGCGGTCCGGCGCCGAGGTGCTGGGGTTCCTTCGCCGCAGCGTCGACGAGTTCGGGCAGACCATCGTGATGGTGACCCACGACGCGCACGCCGCCTCCTACGCCGACCGCGTGATCTTCCTGGCGGACGGGGAGCTGGTCGACGAGATGCACGAGCCGGACGCGCCGGGGATCCTCGACCGGATGAAGTCCTTCGAGCAGCCGGCGGGCGCGCACGGGGTCGTGGGCGCCTACGAGCCCCCTGCGCCGCCCGAGCACCATGGGCAGGCCTCCGAGCCCGCTGGCCCGGCCGGGGCCGAGCAGGCCTGATCCATGCTCAAGGCAACCTGGCGCTCACTGAAGGCGCACAAGGCCCGGATGATCATGTCGGGGCTGGCGGTCGTGCTCGGGGTGGCCTTCGTCGTGGGCACGTTCATCTTCACCGACACGCTCGAGGGCACCTTCGACGACCTGTTCAGCAACGAGGTCGCCGACGTCGTCGTCTCGCAGGCGCTCGAGGTCGGCGGCGACGACGGGAGGGGCTCGGTCGTGTCGACCGTCCCCGAGCAGGTCCTCGACGACATCCGCGCCGTGCCCGGGGTGGCTGTGGCGACCGGCGACATCCAGGTGCTGGGCGTCGCCGTGCTCGGCACCGACGGCACCCCGATCGGCGGCAACGGTCCGCCCCAACTCGGCTTCTCCTTCCCTGAGTACCCCGACGACCCGAAGCTCAGCGGCATCTCGCTCGTCGAGGGCCGGGCGCCCCAGGCGGCCGGGGAGATCGTGGTCGACGTCAGCACCGCGGAGCGCGGTGGCTTCGGGGTGGGGGACACGGTTGCGGTCGTCACCCAGGGCCCACGCCTGGACGCCCCGGTCGTCGGGACCGTCCGGTTCGGCGTCAGCGGTGGGCTGGCCGGGGCCACGCTCACGATGTTCGAGCGCACGTACGCACAGCAGACGTTCCTGGGCGAGGGCCTGTGGAACCAGGTGTCCGTTCTCGCTGACCAGGGCGTGACCCCCGAGGCACTGCGCGATCGGATCCGGGCCGAGCTCGGCGACGGCTACGAGGTCTCCACCGGCGCCGAGCTCCAGGACGAGGCCTCCGCGCAGTTCGCGACCGCGCTGGGCTTCATCAACACGTTCCTGCTGGTGTTCGCGTTCATCGCGCTGTTCGTCGGCACGTTCATCATCCTCAACACGTTCTCCATGCTCGTGGCCCGGCGAACGCGCGAGCTGGCCCTGCTGCGGGCGATCGGGGCCAGCAAGCGACAGATCACCTGGTCGGTCGTGGGGGAGGCGCTCATCCTCGGCCTCGTCGGCGGTGCGCTGGGCATCGGATTCGGCATCCTCGTCGCCCTCGGCCTGCGCAAGTTGCTCGGGCTGTTCGGCGCCGAGCTGCCCCCGGGCGAGCTGGTCATCGAGCCGCGCACGATCGTCATCGGCCTGGTCGTGGGCACCCTCGTCACGGTGATCGCCGCGTGGTTCCCCGCGCGCCGGGCCTCCCAGGTGCCCCCGGTGGCCGCCATGCGCGACGACGTGGCACTGCCCGCGCGCAGCCTGCGGCTGCGTGCGTGGGCCGGCGCCCTGCTCACTGCGGTCGGGCTAGGGCTCCTGGCTGCGACCGTCCTGAACGCCGACATGCCGAGTCGGCTGCAACTGGCGGGAGTCGGCTCGGCGGCGCTGATGATCGGGGTGATCGTCCTCGCACCGGTCTTCAGCCGCTCGCTGGTCGGCTTCGTGGGGTCGCCGGTGGCCCGGCTCGGCGCTGTGGGCCGGATGGCCGTGCGCAACGCGCAGCGAGACCGGCGCAGGACGGCTGCCACGGCCACGGCGATCCTGATCGGCCTGGCCCTGGTCACCGGGATCGGCGTGCTGGGCGCCTCGACCACGGCATCGACCAACGCGCTGGTCGACGAAGTGATCTCGGCGGACTTCATCGTGCAGCCCACCAGCTTCGTCCCGTTCTCCACCGAGGTCGGTGACGCCATCGAGCAGGTCCCCGGTGTCGTGTTCGTCTCCCGGGTGCGGCAGGCGCCGGCCCTCATCGACGGGGAGCAGGTGACACTGACCGGCATCGACCCGGTGACCAGCGCCGAGGTCCAGAACCTCGGCATCGAGGGCTCGGCCCTCGCCCCCGGCGGGATCGCCGCCGACACGGAGAGCGCGGCAGCCGCTGGCGCGCAGGTCGGCGACCGGGTGACCGTCACCTGGGGCACCGGCCAGGCCGAGGACCTGGAGCTTCGGCAGGTGTACCCCGGGGAGGCGGCGTTCGCCGGCTGGGTGGTGTCGCTGGAGACGATGCAGCAGGCCGGCCTGCCGACCGTGGACTCGTTCCTCTACGTGCGGGTCGAGCCCGACGCCGACATGGACGCCCTGCGTGCCGGGCTGGACACCATCCAGGTGGCCTACCCGACTGTGCAGATCCAGGACCAGATCGAGTTCAAGGAGTCCATCTCCGGGCAGATCAACCAGTTGCTGAACCTCGTCTACGCCCTGCTCGGGCTGAGCGTCGTGATCGCGATCTTCGGGGTGGTCAACACCCTCGCGCTGTCCATCATCGAGCGGACCCGTGAGATCGGGATGCTCCGAGCGGTGGGGACCCTGCGCGGACAGGTGCGCACGATGATCCGTTGGGAGTCCATCGTGATCAGCTTCTTCGGCGCCGTCACGGGCGTGCTGCTGGGGCTCATCCTCGGCATCTCGCTGCAGCGCCTGCTGGTGGACGAGGGGATCACCGAGCTGGCCATCCCGTGGGCGCTCATCGCCATCGTCATGCTGGCCACCGCCGTGGTCGGGGTGCTGGCGGCCGTGTGGCCAGCGCGCCGGGCGGCCAACCTGGACGTGCTCGAAGCGATCCGCACCGAGTGACGCCCGCCCGCCTCAGACCCCCAAGCCCGCCCCGCCGCCGTCCACTGAGGTCGGCAGCGGGGGAGGCGTACCGCCCCAGGCGGGGCACAGCGACTGGTGGGCGCACCACTGGCACAGCGCCGACGGACTGGGACGCCAGTCGCCGGTGTCGACGGCGCGCTGGATCGCCTGCCACAGTGCGTTGACCTTGCGCTCCATGGCCTGCAGGTCCGCCTCGTCCGGCTCGTAGCGCAGGACCACGCCGGTCGCCAGGTACATGAGTTGCAGGACGGTCGGGATCTCACCGCGCATCCGCCACAGGGCCAGCGCATAGAAGCGCATCTGGAACATGGCCTTCGACTCGAACCCGACTCCCGGTGGGCGGCCCGTCTTGTAGTCCACCACCCGGAGCTGGCCTGTTGCGGCCTGGTCGAGCCGGTCGACGAACCCCCGCAGGACCAGTCCGGAGGGCAGCTGCGCCTCCACACGCAGCTCACGCGCGGCCGGCTCGAGGAGGGTGGGGTCCTCCATCCCGAAGTACGCCTCCACGAGGTCCCCTGCCCGGCGCAGCCAGTCGGACTCCACCTCACCGGCGTCGGCAAGCATGCTGACGACCTCCGGTCGCTCCTGGACCAGCAGCGACCACTCGGGCGCGAGCAGCTCGACCGCCCGCTCCAGGGTCCGCTCAGCGGCCGGGAGGTCGTACAGCGACTCCAGCACCGAGTGCACGAGGGTCCCGCGGACCGCGGCCGCGCTCGGCGGCTCGGGCAGGCGGTCCAGCACCCGGAACCGGTAGAGCAGCGGGCAGGACTGGAAGTCCTGCGCCCGGGAGGGCGACAGGGACGCCGCTGGGCGGACGGGCAGGGCGGTGGGGTCCGGCATGTGACCACCGTACGTCGGGGGTCAGACACTGCCGCTGCGACGCCCCGCGGGGGCACGGACCGACTGCGCCCCGCGGCACGGACCGACTGCGCCGAGCGGCACGACCCGGCCGATGCGGCTGGCCCGTACGATGGACACGTGGCGACCGGCGTACCTTCCTTTCGGATCGCGGGGATCCCGGTCCATGTGCCGCTAAGCGGCATCCTCGGGGTCTTCCTGCTGGCCTACCTGTGGGCGCCAGCCTTCGCGGGGAGCGCCGACGCGAGCCCCATGGTCATCGCCGTGGCGTTCGCGATCCTGCTCAGCCTCGCCACCCTCGTCCACGAGTTCGCCCACGCGCTGAGCGCACGCGCACTGGGGTATCCGGTGGAGCGCGTCGTGCTGCAGTTCCTCGGCGGCGTGACCCTGTTCCAGCGCAGGCGCGACTCCGCGCTGTCCGAGGCCGCGATCGCAGCCGCCGGTCCCGCGGCGACGTTCCTGGTCGCTGGCCTCAGCTACCTGCTCAGCACTGTGCTGGACCCCGGCAGCGTGGCGGCCGTGCTGGCGCGGGCCATGACCTGGGCCAACCTCGTGATCGGCATCTACAACTCCCTGCCCGGGCTGCCGCTCGACGGCGGCAACGTCCTGCGCTGCCTGGTCTGGGCCGCCACCGGCTCCGAGCAGCGCGGCACGGCCGTCGCGGCCTGGGCGGGCCGGGGCCTTGCGGTGGCCACGCTGGGCATCCCCCTGCTGCTGGTCGGGGCCGGGCGCCTGCAGCCCGACATCATCCTCTTCGTGGTCTGTGGGCTGCTGGCATCGATGCTGTGGACCGGAGCCTCGGCCCACCTGCGCACCGCGACCCTGCGTGCGCGGGCCACCGGCCTGACCGCCGGCGGCCTCGCGCGCCGCGCCCTGCCGGTCGACCGGGACGTCCCGCTGGCCGAGGCGATCCGGCGCGCCAGCCTCGCGGGCGCGGGCGCACTGGTGGTCGTCGATCCCCGGGGCGTGCCGACCGGGATCGGCCACCAGGCAGCGATCGCTGCCGTGCCGGAGGAGCGCCGACCGTGGATCAGCGTCGGCTCCGTGGCGCGGCCCATCGAGCCGACCAGCACCATCCCGGGTGACCTCGCGGGCGCAGAGCTGATCCAGGCCATCGCTCAGCAGGGCCGGGAGGAGCTGCTCGTGCTCGATGGGCGGGGCCTCGTGTACGGGGTGCTGCTCATCGAGGACCTCGACGCCGCGCTGCGGGGTGCGCGCCCGTAGGGTCGGGCCCCATGACCGACGCCCCCGTGCCCGACGACGCCCCCGTGCCAGACGACGCCCCCGTGCCAGACGCTGCGGCCGACGCGGCGCCGGAGCCCGTCCGTGACCCGGTGGCGGCCCCGATGCCGACCACCCCCAGGGGCGACCGGAGGGGCCTGCTGCAGGCCGGCGACCTCGTCCAGCTGACCGACCCCAAGGGACGGCACCACACGGTCGCGCTGGTGGCCGGCAAGGTCTTCCACACGCACAAGGGAGCGCTGGCCCATGACGACCTGATCGGCCAGCCGGAGGGGATCGTGGCCACCTCCGCCGCCGGGGTGCCCTACCTGGTGCTTCGCCCGCTGCTGCGCGACTTCGTGCTGTCGATGCCCCGGGGGGCCACCGTGGTCTACCCCAAGGACGCCGCGGCCATCGTCGGCCTGGCCGACATCGGGCCGGGGGATGTCGTCGTCGAGGCGGGCGTGGGATCCGGGGCGCTGGCCGTCAGCCTGCTGCGCGCTGTCGGGCCGTCGGGCCGGGTCGTCTCCTTCGAGCGGCGTCCCGACTTCGCCGAGATCGCCCGGACCAACGTGGAGCGCTTCCTCGGCGGCGACCAGCCGAGCTGGGAGCTCGTGGTCGGGGACCTGCAGGCCGAGCTCGGCACCGTCGTCGCGCCCGGAGCCGCCGACCGGGCCGTGCTCGACATGCTCGCGCCCTGGGAGTGCACGGACGCCGTCGCCGACGCACTGGCCCCGGGCGGCGTGCTCGTCGTCTACGTGGCGACGACCACCCAGCTGTCCCGGATCGCCGAGACGCTGCGGGCCGACGGCCGGTTCACCGAGCCGTACGCCCAGGAGCTGATGCTGCGCACCTGGCACCTCGAGGGCCTGGCCGTGCGGCCGGACCACCGGATGACCGGCCACACCGGGTTCCTGCTCTCGGCACGCCGGCTGGCCCCGGGCACCCAACTGCCCCCGAAGCGCACCCGCCCGGCGAAGGGCGCGTACGGGCAGGACTACGACGGCCCGGGCGCGGTCCGCGAGCGCGATGGCGCCGACGGCGCGACCCCGGCCACCGCCGAGCAGCCCCCCCGCCCGCGACTGCCCTGATCCCGGGCCACGTCCCGGCGGCGCGGCGCGAACTGCTGCGGGATCGTCGGGGGAGTGGGTAGAGTCGCGCGCATCCGTCCGGTCGGACCCATGCGAGGTGGACAGCGATGAGCGACCAGCCCGTGCCCCACGACGTCGACCGGCGCCTGCGCTCGCTGCAGGCCGAGCTCGACCAGCTCGCCGAGACCAACCGCCGCCTGGCGGCCACCCTGCGCGAGGCCCGCGACCAGATCATCACCCTGAAGGCCGAGGTGGATCGCCTCGCCGAGCCCCCGGCAGGGTTCGGGATCTTCCTGCAGGGCCATGAGGACGGGACCGTCGACATCCACACCCAGGGCCGCAAGATGCGGGTGACGGTCGCCCCGGGCGTCGGCGAGCTCGCCCCCGGCCAGGAGGTCCTGGTCAACGAGGCGCTCAACGTCGTCGAGGCCCTCGGCGTGGAGCGGGTGGGCGAGATCGTCATGTTCAAGGAGCTCCTCGAGGGCGGGGACCGCGCGCTGGTGATCGGGCACACCGACGAGGAGCGGGTCGTGCGCCTGGCCGAGGCGCTGCGCGGCCAGCGCATCCGGGCCGGGGACTCGCTGCTCATGGACCCCCGGTCCAGCTACGTGTTCGAGCGCATCCCCAAGGCTGAGGTGGAGGAACTCGTCCTCGAGGAGGTCCCCGACGTCGACTACGCCGACATCGGCGGTCTGTCCGGTCAGATCGAGATGATCCGTGACGCCGTGGAGCTGCCCTACGTGCACGCGGAGCTGTTCAAGGAGCACAAGCTCGCCGCCCCCAAGGGGATCCTGCTCTACGGCCCGCCCGGCTGCGGCAAGACGATGATCGCCAAGGCGGTCGCAGCGTCGCTGGCGCGCAAGGTGGCCGAGCGGGAGGGCCGCTCGGCGGCGCGCTCCTACTTCCTCAACATCAAGGGCCCGGAGCTGCTGAACAAGTACGTGGGTGAGACCGAGCGCCACATCCGCCTCGTCTTCCAGCGGGCCCGGGAGAAGGCCAGCGAGGGCACCCCCGTCATCGTGTTCTTCGACGAGATGGACTCGCTGTTCCGCACCCGCGGGTCCGGCGTCAGCTCGGACGTCGAGAACACGATCGTGCCCCAGCTGCTCTCCGAGATCGACGGGGTCGAGGGCCTGGCCAACGTCATCGTGATCGGGGCGTCGAACCGCGAGGACATGATCGACCCGGCCATCCTGCGCCCGGGCCGCCTCGACGTGAAGATAAAGATCGAGCGGCCGGACGCACAGTCCGCCGGGGACATCCTCAGCAAGTACCTCACGCCCGACCTGCCCCTGCACCCCGACGACCTCGCCGAGCACCACGGCTCACCGGACGCCACCTGCGAGGCGATGATCCGGCGCACGGTCGAGCGCATGTACGCCGAGTCCGAGGAGAACCGGTTCCTCGAGGTCACGTACGCCAACGGCGACAAGGAGACCCTGTACTTCCGGGACTTCAACTCCGGGGCGATGCTGGAGAACATCGTCGCCCGGGCCAAGAAGTCCGCCATCAAGGAGTTCCTGGAGACCGGGGGCAAGGGCATCCGCGTGGCCCACCTGCTCACGGCCTGCGTCGACGAGTTCCGGGAGAACGAGGACCTGCCCAACACGACGAACCCCGACGACTGGGCGCGGATCTCGGGCAAGAAGGGCGAGCGGATCGTGTTCATCCGCACGCTCGTGGCCGGCAAGCAGGGAACGGAGGCCGGCAGGTCGATCGACACCATCGCGAACACCGGCCAATACCTATGACGCGGACGTCATCCGTGGCGCGTTGCCGCGCTTCGCACGTCCGTTCTGAGTAAGTTGCGCTCTGTAAGTGCACCTACTCAACGCGGAGGGCCCTTATGGCCGCAAGTACGGCACCACCAAAGATCAGTTTGTTCGGGCAACTCCAGCGGATCGGTCGGGCACTCATGGTGCCCGTGGCGATCCTGCCCGCCGCCGGTCTGCTCCTTGGCCTCGGCGCTGGCTTCCAGAACATCTACAAGCAGCTCAACGACGTCGAGGCGGTACCGGAGGGCTGGTTCAAGCTCATCACGGACGTCATGACTGCCGCCGGTGACGTCGTCTTCGCCAACCTGGCGCTCCTGTTCGCCATCGGCGTGGCGATCGGCCTCACCGGTGACGCCGGCGCTGCGGCGCTGGCCGGAACAGTGGGCTTCCTGGTCATGAACAAGGTCGTCAGCACGTTCATGGGCATCCAGCCCACCGAGGAGGGCCTCAAGGCCACCCAGGACGTCCTGGGCTGGACCGACCTGGAGCCGGCAGCCTTCGGAAACGTCCTTGGCATACCCAGCCTGGCAACAGGTGTGTTCGGCGGCATCATCGTCGGCGCCCTGGCTGCCTGGTGCTACAACAGGTTCTTCAAGATCGAGCTGCCCCCGTTCCTCGGGTTCTTCGCGGGCAAGCGGTTCGTGCCGATCGCCACGGCCGGCCTGGCCGTGCTGCTCGGCATCGTGATGTGCTTCGTGTGGCCGCCCATCGGCAACGGGATCAACGCGTTCGCTGACGCGATCAAGGACCTCGGCGCGATCGGCGTGTTCATCTTCGGCCTCATCGAGCGCTCGCTGATCCCGTTCGGCCTGCACCACATCTGGTACAGCCCGTTCTGGTTCCAGTTCGGCGAGTGGACCAACCCCGCGACCGGTGTGACGGTGACCGGCGACCAGCGCATGTGGTTCGCCCAGCTCGCGGCCGACGCGCCGTTCGTCGACAACACCGGCGACGAGACCGGTCGCTACATGGCCGGCAAGTTCCCGTTCATGATGTTCGGCCTGCCGACAGCGGCCTACGCCATGTACCGCCAGGCCAAGAGCAGCCAGAAGCAGATCGCAGCAGGCATCCTGTTCTCGGCGGCGCTGACGTCGTTCCTCACGGGGATCACGGAGCCGATCGAGTTCACCTTCCTGTTCATCGCCCCGTGGCTGTTCGGCATCCACGCGGTCATCGCTGGCCTGTCGTTCATGTTCATGTACATCTTCGGGGTGTCCATCGGCCTCACGTTCTCGGGTGGCCTGATCGACTTCTTCCTGTTCGGCATCCTGCCGGGCCGGGAGCCCTGGTGGATCGCCGTGGCGATCGGCGTGGTCCTCATCCCGATCTACTTCGCGCTGTTCACCTGGGCAGTGAAGTGGAAGGACCTGGCGACGCCCGGTCGCGAGCCGGACGCAGACGCCATCGCCGACTACGGCGAGCACGAGGTCCAGCTCTCCGACGAGGAGAAGGCCGCAGTGCTCAAGAAGGCCGACGTGGACGCAGACATGTCCCAGGCCCAGGCGGTCCTGGCGGCGTTCGGCGGGTTCGAGAACATCACCAGCGTCGATGCCTGCATCACCCGGCTGCGCATCTCCGTCAAGGACAAGAGCAAGGTCGACAAGGCCAAGCTCAAGAGCCTCGGCGCTGCCGGCGTGCTGGAGGTCGGCGACAACCTGCAGGCGATCTTCGGCACCCGTGCCGAGATCCTCAAGGGTGAGATCCTCGAGCTGCCTGGAGCCCCCAGGCGCTGACGCGGATCGCACCGCACGTACACGAGGGCGGGCACCCCACCGGGTGCCCGCCCTCCGTGCGTCCCGGCCGGGTTTGGCCACCTGCGGGAACGGGCATGTGCAGTCGGTGCGCTGCTGAGCGACGCAGCGCCAGCCCCGGGCCCCGCCCGGAGAAGGAGAGGACGGGCCCATGCGCACGTCACATCCCGACCAGGTCCAGCCGAGGGCCTTCTGGCGGAAGGTCGGCACGGTAGCCGGGCGGGTGCCGTTCACCACCGAGGTCATCGCTGCCTACTTCGCCATGCGCGACCCGCACACGCCGTGGCGGCACAAGGCGATCCTCGCCGGGGCGATCGCCTACTTCATCCTGCCCGTCGATGCGGTGCCCGACTTCATCCTGCCCATCGGGTACTCCGACGACGCCGCCGCACTGGTCGCGGCTGTCGGTGCGGCCCGGATCTCGATCACCGAGGAGCACCGGATGCAGGCCCGCCGAGCCCTCGGGCTGCTGGTCGAGGGCGACGTCGACGCCGCAGGGCGCTCCGGGGTCGTGGTCGGCGAGGTTGTCGAGCCCTGAGTCGGGGGTCGGCCAGGGGACGGTCGGCAGCCACCTAGACTCGAGGCATGTCCGTGCGCCGGGTGATGGGGATCGAGACCGAGTACGGCATCAGCCATCCCGGCCACCCGCACGCCAACCCGATCCGCATGTCGGGGCTGGTGGTCAGCGCCTACGCCCAGGCGGCTGAGCGCGACGGCACCCTCGCCGGTCAGTGGGACTACGACGAGGAGTCACCCCTGCGCGACGCGCGCGGCTTCGACATGACCCGCGCCGAGGCCGACGTCTCGCAGCTGACCGACGACACCACCACCGCGAACGTCGTGCTCACCAACGGGGCGCGCCTGTATGTCGACCACGCGCACCCGGAGTACTCCAGCCCCGAGGTCACCACCCCCCGGGATGCCGTCCTCTGGGACCGCGCCGGGATGGTCATCGCCGAGGACGCCGCCCGGGCGGCGGCCGCGCTGCCGGGTGGCCACGAGATCGTGCTCTACAAGAACAACACCGACGGCAAGGGCGCCTCGTACGGCACCCACGAGAACTACCTGATGGACCGCCGGACCCCGTTCCGGTCCATCGTGGATGCGCTCATCCCGTTCCTGGTGACCCGGCAGGTCTACACCGGCGCCGGCCGCGTGGGCCTCGGCCAGGACGGCCGGCTGCCCGGGTTCCAGCTCTCCAGCCGGGCCGACTTCCTCGAGGTCGAGGTGGGGCTCGAGACGACCCTCAAGCGCCCGATCATCAACACCCGTGACGAGCCGCACGCCGATCCCGCGCTCTGGCGCCGGCTGCACGTCATCGTCGGCGACGCCAACATGTCCGAGACCGCGACCCTGCTGAAGCTGGGGGCCACGTCGCTCGTGCTGTCCATGATCGAGGCAGGCGGGCCGGACCTCGGCATCACGCTGGCCAACCCGGTTGGGGACATGCACCGGGTCTCCCATGACCTGAGCCTCGCGCAGGGCCTCGAGTGCCTGGGGCGGGCGCCCATGACCGCGCTGCAGATCCAGCGCGCCTACCTCGACGCCGCCCGGGCCCATGTCGCCCGTTCGTCGGTCGCGGACCCGGCGACCGACGAGATCCTGTCCCTGTGGGGAGAGGTCCTCGACGGCCTGGCCGACGATCCCCGCACGCTGTCGGACCGGCTCGACTGGGTGGCCAAGCTGATGCTGCTGGACGGCTACCGGCGCCGGGACGGCCTTGACTGGACCGCACCCCGGCTGGCGGCGGTGGACCTGCAGTACGCCGACACCCGCCCCGAGCGCGGATTGGCGCTGCGGCTCGAGCAGCGCGGCTCGCTGCGGCGCGTCACGACCGACGCGCAGGTCGCACGGGCGGTGGACCGGGCCCCGGAGGACACGCGCGCATGGTTCCGCGGGGAGTGCATCCGCCGGTTCGGCGGACAGGTGGCTGCAGCCTCCTGGGACTCTGTCATCTTCGACGTGCCCGGTCGCAACGCCCTCGTGCGCGTCCCGACCGGCGACCCGATGCGCGGCACCCGCGAGCACGTCGCGGACCTGCTGGACACCGTCGACGGGGTCGGTGAGCTGGTTGCGACGCTGAGCGGGCGACCGGCCCGGTCATGATGCGCCCCGTGCATCCGCGGGTTGCAGGTGAAGCGCCGGGGGTTCGGCACTAGGGTCGGAGCAGCACAGTCCGCACGTCCGATCGGCCATGGAGGACCACATGAGCACCCGGGAGTCCAGCGAGCACCGCCGGCCACGGCCCGACGACGAGAACGAGGCTCCACCGCCGGCCGCACCCGCTGCGCGCAAGGAGGCCCTCGACGCCGACGTGGACGCCCTGCTCGACGAGATCGACGACGTCCTCGAGGAGAACGCCGAGGAGTTCGTCCGCGGCTTCGTGCAGAAGGGCGGCGAGTAGGTGAGCCGAGGCCCGATGCCGGATGCGAGCCTGCCGTTCGGACTGGTCGGCGAGGCATCCTTCGCCGAGTTCGTCGTCCGGCACCGCCCGGACCTCCTGGCCCGTGGGTCGGCAACCGCCACCCACGCGGGGGGCATGCCCGCCGCGCTCGACCCCCCGCATGGCACCACGATCGTCGCCGCCACGTGGTCCGGCGGGGTCGTGATGGCCGGCGACCGGCGGGCGACGATGGGCAACGTCATCGCCCAGCGCTCCATCGAGAAGGTGTTCCCCGCCGACGAGCACTCCTGCATCGGGATCGCCGGGTCGGCCGGGATCGCCCTCGAGCTGGTCCGGCTGTTCCAGGTGGAGCTCGAGCACTACGAGAAGATCGAGGGCTGGTCGCTGTCGCTGGACGGCAAGGCCAACCGGCTGGCCACCCTCCTGCGCTCCAACCTCGGCCTGGCCCTGCAGGGGCTGGCGGCCGTGCCCATGCTCGCCGGCTACGACCCCGACCGGGGTGCGGGCCGGATCTTCTCCTACGACGTGACCGGGGGCCGCTACGAGGAGCACGAGTACTACTCGGTGGGCTCCGGGTCGGTCTTCGCGAAGGGCTCGCTGAAGAAGCTCTACAGCCCCGGGATGTCCGAGGCTGACGCCGTCGAGGTGTGCGTCGAGGCGCTCTACGACGCCGCCGACGACGACTCGGCGACCGGCGGCCCCGACCTGGCGCGGCGGATCTTCCCGATGGTCGCCATCGTGGACTCGGCAGGGTTCCGGCGGGTGGACCCGGAGCGACTCGCCGGGGTGTGCCAGTCGGTCATCGACCGGCGGATGCAGCGCCCGGACGGCCCAGTGGCCCGCATCGGCTCCGGTGGTGCGCCCGGTCCGGAAGGCCCCGGCGACCCGGCCGCTGGCGCGGGGAGGGTGGCGCCATGAGCATGCCGTTCTACGTCTCGCCCGAGCAGCTGATCAAGGACAAGGCCGACTACGCCCGCAAGGGAATCGCTCGGGGCCGCAGCGTGGTCGTCCTGCAGGTCGCCGACGGCATCCTGCTCGTCGCGGAGAACCCCTCGCGCGCCCTGCACAAGATCAGCGAGATCTACGACCGCATCGGCTTCGCGGCCGTCGGCAAGTACAACGAGTTCGAGAACCTGCGCGTGGCCGGGGTCCGCCTGGCCGACATGCGCGGGTATGCCTACGACCGGCGGGACGTCACCGGTCGGAGCCTGGCGAACGCGTACGCGCAGACCCTCGGCACGATCTTCACGGAGGCCGCGAAGCCCTACGAGGTCGAGCTCGTCGTCGCGGAGGTGGGGGCAGCGGCCGACGACGACCAGATCTACCGGCTGACCTTCGACGGGTCGGTCGCCGACGAGCACGGCTTCGTGGCGATGGGCGGCTCCTCGGAGTCGATCACGGCGCACCTGACGACGCACTGGTCGGAGGGGATGACCCTGTCGGCAGGCCTCCGACTGGCGATCGAGGCACTCGGCCAGTCGGCGCAGCCGGGACCGTCGGGAGCGTCCGGCGGCCAGTCCGGCGGACACCAGGCCCCGCGGGAGATCCCGCTGACCCACCTCGAGGTCGCCCTGCTGCAGCGCGACCGACCCCGTCGGACGTTCCGGCGGATACCCGTGGAGCAGCTGCGCGAGCTCGCCGATGGTTGATCCCCTCGGGCGCCGCATCTACGGCATCGAGACCGAGTACGGGGTCACCTGCACGTTCCGCGGGCAGCGCCGGCTCAGCCCTGACGAGGTGGCCCGCTACCTGTTCCGCCGCGTGGTGGCGTGGGGACGCAGCTCGAACGTCTTCCTGCGCAACGGCGCGCGGCTGTACCTCGACGTCGGCAGCCACCCGGAGTACGCCACGGGGGAGTGCGACGACCTGCGCGAGCTGGTCATCCACGACCGGGCCGGCGAGCGCATCCTCGAGGGCCTGGTCGTCGATGCCGAGCGTCGGCTGGCCGATGAGGGCATCGACGGCGAGATCTACCTGTTCAAGAACAACACCGACTCCGCCGGCAACTCCTACGGCTGCCACGAGAACTTCCTCGTGGGCCGCCTCGGGGAGTTCTCCCGGGTCTCCGATGCGCTGATCCCGTTCCTGGTGACCAGGCAGCTCATCGCTGGGGCCGGGAAGGTGCTGGCCACGCCGCGGGGTGCGGTCTTCGCGCTGAGCCAGCGCGCCGAGCACATCTGGGAGGGCGTCTCCTCGGCGACCACGAGGTCGCGGCCCATCATCAACACCCGTGACGAGCCGCACGCGGACGCCGAGCGGTTCCGGCGGCTGCACGTCATCGTCGGGGACTCGAACATGAGCCAGACGACGACGCTGCTCAAGGTCGGCAGCGCCGACCTTGTCCTGCGGATGCTCGAGTCCGGCGGCACCATGCGCGACCACACCCTGGAGAACCCCATCCGGGCCATCCGGGAGATCAGCCACGACCTGACGGGCAGCCGCGCGGTCAAGCTGGCCAACGGGCGCTCCCTGTCGGCGTTGCAGATCCAGACCGACTACTTCGAGCGCTGCGAGCGCTTCGCGCAGGCCTCGGGCCTGGCCGAGGACCCGCGCTACGCCCAGGTGCTGGACCTGTGGCGGCGCACCCTCGAGGCCATCGCCGCGGGCGACCCTGGCGCGGTCGGCACCGAGGTCGACTGGGTGATCAAGCACCAGCTGCTGGAGCGCTACATGGCCAAGCACGACCTGACCTGGGGTTCTGCGCGCATCGCCCAGCTGGACCTGGCCTACCACGACATCTCCCGCACCAGGGGCCTGTTCAACCTGCTCGAGCAGCGGGGCATGGCGGCGCGCATCGCCGACGAGATCGAGGTCTTCGCGGCCAAGAGCGTGCCGCCGCAGACCACACGCGCCCGGCTGCGCGGCGAGTTCATCGCCGCGGCTCAGGCCAAGCGCCGCGACTTCACCGTCGACTGGGTCCACCTGAAGCTCAACGACCAGGCCCAGCGCACCGTGCTGTGCAAGGACCCGTTCCGTGCCGTCGACGAGCGCGTGCAGCGGCTGATCGAGTCGATGTGAGCCGCGTGCGGGGCGCGACCGGACGCCAACTAGAGTGCACCGCGTGGATCGCCGACTGACCTCCTCCCTGCGCCCCGCCGCGCTCACCGCCGCGGCTCTGCTGCTGCTCGCCGGATGCTGGACGTCCACGGAGGACTCGTCCTCCGGCAGCACCGCCGCCCCGGCCGAGTCGACCCCTGCCGCCACCGCCCCTGCCTCGGGCGCGGTCCCGGAGCCGGCCTGCCCGGCCGGCTCGGCGTCCGACGACAGCTACGAGTGCGCCGGTGTCACGGTGACCGGCGCGGCAGGCGAGGAGCCAACGATCACCCTGTCGGAGGACTTCGCCCCGGCCACCGAGCTGATCGTCGCCGATGTGTACGAGGGTCAGGGCGACCCGGTGGCGCCGGGCGCGACGCTCACCGTCAACTACGTCGGCGTGGGCCAGCAGTCCCGCGCCGTGTTCGACTCGTCCTGGACCCGAGGCGAGCCGGCCACCTTCCCGCTGGACCAGGTCATCGACGGCTGGCGGCAGGGCATGCTGGGAATGGCTCCCGGAGGACGCCGTCTCCTGATCATCCCCGGCGCCCTCGCCTACGGTCCGCAGGGCAGGCCCCCGACGATCGGGCCGGACGAGACGCTGGTCTTCGTCGTCGACCTCGTCGAGCAGATCCCGGCGGGCTGATCCCGCCGTCCGAGATCCCAGGACCTCGCCAGGCCCAACCCGGCACAACCAACCGAGAGGACCACCCGTGGAGCTGAGCAAGCCCGAGATCGACTTCCCGACCGAGCCGGCGCCCGCGGACCTCGTGATCCGCGACATCACCGTCGGGGAGGGCGCCGAGGCGGTGCCCGGCGCCCGCGTGACCGTGCACTACCTCGGTGTCGAGTTCGAGACCGGTGAGCAGTTCGACGCCTCCTGGGACCGCGGCGAGCCGATCGAGTTCCCGCTGGCCGGGCTGATCCAGGGGTGGCAGGACGGGATCCCCGGGATGCGGGTCGGCGGCCGGCGCGAGCTGGTCATCCCCCCGCGGCTGGCGTACGGCGAGAACGGCCGGCACCGGTTGTCGGGCAAGACGCTGATCTTCGTGATCGACCTGCTGAACGTTCGCTGATGGTCGAGGGGGTCCAGCCCTACTCGAGGGCCGAGCGGCTCCTCAACCTGCTGATGGCCCTGCGCGGCACGCGCACCGGGCTGGACCGCGACCAGATCCGGGCCGTCGTCCGGGGCTACGACCCGTCGGCGGCTCCGGAGGCGTTCGAGCGGATGTTCGAGCGAGACAAGGACGAGCTGCGCTCGATGGGCGTGCCCGTGCACACCGTCACGGATGCCTCCGGCGTGGTGACCGGCTACCGGATCGACGGCGAGTGGACGATGCCGCCGCTGGACCTGGACCGTGCCCAGCTGGCGGTCCTGGGCCTGGCAGCACGTGTCTGGCAGAGCGCCGAACTGGCGCCCGCGGCGCTCAACGCCCTGCGCAAGGTGGAGGCCCGCCTGGGCATGGTGACCGACGCCGGCGGGTCGGCGCCGATCGCGGGGCTGTCCGCGGACTCCCCGGTGCTGGGGGCCCTGATCACCGCCTGCAGCAGTCGCAGCCCCGTCGAGTTCCGCTACCGGAAGGCGCCGGGCGCCGAGCCCGAGCTGCGACACGTGGAGCCGTGGGGGGTCGTCTGGTGGCGTGCGCACTGGTACCTGGTCGGGCATGACCGGGACCGCGCCGGCGTGCGGGTCTTCCGGGCCTCCCGGATCGAGGGCGCCGTGCGCGATCTGGAGGGCACCTTCTCGGTCCCGGAGGGGTTCGACCCGCGGGCCGCGATCGGGCGGTTCCAGGGCTCGGACCAGGTCGCCATCGACGTGGCGCTGGCGCCGGCCGTGGGGGCCCGCCTGCGCCGGTCACTGACCATCACGGGGGCCGACGACGCTGGGTGGGACCTCGGGACCCTGTCGGCCGAGGACCTGCCCTCCGGGGTCTCGGCGGTCCTGGCACACGGCGCCGGTGCGCGTGTCATCGGTCCGCCCGGAGCCGTCGCCGAGGCCCTGCGACAGCTGGACGCGATCGTCGCCGGCCTGGCATCCCCGCCGGCCGTGGCAGGCCGGGCCCTCCCCGCGCCCGGTGCGCGCGGACCAGCCGGCGCCCAGTTCTCCCGGCTGCTGGCACTGGTGCCGTGGCTGGCCGCCAACAGCGGCATCTCCGTGGCTGAGGCAGCCGCCCACTTCGGGATCAGCCAGGAGCAGTTGCGCAGCGACCTCGGTTCGGTCATCACCTCCGGGGCGGACGACTGGACCCTGTTCGACATCCAGTACTGGGAGGACGGGGGCATCATCGAGGTCATCGACGCCCTCGACCTCGACGAGCCGCTGACGTTGACGCCCGATGAGGCGTTCGCGCTCCTGGTGGCACTGCACGCGCTGGCCGCCGTGCCCGGCAGTCACGACCGCGCCGTGCTCGAGTCCGTGGCGGCCGCGCTGCACGCCGCCCTGGGCCATGCGGCCCCGGCCCCCGGCGCGGTGTCGGTGCGGGTGGACCTGCCCGAGGATGTGGTCGCCGAGATCGAGCTCGCACAGTCCTCGGGACGGGCGCTGGAGCTGACCTACCTCGGGGCGGTCCGGGACGAGGCGACAGTGCGCACCGTGGACCCGATCGGGGTCGTGGTCGTCGACGGCTACGCGTACCTGCGGGCCCACTGCCGCACCGCAGGGGCCCTGCGCCTGTTCCGGCTCGACCGGATCCTCGACGTGCGCGTCAGCACCGAGCCGAGCCGCCCGGCCCCGGAGGCGGCCGCCGACCTCGAGCCCATGGCCGCCCTGCTGGCGGCCAGCGGCCGACGGGTGGTCGTCGACGTCCCCGCCGGCTCGCCGGTCCCGGATCGGCATCCGACCACCCGGCGCTGGCCGTTGGCCGGCGGCGACCTGCGCCTCGAGCTGCCGGTCGGCGACTACGGGTGGGCCCGGCGACTTGTCCTGGGTGGGGGCGGAACGGTCGTGCTGCGCGAGCCGCAGTGGCTCGTCGAGCAGGTCCTGACGATCGCCCGCGGGGCCCGCGAGGCGCACCTGAGCGGCCAGCAGCCGTCCTGACCCCTCGCTGTCGGGCCTCGCTGTAGTTGCATCACCACCCTCCGCAGTCACATGATGCGTGTCACGCTGCTCAAGTCGGTCCTGCCGGGGGCCGATCCGTGCAGCAGGACCCGATCTCGGGCCGGGCTCGGATGGCGAGGAGGTGGACCGTGACGACGATCAAGGCGACCTGCCCCACATGTGGGGACGTCGACCTGTCTCCCTCGGACGTGACTGTCACGGTCGCGCGCGAGCTGGGCTGGTCCACGTACACGTTCCGCTGCATCCGGTGCGCCGATGCGGTCTGCAAGCCCGCCGACGACGAGGTCGTGCAGCTTCTCACCGGCGCCGGCGTCCGGGTCGAGCGGGTCGACGTCCCGATCGAGTACCTCGAGTCCCGGGTGCTCAGCCGGACCAACGGCCCACTGACCGGCGACGACCTGCTCGACTTCCACATGTGGATCGATCGCGTCGACGACATCGTCGGGGCAGCCGCCGGGGACTGAGCCGACCGGTTCGGCGAGGCGCGGTGGCGACGATTGGGAAGTCGGTCCGCCCGGCCGTACTCTGGTCCACGGACGCACCAGACGGACGCTGGAGGAACTGATGCCCAACCTGCGCGGCTCCGAGTGGCTCATCATCATCCTGCTTGTCGTGCTGCTCTTCGGCGCCAAGCGTCTGCCGGACGCCGCGCGCAGCGTCGGCCGATCCCTGCGGATCTTCAAGGCTGAGACCAAGGGCCTCGTCGAGGGTGAGGCCGAGGCCGCCGACGCCACCCGGGCTGGCGCTTCCGGCCAGCCCACCGCCAGCCAGGCGGCGCCAGCGGCGCCAGCTGAGCTTCCGGGCGCCGGGCCGACGGCGGCCGGCCCGGTGGCCGATCAGTCCGGTCCCCAAGCACAGGCCCAGCCGCCTCAGCAGGCGTGAGCGCACCCGCGGCATCCGATCCGGCCAGCCGCGACCGGGGACGTCGGGACGCCGAGGACGTGGCGGCGATGCCGCTCGTGGACCACCTCCGCGAGCTGCGCTCCCGCATGGTCAAGTCGCTGGCTGCGATCGCCGTGGGCATGGTGGTCGGCTGGATCCTCTACGACGAGCTGTTCGCCCTGATCCGCGCGCCCTTCGACCGGGTCGTCGAGGAGGCCGCCGCCTCGGGTCGGGACATGACGCTCGCCTTCACCGGCGTCGCCGACCCGTTCGTGATGCAGCTCAAGGTGGCCGGGGTCGCCGGGGTCCTGATGGCCAGCCCGGTCTGGCTCTACCAGCTGTGGCGCTTCGTCACGCCGGGCCTGCACCGCAACGAGCGGCGCTGGGCGCTGGGCTTCGTCGCGGTGGCGACGCCGCTGTTCCTCGCCGGCGCCGCCCTGGCATACACGTTCCTGCCACGGGGCCTGGACATCCTGCTCGGGTTCACGCCCGAGAACATCGAGAACATCATCTCGGTCGACCGCTACCTGTCATTCTTCCTCCGGATGCTGCTGGTGTTCGGTCTCGGCTTCCTCATCCCGCTGCTCGTGGTCGCGCTGAACTTCGCCGGGATCCTGCCTGCTGCCCGGCTGCGGGCCTGGTGGCGATGGATCGTGATGGGGGTGGTGCTCTTCGCGGCCATGGCCACGCCGACCGGGGATCCGTTCAACCTCGCGCTCCTGGCGCTGCCGCTGCTGGGCCTGATGGGCCTGGCGTGGGGGGTCGCCTGGGCCAACGACCGGCGCCGGGCTCGCAGGGCGGCGGCGGAGCCCCAGTGGGGCGACGACGAGACCTCGCCGCTCGACGCGTGACCCGCAACAGCGGGTGGCGGCCGACCTGGAGTAGGTTCCGGCCGTGAGCAGGCGAATCGGTGTGCTGGTCAACCCAACGTCCGGGCGCGGGAGGGCCTCAGGGCAGCGCGACTCGGTGCTGGCCGCCCTGCGCGGCCGGGGTGACGACGTTCGGCTCATCCAGGGTGCCGATGCCGAGGAGGCGACCGGCCTGCTGGCCCAGCAGGTGGCCGAGGGCCTCGATGTCGTGGTGGCGGTGGGCGGGGACGGCACGGTCCACCTGGCGCTGCAGGCGGTGGCCGGCACCGGCGTGGCGCTCGGGATCGTGCCCCTGGGGACAGGCAATGACGCCGCCACCGCGATGGGCGTGCCGACCGGATCCGTCGAGCAGGCCGTGGGCGTGGTCCTCGACGGCAACGCGCAAGCCTTCGACGTCGGCCTGGCGCGCACCGCCGACGGGCTCGAGCGGTACTTCCTGTGCGTGCTGTCCACGGGCTTCGACTCGATGGTCAACGAGCGCGCCAACCGCATGACCCGCCCCAGCGGCGATGCCCGCTACGTCGTGGCCATGCTCGCCGAGCTGCGGAAGTTCTCGCCCATCCCGTACCGGGTCACCGTGGACGGCACCCTCGTGGCGGACGACGCGATGCTCGTGTCGCTGGGCAACGGGCCCTCGTTCGGCGGCGGCATGCGCGTGTGCCCCAGCGCGGACATGCACGACGGGCTGCTGAGCATGCTGTGGGTCCACCGCATCTCGCGTCCCGCGCTGATCCGGGTCTTCCCCAAGCTGTACTCAGGCCGGCACGTGGAGCACCCGGCCGTGTCGGAGGATGCGGTCGGCGTGGTGCACCTCGATGCCCCCGACCAGGTCGCCTACGCCGATGGCGAGCGAGTCGGCCCGCTGCCGGTCGAGGTGCGCACCGTGTCCGGTGGGGTCCGGGTCCTCGTGCCCCGGTAGCGTCGCATCCATGGACGACCCCGCGCTCGATCGGTTCCGCGCGCTCTACCCGTTCGGCCTCGACCCCTTCCAGGAGCGGGCCTGCCAGGGAATCATGGCGGGCCGCGGGGTGCTGGTGGCCGCCCCGACCGGGTCGGGGAAGACCGTCGTGGGGGAGTTCGCGGTCCACCTCGCGATCGAGCGGCAGACGAAGTGCTTCTACACGACTCCCATCAAGGCGCTGTCGAACCAGAAGTACAACGACCTCGTGGCCCGGTACGGAGCCGACCGGGTGGGCCTGCTGACCGGGGACAACTCGGTCAACGGGGAGGCGCCGGTCGTGGTGATGACCACGGAGGTCCTGCGCAACATGCTCTACGCCGGGTCGCACACCCTCGGCGGGCTGGAGTTCGTCGTCATGGACGAGGTCCACTACCTGGCCGACCGCGAGCGCGGACCGGTGTGGGAGGAGGTGATCATCACCCTGCCCGAGCACGTCAGCGTGGTCGCGCCTGTCCGCCACCGTGAGCAACGCCGAGGAGTTCGGCGCCTGGCTGTCGGAGGTGCGCGGCGGGACCGACATCGTCGTCGAGGAGCACCGCCCGGTGCCGCTGTGGCAGCACGTGCTGGCCGACGGCGCCCTGCACGACCTGTTCGTCGACGAGGGCGGCCGCGCGGTGAATCCCGAGCTCGTCCGGCTCGCGCGCGACGACCAGCGGATGGAGAAGTCCCGGCGGGACCACCGCAGCGGTGGCGGCCGGCCAGGCGGGCCGAACCGCCCGGCCGGTGCCCGCCCCACTCGCGGCGGGCACCGGCCACGCCCGTTGCCGGGCACCCAGCGGCCCGACATCGTGCGGGCGCTGCAGCGCGCCGACCTGCTGCCCTGCATCAACTTCATCTTCAGCCGCGCCGGTTGCGAGGCGGCGGTCGAGCAGTGCCTGCACTCCGGCCTGAGCCTGACCCGACCCGAGGAGCGCACGGAGATCCGCGAGCGCGTGCTGGCTCGCGTGGCCGACATCCCGCCCGCGGACCTCGCTGTCCTGGGCTTCGACGGCTGGCTGGACGGGCTGGAGCGTGGGCTGGCCGCCCACCACGCCGGGTTGATCCCGACGTTCAAGGAGGCCGTGGAGGACCTGTTCCAGCGTGGGCTGGTGAAGGTCGTGTACGCGACGGAGACCCTGGCCCTCGGGATCAACATGCCGGCCCGCGCCGTCGTCCTGGAACGACTGGTGAAGTGGAACGGGGAGACGCACGCCGCCATCACGCCGGGTGAGTACACCCAGCTGACCGGGCGCGCCGGGCGGCGGGGCATCGACGTGGAGGGCCACGCGGTCGTGGTGTGGCACCAGGGGATCGACCCGTCGGCACTGGCCGGGCTGGCCTCCACCCGCACCTACCCGCTCGTGTCGAGCTTCCGGCCCTCCTACAACATGGCCGTGAACCTCGTCGGGCAGCTGGGCCGGGAGTCCGCCCGGGAGGTGCTGGAGACGTCCTTCGCGCAGTTCCAGGCCGACCGCAGCCTGGTCGGCCTGGCCCGGCAGGTGCGCCGCAACGAGGAGGCGATCGCCGGCTACGAGGAGTCGATGGCCTGCCACCTGGGCGACTTCGCCGAGTACGCGCGCATCCGGCACGAGCTGTCCCAACGGGAGAAGGGCCGGTCCCGCGCGGGTGCCGCCGCCCGCCGGGCGGAGTCCGCCGAGGCGCTGGCGGACCTCGTGCCCGGCGACGTGATCGTCGTCCCGGCGGGGCGCCGTGCGGGCCTGGCCGTGGTCATCGACCCCGGGCTGAGCCTCGGCGAGGACCCCCGGCCGTTCGTCCTCACCGTCGACCGCCAGGTGCGGCGCCTGAGCATCGTGGACTTCCCCAACCCGCCCCAGGTCCTGGACCGGATCCGGATCCCGAAGCGTTTCGCGGCCCGTTCGGCGAACTCCAGGCGCGAGCTCGCGGCGATCCTTCGCGCCCGCACGGACGGGATGGAGGTTCCGCACCCCGGTCGCAGGCACCGCTCCCACGACGAGGACCCCGAGCTGTCGGACCTGCGTGCCCGCATGCGTGCCCACCCATGCCACGGATGCGCCGATCGCGAGCAGCACGCGCGATGGGCCGAGCGCGCCTGGCGGCTGCGCACCGAGAACGCGTCGCTGCAGCGCCGGCTCGAGTCGAGGACCAACTCGATCGCCCGGCAGTTCGACCGGATCTGCACCGTTCTGTCCACCCGCGGGTACCTCAGCGACGACGGGCGGGAACCCACGGTGACCGCCGCTGGCGGGGAGCTGTCCCGGATCTACGGCGAGTCGGACCTGCTCGCCATGGAGTGCATGCGCGCCGGGCTGTGGTCGGGGATGTCGGCCCCGGAGCTGGCCGCGGCGTGCTCCGTCCTGGTCTACGAGTCCCGGGGCGGGGACGTCCCCGGGGCCGCGCCCCCGCGGGTCCCCGGCGCCATCCGCACCGCACTGGAGCAGACCGGCCGGATCTGGGCCGACCTCGAGGACCTCGAGAAGCGGACCGGGCTCCCGCCGACGAGGCAGCCCGACCCCGGGTTCGCGTGGGCGATCCACCGTTGGGCGTCCGGGGCGAGCCTGCGCTCTGTCCTCGAGGGCTCGGAGCTGACCGCCGGGGACTTCGTGCGCTGGTGCCGACAGGTCATGGACTTCCTCGGCCAGCTCGCCGCGGCATCGCCGGGATCCGAGCTGTCCCGGACCGCGCGGGAGGGGATCGACGCGATGCGCCGCGGCGTGGTGTCCATCACGCTCGAGGACGCCTGATTCGTCGGCTTCCTGCCCAGAACCACACAGGATCTCCACACACGACACGACGGGCGGGCTGGTCAGGGCGGACCCCGGCGCGCCACAATGGTCAGGTGGTGCACATCAGCACCCGTCGGGGTGCGCAGTGCCGCGCGACGCTCAGCGCGGAGGGTCGTCGTTGCGACGTCGAGCCCCTGTCGTGGTCGGTGGCCGGCAGCGCCACCGGCCTCGTGGTCATCGCCGACTCCGCGCGCTCACTCCAGCAGGCCTCCGGGTGGATGCCGGGCCGGATCCTTGTCCTCACCCCGGCTTGTGCGTGCCTGGAGGAGGCCCGCCGGATCCTCGTCGACCCGAGTGCCCTGGGGTTCGCCGGGATCGTCCTGCTGACCGACGACGAGTCCGCGATGGCCCCCGGGCCGAGCGCCGCCCGGGACGACGGCCCGGCGCAGCCGACGACCACCGTGCCCGTGGTGCTGGTCAGCCGCGCCCAGGACCAGGAGTGCGTGCGGCATGCGGTGCGCATCAGCGTCGAGGTGCACGACGCGCCCGTGTCTGCGCCCACCGTGCCCGGCCCGCGGCACCACCGCCGACGCCGGGCCCTGGTGCCGAGGCACGCCGCCGACGGCACCCACCGGGTTCCCGGAACGATCGACCTGCGCCACCGCTGAGGACGTCGGCTGCGGCCCCGGCGGCGGTGGGCGGGTCAGGCCGCGGTGGGCGGGTCAGGCCGGTGCCCGGGCGGATGCGGGGGCGGGCGGCTCCAGGGCCTGAGCGATCGCGGCGCGCAGCCGGGCGATCGGCGATCCGAGCCCCCACCGCTCGGCGAGCAGGTCGAGGGCTGCCGGATCGGCCGGCGAGCCCGGGAGGCCGGTGTCGAGCTCAGGCAGGGGCACCTCCGCGGCGAGGACGACCCGCTCGGCGCGGTCAAGGTAGTCCGCCCCGTCGCGCAGCGCCGCCGCCACGCCGGGCCGGATCCCGGCCTCGCCCGCCTCGACCGCGTCGCGGATCCCCCGCAGGTCGCCGAAGCGCTCCAGGAGCCCGGCCGCGGTACGGGCACCGATTCCCGGGATGCCCGGCAGCCCGTCCGAGGGATCGCCGCGCAGGATGGACAGGTCCACGTACCGCTGCGGCGCGACGCCGTGGCCGGCCCGCACCGCGGCCTCATCGAGCACCTCCACCCTGCGGATCCCGCGACCGATGTAGAGCACGCGGATGCCCGCGGCATCGTCGACCAGCTGGATGAGGTCACGGTCGCCGGTGACCACCTCGACCGGAGTCCCGCGCGCGGCGTGCCGCCGGGCCAACGTGGCCATGACATCGTCGGCCTCGAAGCCAGGCGCACCCACCCGGCTGATCCCGAGCGCAGCCAGCACGTCGACGATGATCTGGACCTGGCGGCCCAGCGACTCCGGCTCCGCCTCGCTGCCATCGGCCTGCGCTCGGTGGGCCTTGTACGACGGCAGCAGGTCGACGCGCCACTGCGGCCGCCAGTCGTCGTCCCAGCAGGCGACGAGCTCGCTCGGGCGCCGCGACGCCACCAGCGCAGCCGTCATGTCGAGGAAGCCCCGGACGGCGTTGATCGGCGTGCCGTCGGGGGCGGTGATCGACTCCGGTGCCCCGTGGAAGGCCCGGTAGTACAGGCCGGCGGAGTCCAGCAGCATCAGCATGGCCGCATCCTGCCACCCGCGTGCGGCGGAGTACGGTGTCGCAGGTGGACGATCGGATTCTGCCCTCCCCTGAAGCCGCGGACGTGCTCGCACTGGCCGCCGAGCTGGCCGAGCGGGAGCTGGCGCCACGGGCAGCAGCGGCCGAGGCCTCCGGGGAGTTCCCGCGTGAGCTGTTCGCCGTGCTCGGGAGGGCCGGCCTGCTCAGCCTCCCGTACCCGGAGCAGATGGGCGGCGGCGGGCAACCGTACGAGGTGTACGTCCAGGTGCTCGAGGAGCTGGCAACCCGCTGGCTGACCGTCCCGCTGGGGATCTCCGTGCACGTGCTGTCGTGCTTCCCGGTGGCCGCCTGGGGCACCGAGGAGCAGCGCGCCCGGTGGCTGCCCCAGATGCTCAGCGGCAGCACCATCGGCGCCTACGCGCTGTCCGAGCCGCACTGCGGGTCCGACGCCGCGGCACTGACGACCCGGGCCGAGCTGCACGGCGATGCCTACCGGGTCACCGGGACGAAGGCCTGGATCACGCATGCGGGGGTCGCGGACTTCTACAACCTCATGGTCCGCACCGGGCAGGACGGGCCGACCGGCATCAGCTGCCTGGTGGCTCCGGCGGGGCTGCCGGGGATGTCGTTCGCCGCCCCGGAGCACAAGATGGGAATGGCCGCCTCGCCCACCGCCCAGGTGATCCTCGACGGTGCCGAGGTCCCGGCTGCCGACCTGGTCGGCCGGCCGGGGGATGGCTTCCGGATCGCGATGCAGGCGCTCGATGCCGGTCGGCTGGGCATCGCCGCCTGCGCCGTCGGGCTGGCCCGGGGCGCGCTGGCGGCGGCCGTCGACTACGCGCGCGAGCGGCGCGCCTTCGGCCAGGCCATCGCCGGGTTCCAGGGCATGCAGTTCATGCTCGCCGACATGGACACCCAGGTGCACGCCGCCCGGGCGCTGCTGCTCGAGGCGGCCCGGCTCAAGGACGCCGGGCGACCGTTCTCCGTGCCCGCGGCGCGAGCCAAGCTCCTGGCGACGGACGTGGCCATGGCCGTCACCACGGACGCGGTCCAGGTCCTCGGCGGGGCCGGCTACACCACGGACTTCCCCGTCGAGCGGTACATGCGCGAGGCGAAGGTGCTCCAGATCGTCGAGGGCACCAACCAGATCCAGCGGCTCGTGATCGGCCGAGCCCTCACTCGACGCTAGGATCGATCGCATGGAGGACCTCGACCGACAGATCGTTGCGCATCTGGCCGGGGACGGCCGGATGTCCTTCACCGACCTGGGCCGGGCGACCGGCCTGTCCACATCCGCCGTGCACCAGCGCGTGCGCCGGCTGGAGCAGCGCGGCGTCATCCGCACCTACCGGGCCGTCGTCGACTCCGAGAGCCTCGGCCTGCCCCTGACGGCGTTCGTCTCCATCAAGGCGGTCGACCCGGGGGCCGAGGATGACGCTCCTCGGATCCTGGCGGCGATCCCGGCGATCGAGGCGTGCTACTCGGTCGCGGGGGAGGAGGCGTACATCCTCAAGGTGCGGGTCGCCTCACCGCAGGCCCTCGAGTCGCTGCTCGGGGAGATCCGCTCCCAGGCGGGGGTGTCCACCCGGACCACGGTGGTGCTCTCGACGCCCTTCGAGGACCGCCTGGTCATCTGACCGGCGCTGCGGCCCGACTCAGTCGTCCAGCTCGCCGACCGCGAGGGCGTGGCTCCACCAGTTGCGCCCCTCCTCGGGAAGGGTGTGGATGGGGTCGTAGTACCGGTAGTTGCGCGACAGCGCGTTCGGGTCGTCGAACTCGATGCCCGTCCGGTAGTTCTTGGTCCACTCGGAGATCCCGAGGGTGCGGTCGTAGGTGTGCACCTGGTGCACCCAGCGCTTGCCGACGTACGGCACGTCGCAGACGATCCGTGGGGTGGCGAACCCGGGCAGGTAGCCCATGATCGCGTGCTGGAGGGACTGCGCCTTCCAGAGCGGCACCCGCCAGTGCTCGGCGTTCGGGATCATGTCGCACATGTAGAAGTAGTAGGGCATGATCCCGGCACCGTCGAGCAGCGTGAAGCACAGGTCCAGCAGCTGCCGGGGGGTGGTGTTGACCCCCTCGAGCAGCACGCCCTGGTTGCGGACGTCGCGCACGCCGGCGTCGAACATCGCGGCGACCGCCTCGGCCACCAGCGGGGTGATCGAGGCGGCGTTGTTCACGTGCGTGTGGATCGCCAGCGAGACGCCCCGCTTGCGCGCCTTGGCAGCGACGCGGCCCATTCCGTCGACGACGTCCGGCGCGAGCCAGTGCTGGGGCAGGGCCATGAGGGCCTTCGTCGCCAGGCGGATGTCGCGGATGTTGTCGATGTCCAGCAACTCGTCGAGGTAGGACTCCAAGCGGGGCCAGGGCATGTTCGCGACGTCACCGCCGGAGACGACCACGTCACGCACGTTGGGGTGCGTGCGCAGGTACTCCATGTGCGCCTGCTGGCGGTCGACGGGCTTGAGGACCAGCTTGAGCTTGTCCACGCTCGGCGTCGAGTTGCCGACGAGATCCATGCGGGTGCAGTGCCCGCAGTACTGCGGGCACGTCGAGAGCAGCTCGGCGAGCACCTTCGTCGGGTAGCGATGGGTCAGGCCCTCGGCCACCCACATCGCCTGCTCGTGCAGCGAGTCGCGCGAGGCATAGGGGTGGCTGCCCCACTCGACCAACCGGTCGGAGAGCACCGGCAGCATGTAGCGGCGGATCGGGTCGGCGTAGAAGGCCCCAGTGAGCGACCCCGGCCCGCTCGGGGCCAACCCGCGCATCATCGTGTTGATCATCTGGGGCGGCACGAGCATGGACATCGTGGCCTTCTGGGCCAGGTCCGCGTCGAGGTCGTCGTACACCCGCTCGTCGAGCAGGTCGCCCATGAGGTCGCGCAACTGGCGCGTGCTCTTGATGCAGTGGGCGCGCTGCCACTGGGCGGAGCGCCACTCCTGCTCCGTCACCCCCGACCAACCGGGGAACCTCGTCCAGTCCGGCTCCTCGAGGAGCTCCCGCAGATAGGTGTAGGGCTGATCCGGGACGGTCCGCTGCTGCGAGGGTGAAGGCAGGAAGGGGTCAAGAATCTCCGTCATTGACGTATCGTAGCGGAAGGATTCTCCGCGGCACTAGCATCCAGCCGCCGTTTCTACGCTCAATGGCGCGCAGTACGCTTGCTCCGGGATACAGGAGGATCATGGACCGCCACAGTGCCGATGCGGTGGGCGTCCACCGCGTGCTGGAGCCGGCCGGGGTGCTGCCCCAGGCAGCATGGCGCCTGGACGCGAGTCCCGAGATCCGGCCCGACGAGGTTCGTGTCCGGGTCACGCGGCTGAACCTCGATGCGGCGTCCTACACGCAGCTGCACGACAAGCACCTCGGGGATGGGGCCCGTGTCCGCGACGAGGTGGCCGGGATCATCGCCAGCCGCGGCAAGATGCACAACCCGGTGACCGGCTCGGGCGGGATGCTCATCGGCGTCGTGGAGGAGGTCGGGCCCCAGTCGCCGCTGGGGCTGTCCGTCGGCGATCGCGTCTCCACCCTCGTGTCGCTGACCCTGACTCCGCTGAGGATCACCGACGGTCTCCAGCGTTGGGACGGCCTGTCCGAGCAGGTGCCGTGCGACGGCACCGCCATCCTCTTCCGGCGCTCGATCGTCGCGACGCTGCCCGACGACCTGCCCGAGGACCTCGCGATGTCGGTCAACGACGTCTGCGGCGCACCGGCGCTCACGGCGCGCGTGGTGCGCGGCTACGTCGAGCGCGGCATCGCGCCCACCGTGGCGGTGCTGGGGGGCGCGGGCAAGAGCGGGTCGCTGAGCCTGGCGGCCGCGCGCGCCGAGGGGGCGTCGCGAACGGTGGGCGTGGTCCCGTTCGAGCGGGAGGCCGAGATGCTGCGCACCTCGGGCATCGCCGACCTGGTGGCCCTGGCCGATGCCCGCGACCCGGTCGCCGTGGCAGACGCGGTCGCCGGGGCGCTCGGCGAGCCGGCCGACATCACGATCGTCTGCGTGACCGTGCCCGGCTGCGAGCACGGGGCGGTGCTGGCCACCCAGGAGGGCGGCACGATCATCTTCTTCTCGATGGCGACCTCGTTCACCGCGGCAGCACTCGGGGCCGAGGGCCTCGCGGCTGACGTCACGATGCTCATCGGCAACGGCTACACGCGCGGGCATGCCGCCTACGCACTGGACCTCCTGCGCAGCGAGCCGGCCGTCCGGGCCCTCTTCGAGTCCCGGCTGGAGGGCTCGCACCGGTGAGGACCCTGCTGCGCGGCGGCCCGGTCTACGCCCCCTCGGCGCCCGGCGCGGACGCCATGCTGGTCATCGACGGCACCATCGCCTGGATCGGGCCGTCCGCGGGGGCGGCCGTGCACGCCGACGGCGCCGACGCGGTGATCGACCTTGGCGGGGCCCTGGTCGCCCCGGCCTTCGTCGACGCGCACGTCCACCACACCATGACCGGGCTGACCCTGCTCGGCCTGGACCTCAGGGGCGTCGGCAGCCGTGACGAGCTGCTCGCCCGGGTCAGCGACGAGGCCCGGCGGACCCGCGGCCGCCCGGTCCTGGGCCATGGCTGGGACGAGTCCAGCTGGGCGGATCCGACGCTGCCGACGCGCACGGAGCTGGACCGGGCCAGCTGGGGATCCCTGGTCTACCTGTCCCGCATCGACGTGCACTCCGGCCTGGTCTCCAGCGCCCTGGTGGCAGGCGTCCCCGGGTTGTCCCGGGCCCCGGGCTTCGAGGACTCGGGCCGTGTCACCGCCCACGCCCACCACCTCGTCCGGCGGCACCTGACCGAGCAGCTCCCCGGCGGCCTGCGGGAGGCCGCGCAACGCGCGACGCGGTCGCACGCCGTGGAGCGCGGGGTCGTGGCCCTGCACGAGGCGGGTGGGCCGGACATCAACGGCGCGGACGACCTGGTCGCGCTGCTCGACCTCGCGGCGGCCGAGGCCGGTCCCGACGTGGTCGCGTACTGGGGCCAGGCCGGTGGGGTTGCGCAGGCCGTCCGGCTCGGGGCGCACGGCGCTGCGGGTGACCTGTTCGTCGACGGTGCCCTGGGTTCGCGGACCGCGCTGCTCAGCGAGCCGTACTCCGACGAGCCCGCCGGCCGCGGCAACCGGTACCTGGACGTCGACGCGGTGACCGAGCACCTCGTGGAGTGCACGCTGGCCGGCGTCCAGGCCGGCTTCCATGCGATCGGCGACGAGGCCGTACGGACCGTCACCGAGGGCATCCGACGGGCCATGGACCGCTGCGGACAGTCCGCCGTCCGGGCCGCACGTCACCGGATCGAGCACCTCAGCATGGCCGGCGCCGAGGACATGGCCGTGCTCGCCGATGCTGGCGTTGTGGCATCGGTCCAGCCGCTCTTCGACGCCCAGTGGGGTGGTTCCGCGGGGGCCTACGCGGAGCGCCTGGGCCCTGATCGGGCTGCCGGCCTGCACGACTTCGCCGGCCTGGTCCGGGCAGGGGTCTCCCTCGCCCTGGGCTCGGACAGCCCCGTCACGCCGATCGAGCCATGGGAATGGGTGCGGGCCGCGGTATGGCACCACAACCCGGCGGCGCGCCTGAGCTCCCGGGCGGCATTCGCCGCCGCCACCCGCGGGGGCTGGCGCGCGGCCCGGCGCGACGACACCGGGACCCTGGCTGTCGGCGCTCCCGCGACCTACGCGGTCTGGGACGCCGAGGACCTCGTGGTCCAGGCGCCCGACGCGCGGGTGGCCAACTGGAGCACCGATCCCCGCTCGGGCACCCCCGGCCTGCCTCGGCTCGAGCCCGGCTCGCCGGCACCCCGGTGCTTGGCGACGGTCCTGGCCGGCCGCGCGCTGTACCTCGCCGACGACGCTCCTGACGGCGAACCCGGCGGCCCGTTCGCCGACCCGCCATCGGCGGGCGACCGGCGGCCCGCTTCTGGGAGCGTGGGGCCATGAGGCTGAGCCTGGACGACGCCCTCGTCTCGCGCGCCCGGGCGCTCGCGCGCGTGGCCGGCCAGCCGGTCGTGGAGCTCGCCCAGCAGCACACGACGGTGTCGATCGAGCGGGCCGTCCTGCGCATGGCCGGACTCGAGGGCGCCGACGCCGAGGGGATCCCGTGGGTCAACCGCCTCGTCGACTCGGTGGCCGAGCAGGTCGGCCTCCAGGACGGCGTGGCCCTGCCGGTATGGGACGCCCTGGCGGCCCAGCGGCGTGCCGGCCGGGCCGGGGAGGCCCCGCTGCTCACCCTCGCCCAGCGCGCGGCCGCGGGTTCCGTCGAGTTCCGGATCCCGGAGGGTCGCGCCCGTGCCGGGGCAACGACCGGTGCATCGCGCGCGGCGGCTGCCGGGCTGCGTCGGGTGGACCGCCAGCGGGCCGCCCGGGAGCGGATGCTGTCGCGCTACCCGGTCGACCACAAGCCGTGGATCTACCTGATCGTGGCGACCGGCGACATCCACGAGGACGTCCCGCAGGCGCAGGCCGCGGCCCGGGAGGGCGCCGACATCATCGCGGTCATCCGCTCGACGGGGCAGTCGCTGCTGGACTACGTGCCCGAGGGAGCGACGCGCGAGGGCTACGCCGGCACCTACGCGACCCAGGAGAACTTCCGCATCATGCGGGCCGCGCTCGACGACGTGTCCAAGGAGCTCGGCAGGTACGTGCGGCTGACCAACTACGCCTCCGGCCTGTGCATGCCGGAGATCGCCGCCCTGGCCGGCCTCGAGCGGCTGGACATGATGCTCAACGACTCGATGTACGGGATCCTGTTCCGCGACATCAACCCGATCCGCACCTTCACCGACCAGCACTTCGCCCGGCAGGTGCACGCCCGCGCGGGCATCATCATCAACACGGGCGAGGACAACTACCTGACCACCGCCGACGCCGTGGACGCCGCGCACACCGTCACCGTCAGCCAGCTGCTCAACGAGTACTTCGGCCGGCAGGCCGGCCTGGCCGACTGGCAGCTCGGGCTCGGGCACGCCTTCGAGATCGACCCGGAGATCCCGGACTCGTTCCGGCTCGAGCTGGCGCACGCGCTGCTGGCCAGGGAGCTGTTCCCCGAGGCGCCGCTCAAGTGGATGCCACCCACCAAGCACATGACCGGCGACATCTTCCGGGGCTACCTGCTCGACGGCTTCTTCAACCTGGCCGGGGTCCTGACCGGCCAGCAGATCCTGCTGGTCGGCATGATGACCGAGGCCGTCGTGACGCCCTGGCTCAGCGACCGCGACCTGGCGATCCAGAACATCCGCTACGTGATGAACGCCGCCGGGGGGCTGGCCGAGGACTTCCGCCCGGCCCCCGACGGGCTGATCGCCACCCGGGCCGCGCACGTGCTGGGCGAGGCGGTCACGCTGCTCGAGCGCATCGTCGACGACGGGCTCCTGCCGGCGATCGCGGACGGCACCTTCGGGCTCATGAAGAGACCGGCCGACCGGGGCAAGGGCCTCGACGGCGTGGTCCGGCGCGCGGAGGGCTACCTGAACCCGGTCGCCGGGCTGCTGGCCGACCCGGTCGCGGCGCCCGGTGGCGGGGGAGGGGGGCGGCCATGAGCCGGGTCATCCGTCCCTACGGCGACGCCACCGGCGACGGCATGGTGCAGGTGTCGTTCACCCTGCCGATCCCGCACGACAAGCGCGCTGAGGGGGCCGCTGCCCAGCTGGCCCGGAAGATGGGCATGGACCCAGCGCTGGTCGTGCACGCGAAGGCCATGGGCCCCGAGTTCACGTTCTTCATCGTGTACGGACGGGTCAACCACCTGGTCGAGCTGGACAAGGTCGAGGTCGTCGAGCGCGACTACCCGCTGTTGACCCCCAAGGAGGTCAACGCGCTGATCCGCAAGCGGCTCAGGCGCCCCCTGGTCGTGGTCGGCGCGTGCATCGGCACGGATGCGCACACCGTCGGGATCGACGCGATCCTCAACATCAAGGGGTTCGCGGGGGAGAAGGGGCTGGAGTACTACTCCGGGCTCGAGGTCCACAACCTCGGCGCCCAGGTCCCGGTGCCCGAGCTCGTCGCGGCCGCGACCCGGGTCCGCGCCGACGCAGTCCTGGTCTCCCAGGTCGTGACCCAGCGCGACGCGCACCTGCACAACACCCAGGAGATGACCGCCGCCTTCCGCGAGGCCTTCCCCCGCGAGCGCCGCCCGGTGCTGATCGTCGGCGGTCCGCGCTTCGACGAGGCCATGGCCGACGAGCTCGGTGTCGACCGCATCTTCGGCAGGGGCACGACCCCCGGCGAGGTGGCCTCCTACCTCGCGCATCGCATCCTCGGGGAGGGACGACGATGACAGCACCCAACGACGGCACCGACGCTGCGGACGGCGTTGGAACCCGGGTCGCCCACCGCAGGTACGTGCCGTACTCGCACGCGCACTACGCGGGCAACCTCGTCGAGGGGGCCTACGTGATCGGGCTGTTCGGCGACGTCGCCACCGAGCTGTGCATCCGCATCGACGGCGACGAGGGGCTGTTCGCCTCCTACTCCGATGTCCAGTTCCTGGCGCCCCTGCGAGGCGGCGACGTCATCGAGGTGTCGGCCACCCTCATCCGGCGCGGCCGGCGCAGCCGGGAGATCGAGTTCGCGGCGCACGTGGTGTGCCGGGGTGCCCCCGAGCGCGGGGCCAATGCAGCCGACGTCCTGGCCGAGCCGCTGCTGATCACCACGGCGCGCGGGACCGTGGTCGCACCCGCCGGCTGAACCGCCCGCTTCCGCCCGTGCACCCCGGCTTCTGCGAGGATCACCACATTCCGGTCCGGCGAGCACGAAGGGGTGGGGCGGTGGTCGAGTACGCAACGGTGCGCGCCGTCCGCGGTCGCCGCGCCCTGGCCCGGCGGGTCCTGGCCGGGGCGGGTGCCGGCGCCCTGCTCGCACTGGCCTTCCCCCCGTTCGACCTGCTCGGCGGCTGGGTCGCGCTCCCTGCGTTCGCTGCCCTGGTCGCAGCGCACCGCGGGCTCGCCCGGGGGAGCGGCGCCCTTGTGGGGCTGGCTGCCGGGACCGCCTTCTTCCTGATCCTGCTGCGCTGGCTGCTGGTGCTGGGGCCCGACGCGTGGGTCGTCCTGTCGCTGGTCTGCGCCGCGTTCTGGGCCGGCGCCGGTGCCGCGATGCCGTGGCTGCTGGCCCGGCCGGCCTGGGTCGTCTCGGTCCCGCTGCTCTGGGTCGTGATGGAGGCCAGCCGTGAGCGCATCCCGTTCGGTGGCTTCCCGTGGGGCCGGCTGGCGTTCTCGCAGGCCGGCACCGGGCTGGTGGGCTGGGGAGCCATCGGCGGACCAGCCGTGCTCTCGATGGCGGTGGCGCTCGGCGGAACGGCCCTGCTCGCAGCGGTCCTGGCCGCCCGCGACCGGCGCATCGCGGCGGCCGCGGCCTCGGTGGCCGTGGTCGGGGCACTCGTGCTCGCCGGGGGAGTGGCCCGCGATGCCGACTGGGGCGGGCCCGACGAGGGAAGCCAGCCCATCGCGATCGTGCAGGGGAATGTGCCCCGCCTCGGCCTCGACTTCAACGAGCAGCGGCGGGCCGTCCTGGACAACCACGTGCGGGTGACCGAGGAGCTGGCCGCGGATGTCGCCGCGGGCACCGCGCCGCAACCGGTCGCGGTGATCTGGCCGGAGAACTCCTCCGACATCGACCCTCTGCGCAATGCCGACGCGACCGACCAGATCGACCGGGCCGCCGACGCCATCGCGGCGCCCATCCTCGTCGGGGCGGTGCTGGCGAACCCGGATGACCCGGCGACCGACGCGAGCCCCGGCACGATCCTGAATGTCGCCCTCGTGTGGGACCCGGAGACCGGGCCGGGGGATCGCTACGTCAAGCGGCACCCGGTCCCCTTCGGCGAGTACCTCCCGTTCCGGGACGTCCTCACCCGCTTCATCACGCGCTTCGAGCGGGTGCCCAGCGACTTCGCCGCGGGCGACGAACCCGGCTTCCTCACGGTCGGCCCGGTTCCCCTCGGGGTCGTCATCTGCTTCGAGATCGCGTACGACGAGCTCGTGCGTGACGCCGTCCTCGCCGGCGGGCAGGTGCTGGTCGTGCAGACGAACAACGCCACCTACGGCCGGACCGGGCAGCCCGAGCAGCAGCTGGCCATCAGCCGGGTCCAGGCAGTCGCCAGCGGCCGGACCACGCTGGTGGCGGCAACGTCGGGCATCAGCGCCGTGATCGGGCCCGACGGTGGGCTGCTCTGGCGCACGCTGGAGTTCACGGACGACGCCACCGTCGCCGACGTGCCGATGCGTGCTGGAATGACCCCCGCGATGCGGGTCGGGGCCCTGCCCGAGGCGATCGCCGTCGTGGCGCTGCTGGCGCTCGTCCTCGCCGGGCGCCGCCGCCGGCCTCAGACCTCGACCAGCACGTCCTCACCCTCGATGACCACCGGATAGGTCGTCAGCGGCGCCGGCTTGCGCCCGACGGTCATCATCTTCCGGGACCACCCCGGCACCGAACGGCCGCCGAGCCCGGCAACCCAGTCGAGGTTCTCCCCGGTGCGCACGACGAACCGGGAGTTGTGCCACGGGCACTGGACCACGCCGTCGGCGTACTTGCGCCCCCCGGGCCCTGACGTCAAGGACAGCCCGAGGTGCGGGCAGCGGTTCTGCGCGGCGCAGACCCCCTCGTCATCACGCGCCACGATGAGCTTCAGGCCCTCGACCTCGACCTCGGTCATCGTGCCCGGGGCGAAGTCCGCCACCGAGCCGATCCTGATCCTGCGTGCCATCGTCCGCGCCCTCCTGCGTCGCCCGGATCCCGACGCTACCAGCGGCCGCTCGACGCCTGCGCGGCGCCTCCGCCTGGTACAGGGACCGGGTCCCCGCCACAACCAACGAGCAGTCCCGGCAGGGACGCCGACCCATGATCACGCAGAGTGATCATGGGTCCGGGGAGTCCGCGGTGCGTGGGAGAATGGGGGAGTGACGTCACCGTTCGCCGACCTGGGCCGGATCCTCGTGATCATCCCCACGTACAACGAGAAGGAGAACGTCGCCCGGATCACGGGCCGGGTTCGTGCCTGCGTGCCCGAGGCGCAGATCCTCGTCGCCGACGACAACTCACCCGATGGCACCGGCGCGATCGCCGATGCCCTGGCCGCTGATGACGACCACATCCACGTCATGCACCGCCTCGGCAAGGAGGGCCTCGCCGCGGCGTACATGGCCGGGTTCGCGTGGGGCCTGGAGCGCGGCTTCGACGTGCTCATCGAGATGGACGCCGATGGCTCCCACCAGCCCGAGCAGCTGCCCTCCCTGCTCGACGCGCTGCGCGACGCGGACCTGGTGCTCGGCTCGCGCTGGGTCCCCGGCGGGACCGTCGTGAACTGGCCTCGCTCGCGGGAGATCCTGTCCCGTGGAGGCAACATGTACACGCGCATGGCGCTGGACGTCCCCCTCATGGACGCCACGGGCGGCTACCGCGTGTTCCGCGCCCAGACCCTGCGCGACCTGATGCTGGATGACGTCGCCTCGCAGGGCTACTGCTTCCAGGTCGACATGGCCCGCCGGGCCGTCCAGTCCGGCAAGCGCGTCGTGGAGGTGCCCATCACCTTCGTCGAGCGCGAGTACGGGGACTCCAAGATGAGCGGCAGGATCGTCCGGGAGGCGCTCTGGCGCGTCACCGTGTGGGGCGTCCAGGAACGAGCCGCGAAGGCCCGCGCGGTCATCGCAGCACGCCGGAGCCGGCGTCGCGTGGCGGGTACGGGCGGAGGGGGTCGCTGATGGCCCGGCTCTGGTGCTGGCATCGCTGGCCGCCCTGACGGTCGCCGAGGTGGCAGCGGTCCTGGCCCTGGTGGGCTGGATCGGCCCCGCCGCGACCCTGATCGTCCTCGGCCTCGACGTCCTGCTCGGCGTCGTCGTCATGCGGTGGGCGGTGCGCAGTGCGCCGGAGCAGCGCGGCTGGCGGCTGGCCGCCGGCTCGGTCATCGCACTGCCGGGCCTCGTGCTCGACGTGGTGGGGCTGGCCCTGCTCGTCCCCGGCGTCCAGAGGTGGCTGCAGGCCAGGGTGCTGCGGGGGACCGAGTCGGTGCTGCGCCGTAGCGGGCTGACCGTGGTGACGGTCACTGATCCATCAGGCGCGCGCCGAACGACCGTGGCGCCCGGGGACGTCATCCCCGGCGAGGTCGTGGACCTCGGCGAGCCGGCGCCGGGCACGCCGACGGACCGGGCCGACGGGACGTCGGACACCGGTCCGCGGGTCGTGCGTGGTGAACTCGCCGGGCCCAGCGACGGTCCCGACTCGGACGGTCAGGATCGCCCCATCGCCTGATCGGACGCGGGCCTGTCGAGTGCAGGTCGGGTGGATCAGGCCGTCCGGCGGCGGGTGTCGCCGCGCATCTCGTGCAGGATGTCGAGCCGCTCGGCCAGGACGTCCTCGAGCTCGGCGATCGTGCGACGCTCCAGGAGCATGTCCCAGTGGGTGCGCACGGGCTTCTCCGCCTTGCGCTCCGGCTCGACGCCGTGGCGGAGCACCGCCGGCAGCCCGCAGGTGGCGCACTCCCAGTCGTAGGGGATCTCCGCCTCCTCGGCGAACGGCAGCGTGGTGGCGTGCCCCTCGGGGCAGTCATAGGTCGTCATGCGACGAGGCGCGAATTCCACGCCCGCATCGCTCTCGTAGCTCGTGGTACCCAGGCGGGTCCCGCGAAGTGCGCCGTCTGCCATGTCGCCGTGCCTTTCCTGCGCGTCCAACGATGCGGACGCGCGCTCGCGTGCGGCCAACGGGCCGCACTGATGTCAACAGCCGAGATCCCCGTCTTCATTCCCGGCACGCACCGTGCCCAAACACCCACCTGCGTGACCGCGGGTCCACCCCGCCTGGTGCCTGGCTCGGCGTGGGATGCCGTGCTCTAGCCGGAACGGCCGCGCCGGGCCAGGACCTCCGCCAGGACCGTGGGCCGGTCGGTGATGAGGCCGTCCACGCCCAGGTCGAGAAGTCGCTGCATCTCGTCGGCGTCGTCGACGGTCCAGACATGGACGGCCAACCCATGCGCGTGGGCCTTGCGAACGAATCCCGGGGTCACCACCGGCATCGGACCCGACCTGACCGGGACCTGTGCCGCGCAGGCCGTGCGTGCGGCCGCCGAGGGGGAGCCGCAGCACGAGCCTGGCCACCTCGCTCGGGCCCAGGGACGTGCCCAGCCGGCCCCCCGCACGGGCCCTCAGGCGCCGCAGCCGGGCTGTCGAGAAGGAGGCGGCGCTCACGCGGTCCCAGGCGGATGCCTGCTCGACCGCGCGCAGGAAGGGCTCCACGGCACCGTCGGCCTTCACGTCCACGTTCAGCACGACCTCCGGCCAGCGCTCGAGGGCCTGGAGCAGGGTGACCGGATGGTCGCCGTTGGCCAGGCGTGCGCGCGCGAACTCGGACAGGGGCAGGGCGCTGACCTCGCCGTCCCGATCGGTCGTCCGCTCCAGGGTCGCGTCGTGGAAGACGACCGCGTGACCGTCGCTGGTTGCCCGGACATCCGTCTCGATGAACCGGAACCCGAGGTCGATCGCGTGCTGGAAGGCACTGGGGGAGTTCTCCACCTGCTCGCCAGCGCCACCCCGGTGCGCCAGGCCCACCGGGCCCGATCCGCGCGGGAACGGCGATGGGCGAGCTGACACCTAGCGCCTGACCTTCAGGTAGTCGCTGCCGCTCGACCTCCACCGGCCGTTGGGCTTGAGCACCTGTGCGCGCCACCGACCGCTGCGCTTGACGACCATCTCCAGGGAGGCAGTCCCGTCAGCATTCGAGGCCACCAGCGCGACCGTCCGGTACCTCTTGGTCCCGGCCCTCTTGAACTGGAAGCGCACCTCGACAGGCACCGGGTTCGCTCGCCACACGCGATCTGGGAACTTGGCCTGCACGCGTACCGTGAACGAGGCGACCTCGCCGCGCCGAGCTGGCTCCGGGGTCGCGTTGAAGCGCCGCAGCCGGACCTTGGACCCCGCCGGGAGCCCGGAGGGGACCATGGACAGCGCCGTGGCAACCGCGCGGTCGCTGCGCACGACACCGAATCCGAGCTGGTCATCACGGCCGTTCCCGCTCACGTCATCCTGCGCCGTCAGCTCCGTCACGGAGACCACCTGTGCGACATTGAGCGCGGGGTTCGCCGCCGCCACGAGGGCCAGCGTCCCGGCGACGTGCGGCGCGGCGAAGGAGGTGCCGGACTGCCGGTCGTAGCCAGCGCCGTGGATGGCGGCGAGGACGTCCTGGCCGGGCGCGGCCAGGTCGATGTGCGGGCCGGTGTTGGAGAACGCCGAGGGCGTCCCCGTGGAGTCGACCGACGCGACCGCGAGCACGGTGGGGGAGGCCGCGGGGTACTGGACCGCGTTGCCGGACTGGTAGCTGTTGCCCGCCGCGGCCACGAGGATCGCGCCCTTGCTGTAGGCGTAGATGCACGCACGGTCGAGGATGGGGTCGGGATCCGGGCCGCCGAGCGACAGGTTGATCACCTTCGCCCCAGCGTCGGCCGCCGCGATGATTCCGCGGGCCACCGTGCTGCTGTCCCCGATCCCGGAGGGGTCCAGGGCCGCGACGGGCAGGATCCGCACGTCCGGCGCCACCCCGGCCATCCCGACCCCGTTGATGCTGGCCGCGATCAGGCTCGCCACGCGGGTCCCGTGGTCGTTGTCGATCGCGTCGGGGGTGACTGCGGGGAGCAGGTCGATCTCCGGCAGGACCTTGCCGGCGAGGTCGGGATGGGTCGAGTCGACCCCAGTGTCGATGACCGCGACGATGATCCCAGCACCCCTGGACACCGGCCAGGCATCGGGTGCGCGCACCATGTCGAGGTTCCACTGCTGTGGCCCCATCGGCTCCGGGTTGACGGCGCCGAAGGCACGCAGCCGGCTCGTTCGCTGCGCCACCACGCCCGGTTGGGCATCGAGGTACTCGGCGAGCACCTCAGCCTCGGCGGGGGAGTCGGTCCGCAGCTTGCTCACCACCGGCGAGCCGTCGTCGCCGTCGGCCATGACCGTCACCTCGGTCGAGGTGGACCGGAGGCTGGTGTCGGGTCTCGGTGACGTCGGATGCCTCGACGGGCAGATCGTCGAGCGGGACCGCGACCTCATCGGACGTTGCGACCGCGGTCGCAACGTCGAGGGCGGACGCAGGGGCCGGTCCGGCAAGCAGGCCGAGGATGGCCGCGCCCACCACGAGCCTGCGGATCGACCAGCTCACGATGCTCCTCCAGGGCTGACTGCTGCGGCCAGTGCCAAGTATGGCTTGTCGCCGGAGACCACACGCCACGCGTGGGGATCCACGAGGCTAAGGCCCTCCTAACGCACCGCGGCCTTGATGCGCGTCAGGATTGGCCCGTGCCCGACGCTCCCGGAGACCGGCCCGGCGTGGGCCGGACCTTCCTGGGCCTCGGCCTGGTCTCCTTCGGAGGTCCCATCGCCCACCTGGGGTACTTCCGTGATGAGGTCGTCGGGCGGCGGCGGTGGCTGACCGACGGCCAGTACGCCGACCTGGTCGCGCTCGGGCAGTTCCTGCCCGGTCCCGCGAGCTCCCAGGTCGGCATGGGAATCGGCCTCGCACCTGGTCGTGCTGGGCTGCGCGGTGCTCGGGTGGGTCCTCCTGGGGTGACGCACGGCAGCTGGGACCGTCGAGGGTCTGTGGCACGCGCCCTTCCGAGCGGTCCCGGATCCGTGGTATGTGACCGATAATGCACATTATGTAATGTTATCGGGAGGGAAGCGCCCCGGGGCCCGTCCCCCGGTCCGGGCTGCTCTGACAGACTCGGGCCATGACCATCGAGGCGTTCCGCACCCCCGACGACCGGTTCCAAGGCCTCCCGGGTTTCCCGTACGCGCCGCGCTACCTCGACGATGTCCCGGCCGGTTCCGGCCTGCGGATGGCCTACCTCGACGAGGGCCCGGCCGACGCACCGATCGTCCTGTGCCTGCACGGCGAACCCACCTGGAGCTTCCTGTACCGCAAGATGATCCCGGTGTTCCTCGACGCCGGCCATCGCGTGATCGCCCCCGACCTCCTCGGGTTCGGGCGCAGCGACAAGCCCGTGAACGATGCCGACTACTCCTTCGACCTGCACCGCGAGAGCCTGCTGGCCCTCGTCGACGCCCTCGAGCTGCGTGACGTCACCCTGGTCGTCCAGGACTGGGGCGGGCTGCTCGGCCTGACGCTGCCGGTCAGCCGACCGGACCTCGTGGGACGGCTGCTCGTGATGAACACCGGGCTGGGCGTGGGCACCTCCCCCGGCCCGGGCTTCCTCGCCTGGCGCGACTACATGGCATCCACGCCCGACCTCGACGTGGCACGGCTCATGAAGCGCGCGATCGCGGGCCTGTCCGACGCCGACGCCGCGGCCTACGCAGCACCGTTCCCGGGGCCGGAGGCCAAGGCCGGCGTGCGGACCTTCCCAGGCCTGGTCCCCATCACGCCCGACTCCCCCGGGGTCGAGGTGTCCCGGGCCGCGGCGGCCTGGTGGGCCACCGAGTGGGACGGGCCGAGCTTCATGGCGATCGGCGAGCTCGATCCGGTGCTCGGCCCGGTGGTCATGGACCGCCTGCGCCAGATCATCCGCGGCTGCCCCGAGCCACTGCGGCTGCAGGAGGGGCACTTCGTCCAGGAGAGCGGGGACGTGGTGGCCCGCGCGGCCCTGGACGCCTGGGGCCGGCTGGAGAAGTAGCCGGCCCCGGAGGACCTGCCCGCTGCCCCGATCACGCAGGGGCGTGGCCGCGATCCTGCAGCCAGGCGAGCAGGGCCCCGTTGACCTCGTCGGGCGCCTCGTTCTGCACGAAGTGCCCGGCATCGGCGATGTCGACCACGTCGGCGACGGTGCCGTAGGCCAGCGTGCCGAGCAGTGCCTCCGGCGCCACCAGCTCGCGGCCGAGGAACCGGTCGTGGACCCCCCAGATGATCAGCACGGGCATCGCCAGGCGCGACAGGCGGCGACGCGGGTGGCGCAGGCGGTCCAGGAACGCGCCCCGGTACCAGTTCACCGGGCCGGCCGCGGCAGCCGGAGTGGCGAACGCCTCGGCGTACGGGGTGAGGACCTCGCGGTTCCAGACCGTCCGGTTGTGGGAGCCAGCGATCAGGGTCTTCGGCATGCTGCGGGACACGAAGCGCTCAGGAAGGGCGGGCAGCTGGAAGAAGAACATGTACCAGGACTTGCGCAGCTGGGCGGGGCTGCGCAGCAGGTGCGCTGCCAGCACCCGCGGGGGTGGGCAGTTCATCGCCACGAGGGCCTCGACCCGCTCGGGGTACAGGGCGGCGGTGGTCCAGGCCACTCCCCCACCCCAGTCGTGCCCGACGAGGGTGACCCGCTGCGCCCCGAGGGAGTCGATCATGGCGACGACGTCAGCAGCAAGGTCGGATGTGAGGTACGAGCCGCCGCGCACCGATCCGGCGTAGCCGCGCTGGTTGGGTGCCACCACGCGGTACCCGGCTGCAGCCAGGGCCGGGATCTGGTGGCGCCAGGAGACGTTCAGCTCGGGGAACCCGTGCAGCAGGAGCACGACGGGACCGTCCTCGGGCCCGTCCACGAGGGCCTCGAACTCGCCGCGGGCGGTGTGCAGGACGTCAGCGGAGCTCACGGGCAATCCCTTCCAGGACATCGGAGATCGACGAGCGGACCACGAGCTCGGCGTCGTCGTCGTACGGCGTCGGCTCGGCGTTGACGATGGCCAGGGTGTCGGCGAGCCCGGCCAGGCCGGCCACGGGGTTGACCTGCAACGACGTGCCCACGGCGACCAGGAGGTCGGCGCCGCGGGCGGCCTCGGCCGCGGCGTCGAGCACGACCGGGTCCAGCGCCTGACCGAAGGAGACCGTCGCGGTCTTCAGGATCCCACCGCAGCGATCGCACGCGGGGTCGTCGTCCGGCCGGGCCAGGATCTCCGGCGTCGGCCACGACTCGCCGCACGACAGGCACGCCACGCGCCAGATCGTCCCGTGCAGCTCCAGCACGTCGGTCGAACCGGCCCGCTGGTGCAGGCCGTCGATGTTCTGGGTCATCAGGGTCCGGAGCCGACCGGCCCGTTGCAGCCCGGCGAGCGCGACGTGCCCCCGGTTCGGCTCGGCGGTCCACGCGGGGTTGCTCCGCCGATTGGCCCACGCCCGCCTGCGCACCTCCGGGTCCCGGACATAGGTGCCGATGTCGAACATCGCCTGGGCGCCCGGGTTGCGGGTCCACAGCCCGTTCGGGCCCCTGAAGTCCTGGATCCCGGAGTCCGTGGAGATCCCCGCGCCCGTCAGCACGACGACACTGTCGGCCTGGGCCCACAGGCCGGCGAGCGCGTCGGTGTCCGCCATCGGGCCATCGTGGCACAGGCCCCCGCAACCGGCGTCGCGACGTCGGGCGTCACTGCGGACACGCGCGATGATGGGGTCGTGATCCCCGCCTCGACCGTCACCGCGATCACCTCGCTGGCCCGTGCCGCCAGCCCTCGGTGCGGGGACACGCGCGTGCTCTGCGTCGACGGTCCGGCCGGGTCGGGCAAGACCACGCTCGCCGCAGCGCTGTCCGCTGCGCTCGACGACGCCCCCGTCGTGCACATGGACGACCTCTACGCGGGATGGGAGCAGGACCTCGGCGCAGCCCTCGCCTCCCGCGTCGGGGCGTGGCTGTTGGACGCCTGGGAGGCGGGCCTGACCGGCCAGCACCTGCGATTCGACTGGCACGCCGGCCGCTACGCGGACTGGATCGCGGTCCCTGCGGCCGCCGTCGTCATCATCGAGGGCTGCGGCAGCGCCAGTCGCGGCATCCGTGAGCGGGCGTCCCTGGTCGTGTGGGTCGAGGCCCCCGAGCAGGTCCGTCTCGACCGGGGCCGGGAGCGCGACGGGGCCGCCATGGCCGCCGAATGGCGCCGCTGGGCCGCGCGGGAGGCGGCACACTTCGTCGCCGACCGCACCCGGGAGGCCTCCGAGGTGGTCGTCGACGGGCTCACCGGCGGCATCGTGCCCGCCGACGCCCCGGACTGACCTACATCGGCGGCCACGGCAGGGCCGGCCACTCGCCCCCCGGGACAGGGAACCTCGCCTCCTGGCGCAAGTCGCGCAGTCGAGCGGCGGCCGCCGCCACCTCGTCGGGATCGAGGTCGGACGGCGGCTCGCGCAGCACGTCGATCGCCGCCTCCGCACCACGGTCGAGGTCGTGGCGCAGCCAGTCCGGCAGGGGCTCGCCGGCCCAGCCCCAGAGGACCGTCCGCAGCTTGGGCTCGACGTGGAAGGTGACACCGTGGTCGATGGCCGCCACTCCCCCATCCCCACGGGGCAGGACGTGCCCGCCCTTGCGATCCCCGTTGTTCACGAGCGCATCGAGCACGACGAGCCGCTGCAGGTCCGGCGTCGCCGCGTGGGCCAGGACCACGACGGACCCGTCTGCCGTCCGGCCCCGGGCGACGTCCCGCCATCCCGGCGGGACCTCAGCCTCCGCGAAGAGCCCGACGACCGGGTGCCCCTGCCCCACCTCGATCCACTCCTGGCACATCCCGGGGCCGCCGGGCCCATCCTCGCGCCAGACGGTGACCGGTACGAGGTCCCATCCGAGGGCACCGGCCACGCCCGCCGTCAGCACCTCCCGGCGGGCCAGTGCCGCACCGGGGAAGTCCCACAGGGGCCGTTCGCCGGCCACGGGCTTGTAGACGCATCGGCGCGACTCGCCACCGACCAGCACCTCGCACTGGAGGGTGATGTTCGAGGCGTCAGCCAACCGGCCGAGGACGCGCAGCTCACCGTGGGCGAGCGCCTCGGTCAGCCTGCTCACCTGCGGTAGCCGTTGGCCCGGGGGCAGATGTGGCCACGGGGATCCAGCGGCTGCTGGCAGAACGGGCACGGCGGGCGGCCCGGCCGCCACCACCTTGCGGGCCCGGTCCACGAAGTCGACGACCTGCTCCAGCCGCGCCCGGACCCTCAGCAGCGGGGGGCCCTCGTCGTCATCGGCCAGCTCGGTCGGATCGATCTCGTCGCCGCCGGTGGATCCGTGCAGCTCGAGCAGGATCTGGTCGTGCGCAGGGTCCCAGCCGAACGCGATGGCACCGACCCGGAACTCCTCGAGGAGCGGCAGCTCCAGCGGGTCGAGGTCCGGCGGTCCCGGCTCCGGGATGGCCAGCTGGAATCGCGCCCCGACGTCGGCGAGCACCTCGCCGAGCCGGTCGGCGAGGGCGGCGACCTGCGCCTTCTCCAGCGCCACGCTCGTGATGACCGGGCCGGTGCGGGCCTGGACGTAGAAGGTCCGGTCGCCCGGCATGCCCACCGTGCCGACCACGAACCGGTCCACCGGGTCGTGGGTGTGGATCTGCCGGGCCATGGCCTCCAGCGTAGGCCCTCGCGGGTGGGCCCGCCGGGCATCTCGGGCGTGGACGCCCCTCGGTCCCCGGCCGACGCACGTCGCCGGCCCGCGACCTCCCGCGCCGCTACCCGGCCCCTCCCCCGACGGTCGGCGCCGCGGCCGACCCGTGCAGCCGCATCCGGCCGCCGGTCTCGTTCATGCGCAGGACGGTGGGCCGATGCGGACCGTAGGCCACGACGCTGACGGAGCCCGGGGCGACCGCGATCCGCTGGAAGGCATCCAGTGGCTGGCCCAGCGCATCGGACAGGATCGCCTTGATCACGTCGCCGTGCGAGACGACGGCGACGACGCCGCCCGGATGACGCGTGCGCGCGTCCCGGACGGCCGACACCGCGCGGTCGGCCATCTCCACCATCGACTCCCCGCCGGGGAACACCACGGCCGAGGGCTGGCGCTGGACGGTGTCCCACAGCGGCTGCGTGGCCAGCTCGGCCAGCTTCTGGCCTGTCCACTGGCCGTAGTCGCACTCCAGGAGCCGCGGGTCGGGGTGCAGGGGCACCGGCGTTCGACGAGCGCCCGCGAGGCCCAGGGCCGTCTCGACGCAGCGCTCGAGCGGCGAGTGCGCGATCTCGTCGATGGGCACCTCGCGGAGCCGACCCGCCAGGCTGCGCACCTGCGTGCGGCCGACCCCATCGAGCAGCACACCGGGCAGGCGGCCCGCCAGGATCCCCTGGGAGTTGGCGCGCGTGCGGCCGTGGCGGATCAGCAGGACGGTCGTCACGAACCGGCAGCCTAGCCACATCGACGGCGCCGACGGTGCCATCATGCCCCTGTGATCGTCGGGATCGGCCGCTACTGCGGCGGCGTCGAGGTGGATGCGGCGCAGTCCGCCCTGATCCGGGCCTCCGGCACCCTGACCGCCGATGCCGTCTCCCTGGTCAGCGCGATGCATGCCCGGGCCAGCCACGACCCATCGGACTTCCTGTGGATGGCCCTGGCCTCGCCGACCGCCAAGGAGCTCGCCGCGCTTGCCGCGGTCTTCGAGATCCCCGCGCTGTGGATCGCAGACTCCCTGAACCCGCGCCAGCGCGCCAAGGCCGAGTTCAGCCCCGACGGGCGCTCGGCGCTGATCGTGTTCAAGATCGTCAGCTACGACGAGCCCACCTCCTCGATCGAGACCGGCCAGATCGCGCTGCTCGTCGGGCCAGCGCACGTCATCACGGTGCGGCTGGGTCCGGTGGGAGCACTGTCCCGGGTGCGCTCAGCGGTGACCGCTGACACCGAGCTGCTCGCTCGCGGTCCGCTGGCGGCCGTCCACGGCATCGCCGACGCGATCGTGGACGACTACCTGATGGCCAGCGACGAGATCAGCACGGACATCGACGACATCGAGAGCCACGTGTTCTCCCCGCTGGTCACCGATGACAGCGAGTCGATCTACCAGCTCAAGCGCGAGAACCTCGAGCTGCGCAGGGCGGTCGCCCCGCTGGTCACCCTCGCGCACGGCCTCGTGGACGGCAGCCTGCGTGGCATCCCGGCCGACCTGCACCCGTACTTCCGCGACGTCGGGGACCACCTGCTGCGCGCACACGACACGATCGAGACCAGCGACACGCTGCTCATGGCCATCCTGGCCGTGTCGAACTCGCGGCAGGGCCTGCAGCAGAACACCGACATGCGCAAGATCGCGGCCTACGCCGCCATGCTCGGCGTCCCGACCGCGATCGCGGGAATCTACGGCATGAACTTCGAGCACATGCCCGAGCTCAAGCAGGTCTGGGGCTACCCGGTCGTGCTGGGCATCATGGCGGTGTCGCTGCTGCTGATGTTCCGCGCCTTCAAGCGCTCCGGCTGGCTCTGACCCCGCCGGCGCCACCCCGGCCCGATCAGGCGGCCAGCACGCCGGTCGCGAGCAGGACCATCAGCAGCACCCCAACGCCGATCCGGTACACCACGAAGGGCATGTACGAGTTGGTGGACACGTACCGGATCAGCCAGGCGATGACCGCGTAGCCCACGACGAACGCGATGAGGGTGGCCAGGATCGTCGGCCCCCAGGCCACGGCGGGGTCTTCTCCGATCTTCAGTGCCTCGTACAACCCGGAACCCATGACCGCAGGGATCGCCAGCAGGAAGGCGTAGCGCGTCGCGGCCTCGCGGGTGTAGCCCATGAACAGGCCGCCGGAGATCGTCGCCCCCGAGCGGGAGACCCCGGGGATCAGCGCGATCGCCTGGAAGAGGCCGTACAGCAGGCCGTCACGGACGGTCAGGTCCTCCAGCGTCTTGACCGACCGCGCGGTCCGGTCGGCGATGCCGAGCACCACGCCGAAGACGATCAGCGTGGTGGCCACCAGCCACAGGTTGCGCGCCACGGTCTCGATCTGGTCGGAGAACACCAGGCCGAGGATCCCGATCGGAACCGACCCGATGATCACCAGCCAGCCCATGCGCACGTCCAGGCTCCCGCGGGTCTCCGGGTGCCTGAACTGCCCCAGCCACGCCCGTGCGATCCGCCAGATGTCGCTCCAGAAGTAGAGGATGACGGCCGTCTCGGTCCCGATCTGGCTCACGGCGGTGAAGGCCGCGCCCGGATCGGACCAGCCGAACAGCTGGGAGACGATGAGCAGGTGGGCGCTGCTGGAGATCGGCAGGAACTCGGTCAGGCCCTGCACGACGCCCAGCACGAGCGCCTGGAACCAGGTGACGGGGTCGTGGGCAGCCTCCTGCGCAAGGACGAGCATGTGCACGTGCCTACCTCCCTGCTCGCGCCGCGCCGGGCCGCGCCGCGCCGCGCCGAGCCTAGTCCCCGTGCATCCCGGGGCACCGACGACCGCTACCGTTTCGCGCCATGGAGAGCAGGACGGTCGGACGCAGCGGACTGCAGGTCAGCCGCGTCGGCCTGGGCACGATGACCTGGGGCCGGGACACCGACGAGTACGAGGCCCGCGACCAGTTCGCGCTGTTCCTGGAGGCCGGCGGGACGCTGTTCGACACCGCCGACGTCTACGGCTCGGGGGCCGCCGAGGAGCTGCTGGGCACCCTGGTGGCGGAGACCGGCGTGCGTGACGACGTGGTCATCGTGTCCAAGGCCGGTGGTCGACGCTCCGGCGAGCGGCGGTTCGATGCCTCGCGCCGGCACCTGCTCCGCGCCCTCGATGCCTCCCTGGACCGGCTCGGCACCGATTTCGTCGACCTCTGGCTGGTCCACGGCTGGGACGACGTGACCCCGATCGAGGAGACCCTGGCCGCGCTGTCCCAGGCGCTGGGGTCGGGTCGGGCGCGCTACGTCGGCGTGTCGAACTACCGCCCCTGGCAGTTGGCCCGGGCCGCGTCCCTGGCCGACAGCCGCGAGGGCATCGCGCTGGTCGCCAACGAGATCGAGTACTCCCTGCTCGCCCGCTCCGACGAGCAGGATGCGCTGGCTGCGGCAGCCGCCGTGGGCGCGGGGGTCCTGGCCTGGTCGCCGGTCGGACGCGGCGTGCTGACCGGCAAGTACCGGCATGGCACGCCCGCCGACTCCCGGGGCGCCAGCCCGCACCTGGGCGGGTTCGTCGGCGAGTACATGTCGGTGGCCCACCGGCACGTCGTCGACGCCGTGTGCACGGCGGCCGAGGGCCTCGGCGTGGCGCCGATCGACGTGGCGATCGCCTGGGTCCGGGACCGGGCAGGGGTCGCCTCGATCCTCCTCGGGTCACGCACCGCAGCCCAGCTCCGGGGTGCGCTGCGCTCCGAGGAGCTCGTCCTGCCCGAGGAGATCCGCACGGCGCTCGACGAGGTGTCCGCGGGGATCTGACCGGTCAGCAGGCCCGCAGGAACCGGTCGAGCACCCGCACGCCGAACTGCAGGCCGTCGATCGGCACGCGCTCGTCGACGCCGTGGAACAGGGAGCCGAAGTCCAGGGTCGGGGGCAGCTGCAGCGGCGCGAAGCCGTAGCACCGGATCCCGAGCAGGGAGAAGGCCTTGGCGTCGGTGCCGCCCGACAGCGTGTAGGGAACGGCCCGGGCACCGGGATCCTCGCAGCGCAGGGCAGCGGCCATCGCATCGATCGAGGGACCGTCGAACGTCGTCTCCAGGGCGATGTCGTGCACCACGAACTCGCGCACCACGCGGTCGCCGAGCAGCGAGTCGATCGTGCGAAGGAACTCCTCCTCGTACCCGGGGAGGAACCGGCCGTCGACATGGGCCATCGCCTCGCCCGGGATGACGTTGACCTTGCTCCCCGCATCGAGCATGGTCGGGTTGACGGTGTTGCTCAGGGTCGCGCCCACGATCCGGGCCAGCGGGCCCAGGACGCGGGTCAGCCCCTCGAGGTCGTAGGGGTCCAGCTCGACGCCGAGGGCGTCGGAGAGCTCGGAGACGAAGGCGCGGGTCGTGTCCGTGACCCGGATCGGGAAGCGGTGCTCCCCCAGGCGGGTCACCGCGCGGCACAGGGTCGTCACCGCGTTGTCGTCGTTGAGCATCGACCCGTGACCGGCGGTGCCGGCAGCCCGCAGGCGCAGCCACGCCATGCCCTTCTCGGCGGTCTGCACGAGGTACAGGCGCAGGTCGTCGCGGATCGTCATCGAGAACCCGCCGACCTCGCCGACGGCCTCGGTCACGCCCTCGAAGAACTCCGGCCGGTTGTCGACCAGCCAGTGGGAGCCGTGCAGGCCGCCTGCCTCCTCGTCCGGAAGCAGGAGCACGACGACGTCGCGCCTCGGCCGGATCCCCGATCGCCCCCAGTGCCGGACGACGGCAAGGATCATCCCGACCATGTCCTTCATGTCCACGGCGCCGCGGCCCCAGATCATGTCCAGGCCGGAGTCCCGGTCGGTGGCGACCTCGGCGGCGAACGGCGGGTGCGTCCAGCCCTCGGCAGGCGCCGGCACGACGTCGAGGTGCCCATGGAGCAGCAGCGCTCGTCGTGCGGCGTCGGGCTCGGTGCCCGGGATCCGCAGGATCAGGCCGGCGCGGTCCGGCGACGTCGTGCTGAACGGCGTCGGGTCGAAGCCGGCCTCGCGCAGGGCCGCCGCGGCGTACTCGGCCGTCGCCCGCTCCCCCACTGTCTGCGGACGGTCGCCGAAGTTCGCGGAATCGATGCGGATGAGGTCGCGGACGAGCCCGACGACGTCGGTCTCAGCATCCGACAGGGCCCTCAGCGCGGGATCGGGCATGGGTGTGGCGGCGGACACATGGCTCATCCTGCCGCGTCCGGACTGCCGCTGCCGACCTCGGACGGCACAATCACCCCATGAGCGAGATCCTGGACACGGTCGCCGGCTGGCTCAGCGTCGACGACCTCTCCTCAGCGCGGGAGTCCCTGCCCATCCTCTACGTGGAGGCCGTGCCCGTCCGCGTCGATGCCACCGGGACGATCACCGCCGTGGGCCTGCTGCTGCGCGCCCGCCCCGATGGCAGCGTCTCCCGTGCGGTCGTCGCCGGCCGCGTGCTCCACAAGGAGCGGATCCGCGACGCCCTGATCCGGCACCTCGAGAAGGACCTGGGGCCGGTGGCGCTGCCGCGACTGCCCGTCTCGCTGGCCCCCTTCACGGTGGTCGAGTACTTCCCCGACCCGACGGTCAGCGGGTTCCACGACCCGCGGCAGCATGCCGTCGCGCTGGCCTACGTCGTCCCCGTGGACGGGGACTGCGCGCCCAGCCAGTCGGCGATCGACCTCGCGTGGTTGACGCCGGAGGAGGCGACGTCCGAGGTCGTCCTGGCTGAGTTCTCGGGCGGGCAGGACCGGCTCATCCGGCTGGCGATGGCGTTCGGGGGCAGGCTTCCCTGAGCGTCCGGCACCGGGCCGGGCCCCACTCCCCCACCACCACGAGCGATTCGTCGCGGGCCGGGGTTGCTTGCTATCCTGTCGGGGCTTCCCGTGCGTGCACGCGGGAGGTCCACGTCCGGGTGGCGGAATAGGCAGACGCGCTAGCTTGAGGTGCTAGTGCCCTCAGGGGCATGGGGGTTCAAGTCCCCCCTCGGACACCACAGACCGGCCCCTGACCTGCGGCGACGCAGGCAGGGGCCGGTCTCGTCGACCGAGAGGTCGCGGCTGCTACCTCTTCAGGACCACCGAGCCGGAGGTGGTCCCCGCGTAGCCGTACTTGGCCCGGACCACGACGCGATAGGTGCCCTTGGGCAGGTTGATCGTGCGGGTCTCCGCGGATCCCCGGGTCCTGTAGGTCTTCAACGGCTTCCAGGTTCCGTCGGCGCGCTTCTTCTGCACACGGAAGGTCCAGTAGCCACGGCCCTTGTTCGGGTCCACGTCGACGCGGAGCTTGGAGCGGGAGGATACGGACGTGACCTTGACGCGTGCGGTCGGCGCCGCGTAGCGGATCCCGCCCGGCAGGGTGGCGGCCCGGGCGGTGGCGCTGTCCGCCCGGAGCAGGCCGTAGCCGAAGACAGTGTCAGGACCGTCGCCGGAGGCGTCGTCCACTGCCGTGCCGAGCAGCACTGCCTCCACCTGGGCTCGGCCCAGGGAGGGGTTCGCGGCGTGCACCAGGCCCGCCGTGGCGGCCACGAAGGGGGCCGCCATCGAGGTCCCGGTGCCGGTTTCCCATCCGCCACCCGGGACGGTGGACAGGATGTTCTGACCCGGCGCGGTGATGTCCACGTAGGAGCCGACGTTGGCGAAGTCGGAACTCCGGCCGTACTCGTCGGCACTCGACACGCCGATCACCCCCGGCAGCGCCGCCGGGTAGGTCGTCGGGTTGCCCGCCAGGTACTCATTGCCCGCCGCTGCCACCACGACAACGCCGTTGTCGAGCGCGTAGTCGATCGCGGCTTCCTCCATGGCGTCGTACCCACCGCCGAAGGACAGGTTGATGACGTCAGCGCCCGCGTCCACGGCAGCGCCGATCCCAGCAGCGATGGCGTAGGAGTCCAGGTCGCCGTACTCGTCACACACGCGGACAGGCAGAACCTTGACCTGGTTGGCCAGGCCAGCCACGCCCGCTCCATCGAGGGAGGCGGCCACGATGCCGGCAACGTGCGTTCCGTGGCCGACGAGGTCCCCCGTCCAGCCATCATCGATCACGTCGATCTGCGGCAGCAGTTGGCCGGTCAGATCGGGATGATCGAAGTCCACACCGGTGTCGACGACCGCGACGACCGTGCCCGACCCTCGCGTGACATCCCATGCCACCTCCGCGCCGACTGCACGCAGGCCCCACTGGCTGGCACCCCGGGCCTCGGCAGACAGCGCTCCCACGGCGGTCAGTCGCGGACTCGTGCCACCGACGGGCAGCGCCGCACCGCCCTTGGACCGGCCCACCGTCCCGGTGGCGGGATCCTCGATGCTCCTGGTGCGGTTGACCTGGGCGACCACCCCATCCCGCGAGGCCAGCTCGCGAGCGAGCCGCTCGGCACCGGCCGGGGAGCTGGCCCTGAGCTTGCTGACCTCCAAGCCGCCGTCCGGGGCCTGCGTCACGACGACGACCTCGTTGCTGACCGTCGGGAGGGTCGGACGGGCCGGTGATGGGGGCCGGGCTAGCGCTTGAGCGTCACGGGGCCTGATGTGGTGCCCCGGAAGCCGTACTTGGCGTTCACAACCACCCGGTACGTGCCCTTGGGCAGGTTCACCGTCCGCGTCTCCTTCGCCCCGAGGGTCCTGTACGTCTTCAGCGGCACCCAGGTGTCACCGACCCGCTTCTGCACCTGGAAGGTCCAGAAGCCCTTGCCCTTGTTGGGGTTGACGTCCACGCGGAGCTTCGACCTGTTGCCGATGGCCCTGACCTTGACGGCTGCGGTCGGTGCGGGCGGGCCGGTCAGCGTGACGGGTGCGCTCGTGGAGGGTGCTGTGGTGTTCGCGCCCTGGTAGGCCGCGCGGATCGGGGTGCCGGCCGGAAGGCTGGGGTAGCTCCAGGAACGGAACGCGCCCAGCTGATCTGGCCACGTTGCGTCGAACTCCCTCCAGTTGCCGTTCACCAGGGCCTGCACCGAGACGCGCCCATCGGCGTTCGCTCCGATGCTGCCCAGCTGTGCCGACCTGGCGGTGGCCCGGCCGGCGATGGTCACCATGCCGTCACGATCCAGGGACGCGCTGGTCAGCGCCGTGGTCGAGGGCATCGGCGACAGCGTGAACGAGGTGGCCAGCGGGGCGCGCACGCCGTCGTAGCCGACCTCGATCGTGCCCACCACGTCATAGGTTCCGCTGGGATCCCAGGAGCACAGCAGGATCGAGTCCGTGCTGGTGGGCGTGTCGTACCCGTAGGCATACACCCAGTCGGTGGCGGTGCCGGACCCGCGCAGCCGGACGTCCATGTCGACCACCCAGCGGCCGTCCGGAACGCCGGACGTGGCGATCTGGACCGGGAACTCCTCACAGCCGTGCTGGCTCCAGGTGGCGTCCGGCACCGTGACGGTGGCCGACCAACCGGTGCCGGTGGCTGAGGCGGTGCCGGCAAGCGCAGGGGCGACGGGGACCGCGACAAGCACGGCGCTCATGCCGACCACCAGGCCGGCCCTCGGGAACTTCATCATCAACTCCTTCTGCACCCCTTCGTGGGCGCGATGGGTCAAGGCTCGGCCAGACCCCTGACACAAACCGCGCACGATCCCCATCGGGCCGAGGGGCTTGCCCCACGGATGAGGCGCACCGGGGCGCCGCAGGCGCACGGGGGCGCCGGAGGGGGCTGGGATGCCCGCGGGCTCATCGGGTGCGGTCTGTTCCTGACCCCGCTGCTCGCCAGCCTGCCGGAGGCCGTGATCCGCCCGCATCTGGCCTCGGTCGGCCGGATCCCCGGCTCACACGGCGCCAACTCGGACCTGGCCCGCCACCGGCACGGAGGCTTCACCCCGCCGCGAAGTCGACCTCCGCGGTGGGCAGGACGCTGCCCCGGCGCCCAGGGGCCGAGGCCCAGCTTCCAGTACATGTTGGTGTACTCGATGGACTGCTCCGGGGTGACCGGGAAGCCCCATTGCCGCATGTCCTCGGTGGTGTGGGCGTCGGACACGCCGGGCCGATCGGTCAGTGACGTCATCTCGAGCTTGCCTTCTCCTCCCGGCGATGAGGCGCCCGCCCCCGGCAGGGTCGCCGCGCGCGGGGGCAACCCGTCGTAGGCCGCGTACTTGTAGGCGTCGGCGCGCGTCGGGAAGTTGAACGTGGTGTCGATGAACTCGTCGAGGACCCCGTCCCGGTGCAGCACCGCCTGGGCCACGTGGATCAGCTCGGTCGCATCCTCACCGAGGATGTGGGCGCCGAGCAGGCGACGGTCGGACTGGCGGAACACGAGCTTGAGCAGCCCCTCGGTAGAGCCGGCGATCCTGGCGCGCGCGTTGCCTGTGAACCACGTACGGCCGGTCCCGATCTCCTCGCCCGTCCGCCGGGCCGCCTGCTCGGTCAGGCCGACCATCGACACCTCGGGAAGCGTGTAGATGCCGGTGGGCACCATGGCGTCCAGGGCCTCCTTGAACGGGATGTCGAACGCCCGGCACATGGCCACGCGTGCCTGCTCCATGGCCACCGAGCCGAGCCCGGGCGGGCCGGTGATGTCCCCGGCCGCGTAGACGCCCGGCGCCGTGGTCTCGAAACGGTCGTCGACGCGGATCCGGCCCCGGGTGTCCACGACGACGCCGGCCTCCTCGAGGCCGAGGCCCTCCACGTTGCCCTCTCGGCCCAGGGCCTGGAGCACGGCGTCGGCACTGATCGACTCCTCGCCGACCCGGACCACCAGTCCGGCGCCGGACCGCTCCACGGCGTCCACCTGGGAGTCGAACATGATCCGGGCGCCAGAACGCACGAGGCTGTCGGCCAGCGCCGCCGAGATCTCCTCGTCGAGCATGGGCAGCAGCCGGGACCCTCGATCCACCATCGTGACCCGGACGCCGAGGGCCGAGAAGATCGAGGCGTACTCCGTGCCGACCGGCCCTCCCCCGATGACCACCAGACGTTCGGGGAGACGCTCGATCGACAGGATGGTCTCCGAGTCGTGGACATCGGGGTCGTCGAAGGGCATCCCCGCCGGATGGTGCGGCCGCGAGCCGGTGGCGATCAGGATGACCCGGCCAGTCAGGACCCGCTGCGCTCCCGCAGAGTCGCGGACCACGACGGTGCGCCCAGGCCCGAGCCGCGCCTCACCGTGGACGAGCTCGATCCCGTGCCGGTCCAGGTTGGCGCCCACGGCGTGCGACATCCCCGTGACGACCCCGGTGACATGCGCTCGCAGTCGGTCCATCACGAGCTTCCGGAGACAGGCTGATCCCGATGCCGAAGACGTCGCGGCGCGACCAGCCGGTGAGGTAGACCGCTGCGTCGCGCAGGGCCTTGACCGGGACGCCCGAGACTGCGATCGCAGACCCGCCAGGGTCCGCGCGCCGCTCGACGACTGCCACCCGGTGCCCGTAGTAGGCCGCCTGGGTCGCGCCCTTCTCGCCGGCCGGCCCCGAGCCGATCACGACAAGGTCGTACGCGTCGGGGTCACCACCGGATGCCCTGTCCACGTCGGTCGCTGTGGACCGATCCCCACGCACCTGCATCTATGCAGTCCTCCGATCCGGGGAGACCGACCCGGCCCGAGCAGGATTCGATCCCGCAGGGGACGACCCGGTCAGGTTCGCCTCACCTCAGGATGCTCCTGAAGGCGGCCCGTGTACAGCGAGCGGTCCGATCGGTCGCGCCCACCTGGCTCACCGCGGCTCGGCGACCCCTGCCTCCTGGCGCACCCACACGGTGCGCTGCGGGAACGGGATCACCACGCCCTCGGCGTCGAACCGGCCCTTGATCCGCTCGCGGAGCTCGCGGGCGACCCGCCACTGCTCGCCGGGCAGGGTCTTGAGGACCAGCCGGACCACGACCGAGTCATTGCCCAGGCTCTCCACGCCCCAGACCTCGGGCTCCTCGAGCAGCAGCTCCCTCCACTGCTCGTCGACGTACAGGCCGTGCGCCTCGTCGCCCATCAGGTCCCGGACGCGTGCGATGTCCGAGTCGTACGCGACCCCCACGTCGAGGACTGCGCGTGACCAGTTCTGGCTCATGTTGCCCACCCGCGCGACCTCGCCGTTGCGGACCCACCAGACCACCCCGTTCACGGAGCGCAGCCGCGTGACGCGCAACTGGACATCCTCGACCGTCCCCTCCGTGCCGTCGAGGTCGATGATGTCGCCCACCCCGTACTGGTCCTCGAGCAGCATGAACACACCCGACAGGAAGTCCGACACCAACGCCTGCGCACCGAAGCCGAGGGCGACGCCGACGATCCCCGCCCCGGCCACCAGTGGAGCGAGGTTGAACCCCCACTCCGCGAGGATCATCAGGAACGCGATCGAGAGGATCACGACCGAGGACACGTTCGTCAGCAGCCGGCCCAGGGTGGACGCCCGGTTGGCGCGCCGCTGGCTGTGGAGGTGGTCCTCCCCGAGCGTCTCCTGGGCCAGTGCCGACGGCCCGGTGCCCGGCAGGCCCGACTCCGCCGCGGCCGTGAGGCCCTTGACGAACCCGGTGATGACCTTCCCGATGACGAAGCGGGCCACAAGGGCCCCGACCACGATCAGGACGCTGCGCAGCACCGGCCCGGTGAGAAGATCGACCCACCACGCAACGTCCGTGACCTCACCCGAGAGGTCGATGTCCTCGATGATCTGCGACGGCGACGGGCTCGGCCCATCCGCGCTGGGGATGATCAGGGTGGGCAGGTGCACAGCGACCATGGGCCGCCAGCGTAGCCAGCGGCCGCCACGCCCCGGCCGGCGGCCTCAGATCGCCAGCACGTAGACGACGCCCTGGCCCCCGGTGGCGGGCACCTCGACGGCCAGGCCCGTGTCGTCGGACGGGCGGAACCCCAGGTGCTCGTGGAAGGCGATCGCCCCGGGGCTGTCCCGGGAGACCACCGCGGCAGCGCAGCGGCACCCCCGAGCGTGAAGTCCGCGCAGGGCGCGCCGGTAGAGCCCCCGACCGAGTCCCTGCATGCGGTACTCGGGGCTGACCCAGACGAAGTGCACGTACCCGACCCCCGGGGAATCCGGTGCCACGATCGTCTCGACGAACCCGGCCAGCCCCCCTGACCCGGACTCCGCGACGAAGCACGCCCCCGCCGCCGCCTCGCCCGGGATCCCCGGGGTCAGCAGTCTCGCTCGCTCCGCGGGCAGCCACTGCGCCAACGCCGCCTCGAGTCGTTCCCGGTCGGCGGGCTTGGCAGGCCGGATCCAGAACTCGGCCACCACCAGCTCCTGCGTTAAGGCTCGATCACGCTCCGGACATTGTCGATGCCCGGACCGCATAGAGGTTCAGATGCTGGCACGCTCGTGCCGATAGGTGGGGGAAGCTGCGGACGACACGCCAACGCGTGTCGCGACCGTCCCGGGGAGGGAAACGTTGTGGGCTCCGTGAGGCCTGATCGGAACGGGGTGGCGGCCGCGATGGCCGGCGCCCTGCTGCTGCTGGCGACCGCGGGGCTGCCCGCCATCGCTGCAGACTCTCCGGGGCAGCCTCCGTCCGCTGCCCTGCGGGCCAGTGCCCTGTTCGCCTGGCACCTCTCACCCTCGTTGGCCAACCTGCGCTCCGAGATCAACAATCGGTGGCCCGGCAGGGACCGCAGCAGCGACGGAGCGATCGGCGACCTGCGCCATCAGTCGCGGACCAACAGCCACAACCCGGTCGGGTACCCCGGCGGGCCGTCGTTCGGAACCCGCGGGGCGGTGCATGCCCTGGACATCACGGCGGCCGGCATCGACGTCGACCGGGTGCTTCGCGCCGTGATCGGCGACCCGCGGGTCTGGTACGTGATCCACGACGGGAAGATCTGGAGCAGGACCACGGGCTGGGCGCCGCGCACGTACCGCGGTGATCCGCACACCACGCACATCCACATCAACCTTCGTGAGGACTCGCAGTCGGCCGCCCTCTTCGCCGAGACCGACCAGGATCCGTGGCTGGCGAGCGGCAGCGGGAGGGGAAGCGCCGCCCAGATCGGACGCAGCGTGCCCACTGCCGGCACCGGGATGTCCGCCTCCGCGACGAAGGCGCTCCAGCGGGCCCTCATCGATGCGGGCTTCCAGATCCCCAGCGGCGCCACCGGGTGGTACGGGCCGGAGACGACACGGGCGGTCAAGGAGTTCCAGAAGGCCCAGGGCTGGACCGGCAGCGAGGCGGACGGCGTCGCCGGAGCCGAGACCCTGCGCCGCCTCAGGATCGGCCTGTCCGGCGGCGGGAGCAGTGCGCCTGCGCCGAAGGCCGATCCCGCTGCGAAACCCTCCCCAGCGAAGGGCACCAGCGCAACGGGCCGGACACTGTCCACGGCCAACCTCAAGCCCGGCATCGCCCACCCCGACGTGCTGGTCCTGCAGCAGGCACTCATCGCCCGGGGCTTCCCGATCCCCGCCGGGGCCACCGGCTACTACGGCGCCAGGACCACCGCAGCGGTGAAGGCGTTCCAGAAGGCCCAGGGCTGGACCGGCACGGCCGCCGACGGCATCCCCGGCTCCGGAACCCTCAAGCGCCTCGGGCTGAGCAGCACGAAGGCAGCGTCGGGTACGAAGTCCGCCCCGGCCAAGGCGAGGAAGTCGGCAGCGCCCACGAGGAAGTCGGCAGCGCCCACTCCGGCGAAGGCCAGCAGCGGGAAGGGCCGGACACTGTCCACGGCCAACCTCAAGCCCGGCATCGCCCACCCCGACGTGTTCGTCCTGCAGCAGGCACTCATCGCCCAGGGCTTCCCGATCCCCGCCGGGGCCAGCGGCTACTACGGCGCCAGGACCACCGCGGCGGTGAAGGAGTTCCAGAAGGCCCAGGGCTGGACCGGCACGGCCGCCGACGGAATCCCCGGCTCCGGAACCCTCAAGCGCCTCGGGCTGTAGCCCTGCGGGCGGCACCCCAAGGACCGTTCGCGCGATGACGTCGGCGCGCCTCCGCCGTCGGGCCCCCGGGACAGGTCACCATCGGTCCCACCGTCAGTCCGTTGTTCGGGAAGGGGCGCGCCATGGGCGAGGACTTCGTCATCGACATGGTCATCGAGGTCGATTCGAGGGGTATCGACGTCGACGCGCTCGCCCGGCAGGTCACGTTGCCCGGCGTCGAGGTGCTGCGCACCTCCGCCCGCGGGATGATCTGGGTGACCGCCCTGGTCACCGCCGACGGAGAGTCGGCAGCGATTCGGTCGGTCCAGGACCAGGTGCTGCGCCAACTGGACCGACGTTCGCGCGTGGTGGTCGTGACCTCGGTCACCAGCGCTCCGCTGGGCGACCTCTATGCCCGCCTGGACACCGTCCTGGCCGACCACGAGCTCGACCGCATGGACCTCATCGACCTGGTCGAGGCGACCGTGTGGGTGCGCGACGATGTGGCTGACGTGCGCGCCCCGGGGTCGCGGACCTCGGCCAGCAGCGCCTGATCTCGTCAGCCGGCCCGGCGCGACGGGGCCAGCACGTACAGGCTGACCAGCAGGACCCAACCGGGGAACACCACCTGCGCCCATTGGGTCAGGGGCGGCGAGAGCAGCAGGACGACCCCCGCGACGTACCCCGCGACCACCAGCCAGCGCGGGAACAGGCCCATCCGGAGCGCCACCGAGGACACCGCAAGGGCGAACACCGCGGCCATCCGCGCACCGAACAGCCCCATCAGCTGGCGCGCGAGCACCTGCAGGGTCTGCATCGCGTCGGCCGAGACGTCCACCCCCCGGTCGTAGAGCACCAGGGCGGTCCCGAGGAAGGCGGCCGTCGTGAACAGCAGGCCGACGAAGAGCAGGCCGGACCCGAGGAAGACGGTGGCGAACAGCTTGTCCTCCCGGGCCCCGAGCCTGGACCGGATGACCCCGATGAACCACAGGAACGAGATGCCCGCGAACGGGATCAGCGAGACCGCCGTCTGGACCGCCTGCCGGCGGCCGCTGTCCGCGAGCCATTCCCCGGACTCCGATCCGGTCGGGACCGAGGTGTGCATCAGGACCAGCACCGCCAGCAGGATGCCGGCGAACACAACGCCTGCGATGCCCGCTGCCGCAGGCGTACGAAGCTCTCGCGAGATGCGATCGACCGGATCCTCGGGGTTGGACATGGCTGAACAGTGCCACAGGTCGCGCAGTACCCCCGACGTGACCGGATCGCGCCGGTCCGGACCAGGCGATGGTTCGGGTTTGATCAGCACTGCGTGAGTGCAAGACTGCCCACCGTGAGCATTCGCAGAGGGGGGCGGGCCGCCGTGCTGGTCAGCGCCATCGGGATGTGCGGTTCGCTGCTGGGGGCTGGGCCCGCACTGGCCGGCCCACGACCCGCCGGCCACCGAGCGGTCACGAGCGTGGCCGTGACCGCCGATTCCTCGGAGGTCGCCGCGCCCAGCATCGGTACGCAGTCGGTCCAGATGTCGGTCCGCGCCAAGCGGCGCCTCGCGGTCGGCGATTCCCTCATGGTCGGGGCGGCTGTCCGGATGCGTCGCCGCGGATTCGCCGTGCACGCCAAGGTCGGCCGGCAGTTCAGCACAGCCCCGGGGATCGTCCGCTCGTACGGCAGCCGGCTGCCCCGCAACCTGGTCATCGAGCTCGGCACCAACGGAACGATCACGCTGGCGCACTGTCGCTCAGTCGTCCGCGCGGCCGGCTCGAAGCGCCGGGTCTTCCTCGTGACCAACCGCGTGCCCCGCAGCTGGGAGCACGCCAACAACCGGACCCTGCGCGCGTGCGACCGCAGCTTCCGCGGCAGCCGGGTTCGCATCGTCGACTGGCACGGCACCAGCGCAGGGCATCCGGAGTGGTTCGCGCGCGACGGCATCCACCTGTCCGGACCGGGTCAGGCAGCGTTCGTCAAGCTGATCGACCGGGCGGTCGACCGCTACGGTCGGTGACCGACCACTGCGCCTACTCGCCGCCCATGTCCCGCTCGTAGGCGTCGAGCAGAACGTCGGTGGTGCGCTCCTGGAAGCGCTGCAGCCGCGCGAGCACGTCGCGGATGGCACTGCTGATGGCCGGGACGGCACCCGGGTCGCCCGCGCAGCGGCTTGCCAGCAAGCGGACCTCGGTGACGGCGTCGTACAGGTCGTCCTGCTCGCTGGCGACCCGGACCCACCGTCCCATCAGGTGCGGGGCATCCGAGCGGATCTGCTCGGTGAAGCCGCGCAGGTCGACCATGTCACCGGGCACGGTGCGGACCGCCTCGGCGAGGCTGTCGAGCTGGCGCGTGACCTCGACCCACCAGCCTGCGCCCGCGCGTGGGTCACGGGACAGGTACTCGAGCTTGCGCTGCGTCTGCCGGGAGATGGCCACCAACGAGGGGGCCTCGGGGACAACTGCAGTCATGGACGCCCTCCACTTCTTCGAGGGCTCAACTGTGGACCGCGCGCGGCATCGCAGTCCATGGGCGTTGCCTCCCAGTTGTGTCGCAGTTGCGTCCCACGGGCGAGGGCGCCTCACGACCCGGCGCGCACGGCTCCGGCGGTCTGCCTGGCGATCTCGAGCTCCTCGTTGGTGGGCACCACAAGGACACGGATCGGCGCGCCGCGGAACGACAGGTCCACCGGGTCCGACGGCCCGCGGGTGGCTGCGTTGCGCTCCAGGTCGATGGCCACCCCGATCATCTCCAGCCCTGCGATCACGCGGCGCCGGATCTCCGGGTCGTTCTCCCCCACGCCAGCCGTGAAGACGATGGCATCCGCCCTGCCGAGGACCGCCAGGTAGGCCCCGAGGTACTTCCGGATGCGGTGCACGTACACCGACAGGGCCAGCTCGGCATCGGCGTCGCCGGTCGACGCGAGGGCGTGGACCTGGCGCAGGTCGTTCTCGCCGCACAGCCCCAGCAGCCCGCTGCGCTTGTTGAGCATCGCGTCGACCTCCGCAGCGGTCATGCCGACCGTGCTGATCAGGTGGAAGAACAGGGCTGGGTCGATGTCACCGGACCGCGTGCCCATGACCAGGCCCTCGAGGGGGGTCAGCCCCATCGAGGTCTCGACGCTTCGGCCGGCCCGGACCGCGCAGGCAGACGCGCCGTTGCCCAGGTGCAGGGTCACGAGGTCCACGGCGTCGACCGGCTTGCCGAGCACCTCCGCGGCCTTGGCGGTGACGTACTTGTGGGAGGTCCCGTGGAACCCGTAGCGGCGGATGCGGTGCTCGCGCGCGACCTGCTGGTCGATGGCGTACGTGTAGGCCGCCGCCGGCATGGTCGCGTGGAACGCGGTGTCGAACACCGCCACGTGGGGCACGTCGGGGTGCTCGGCCATCGCGGACTCCAGGCCGGCCACCGCAGCCGGGTTGTGCAGGGGCGCCAGCGGGATCAGCTCCCGGATGACGTCGATGACCTCCGACGTCACGATCGTCGGCTCGCTGAACTGGTCGGCACCCTGGACCACCCGGTGCCCAACGCCGACCAGGTCGCCGACCTCGGCGACCTCCCCCGAACGCGCGAAGGCGTCGGTCACCGCGCTGAAGGCCGCTGCATGGTCGGGGATCTCGGCGGTCACGACGTGCTCATCCAGCGCCGCGTCCGCCCCCGCCCGGATGCGGGTGCGGTGCGTGACCTGGGACTCCGCCTCACCGATGCGCTCCACCAGCCCCAGCGCCCAGACGACGGTGGACTCCGTGTCGACCAGCTGGTACTTCAGGGACGACGATCCGGCATTGACGACGAGGACGAGCATGACTCACGCACCTTCCGCTGCCGGCGCCCCGACCGCCTGCTGGGCCTGGACGGCCGTGATCACGACCGTGTTGATGATGTCCTCCACGAGCGCCCCGCGCGACAGGTCGTTCACCGGCAGGCGCAGGCCCTGCAGCACCGGGCCGATCGCCACGGCGTTCGCCGAGCGCTGGACTGCCTTGTAGGTGTTGTTGCCCGTGTTCAGGTCGGGGAAGATGAAGACCGTCGCACGCCCGGCGACTGCCGAGTCGGGAAGCTTCGACTTGGCCACCGACGCATCCACGGCGGCGTCGTACTGGATCGGGTCCCTCGATGGCCAGGTCGGGCCGGCGCTCCCGGGCGATCCGGGTCGCCTCGCGCACCTTCTCGACATCCGCGCCGGACCCCGACGAGCCCGTCGAGTAGCGACAGCATCGCGATGCGCGGGTCGACGCCGAAGGCCGCCGACGTCCGGGCCGACGAGATCGCGATGTCGGCCAGCTGCTCTGCATTCGGGTCGGGGTTGACCGCGCAGTCGCCGTAGACGAGCACGCGGTCCTCGAGGGCCATGAAGAAGACGCTGGAGACGATGGAGACCCCGGGCGTGGTCTTGATGATCTGCAGCGCCGGACGGATGGTGTGCGCCGTCGTGTGCGCGGCACCCGAGACCATGCCGTCGGCCAGGCCCTTCCAGACCATCATGGTCCCGAAGTAGGAGACGTCGGCGACGAGGTCGAAGGCGGCATCGAGCGCCAGTCCCTTGGCCTTGCGGATCTCGACGAGGTCAGCGGCGAACACGGTGCGCAGTGGATCGGTGTCGGGATCGAGGATGCGCGCCGCCGAGAGGTCCAGGCCCATCGTCCGGGCCCGATCGGTGATGTCGTCCGGCGGGCCCAGGATCGTCAGGTCGACGACGTTGCGGCGCAGCAGGCGGTCGGCGGCGACCAGGATGCGGTCGTCGGCACCCTCGGGCAGCACGATGTGCTTGCGATCCGATCGCGCACGCTCGACCAGCTGGTGCTCGAACATCATGGGGGTGAGCGTGGTCGACCGGGTTACCTGCACCCGGTCCTCCAGCTCGGCCTCGTCGACGCTGTCCTCGAACAGGCTCAGCGCGTCGGCGATCTTGCGGTCGTCCTCCGGGGCGATCTCCGCGTGCAGGGATGCGACCGCGGCTGCCGTGTCGAACGTGTCCAGGTCGGTCACCAGGATCGGCATCGACGCCGGCCCGCTGACGCCCTGGGCGAACCGCATGACGGAGGGATCCGGGTGCAGGCCACCGGTCAGGATGACGGCCGACACCGCCGGGATGGCCTCCGACTGACGTGACGAGTAGGCAGCCATCAGCACGTCGGAGCGATCGCCGGGGGTGATCAGCAGGGTCCCCTCCCTGAGGTGGTCCATCAGCCGGGGCACGCCCATGGCCGCCACCTTGATGTCGGGGACCGGCCTGGCCAGGTCGTCGTCGGCGCCGAGGATCAGGTGCGCGTCTGCCGCCTCGGCGACCTCGCGGATGCTCGGGTGGGTCAGCGACGCCAGCTCGGGCAGCAGCCAGACCGGCACCGAGCATCCCCGGACCGCGGCCTGGAAGGCCACGCGCGACGGGCTCGGGACCCGGTTGACGAAGGCCGCCACCGTCGGCACGCCGCGCTCCCCCAGGCCGTCGATGGCGGCTGTCAGCGCACCGTTCACCTGCTCGGGTGTGTGGTCGGCTGCGGTGAGCACGAGCAGCGCCGACGCCCCCAGGTTCGAGGCGATCTCCGCGTTGAGCGCGAACTCGAAGGCCTTCGAGGCACCTGTGTAGTCGGTCCCCTCGACCAGGACGTAGTCGCACCGGGCGGCCAGCCGCTGGTAGCGCTCGATGATGCGGCTGACCAGTGTGGGATCGACGTGGTTGCCGCCGAAGTCGCGCGTCTCGTCGGTCGTGACTCCGAACGACTCGTCGTAGGACTGGTCGAGCCGGTAGCGGGTCCGGAACAGCTCGATCCGCTTGTCGTGGGCATCCCCGGCCCGCACGACCGGACGGAAGTAGCCGACCCGGCTCACGGCCCTGGTCAGGGTCTCCAGGAGTCCCAGCGCGACCACCGACTTGCCGCTGGATTCTTCCACTGACGTCAGGTAGAGGGCACGCACCCGGCAATCCTGTCAGGCGCCCAGTCCCGTTGCCCGACGTCGAGGCCTACCCGACGCCGTTGAGCTCGTTGACCACCCGGAACAGGTCCCCGCGGTCGTACCAGTTCACCGCGATCATGCTGGGGATGCGCCCCCGTTCGATCTCGCACTCGTCGATGCGCGGCTTGAGCACGTCGTAGGCGTTGACCTCCTCCGCGCTGGAGATCAGCGTCGTGAAGCTGGCCAGCCAGTGGTTCACGGAGAACAGCGGGCTGTCCGGGCGACCACGCTTCAGGGTGCACGTGAAGTCCGCCGCCGACTTGAACGTGTACTCGGTGTCCTGGACGAGGTCGAAGCCCTGGTGCAGCCACGGGTACTGGTCCCCACCGCCCTGGTTCTCCATGAGGACCAGCAGCCGGGTGTTCGCCTCGATCATCTGGCGCAGCGTCGGCCAGTCCTGGTTCGCCGGGTGCGTGTAGGCCAGCTCGGCAAGCCCGGCCTCCTCGAGCACGGCTGCGGTGTCCGCGGGCGTCACGACGTCCTGGATGAACAGCACGATGACGTCCCGCGGGTGGTTGTCCATCCAGGTGCGCAGCCGCTTCATCACCGGGAGCATCGGCTCCGACCCGATCTCGCACACCGTGTGGCAGAAGTACGGCACCTCCGGGCCGGACGGGCCCTCGCGTCGCAACCGGTCGATCGTGCGGCGCACCGAGGCGGTGACCGCGTCCCCGTAGGTCGCCTCCAGCTCGGCCTCCGCCGCCGCTGTCGACCGCTCCGAGGTGATCGCCCCACCCGACGCCGTGGGCCGGCCGTACCACGTGTCGACCAGCAGCCCCCGGATGCCGTCGTCGAGCGAGTCGACCATGTCCTTGGGCTGCTCGGCCAGGAACCAGGTGCCGTCGGCGATCGACATCGAGTTGTGCGAGGCCGGGATCACCACCTCGTCGAACGGCCGGTCGCACAGCGCCACGTAGCCGTTGCACGCGTCGGTGTTGACGGCGACGTTGTTGTAGCCCCCGTCCTGGGGCAGGTGGTCCGGGATGATCAGGGCGGCCAGCACCAGCGCTCCGACCGCCCCCGCTGCGACCGGGATCAGCCAGCCCGCGCGGGCCCGGTGCGGGGACGGTTCGGCCCCCGCCCCGGCCTCGGCTGCCTCGGCCGCCGCGGCGGCCCGCCGCGCCTCGTCGGCGGCCCGCGACCGCTCGGCAACGACGTCGAGCTCGGTGATGCCGAACAGCAGCACCGCCAGGCCGGCCAGCACGGCCACGACCTGCGCGCTGACCCCCGGGAACAGCACGATCAGCAGGCCCACCGCGATCAGGCCCAGGGCCCGCGCGATCGCCCAGCCGCTGGACGTCGGCCGATGCGAGACCAGACCGGTCGCGGCGCGCACCTGGGCGGCGACGTCCACCTGCGGCAGGGCGGCGCCCGCGGCGGCGACGATCAGCCCGCCCACGACGACGGTGGCGATGAACCGCACCGCCAGCGGTTGGCTGAACTCGGTGAGCGCGGCGCCGGCCACCGCTCCGGGCAGCGTCGATCCGTCGATGAGGGCACCCGCGATGTTCATCGCCAGGACGACCAGGCCGAGGAACCCGCCGACCACCAGCAGCATCCAGCCGAGGTCGACCAGGGCCTCCCGGCGGCGCGGAGCCAGCCAGACCGCGCCGGCGAGCAGCGCCAGCGTGATCACCGGCAGCAACCACGCCAGCGTCGCGATGGCGCTGATGATCGGGATGACCTGCGCGGCCAGGCCGCCCTGCCCGCCCACCTCCGCCAGCTGGATGTTCAGGCCCGCCGGGATCACCCCCGAGGCCTGGGGGACGAACGTCTCGAGGGCGGTCGTCAGGGTGGCGCCCAGGTCGGCGATCTTGAGGACGGCCGAGTCGCTGCCCTCCTGGGTCAGTGCGTCGTGGAAGGACCTGATGGCCGGTGTGAAGACGGGGTCCAGGATCGGGCTGCCGACGACTGCAGCCGCGCCCGCGGCGATGGCGGGCTCGACTGCGATCAGGTCGGGCTTGGCGTCGAGCGCGGCCGTGGCGACCGCCTGGCCGATCTCGGCCTTCACCTCGTCGTCCTGCCGGATGTCGTTGACGATGCCGGCGAAGGTGCTCCCGTTGACGACGGCCGCGTTCAGGAACCCGACGATGCCGGTGAGGAAGAGCGTGACCGCCCCCATCCACATCAGGACCGTCGACCATCTCCTGCTGCGCCCACCAACCATCGGTGCCTCCCGAGTTGCCTGACGCCCCGTCGTGCGTCCGCGCCATTATGGGCGGCTTGGGACGGCCCCGCAGTCAGGGCGCGCCCGGAGCCGGACGCAGGGCGTGGATGGCGATCGCGCTGGCCGCCGCGACGTTGAGCGAGTCCACGCCCGGGGCCATCGGGATCCGCACGCGGTGGTCGCACCGCCGCATGACCGACTCGGGCAGCCCAGCGCCCTCGGTACCCAGCAGCAGGGCGCGCGGGACCTCCCCCGAGCCGACCTCGGCCAGGGACATGGCCCCCTCGGCCGGGGTCAGGGCGATCGTCGCGAAGCCGGCCAGGTCGGCCAGCGGGTCCGCTGCGCACCGCGTCCAGGGCAGGCCGAGCACGGCGCCCATGGACACCTTCACCGACCGCCGGTAGAGCGGGTCGGCGCAGCCCGGCGTCACCAGCACCGCGTCGACGCCGAGCGCCGCGGCGTTGCGGAACACTGCCCCGACGTTGGTGTGGTCCACGAGGTCGACGAGCACGACGGCAAGGCGCGCCCCGTCGAGCACGGCCCCCGGCTCGGCGAGCGGCCGGCGCCCCATCGCGGCCAGGGCACCCCGGTGGACGCGATAGCCGGTGACCTCGCGCAGCACCGACGGGGCGGCCACAAGGACCTCGACGTCGTGCCCGGCCAGGGCGTCGGCCAGACCGGGAAGCCACTTCTGCTCCGTCAGGACGGCCCGCGGCGCGTACCCGGCCGCGAGGGCACGGCGGATGACCTTGGCGCCCTCGGCGATGAACAGGCCCTGCGCTGGCTCGAGGGCGCTGCGGGCCGCGACGTCGGTGAGGTCGGTGAAGTCGCCGAGCCGTGGATCACCCGGATCCTCGACGCGGACCAGGCGCACCGACTCAGGCGTAGCCGACGGTCGATCCGGGCTCATCGGGCTCGTCGGCCGCGACCGACTCGCTGACCTCGACGTTGACCACCGGTGGCGCGAACGCGCGGCTCACCGCTGCGAGCGCGCCGGACAGCTCGGCCGGGATCACGAACACCTTGTTCGCGTCGCCCTGGGCCAGCAGGGGCAGCGCCTGGAGGTACTGGTAGGCCATGACCTGGTCGGTGGCGTTGCTGTCGTTGATCGACGAGAACACCTTCGCGATGGCCTCGGCCTCGCCCTCGGCGCGCAGCACCTGGGCCCGGGCCTGGCCCTCGGCCTTGAGTACCGCTGCGGTCTTGCTGCCCTCTGCCTCGAGGATCGCCGCCTGCTTGCTGCCCTCCGCGTTCAGGATCGCAGCGCGCTTGTCGCGGTCGGCGCGCATCTGCTTCTCCATCGACTGCTGCACGCTGGCCGGCGGGTCGATCGCCTTGAGCTCGACCCGGTTGACCCGGATCCCCCACTTGCCGGTGGCCTCGTCGAGCACGCCGCGCAGCTGGGCGTTGATGTTGTCCCGGCTGGTCAGGGTCTGCTCGAGGTCGAGTGAGCCGACCACGTTGCGCAGCGTGGTGACCGTCAGCTGCTCGACGCCGGACAGGTAGTTCTCGATCTCGTACGTGGCTGCCTTCGGATCGGTGACCTGGAAGTAGATGACCGAGTCGATGCTGACCACGAGGTTGTCCGAGGTGATCACCGGCTGCGGCGGGAACGAGACGACCTGCTCACGCAGGTCGATCAGCGGCTTGAGGCGGTCGATGAACGGGATGATGATCGTCAGCCCCGCGTCCAGCGTGCGGTTGTAGCGGCCGAGCCGCTCCACGATCCCCGCGCGTGCCTGCGGGACGATCTTGATGGTGCTGAACACGACCAGGATGGCGACGAGCACCAGGACCCCGGCGATGATGAGGCTCTCCACGTTCCCTCCTCCGCCGTCCGCAGACGGCTATCCGACCACCGCGGTGGCCCCGTCGATCTCGAAGACGGCGACCTTCTCGCCCGGCTCGAACCGGGCATCCTCGTCGAGGGTGCGTGCCGACCAGATCTCGCCCGCCAGCTTGATCCGCCCGTTGCTGCCGTCCACCGCCTCGATGACGACGGCCTGGGTGCCGATCAGGGCCGCGGTCCCGGAGCGCTCCTGCGGTGCCTGGTACAGGTGCCGCTTGGCCACCGGTCGCACGAACGCGATCAGCGCGATGCTCACGGAGGCGAAGACGGCGGCCGAGCCGACGACCCCGGCACCCATGGCCGCTGCCAGCGACGCTGCGAGGGCGCCGCCCGAGAACATGATGAGCAGCAGCCCGGCGGACGCCGCCTCGGCGCCCGCGAGCACGACCGCGACGATGAGCCAGACGATCCATGCGTCCACGTTGTGCAGTCTAGTCCGTGATGTCGGCCTCCGCCGGGACGCTCACGAACCCGCGCCGGCCGCGGGCGACCTCGGTGCTGGGGACCGCCCGTGCCCAGTAGCGGCCGCGGACGTGACCGGCTCGGAGCCTGGTCCCGAAGGTCTCCGACAGCGACCTGCCGGTCAGCACCTCGTGGATCGGGCCCGCCGTCACGACCCGGCCCTCGCGCAGCAGCAGCACGTGGGTGAATCCGGCCGGGATCTCCTCGACGTGGTGGGTCACCAGCACCTGCGCCGGCGCCCACCGGTCGGTCGCGATCGACCCCAGCCTGGTGACGAGCTCCTCGCGCGCCCCGAGGTCGAGCCCCGCCGCCGGCTCGTCGAGGAGCAGGAGCTCGGGGTCCGTCATGAGCGCCCGGGCGATCTGCACCCGCTTGCGCTCCCCCTCGGACAGGGTCCCGTACCGGCGCGGGGCCAGCGCAGCGGCGCCGACCATCTCCAGGACCGCCCTCGCCCGGGACGTGTCGGTTCCGTCGTACTCCTCCCGCCAGCGGCCCGTGACCGCCCATGCGGCGGTCAGCACGACGTCACCGACGACCTCGTCGCCCGGGATGCGCTCGGCCAGGGCCGCGCTGGCCAGGCCGATCCGCGGGCGCAGGTCGAACACGTCGACGGAGCCCAGTGCCTCCCCGAGCACCTCCACCCGGCCGGAGGTCGGATGCATCAGGGCACCGGCCATCTGCAGCAGGGTGGTCTTGCCCGCGCCGTTCGGGCCGAGCACCACCCAGCGCTCGTCCTCGGCGACCCGCCAGTCGACCCGATCGACGATCGGACGACCACCGCGCACGACGGTCGCGGAGTCGAACACGAGGACCTCAGCCACGGCGCCCACCCTAACGGCGCAGCCCGCGCGCCCGGATCAGGTTCGTGCCCTACCCTCACGCCCCGTGACGTCCGGCCCGCCGATGCTCGCCGCCGCCCTGTGGCTCGGCGCGTGGCTGCGCGGCGCGGCCGCCCCTGACGACCTGCTCGATGCCCTGTCCGAGCTGGTGCCGGAGTCGTCGCCGGCCGGGCTGCTGGCCCAGGTGCGCGGGGCAGGTCCGCAGCGCACCTGGCTGGTGCTGCCCCGGCCGGGCCGTTCGCTGGGCTGGCCGGCCGGGCTGCCGGGCCCACCCGAGCCCGCCGTCGTGCTGACCACCCCCGGGTCCACCGGTGTGGTGGTGCGCGCCGAGCCGGGCCGCTGGTCGGTCTCCCCCGAGGTCCCGACCGACGCCCTGGCCCTCGAAGGCGCTGCCCTGACCGCCCGGCAGGCCCGCCGGTTCCTCGAGGCCGCCCTGGCCGAGTCCGCCGTCCGCCTGGAGCGGCTCGGGCTGGAGCGTGCCCCCGCGAGGGCTCGGGTGCCCGGCTGGCAGCAGTCGCTCGCGGCGGGTCCCCCGGGCCTGGACCCGGAGGCCGGCGACATCCTGCATCGTGCTGCGGTCGTCCTCGACGCCCTCGGCCTGGCCCTCGCCGACGACGGGGCCGCGGTGACCTCCGGGGAGGCACGAGCACGCTCCGGCGAGCTCCGCCGGCTGGCCGGGCAGGTGGAGGACCTCGTGGCGGGCGTGGTCGGAGGCCTCAACCCGCGGCCGGTAGCGTGACCCCGGTGAGCCTGACCACCTTCCACGCCACCGTCGTCGGGGTCGACCGGACAGGCGTGACCGCGCGGATGTTCTCCGCCCTGGCCGACACCCGGGTGATCGACGTCGAGCAGGTGGTCGTCGCCGGCCAGCTCGTCCTCGGTGCCGTGGTCGTGGCGCCGGCGGATTCCGAGTCCGACCTGCTGGCGTCCATGCGCGCCGCCGTCCCCGACTTCGAGGTGAGCATCAGGCCGGTGCCCGCCGCGGACGTGGTCGGCCCCATCCCGAACTGCACCGTCACCCTGGTCGGCCCGGCGATCACCGGCGAGGCCGTCAGTGCCCTGGCCGAGGCGATGGCCGACCGGGGGCAGCAACATCGTGCGGATCGACCGGGTCGCGGACTACCCGGTGACCGTCCTGGCGCTCGAGGTGCTGGCGCCGGACCCCGACGGGCTGCGCGTGGCCCTCGCCGAGCGCGGGATGGGCCTCGACGTCGACGTCTCGGTCCAGCCCCGGGGCCTGGCCCGGCGCGGCGTCCACCTGGTCGTGATGGACGTCGACTCGACGCTGATCCAGGACGAGGTCATCGAGGTGCTGGCCCGTTTCGCCGGTCGCGAGGAGCGAGGTCCGCGCGATCACCGAGGCGGCGATGCGCGGGCGAGCTGGACTTCGCCGAGTCGCTGCACGACCGCGTCGCGCTGCTCGCCGGGCTGCCGGAGGATGTCGTCGACCGGGCCCGTGCCGAGATCCGGCTGACCCCGGGCGCACGGACCCTGTGCCGGACGCTCAAGCGGCTCGGCTACCGGATCGCCCTGGTCAGCGGCGGCTTCACCGAGGTGATCGGACCGATCGCCGAGGAGCTCGGCGTGGACGCCGTGCGCGCCAACGGGCTGGAGGTCGTCGACGGCCACCTGACCGGGCGCGTGCGTGGGCCGGTGATCGACCGTGCCGCCAAGGCCACGGGCGCTGCGTGAGTTCGCCGCACGAGTTCGACATCGACCCCAGCCGCACGATCGCGATCGGGGACGGCGCCAACGACCTCGACATGCTGGCGGCCGCCGGGCACGGCATCGCGTTCAACGCCAAGCCCGTCGTGCAGGCCGCCGCCGACACGGCCATCAACGTGCCCTACCTCGACACCGTGCTGTACCTGATGGGGATCACCCGCGAGGAGGTCGAGGAGGCCGACGCCGCGGCCGCCCTCGCCCCGAGCGCACCTGAGCTGCCGGACCCAGGCGCCCAGGGCGCTCAGGAGCGCGTGGCGAGGTCCCTCGGCGTCGTGAACGACTCGAGCGCCGCGGCCCCCGGCCGGACCTCGGCCCAGGGCATCTCGAGCGAGAGCACCGCGACCGCGCAGGTGGGGAACTTCGTGCTGATCCGGTCCCGGCCGGTCGGGTTGGCCCGGTCGGCCAGTTGCAGGACCAGCCGCGAGACACCCGGCTCGTGGCCGAGGATCACCACTGTCGATGCCTCCTCCGGCAGCTCCCGGACCAGGTCGATCATCCGAGCGCCCCACTCGTCGTAGATGCGGTCGTCGGTGCGGACCTGCCGGCACTGGGCCGAGCTGCACGGCCAGCAGCTCCCAGGTCTCCTGGGTACGCAGCGTCGGGCTCGACCGCGACCAGTCTGCGGACCGCCCAGCCGCTCCCGGAGGTACGCGCCCATCCGCGGGGCGTCCACCTGACCGCGCGGCCCCAGGGGTCGCTGGCGGTCCGGGACGCCGGGCGGCCAGGCCGACTTCGCGTGTCGGACGACCACGAGTCGCCTGCGCCCGAGTTCCACGACCGACTACCCTGCCACAGGTGAGCAGCATCCGAGGGAGTCCCGAGCGCGGCGGCTCATGGCCATCGGTGGGGCCGAGGACAAGTTGGGCGCCACCCGGATCCTGCGCCGGTTCGTCGCCGAGGCCGGTGGCGCGCAGGCACGGATCGTCGTCTGCGCGACCGCCTCGGCCCTCGGCCCCGAGATCGTCGAGCTCTACGAGCGGCTGTTCGCACAAGCTGGGCGCCGAGGAGGTCCTGACGGCCCGACCGCGCGACCGGCGCGAGGCGGACAAGCAGGAGTTCGTCGACGCCGTCGAGGCCGCCACGGGGGTCTTCTTCACCGGCGGCAACCAGATGAAGCTGGCCGCCACGATCCGCGGCACCCGCTTCGGGGACTCCGTCGTGGCCGCGTACGAGCGCGGGGCGATCGTCGGGCGGCACGTCCGCGGGAGCCTCGGTGGTCAGCGAGCACATGGTCGGGTACGGCTCCCCCGGAACCCATCCGAAGTTCCGGATGGTCGCCCAGGCCCAGGGACTGGGCCTGCTGCCCGGCGTCATCGTCGACCAGCACTTCGCCCAGCGCGACCGGTTCGGCCGGCTGATGAACCTCGTCGCCTCGTCCCCGGACCTGCTCGGGATCGGCCTGGACGAGGACACCGCCATCCACGTCACCGACGAGACCGACCTGGAGGTCGTCGGCCGCGGCTCGGTGTTCTGCGTCGACATGCGCACCGCCCTGACCGATGCGGCGACCGCCCGGGGCACCGCGCCGCTGATGATCTCCGGTGCCGTGGCGCACTTCCTGCCCAACGGCGCCCGCTTCGACCTGACGTCGCGGACGCTCGTGTCCTACCGTGACCACAGCGCGGTCGACCCGGGCGACCTGCCCGAGCCCGACCCACAACCTGGCCACGGATCTCCCGGCGGGTGGCCGCAGAGGGCGTCGACGACTCAGTCGTGGCCCGCAACGCACGCCGCCGACGCCGCACCAAGCAGCATCAAGGAGTCACCGTGACCGATCGCCCCGTGCCGACCGGTCCGGCCGCGCCGGATCTCACGATCGTCGAGACGCGGGTCTACCGCGGGCCGAACATCTGGTCCTACGGGCCGGCGAGTCCACCTGGTCGTCGACCTCGGCTCGCTGGAGGAGTACCCGACCGACCGCTGCCCGGCTTCACCGACCGGCTGCTCGAGTGGCTGCCGGGCGTCGGCGAGCACTCCTGCTCGCGCGGGCGCAAGGGCGGGTTCGCCGAGCGGCTGCGCGAGGGGACCTGGGTCGGCCACGTCGCCGAGCACGTCGCCCTGCAGCTGCAGAACGAGGTCGGCCACGACACGCGGCGCGGCAAGACCCGCAGCACCGGCGAGCCCGGCCGCTACCACGTGATCTACGGCTACCAGGACGAGTCCGTGGCCCTGGCCGCCGGGCGGCTCGCCGTGCGGATGGTCAACGACCTGGTCGCAGCCCGACCCGGAGTTCGACTTCGACGCCGAGTTCGAGGAGTTCCTCCTGCGCGCCGAGCGCACCGCGTTCGGGCCGTCGACCCAGGCGCTCGTCGACGAGGCGGTCTCGCGCGACATCCCCTGGATGCGGCTGAACAGCGCCTCGCTGGTGCAGCTCGGCCAGGGCTGCTACGCCCAGCGGATCCGGGCCACCATGACGTCGAACACCTCGGCGCTGGCCGTGGACATCGCCAGCGACAAGGACATGACCAACAAGCTGCTGAGCGCCGCCGGCCTGCCGGTGCCCATCAGCGAGTCGGTGCGCACGCTGCGCGGGGCCCTGCAGGTCGCCCGGCTGGATCGGCTACCCGGTGGTCATCAAGCCGCTGGACGGCAACCACGGCCGCGGCGTCGTGCTCAACATCACCGACGACGAGGAGCTCGAGGCCGCCTACGACGTGGCCAAGGCGGAGTCACGCAGCGGCTACCTGCAGGTGGAGAGCTTCGTCACCGGCAACGACTACCGCTTCCTGGTGGTCGGCGGGCGGATCGCCGCCGTCGCCGAGCGGGTCCCGGCGCACGTGATCGGCGACGGCCGGCGCACCGTGGCCGAGCTGGTCGAGGCCACGAACGCCGACCCCCGGCGCGGCGTCGGGCACGAGAAGGTGCTCACCCGGATCAAGGTCGACGACGCGGCCGTGGCGCTCGTGGCCGCCCAGGGCCTGGCGCATGGACGACGTCCCGGAGCAGGGCGTCATGGTCAAGCTGGCCCTGACCGCGAACATGTCCACCGGCGGGATCTCCATCGACCGCACCATCGACGCGCACCCGGACAACATCGAGATCGCCGAGGAGGCCGCCCGCGTCGTCGGGCCTGGACGTCGCCGGGATCGACTTCATCGCCCCCGACATCACCGCGCCGGTGCGCGAGCCGGCGGGGCGATCTGCGAGGTGAACGCCGCCCCGGGCTTCCGGATGCACACCCACCCGACCATCGGCGAGCCGCAGTACATCGCCAAGCCGGTGATCGACCTGCTCTTCCCGCCCGGGATCGCCCAGCCGGGTGCCGATCGTCGCCGTCACCGGCACGAACGGCAAGACCACGACCTCGCGGATGATCGGCCACGTCTTCAAGGGCATGGGCCGCAAGGTCGGCATGACCTCCACCGACGGCGTGGTCATCGACGAGCGGCTGGTCATCCGCTCCGATGCCTCCGGGCCCGAAGAGCGCCCGCATGGTGCTGCAGAACCCGCGGGTCGACTTCGCGGTGCTCGAGGTGGCCCGCGGCGGCATCCTGCGCGAGGGCCTCGGCTACGACCGCAACGACGTGGCCGTGGTGCTCAACGTGGCCTCCGACCACCTCGGCCTGCGCGGCATCAACACCCTCGACGACCTCGCCGACGTCAAGAGCGTGGTGGTCGAGGCGGTCCCCCGCGGCGGGTACGCGGTGCTCAACGCCGACGACCCGCACGTCGCGGCGATGGCGCCGACGCTGCCACGGCGAGATCGTCTGGTTCTCGATGGCCGAGCCGGGCATCCCCGACGCGGGCGATGGTCGACCGGCACTGCCGCGACGGCGGCCTGGCGCTCGTGCTCGAGCGCGGCGAGCTCGGCGAGTCGATCGTGCTGCGGCAGGGCAAGCGCGCGATGCAGGTGGCCTTCACGCACCTGCTGCCGGCGACCTTCGGCGGCAAGGCCCGGTTCAACGTGGCCAACGCGATGGCCGCGGCCGGCGCCTGCTTCGCCGCCGGCGCCCACCTGCACGACATCCGGGCAGGGCTGCGCACGTTCTCCACCAGCTACCACCTGGCCCCGGGACGCCTGAACCACATCGACGTCAACGGCGTCAACGTCTTCGTCGACTACGCGCACAACCCGGCCGGGCCTGGCGGCGCTCGGCGAGCTTCATCGAGTCCTACACCGACGGCCTCGACGCGACCCGGCGCCGAGCTGCACAAGCGGCGCAGGATCGGCGTCATCGGCACCGCGGGCGACCGGCGCGACGAGGACATCATCGAGCTCGGGCGCACCGGCGGCCCAGCACTTCGACCTGTGCGTGGTCAAGGAGGACGTCAAGCTCCGCGGCCGCCAGCCGGGCGAGGTGGCCGCGCTGGTCGAGCAGGGGGTGCGCGAGGCGATGGCGAGGGCGCCCGGTGCCAAGGAGGTGCGCGCGGTCGCCGACGGAGATCGAGGCGGTGCGGTGGGCGGTCGAGCAGGCGACGGCCGGCGACGTCGTCGCCATCTGCGCCGACCGGACCGACGCCGGTCTCGCCGCGCTCGAGGCCCTGGGCCACGCAGGCGATGCACGAGTAGGCGACGGTCGACCGGAACGGCGCGCCGGCAGCGTCGCCGGCCCGTCACCGGCCGAAGCTTGCCACCTTCGCCCGGATCCGCTCCGGGTCGTCGGGCAGCGCCCCGGCCGCCTCGAGGATCGTCCACGCATGCGGCCCGGTCCTGGTGGATCATCATCGCGAGGACGTCGCCGTCGCGGGCGCGGGCCAGCAGGGCGCGCAGTCCGGAGGGCTCGTCGGGGGTCTCCTCGACCGGTTGCTTGCCCCCGGCCCGGATGCCCGCACGCTGGAGCGCGTCGATCTCCTCCTGGGTGCGGTCCCGCAGGTAGTGCGGACTTGGCCGCCAGCTGCACGGTGTCGGCGACCTCGGCGGCGATGCGGGCAACCTCGATGATGCCCTGCGTCGGTGCGGTCGCCGGCGTTGCCGATCGAGGCATGCAGCAGCCGCTCCGGGTCGGCGCAGGCCAGCGCCGACGCGCAGCAGGGCCGCGGTGCCCGCCTCGTTGTGCGCGAAGTCGAGGATCACGGTCGCCGATCCGCCGTCGGCCGTGGGCACCGACCAGATGTTCATGCGCCCCGGGCTGGCCGCCATGTCGGGGCGGAACTGCCCGCAGGCCGGCGCGCACCGCCGGCACCGGCAGGCCCGCGGCCAGCCCGGCGCTGGCCGCCGCCAGTGCAGTTGGCGATGTTCTCGTGCGACAGCCCGCCGATGCTCACGGGCATGTCGAGCACGTCCCCGAGGTCAACTGCCCCCTGGGACCACCCGGTCACGACGATGCGTCCTTCGCGCAGTGCGGTCAGCGGCGCGCCGAGCTCGGCGGCGATGCCGGCGTCGGGGCCAGCGGGGTCCAGCGCGAAGAACCACGGCCGGCCCGGGCCCACGTCGTGGTACCCGCGCACGAGCGGGTCCTCGGCGTTGAGCACGGCCCAGCCGCCGGCTCGCACCGCTCGTACCACCGTGGCCTTGGCCCACCCGAGCATCTCGACGGTGTCCAGGCCCTGCAGTCCCAGGTGGTCCGGGCTCACGTTGGTCATCACGGCCACGTCGACGCCGGTGACGCCCATCCCGCGCAGCATCAGCCCCCCGCGGGCTGTCTCGAGGACTGCGAACCCGACCCCGGGATGGGTGAGCACCTGGCGGGCGCCCCCGGGGCCCGACCAGTCGCCCGCATCGACCAGCCTGCCGTCGACGAAGACCCCGTCGGTGCTGCTCCACGCGGCCAGCAGCCCTGCCTCGGCCGCCATCCGGCCCAGCAGCCGGGTGGTGGTGGTCTTGCCGTTGGTTCCCGTTATCGCGACGGTCGGCACCTGCGGGTCGACCAGGTCGGGCGGGTCGCCGGGGTCGGCCTCGCGCACCCGAGCCACCGCGCGGGCGATCCGGTCCTCGAGCGGGACCACCGGGCCGGTGTCCAGCAGGTCGACCAGCGCGAGGCCGAGGGCCTCCCCCGTGCCCTCGCGCAGCCACGGGAAGGCGACGACCCACCTGCCGTCGACGGCATCCCGGCGCACCGCCGGGCCCGCATAGGCACCGGCCTCGCGGGCGATGCGATCCACCACGGCGCAGACGTCCAGCTCGGGCTCCCGTCGACCCTGCAGGGTGAGCCGGATAGCCGGCGCCGGCACGTCGGGGTTCGGCCCGACGAGCACGCGCAGCTCAACCAGGGACTCCGTGGACATGGCCCCACACTGTGCCACGTCGGCCGGGGCCGGGCATGCTGACTGGCCCCGGCCGACGTGGCACTAGGGTGCGGGGCATGACGTGGGCCCTCACCGGCGACCTGGCGCGTGGCACCATCGAGGCCGATTTCCGCGACCTGCCGCGCGGAGCCGTGGTCGACGCCGCCCTGTCCACCGCCCTCGCACTGGGGGCTGAGCACGCCGACGTGCGCATCTCGCGGCAGCGCTCCCGGATCGCCTCCACGCGGGATGCCCAGCCCCTCGGCGTCAGCGCGGACAGCGCGACGGGAGTCGGCGTTCGCGTGCTCCTCGATGGAGTCTGGGGCTTCGCAGCCGGTGACGCCGTCACGCCGGAGGGCGCCCGCGCGCTCGCGCATGCCGCGGTGGCCATGGCCCGGATGGCCTCCCCGGCGGCGATCGAGCGGGTCGCGCTGGCCGAGGAGCCGGTCCATGCGGGCCGGGCGTGGGCCAGCCCCGTGGCCGTCGACCCGTTCGAGGTCCCGACCTCCGAGGTCCTCGCGCTGCTGGAGTCCCGCAGCGCCGACCTGCTGGGCAGCCCGCACGTCCAGCACGTCGACGCGAGCTTCCACGCCGCGCGGGACCTGACCCACTACGCAGACACGGCCGGCACCGACACGATCCAGCAGCGCACGCGGGTCGCCGGCAGCCTCACGGCCTTCCGGGTCGGCGAGCAGCAGTTCGACGACATGGGGACCTGCGCACCGCCGGCCGCCCGGGGCTGGGAGTACCTGACCGGCGACGGAGCCTGGGACTGGTCTGCGGAACTGGCGATGCTGCCCGAGTGGCTTGCGGAGAAGGCTGCGGCCCCCTCGGTCGACCCGGGCCGCTACGACCTGGTCATCGACCCGACGAACCTGTGGCTGACGATCCACGAGAGCGTCGGCCACGCGACCGAGCTGGACCGAGCGCTGGGCTACGAGGCCAACTACGCGGGCAGCAGCTTCGCCACGCTGGACCAGCTCGGGCGCCTGGCCTACGGGTCGCACCTGATGAACGTCACCGGGGATCGCACGGCCGACCACGGCCTGGCCACGGTCGGCTTCGACGACGAGGGCGTCGAGGCGCAGCAGTGGGACATCGTGCGCGACGGCACGCTCGTGGGCTACCAGCTGGACCGCCGGATGGCCGCCGAGCACGGATTCGGCCGGTCCAACGGGTGCGCGTTCGCCGACTCCGCCGGGCACGTCCCGGTGCAGCGCATGCCCAACGTGAGCCTCCGGCCGGATCCGGGCGGACCCGACCTGGCCGGCCTGATCGCCGGGGTGGCCGACGGCCTGTACGTCGTCGGGGACAAGTCGTGGTCCATCGACATGCAGCGCTACAACTTCCAGTTCACCGGGCAGCGCTTCATGCGGATCCGCAACGGGCGGCTCGCCGGGCAGGTGCGCGACGTCGCCTACCAGTCGAGCACTCCCCGGTTCTGGGGCTCCCTGCGCGCGCTCGGGGGCCCGTCGACCTACCTGCTCGGCGGGGCGCTGAACTGCGGGAAGGCGCAGCCCGGTCAGGTCGCCCCCGTCAGCCACGGCTGCCCGGTCGCGGTGTTCGAGGGCGTCAACGTCCTGAACACCGCACAGGAGGCCCTGGCATGAGGCCGCAGGACATCGTCGAGGCCGGCCTGGAGCTGCTCGGGCCGGACCGGGGCACGGTCCTGGTCGAGCGGACCGGCGTGGCGCACCTGCGATGGGCCAACTCCACGCTCACGACGAACGGCCTGGCGACCTCGCAGCAGGTGCACGTCGTGGCCCACCCCGAGGTCCCCGGGGGCACGGCGGCCGGGACGGCCAGCGCGGTCGTGTCCGGCCGCGATGGCCTCGCCGACCTCGTCGCCCGGGCCAGGGCTTCCGCGCTCGGCTCAGGGCCGGCGGGAGACGCCGCTCCGGCAGTCCCGGTCCGCCCTGTCTCGCAGGGATGGGAGGACCCCCCAGCCGAGACGGGCGCGGACGAGCTGCGCCCGGTCAGCGCGCTGCTCGGCGAGCTGCTCCCGGCCAGCGGCGTGCCGATGTTCGGCTACGCCGAGCACTCGATGGCCACCACCTACCTCGGGACCACCGGTGGCCTGCGCCTGCGCCACGACCAGCCGTCCGCGCGGTTCGAGCTCAGCGGGAAGTCCGAGGACCGCACCAGGTCCGCCTGGGCCGGGCGCTCGGGCCGGCACTTCTCCGAGCTGGACCTGGCTGGCAGCGCCGACGAGGTGCACGGCGGGCTGGCGGCCCAGGGGAGGCGGTTCGATGTCGCCCCGGGCCGGCAGCGCGTCATCCTCAGCCCGTCGGCCGCCGCCGACCTGCTCGTGTACCTGCTGTGGTCGGCCTCTGCTCTTGACGCCGTGGAGGGCCGCAGCGCCTTCAGCCGGCCCGGCGGCGGCACGCGTGTGGGTGATCGGCTCAGCGCGCTGCCGTTCCACCTGTCGTCGGACCCCGGCGCCGCCGGGATCCAGTGCGCAGACCATGTGCTGAGCACCTCGTCGAGCTCGATGTCGTCTGCGTTCGACGCAGGCCTGCAGCTGCACGCCACCGACTGGATCTCCGACGGACACCTGCGCCGCCTGGTCACCACCCGCGACAGCGCCGCACTCAGCGGGCTTCCCGTCGCCCCGCTGGTGGACAACGTGATCGCCGGCGTCAGCGGGGCCGAGGGCGGGCTCGACGAGCTCGCCGCCCGCGTCGGGGACGGGCTGCTGGTCACCTGCCTGTGGTATACCCGCGAGGTGGACGCCGAGACGCTGCTGCTCACCGGCCTCACCCGCGACGGGGTCTACGTGGTTCGCGACGGCGAGGTCGTCGGGGCGGCGGGCAACTTCCGGTTCAACGAGTCGCCCATCGCCATGCTCGAGCGCACGGTCGACGCCGGGGCGCCCGCGGACTGCCTGCCCCGCGAGTGGGCCGACTGGTTCACGCGCAGCCGCGTGGCACCCCTCGCAGTCGACGGCTTCAACCTGTCCACACCCAGCGAGGCGGTGTAGCCGCCGGTGCTTCCGCGTGCTCGCCCCCGGCCGCCGGCCGGCGGCCGGCACGAGGCGACCACGCGGGACCGCGCCGATCCTCAGGCGTCCTCGAGGCGGAAGCCGATCTTCATCGAGACCTGGAAGTGGTCGACCTCGCCGTCGCGCACGTAGCCACGCACCTGCTCGACCTCGAACCAGTCGATGTGCCGGATCGTCTGCGCCGCCCGGGCCACGCCGTTGCGGATCGCGGCGTCGACGCCCTCCGGGCTCGTTCCGACGATCTCGGTCAGTCGGTAGGTGCGGCTGGACATGGGATCTCCTCATGGCTCGTTGGCGCGGTCACTGCGCAGGATGCCGCATCCGCCCGGCGGTCGTACGCTGGGGCCGTGCAGAGCCGTGATGTCGAGGTCCATCGGATCACCTCGGCACAGCCAGGTCCCTCCGCGGACCTCGTGTCGCGCGAGCGCACCTACCTGGTCATGATGGGCACCCGCATGGTCGCCATCGTGGTCGCGGTCGTCGTCCCGGGGGTCTGGCGCTGGATCGCCATCGCCCTGGGCGTGTTCCTCCCCTACGTCGCCGTCGTGCTGGTCAACGCGGCTCGCACCAGGGGCACGGAGGACGACCCCGACTTCTACGTCCCCGAGCCGAAGGTCGCGATCACCGACCGCCCGTTCGAGGGCACGATCATCGCGCACGAGGAGCCCACGGCGACTCCCTAGTGCACGCTCCCCCGACGGCCTAGTGCACCGGCCCCCACGAGTGCAGCGTCTGGTAGTAGTTGGCCCGCTGGTAGGCCTCCGGCTCGGCGGCCTTGCTGAACGACACCGAGCCCTTCGCCTGCTCCACCGAGTCATAGCCCCGCTCGGCCAGCCAGCCCTCGAGCCCCGCGACCAGGTGCCCGGCGTGCTCGGGGCCGTGCCGCAGCAGGGCGGCGGTCGTCATCGTGGCGTCCGCCCCGGCCAGGAGCAGCTTGATGACGTCCTCCGGGCTGTCGACGCCGCCGCTGGCACCCAGCGACAGCGGGACCTGGCCGGAGAGGATCCCGATCCACGCCACCGACTGCCGGACGTTGCCGGGCATGCTCAGGGTGAGCTTGGGCCGCACGGACGGGCCGTCGAGATCGATGTCCGGCTGGTAGAGGCGGTTGAACAGCACCAGCCCGTCGGCGCCGGCGCCGGCGATCCGCACGGCCATGTTCGCAAGGGCGCTGAACCATGGGCCGATCTTCACGGCGATCGGCACGGGGACCTCCGCGCGCACCGCCGCGACGAGGTCGACCACGCGGTCCTCGACCGCCTGGCCGGAGACACGCGGGTCGGTGATGACGTCGTAGACGTTGAGCTCGATCGCATCCGCGCCGGCCTCGACCAGGTGGGCGGCGTAGCGGACCCATCCCCCGCGCGTCGTGCCGTTCAGGCTGGCGATGACCGGGATGTCGACCGTCTGCTTGGCGCGGGCGACCAGGTCGATGAACCGGTCGGGCCCGATCGAGTAGTCCTCGAACTCGGGAAGGTAGTCAGCCGCCTCGGCGACGATGTCACGGCCCTCGTCGAGGAGCTCCGACACCCACCACGTCTCGGACTCGATCTCCTCCTCGAACAGGCTGGGCAGGACCATCGCGCCCACCCCGGCGGCCTCCAGCCGACGCCACTGGTCCGGATCTCCCGTGACCGGGCCCGGGGAGGCGACCACCGGGTTGCGCAGGGTCAGTCCGAGGTAGTTGGTACGCAGGTCGACACTCATTCGTCGCTCTCCCCTTCCTGGGCCAGTCGGGCTCGTCGCCCCGCCGGGTCCGGCGGCGGCGCGGCCCGGCTCACCCCCGCGAGCTGCTCGTAGTAGCGCCATCGCTCGGCGATGTCGGCCTCCGAGCGCTCGAGCAGCTCCTTGGCCCGGTGCGGGTCGGTGCGGAACAGCATCGCGAACCGCGCCTCCTTGCGGGCGAAGTCGGCGAACGGGATGCTCGGCGGGCGGGAGTCCAGCTGGAACGGGGCACCGTCGGTGGCGGTGGGCCGGTAGCGGAACAACGGCCAGTGGCCGGACGTGACGGCCAGCTTCTGGTGCGACATGGACTCCGACATGTCGAAGCCGTGGGCGATGCAGGTCGAGTACGCGATGACCAGCGAGGGACCGGTGTGCGCCTCCGCCTCGGCGAGGGCCTTGACGGTCTGGGTCTCGTTCGCGCCGAGGGCCACCTGGGCGACGTACACGTCGCCGTAGGCCATCGCCTCGAGGCCGAGGTCCTTCTTGTGCAGGCCCTTCCCGCCAGCCGCGAACTTCGCGACCGCCCCGCGGGGCGTGGCCTTGGACTGCTGGCCGCCGGTGTTCGAGTACACCTCGGTGTCCATCACGAGCACGTTCACGTCGCGCCCGGAGGCCAGCACGTGGTCCAGCCCGCCGTAGCCGATGTCGTAGGCCCAGCCGTCGCCGCCGACGATCCAGAACGTCCGGCGCACCAGGGCGCTCGACAGGTCGATCAGCGCCGCGGCGCGCGGGTCCTCGTCGGCGATCGGGCGCAGCCGGTCCAACAGCTCGGCGACGTCCTCGCGCTGCTGGCGGATCCCGGCGTCGTCGCCTGCTGTGTACCCGCCGGCGACCCGTCCCACGAGGTCCAGGCCCAGGCGGGGCTCGAGCTGGGCCATCAGCGACAGGGCGGTGGTCTGCTGGCGCTCGAACGCCATGCGCATCCCCAGCCCGAACTCCGCGTTGTCCTCGAACAGCGAGTTCGACCAGGCGGGCCCGCGCCCGGCGGCGTTCACCGTGTACGGCGTCGTCGGCAGGTTGCCCCCGTAGATCGACGAGCAGCCGGTCGCGTTGGCGATGAGCAGCCGGTCGCCGAACAGCTGCGTGATGAGCTTCAGGTAGGGCGTCTCACCGCAGCCCGCGCACGCCCCTGAGAACTCCAGCAGCGGCTGGCGCATCTGCGAGGTCTTCACGGTGTCCGGGCTCCAGGTGGCCGTGTCGGCCGGCGTCAGCGACGTGAACGACGCCCAGTGAGCCCGCTCGACCTCGAGGTGCTCGCCGATCGGCTGCATGTTGATGGCCTTGCGCCGGACCTCGGACTTGTCGAAGGCCGGGCACTGGGCCACGCACACCCCGCAGCCGGTGCAGTCATCCGGCGCGACCTGGATCGTCGCCGACAGGCCGGGCCGCTCGCGGTTGCGGAACCCCTTGCCGGGAAGGTCGGCGGCCTGCGGGTTCTCCGCGGGATCGTAGACAGCCATGCGGATGGCCGCGTGCGGGCAGACGATCGCGCACTTGCCGCAGTCGATGCACAGGTCCGGCTCCCAGATCGGGATCTCCGTGGCGATCGTGCGCTTCTCGTACGCCGCCGTCCCGGTCGGGAACGCCCCGTCCACCGGCAGGGCGCTGACCGGCAGCAGGTCGCCCTGCCCGGCGAGCATCCGCGCGGTCACCCGCTCCACGAACTCCGGGGCGTCCCCGGCGACGACCGGCCGCCGGTGGTGGCCGCTGGTCAGCCCGACCGGGACGGGAACCTGTCGCAGCTGCTCGGTGGCCGCCGCGATCGCGGCGAGGTTGCGCTCGACGACGATCGTGCCGCGCTTGCCGTAGCTGCTCCGCACCGCCTCGGTCAGCCTCGGCATGGCCTCCTCCAGCGGCAGGACCCCGGAGATGGCGAAGAAGCACGCCTGCATGACGGTGTTGATCCGCCCGCCGATGCCGGCGCCGCGCGCGACCGCCGAGGCGTCGACGACCCAGAGGTCGAGCTCCTTGGCCAGGACCTCCTGCTGCACCTCGACGGGCAGCCGGTCCCACACCTCGTCGGCCGGGTACGGGCTGTTGATCAGGACACGCGCCCCGTGGCCGGCGACGCCGAGCACGTCGAGCTTGTCCATCAGGCCCCACTGGTGGATGCCCACGAAGGTGGCCTCGGTGATCAGGTACGTGCTGGTGATCGGCTCGGCATCGAAGCGCAGGTGGCTCACCGTGACCGAGCCCGACTTCTTCGAGTCGTAGACGAAGTAGGCCTGGACGTTGAGGTCCGTGGCCCCGCCGACGATCGTGGCCGTGTTCTTGTTGGCCCCCACGGTCCCGTCCGATCCGAGGCCGTAGAAGACCGCCCGGACCCGCGCCGTGTCGGCGGGGAAGTCGGCCGGCACCGCCAGGGACGAGTGCGTCACGTCATCGACGATCCCGACGGTCGCCTGCCGCTTGGGGATCTCGGCGGCCGCCTCCGTGAGGACGGCGGCGGCCATCGCCGGGGTGAACTCCTTGCTGGACAGCCCGTAGCGGACCCCGAACGTGCGGGGCGGGCCCGCCGGGAAGTGGCGCGCTGCGGACGGGTCGGCCAGCGCGGCCAGGACGTCGAGGTGCAGCGGGTCGGCCGGAGCCCCGGGCTCCTTGGTGCGGTCCATCACGGCGAGCGTGCGCGTCGTGGCAGGCAGGGCCGCAACCAGCTCCGCCACCGGGAACGGCCGGTACAGGCGGATCACCAGGAGCCCGACCCGCTCGCCGCCCGCCACCAACGTGCGCACCGCCTCCCCCGCTGCCCCGGCCCCGGACCCCATCAGGACGATGACCCGCTCGGCCTGCGGGTGCCCGACGTAGTCCACCAGCCCGTACCGACGGCCGGTCGCCTCGGCGAGGCGGTCCATGGCGTGCGCGACGACCCCGGGCACCGCGTCGTGGAAGGGGTTGGCCGCCTCGCGGGCCTGGAAGAAGACGTCGGGGTTCTGCGCGGTGCCGCGCAGCACCGGGCGGTCCGGGTCCAGCCCGCGCAGGCGGTGCGCGGCCACGTCACGGGGATCGATCAGCGCCCGGAGCGTCTCCTCGTCGACCAGGTCGATGGAGGCCATCTCGTGGCTGGTCCGGAAGCCGTCGAAGAAGTGCAGGAACGGCACGCGGCTGGCCAGGGTCGCCACGTGCGCCACCGCGGCCAGGTCGCTGGCCTCCTGCACGCTCGAGGACGCCAGGAGTGCGAAGCCGGTCTGCCGGCAGGCCATCACGTCGGAGTGGTCGCCGAAGATGCTCAGGGCGTGCGTGGCCAGGGTCCGGGCGGCCACGTGGATCACGGTGGGGGTCAGCTCGCCGGCGATCTTGTACATGTTGGGGATCATCAGCAGCAGGCCCTGGGAGGCCGTGAAGGTCGTGCCCAGCGCGCCGCGGGTGACCGCGCCGTGCAGGGCGCCCGCAGCGCCGGCCTCGCTCTGCAGCGAGGTCACCTCGGGGATGGTGCCCCAGAGGTTCGTCCGCCCCTTGGCGCTCCAGGCGTCGGCGTGCTCGGCCATCGGCGAGGCCGGCGTGATCGGGTAGATCGGGATGACCTCGCTGTAGGCATGCGCGACCCGGGCGACGGCCTCGTTTGCATCCATGACGGCGCGGTTCCGGTTCGGCATGCCGCCATCCCATCACGGCGCGGCGGCCGCACGCGCCCCCGCCCGCCCCCCGCCCCGCCCCGCCGCCCCGCCGCGCACGCGCCACGAATCTCCTCCGCCCAGTGCAATCTCCTCCGCGCGCATGCGGAGGAGATTGACGCAGGCGGAGGGGATCTGCGGGGAGCGGAGGGGATCTGCGGGGAGCGGAGGGGATCGGCCGCGATCGGGCCGACGTCAGTCCAGCGCGGCCAGTGCCTCGGCCAACAGGTCGCGGGTCTCCTCGAGGAGCATCACCATCGTGCGGGATCCGGCCACCGTCGTGATGAAGTTCGAGTCCCCCCGCCACCGGGGCACGATGTGCAGGTGCAGGTGCGCGGAGATCCCCGCCCCTGCGGCCGCCCCCTGGTTCAGCCCGATGTTGAACCCGTGCGGGCCGCTGGCGGCCCGGATCGCGGTCATCATCCTGGCCTGGAACCAGTTGAGCTCGCCCATCTCCTCAGCCGTGAGGTCCGTGAAGTCGGCCACGTGCCGGTACGGGCACACGAGGACATGGCCCGGGTTGTACGGGTACAGGTTCATCACGACGTAGGTGTGCTCGCCACGTGCGACGACCAGGGACTCCTCGGTCTCGTCGGTGCGGCAGAACGGGCACTGCGGGCCCGCCTCGCCATCGGTGGGGCGACTCTCCCCGCGGATGTAGGCGATGCGGTGCGGCACCCACAGCCGGTCCCACTCCTCGTGGCCCTTCATCGCCCTCCCGTCCAGCGCCCGACGCCTGGCTCAGACCTGCCGGCGCTCGGCGATCGCCGCCAGGATGTCGGCCACCGCCTCGTCGACGGGCACACCGTTGCGCTGGGTGCCGTCCCGGAAGCGGAAGCTCACCGCCCCGGCGACGACGTCGTCGTCCCCGGCGATCAGCATGAACGGCACCTTCTGCTTCTGCGCATTGCGGATCTTCTTCTGCATCCGGTCGTCCGAGGCGTCCACGTCGACGCGGACACCCGCCTCGCGCAAGGCCGACGCCACCGAATCGAGGTAGTCCACGTGCCGTTCGGTGACGGGGATGCCGACCACCTGCACGGGGGCCAGCCAGGGCGGGAAGGCGCCGGCGTAGTGCTCGGTGAGCACGCCGATGAACCGCTCGACCGAGCCGAACAGCGCGCGGTGGATCATCACCGGGCGCTGCCGCGTGCCGTCGGCGGCCTGGTACTCCAGCTCGAAGCGCTGCGGCAGCTGGAAGTCCACCTGGATCGTGGACATCTGCCAGGTGCGACCGATCGCGTCACGCGCCTGGACGGAGATCTTCGGGCCGTAGAAGGCCGCGCCGCCGGGATCGGGCACGAGCTCGAGGCCGGACTCCTCGGCCGCCTGGCGAAGGGCCTCCGTCGCCTCCTCCCACTCCGCCGGCTCGCCGACGTACTTCTCGGGGTTGCGGGTGGACAGCTCGAGGTAGAAGTCGTCGAGGCCGTAGTCCTTGAGCAGGTCGAGCACGAAGCCGAGCAGCGACTGCAGCTCGGCGCCCATCTGCTCCTTGGTGCAGTAGATGTGAGCGTCGTCCTGGGTCATGCCGCGCACCCGGGTCAGTCCGTGGACCACGCCGGACTTCTCGTAGCGGTACACGCTGCCGAACTCGAACAGGCGCAGCGGGAGCTCCCGGTACGACCGCCCGCGCGACTGGAAGATCAGGTTGTGGAACGGGCAGTTCATCGGCTTGAGGTAGTAGTCAGCCCCGGCCCGGCGCACGTTGCCCTCGGCGTCGACCTCCTGGTCGATGTGCATGGGCGGGTACATGCCGTCGGCGTACCAGTCCAGGTGCCCGGAGGTCTCGAACAGCTGCCCCTTGGTGATGTGGGGCGTGTAGACGAACTCGTAGCCGGCGCGCTCGTGCTGGGTGCGCGAGTAGTCCTCCATCGTCCGGCGCAGGATGCCGCCCCTGGGGTGGAACACCGCCAGCCCGGAGCCGATCTCGTCGGGGAAGCTGAACAGGTCCAGGTCCGCGCCGAGCCGGCGGTGGTCGCGCCGGGCGGCCTCCTCGAGGAAGGTCAGGTAGCCGCGCAGGCCGTCCTTGTCCGGCCACGCGGTGCCGTAGATCCGCTGCAGCTGCTCGTTGGCCTGGTTGCCCAGCCAGTAGGCGGCCGACGAGCGCATCACCTTGAACGCGTTGGGCGCGATGAGCCGGGTCGTGGGCACGTGCGGCCCACGGCACAGGTCACCCCAGACCCGTTCCCCCGATCGCAGGTCGAGGTTGTCGTAGATGGTCAGCTCCTTGCCGCCGACCTCCATGACGTCGGCGCCGCCCTCGCTGCCGACCAGGCGGCACTTGTACGGCTCGTCGGCGAGCTCGGACAGGGCGTCGGCCTCGCTGACGACCCGCCGCGCGAACCGCTGGCCCTTCTTGAGGATCTCGACCATGCGCTTCTCGATCCGCGCCAGGTCGTCCGGCGTGAACGGCTCGGCGACGTCGAACTCGTAGTAGAAGCCGTTCTCGATGGGCGGGCCGATGCCCAGCTTCGCCTCGGGGAACACGTCCTGGACGGCCTGGGCCAGCACGTGGGCCGTCGAGTGCCGCAGCACCCGCAGACCGTCGGGGTCGCTGACCAGCACCGGCTCGACGGTCGCCCACGCCCGGGCCGGTTGGTCGAGGTCGACCAGCTCGCCGTCCACGCGGGCCACGGCAACGCCCTTGAGGCCCGGGATGAAGTCCACCAGGACGTCGCCCCACGTGGTCGTGTCGTCGATGTCCCGGAGGCTCTGCTCACCGGAGATGACGACGTTGACGTGCGGGGCGGACATGGTTCTCCTCGGGGCTGGTACTGATCGGCTGCGCCGGGCCAAGACTACCGGGCACCGGCCTGCGGGAACGCCCGCCGATACAGCATCCCGCTGCGGACCAGGGCCTTCTCGACCTCCACGACGACGAGCACCACGAGCGGGACGACCAGGACGATCAGCAGCTGGCCGGCGTCCAGTGGCTGGGTGCGGAAGACCCCCTGGAACCAGGGGACGTAGACCAGCATCAGCTGCAGCGCGATCGACAGCAGGATGGCCCCGACCAGGGGCCGGTTGGTCAGCACCCCGATCGAGAACAGCGAGCGGGTCTCCGAACGGATCGCCATCGAGTGGACCAGCTGCGAGAACACAAGGACCGTGAACACCATCGTCTGCCACTGCGCCACGTCCTGCTCGAGGGCCCACGCCTGCGTCCCAAGGGACAGGGCCCCGATCAGCAGCCCGACCCAGATCACGTGCGTGCCCAGCCCACGGGCGAACACGCTCTCCGTCGGCGGCCTCGGCGGGCGCTGCATCACGCCCTTCTCCGCCGGCTCCTCCGCCAGCGCCAGCCCCGGCAGGCCGTCGGTGACCAGGTTGACCCACAGGATGTGGATCGGCAGCAGCGGCACCGGCATGCCCAGGAACGGGGCGAGGAAGACCAGCCAGATCTCGCCCGAGTTGCTGGTCATCGTGTACCGGATGAACTTGCGGATGTCGTCGTAGATGCGCCGCCCCTCGCGCACCGCGACGACGATGGTGGAGAAGCGGTCGTCGAGCAGGACCATGTCCGCGGCCTCGCGCGCCACGTCCGTGCCGCCCTTCCCCATCGCCACACCGATCTCGGCCTGCCGCAGCGCGGGGGCGTCGTTGACGCCGTCCCCGGTCATGGCCACGCACTCGCCGTTGGCCTGCAGGGCGCGCACGATGCGGATCTTCTGCTCGGGGTCGACACGGGCGTACACGCGGATCCGCTCGGCCTCCCGGGCGAACTGCTCGTCATCGAGCTGGGTCAGCTGCGGGCCGGTGAGCACGTGCTCGTAGGGGTCTCCGGCCGGATCCTGGTCGAGGATCCCCAGGCGCCGCGCGATGGCGGCCGCCGTTGCCGGGTGGTCGCCGGTGATCATGACGGGCGTGATGCCGGCGCTGCGGCACTCGGCGACGGCCTGCTCGGCATCGGGGCGCGGCGGGTCGATCAGCCCGACGAGGCCGAGCAGCTCGAGCCCGTCGGGGATGTCCGGGTCGTCGTCGATCGCAGGCAGGACCCGGCGTGCCGGCGGCGAGCACGCGCAGGCCCTCGCCGGCGAGCGCGTCGGAGCGCGCCAGGACCTCCTGGGCCGCCTCGTCGCTGAGGTCGCACCGGGGCAGCACGCTCTCCGGCGCCCCCTTCACCAGTGCCACGATGCCGGTACCCCCGGTTCGATGGAAGGTCACCATCAGCTTCAGGGCCGAGTCGAACGGCACCTCGGCGACCCGGGGCTGCGCCTGGACGCGCGCCGTCCGCTGAACCCCCCTGTCCCGGACCGCCTCGAGCAGCGCGATCTCGGTGGGATCCCCGGTCGCCTCGAGGTCTCCCTCGGCCAGCGTGGCGTCGTTGCACAGCGCGAGCACGTCCAGGAGGTCGGCCAGCGCCCCGTCCCGACCGGCGGGATCGGTGAGCTCGACGACCTCGGCGCGCATGCGGTTCTCGGTCAGCGTCCCGGTCTTGTCCGAGCAGATCCACGTGACTGACCCGAGCGTCTCGACCGCCGGCAGCCGGCGCACGAGCGCGTGGGTGCGGGCCATGTGCCGGGCGCCGAGGGCGAGGGTCACGGCCACCACGGCGGGCAGCGCCTCCGGCACCGCCGCGACCGCCAGGCTGATGGCCGTGAGGAACATCGAGCGTGGGGTCCTCGCCCCGCAGCAGCCCGGCGCCGAACACCACGGCGCTGACGGCGATCACGCCGATGGCGATCCAGCCCCCGAACCGGGCCAGTCGCTGCTGCAGGGGGGTCCTGACCGACTCCGCGGTCGCCAGCAGCCCGGCGATGACGCCCAGCTCGGTGCGCAGGCCGGTCCCGACGGTGACCCCCCGTCCCCGGCCCCCGGCGACGAAGGTGCCCCGGAACGCCATCGACCGCCGGTCGCCGATCGCGGCCTGGGCGTCGTGCACCGGTTCGACCTGCTTGCCGACCGGCTGGGACTCGCCGGTGAGCGCCGCCTCCGAGATGCGCAGGGACGCGGTCTGGAGCAGGCGCAGGTCTGCCGGCACGACCGCACCGTCCTGGAGCAGGACGATGTCGCCGGGGACCAGGTTGGCCGCGTCCACCTCCTGCTCGACCCCGTCGCGCAGGACGAGGGCGGACGGGGAGGCCATCTCCTTCAGCGCCCGCATGGCCTGCTCGGCTCGACGTTCCTGGAACACGCCGATGACGGCGTTGAGCAGGACGATCACGGCGATGACGATGGTGTCGGCCGGCTCGCCGATCACCCCGGAGATGATCGCCGCGACGACCAGCAGGGCGATCATGGGGTCGGCCACCTGGTCCAGGACCATCCGCCCGATGCTGCGCCCGGGCTCCTCCGGCAGGCTGTTCGCCCCGTACCGGGCCAGCCGCTGTGCCACCTCGTCCGACGTCAACCCCGACTCGGAGTCGACGGCCAACCGGGCGAGGGCCTCCTCCGCCGGCAGCACGTGCCACGGCGGGGGGCTGGGGGCGACCTGCTCGAGGTGGTCCACTGCGGGCTGAGCGTCTGCCATGGAGCCTCCACCTGCCCCGACGGGCGCCCGACGGGGTCCATCTCCATGCAACCATGCCGGCGGAGCTGTCGTCATCGCGGGAGGTGGGAAGTGCCGGCCCTGGAGTACGCCCTGCTCGTCGCGATGTACCCCGACCCGCAGGATGCGCTGACCGACCTGCGCGAGATCACCGGACCCGGACGGGTCGGCGAGTCGGTCCCCGGCGCGGCCATCCTCGACCGTCGCGGTCCCCGGCCGGCCCTCCAGCAGGGCGGCGGTGGAACGCTGGCCTACAGCATCGGCACGGGCGCCGCCGCCGGGATCGTGGCCGGCGTGGTCGTGTCCCTGCCCCTGGTGGGCGCGGCTGCAGGTGCGGCCCTCGGCGCGCTGGTCGGTCGGCGGATGGGTCGGCAGGAGGTCGACACCCTGGTCGAGCTCCTCGGCGATGCCGTGCCGCCCGGCACCGCAGGCCTGCTCGCGGTGGTCGACTCCGAGCAGCTGTCCCTGGTGCGCGGAGCGCTGGACCGCTCCCTGCGGGTGACGGCACGGGTGCTCGACGAGGGCCCGCTCACGAAGGTCGCGCGATCCCTGGTGCGGGGCAACCCCGAGGTCACCGAGGTGCTCGACCGGCAGCGGGGTGCCGGCGCTGACGGCGACCCGTGAGCACCCCAGCCCCGTTGGGCCAGCGGGACCCGGGGTCTAGCGTGAGGGCATGGTCCCGTCACCAGCACCGATCCCCGCCCAGCACTCCCCCACCGGGACCGCACCGGTCGATCCGGGTCGCCTGGCCGGGCTGCGCCGGTACAACGTCGTGGTCGGGCTGATCCTGCTCGCCCAGGCGGTGGCCGTGGTCGCGCTGTCCAACGACTTCACGCTGCCGGTCACCGCGGCCTACGTCGAGGGGCCGCCGGGAACCGCGCCCGGTGATCCGGTGACGCTGCTGAACACCCCGATCGGGCTGGCGGTCGCCGGGTTCCTGGCCCTGTCCGGGCTGGCGCTGCTGATCGTGGCCACTGTGTGGTCGCGTGGGTACGCCGCGGACCTGGCCCGGCAGCGCAACCGGGCCCGGTGGGTCGAGTACGCGCTGACGTCGTCGATGATGATCGTGCTGATCGCCCAGATCACCGGCGTCACCGACGTCGCCGCGCTGGCTGCGATCTTCGCGGTGAACGCGGCGATGATCCTCTTCGGCTGGCTGCAGGAGGTCTACGAGCAGCCCGGCGGCGGGTTCCTGCCGTTCATCTTCGGGTCGATGACCGGCATCGTGCCGTGGCTGATCATCGCGTTCTTCGTGGTCGCCCCGGGATCCACATCCGGCGCCGAACCGCCGGCGTTCGTCTACGGGATCATCGTGTCGCTGTTCCTCTTCTTCAACGTCTTCGCCCTCAACCAGTACCTGCAGTACAAGCAGGTCGGCCGCTGGTCGGACTACCTGGTCGGGGAACGCGCGTACATCACCCTGAGCCTGGTGGCCAAGTCCCTGCTGGCCTGGCAGGTCTTCGCGGGCACCCTCGCGGGCTGAACCGGTGAGTTGAGTCTCTGCGGCTGCGGACTTGTCTGCCCGGAATGCATCGGCCGCCACGTTTGCATCCCCTGGCGGGTGGGTATCACCTGAATTGTCCCACTGCGTCCGCGGCAACACCACCGAAGACAAACCATGAGCCAGCTCCACCAGCCCAATGCAGCCCTGACGGCTCCGCCCGGTTGGTACCCCGACCCGCATCAACAGGGCATGCGCTACTGGGACGGCCTGCACTGGAGCCCGCACGTGGTCGCGCCGACGACAGGCGCCCCACGGTCAGCGTCGCCGGCAACCTGGTCCGATCCGCATTCCGAGGCTCGCGCAGCCGAACTGGCACGCGGAATCGCTACCTACGAACGCGTGTCAGGCGTCCTTTGGATCGGCCTGGGCCTCCTCCAGGTTCTCAGTTTGTGGCTGGTCTTTGCGGGCGTCTGGAACCTCGTCGCCGGAATCAGTCGACTTGGGATCGCGCCGGCCATCGAGCGCCGCGAAGCGCGCATTCCTCAGGCGTTCGCCGGGATCGTCGGGCTCGTGGTGATCGCGCTCGTGAACCTCTTCCTGGGCGCCATGATCGGCCTCGTGATGGTCGCGCTGGACTTCTACGTGCGCAGCAGGGTGCTCGACAACCGCGACATCTTCACCAAGCAGTCCTCGGCGTAGCCCTCGGCGCGAGACACGTCTGCGCCACCCGAGCTGTGGAGACTCGCACGGCCACGCACCCTCGCGATCGCAAGCACCTGGCAAGCGACAGAAGCGTCCACGCAGGCGGGCCACCGGGCAACTGGCCTGCATGCAGGATGTGCAGCGGCCCGGGAGCGCACCCCGCGCGCACCCGGGCCGCTGGCCATTGGGTGACGTGACCCCATCGAGCGGAGCGCGGAGCTCTGGCACGCCCTCGCCTCGGCGGCAAGTCCGTCGGTCGTCAGAGTCCCGACATTGCCGCAGCGACCACCGCGCCCATGATCATGCCCAAGATCGTCGCCGCGATTGACACGGCGACCGCGACCTTTGCGTTGCGCTGCTCCTTCACGACGCCGGCAATGCCGAAGATCAACGCCAGGGGGCCAAACAGGACGGGGACAAAGAACAGTGCGACCGCTGCCAGCACGAACGATGTAATGACCAGGCCCTGCGCTCGGGGCGGGGCCTCGGTTGATTGGGGCGGGGCCTGGGTGATGTATGACATTTCCTACTCCTTATGGCGATTGTGCTGAAGTCCGAGACACTCGGCATCCGCCGGCGGATTCGTGCTCCCGGGCGCTTGACGCAGAAGATCTCGCATGCCTATTCCTTCCCATTGAATACCAGACCTACCGGGACCAAAGTCACCTGAGATCGCGGCCTGACTGCTACGGCCCCGGTTCACCCAGGTCCGCCCGAGTCGGCCACAGGACTGACCATCAGGCCCGCATTGCTGGTCGCCAAGACTCCGCCCGGTCGCCAAGGAGTCCCGCTCCTCGAGCGTCTCGGACGCCGAACGCGATGAGCTCGGCTATGACGGTGGCGGACCTGGTGGCAGGGTTGCGGTGCTGAGCAGCACCTGAGCCGGCGTGCGTTGAAGGGAAAGGCCCCGGAAACCGGGGCCTGACCTGCGACGTTCTCGGTGGGCGATACGGGGATCGAACCTGTGACCTCTCGCGTGTGAAGCGAGCGCTCTAACCGCTGAGCTAATCGCCCGAGGGCACGATGGTACCAAAGCCGCGGGCTCAGTCGAAAAGCCCCAGGAACCACGCCGACAGGTCCTCGACCCAGTTGAGGATCGGCGCCAGCGTGAGCCCGTACCGAGCCAGGTACCACCAGGCGACGATGCCGACCAGGACACCCGCGACGGCGCCGAGCGTCAGGTTGCGGCGGCGCTTACGGGGGTCCAGCGCGGCCTCGGACGCACGCCGTGCAGCTTCCCTGACCGGGTCGAGCACCCTGGTGGCCCAGGTGAACTCGGACCCCAGAACGACCAGTCCGAGGATGAGCGTGGCGAACCCCGGCCCCGGGAGCACGAACATGAGCGCGCCGGCGCACAGCAGCGTGATCCCGAGGGCCAGCACCATCACCCGCCACGCGGTGTCCAGGGAGCGCCTGGCGCGGGCCCTCTCCCGCAGCATCCGCATCCGCGTGCCCACGCCCGGCGGCGCCGAAGCCTCGACCCGCCGGAACGCAGCCCCGGACGCCTCGCGCAGGTGCTGCCGGATCCGCTCATCCTCGACATGGCCCGCCACGGGGCGCGAACTGTCCGGTTCACGGTGATCTGCCCCGTCCCCATGGGCAGAGTCGGGGTCCCGGGGTGACACGACTCACACACTAACCGCGGTTGCTACCACTGGGAGGGGGTACGTACGTGATGTCATTGCCCTAGGCACGAGCCCGAGAGGTGAGCCAGATGCAGAGCAACCTTCCCACAGCTGTGACAGCAGAACTGTCCCTGCGCATGGTGGTTGACTCCGAGCGGACCGTCGAGGTCCCCTGCTCCCTGGAGTACTTCGTCGAGGAGCCGTACGCGATCCGTGCGACGTTCCGCACCGGGCTGGCCGACATCGAGTGGATGTTCGCCCGCGACCTCATGCTCGAAGGGCTCCAGCGGCCCTCCGGCGAGGGTGACATCGTGATCTGGCCGGAGAACCAGGGCCCGGTCCCGCTGATCCTGATCGCCCTGAACTCCCCGTCGGGCCAGGCGGTCCTCGAGTGCGACCGCCCGCACATCGAGGTGTTCCTGCGGCGCACCTTCGACATCGTGCCGATCGGCCACGAGCCGGCCACCATCGACATCGACGCGACCATCGCCGCGATCCTGCGCGAGGGCGTCTCCGAGGTCTGAGCCCGGCTAGGGGTTCCAGTCCGCGCCAGCCCGGCTGGCGAAGATCCGCCCGATCCGCGCTGTCATCGCGCCGATCGGCGCGGACCACACCGACCTGCCATCGGCGTCGAGAAACTCGGTCACCGGGTGGACGTCGCGCGTCGACGAGGTGATGAACATCTCGTCGGCCCGCACCACGTCGTCCATCGGCACGTCGCGCTGCTCGATGTCGATCCCGTCCTCGGCGCCCCACTGCAGCACCAGTCCACGGGTGATGCCCGCCAGGCACCCGCTGCCCAGGGGCGGCGTGAGGACGTGGCCATCCATGACGAGGAAGACGTTCGAGCCGGTTCCCTCGCACACGTTGCCGGCGAGGTTGGCCAGCAGCGCCTCCCCGGCGCCCACCGACCTTGCGCGAGCCAGCGCGAGCACGTTCTCCGCGTAGGACGTCGACTTCAGGCCGACCAGCGGGCTGGCCTCGTTCCTCGGCCAGGGCGAACGGGCGAGCGTGGTCGTCTCCGGCCAGTCCGTCGCCGGGGCGGCCGCGACTGTCAGGGTCGATCCCTCCCCTGCCCGGTCGGAGCCCAGCGGGCCGGTCCCCGAGGTGTACGTGACCCGCAGCCTGCCCCCGGCCGCGAGCTCCGGATTGGCTGCACACACCGCAAGCAGGGCGTCGCGCACCTCGACCGCATCGAGCTCCGGCAGCCCCATGCCCGCCGCCGACACCGCGAGGCGCGCGATGTGCCGGTCCATGGCGAACGGGACGACCCCCACGGTCGGCACGCTCACTGTCTTGAGCGTCTCGAAGACGCCGTCGCCGACCGTGAAGCCGCGGTCGAGCACGCCAACCTGCGCCTCCTCCGCCGGGACGATGTGCCCGGCCACCCAGAACCTCACGAGACCTCCCCGCCGCCGGCAAGCTGCAGCAGCCGCGCGGACTTCAACTCCGTCTCCCGCCATTCTGCGCCCGGATCGCTGGCCCACGTGATTCCCGCGCCGGTCCCGAACGCGAGGTCGACTCCTGATGCAGTGTCCTCGAGCCAGAACGTGCGGATCGCGACCGCCAGCTCGGCGCGCTGGGCATCGGCGTCCACCCACCCGAACGCGCCGCAGTAGGGCCCGCGCGCGCCCGGCTCCAAGCCGCGGATGATGTCCAGCGCAGCGATCTTCGGGGCCCCGGTGACCGAACCCGGCGGGAACGTCGCGTCCAGCAGCTGCTCCCAGCCGATCCCGTCGCGCAGGTCCCCCGCGACGCTGGAGACCAGGTGGACCAGGCCCGGATGGGGCTCGACGGCCAGCAGCTGCGGGACCGTCACCGATCCGGCCCGGCAGACGCGCCCGAGGTCGTTGCGGACCAGGTCGACGATCATCACGTTCTCGGCCTCGTCCTTGGGCAGCAGGTCCGCCGCACGCGCACCCGTGCCCTTGATCGGGCGCGACTCGACCGCCGCGCCGTCCCGGCGCAGGTACAGCTCCGGCGACGCGGAGGCGATGTGGATCCCGTGCTCGGGCAGCCGCAACGCACCGGCGTACGGCGCGGGGTTGCCCTCCATGAGCCGCGCCAGCAGGGCCACGATGTCGCAGCGGGGGTCGACCGCAGTGCGCAGCACCCGGCAGATGTTGGCCTGGTAGACCTCGCCGCGGCTGATGCGGTCACGCACGGCCTCGACGGCCAGTCGGTAGCCCTGCTCGTCCAGCGTCGAGCGCCACCGCGCATGCGTCGGCGGGATCCAGTCGCCGATCTCGTCGCCACGCGGCTCGCGGCGCTCCCACCGGCCGAACCTCGCGAACGTCGCCCGGCCCTCGAACGTCAGGGCCACGGCCCACCTGCCCGACCGGTCCAGCGCCGACGGGTCCGAGGTGACCGCATCCAGTTCGGTGGCCACCCACCCGCCCATCACGGCCACGGGTGCGGCGGATGTCGGCATGGGCCCGAGACTAGGAGCAGCACCGTCGCCGTGTCCGGTTTTGGTCGGGCGTCCGGCAATGGGCTATCCTTTCGTTGCTCGCGAGGCGGGCATCGCGGACGTAGCGCAGCTGGTAGCGCATCACCTTGCCAAGGTGAGGGTCGCGGGTTCGAATCCCGTCGTCCGCTCGCAAGGGGTCCCATCGAGGACTCACGGTGGCGTGGCCGAGAGGCGAGGCAACGGCCTGCAAAGCCGTGTACACGGGTTCAAATCCCGTCGCCACCTCGTAAGATCCATGGCCATGGGCGATTGGCGCAGGGGCTAGCGCGCTTCCTTGACACGGAAGAGGTCACAGGTTCAAATCCTGTATCGCCCACCAGTAACACCGCAGGTCAGAGGCCGGTTCCCCCACGGGAGCCGGCCTCCGGCACGTCCCGGGCCATGGTCCGGCCGGCCGGTGCGCGCCCCGGCCGTGCACCCTGGCCGGGCCGTGCTGATTTGATGTACGGGTGCGCACCGTCCTGAACATCATCTGGCTCGTCCTCTCTGGCTTCTGGATGTTCCTCGGGTACGTCGCCGCAGGAGTGCTGCTGTGCGTCCTCATCGTCACGATCCCCTGGGGCATCGCGTCGTTCCGCATCGGCATGTACGCCCTCTGGCCATTCGGACGGACGATCGTGAGCAAGCCCACCGCCGGCGTCGGCTCCTTCCTGGGCAACGTGGTCTGGGTCATCCTCGCGGGATGGTGGCTGGCCCTCGGCCACATCCTCACGGGGATCGCGATGTGCCTGACGATCATCGGGATCCCCCTGGGCATCGCCAGCTTCAAGCTGGTGCCGGTCTCGCTGCTGCCGCTGGGCAAGGACATCGTCCCCGTCGACTCGCCGAGCGCCACCTACCCCGTCGCCTGAGCCGCGCGCCCCGTCAGCTCCCCACCGGCTCCACGACCCGCACGCGGTTGCCCCCGGCCCGCTTCGCCTCTGCGAGGCCGGAATCCGCCCGGTTGAGCAGGGACACCACGTCGTCACGTCCCGTCGCCACGGCCACGCCCACGGACACCGACAACGTGCGTGCGTCGGCGAGGCTGGAATCCCGGGTTCCCATGGCGGTGAACCGGATCCTCTCGGCCACGAGCTCCGCCTGCTCGAGGCCTGCACCCGGGATGAGCAGGCAGAACTCGTCCCCGCCGAACCTGCACACGAGGTCCTCCTGGCGGCAGTTGGCCAGGAGCAGGCGCGCAAGGGCGGCAATCGCGCCGTCGCCGGCTAGGTGGCCCCGCTCGGTGTTGATCGCCTTGAGCCCGTCGAGATCCATCATGATCAGCGAGACAGGCGCACTCGTCCGCCTGGCCCGGGCCAGCTCCCGGGCGGCGAGATCGTCGAAGGCCGTCAGGGTCAGCAGCCCGGTCTTGGCGTCCCGGTACGCTGCCCAGCCGAGCCGCATGGGCGTGCAGCATCTGGTGCTCCAGGAGGTACAGCGGGACGAGCAGGACCAGCGCGACCGGGGAGGCCATGAGCACGCACGCGAGGGCACCGATCGCCACCTGCGGGGTGTCGGCGACGAGGTCGCGCACGGGCAGCCAGGGGACGTCGCCGGGCAGCAGCCCCTCGCCGACCCGCAGCGCCCGCGTGACGCACACCGACTCCACCACCAGCATCGTCAGGCCGGCAGCGACCAGGCCCACCACCGTGCGGGCCGACATCCACTGCCCGAGGTCACCCATGCCGACCCCGCTCGGACTGATGGCCACGAAGGCCAGGGCCGCGGCACTCATGTGCACCAGCCGGATCAGGGCCTCACCGAGGGAGCCGGCCGCTCCAGCACGGCGACCGACTGGGATCACGGACGCAAGACCCACCAGCATGAACAGGTGCGGAGGCAGCAGCACCGCAGCGGGCAGCAGGACGGCGTTCACGCCGCTCATCGAGCGGACGCGGCCGACCCGGTCGAGCCCGACGGGTACGCGAACGGTCTCCACGAGCCACGATGCCACCAGCAGCGCGCCGGCCAGCAGGCGCGCCTGCGAGTCGACCGGCCACGGGGACGCTCGCCCGTGGACCCAGAGCACCACCGAGCCGAGGACGACGGCCGCCAGTGCGAGCTCGAGGATGGCCCTCAGGGGGTCTGGTGCGGCTGAGGCCTGCCCGTTTGGCCATCGCCCGCGTCCCGTCACAGCACGGCGCACACCCTGTCATCGGCATCCGCTCCCCCGACCCTTGACCCGATGACCCCATACGACCGACGCTGATCCGACGGGCGCTGATCCTCGACTCCGAGTTTCCCGCCGCCCGCCGATGTGCGTGTCGTCCAGTCATGCCAGTATCTACCCACCGGTAGGTCCATCGAAGGGAACAGCAATGGCGAAGTACGACCTGTCCACAACCACCCTCGGCTCCCTCCTCGACGACCCCGAGGTCGTCGCGATCATGGAGAAGCACGCCCCCGGCATCACCAGCAACCCGATGCTGGGCATGGCCAAGGGCATGCCGGCGGCCCAGGCAGTCGGCATGGCCGGAGGGATGATCGGCCAGGACGCGGTGGCGGCGATCACCGCCGACATCGAGGCCCTGTAGTCGGTCCCGCCATGGGCGGGTGCGGGCGCTCCGTGCGCCGGCACCCGCCCATGCGTCATCTCGACCGGGCCTTCAGTTGCGGGGCCCGACAGGTGCGGTAGGTTCCTGACCGTGCCCGTGGCCGTCCCCATCGTCGCCGGCACGGCGATCCGCGGGATCGCAGCCACGGTCATGATGCGGCCCGTGCTGGAGCGGCACCCGAACGCCTTCCTGATCACCCTGGCCAACTTCGGCGTGACGATGCCGATGGAGCGCTCGCAGGAGCACCTCCACGACGACATCCAGAAGGGCCTGGCCGAACAGGGCCGGGCCCCGGACGCGCCCGTGGTGCTGGTCGGGCACTCGCAGGGCGCGCTGGCCTGCCTGCGGTACGCGATCGACCACCAGGACCAGGTCCTGCACACGATCAGCGTGGGAGTCCCATGGCGCGGGTCGCTCAGCGCCGCCCGGATCTCCCGGCTGCTCCGGTGGACCGGGCGCAACCTCACCCCCGCGCTGTCGGACATGGCGGAGGGCTCGTCCTTCCTCACCGACCTGCACCGCGACCTGCCCGAGATCGCCGACCGTGTCACCAACATCTACAGCACGCACGAGTTGTTCATCCGCCCCTACGTCGCCGCGCACATCGACACGCCCGGCGTCGAGAACCTGCTGATCGCCACCGAGGACGAGTACCGCACGCACCTGCGGGGCTTCCCGGAGCTGCCGGTGGACGACCTCATCCTCGGCCGGATCACCCATCTCGGGGAGATGAACTCCCCCGACGTCCGGGCCCAGATCTGGGCCCGGGTGGAGAAGATCACCGACGACCTGCGCCGCCAGTCCTGACCTCCCCGCCGCACGGGTTCGACCCCCAGCTGGCGGCAGGTCCGCCATCGGGAAGGATGTCCGCCCGTGCTGATCCTGCTGCCCCCGAGCGAGGGCAAGTCCCGACCGGCGGCGGGCCCACCCCTGGACCTGCCCGCCCTCGCGCTGCCCGAGTTGACCGGGGCGCGCCAGGAGGTGCTCACGGCCCTGGAACACCTGTGCTCCAGCGATCCTGCCCGCGCCGCGCAGGCGCTGGGCCTGCCGCCCACCCTCAGCGACGAGGTGCACCACAACGCGACCCTGCGCTCGGCCCACACGGCGCCCGCCGCAGCGGTCTACTCGGGCGTCCTCTACGCCGCGCTGGGCCTGGCCGACCTCGCTCCCCGAGCCCGCCGGCGCGCCGAGGAGTGGGTCCTGGTCTCCTCCGGGCTGTGGGGCGCGATCCGGCTGACCGACCCGATCCCTGCCTACCGCCTCCCGGGGGGCGCGACCCTGCCCGGACCGGGGCGGCTGGCCACCCACTGGCGGGCTCCCCTGGCCGCGGCCCTGGCCGCTCGCGCCGAGGGCCGGGTCGTGCTCGACCTGCGGTCGGGGACCTACGCCGCCATGTGGACCCCGCCGGCCGGATCCAGCGTGGTGGGCCGCGTGGTCCACGAGGCGGCTGGCCGGCGCACGGTCGCCAGCCACTTCAACAAGGCCACGAAGGGCCGGCTCGTGCGTGCGCTGGCGGAGGGCCGCTCCGAGCCGAGCAGCGTTGCCGGGCTCGTCCGGGCCATCCGATCGGCCGGCTTCCGCGCCGAGTTCGCCGCCCGGAAGCCGGACGCGCGAGGACGCGCGACCCGCCCTCCCGTGCTCGACATCATCGTGGACTCGCTGTGAACCGGGCCGCGTCAGCCTGACCCCCCGGGCCCCGCGCCGCTAGGTTTGGCTCCGACATCCGACGGAAGGCGGTTCATGAGCGTCCTTCAGTGGATCACGGCCCTGATGCCGGTCCTGTCCGTCGCGGTGCTGCTCGTCGCACTGCGGATGCCCGCGTCCCGCGCCATGCCCATGGCACTGGTGATCACGATCGTCCTGACCATGGGCGTCTGGGGCGTCTCGGGCAAGTACATCGCCGCCTCGATCATCGAGGGCCTGCTGATCGCGCTGTCCGTCGCCCTCATCGTGCTGGGCGCCCTGGCGTTCCTCAACGTGATGCGGGCCAGCGGCGGCCTGTCGCTGATCCGCCTGGAGTTCCTGAAGATCACCCCGGACAACCGGATCCAGATGCTGTTCGTCGGATGGCTGCTGGTCTGCTTCATCGAGGGAGCCGCGGGCTTCGGGACCCCGGCAACCGTCGCCGCGCCCCTGCTCATCGCGCTGGGGTTCCCCGCGCTGGCCGCGATCTGCCTGGCCCTCATCGCAGACGTCTCGGCAGTGACGTTCGGCGCGGTGGGCACGCCGATCATCGTCGGCGTGGCCGAGGGCACGGGTCGCAGCTTCAGCGATCCGGCGGACGCCGAGTTCCTGACCTCCGTTGCCCTCAAGGCAGCCGGCATCGACATCGTCGCGGGCATGACGATCCCGGTCTTCATGATGTTCCTGCTGACGAACGTGTTCGCCGCCGAGCGCAGCCGTCGGGCCTTCTTCGAGATGATCCCCCTGTCGATCGCAGCCGCGCTGAGCTACTCGATCCCCGCGTACCTGTGGACATCGACCCTGGGGGTCGAGTTCGGGGGGATCCTCGGCGGGGCCTCCGGGCTGGTGATCCTGTTCCTCATCGTCCGGTTCCGGATCTTCGTGCCGCGTGCGGCCTGGTCGGTGAAGGTCGGCTACATCGACTACAGGGAGCTCGAGGAGATGGTCGAGCAGACGGAGGCCGAGGCGCAGGAGGCGCACCTGACGCCACTGCAGGTCTGGGCCCCCTACCTGCTGCTCACCGTGCTCCTGCTGGGGACGCGGATCTTCGACGGCGTCAAGGAGCTCCTCAACAGCTGGACCATCGGCTTCTCCAGCATCCTGGGCACGGAGATCGCGACCGGCTTCGCGCCCCTCTACTCACCCGGCGTGATCTTCCTGATCGTCGCAGCCTTCACGGTGTGGCTGCACCGCGTTCCTCGGCGCAAGCTCGTGCCCGCCGCGCGGGCGACCGGCACGGCCGTCGCCGGCTCGGCGCTGGTCCTGGCAGCGGCCGTCCCGATCGTCCGGGTGTTCCTGAACTCGGGGGTCAACTCGACCGGCCTGGAGTCCATGCCCCTGGCCCTGGCCGAGGCGGCCAGCGACGCGGTGGGCAGCTACTGGCCCCTGGCCGCCCCGTGGGTCGGCGCGCTCGGCTCGTTCGTCTCCGGCAGCGCGACGTTCAGCCACCTGATGTTCGCCTCGCTGCAGGAGTCGGTGGCCACCTCCGTGGGGGCCGACCCCACGGTGGTGCTCGGCCAACAGGTCGGCGGGGCGAACGCCGGCAACATGGTGTGCGTCGCCAACGTCGTGACGGTCGCCGCAGTCGTCGGCCTGCTCGGCAGGGAGGGCGAGGTCATCCGCGTCACGGTCCTGCCGATGGCCCTCTACACGGCGATCTTCGCGGTGGCCGGCATCCTGCTGGCCTGACGCTGCGCTCCCCGCGCGACGCATCCGGGCCCTGCGGGGTGGGATGCTGTCGGCCATGCGTGCCTGGCTGCTGGACCACCCGGGACCCCCGGGCTCCCTGCGGCTCGGGGAGGTCGACAGCCCCTGGCGCTCGCCGGTGTCCCAGCGCCGGGAGGTCGAGGTCCTCGTCAAGGTCGAGGCCGTCGGGCTGAACCCCGTCGACCATAGAACAGCCGCTGCCGGGAACCCGGCGTGGCGCTATCCGCACATCCTCGGGCTGGACATCGCCGGACGGGTGGTCGCCATCCACGCCGAGGAGGCCGCCCGACGCGAGCAGGCCTGGCTGCTGCCGACACCGGGGACCCGGGTCGTGCTGCACCAGGACCTCCGCGAGCAGGGCGGGTTCGCCGAGCTCGTGTCCGTGCCGCCGGACATCCTGGCTGCCATCCCCGCCTCCCTGGACCCGATCGCAGCCGCCAGCCTGCCCACGGCGGGCCTCACCGCCCTCGACGCGGTCGAGCGGCGCCTGCGGCAGATCTCCGGGCACACGGTGCTGATCCACGGTGCCTCCGGGGGCGTCGGGTCGTTCGCGGTCCAGCTCGCGAAGCTGTTCGGCGCGAAGGTCATCGCCAGCGCCAGGCCGGAGAACGCCGACGCGGTGCGTGCGCTCGGGGCCCTGCACGTGGTCGACTACCGTGCGCCGGACTTCGCCGAGCAGGTCCGGCGGATCGCCCCCGGCGGTGTCGACGACATCATCGACACCGTGTCGGCGCGCAGCGCGACCGACTCGCTGGGCCTGCTGCGCCACGCCGGGCACCTGGTGGCCGTCGCCGGACGGCCGGACCTGAGCGGGGTCGCGGAGTTCGGCCTGGCCCCGACCATCTCCGAGGTCGCCCTCGGCGCCGCGTACACGCACGGGGGCTCCGCGGGGCGTCGGTGGCTCACGTGGGGCCTGGAACGGCTGATGCGCCTGATCGAGGAGGGGCACCTGCACCCGCCGGACATCGAGGTCATCCGGTTCGAGGACATCCCGTCCGGGCTGGACCGGCTGGCCCGCCGCCAGGTGGACGGCAAGGTGGTCGCGAACCTGCGCTGGAGCTGAGGTCGACCCGCTCCGTCAGCGCTGGCCGTTCTCGCACACCGTCCCGGGCGGGCAGTACTGCGGGAACACCACGTGCGGCAGGTAGGCGATCACGACGATGATGCCAAGGGCGGCGACCCCGCCGATCCATGCCCCGCGGTACAGGTTGTTGCTGCGCGCGCGGATCCGGTCGGCGAATCGCCGCATCGCCCAGACCATGACCGCCAGGCCGACGGCCAGCCCGACCCCGAGGCCGATCCGGGCGCCCGTCGCGTCGGCCAGCGCGGTGCCCACCTCGAGTCCGACCCACCCGAACGTCGCGAAGTAGACCGTTGCGACGACCAGGCCGATCCCGCTGAAGACCGAGGTCATCAGGGTATCGGTCGCCATCTGCTCGGGATCGGGCTCAACCGGGTTCTGCCGATCGATCCGACCCGTCGTGGGCTTGGCCATCTCCACCTCCCGAGGATCCGGCCATGCTCTCACACGGGGACGTCGAGCCGCACGAGCCGACGCCGATGCACGGTGAAGCCGTCGGGGAGCGTCCCGTCCTTGAGCATCCGGATCGGGCACCGCTTGCACCGCGGCCGGTCGTTGCAGCACTTCTTCTTCGGCTTGAGCGGCTTCTTCGACGTCCCCACGGGACAAGCCTAGACCAGTCAGGCAAGGCTCGCCTTACCGCCTGCCCGCTCCCCTGGCCCGCCTGCCCGCTCCCCCGGCCCGCCCGCCCGGTCCCCCGTGCCGCCCGCACCCCTCAGTCGGCCCAGACCTGCACCAGTCGCCCCACGTCGTCCAGGATGCCCTTCAGGGCGTCGAAGTCCGGGTGGCGCAGCCGCACCCAGGCATTGGCGTGGTACCCGGCCTCGACGGGCTGCGTCGGGGTCCCCGGGCCGGGCAGGTGCGCGACCGTCACGAGGCCGCCGTACCGGTGCTGGACCTCCTCAAGGCCCGAGTACCCGCTGATCACGCCGTCCCGGTTGGGCCGCAGCGCGACCATCCCGCAGGAGTAGCGGCGGCTCGGCGCGTGCTTGGCCTGGCCGTGCATCAGGGCGTGCGCCCACTCGTAGTGCAGGTCCATCTCGTTGGCCTCGTTGTACATGTCCCACTGCCCGACCCCGGGCGGCCGGGCGCCGATCTCGGAGAACCGCAGCCCCTTGGGGCCGAAGAACCACTCCATGTGGGTGGCCGAGGTGTCCAGTCCCAGCACCTCGATCACCCGCCGGCCCATCTCGCGCACCTCGGCGTACTGGGGCTCCAGCACCCGGTTGGTGGCGATGATCTGCGGGGAGATCCACCGGGTGCGCATCGCCTCGAGCACGTTCGGGAAGTAGTGGGAGACGAACTCGTGCGCCACCTGGCCGCCGATCGTGATCGTGTCGTAGAACCCCTCGTGCCCCTCCACGAACTCCTCGAGGGCCACCGACACCCCGGATCCGACACCTGCGGCGGCGCAGGCGTCGCGCAGCTGCTGGTCGTCGTCGACCCGGTGCGTGCCGGCAGCTCCGGCGGCGTCGCGCGGCTTGACGATCAGCGGGTACCCCACCTCCGCGGCGAATGCCCGCGCCTGCTCCTGGGTGTCGACCGCCGCCGATGCGGCCGTCGGGATCCCGGCCTCGCGCAGGACCTGCTTCATCGTGGGCTTGTCCCGGCACAGGTACGCCGCCCGGGCCGAGGTCCCCGGGATCCCGCAGCGCTCGCGGACGTGGGCCACCGGCAGCACGTGCGACTCGATCGAGCACTCCAGCCGGTCGACCCACGTGTGCCGCTGGGCCTGCCGGACGGCCCATTCGAGGGCAGCCTCATCGGTCACCGAGCCGATCCGGTAGTGCCAGTCGATCCACGACTTCAACTCGTCGTCGTAGTGGTCGTAGTCGTACTCGCTGATGACCATGACATAGGCCCCGACCGCCCGCAGCGCACGGACGAACCGTCGCTGGGTGTCCGGGAACCGCGGCTCGACGAAGAGGATGTTCACGTCGACGAGGATGCCGCCCCGGGGCTGCCGGTGTCCTCCACTGGGGTGTACCACCCGCGCCGGACCGCCAGCGCCCCGTTGAACGCCGCACCGAGCAGCAGGGCCATCGAGGTCACGTAGGCCCACATCATCACCGCGATCGGCGCGGAGATCACGCCGTACACGGACCCCTCGCGGAACAGCCACAGGAAGTACCAGCGCAGCAGGTAGGAGAAGATCGCCCACAGGCCCATGGCGATGAGCGCCCCCGGGATGTCGGCGACCCATCGCGTCCGGTGCGGGACCGACCAGTGGTAGAGCGAGACCACGAGCAGCAGGACCACCAGGACCTCGGCGGCCACGAGCATGATCGAGGTCAGCAGGCCCGGTGTCCCGGGTACGGCCCTGGCCAGGAACGTCGGCCCGGCGACCACCAGGGGGATCGTGACGATCAGGCCCAGCATGGCCCCGGCGTAGAACGCGATAGAGACGACGCGCGTCTTGACGAAGGAGCGCAGGCCCTCGCGGCGGTAGACGATCGTCATCCCTGCCACCAGCGTGTCGATCACACGCGATCCGGCCCAGATCGCGGCCATCACGCCCAGCAGCCCGAGGCCGGTCCGGCCCTGGAGCAGGATGCTGTCCAGGAGGGGGACGAGCAGGTCGTCGATGGCCTCGTCGGTGAGCACGTCGTCGGCAAGCCGGAGGACCTCGTTGCGGAAGGCGTCCACCGCATCGACGCCGATGATCGACTCGATGTGGGTGATGCCGGCGACCAGGGCCAGGAACAGCCACGGCAGGGCGAACACGCCCCAGAAGGAGGCCTCCGAGGCCAGCCCGGTGATGCGTGTCTGGTAGGCCACGGTGAACGTGTCCCCGAGCGTGCTGCCGGACAGGCGCTCACCGGCCCGCCGCATCCACGTCTGCATCCCGACTCCGCCCTGTCCCTCGGGCGGGGTCGCCCTGTCCCGCCGGGCGGGGGTACGACCTGGCCCCGGCGACTGCCCTGAATCTAGTGCGCCGGGCAGTACCCGGCGCGTCCCACTGGGCCGCCCATCCCCCTCCCCGACCCGTGGGATCGGCTGCCGTAGGTTTGGGCCGTGACCCACGAGTGCGACATCCTGATCATCGGAGCCGGTCCGGCGGGCCTGTACGCCGCCTACTACGCCGGCTTCCGCGGCTGGTCGGTCGTGGTGATGGACGCCCTGCCGGAGCCCGGTGGGCAGATCACCGCCATGTACCCGGAGAAGGACATCTTCGACGTGGCCGGGCATGCAGCGGTCAAGGGCCGCGCACTCGTCGAGAACCTGCTCGCGGCCGCCGCGCCCTTCTCGCCGACCTACCTGCTGGGCGAGCAGGCCGTCGGGCTGCAGACCTCCGACGAGGGCCCAGCGATCGTCACGGGCGCGAACGGCAGCACCGTGCATGCCAAGGCGGTCATCATCACCGGGGGCATCGGCTCGTTCACCCCGCGCGCCCTGCCCGCCGACGACGGGTGGGAGGGCCGCGGCCTGGTCTACTTCGTCCCCCGGCTGGCCGAGCACGCCGACAAGGACATCGTCATCGTCGGCGGAGGGGACTCCGCCTTCGACTGGGCCTACTCGCTGCAGCCGCTGGCGCGCAGCGTCGCGCTGGTGCACCGGCGTGAGCAGTTCCGCGCGCACGGCTCGATGGTGGACACCGTTCGCGACATGGGCGTGCGCCTGTTCACCAGCAGCGAGGTCAGCGCGATCCGCGGCGGCGACACGGTCGAGGAGCTCGAGGTCACGCACAAGGAGACCGGTGAGCAGACCGTGCTCCCCGCTCAGACCGTCGTCGCGGCGCTGGGGTTCGTGGCCAACATCGGGCCCATCGCCGCGTGGGGCCTGGAGCTGGTCAAGCGCCACATCAAGGTCGACACGGCGATGCGGACCACCCTGCCCCGGGTGTTCGCCGCCGGCGACATCACCACCTACGAGGGCAAGGTGCCGCTGATCTCGGTCGGCTTCGGCGAGGCCGCCCTGGCGGTCAACAACGCCGCCCCGATCGTCGAGCCCGGCATGGGCATCTTCCCTGGCCACTCGTCCGGGGGCTCCGAGTGAGCGAGCCAGCCGCCGCCCAGCCGCCCGGCGCCCCCACGGCCGGCGCCCCCAGCGGCCGGCGCCCCGGCGCCCGCCTTCCCCACGGCCGCCTTCGAGGACGTCCTCGCGGCCAACGCGCAGTACGCCGCGACCTTCCACGACCTGGCCCTCGGTGGCCGCGCGGCGCGGGGGCTGGCGATCGTCACCTGCATGGACTCCCGAATCGATCCGCTGCAGGTCGTCGGGATGGGTCCCGGCGACGTCAAGATCCTGCGCAACGCCGGGGCGCGGGTGACCGAGGACGTCCTGCGGACGCTGGTGCTGGCCACGTACCTGCTCGAGGTCGAGCGCGTCCTGGTCATGCCGCACACCAAGTGCAAGATGGCCAGCGGCACGGAGGAGGAGATCCACACCCTGATCGAGGCGGACTACGGGGTGGACACCCGGAGCATGGAGTTCCGCACCACCCTCGACCAGGACCGGGCGCTGGCCACGGACCTGCGCCGGATCCGCAGCTTCCCGCTGCTGCCGCCGCACGTCGTGGTCGGCGGGGCCATGTACGACGTCGACACCGGGCGGCTCACGCCCGTCGACGCCTGAACGAGCAATCCGCTGGCCGATCCGCGCGGCGAACTGCCCGTCGCCGGAGCCGTCAGGCGTCGATGCGCTCCCGGTCCAGGTCCGCGGAGGCCGAGACGATGAACTCCTTGCGCGGGGCGACGTCCGAGCCCATGAGCAGGTCGAAGACCTTCGAGGCGGTGTGCGCATCCTCGACCCGGATGCGGCGCAGGGTGCGCCGGCCGGGCTCCATCGTGGTCTCGCGCAGCTGCGAGGCGTCCATCTCGCCCAGGCCCTTGTAGCGCTGCGGGTCCTTCCAGCGCCGCCCGGCCCTGGTCAGCTCGGCGAGCGTGGCCTTGAGCTCCGCGTCGCTGTGGGTGTAGCGGACCTCGGCCTTCTTGCCGCCCGTGGCCAGCACCTCGATGCGGTGCAGCGGCGGCACGGCGGAGTAGACCCGGCCCTCCTCGAGCATCTGCGGCATGTAGCGGTGGAACAGCGTCAGCAGCAGGGTGCGGATGTGCGCGCCGTCGACGTCGGCGTCGGCCATCAGGATGACCTTGTGGTAGCGCAGGGCCTCGAGGTCGAACGTCCGGCCCGAGCCGGCGCCCAGCACCTGGATGATCGCGGCGCACTCGGCGTTCTTGAGCATGTCGGCCAGCGATGCCTTGTGCACGTTGAGGATCTTGCCCCGGATCGGCAGCAGCGCCTGGAACTCCGAGTCACGGGCCAGCTTGGCCGTGCCCAGCGCCGAGTTGCCCTCGACGATGAACAGCTCGGTGCGCTCGACGTCCTCGCTGCGGCAGTCCACCAGCTTGGCCGGCATCGACGAGGACTCCAGGGCGGTCTTGCGCCGCTGCACGTCGCGGTGCGCACGCGCGGCCACCCTGGCCCGCATCGCGTTCGCGACCTTGTCGGCCACCGCCTTGACGACCAGCTTGTCCCCACGCGGCGGGTTGGCCAGCCAGCTGCCCAGCTCCCGCGAGACGACCTGCGCCACGATCCGCGAGGCCGCCGGGGTGCCGAGGATCTCCTTGGTCTGGCCCTCGAACTGCGGCTCGGCCAGCCGAACCGTGACGACGGCGGTCGCGCCCTCCAGTGCGTCGTCCTTCGTGATCGCGTCCTCGCTGGGCTTGAGCACCTTCGTCGACCTGAGGTGGTCGTTCAGCGTCTTGACCAGGCCGCGCTCGAAGCCGGCCACGTGGGTGCCGCCCTTGGGGGTGGCCACGATGTTGACGAAGGAGCGCAGGTCCGCGTCGTAGTGGTTGCCCCAGCGCAGGGCGACGTCGACGACCAGCTCGCGCTCCACCTCCTGGGGCGTCATGTGGCCCTTCTTGTCCAGCACCGGCACGGTCTCGGTGAAGTGGCCGGACCCCGCCAGCCGCAGCACGCCCGTGACCGGCTCCCCGGTCGCCAGGTGCTCGGCGAACTCCGCGATCCCGCCCCGGTGGTGGAACTCCCGCTGCGCCACGGCCTGTGGGTCCCGCTCGTCGCGCACCACGATGGTCAGCCCGGGCACCAGGAACGTCGTCTGCTGGGCGCGGGCGAACACGGCCTCGACGTCGACCTGCGGCGTCGGCGGTGAACACCTGGCGATCGGGCCAGAACCGCACGCGGGTCCCGGTCTTCGACCGCGGGCAGGTGCCCTCCTGGCGCAGGCCCGACTTCTTCGTGAACTCCGCGTCCGGGCCCTCGCCATCGAACAGCCCCGGGACACCGCGCCGGAACGAGATCCGGTGGATCCGCGCGTCGCGGTCCACCTCGACCTCGCAGCGGGCGCTCAGCGCGTTGACGACGCTGGCCCCGACCCCGTGCAGGCCGCCGGAGGCCGCGTAGGACCCGCCGCCGAACTTGCCGCCGGCATGCAGCTTGGTCATCACGACCTCGACGCCGGTCAGGCGGGTGCGGGGCTCGACGTCCACCGGGATCCCCCGGCCGTCGTCGTGGACCTCCACCGATCCGTCGTCACGCAGGATGATGTCGATCCGCGTGCACCAGCCGCCCAGCGCCTCGTCCACCGAGTTGTCGAGGATCTCCCACAGGCAGTGCATGAGGCCACGGGAGTCCGTCGACCCGATGTACATGCCGGGGCGCTTGCGCACCGCCTCCAGGCCCTCGAGGACGGACAGGTGCTTGGCCGAGTAGCCTCCGCCTGCCGGCTTCCCGGCTGGGCGGCTCCGGCGCGATGGCTCCACAGGCTCCGCAGTCACCGCCCAAGGGTACCGGGGCCACCCGACACCGCCGCCCCAGCGCGCCACGGGAACATTCCGTGGCGCGGCGACGTTCGGATGCATGTTGCGCGGGTGGCGAAAAGGTCGGCGAATGTCGGACCGGGATGCCACACTGGTGGGGCAGACGAACCAGGAGGACGACATGGTGGGGACCCTCGAGGCGGAGGTGGCACTCGGAGCCGCCGACCGGTGCGACCGGTGCGGTGCCCAGGCCGTCGCTCGCGCGACGCTGGCCTCCGGCTCGCACCTGCTGTTCTGCGGCCACCACCTGCGCGCCCACGAGGCCGGCCTGCGCGCCGCCTCCGCTCGCATCAGCCGTCCTGCGCAGGACCGGGAAGCGCTCCGGGAGCACGAGTGACGTTGGCCGTCGCTGAGTGAACGACGCCCTGCTGAATCTCCTGGTCGGACTGGCGCTGGCCGTCTCCGCGGTCGGCATCGTCGTACCGATCCTGCCCGGAACCCTGCTGGCAGCCGGTGCGCTGCTGGTCTGGGCCGTCCTCACCGGCGGGCCCGTTGCGTGGATCGTGCTGGCGATCAGCGGCGTCCTGCTCGGCCTCGGGCAGGTCCTCAAGTTCTTGCTGCCACACAAGTCGATGACTGCGGCCGGCGTCCCGGGCCGGACCATCGTCCTGGGCTGGATCGCCGGCATCGCCGGGTTCTTCGCTGATCCCGATCGTGGGGCTCCCTGTGGGCTTCGTCGCGGGGGTGCTCATCGCCGAGGTCCTCCGGCTCGGCCAGTGGCGGGAGGCCTGGGACTCGACGTGGGTCGCCATGAAGGCGACCGGATTCGCGATCATGATCGAACTGGGCGCCCTGATGCTCGCCGCGTCGGCCTGGTTCGTGGCGGTCCTGTCCACGAGCCTGTGATGAGGGGCTAGGCTTCGTCCGTGGACCAGGAGCACCCCGACACCGCCCGGGCAGCCCTCCCCCAGCCCGGCGACCAGCACGACACGATCGTCCTGACCAACCAGGCGCAGGCCGCTCCCCACCAGGCCGCTCCCCACCAGGCCGCTCCCCACCAGGCCGCTCCCAGGCCGGGCAGCGGCGGCTGGCAGGCGGTCGCGGACTGGCGGGCCGCGGTCGCCCACCAGGCCCCGACGGCCTGGAGCCAGGTCCCCCCGTTCATCACTCCGGCGACCCCGACCGTGCTCGTCATGCGGAACAACGCCGCCGTGGTCGGGGCGACCCTCGGGTCGGTGTCGCTGTTCCTGTCCCTGATCCCGCTGATCGGGATCGTCGCCTGGGTCCTGGCGCCGATCGCGCTGCTCACCAGCGCCGCGGGCCTGGCCGTCGGCCTCGCCCGCAAGGTGGGCCGGGTCGGGGCGATCTGGGGACTGCTGACCTCCGGGCTGGCGCTGCTGATCTGCATCGCATGGACCGCCCTGGCCATGGCCCTGTGATCGACTCGACGGCGTCGCTGCGCTGACGACTCTGGTCCGGCGGGTCGACCGGGGCTATCCTCAGCACAGCAAGGGCCGGGGTGGAGGGGTGAGAGTGACCGCAGGGACCAGGATCTGTGCAGCCACGCTCTGCGCGCTCCTCGTGGCAGGTGGGGCGGCCGCCCCAGTGGCCGCCGACCAGTCGGCCCGTTCCACGGACCCGCAGGTCAGCTCGCTCGAGCGCTCCGCGGCCGACACCCTCCGGGAGGCCGTCGCGGAGGCCCGCGCGGACTACCGCAAGGCGGTCGCCGCCGCCAGGGGGCTGCGCGATGAGGCGCTGGCCCCACCGAGGGCCGAGCGCAAGCGCGCCCTGCGGAAGGCGGACACGAAGGCCGAGCGCCGCTCCGCACGGCGCGCCTACCGCAAGGCCGCAGCCCCGATCAAGCAGGAGTACCGCACTGCCAAGTCCGCTGCGGCGGCCACCCGCGGGGCCGCCATCGACGCGGCCCTGGCCCAGTACCTGGTCACCACCGGGAAGCCCGAGATCGCAGAGGCCCTGGCCACATACCGCAGCGCGACCAGGACCGCCCAGCAGACGCTCGACCTCGCGCTGGCCTCCAGCCGTGCGGTGTACCGGACCGACACCGCCGACGAGCGCGAGCAGCTGCTGGCCGACCTCGAGCAGGCCGACACTGCCACGGAGCTGGCCGACGCGTGGGAGGAGTTCGTGGCCGCGTGCTCCGACGAGCGCGCCGCGCACGCCGACGCGATCGCTGCTGCCCGGGCGACCTACCGTTCCGCGCGTTCCGGGGCGCGCGCGGAGTTCCTGGCAGAGACCGGCATCACCATCACCTCGCTGCTCAAGCTGCCGTTCCGCCTCTGACCCGGCCCGCGGCGCATGGCCCGCTCACCGCCCCAAGCCCGCGATGAACCTCTCGATCCTCCGCTCCGAGACCGGGATGGCCGTGCGGATGTGCTGGGCGAAGAGGTTGACCCGGTACTCATCCACCAGCTGGCGCGCCTGGCGTGCCTCGCCGGGTGCACCCATCGGGTCCGGGACGGGCCAGCCGGGCACGTGCGCGGCCATCAGCGCCTCGGCCGCCCGGGCAGCGGCCAGCCGCCGGGCGTCGGCGGCGGGGTCGTCGGGCATCTTCGCCGTGCGCCACGCGAGCGCCTGCAGGTAGCGCCGCAGGTCGGGCAGGCGTTCGACCCCGATCCGGGAGACCGGATGCGGCCCGAGCAGCCGATCGAGCTCGGCGCGGACGTCGGCCGCCGATTCGGCCAGCGCCGGCGAGGCCTCGGTCGTCGCCCTATCAGCCTCCCACCCCGGCTCGAGTGCCGCCACCACGTGGGACAGCGCTGCGGCGAACACCCTGGGCAGGGCCAACGTGATCCGGGCGACGGCCTCGGTGAACGCGCGCTCGTCCCGGATCGGCGGCCCGGCGAGCAGCGAGTCGTGGCAGGCATCCGCGCAGTCGGCCAGCAGCGCCTCGGCACCGCCGTGCGGGTACCGGCCCAGCACGAGCCGCGCCCGCATGTCCAGACCGGAGTGGCCACGCGGGCCCGGGTCGGGCACGTGCAGCGCCACGAGCCGACGCACGCCGCGCAGGTGGGTGCGGGCCGCCTCGTCGGGGTCGGGAAGCACGACGAGGTCGACGGCCCTGCCGCGGTCCATCAGGGCGGGGTAGCCGGTGACCCGCACACCCGACACGACCCGCTCGATCGACTCCGGGATCGTGCCGAACTGCCAGGACGTCGCCCCGGCGACGCTCAGGTCCGCCGCCGACCGGGCCAGCAGGTTGGCCCGGTCGGCGGCGTGCGCGCGCTGCAGGGCGGCCAGGTCGCGCCCCTCGCCCAGGACCGCGCCCGACTCGTCGACGACCCGGTAGCGCGGCAGCAGGTGCAGGGGCACCCGCCCGAGATCCCAGTCGGCCGCCGTGACCCGGACTCCGGTGATCCGGGTGACGGCCGCTGCAACACCGTCCAGCAGGGACTCGTCGGACAGTTCGGGGGCCGCCAGGACGCCCGGCACGAGGTTCGGCGCCGGGCCGAGCTGGCGGCGGATCGCCTTTGCCGGGCTGCGCAGCAGGGCTGCGACCAGCTCGCCGCGCAGCCCGGGCGCCGCGCCGGGCACCTCCGCGGGGTCGAGGTCGGGCAGCACGGCGAGCGGGACATCGACCGTGACCCCGTCGGAGGCCGCCCCCGGCTCGAACGCGTAGCTCAGGTCGAGGGTGACGTCCGGGCCGGCGCTCCAGCGCAGCGGGAACTCGGACTCGTCGGGCAGCTCGTCGGCGACCCTGATCTCCTCGGCCGTGAGCGTGAGCAGCTCCGGGGTCTGCCGGGATGCCTTCTTCCACCAGGAGTCGAAGTGCCGCACCGAGGTGACGTCGGCGGGGATCCGCGCGTCGTAGAAGGCGAACAGCCCCTCGTCGTCGATCACCAGGCCACGCCGGCGACTGCGCTCCTCGACCTCCTGGGCGGCCCGCAGTGCGGCCTGGTTGGCGTGCCAGAACCGGTGGCGGGTGGACCAGTCGCCCTCGACGAGGGCCGACCGGACGAACAGCTCTCGTGACAGGGCCGGGTCGATCCGCCCGAAGTCCACCGTGCGACCGGTGACCACCGGGATGCCGTAGAGGGTCACCCGCTCCGTGGCGACCGTCGCACCCCGGCGCGCCGACCAGCGCGGCTCCGAGTAGCTGCGCTGAACCAGGTGGGCGCCGACCTCCTCGAGCCACTCCGGCCGGATCACGGCGTTCCGGCGGGCGAACAGCCGGGAGGTCTCGACGCAGCTCGCTGGACATGATCCACGCCGGGGAGGTCCGCGCGAGCGCCGAGCCCGGGAAGATCACGAAACGCGCCCCGCGCGCGCCCAGGTAGTCCCTGCGCAGCTCGTCGTGCATCCCCACCTGGGAGAGAAGGCCGGCCAGCAGCGCCCGGTGCAGGGCGTCGGAGTCATCGGGGGCACTGCTCCAGGGGATGTCCAGGTTGGAGAGCACCTCCCGGATCTGGCTGACGAGGTCCTGCCACTCCCGGATCCGCAGGTAGTTCAGGTACTGCTCCCGGCAAGCCCGGCGCAGGCCGTTGGCCGACGTGCTGCGGCGCAGCTGCCGGATGTGGTCCCACAGGTTCAGCAGGGTCGAGAAGTCGGAGCGGCGGTCCACGAACCTGGCGTGCGCCGCGTCGGCCCGCCCGCGTTCGGCCTCGGGCCGCTCGCGGGGATCCTGGATCGTGAGGCCGGCCACGACGATCACCGCCTCCCGCACGCAGCCGGCCTCGGCCGCGGCCAGCACCATCCGGCCCAGCCGCGGGTCGAGGGGAAGCCGCGCCAGGCGCCGGCCCAACGGGGTGAGTCGGGGCAGGCCGTCTGTGGACTGCAGGGCGCCGAGCTCGTGGAGCAGCACGATTCCGTCGCGGACCTGGCGGGTGTCCGGGGGGTCGAGGAAGGGGAAGCGCTCGATGTCCCCGAGGCGCAGGGCGGCCATCTGGAGGATGACCGAGGCGAGGTTGGTCCGCAGGATCTCCGGGTCGGTGAACGCCGGCCGGCCGAGGAGGTCCTGCTCGGCGTAGAGACGGACCGCGATGCCGTCGCGGACGCGACCGCACCGGCCGGCCCGCTGGTTGGCCGATGCCTGCGAGATCGGCTCGATCGGCAGCCGCTGCACCTTCAGGCGCTTGGAGTAGCGGGAGATGCGCGCCGTGCCGGGGTCCACCACGTACCTGATGCCGGGCACCGTGATGGAGGTCTCGGCGACGTTGGTGGCCAGGACGACGCGGCGCCCCCCGCCGGGGGCGAACACGCGGTGCTGCTCGGCCGCGCTGAGCCGGGCGTACAGGGGCAGCACGGTTGTCGTGGCATCGAGCATCGGACGCAGGGCCTCGGCGACGTCGTGGATCTCCCGCTGGCCGGACAGGAACACGAGCACGTCGCCGTCGCCGGAGGTCAGGCACTCCAGCACCGCGTCGCAGACGGCGTCAACGTCGTCGGAGGCGACGTCCTCGGTGGGCCGGTAGCGGATCTCGACGGGATAGGTCCGACCGCTGACCTCGATGATCGGTGCCCCGTCGAAGTGCGCGGAGAACCGCTCGACGTCGATGGTCGCGCTCGTGACGATCACGCGCAGGTCGGGCCGGCGGGGCAGCAGCCGCTTGAGGTAGCCCAGGAGGAAGTCGATGTTGAGGCTGCGCTCGTGGGCCTCGTCGATGATGATCGTGTCGTAGCGGCGCAGGTCCCTGTCGCGCTGCAGCTCGGCGAGCAGGATGCCGTCGGTCATCACCTTGACCTTCGTGCCCCGCGCGGTCCGGTCGGTGAACCGGACGGCGAAGCCCACCTCCGCCCCGAGCTCCACCCCACACTCCTCCGCGATGCGCGCGGCCAGGGTGCGCGCAGCGATCCGGCGGGGCTGGGTGTGGCCGATCATCCCCTCACTGCCCCGGCCGGCGGCCAGGGCGATCTTGGGCAGCTGCGTGGTCTTGCCCGACCCGGTCTCGCCGGCAACGATGACGACCTGGTGCGCCCGCAGGGCGGCGGCGATCGCCTCGACGTGCTCTGCGATCGGGAGCTGTTCGGGGACCGCCAGACGCACGGCCCAAGGCTGCCACACCTCCGCGGCGGTCACGTCCGCCATCGCGTCCTCGGCAGGGCGCGCACCACCCACGGCGAGCCGTTGTTGCCGGCCCACGACGCCCCCGCACCGGATGGTCGGTCGGCGGGGATGGGTGATCCCGTAGCCCCGGCCGGTTCTATCGACCACATCCGCAGGTCAACCTGCCGGTGGTGGGCCCAGCACAGCAGGACGAGGTTCTCCGGATCGGACGCCCCGCCCGCGGCCCACTCGGTGACGTGGTGGACCTGGCAGGCCTCCGCGACCACGCCACAGCCGGGGACGATGCACCCGCGGTCCCGCACGGCCAGTGCGCGGCGCTGCGCCGGAGTCGCGGTGCGCTCCGTTCGGCCCACCGCGAGTGGAACCTGGCGACCCATGAGCGCGACCGCGAGCGCCGCGAGCCGCTGCGGCACGCCGGACGCACCCGGTGCCGCAGCGCGAGGGCCTGAGGCCTCATGGCCGTGCGCGGCGTTGAGCAGCTCCTCGACCGTGTCGGGGCAGACAGACCCGGGTGCGGGATCGCGGTCGATCACCACCGGGGTGACCGCGGCGTCGCAGCCGACGAACCGCTCCTCGCTCGGAGTGAGCCGATGCCCGCGACTGGTGCGCCACAGGGGATGGCCGAGCGCGGTGTGGTCCAGCGTCACGGTCACCGACACCGGCAGCCCGCCACGGGTCGGGAGGGATCCCGAGGCGTGGGCGGTGCTGACCAGCTCGACCAGGGCGTCGGCCCGCCGCGCGGACGCGGGAACATCGTCGGCCGCGGTGCGGAGCTTCTCGGCGTAGGCGTCCAGGGCAGCGACGACGAGCTCTCCCTCGAGCCGGGGCAGCTCCCCGGAGATGATGACCGCATCGCGCGTGAGGGCGAACGACAGCCCGCGGGAGGCGTAGGCGAGCGGCCTCGTCGACGCCCGGCTCCTCATCCGGCGGGTGCAACATCCGATCGGCCTCGTGAACGAACCGGGCGATCGCCGCGGGCGACCACCGCCCCCACTGGGCCTCGAGCTCGGCGATGACAGCGCCGAGCTCCGCCTGCGTGAACCGATCCGCACTGGCCGCCACGGCGTCGACGTGCTCGCTGGTGATCACACCCTCCGCCCACGCCGCCGCCACGGAAGGATGCGCCGCGGCGAGGGCCCCGGTCCTGGCCAGACGTCTGGCGGTCCGCACCGACCACGTGCGCGCCTTGAGCATCATCCCCGGGCCCGGGGAACGGCAGGCTCCCGGACATCATCGCGGCATGCATGCGACGGCCAGCTCGTACTCCGCGGCTGCAACCACGCCCGCGAGGACCTCGACATCGGCCGCGGGCCGGTCACCGGCCGCCAGGCCCATCGCGGGAAGGTCCGCGGCGGCGGCCCGGCACACGCCGCCCCACGCTGACACGACCTCCTCGGAGGCAAGGGGCAACGCGGCAGCAGTCCGCGCCGCCACCTCACGCTCGAGCGTTCGTGCTCCCCCGTGCATCGCCACCCCCGTGGATCGAACATCTGTACGAACGATATCGCAGGTTCGGGTGGGGCAACCCCCTCGACACGAGCTTCTGTGGATGCCCGACGCGCCGTCGCCTCAGCCCGGCGTCAGGGACCGACCGGACGCCCGCCGGACTCCCCGCGGGTCCCGCCCGAACCGGCCTCGGCGGCCGCGGCGATGTCGGCCAGGTCCTGCTCGACGGCCTTGCGCGTGGCCCCGGCGAACAGCCGCCCGACCGTGGCGGACATCACCCGGCTCACCGGCGAGGTCGGCTCGCCGGCGAAGGTCATCCGCAGGACGCACGCATGCTCGCCGGCCGGGATCACCTCGAACGTCGACTCGTACCTCGTGCCGTGGCTCTCCGCGAGGACGGTGTACGACCGACCCGGGTCCATCGCGCTGACGGACATCACCTCGGTCGCCTCACGGCCGAACATGGTCCGGGTCTCGCGCCATCGCGTGCCGACGCCGAACTGGTCGGCGCCCTCGAGGATGTCGACCCTCGTGATGGCGGACATGACCGCCGGGCTGTTCGGCAGGTCGGTGATGATCTCCCACACCCTCGCGGCCGGGGCACCGATCTCCCTGTTCACGTCGATCTGCATCCGCCAAGGCTGCCACACGTGCCCGCGCCCGGCGTCCGCCCGCGCCCGCCCCGCCGCCCGCCCCGCCGCCCGCCGCCCGCGCCTCCCGCGCCGCGTCCGTCACCAGGACCTGTCGATCGGCCGCCCCTCTGCGTACCCGGCCGCCGACTGCACGCCCAGCAGCGCCCGCTCGTGGAACCCGGGCAGCGAGGCCGCCCCCGCGTACGTGCAGGCCGAGCGCACCCCGGAGGTGATCACGTCGAGCAGGTCCTCGACGCCCGGGCGCTCCGGGTCGATGTACATCCGCGAGTGCGAGATTCCCTCCTCGAACATCGCCTTGCGGGCACGCTCGAACGCGGACTCCTCGGAGGTCCGGCTGCGCACCGCGCGCGCCGAGGCCATCCCGAAGCTCACCTTGTACGCGCGCCCGGTCGCGTCGAGCTGCATGTCCCCCGGTGACTCGTAGGTGCCGGCGAACCAGGACCCGATCATCACCGCCCCGGCCCCGGCCGCCAGGGCGATCGCGACGTCGCGGGGGTACCGCACCCCCCCGTCGGCCCAGATCCAGCGGCCCTCGCGGCGCGCGGCCGCCGCGCAGTCCAGCACCGCGGAGAGCTGCGGCCGGCCGACCCCGGTCTGCATCCGCGTCGTGCACATCGCGCCCGGCCCGACACCGACCTTCACGATGTCAGCGCCGGCCTCGATGAGGTCCAGGGTCCCCGCGGCGGTGACCACGTTGCCGGCCACAACGGGGACCGACGGGGCGACGTGGCGAGCCCCGGCGACCGCCGCCAGGGCCTCGACCATCTTCTCCTGGTGGCCGTGCGCGGTGTCGACCACGAGGATGTCGACCCCGGCGGCGAGCAGGGCCTCCGCCCGGCCGCGGACATCGCCGTTCACGCCGATCGCCGCCCCGACCCGCAGCCGGCCGGAACCGTCCAGCGCGGGCTGGTAGACGGTGGAGCGCAGCGCGCCCGCCGCCGTGAGCAGGCCGACCATGCGGCCGTCGGAGGCCACCACGGGGGCGACGCGGCGACGCGCGCGGTGCAGCGCCTCGAAGGCGTCCTGCGGTGCGATGCCGTCCGGCAGCGTGAACATCTCGTCGGTCATGACGCTGCTCACGGAGCTGAACCGGTCGGTGTCGATGCAGTCGCCCTCCGTCACGATGCCGATCGGGGCGCCGTCCGAGACCACCACCGCGGCGCCATGGGCCCGCTTGTGGATCAGCGACATCGCCGTGCCGATGGTGTCGTCCGGCGCCGAGGCTCACCGGGGTGTCGTAGACGGGGTGGCGGCTCTTGACCCACGCGATCACCCCGGCGACCACCTCGACAGGGATGTCCTGCGGGATGATCACCAGCCCGCCCCGACGCGCGACGGTCTCGGCCATGCGGCGCCCGGCGACCGCGGTCATGTTGGCCACGACGATCGGGATGGTCGCACCCGAGCCGTCGGGCGCGCTGAGGTCCACCCCGAACCGCGAGGCGACCGCCGAGCGGGTGGGCACGAGGAACGCGTCGTCGTAGGTGAGGTCGTGCGCGGGCAGCTCGTGGAGGAAGCGCATGGCGCGACGGTATCCCGAGGGTCCGCCCGACCCCCGCACCCGGCCCCCGCGCCCGACCCCCGCGCCCGACCCCCGCGCCCGGCCCCCGCGCCGGTGCATCCCCGCCGCCCCCGCCGCTGGCCCTTGCCCCCGAGGCGCCCCTCCCCCGTTCGGCTCAACTGGCCGGCCCGGAATGCCGACGTCAAGGGTCGGAAAGGGGACCCACATGACCCGCAGGAGACTCGGCGACACCCTCATCGGCTGGGGCGTCATCACCCCGGAGCAGCTCTCGCACGCCCTCGAGGTGCAGGCCGGCGACGCCCGGACCGTCCGCCGCCGCCTGGGTCGCGTGCTCATGGACATGGGGATGGTCAACGACGGCGCAGTCGCCGCGGCGCTGGCCGACATGCACGGGCTCATGGTGGTCGACCTCGAGACTGCAGATCATCGACCCGACCGTGGCCCGGAGGATCCCGCAGAGCATCGCCGTGCAGAACGTCGTGCTGCCGCTGACCTCAGGCGACGGCGTGCTGCGGGTGGCCGTCGCCGACCCGGTGGACGTGGTCGCCCTCGACGACCTGCGCATGCGCGCCGGCACGCTGCGCCTCGAGGTGGTCGTCGCTGCCGAGTCGCAGATGCGCGAGAAGATCGCCGAGGTGTGGAGCCAGGCAGTCACCGAGGACGCCCTCGACAAGTTCGTGGCCGAGCTCTCCGACGATGAGGAGGCCGCGCTCGAGGCCGGTGAGGACGCCGGGGCCGTGGCTGCGGTCCAGCAGATCCTGACCGCGTCGGTCCGGGCCGGGGCCAGCGACGTGCACATCGAGCCGACGCGGGACGGCGTCCGGGTGCGGGTGCGCGTCGACGGCACGCTGCGCTCGCTGATGACGCTGCCCCGCAGCGGGCACTCCTCGATCGTCGCCCGAACCAAGATCGTCTCCGGGCTGAACATCGTGGAGCGCCGGGTCCCGCAGGACGGCCGCGCTCGGCTGCGCCTCGACGGCCACGACCGCAACCTGCGCGTGTCCACCCTGCCCACGCTGCACGGGGAGAAGATCGTCATCCGCCTGCTGGCCGACCAGGGCGAGCTGCCGAGCCTCTCGGACCTCGGCATGGGCCTGGACCAGGAGCTGATCCTGCAGGACGCCCTGCACCTGCCGCAGGGCCTGGTGCTGATCACCGGCCCGACCGGCTCGGGCAAGTCCACCACCCTGTACGCGGCGATCCGCCAGATGGTCAACGACGAGCGCAACCTGATCACGCTGGAGGATCCGGTCGAGATCGAGCTGCCCGGCGTGGCCCAGGTGCAGGTCTCGGAGAAGAACGGCACCACCTTCGCGGCCGGGCTGCGCGCCGCGCTGCGCCAGGACCCGGACGTGATCATGGTCGGCGAGATCCGCGACCAGGTCACCGCCGAGCTCGCCGTCCGCGCGGCCCTGACGGGCCACCTCGTCCTCTCGACGCTGCACACCAACGACTCTGCGTCGGCGGTCGTGCGCCTGGTCGAGATGGGCGTGCCCAACTACCTGGTGGCGTCCTCCCTGACGCTGTCGATGGCCCAGCGGCTCGTGCGCAAGCCGTGCACCGAGTGCGTGGTGCGGGCCACCGTGGACGCCGACACGAAGCGCCGCCTCGGGATGACCGACGTGGAGGCCGCCGCCTGCGTGACCGCGCCGGGCTGCCGGGCGTGCGGGATGACCGGCTACCGGGGTCGCATCGGGCTCTACGAGATGCTGCCGATCTCGCGCGGCGTCCGGGCGGCCCTCATGGCTGGAGCCGGCGAGCAGGCGATCGCCGCTGCGGCGGCCGGCGAGGGGTTCCGGTCCCTGCAGCGTCTCGGGGTCGAGGCTGCCGTGGCGGGGCTCGACCACGCCGGCGGAGCTGCTGCGCACGCTGTCGATCGAGGACGTTCCCCTGCCGGTCTAGCGCTCCCGGCCGGCCGGCTGCCGCGGGACCGCGGTCTCGCGGGACCCGGGGTGAGGCGCGACCGTCCGCGAGCACCGGCCGGTTCGCTGCGGCGGCCCGCTGGTATGGACAGCCTCACCTTGCCGGGAGGACACTCGAACGCGTCGACACGGCAAGCACGCCGATCGACGACAGGAGTGGGATTGGAGATCCTCATGCCCCAGTTCATGGACGTCCACACCAGCATGGTCGGAGTCACCCCGGAGGCCCTTCACGCCGCGCACCAAGCGGATCTGGCCATCCAGGGCGAGGAGGGCGTCGACTTCCAGCAGGCCTGGGCAGACCCCGTCACGGGCCATGTGTTCTGCCTGTCCGAGGCACCGAACGCCGAGGCCGTGCGCCGGATCCACGAGCGCGCCGGCCACCCGGCCGACCAGGTCCACGAGATCACCGTCACCGCCTAGGAGCACCACATGACCGCGCAGCTGCGCATGCGCTACGAACTCGAGGACTACGACGCTTGGCGAGCCATGTTCGACCGGGACCCCCTGGACCGCGGAGCCAGTGGCGTGATCTCCCACCGGATCTGTCGCGACGCGGACAATGACGCCCTGGTCCTGGTCGACCTCGAATTCGGCACCCTCGCCGAGGCCGTGGCCTTCCGGGAGCGACTGCGGGTGATGCTGGCCGACCCGAGCACCCCGGCGATGGCGCACGCGGAGTTCCTCGCCACCGAGACCACGGACACAGCGACATACTGAGGCCGGCTGCGGCGCGGGGCCCCGCTGCGGGCCGGGCCGCGCCTCGCGCTGCGCCGACGCCGACGTGCGCCATCACCCTGCGGGGCGCCCCGCGACCGCTAGCCTGACCCGCGTGGCCAGCATGCCGGCACAGACGCGTCGCGCGATGGCGCGCGTGGTGGTGCAGGACCTGCTGCGCGAGGGGCGCCGGTTCGAGAACGTGTCGCTGCGGGATGTCGCGCGCGAGCTCGACGTCCCGCTGTCGACGCTGACCTACGTCTACTCCTCCATCCATGACCTGTTCGACGACTACGGCGAGCCGATCGATGACATCGCGATGGACGACGTGGGCTCCTCCGGGCTGCGGGTCGAGCTGGGCCGGTACGTGGACCTGGCGTGCGCGCTGGCCGGCGGGGACCGGTCGGTCCGGGAGATCTGGCGCTACCGGCTCTCCCGGGTCGGCGGCGGTGTGCAGGTCGACAGCGTCGATCGGGCGGTGGACATGGTCCAGCGGATCCGCGAGGCCTCCGGGGAGGTGTATGCCCTGCCCGACGAGGAGCTCGGCCTGGCCTTCCGCACGATCATGGAGGGCGTGGCACTCATCTGGCTGGACGGCGGAGCCGCGGATCCCGAGGAGCTGCGGCGCATCGGCATGACCGCGGTCGACGTCGTGGTGCGCGCTGCGGACCCCCGCCCCGCCGGTTCGCCCAGCAGGTAGGGCGGCGGTCCGCCGAGCGCGGGCGCGCGGCGGGGGGCGGGGCGGGGCGGGGCACAGCCTCGGTGCGCCCGTCGCGGGGCCGGACACGCGCAGCGGCCCGGTCCTGGGTAGGACCGGGCCGCTGGGATGGTGCCTGGCTCACACCGCGCTACGCGGCGCGGGCTGTGGGGTTGCTGACTACCGGCTGAAGTAGGCCACGCACTGACCCTGGTTCTTGAAGTCGTTCCAGCCGCGTCCTTCAGATCCTTCCAGCCGCCGTTCTTGCAGTCGTCCTTGGTCGGCGGATCGTGCCGGCGGGTCGACCGGATCCGTAGGCTCGATCGGGTGCTCCGGGTGTCCCTCGATCGGGCCCTCCGGCTTGCCCGCGCCGAAGTCCCAGGTGGTGCCGTCCAGGGTGACGGTGTCGATCCGACCGTCTTCTCCCCAGTGTTCGCCGTGTTGGTCATGCCGACGTTGACCTCCAGCCCGACGAGGCCACTCGATCGTCCCGTTGTTCACCACATTCCGGATGAACTCGGTGAGCCGGATCCACTGCTGGGGCTTCGCCCCGTACCACGTCAGCTGGACATACGGCTCGCCGGGAGCGTCGCTGGAGCCCGCCGGGTGGAACACGATGGACGTGTTGGGTGAGGCCGATCTCGTTCTGTCCTGTCACATCGATGTACGCGTAGGGGAACTTGACGACCGCACCCTCAGCCTTGAGGTCTACCGTTCAGCTTCCCGTCCTTGACCAGCTTGTCAGGCCCACGACATCCGCGAACTGCTTCGTCAGTTCCATCTCGACGGCCGCCCTGGCCGGTGTGCTTCAACACCACCGCATCCTCGGTGAACGTGACGCTATAGCTGTTCGGGTTCCGACCGCCCTTCTCCCAGCCGTGCGAGTTCTCTCCCAGGTCCTTCACCGGGATGATGGCCGAGGTCGCGGCCAGGGCGACCCCGGCAACTCCTGCGGCGATTGCGTTGAACATGTTCTCCCCTTCATGGCTTGTATTGATTACGAGTCATGAATACCCGCCGCCTGGCCGCCGAAACCAGTCAATCCCGGCCAAACCCTGTGATCCCCGCCACACCGCCACCAGGCGCGCCTGCTCGGCCTCCGCGAGACCGCGAGGTCGGCGCCATCCGCAGATCCGGGGTCGGCGCCGGGCAGCACGGAGCTCCCCCATCGCTGCCGATCCACGCTCAGGCCGCAGGAGGCGCCGCCCCGTTCAGCACGATGCCGGGGCCCCGGTCACCCAGGACCCCGGCATCGTGCAACGCCAGGCACTGTTGGTTCAGCCCCGCCTCACCGCGCTGTCCAGCCGGATCTTCGCCCACGTGCTGGCGTGGTCCGAGGGCCACAGCCCGTGCGGAGTGCTCCGCTCGGCCTGCTCATCGCCCACCACGACCGCCTCCAGCGCCGAGAACCCCTTGCTCACGAAGACGTCATCGATGCGATGGTCGAGGGTCGACGTCGCCCCGGCCAGCGAGTCCTGGCCACTGGTCCACCCAGCAGGCGCGCACGGGTCCTTCGGGTACACCATCGGCCACACCTCGGTCAGGCCCGCGGCCTCGAGGGTGGCGTAGGCAACGATGTTCTGGTCGCCCGGCCACTCGGGCTGCCCCAGCCGCACGTCCTTGCACATCGTCGGGCGAACGTTCACGTCGCCGACGAGCACGACCGGGTGCGGCCAGGCCCTGATAACTGTGGCCAGCTCGTCGGCCTGCTTGTTGCGGAAGTAGTCCTTCAGCGGATCGCCGGGGTAGGAGTAGGCCTCGAAGTGCGTGTTGAAGAACGTGAACGTGCGCCCGCGCACCGTGATGTCGGCCGACGACCAGCCGCGCGGGACCGCCACGGGCTCACCCGCGACCGGCACCGTCAGGACGTCGGCGTACAGATGGCTCGCCGTGGACCCCAGGGAGATCCGCCCTCGGCTGAGCGATGACCTCTTGACCAGGATGACGTCGTAGTCGGTGAACGTCGCCAGGCGGAACGTCGGGCCCGGGCCGGAGATGAACGGCAGGGGCGGCACCTGAGCGCCCGGGGTGGCGGGGTCGTTGGAGAAGTTCCGGTTCTTCACCACCACCTGATAGGGCATGCCCAGGTCGGCCAGGTCCGCGAGCAAGAGGGCCAGCGCGTCGTGCTCGGTCACGAACCCGCCCGTCGGCGTGAACGTGGCCGGTGGCGTGTACGTGACGGGGGCCGAACTCCACACCGAGACCTCCTGCAGGCCAACGAGGTCAGGAGCCTGCTCGGCAATGATCTCGGCAACCGCCTGCGCCCGCTCCGGGATCCTGCTGGCCTGCATCTCGTTCCAGATCGCCGTGGCCGCTGGGATCGGGTCCTGCCCTGAGAAGAGCGGGGTCAGATCAGCCCCGAAGTACATGTTGTACGTCTGGACCTTGGCCACGACAGCCGATCCGTTGCTTGGGTTGTCCTTCGCGGTGGCGGCTCCCCCGCCCGCAAGGACCAGGGAAAGTGCAGCGATCGCGGCCGCCGAACGTCGAATCAGGTTCATGCCCATCACCCCTCCGGGTCTCCCCGTCCGCTCTGGCCCTTCGACGCTACGCGCGTCGCGGCCCGCGATGCTCGGCCCGCGGGTACCTGGTGATGGGACTTCTCCTCGGCGGCGGCGCATACCGCCCGGGAGGGTTCAGGCGTTGCGGCGAGCTGCGTCAGTCCAGGTAGTCGCGCAGGACCTGGGAGCGGCTGGGGTGGCGCAGCTTCGACATCGTCTTGGACTCGATCTGGCGGATCCGCTCACGCGTGACGCCGTAGACCTTGCCGATCTCGTCGAGGGTCTTGGGCTGGCCGTCGGTCAGACCGAAGCGCATGCGCACGACCCCGGCCTCACGGTCGGACAGCGTGTCCAGCACGCCCTCGAGTTGCTCCTGCAGCAGCGTGAAGCTCACGGCATCCGACGGCACGATCGCCTCGGAGTCCTCGATCAGGTCGCCGAACTCGCTGTCGCCGTCCTCGCCGAGCGGGGTGTGCAGGGAGATCGGCTCGCGGCCGTACTTCTGGACCTCGACGACCTTCTCGGGCGTCATGTCCAACTCCTTGGCCAGCTCCTCCGGGGTGGGCTCGCGGCCCAGGTCCTGGAGCATCTGGCGCTGCACGCGGGCCAGCTTGTTGATGACCTCGACCATGTGCACCGGGATGCGGATCGTGCGCGCCTGGTCGGCCATCGCGCGGGTGATCGCCTGGCGGATCCACCAGGTGGCGTACGTGGAGAACTTGTAGCCCTTGGTGTAGTCGAACTTCTCGACAGCACGGATCAGGCCCAGGTTGCCCTCCTGGATCAGGTCCAGGAACAGCATGCCGCGGCCGGTGTACCGCTTGGCCAGGGAGACGACCAAGCGCAGGTTGGCCTCCAGGAGGTGGTTCTTGGCGCGGCGGCCGTCCTCGGCGATCCACTCGAGGTCACGACGCAACTGCGGATCGAGGTGGTTGCCGGCGTTCAGCTTCTCCTCGGCGAACAGGCCAGCCTCGATGCGCTTGGCCAGCTGGACCTCCTGCTCGGCGTTGAGCAGCGCGACCTTGCCGATCTGCTTGAGGTAGTCCTTGACCGGGTCGGCCGTGGCGCCGGCGACGGTGACCTGCTGCTGCGGCTCGTCCTCGATGTCGGCGTCCGAGATCTCGAAGGCCTCCGAGTCCGGCGCGTCGGCTGCCGGCTTCTCCACCTTCACGGCGGCGAGGTCCTTCTGCAGGTCCTCCTCCAGCTCGGCCTCGAGCGTCGCGGCCTCCTGGAGATCGCTCTCGGCCACGTCGCCGTCGGCGGGCACAGCAACCGCATCGTCGGCGAGGTCCACGTCCTCGACCTCGACCTCCTCGATGTCGACCAGGTCGCTCGGGTCCGCGTCGACCTCGGCGTCATCGTCGAAATCTTCCGCGTCGACATCCGTCGCGGCCGTCTTCTCGTCGACCTTGCCCGCCGCCTTGGTGGCCGCGGCCTTCTTCGCGGGGACCTTCTTCGCCGGAGCCTTCTTGGCGGGGGCGTCCGCGGCCGCGGGCGCGTCCGCCGACTTCCTGGCCGGCGCCTTCCGGGCTGCCTTCTTCGGGGCCTCGGGCTGGCCTGCCTCGACCGCCGGCTCGTCGGCGACGGTCGCCTTGGACCTGGTGGCACGCTTCGCCGGGGCCTTCTTGGCCGGGGCCTCGGCAACCGCGTCGTCGGCCGACACCTTGCCGCGGGCACGGGTCGAGGCGGGCTTGTCCGCCTTCTCGGTCGGCTCGGCAGTCTTCGCAGTCACCAGGGCATGCCTTTCACTTCAGATTCCGGGCGCGCGCGCCCAGCGCGGTTGCTCGGGGACGGGGGCCATTGTGTCACGCGCCGACGCGCGGGGAGCCACCCGCTGCAACAACGGACAGGGCCGTCATGTTCCCCGCGGGGGGGTCGGGCAAACCCGAAAGGTCGGGTTCAGGCCTTGACCGCGAGCACCGGGATGGTGGCCTCCAGGAGGATCGACTGGGAGTTCGAACCCAGGACCAGCTTGCCCACCGGCGTACGCCGCCGGATCCCGATCACGATCAGGTCGGCGGCCAGCTCGTCGGCGATGTCGAGCACGTCACGGACGGGATCCTTGCCCCGGACGAGGTGCCGCAGGTCGTGCTCCACGTCGGTGGTGTGCAGGATCGCGTGCACCCGATCCAGCGCCTCGGTGCGCGCCAGCGCCGTCGGGCCGTCCAACTGTGATCCGTGGTCGGAGTAGACCACCACGACCTTCACGCCACGCAGCTGGGCCTCTGCGATCCCCTGCCGAACGGCAGCCTCACCCTCAGGGCTGGCGACGTATCCGACAACGACCCCGCTCATGGGACCTCCTCGACTTCGGCTGCGTTCACACGCTAGTCCGCCGAGGCGCCCGATGCGCGCACCACTGCCCCGCGGCATGGCGGCGTCGCAGGACCAGACCTGTGACGGCGCGGTCACCGACCCGGAGACGGGTCCGCTCCCGCGGTGCGCCCATGGGCCCACCGCGGGAGCGGTCCAGCTGCCTGCGTCGTCAGTCGGCCTTGGCTGCCCGGAAGCCCGCCTCGAGATCGGCCAGGATGTCGCTGATGTTCTCGATGCCGACCGCCAGCCGGACGAGGCCGGGCGTGACGCCGGTCGCCTGCTGCTCCTCAGCCGTCAGCTGGGAGTGGGTGGTCGACGCCGGGTGGATCACGAGGCTGCGCACGTCGCCGATGTTGGCCACGTGGCTGTGCAGCTCGAGCGCCTCGACGAACCGGCGCCCCGCCTCGGCGCCGCCCTTGATCTCGAAGGACAGCACACCGCCGGTGCCCAGGGGCGCGTACTTCTGGCCCAGCTCGAACCACGGGCTGCTCGGCAGGGCCGCGTAGTTGACCTTCTCCACCTCGTCGCGCGCCTCGAGCCACTCGGCGACCGCCTTCGCGTTGGCGACGTGGCGCTCGATCCGCAGGCTGAGGGTCTCCAGGCCCTGCGCGATCAGGAAGGCGTTGAACGGCGCCACCGCGGCGCCGAGGTCGCGCAGCAGCTGCACGCGCGCCTTGAGGATGAACGCGAGGTTGGCGCCCAGCGGGCTGCCGACACCGAGGTCCCGGGCGTAGACCAGGCCGTGGTAGCTCGGATCGGGCTGGTTGTAGTTCGGGAAGCGCTGCGGATCCGCGGCGAAGTCGAAGTTGCCGGAGTCGACGATCACGCCGGCCACGGCCGTCCCGTGCCCGCCGAGGTACTTGGTCGCCGAGTGGACCACGATGTCGGCACCGAACTCGATCGGGCGGATCAGGTACGGCGTCGCCACCGTGTTGTCCACGATGAGCGGCACGCCGGCCTCGTGTGCCACGCCCGCGACCCCCTCGATGTCGAGGATGTCGTTCTTCGGGTTCGAGATGGTCTCGCCGAAGAACGCCTTGGTGTTGGGCCGGACCGCGGCACGCCAGCTGTCCAGGTCATCGGGGTCCTCGACGAACGAGACCTCGATGCCCAGCTTCGGGAACGTGTAGTGGAACAGGTTGTACGTGCCGCCGTACAGGCTGGGGCTGGAGACGATGTGGTCGCCGGCCTCTGCGATGTTGAGCAGGGCCAGCGTCTCGGCAGCCTGTCCCGAGGAGACGAGCAGCGCCCCGACGCCACCCTCGAGGGAAGCGATCCGCTCCTCGACCGCGGCCTGCGTCGGGTTCATGATGCGGGTGTAGATGTTGCCGAACTCCTTGAGCGCGAACAGGTTCGCGGCATGGTCGGAGCTGTTGAACGTGTAGCTCGTGGTCTGGTAGATCGGCAGTGCCCGAGCGTTGGTGGTGGCATCCGGGCTCTGGCCGGCGTGGATCTGGCGGGTCTCGAAGGACCAGGCGTTGTTCATCTGAGCGTCTCCTCGTGCGGCCCGGCGTGCGGGCGGGGCGGGTGTGACGCTGGACCGGCGGTCGGAGTCTCCGACGCCCCGGGCCCGCGTCGGGGTCCGGGGTCTTGCTGGGCAAGACCCGCGCTTGCCGTCCAACCACGGGGCTGGAACAGCCAGGTCCTCACCTGGGGCACCCCACCGCGGTCGGAGGGTTGCCGCCCAGCAAGCCAGGGCTTGTCGCTGGGACTCTTGACCTTGGGTCAGAAGGTACAACCAGGTGACCCGTCGCGCAAACACCGGCCCCGGGGCGCGGCGGCGCCATCCGGCGCGGCGATGCGCACCGGTGACACAATCGCCCCCATGGCACCCCGGACCGCGTTCGTCCTCGGCGGGGGCGGGGTGCTCGGGGCCGCCGAGGTCGGGATGCTCAAGGCCCTGCTGGAGGCGGGCATCACGCCCGACCTCGTGGTGGGCACCTCGATCGGGGCGCTGAACGGGGCGCTGCTCGCCGCAGAGCCCGATCGTGCCGGTGTCGAGCGGCTCGAGGCGATCTGGGTGCATGCCGTCGGCGAGGGCCCGCTGAACCAGTCGCTGCGGGCCCGCGCGACCGCGATCGCCGCGAACCGGGCCCGCGCTGCATCCAGCCCGGAGCCGCTGCGCCGCCTGATGGTCGAGAACCTGCATGTCGAGCGGATCGAGGAGCTGCCCGTCGAGTTCGCGTGTGTCGCTGCCTCGATCGAACGCGCGGCCGAGCACTGGTTCACCGAAGGCCCGATCATCCCCGCGGTGCTGGCCTCGGCGGCCCTGCCGGGGATGTTCCCGCCCGTGGAGATCGACGGCGAGCACTACCTCGACGGCGGGCTGGTCAACTCCATCCCGCTCGACAGGGCCCGCAAGATGGGAGCCGAGCGGGCGTTCGTGCTGCAGGTCGGCCGGATCGAGCAGCCCCTGTCCCCGCCGGCGAAGCCGTGGGAGGTCGCGATCGTCGCCTTCGAGGTGGCCAGGCGTGCGCGGTTCCACGCATCCCTGGCGAAGTCGCGCGATCTGATCGAGGTGCACGTCCTGCCGACCGGGGGCCAGGGCCCCAAGCCGACCGAACGGGCCAACTTCGATCCGTTCGACACCAGCCGCGTGTCGGAGCGCATCGCCGCCGCCCACGAGGCGACGGCCCAGTACCTCGCCTCGATCGCGCGCGAGGAGCCGGGACGATGAGCGTCCCGCTGCCCCCCAAGTGGGTGCGTCGCATCGTGGTCATTCCCGTCGTGTGGTTCATCGCCGTCTGGCTGCTCGTGGCTGCCATCCCCGGGATCGTGGCGATCGTGGCCATCGTGTCCTTCGCCCTCCCGGGGCGGCTCAGGGCGCTGCGTCTCTTCGGGTTCTTCCTGGTCGGCATGGTGGTCGAGGTCATCGGCCTGGCCATCGCGTTCATCACGTGGGTCCTCAGCGGATTCGGGCTCGCCATGCAGCGCCCGACCTTCGTGGGGATCAACTACAGCGTCGTGCGGGGCGGCCTGGACGTGCTGTTCTGGTTCGGCTGCCGCTACTTCGAGCTCAAGGTGGACGGTGAGGGCCCCTACCTGCCCGGGGACGACGGCGATCCGACCACCCGGGAGTACCCGCTGCTGGTGATGAGTCGGCACGCCGGCCCAGGGGACTCCTTCCTGCTCGTGCACGAGTTGCTGTCCTGGGCCGGACGGCGGCCGCGGATCGTGCTCAAGGACACCCTGCAGATCGACCCCTTCATCGACGTGTACCTCAACCGGCTGCCCATGCGCTTCGTCGACCCCACCTCCTCGACGCAGGGGGAGACGCTGGCTCAGATCGCCCGGCTGGCCTCCACCATGGCGCCGCAGGACGCCCTGGTGATCTTCCCGGAGGGCGGCAACGTGACCCCGGCCCGGCGCGAGCGCGCCATCGAGAAGCTGCGCTCTTCGGGACGACACCAGGCAGCGGAGCGGGCCGAGAGGATCAGGCACCTGATGCCTCCCCGCCCCGGCGGGGTCCGGGCCGCGCTGGAGGCGAACGCCGACCTCCACGTCGTGGTGGTGGCCCACACGGGCCTGGACCACCTCAACACGCTGGCCGACATCTGGCAGGAGATCCCCCTGCGCAAGACCCTGCACATGCGCTGGCACGCCGTCCCGTCTGTGGAGGTCCCCCATGACTCCGCGGGGCTGTCGGACTGGCTGTTCACCGAGTGGGAGCAGATGGACCTGTGGGTCGCCGAGCACCATGAGGCCAACGGCGACAGCACTGCGCGGCGCGATCCCGCCCCCTGAGAACACCAGCGCCGACGCTGGGGTCAGGATGGGCGGGATCCCCGACCGCGGCACTCGGACTCCGTGAGACCGGCCATTGCCCTGCGCCAGGAAGCAGGATCGAGGCCGTTCACCATCATCTGACGGGCCAGCGCGGCCAATCGGTAGTCGGGATCGTCGGCATCGCTGCGGTCGAGCGCGATGTTGGCCAGGGCGCCCTCGCCCCCCATCCACGCGACGATCGCCAGCAGCGTCGCCGGCGGCGCGACAGCCCCCGCCGGCGCCTCGCGCACGAGCTGGCACAGCAGCTCCAGCGTTCGGCTCCACTCCCCCGGATCCGAGCGGTCAGCGCGGATCAGCCGCAGCAGCACGGTGTCCCGCACGCGGATGTCGCCCAGGCCGCGAAGTGCCCGGGCCACCCGTGCCGGCGTCAGGGCGGACGATCCGCTCCGCCCGGCCGCCGCGTCGGGCCGACCCGCGGGCACCAGCAGCCGGTCGAGGTCCCGGACCTGCCGATCGCGCCACGGCTCGGTGCGCGACGCCGGGCGGGATCGCTGCTGCGCCTTGGCCACTCGTGCCTGCGCCGCGGCATCCGGACGGACCCGGGCAGCGACATCCTCCCGGCTGGCCAAGGGCGCGAACCCGGCGAACGCGTACTCCGCGCGCACCATCGTGAGGACCGACTCGTCCAACAGTTCGCCGTAGTCACAGCAGCCCTCCGCGCACAGGTGCGACCACCACATGCGCCCGTTCGTCGACAAGCAGGCGCCGACGCCGATGCCCATCCCCGGCAGCTCATGCAGCAGGGCGAGGAGCAGCTCCCCACTCGGAAGGCTCGCCGCACGCGACTCATCGGGCGCTGCGACGAACGCCACGAGGTCGACCCCGACCCCGCCCGTCCCGGCGATTCCCCGGGCGAGGCGATGGGCACGATCCTCGGCCTCCGGGCCGGATCCGAGGTCCATCCGGACCAGCACCGGGCCCCCCCGGGCAGGTACGCCGTGGACGAGGGCGACCACGCAGTCCGCGGGCTCGAAGCCCAGGAGCGGGGCGCAGGACGCTACGAGACTGCTCGGACAGGTGATGGGCGGGAGCATCGGATCGGCTGACATGGGCCAACCGTCGCCGACAAGCCCCCGAACGGGAAGTGGCTCGCGCGGATCTGTGGATCGCCCCGCTCAGATGTCCTCGCCGACGGCGAGCACCTCCGCGACCCAGTCCCCCGCGGGCGCGGCGACGGTGCATCGATCGCCGACGACGTGCCCGAGCAGGGCGCTGGCCAGCGGGGACGTGGAGCTGATCCGCTCCTCGTCCAGGAATGCCTCAACCGGGTCCACGATGCGCACCACGAGCCGCTGCCCGTCGGCATCCGTGATCGCCACCTTGCTGCCCAGCGTGATGGTGTCCCCGAGGGACGCCGGATCGAGCGTGCCCGAGGTGCCCAGCAGCACCGACAGCCGATCGTGCTCGGCCTGCATCCGCTCGAAGTCCGCGACGACCCGCTCGTCGCGCTCGTCCTCGACCAGCAGCGGTCGCATGGAGGGCAGCACCTCGTCGGCGAGTTCGGCCATCCGCGCGGCCAGCAGGGCACGGCCCTCCGACGTGAGCATCACCTGTGCTGTCGTCATCGTGCGACCTCCTGTGGTCGGGATCAGGGCGAAACGCCCATATGCGCCTTGGCAAGCACACTGAGGCTACAACGAGCCCACGAGCGGATGGAGGCCGCCGCGCATGGAGGGACCCGAGCGTCCCGCGGCTTCCCCTCCGCAGACCACCCGGGTCCTGACGTCAACTCTAGGTCGCCGCCTGCCGCGCGCCCGGGATTGCCACGCGTGTCGCCGCCATGGACGTGGCCGACTCGTGTCTCGGTGCCACTCGTTGCCGGCCAGCCCGGTTCGGGCGATTGGCAACCAGCCCCGATGACGACTCCACGGTGATCCACGCCCCTGGTCGAGCGCGATCGGGACTACGCGTTCTGCGGCGCGATCGGCCCCCTCGTGAAGAAGCGCCAGGCGTATGCGATCGCGATCGCCGTGACGGGCAGCGTGACCAGCAGGCCGACGCCGCAGAGAAGGATGCCCACCAGGTTGAGCAGGATGCTGAGGATCGCCAGCACGATGAGGCTGCCCACGTTGCTCGACGTGATCTCGAACGACGCACGCATCGCGCCGATCGGATCCGACTGCGGGGCGACCGTGGACGCACCAATGCGCCGGTCGACGATCGCGTACCCGTAGAACTGCAGCAGGAAGCCGGCGATCAGCCCCGGGACGATGCACAGGACGAGGCCCACGCCGACGAGCAGGGTCACGAGCAACGAGGCCACGATGTAGGGGACGAGGTCCTTCGTGCTGAGGAGGTCCCCGATCTCCGGGGTGTGTCCATCAAGGATGGCAAGTGCCGCCCGGATCAGGCCCAGGCTGATCACCAAGGAGATGAACGTCGACGCCAGGTTCATGACGAAGCTCAGCAGGACGCCATCGGTCCCCCACTGCAGCCAGTTGGCCACGATGTTCGCCAGCAGGACCACGAGCGCGATCAGCGCCAGCGGGCCGATGTTGTTCTTGAAGCCGCTCCAGCCGTAGGCCAGCGCGTCCCCCGCGACGAACTGCGTGGCCACGGGCGGTGGCCCGTAGCCCATGGGCCCCTGACCGTAGGCCCCCGGCGGCGGGTAGGCCCCAGGCGGGGGCGGCGGGTACGCACCCGGCGGAGGCGGGGGCGGCGGGTAGGCGACCCCCGGCGGGGGCGGCGGGTACGCCCCGGAGGCGGAGGCGGCGGGTAGGCCCCCGGCGGGGGCGGCGGGTACGCGCCCCCCGGAGGCGGAGGCGGCGGGTAGGCCCCGGCGGGGGCGGCGGGGGCGGCGGGTACGCGGCCTCACCAGGGGCGGGCTGAGGAGGGGTCGAGCCTTGAGGCCCGTGGTCCTCCGGCTGGGGTGCGTCGGTCTCGCTCATCACGCGTCCTCCCGATCGGCCAGGAACAGCACTGGACAGGCTAGTGCTGCCGTCCGCCTGTCCGGTAGGCGCACCCTGCGCCATGGCCCCAGAGGAACCGGCAGACATCCAGTCCCGCTCGACACCCAGCCCACAGCAGGGCCACCCCCGAGCGCGACCAGCACCCCACTGGACATCACCCAAGCCCGACTCCTACGCCGCATCCACCGCGGCGAAGACATCCGCAGGAACGTGTCACGAACCGATCGCGGGCGCACCCTCCCGTCCCTGATCAACGCCGGCCACGCCACCCTCACCCCGAGCGGACTCCCCCACCTGTCCGAGCGCGCCGGCGTCAGCCTCAACCCCTGACACCCCCACGCCCCACGAGACGGAGGGGCCGGCACCCAACGGGTGCCGGCCCCTCGCACTATGACCAACTTCGCCAACCGGTCGGACCGGTCACAATGTCACGATGGCCAAACCGGTGACATTGTTGGCCAAACGCGTGACATTGATGTCCGATCCCTCAGGGACATGTCCTGTCCGTTCACATCAGCTGCAACCGCTGGTGCTCCCGCAACCCTCGCAGACGTAGCAGGAACCGGCCGGGCGCATCTTCACCCCACAGGTCATGCACAGCGGCGCGTCGGACGCCTTGCCGTTGATGGCGTCGAGCAGCTCCGCCGACGAGTGCACTCCGCTCAGTGAGGCCCGGCCACCGATCTGGTTGGGGATCTCGACCGGCTCAGCGGACTCCACCACCGGGACCGACTGCGACATGCCCTCGACGTCGATCTCCATCTGGGCGCCGTAGTTCTGGGACACCTGTGCAGCCCGCTCCTCGGCGGTGAAGATCCCGAGCGCCTCACGGTCCTCGTAGGGCAGGTAGTCCAGTGCCAGGCGTCGGAAGATGTAGTCGACGATCGACTGCGCCATCCGGATGTCCGGGTCGTCGGTCATGCCCGAGGGCTCGAACCGCATGTTCACGAACTTGCCAACGAAGGCCTCGAGCGGCACCCCGTACTGCAGGGCGATGGAGGTGGCGATCGAGAAGGCGTCCATCACGCCCGCGAGGGTGGAGCCCTGCTTGCCCAGCTTGAGGAAGACCTCGCCGAGGCCATCGTCGGGGTAGGACCCCGCAGTCATGTACCCCTCGGCCCCACCGACCGAGAACGACACGGTGCGGCTGGGCCGCGACTTGGGCAGGCGCTTGCGCGTGGGCCGGTACTCGACCTGGACGACCGGCTCGGCGACGTCGGCCTTCTTGGCCTTGGCATCCGAGAGCGGCTGACCGACCTTGCAGTTGTCCCGGTAGATCGCCAGGGCCTTGATGCCCATCTTCCACGCCTGGAAGTAGATCTCCTCAACCTCGTCGACCGTAGCCGTCTCCGGCATGTTGACGGTCTTCGAGATCGCACCGGACAGGAACGGCTGGCACGCAGCCATCATCCGGACGTGCCCCATCGGGGTGATGGCCCGCTCGCCCATCGCGCAGTCGAACACCGAGTAGTGCTCACGCTTGAGGCCCGGGGCGTCGACCACGTGGCCGTGCTCGGAGATGTACTCGACGATGGCCTCGATGGTCTCGCCGGCGTACCCGAGACGGTGCAGGGCGCGCGGGATCGTCTGGTTGACGATCTGCATCGAGCCGCCACCGACGAGCTTCTTGAACTTGACCAGGGAGAAGTCCGGCTCGATCCCGGTCGTGTCGCAGTCCATCATGAACCCGATCGTGCCGGTCGGCGCCAGGACGGATGCCTGGGCGTTGCGCCACCCATGGACGGACCCGATCTGGATCCCCTCCTGCCAGACCGCCGAGGCCAGCTTCAGCACGTCGCCGTCCAACGGGGAGTAGGACCGAAGCGAGTCCGTGGCCGCGGCGTGCTTGCGCATCACCCGGGTGTGGGCCGACTCGTTGCGCGCGTACCCCTCGTAGGGCCCGACCACCGACGCGAGCTCTGCGGACCGCTTGTAGGCCGTGCCCGTCATCAGGCTCGTGATGGCGGCAGCCAGCGCCCGACCCGCGTCGGAGTCGTAGGCCAGGCCCGAGGCCATCAGCAGCGCGCCGAGGTTGGCGTAGCCGATGCCGAGCTGGCGGAACTTGCGCGTCGTGTCGCCGATCGCCTCCGTCGGGAAGTCGGCGAAGCAGATCGAGATGTCCATCGCCGTGATGATGAACTCGACCGACTTCTTGAACAGGGCCGCGTCGAAGGTGTCATCGTCCTTGAGGAACTTCAGGAGGTTCAGCGACGCGAGGTTGCACGAGGAGTTGTCCAGCGACATGTACTCCGAGCAGGGGTTCGACGCGGTGATCCGCCCGGTCTCGGGATTCGTGTGCCAGTCGTTGATCGTGTCGTCGTACTGGATCCCCGGATCCGCACAGGCCCAGGCAGCCTCGGCCATGGTCCGGAACAGACCCTTGGCCTCGACCGTCTCGATCACCTCACCGGTGCTGCGGGCGCGCAGGCCGAACTCCCCGCCCTCCTCGACTGCCCGCATGAAATCGTCGGACACCCGCACGGAGTTGTTGGCGTTCTGGTACTGGACCGAGGTGATGTCCTTGCCGCCGAGGTCCATGTCGAACCCGGCGTCCCGCAGGACGCGGATCTTCTCCTCCTCGGTCACCTTGGTGGAGATGAACTCCTCGATGTCGGGGTGGTCCACGTCGAGCACGACCATCTTCGCGGCCCGACGGGTCGCGCCCCCCGACTTGATGGTCCCGGCGGACGCATCGGCTCCGCGCATGAACGACACGGGGCCGGAGGCCGTGCCACCGCTGGACAGCAGCTCCTTGCTCGACCGGATGCGCGACAGGTTGAGCCCGGCCCCGGACCCACCCTTGAAGATCATCCCCTCCTCGCGGTACCAGTTGAGGATCGAGTCCATGGTGTCGTCGACCGACAGGATGAAGCAGGCGCTCACCTGCTGGGGAGACGGCGTCCCGACGTTGAACCACACCGGTGAGTTGAACGAGAAGACCTGGTGCAGCAGCATCCACGTGAGCTCGTGCTCGAAGACCTCTGCGTCCTGCTCCGTTGCGAAGTAGCCGTGCTCCCGACCGGCCCGACCGTAGGCGAGCACGACGCGGTCGATCAGCTGGCGCAGGCTGGTCTCGCGCTGCGGGGTCCCCACCGCGCCCCGGAAGTACTTCGTGGTGACGATCGTGTAGGCGTTGACCGACCAGAAGTCGGGGAACTCCACGCCCCTCTGCTCGAAGACGCTCTCGCCGGTCCGCCAGTTGGTCTGCACGACGTCGCGCGACTCCCACTGCACCTCGTCGTACGGATGCACGCCAGGCGTGGTGTACACCCGCTCGAACGTCACGGTGGGGATCACTCGGGGCCGCCCCTCGCCGCGGGTCTTTGACGCGGTCGCCTTGGGGCTGTCCGATCCTGCTGAGGCCATTGCCACTCCTGTGGGTCAACCGCGTCGTGACGCGGGGGCTTCCCGGTGATCCCGGGCTGAACGGTTCGCTGTCTGGACGTGCTCTCCGTGCTTGTCCCACGCCCGCCATGGCGTGGCTCCTTGAACCAAGCGGCGCTCACGCGTCGCGACCGCGTCCGCGGTCAGGGGCTCGAGCGCGATCCGGACCTGAGGTCCACCGGGACCTCATCCACTCCGGTGGCCCGGAGAAGGGCGATCTCCGCCTCGAAGTCGGCCAGGGACTCGAAGGAGCGGTAGACCGAGGCGAACCGCAGGTACGCCACCTCGTCGAGCAGGCGCAGGGGACCGAGGATGGACAGTCCGACATCGTGGGATGCGATCGCCGCCTGGCCGCCCGCCCGCAGCTGGTCCTCGACCTGTTGCGCCAGGAGGGCGAGGTCGTCCTCGCTCACCGGCCGGCCCTGGCACGCCTTGCGGACCCCGGACACGACCTTGTCCCTGCTGAACGGCTCAACGACCCCGGAACGCTTCACGACGAGCATGCTCATCGTCTCGACTGTGGTGAACCGCTGGCTGCACGCCGGGCACATCCTCCGGCGCCGGATGGCCGTGCCATCGTCGTTGCTGCGGGAGTCGACAACACGTGTCTCCACCGAACGACAGAATGGGCAGTTCATCGTTCACCTCCATTGCGCCCACCGGATGGATCAGAACCGCTTCGATCAGCAGCCCCTGGGGATCGCCCTGGGGATGACCTGTCGAGAACCTGTGGATGATCAACCACAACCTGTGGATGACTTACACCGGTGTAACTACTAGATGTGGGAACGGTAAAGCCTGCACAGCGGATATGCAAGCACTTGCGCGCGACATGTTTCGAAGCAGCACGTCACCGCTGCCCGACGGAGGGAACGAGCAGCACCTGGCCGGGCTGGATCAGGTTGCTGCGCAGCCCGTTGAGCTCGCGCACCTCGTGGATCACCTCGCGCGGATCCCGCTGCGGCGCCAACCGCTGGGCGATGATCCAGAGCGAGTCCCCCTGCTCCACCACGACCGACTGGGTCAGCAGCGCAGCCGGGTCGGCGGAGGCGTCGGCCCGGACGGGTGCGCCCGCCAGACGCCCCAGAGCCAGCACGCCCACGAGGACCACCATCGCCGAGGTCGCCAGGAACCGCACGAGCCGGCCCCTGCGTGTCAGCCGGACCTCCGCGCCGGGCGCGCCCTGCCCAGGAACCGGGGCCGCCGGACGCTGGCCGACCGATCCGCTCGAGATCGGACCCCACACTGCAACTGCACCCATGCTCGACATCTCGCCCTCCCCATTTCGTACAGATGTTCGTTCGAACACCTGTGCTAGTTGTACCACCGCGGTCCGACACGCTCAAGACCAAATCGAACATTTGTTTGAATCAGGCGGGGATCGGCGCTACCGTTCCCCCAGTGGCTGCGGGTGACCGCGACCACCTGGACCGAGGGTCCCGCGGGGGTCTGACATCGACGACGAGGTCATCCCGGGTGGGGCGAACAGAGACGGAGGCACGACATGGCCACGATCCACGAGCTGCCCGAGACGCCGGAGGGCTCGGACGGCCTGACCCGGCGGCAGCGTCGGATCCTCGAGGTGATCCGTGAGTCCGTGGAGCGTCGGGGCTATCCCCCGAGCGTGCGGGAGATCGGCGAGTCGGTCGGGCTCAACTCCCCCTCGAGCGTGGCCCACCAGCTCAAGGTGCTGGAGGCGAAGGGCCACCTGCGGCGCGATCCCAACCGGCCCCGAGCCATGGAGGTCCTGGACCCGGACGCGGTCGGCCACGACCCGACGGGCATCGGCGACAGCATCCCCACGCCCGTGCTCGTCCCCGTGGTGGGCCAGATCGCCGCCGGCGGCCCGATCCTGGCCGAGCAGGCCGTGGAGACCGTGTTCCCGCTGCCGCGCGAGCTGGTCGGCGACGGCGACCTGTTCCTGCTGCGAGTCAAGGGCGACTCGATGATCGATGCGGCGATCTGCGACGGCGACTACGTCGTCGTCCGCTCGGGCCAGTCGGCGGACAACGGCACGATCGTCGCCGCACTTCTCGAGGACGAGGCCACGGTCAAGACGCTGCGCCGGCGTGACGGCCACACGTGGCTCATGCCGCACAATCCGGCATTCGACCCGATCGACGGCGACCATGCCGTCATCATGGGCACCGTCGTCGCGGTGCTCCGCCGGGTCTGAATCCGGGGGCGCAGCAGTCAATCGGGGCGACGGCGCAGGCCTCCTCCGGGCCTGCGGCTCGCCCGGGGCGGCCCCGGCGCGACCGGTTCCGACGATGCCCACGATCGGCGTGGCGATCCGGCCACGCCCTACGCTGTGGCCGTGCCCGAGCCCGAGCGGACCCCACAGAAGCCGGCCCCGGCGGAGCGCATCGCCGCTGGGAGCGCCGCACGGAAGCAGACTCCCCGCCAGGCACTCGCCGAGTGGACCATCCCGGAGGGACGCCCGGACCCCGTCGAGCTGCTCCTCGACCAGGCGGCGGCGCGGCTGCAGAACCTCGTTCCCATCCGCCACGGCCGGATGAGTGGCTCCGCCTTCGCCTTCTACCGGGGATCCGCCGTCGTCATGGCCGCCGACCTGGGCAGCCAGCCCGCCACCGGGCTCACGGTCCAGCTCTGCGGGGATGCCCACATCGCCAACTTCGGGCTGTTCGCCTCACCCGAGCGCACCGTCCTGTTCGACCTGAACGACTTCGACGAGACGCACCCGGGCCCCTTCGAGTGGGACGTCAAGCGGCTGGCCACCTCGGCGGTCCTCACCGCGCGTTCCAACGGGTGGCGCACGTCCATCCAGCGGAGCCTGGCACTCGTCTGCGCGCAGTCCTACCGCGAGGCGATGCGCCAGTTCGCCGAGATGAGCACGCTCGACGTCTGGTACTCCCGCCTGGACGTCTCCGAGATCGGGCGGCTCGCGGCCTCCCTGCCGTCGGAGGCCGCGCTTGCCCGAGTCGAGCGCTCGATCGCCGGGGCGCGACGCCGCACGAACCTGCAGGCGATGGGCAAGCTGACGACGATCGTCGACGGCCAGCGGCAGTTCGTCGACGATCCCCCACTGCTCGTGCGCGTGGGCGCCGAGCAGGCCGAGCTCCTGGGCAACGAGGCGATGCAGGCGTACCGGGCGACCCTGGTGTCCGACCGGGCGGCCCTGCTCGACCAGTTCCACGTCGTCGACGTGGCCCGCAAGGTGGTCGGCGTGGGCAGCGTGGGCACCCGGTGCTACGTGCTCCTCATGCAGGGGGTCGACGGCACGGACCCGCTCGTGCTGCAGTACAAGGAGGCCACCGCCTCGGTGCTCGAGCCCTACACCGCGCCCTCGGCCTTCGACAACCACGGGGCGCGGGTCGTCGCCGGCCAACGACTGATGCAGGCGGCCTCCGACATCTTCATCGGCTGGACGGCTGCGACCGACGCCCACGGGGTCGTGCACGACACCTACGTCCGCCAGCTGCGCGACATGAAGTTCTCCCCCGATCTGTCCGCCCTCGACGTGCCGGGGGTGGAGATGATCCTGCGTGCCGCCGGGTGGACGCTCGCGCGTGCCCATGCCCGCTCGGGAGACCGCCTCGCGATCGCCTCCTACCTGGGCCGCAGCACACGGTTCGAGGACGCCATCACCGCGTGGGCGATGGCCTACGCCGACCAGACCGAGGGCGATCACGCCGACATGGTCCAGGCCATCCGCATGGCCCGGCTGCCGGCGATCACCGGCGTCTGACCGGCCGCCCCGCAGCGACCACCAGCGCTCTACTGCGTGCCGCTGAGATCCGCGTCGAGCCGGCGCAGGGCCCCCAGCACGGTGTCGAGGTCGGTGGTCCACCACAGCGGGGGCAGGCTGGCACGCAGTTGACGGCCGTACCCCGTGGTGGCCAGGCGGGGGTCGAGCACGGCGACCACGCCTCGATCGTCCGGCGAGCGGATCAGCCGACCCGCCCCCTGGGCCAGCATGAGCGCGGCCCTCGGGACCGAGACGGCTGCGAAGCCGCTGCCCCCGGAGGCGTCGACCAGCTCCTGGCGTGCCGAGACCACCGGGTCATCGGGGCGCGGGAACGGGATCCGGTCGATGATCACCAGCGTGCACGACGGCCCCGGGACGTCGACCCCCTGCCACAGCGACAGGGTCCCGAGCAGTGAGGCGCGTGCCTCGTCGGCGAACTGCCGGACCAGCCCGGCCACCGCATCGCCACGGCGGGCCACGATCAACGGGCGGTCGGCACGCCCGGCGAACCTCCGCGTGACGACCTCCTCTGCGCGCTCGACGGACCGCCACGAGGAGAACAGGGCCAGTGTGCGCCCGCCGGCGGCATCGATCAGGTCGGCGATCTGCTCCAGGGCCGCCTCGCTGACCCCGTCGCGCCCGGGCCGCGGCAGGTCGGCGGCGCAGTAGAGCACGCCCTGCCGGCTGTGGTCGAACGGCGAGCCGACGTCGATGCCCTCGCTGCCCGGAGGGCAGCCGAGGCTGGCCGACAGCGGATCGAACGACCCGCCGATCGCCAGGGTGGCGCTGGTCAGCACGACGCTGCGCGAGGCGAACAGGTTCTCGGCGAGCAGGTCGCGCACGGAGATCGGGGCCACGTGCAGGGTTGCCGACCCGCCCGAGCGGGTGCCGACCCACGCCACCGAGCCCTCCGCCATGCGCAGCGCGGACGCCGCCACCTCGTGCACGGCCTGCAGGGCGGCACGTGCCGTGGTCCGGTCCGCAGCGGACCCCGGGTCGTCGCTGCTGTCCCCGCGCAGGCTGCCGAGGGCGGCATGGCCGGCATCCCGCAGGGCGGTCAGCGCCACCACGAGCTCCTCGGGCAGCGCACGAAGGCGACCCTCGGGCAGGCCGCCGAGCACCCCGTCGAGGTAGCCCCCGGCGTCGAGCAGCGGGTCGACGGACTCCGGGGTCAGGAAGCGGCGCGCTCGCGAGACAGCCCGTTCCACGATCGGGCCGGAGAGCTCGCGGGTCAGGGTGGTCGTCATCCTGTCGACGAGCTCATGGGCCTCGTCGACGATCACGCCCGAGTGCTCGGGCAGGACGGGGACCTCCCCCTCGAGGTGGATCGACAGCAGCGCATGGTTGGTGACGATCAAGTCGGCTGCTCGGGCACGCTCGCGGGCAGCCTCGGCGAAGCACTCCTCGCCGAAGCGGCAGTTGCTGGCGCCGGGGCACTCCCGTGCCGAGACCGACAGCCCTGCCCAGACCCGGCCATCGACCGGAGTCTCGAGGTCATCGCGATCGCCGGTGTCGGTGGTCTCCGCCCAGCGCCGCAGGGACCGGGCCTGTCGCCCCAACCGCGTGGTCGGGGTGTCGAACAGCGCCGCCTCATCGGGATCCGGCGAGCCACGCTCCAACCGGTCCCGGCACACGTAGTTGCTCCGGCCCTTGAGGACCGCGTACCTGATCTCGCGGCCGAGCGGCTCGGCGAGCGCCGCGCTGACGACCGGGAGGTCCTTGTCGACCAGCTGTCGCTGCAACGCAAGGGTGGCGGTCGCGATCACGATGGGCTCGTCCCGCTCGACGGCGTGCCGGGCTGCAGGAACCAGGTAGGCCAGCGACTTGCCCGTCCCGGTGCCGGCCTGGACCAGGAGGGTCGCCGGCGGATCGGCCAGGCACTCCCCCACGGCCTCGGCCATGCGCACCTGGCCGGGGCGGGTCTGCCCCTCGATCCCCGTCACGGCCAGGGTCAGCAGCTCGGGGACCTCCGGAAGCGTCACGCCCGGCCTGCCGGGTCGACGGCGCTGGGCTCGACCTGCGCCGCCCGGCTGGCCGCCCCGACCAGCTCGGCTGCCAGCTGCGCCCCCACAGCCGCCGTGACATGGGCCCCGTCGGCTGTGTACTCGACGGTGACGTCCCGGCCCTCGTCGTGCACGCGAGCGACAAGGTCACCGCGCTCGAACGGCAGCAGCACATCCACCTGCTGCTCGGGGTTGGGCAGGTCGGCCTCGACCGCGGCCAGGAGCTCGGCGATCCCCTGCCCGGTGGCAGCGGAGACCACGATCGAGTGCGGCTCGCGGACCTGGAGACGGCCCACCACCACCGGGTCGGCGACGTCGGCCTTGTTGATGACCAGCAGCTCCGGGACGTCCGAGGCGCCGATCTCGGCCAGCACCTCGCGCACCGCGGCGATCTGGCCCTCGGGGGCGCCGTCGGAACCGTCCACGACGTGCAGGATCAGGTCGGCGTCGGAGACCTCCTCAAGGGTGGAGCGGAACGCCTCGACCAGCTGGTGCGGCAGGTGCCGGACGAAGCCGACCGTGTCGGCCAGCGTGAACGCGCGTCCTTGCGGGGTGCTGGCCCGCCGGACCGTCGGGTCCAGCGTGGCGAACAGCGCGTCCTCCACGAGCACGCCAGCACCGGTGAGGCGGTTCAGCAGGCTCGACTTGCCCGAGTTGGTGTAGCCGGCGAGGACCACCGACGGCACCTGGCTGCCCCGGCGCCGGCTGCGCATGGTGCGCCGAGCGGTTGACATGTGGGAGATCTCGCGACGCAGCCGGGAGATGCTCTCGCGCACCCGCCGGCGATCGGTCTCGATCTTGGTCTCGCCAGGGCCGCGGCTGCCGATGCCCTGGCCACCGGCGACCCGTCCACCGGCCTGCCGGGACAACGACTCACCCCACCCGCGCAGCCGGGGCAGCAGGTACTGCATCTGGGCCAGCGAGACCTGCGCCTTCCCCTCCCGGCTGCGGGCGTGCTGGGCGAAGATGTCGAGGATCAGCCAGGTGCGGTCGACCACCTTGACCCGGACCATCTCCTCGAGCCGGCGCAGCTGGCCCGGCGTGAGCTCCCCGTCGCAGATGACCGTGTCGGCACCGACGGCCACGACCACGTCGCGCAGCTCGCGCACCTTGCCGGCCCCGATGTAGGTCGCCGGGTCCGGCTTGTCGCGCCGTTGGACCAGCCCGTCGCAGATGACCGAGCCCGCGGTCTCGGCCAGCCGGGCCAGCTCGGCCAGGGAGCGCTCGGCGTCCTCGAGCGTGCCCGTCGTCCACACCCCGACCAGCACGACCCGCTCGAGGCGGACCTGCCGGTACTCGACCTCGGTGACGTCCTCGAGCTCGGTACCGAGGCCCGGTACGCGCCGCAGGGCCTGGCGGTCGAGGAGGTCGGTCTCGTCATGCATGGGCGTCCCACCAGTCCCTGTCCACCGTTCCCCGCGCGACCAGCACGGCCGGGCCGGTCAGCTCAACCTCGCCGTCGGGCCGCCAGGCGACCGTGACCACGCCACCCGGGACATCGACCTGGACCTTCTGGCCCTGTGGCTCCGCCCCCGACCTGTGCAGGGTCGCCACCGCTGCCGCGCAGGCGCCGGTTCCGCAGCTGAGCGTCTCGCCCACGCCGCGCTCGAACACGCGCATCTCGATGTGGTCGGCGGCCAGAACACGGACGAACTCGACGTTCGCACCGTCGGGGAACGCGTGCCCGGGCACGACGGTCGGCGCGGACAGCAGCGCCCCGGCCTCGGTGACGTCCTCGACCCAGGTGACGGCGTGCGGATTCGGCATGCGCACCCCCATCGCCGGCCGCGTGCGTTGCGGCGCCTCAGCGGGGGCGACGGTCACCCCTGCTCCCGCGACGATCTCCGCGTGGCCCATCCCGATGGTGATCAACCCGTCGCCGGTGCCCACTGCGACCGAGCGGGGTCCGCCCCGGGTGGCGATGACGAACTCGTCGGACTCGGCCAGCCCAGCCTCGCGCAGGAAGGCGACGAAGACCCGTGCCCCGTTGCCGCACATCTCGGCGGTGGAGCCGTCGCCATTGCGGTAGTCCATGAAGTACGGCGCGAGGCCGGCCAGGTTGGCGACCTCCGGCTCGTCGGCCGTGCGCGACACGACGAGCACGCCGTCCGCGCCCAGGCCCCGGCGCCGGTCGCACAGGGCGGCGACGAGCGCGGCGGAGACCGACAGCGCACCATCGAGGTTCGGCAGCAGGATGAAGTCGTTGCCCGTGCCGTGCCCCTTGAGGAAGGTGATCGGCCGGGACGTCATGGGTCAAGCCTACGGCCGACCTCAGCCCGGCGGGACGCGATCGTCGCGGCTGTGGATGACGGGGCCAGCTCGGCCGACAGCCACTGGGTGCGGGGATCCCGTCGGAACCAGCGCTGCTGCCGACGCGCGTACGCCCGGGTGGCGGACACGATCTGCTCCCGTGCGGCACCCTCGTCGATCAGGCCGTCGAGCAGGTCGATCACCTGCGGGTAGCCCAACGCTCGCGAGGCGGTCCGGCCCTCGCGCAGGCCGACGGCCACCAGCGCCCGCACCTCGTCGACCAGCCCCAGGTCGAACATCCGCGCCACGCGCTCGGCGATGCGCCGGTCGAGGCCGAACCGGTCGATCTCCAGGCCGAAGGACAGGTGCGGGACCAGGGCAGGGCCGTCGACCGGCAGGGTCGCGGTGAAGGGCTCGCCCGTCATCTCGCCGACTTCGAGCGCGCGCACGATCCGCCGGCCGTTGCTGGGCAGGATGTGCCCGGCTGCTCCCGGATCCCGCTCGGCGAGCACGGCGTGCAGGGCGGCCGGCCCCAGGCGGGCGAGCTCGGCCTCCCAGCGGGCCCGGACCTGCGGGTCGCTGCCGGGGAACCGGAGGTCATCGAGCAGGGCGCGCACGTAGAGACCGGAGCCGCCCACGACGATCGCGGGGACAGCACGGGCGGCCAGGTCGCGCAGCACGTCCCTCGCGAGGTGCTGGTACCGGACGACGCTGAGCTCGTCGGTCACCGCCAGGATGTCGAGCAGGTGATGCGCGACGCGCTGCTGATCGGCGCGGCTCGGCTTCGCCGTGCCGACGTCCATCCCCCGGTACACCTGGAAGGCGTCGGCGTTGACGATCTCGCCGCCGACCAGGTCGGCCAGCTCGAGTGCCACCGCCGACTTCCCGGAGGCGGTGGGTCCGACGACGACGATCACCTCGGGCCACTCGGGACCGCCCGGCGCCCTCGGCTGCGGTGAGGTCACGAACCGATCCGCAGGCCCGGCATCCCGAGCGTCACCGGTCCCGGACCGACAGATCCCGTCGGGAGGGTGCCGCACGACTCCAGCCCGGACTCCCAGGCGTCGCCGGCGCGGGTGGGCCGGACCGACAGGGCCGTGGCCGTCAGGTGGTGCGGCGCCGCGGCGTCGATGCGGACCGTCGCGCAGTCCCCCGGCCTGGCGTCGGCAGCCCCGGTCAGGTGCACCAGCCGGCCGTCGCGGGCCCGGCCGGACCTGCGCTGGGTCACGTCGTCCTTGCGTCCCTCACCCTCCGAGAGCAGCACCTCGGCCGTCGTGCCGACGAGTCGGAGGTTCTCCTCCCACGAGATCCGCTCGAGCGCCTCGACCAGCCGCTCGTAGCGCTCCTGGACCACATGCTTGGGCACCTGGTCGGGCATGTCAGCAGCGGGCGTCCCCGGGCGCGGGGAGTACTGGAAGCTGAAGGCTGCCGAGAACCGGGCCCGCTCGACGACCTCGAGGGTGTCCAGGAAGTCCTGCTCCGTCTCGCCCGGGAAGCCGACGATGATGTCGGTCGTGATCGCTGCGTGCGGGATCCGTGCCCGGACGTTGTCCAGGATCGCGAGGAACCGGTCGCGGCGGTAGGAGCGGCGCATCTCGCGCAGGATGCTGTCGCTCCCGGACTGCAGCGGCATGTGCAGCGATGGCATCACCGCGGGGGTCTCGGCCATCGCATCGATGACGTCGCTGGTGAAGTCGCGGGGATGCGGGGAGGTGAAGCGGATCCGCTCGAGCCCGTCGATCGTGCCGCACGCCCGGAGGAGGCTGGCGAAGGCCCCGCGGTCACCGAACTCCGCGCCGTAGGCGTTGACGTTCTGGCCCAGGAGCGTGACCTCGAGGACGCCGTCGTCGACCAGCGCCTGCACCTCGGCGAGGATCTCCCCGGGGCGACGGTCACGTTCCCGCCCGCGCAGGTGCGGGACGATGCAGAACGTGCACGTGTTGTTGCACCCGACGCTGATGGCGACCCACGCGGCGTAGGCGGACTCCCGCCTCGACGGCAGCGCCGAGGGGAAGGTCTGCAGGGACTCCTCGATCTCCACCTGGGCCTCGCGGGCGACCTCCGCCCGGCGCAGGAGAGCCGGCAGGGAGCCCACGTTGTGGGTCCCGAAGACGACGTCCACCCACGGTGCCCGGGCGACGATCCCCTCGCGGTCCTTCTGCGCCAAGCAGCCGCCGACGGCGATCTGCATACCCGGGCGGTCGCGCTTGACCGACGCGAGGTGCCCAAGGTTGCCGTACAGGCGGTTGTCGGCGTTCTCCCGGACGGCGCACGTGTTCAGCACCACGACGTCGGCCTGCGTGCCGTCGTCGGCCCGTGCGTAGCCGCTGGCCTCGAGAAGCCCGGCGATCCGCTCCGAGTCGTGCACGTTCATCTGGCAGCCGAAGGTGCGGACCTGGTAGGTCCGCACGGACGACTCTGGCGCACTCATGAGGGCACAAGGGTAGGCGCTGCGCACCGCAGGCACCCAATCCGAGTCAGGCCTCCCACGACCAGCCGGCCCCGCCCTCGTGGTCCAGGTCGGACTCACCCTGGAGGGAGTCGAGCGCCTCGCGCACGACCTGTGACACCAGGCCGGGTCCGTAGCCCTTGCGGGCCAGCGCCCCGGAGAGCCGCCGCACCTGCGTCTGCCGTGGAAGCCCACGCAGCGAACGGGCCTTGCGTTCCGCGATGGCCCGGGCCGCCACCAGCTGCGCGTCGAGGTCGACGTCGCTCAGCGCCTCGTCCACGAGCTCGTCGCTGACCCCTCGCCTCCTGAGCTCGGCCCGGAGGGCCCGCGGGGCCAGCCCACGCGACACCTGCCGGGACTGCACCCACATGCGCGCGAAGGTCCGGTCGTCGATGAGCCCGACATCCTCGAACCGGTCCAGGACCCGCGCCGCCACGTCGTCGGGGACGCCCCGCTCCTGCAGGGTGCTCGCCAGTTGCGCCCGCGTGCGCGGCGCGGCCTCGAGCCTCCGGAGCAGGATCGTGCGGGCGACCTGCTCCGGATCGGCCTGCTGATCGTCAAGATCTACAGGCGGCTCAACCGAGCGCCGTGCCATCGCGGCCTACCCGTCGATGGGACGGGGTGCCCCAGCCGGCGCACCGGCTCCTGAGGCCGGATCCGGGGCGGGAGCATCGACACGCGGACCGATCCCGAGCTTCTCCTTGATGCGCTTCTCGAGCTCGTTGGCGAGATCGGGGTTGTCGCGCAGGAACGCCCGTGCGTTCTCCTTGCCCTGGCCCAACTGGTCGCCGTCATAGGTGTACCAGGCGCCGGACTTGCGCACGAATCCCTGCTCGACTCCCATGTCGATCAGGCCACCCTCCCGGGAGATCCCGATTCCGTAGAGGATGTCGAACTCAGCCTGCTTGAACGGCGGTGCCACCTTGTTCTTGACCACCTTCACGCGCGTCCGGGACCCCACCGGCTCAGTTCCGTCCTTCAGCGTCTCGATGCGGCGGACGTCCAGCCGGACAGAGGAGTAGAACTTCAGGGCCTTGCCACCCGTGGTTGTCTCCGGGCTGCCGAACATCACGCCGATCTTCTCGCGCAGCTGGTTGATGAAGATCGCGGTGGTGCCCGTACCGCTCAGGGCCCCCGTCATCTTGCGCAGCGCCTGACTCATCAGGCGTGCCTGCAGTCCCACGTGGCTGTCGCCCATCTCGCCCTCGATCTCGGCCTTGGGCGTCAGCGCCGCCACCGAGTCGATCACGATGAGGTCGATCGCCCCCGAGCGCACGAGCGTGTCGGCGATCTCCAACGCCTGCTCCCCCGTGTCCGGCTGGGAGACGTACAGGTCGTCGAGGTTCACGCCCAGCTTCTGCGCGTACACGGGATCCAGCGCGTGCTCCGCGTCGATGAACGCGGCGATCCCGCCGGCGCTCTGGACGCTGGCGACGGCATGCAGGGCGACCGTCGTCTTGCCGCTGGACTCCGGGCCGTAGATCTCCACGACTCGGCCGCGCGGGAGCCCACCGATGCCCAGCGCCACGTCCAGGGCGATGGCGCCGGTGGGGATGACGTCCATCGGCACGATGGGCTGATCGCCGAGGCGCATCACGGTGCCCTTGCCGAACTGCTTCTCGAGGTGCAGCAGCGCCGACTCGAGCGCCTTGTCCCGATCCTGTGCAGCCATTCCCACTCCTTGATCCGTGGCGCCGATGCGCCGGTGCTCATTGACAGCGCCGACGCTAGCCCCGCCGTCCGACATCATGACCCGGTCCGCGTGGATCTGTGGATTACGTGCGCTGGAACTCCACCGACCCGCAGCGCAACCCTAGGCGAACATGTGTTCGATGGACTCGACGACACGCCGTCGGCGGTTCGGAGTGTTCAACGCAGGTCGGAGGGAACCTGCGCATGGGAGCAGACCGCCTTCCAGACCGTCCGGGTGTCCTCCCCCTGGGCAAGGGCCTCCGTGACCGTGCGACCACCGAGGCTCGCCAGGTGCTGGTCGTCGGCCCAGGACCGCGCGTAGGCCCTGCCGAAGGTGAGCTCCATCCGCTCCCAGAAGTCCGTCAGCCGCACCGCCCCATCGTGCCATCCACAGGGATGGGGGCTGCGCCGCGCCGGATGTCGGACCCGCGCGACAGGATGGCGCCCATGGATCCGCTGGCCGCCTTCTCCGCCCCCACCCGGGAGTGGTTCGCGGCCTCATTCGCCGAGCCCACCGAGATCCAGCAGGCGGCCTGGCCCCACATCCAGCGCGGGGACAGCGTCCTGGCCATCGCGCCGACCGGGTCCGGCAAGACGCTTGCGGCGTTCCTGTGGGCGATCGACCGCTGCCTGCAACCGAGGGACCTCGCGGCGCCTCGTGGCGTGCGCGTGCTGTACGTGAGCCCCCTGAAGGCCCTCGCCGTGGACGTGGAGCGGAACCTGCGGGCCCCGCTGGCCGGGATCGCCGCCCGGTCGATCCAGCAGGGCCTGCCCGAGCCACGCATCACCGTCGGGCTGCGGACCGGCGACACCCCAGCGCGCGACCGGCAGGCGATGCTGCGCCGGCCGCCAGATGTCCTGATCACGACACCGGAGTCCCTGTTCCTGCTGCTGACGTCCCGGGGCCGGGAGATCCTGACCGGAATCGAGACGGTCATCCTCGACGAGGTGCACGCGATCGCCGGCTCCAAGCGAGGGGCGCACCTCGCGGTCAGCCTGGCCCGCCTGGACCACCTCGCCGGCCGCCACATCCCCCGCGTGGGGCTGTCCGCCACGGTCCGGCCACCGGAGACGGCCGCGCGGTTCCTCGGCGGCGACCAGCCCGTCGCCGTGGTCCAGGCAGGTGCCGTCAAGCAATGGGACCTGCAGATCCAGGTTCCGGTCGAGGACATGGGGGACCTCGCTGCCACCACCGGGCCCGACGCGACGCCCTCCACCTCGATCTGGCCGCACGTCGAGGCACGCATCGTCGATCTCATCGAGCAGCATCGATCGACGATCGTGTTCGCCAACTCGAGGCGCCTGGCCGAGCGGCTCACCGCACGCCTCAACGAGATCCACGCGGAACGCGCCGGGATGGACCGGGAGCCGGTGTCCGGCTCCGGGCCACCTGCACAGGTGATGGCGCAGGCGGGGTCGATGTCCGGGGCGCCGGCCGTGCTCGCCCGGGCCCATCACGGATCGGTCAGCAAGGAGCAACGGGCCGACATCGAGGACGACCTGAAGACCGGTCGGCTCAGGGCCGTGGTCGCCACCTCCAGCCTGGAGCTCGGGATCGACATGGGCGCAGTCGACCTGGTCATCCAGGTCGAGTCCCCACCCTCGGTGTCCTCCGGACTGCAGCGCGTGGGTCGCGCGGGCCACCAGGTGGGCGCGGTCTCGGAGGGCGTGGTCCTGCCCAAGTACCGCGCCGACCTCCTGTCGAGCGCGGTCGTCGTCGACCGCATGCGTTCCGGGCAGATCGAGACGCTGCAGATCCCCTCGAACCCCCTGGACGTGGCCGCCCAGCAGGTCGTGGCCTGCGTGGCGATGGACGACTGGTCGGTCGCCGACCTGCTGGCGCTGCTGCGCCGCACCGCGCCCTTCCGTGACCTGACCCCGGCCGTGTTCGAGTCCGTCGTCGAGATGCTGGCCGGTCGCTACCCCTCCGACGCGTTCGCCGAGCTGCGCCCGCGGCTCGTATGGGACCGCGAGTCCGACGTGCTGCACGCACGACCCGGTGCTCAACGCCTGGCCGTGACCTCCGGCGGCACGATCCCGGACCGAGGCCTGTTCGGCGTGTTCCTCGCCGGCGGCGGGCGGGTCGGTGAGCTCGACGAGGAGATGGTCTACGAGTCCCGCGTGGGCGACAGCTTCGCGCTCGGCGCCAGCACCTGGCAGATCACCGACATCACCCATGACCGCGTCATCGTCGTGCCTGCACCCGGGTCGCCCGGGCGCCTGCCGTTCTGGCGCGGCGATGCGCTCGGGCGGCCGGCCGAGCTGGGCCGGGCCATCGGGGCCTTCACCCGGGAGCTGGCACGTCGCCGCGGCACGGACGGGGCCGAGTGGCTCCAGGCGCGCGGCCTCGATCCGTGGGCGGCGGCGAACCTGGTCGCCTACGTCGCCGAGCAGGCCGCGGAGGGTGGGCACGTGCCCACCGACCGCACGCTCGTCGTCGAGCGGACCAGGGACGAGCTCGGGGACTGGCGGCTGACCGTGCTCTCCCCGTACGGCGCGCAGGTGCACGCCCCATGGGCCCTTCTGGTCCGCGAGCGACTCACCGAGCGGTTCGGGGTGGACGCCTCCGTCCTGCACGGGGACGACGGCATCGTCGCCCGCCTGCCGGACCTGCCCGGGGACGACTGGGTACCGGACGCGCTGGCCTGCCTGTTCCCCGACCCGGAGGACGTCGAGCCCTCCGTGACCCGACTCATCGGATCCTCTGCCCTGTTCTCCGCGCGGTTCCGGGAGTGCGCCTCGCGTGCACTGCTGCTGCCCCGGCTGCGGCCCGGCCGGCGCGCCCCCCTGTGGCAGCAGCGCCAGCGCTCGGCCCAGCTGCTGCAGATCGCCGCGGAGCACCCCTCCTTCCCCATCGTCCTCGAGGCCGTGCGCGAGTGCCTTCAGGACGTCTACGACCTGCCCGCGCTCGTCGACCTCATGGGGGCGGTGGCCGAGCGCCGGGTGCGTGTCGTCGAGGTCGCGCCACCGGCCCCCTCGCCGTTCGCGCGGTCCCTGCTCTTCGGGTACGTGGCCGAGTTCCTGTACGAGGGCGACTCCCCGCTGGCTGAGCGCCGGGCGGCTGCCCTGACCCTCGACCCCACCCTGCTCGGGGAGCTCCTCGGCCAGACCGACCTGCGTGAGCTGCTCGACCCCGAGGCGATCGAGGACGTCGTCGCCCGGCTGCAGCACCTGACTGCCGACCGGCGCCCCCGGCAGGCCGAGGACCTCGCCGACCTCCTCCGCGTCCTCGGCCCCCTGAGCCTGGCCCAGGCCGCCGAGCGCGAGGTCCAGCCGCAGTGGCTGGCCGATCTGGAGGCCCAGCGTCGCGTGTTCCGGACCCGGATTGCCGGGACGGAGGTGTGGGCGGTCGTCGAGGACGCCACTCGGCTGCGCGACGGCGCCGGAGCACCGATCCCGCCGGGAGTGGCCGAGGCTCACCTGCGTCCCGTCGATGACCCAGTCGGCGACCTGCTGGCGCGTTTCGCCCGCACGCACGGCCCGTTCACCACTCACCAGGTCAGTGCGGCCCTTGGCCTGCCCGGCGCGGTGGTGCGCGATCGCCTCGCCGGTGACCGGGCGGCCGGCCGCATCCTCGAGGGCCGCTTCCTCGCCGAGGCCGCCGGGACCCAGTGGTGCCACCCGGACGTCCTTCGTCTCATCAAGCGCCGATCCGTGGCGCTCCTCCGCCACCAGATAGAGCCGGTCAGCCAGGCGGCGCTGGGCGCATGGCTGCCCGCATGGCAGCACCTCCCCGCAGCCGGAGCGGACCCGCTGCGCGGCGTGGAGGGCGTGTTCGAGGCCGTTCGCGCCCTGGCCGGCGTACCCGTGCCCGTCTCGGCGCTCGAGGCCTCGATCCTGCCCCTGCGCGTCCCGGACTACGCGCCGGACATGCTCGACGCGCTGACCTCGTCCGGGGATGTGCTCTGGACCGGAGCGACGCCGCTGCCCGGGGGCGATGGCTGGATCGCCCTGGCTCCGGCCGAGTCGGCGGCCCTGCTCGCCCATGCCGCCGACGCCCCGTCCGCGGCGGCTGAGGCGCTGCTCGAGGTCCTCGGCTCGGGTGGCGGCTGGTTCCTGCCCGACCTCGTACGCCGGGTGCCCGACCACGAGCCCGCGGCGCTCGCCGACGCCCTGCGCGAACTGCTCTGGGCGGGACTGATCAGCAACGACACGATCGAACCGGTGCGCTCGGCGCGCGACCGCGCTCGGGCCCGGCGCCGGCGGTCCGACCCCCGCCGGGGCCGACCGTCCCGGCCGCCACGTGGACGCTACGCGGACCTGTGGAGGGCTGGCCCCGCCGGGCGCGAGGCGGGCCCGGGGTCGTCCGCGGATGCCGCCGGTGCTGGGCTGGGTCGGTCCGGACCAGCGGCGGACCTGGACCTGCCGGGTCGGTGGTTCGCACTGCCGGACCTGGCCCTGCCACCGGCCGAGCGGGCCGTCACCGGCGCCCAGGCCCACCTCGACCGGTACGGCCTGGTGACCCGCGGCGCGGTCGCGGCCTCCGGGGATCCCGGGGGATTCGCCGCTGCCTACCGGACGCTCTCGGCCATGGAGGACCGTGGCCGCGTGCAGCGCATCTATGCGGTGGAAGGCCTCGGCGCCGCGCAGTTCGCCCTGCCCGGGGTGGTCGACCAACTGCGTGCAGTGGAGCGCCGCCTCGCCGAGGCGCCTCCGGAGTGCCTCGTTCTCGCGGCCGCCGACCCCGCCAACGCCTACGGTGCCGCCCTTGACTGGCCTGCCAGCCGGTGGGCAGGGTCCGGCGGGCCGCATCGCCCGTCGCGCTCGGCCGGCAGCCATGTGGTCGTGCGTGGCGGGGTCCCGGTCGTCTACCTCGAGCGCGGCGGTCGCAGCATGCTGACGTTCGCCGTGGCGGCGGGTGGGGCCACCGGCCAGGATGACGCCCTGCTCGACGCGCTGGCCGCACTCGCTCGGGCGGTGCACGCCGGCCACGTCCCCGACCTGCTCGTGACCCGGGTCGACGGGCTACCGGCCCTGGAGCCGGATGCGACGACCGGTGCCGTCGTCGCGGCGATGATCGAGGCGGGCTTCACGATGACTCCCCAGGGCTACCGGCTTCGGCACTGACCCGCCGGGGCCGGCGCTACCACTTGGCCGTGGCGCTCACCTGCGGCCGAGCGGACCGGGCGCCGGGGCGTGGGATCAGGCGGCGTGCGCACCCTCGCGCAGCAGCGCAGTCGCCTCCTGGGCGGCCACCTCGTCACTGACCGAGCTCAGCAGGGACGACAGCGGGACGTCCAGTGCCGAGCAGATGGCGGCGAGCAACTCGCTCGACGCCTCCTTCTGGCCACGCTCGATCTCGGACAGGTACCCGAGGGACACACGGGCGGAGGCGCTCACATCGCGAAGGGTCCGCCCCTGATCCTGACGGCGACGACGCAACTCATCGCCGATCACTCGACGCAGGATCACCATGGCCGTCCCCTTCCTTCGAGGCCCCAGCCTACAGGCAGGGGGTTGCGGATGCCTCTATGCACCCGTGCCAACACCGGCGCGACGACGGGTGTTCCCCCGAACGGCGCAGCGGCCCCGGACGGGGGCCGGTTCAGGCCAGGAGACGACCCAGCAGGTCGAGCGCGCCGGCCACGGCCCCATCCCGCACCGCCGCGCGATCGCCGTCGACGACCAGGCTCGCCACCTCGTCGCCCGCCGGGCCGCTGACCGCCAGGTGCACGGTCCCGACCGGTTGGCCGCTGGCCGAGTCCGGACCGGCCTCCCCGGTCGTGGCGAGGCCGTACGTGGCCGACAGCGCCCGCCGGGCGCCCCGGGCCATGGCCGCGGCCACCTCGGGATCCACCGGGCCGACGCGATCCAGCAGGGCGGCATCAACACCCAGGAGGGCGGCCTTGAGGTCGGTCGCGTAGGCGACCACGCCGCCCCGGACCACGGCGGACGCGCCGGGGACCGACGTCAGCGCCGCCGCGAGCAGCCCTCCGGTCAGGGACTCGGCGACCGCGACCGTGGCCCCGCCCGCCGTGAGCCGGGCAACCACCAGGGCGGCGAGGTCGGCTCCTTGCGCCTCGCGCCTCAGGCTCCTCGGCCACCTCACGCCCCCGGCTCCGGGGTGCCCGGACCGGGTGCCATGCGCCCGCCAGGCGACGCGGCCGGGCCGTCGACAACCCCCGGCTCCCCAGCCGCCCGCGCCGCCCGGCGCTCGGCGCGCTGGGCCCTGGCGGACTTCGAGTCGCTGCGCGTGCGGTAGGCCTTGTCGATGTAGTCCAGGCCGGTCACGACCGTGAGCACCAGCGCGATCCCCATGACCGCGTTGCGGGCCAGCCAGAGGACCGTCAGGTCGGTCGGGATCGGCAGCAGGAACATCACGATGCCACCCATCTGGAACATCGTCTTGAGCTTGCCGCCCCGGCTGGCCGGGATGACCCCGTGCTTGAGCACGACGAAGCGGACCAGCGTCACGCCCACCTCACGGGCGATGATGAGGATCGTCACCCACCACCAGAGCTCGCCCAGCATGGACAGGCCGATGAGGGCCACGCCCGTCAGCGCCTTGTCCGCCAGCGGGTCGGCGATCTTGCCGAACGTCGTGACCAGGCCCTGCTTGCGGGCCAGGTGGCCGTCGAGCCAGTCGGTGTACGCCGCGACGATGAAGATCACCGTCGCCGCCACCCTGGTCGTGGTGTTCTGCCCGTCGTCGTACATCAGCAGCCACCAGAACACCGGGATCAGCAGGATCCGCAGGAGCGTCAGCAGGTTCGGGACGTTCCACAGCTGCGCCCACCCGGTGACGACACGCTCCCGGCTCCACATCTCCGGCGGCTCGTCGTCGAAGGCCTCCGAGGGAGCCTGTGGGCCCTCGCGGCCCGGGTCAGATGCGGACAACGGACACCTCCACGGCGTGCAGGTCCACACCCTCGCTGGCCACCACCCGGGCACGCAGCATCGTGCCGGGCGTGACCCGTCGCCTCAGATCGGGGGTCAGGTGAACGGTCGTCGTGCCGTCCTCAGGTCCCTGGTGCTCCGCGCGCCCCTCCGCGACGGCCCCGTCCACGGACTCGACGAGCAGGTCCACCAGCTCACCGACCCGCTGCTCGGCGCGCTGCGCCATGACCTCCTCGACGACGCTGGACACCTCCTCGACCCGCGCCCGGATCTCGTCGTCGTCGAGCTGGCCGGGCAGGCTCGCCGCCTCGGTGCCGTCCTCGTCGGAGTAGCCGAACACGCCCACGGCGTCGAGCTGGGCCGCCTGGAGGAAGTCGATCAGCTCGTCGACGTCGGCCTCGGTCTCGCCCGGGAACCCGAGGATCACGTTGGTGCGGATCCCGGCGGCCGGGGACTCGGCGCGGATCGACCCGATCAGCCGCAGGAAGTACTCGCTGCCGCCGAAGCGCCGCATCCGGCGCAGCAGCGACGGGCTGGCGTGCTGGAAGCTCAGGTCGAAGTGGTCGGCGACCTCCCGGGTGCCGAGCATCGTGGCCATCAGGCCGGGCCGGACCTCCGCGGGCTGAAGGTAGGCAACCCGGATGCGCTCGATCCCGTCCACGTCCGCGAGGTCGCGCAGCATGTCCTCGAGCGCCGAGGGGTCACCCATGTCCTTGCCGTACGACGTGGAGTTCTCGCTGACCAGGACCACCTCGCGCACCCCGTCCTCGGCCAGCCAGCGCGCCTCGGCCAGCACGTCGGCTGCGGGTCGGGACACGAACGAGCCACGGAAGGACGGGATCGCGCAGAACGCGCACCGACGATCGCATCCGCAGGCGATCTTCAGCGACGCGACCGGCCCGGACGTGATCCGCCGGCGCATCCAGCCGGGCCCGGTGCCCGGCACGTGGACCTCGGCTGCCCATGCCGGTCCACCGGCGCCAGCGGCAGCAGCGCGCGCCGGTCGCGCGGTACATGGCTGGTCACCGCGCCACCGTCGATCACGGTGCGCAGTCGCTCGGCGATGTCCGGGTAGTCGTCGAAGCCGAGGACCGCGTCGGCCTCGGGCAGCTCGGCGGCCAGCTCCTGGCCGTACCGCTCGGCCATGCAGCCGACGGCGACCACCGTCCGCCGCCCTCCCGCCGGGGTTCGGCCGCCCGCGGACAGCAGGACGTCGATCGACTCGCGCTTGGCGGCATCGATGAACCCGCACGTGTTGACCAGGACGGCATCGGCATCCTCAGCGTCGTCGACCAGGTCGAACCCCGCCATGGCCAGCCGGCCGGCCAGCTCCTCGGAGTCCACCTCGTTGCGGGCGCACCCCAGGGTCACCAGGGCGACCCTCGGTGTGCCCATCTCAGCAGCGTAGGCCACCGTCGAGCTCAGCTGCCGGGCCGCAGGTCGGCCAGCACCTCGTCGAGGTCGTCGGACTTGACCAGCACGTCTCGCGCCTTGGAGCCCTCGGATGGCCCGACGACGCCGCGGCTCTCCATCAGGTCCATCAGCCGACCGGCCTTGGCGAAGCCCACGCGCAGCTTGCGCTGCAGCATCGACGTCGAGCCGAACTGGGTGGTGACGACGAGCTCGATGGCCGCGACGAGCAGGTCGAGGTCGTCGCCGACCTCATCGTCGATCTCGCGCTTGGCAGAGGCCTCGGTGAGGACATCCTCGCGGTACTGGGCCGACATCTGCTTCTTCACGTGCGCCACGACCGCGCGGATCTCGGACTCCGGTACGAACGCGCCCTGGATCCGCATCGGCTTCGACGCGCCCATCGGCAGGAACAGCCCGTCGCCCTGCCCGACGAGGGTCTCGGCACCGGTCTGGTCGAGGATGACCCGGCTGTCGGTCTGGCTGGAGGTCGCGAAGGCCAGGCGGGAGGGCACGTTGGCCTTGATCAGTCCGGTGACGACGTCGACGCTGGGCCGTTGCGTGGCCAGGACCAGGTGGATGCCGGCGGCGCGGGCCAGCTGCGTGATCCGGACGATCGACTCCTCGACGTCGCGCGGCGCGACCATCATCAGGTCCGCCAGCTCGTCGACGATGACCAGCAGGTACGGGTAGGGCGCCAGGACACGCTCGGACTCCGGCGGCACCGCCAGCGCCCCGGAGCGCACGGCGCGGTTGAAGTCGTCGATGTGCCGGAAGCCGAAGTGCGCGAGGTCGTCGTAGCGGGCGTCCATCTCGCGGACGACCCACTGCAGCGCCTCGGCGGCCTTCTTCGGGTTGGTGATGATCGGGGTGATCAGGTGCGGGATGCCCTCGTAGGCGGTGAGCTCGACGCGCTTGGGGTCGACGAGGACCATCCGCACCTCGGACGGGGTGGCCCGCATCAGGATGCTGGTCACCAGCGCGTTGATGCAGCTGGACTTGCCCGCGCCGGTCGCGCCGGCGACGAGGATGTGCGGCATCTTGGCGAGGTTGGCGCAGACGTAGCCGCCCTCGACGTCCTTGCCCAGGCCCACGAGCAGCGGGTGGTGGTCGGACTGCGCGATCGGGGCCCGCAGGGTGTCGCCCAGGGAGACCATCTCGCGGTCGGTGTTGGGGATCTCGATGCCGATGGCGCTCTTGCCCGGGATCGGCGACAGGATCCGCACGTCGGAGGTGGCCACCGCGTAGGCGATGTTCTTGGCCAGCGCGGTGACCCGCTCGACCTTGACGCTCTGGCCCAGCTCGACCTCGTAGCGGGTGACCGTCGGACCACGGATGTAGCCGGTGACCTGGGCGTCGATCTCGAACTGGGTCAGCACGTCGGTCAGCGAGGCCACGACGCGGTCGTTCGAGGCGCTGCGGGCCTTCGGCGCGGTACCGGACTTGAGCGATCGACGCTGCCGGGAGTCGGTAGTCCGGCGCGCCCGGCAGGCGCAGCTGCTCCGGTCGCACGATCGACACGGTGTTGTGCTCGGGCTTGCCGGCCTGACCGTCCTTCGGCACGGTCCCCACCAGGGCGGCCAGCGCAGGGTCGCCGGGCGCCCTGCCGGGCTCACCCTCCCCGCCGGCGCCGGGCGCGACCTGGACGTCGTCATGGCGTCCGGATCGGCGGGATCCGCAGAGACGTCCAGGTCCGCGAGCGCGTCGAACGCGTCGTGTCGTCGCGCGGCTGCAGACGGTCCGCGTCCCCGGAGGCCTCCCCGGGGGCGCTGGCGACCGGCGGAGACGAACGCCTCGTCACCGGCCAGCGGGCCGTCGTACGGGTCGACCGTCGGGCGCGGGCTTGCGCAGGCCACGGACGAGGGCGACCGCACGGGTGCGCAGCGACCGGCGCCCCGCCGGCGCCGCCGTCGGTGCGGGCACCCCAGCGGGATCGGCGGGCCCGGCGGGCCCGCGGCATCGGCGCGGCGCTGGCGCCGCCCTGCGCGTCGGCCGCCTCGGACCGTCGTGGCGTCCGGGCGAGGGCACGGCCTTGGCGCGCGCCGTCGACGGCCATGTCCCCGCCGGCGGCTTCACCCTCGGCGGTGCCGCGTGCGAGCGACGAGCCGCAGCAGCACCCTGTCGCGGACCGCGCGCCAGTCGCTCCGGCACGGCGTTCAACGGCGTCGCGGTGATCACGAGCAGGCCGAACCCGAGGAGTGCGATCAGCCACAGGTACGCCAGCCAGGTCCCGACCGCGGACACGATCGGGCGCGGTGACGAGCCAACCGACCCACCCACCGGCGGCCGCGCATCGCCTCGGCGCCGTCGCCGGGACTCGGCGCGCCCTGGACCAGGGCCCAGATCCCGCACGCGGATGGCCAGGACGATGCCGCAGCCGATCGCCAGCCGACCGGTGGTCGCGCCCTTGATCGGGGTGGCGGAGGACGCGCAGCGTGGCCCAGAACAGCAGCACGGGACGACGACGTCCAGGGCGCCGACTGCGCCGGTGACGAGGGCGGTCACGATGCCCGTGAGCCAGCCATCGATCGAGAACCACGTGACCACGGCGACAACGAGACGTCAGGGTGAACAGCAGCAGCCCGATCCCGTCCCGGCGGTGGGTGGCGTCCAGGTCGCGGGCGACTCGCCCGACCGCTCGAGCTCAGCCCCCCGAGCGCGGCGGCCAGGAGCAGCCAGATGCGCGCGACAAGGCCGGCCGAGCGCGCGGACGAGCGCGCAGCGATCGGGCCGGGCTGGCGGCGGGCGACCGGCTTGGGGGCCGTGCGCGGCACCGATCGGGTCGGCGCCCCGGACCGGGCCGCGGTCGACCGGGCCTTCGACTCCCTGGCGGGCGTGCTGCCGCTGGGAGGTCTTGCGCGAGGCACTCGACGTGCGGGCGCGCGCAGGTGACTTGGTGGCCATGCTGCGAGGCTACCGGGGGGTTGGCCTCCCCGGGCGTCCCGCGCCCGGGTCCGGCGCGTGTCGCCGGGCCGTAGGCCTCGACCACGACCGGGACGATCATCGGTCGCCGCCGATGGGTCGAGCTGACCCAGCGGCCGACCTGGCGGCGCACCACCTGCTCGAGGGCGTACGCATCGGTGCCGCCGTGCCGCAGGGCCTCCTCGAGCGCCCGCGTGACCTGCGGCAGCACGTCGGGGAAGATCTCCTCGTCCTCGGCGAAGCCGCGCGCGTGGATCTCCGGGCCGGCGACGACCGTGCCGCTGGTCAGGTCCACGGCGACGAACACCGAGATGAATCCCTCCTCGCCGAGGATCCGGCGGTCCTTCAGCGAGGCCTCGGTGATGTCGCCGACCGAGGAGCCGTCGACGTAGACGTACCCGCACTCCACGGCACCGACGATCGAGGCCCGGCCGTCGGCGAGGTCCACGACGACGCCGTCCTCGGCGACCACCACGCGATCGGCCGGGATCCCGGTGCGGATCGCGAGGGCGGCGTTGGCGCGCAGGTGGCGGGGCTCACCGTGCACGGGCATCACGTTCGCGGGGGCAAGCAGGTTGTAGAAGTAGAGCAGCTCGCCGGCCGAGGCGTGCCCCGAGACGTGCACCAGGGCGTTGCCCTTGTGCACGACGTCGGCGCCCCAGCGGGTGAGCCCGTTGATGACGCGGTTCACCGGGTTCTCGTTGCCCGGGATCAGCGACGAGGCGAGGATCACGGTGTCGCCCTCCCCCACGGTGATCGCGTGGTCGCCGTTGGCGATCCGCGACAGCGCGGCCATCGGCTCGCCCTGGGAGCCGGTGCAGATGAGCACGACCTCGTCGTCGGGCAGGCCGACGAGGTCGTCGGACTTCACGAGCAGCCCGGGCGGGACAGTCAGGTAGCCGAGGTCACGGGCGACGCCCATGTTGCGCACCATCGAGCGCCCGACGAAGGCGGCCTTGCGGCCGTGGGTGGCGGCAGCGTCGAGCACCTGCTGGATCCGGTGGACGTGGGAGGCGAAGCTGGCCACGATGATCCGGCCGCGCGCGCGGTGGAACACCCGGTCGAGCACGGGGGCGATGTCAGCCTCGGCGGGCACGAACCCCGGGACCTCGGCGTTGGTGGAGTCGACCATCGCCAGGTCGATGCCCTCGTCGGCCAGGCGGGCCAGCCCGCGCAGGTCCGTGATCCGCCCGTCGAGCGGCAGCTGGTCCATCTTGAAGTCGCCGGTGTGCAGCACCGTGCCGGCGGCGGTGCGGATCCCGACCGCCAGCGCGTCAGGGATCGAGTGGTTGACGGCGAAGAACTCGCAGTCGAACGGGCCGACCCGCTCGCGCTGGCCCTCGCGGACCTCCAGCGAGTAGGGCTTGATGCGGTGCTCGCGCAGCTTCGCCTCGACCATCGCCAGGGTCAGCCGCGACCCGAGGAGCGGGATGTCGATGCGCATCCGCAGCAGGAACGGCACGGCGCCGATGTGGTCCTCGTGGCCGTGGGTGAGGACGACGGCCTCGACGTCGGCGAGGCGGTCGGGGATGTAGCAGAAGTCGGGCAGGATCAGGTCCACGCCGGGCTGGGACTCCTCCGGGAACAGCACGCCGCAGTCGACGACCAGCAGGCGGCCGTCGATCTCCAGGACGGCCATGTTGCGCCCGATCTCGCCGATGCCGCCGAGGGCGACGATCCGAAGGACGCCGGCTCGAGCGGCGGCGGCGCGGCAGCTCGTGGTGACCGGCCTCACGCGCGGAACCCCGCGACGCCGGCAGCGGCCAGGTCGGCGCGCAGGGTGGCTGCCTGCTCGGGCGTCGCGTTCACCAGGGGCAGCCGGACCGGCCCGGAGGGCAGGCCGAGCTCGCGCAGGGCCGCCTTGGCCAGGATCGACGCCCTGGGTGCGGAACATGCCCACGTAGGCCGGGATCATCGAGGCGTTGAGCTCGGTGGCGCGGGCCGACCTCCCCCGACCGGTGTGCGGCCATCATCTCGCCGATCCGGTCGCTGAGCAGATGGCCCACGACGGAGACGACTCCGACGGCGCCGACCGAGAGCAGCGGCAGGGTCAGCGCGTCATCGCCGGAGTACCAGGCCAGGCCGGTGGACGCGATCACGACGGCGGCGCCGGCAACGTCGGCCTTGGCGTCCTTGTTGGCCACGATCCGCGGGTGCTCGGCGATCCGGGCGAAGGTCTCGGGCTGGATGGGGGTTCCGGTCCGCCCGGGGATGTCGTAGGTCATGATCGGCCGGTCGGTGGCCTCGGCGATCGCCAGGAAGTGCGCGGCGAGCCCCGCCTGGGGTGGCTTGTTGTAGTACGGGCGTGACGATCAGCAGGCCGTGCGCCCCGGCCTCCTGAGCGGCCGGGCGATCTCGATCGAGTGGCGGGTGTCGTTGTTGCCCGGCCCCGGCGACGATGGTGGCCCGGTCGCCGACGGCGTCGAGGACCACCTTGAGGCACTCGATCTTCTCCGAGTCGCGCAGGGTGGGCGACTCCCCCGTCGTGCCGTTGACGATCAGGCCGTCGTTGCCGCCCACGTCGACGAGGTGGGTGGCCAGCTGGGCGACGCCGTCGTAGTCGACCTCCCCGTCGGGGGTCATCGGGGTGACCATCGCGGTGAGCATGTGGCCGAAGGGGCTGGGCTGGAGGGATCGATATGCCATGGGCACACGGTATCGGCCCCGGCATCCGAACTGCCGGTGGGTGCCGCACGTGTCCGCGGGTGGCGTGCGCTAGTCCACCGGCGGTGATCAGGAACACCGGGGTCATCTCGTCGCCCTGGCCCATCGGGTTGTCGAGCATGACCTCGCGGGCGTCGGCGTACGGACAGGGGCAGGTTGGCGCTGCGCCCGACGATCTCGACGTTGATGTTGTTGCCGTCGATGATGTAGGCCGAGCAGCCGAACTGGCGGGCCAGCTGGTCGCAGATCGCCGTCGGGGTCGGGCGAGGGGAGCATGGCGTACTGGTCGAAGGGCGCCATCGCGTCGGGGTTGAAGCCGTCGATCTCGGAGATGTGGTGCCCGGCGATCCGGTAGAAGTCCCCCTGGCGGCGCAGCACGAACTTGCGAGAAGCCCCCACCGACGACGGCGGCCATCATCCGCGGGTAGCCGACCTCATCGATGGCCACCTGCATCTTCTTCGGATGGCTGTAGCCGATGTCGCCGTTGTCGTTCTTCTGGACGTACTTGACGATGAGCCTCGCGAGCCACGAGTCCTGGACGTCGTCTGATGTGCCGGACGTCGCCGCGGCAGATCGAGACGAACTTCTGCGACAGGCACATGGATGGTCTGCGGCGTGATCCGCTCGGCGGCGTAGAGCGCGACGACGGCCCCGAGGTCCTCGCCGATGCCGACCATGTGGGTCTTGACCGGCTCGCGCCGATAGGTACGCCCGCCAACAGTGCGTGTGGAGATCGCAGTCACAGGCGCGAGCCTACCGGCTCGGGCTACGGGCGCGACCCGACCGTTGGCCACGAACGCGGCATGGGTCAGCGGCATGAGCCGCGCCCACTCCTGCTCGTAGCGCTCGGCGACCATCTCGATCTCCCGCTGCGGGAAGCTCGGGAACCGCGAGTCGTCGCTGCGCCGGCGCAGCGACAGGAAGTTCATCAGCGAGCGGGCGTTCATGGTCACGTACGCCGAGGAGTAGATCGACACCGGCAGCACGATCCGGGCCACCTCGCGGGCCACCCCAGCCTCGAGCATCGTCTGGTAGGCGGCGTAGGCCGCGCGGCACGCGGTCTCGGTCTCGGCCCGGACGGTCTCGTACTGCTCGGCGGTCCCGTCCTGGAAGTCGTACGCGCCCGCCTTGCCGACCTGGACGAGCTTGCGCTCCGGTGCGGGCACGTAGAACGTCGGATCCAGCACCTTGTAGCGGCCTGACTCCTCGTTGTAGGAGGCCATCCGGTGGCGGAAGTGCTCGCGCCACATGAAGATCGGCGCCTGCACGAAGAACGTCATCGACGAGTGCTCGAACGGCGAGCCGTGCCGGTCGCGCATCAGGTAGTTGATCAGCCCGGCGGACTTGGCGGGGTCAGCCTCGAGATCGTCGAGGGACTGCTCGCCCTTCGTGGAGACCCGAGCCGCCCAGATGATGTCGGCGTCGCTGGCGGCGTGCTTGACCAGTTCCACGGTGACGTCGCTGCGGAACTTCGGCTCGGCCATGTGGGTCCTCCCGGTCATCAGCGCCACGGCGCCAGGATGCGCCGGCGTCGGGGTCGGCCTCGTCAGCCCGTCACGCTATCGTGTGCCTGCCCGCGAGCCTCGTAGGCGCGTGGCCGCCACGGCGTGGCGACCAGCCGGCAGACAAGGAGTAGCGCACATGTGCGGTTGCTTCGTCCTCTTCCTCGGTGCGTTCGCGCCCCGCCTCACGCTGGCCCTGATGGCTCTGTTCAACAACGAGATCACCAAGGCCTTCGACGGCTCGTGGATCATCCCGCTCATCGGATGGTTCCTGCTGCCGTACACGACACTGGCCTACGTGCTGCTCGCCTGGTGGACCGGGGATGTCGCCGGCTTCGACTGGTTCCTCGTCGCGCTGGCGTTCGTCATCGACATCGGGCTCCTACACCGGCAGCTACCGCCGGCGGTACGAGGTGCCCTACTACCCGCGCAGCAGAGCCGATCTGAGCACGATCCGAGCGTGTCACTCGGGGCTGATCGCGCCGCCATTCAGCCAGCAGGCGATGCCTTCCGGTGGCTAGTAGTGTTGCGGATGCTTGCGCACCCCATACCCGATGGAAGGCAGACATATGGCAATCAAGGTAGGCATCAACGGATTCGGTCGAATCGGCCGGATGGTGTTCCGTGCCGCCGTGCAGAACTACCCGGACGACGATCCAGGTAGTCGGCATCAACGACCTGCTCGACCCGGACTACTTGGCCTACATGCTCAAGTTCGACTCGGTCCACGGCCGGTTCAAGGGTGACGTGTCGGTCGACGGCTCGAACCTGATCGTCAACGGCAACACGATCCGCCTGACCGCCGAGCGCGACCCCGCGGCACTGGCGTGGGGCGATGTGGGCGCCGATGTCGTCGTCGAGTCGACGGGCCTGTTCCTGACCAAGGAGACCGCGCAGAAGCACATCGACGCCGGCGCGAAGAAGGTCATCCTCTCGGCGCCGTCCAAGGACGACACCCCGATGTTCGTGTTCGGCGTGAACTCCGACAAGTACGCGGGCGAGGCGATCATCTCCAACGCCTCGTGCACGACGAACTGCCTGGCCCCGATCGCCAAGGTCATCAACGACAACTTCGGCATCAAGCGCGGCCTCATGACCACCGTGCACGCCGCCACCGCCACGCAGAAGACCGTGGACGGCCCGTCGATGAAGGACTGGCGCGGCGGCCGCGGCATCCTCGAGAACATCATCCCGTCCTCGACCGGTGCGGCCAAGGCCGTCGGCAAGGTGCTGCCCGAGCTCAACGGCAAGCTGACCGGCATGGCGTTCCGCGTGCCCACCTCGGACGTCTCCGTGGTCGACCTGACCGTCGAGCTGGAGAACCCGGCGTCCTACGACGACATCAAGGCTGCGGTCAAGGCCGCATCCGAGGGCCCGCTGCTCGGCGTCCTGGGCTACACCGAGGAGAAGGTCGTCTCGACCGACTTCGTCGGTGAGTCGCTGACGTCGGTGTTCGACGCCGAGGCCGGCATCGCGCTGGACGACACCTTCGTCAAGCTGGTCGCCTGGTACGACAACGAGTGGGGCTACAGCAACAAGGTCGTCGACATGATCATGGTCGTCACCGCCTGAAGCACGTCCACGCTGCCGTGGCCGGTCCCTCCGGGGGCCGGCCACGACGCTGTCCGGGGTGTCGCCGGGGCGGCGCGCCGCCGGGCACGCCGACTCCGTCACCTGCGCTGCTGCTGGCATGATCCGGGTCGTGAGCCAGCCCGGGTCGGCGCCGCCCGGACCGATCAGGCCGCCTATCGCGTGTACCCGTACCGCTGGGTCGTGCTCGGCGTCGTCACGCTGGTCAACCTCACCATCCAGACGCTCTGGATCGGGTACGCGCCCCTCACCGGGCCGGCCGCGAAGTTCTACGGCGTCGGCGACATGGCCGTCGGCCTGATTCGCGATGTCGTTCATGCTGGCGTTCCTGCCGCTGTCGCTGCCCGCGTCCTGGTTGATCGACACCCGGGGCTTCCGCTTCGCCGTCGGCCTCGGATCGCTTGTATGGCCGTCGGCGGGGTCGCGCGCGGCCTGGCGGGCGAACTACGCGCTGGCCCTCTCGCGACGCTCGCGATCGCCTGCGCGCAGCCGCTGCTGCTCAACGCCTGGACGACCATGCCGGCGCGCTGGTTCGCGCCCGGGCAGCGCGCCACGGCGGTCGGCGTGGTCACCGTCGGCAACCTGGTCGGCACGGCAATCGGGATGGTCGCCGGCCCGTTGCTGGTCGAGTCGATGCCGATCGAGCAGGTCCAGCTGGTCTACGGGATCGCGGCGGCCGGTCCGCGGTGCTGTTCCTGGTGCTCGCCCGCGAGCATCCACCGACGCCGGCCAGGCCCCCCGGCCAGCAGGAGCGCGCGCTCGTCCTCGACGGGCTGCCCCACGCCCTTCGGGTGCCGTCCTTCTGGGGCGTGCTGGCGATCGCTTTCATCGGCCTCGGGGTGTTCAACGGACTGACCACCTGGGTCGAGGCCATGCTGCGACCGCGCGGGTTCTCCCCCGCCGACGCCGGGACGCTCGGGGCGGTCCTGCTGGTCGGCGGGCTGATCGGGGCCGTCGTCCTGCCTGCGCTCTCGGACCGGCGGCGCCGTCGCGGGCCCTTCCTGGTGCTGGCGTTCGCCGGTGCGATCCCCGGCCTGCTGGGCATCACCTTCGCGACCGGGCTCGGCCTGCTGCTGCTGTCCGCCGCGGTGCTCGGGTTCTTCCTCGTCTCGGCCCTGCCCATCGGGTTCCAGTACGCGGCCGAGGTGACCCGGCCGACGCCCGAGGGCACGTCCAACGGGCTGATGCAGCTGTTCGGGCAGGGGTCGGTGGTGTTCGTCTACGCCATGTCGGCACTGCGCACAGCCGACGGCTCGTTCACGATCGCGCTGGTGGCGGCGCTGGGCCTGCTGGTGCTCGCCGCAGGGGTCGCTGCCCGCCTGCCCGAGCCGGGCGCCCTCGGTTCGGCCAGGGACCAGGCACGCGAGCCCGTGGCCTGAGGTCAGAACCCGCCGAAGTCGAACCCGCCGCCCCCGTCGAACCCGCCCCCATCGCCCCCGTCGAACCCGCCGCCCCCGTCGAACCCGCCCCCGTCGCCACCATCCCCTGCGCCCCCGTCGCCACCATCCCCTGCGTCGCCGGCATCCCCGGCTCCCTCAGAGCCGAAGTAGTCGTAGCCGGCCGGCAGGTACATGGAGTTCAGCAGCAGCGTGCCGAGCAGCATGTTGTTCATCAGGTACATGCCGGACGCGCCGTACCAGCCCCGCGCCCACGGGCCGTACTCCGGCCCGGCGTCGTAGTAGGGCCGCTCCCCGGCGGCGGTGGCACCAGGCGGGCCTGCGGGTCCAGGCCGTCCTTGATCCGCGCGTCGCACGCGGCACACACGGGGACGTCGCGCTCGGCCCCGCCGGGCGGCGCCCACTGCGCGTCGGCCACCGACAGCCCGTGCCGCTGGTCGAAGAAGCACGGGGGCCGCCGATTAGGCAGCGTGCGGCCCTCCCGTCGTGCGTCGAGGGTGGCCAGGGCGAAGCGGCCGTCGTCGAGGGAGCTCGAGACCCACTGGAGGTCGTCGGGGTGCGCCGCGGTCGCCAGTGCCTCCTTGGCCCGCTCGTAGGCCCCCAACGCGTCGTCGAAGTCGCTGCGCTGCCTCCGGCGCCAGGGACTCGGGCACCGGCGTCGCAGCGATCTGCTGGCCCAGCTGGGTCACGTCCTCCTCGGCGACCCGGCGCACCGCCTGCCACCGACGCTCCGCGAGCTTGCCCGATCCTGGCGGCTGGGCCGCCTCCGATCCCGGGCTGGGGGCACGCGATCGCATCAGCGCCACGGCGACGACGACCAGCAGGATGATCACGATCAGGTCCATGCATCCACGATAACCGGACGCGGACAGACCTGCCGCCAGTCGGCCCCGGCCTCAGGCGAGGGTGCCCCCGGCGTGGCCTGCCGCGGCCTGCTTCGCGTAGGAGCGCACGTACACGGCGCGCATGAGCAGCGCCTCCCACGTCGGAAGCGGGCGCGCCCCGCCGAGGCCGGCCCCTGCGATCCAGGCGCGGGCGGCCTTCTCCACGACCATCGCGACGGCCTCGTGATCGGGCCCGAGCACGAGGGCGCCGCGGCCCGGGACGAGCACGGCGTCGGCGCGCGGCCGGCGGGTGGGCGTGGACCGGATGGTGGCCACGTGCCGGCCGGTGAGCTGGGCGAGGTCGTCGAGGACCGGGGGAAGCGACCGGCGCAGCACGGAGAACCGCTCCGTGAAGGGCGCGGTCGACAGCCACGCCTCCGTGCCGTCCGGCAGGGGCGCAGGGACCAGGCAGGCCGGGTCCCACGGGGCGTCGGCAGGCGCCGGCAGGTGGGCGCCCTCCCGCGGCCGGACAGCGACCACGTGCGCGGCGCACTCCCGCTCGAGCTGCTCCACGAGGTCGAAGGTCTCCTCGAGGGTCTCCCCCACGGCCAGCACGCCGTGGTTGGCCATCAGGGCCGCGGGCCGCTCGCCGAGGGCGTCCACCGTGGCGTTCGTCAGCTTCCTCGTCCCGGGAAGGGCGTACGGCGCGCACGGCACCTCGCCGAACGACGCGGGCACCGAGACGCGCGCCGCAGCGCAGATCGACGCCGCCACCTGGTGGGTGTGCACGACCGCCCGGACGTCCGGCCGGCGCCGGTACACCTCTCGATGGACCTTGCGCTCGCCGCTGGGCCTGAACGGCCCCGACCACTCGTCGGTCGCGAGGTCGACCCGGACGATCATCTCGTCGGTGAGGTCCGGGTACTCGATCCCACTGGGCGTGACCAGCATCGAGTCCTCGTCCAGGCGGACGCTCAAGTTGCCCCACGTCCTGGCCACGAGCCCCTCGTCGAGCAGCCGCCGGCCGGCTGCGACGAGCACGCGGCGGCCCTCGGCCTCGTTCACGGCCGCGTCCCCTCGCCGTGCCGGGTGCCCTCGCCCAGCCGGGCCCCCTCGACGTGGTCGAAGACCCGGTCGAAGGCGGCGATCGCCCGGTCGATGGTCTGCTCGGTGTGGGCGGCGCTGGTGTACAGGCGCGAGCCGGCCAGCGTGATGACGCCCTCGGCGGTGTACGCCGCCCCATCTCCTCCATGACGACCTTGCGTGCCTTGATCTCCTTGAGCTTGCCCGGCACCTCCCAGATCCGGTTGAAGTCGATGGAGAAGTGCAGCGTGCCCACGGTCTGCAGGTGGACGATCGATCCCTGGTTGTAGGCCACGAACGGCAGGTCGTGGCGGTCGATGGACGCCTGAAGGCCCGCGGTCAGCCGGTCACCCAGGGCGCCGGCACGCTCGCATGCCCGCTGCCGCTCGAGCTCGACGATCGTGAAGTACCCCGCGGCCGACGACAGCGGGTTGGCCGCCAGGGTGCCGCCCACGAGGGCCTTCTTCGACCCCGCCTCGAGCCCGGCCGACAGGTACTTCATGTACTCGCGCTTGCCACCCAGCCCACCGGCCGACGGGTAGCCGCCGGCCACGACCTTGCCGAACACGGTCAGGTCCGGCTCGACCCCGAAGTACCCCTGGGCGCCGGAGATCCCGATCCGGAAGCCGGTGACCACCTCGTCGAAGATCAGCAGGGCGCCGTACCGGTCGCACAGCTCGCGGACCCCGGCATTGAAGTCGCGCGGCAGCGGCCGGGTGCCGCTCTCCGGACCGACCGGCTCGATGAGCACCGCGGCGGTCCCGCCCCGGACCCGGTTCAGGCGCAGGGTCCGCTCCAGGGCGTCGAGGTCGCCGGGGAAGAACTCCTGCGTGTGCCGGAAGACGTGCTTGGGCACGCCGTGCGCCTCGTGGTGGCGGGTGCCGGGGATCCGCAGCCCGTACGCCAGCTGGTCGGACCAGCCGTGGTACGCCCCGCCCATCTTCACGACGTTGGACCTGCCGGTGGCCAGCCGTGCCACCCGGATGGCCGCCATGCACCCCTCGGTGCCCGACCCGAGCATCCGGAACATCGGGACCGCCGGCATGTGCTCGGCGATCAGCCGGGCCAGCTTCAGCTCGTACTCGTGGAACAGGCCCGTGGACGGGCCGCAGTCGGTGAGCAGCTCGATCACCTGCTCGAGCACCTCGGGCGGGTTCGAACCCAGGACGGTCGGGCCGCCGGCCTGCAGGAAGTCCAGGTACTCGTTGCCGTCGAGGTCGTACAGGTGGCAGCCCGAGGCCCTGGTGATCACCAGCGGGAACGGCAGGTTGAACGCGAGGTTGTGCTGCACCCCACCCGGGATGTACTCGGCGGCCTCGGCGGTCATCGCCTTCGAGGCCTGGCAGCGGCCCTCGAAGTGCTCGTCGAGGTAGCGCTGCAGGGAGTCGCGGCTCAGGCGCCGGATGGGTTGGCTGATCAGGGCGTCGAGGTCGGCCAGGACCCGGGGGACGTCCGGGTAGTCGGTGATCGCGAACCCGTCGGCCATGAGCCCTCCTGCCCGTTGGCGTCGCTGCGCCTCCCATCCTCGCACCGCGGCCGGGTCGGTCTCCGGCCGGCCCGGGGCGGGGGCCCCGACATCTCCGGCCCGCCGCCCCGACTCCCGACTTCATCCAAGATCGAGGTCGATCTACCGCCCGAGACTTGGATCGAACCGCCCGAGGCGCCGCGAACATGGATCAAGTCGCGGGCCGGGTGGATACTCGACCCCCGTGGGCCACCTGCTGCTGGCGTTCGATCTCGGCACGACCTCGGCCAAGGCGTGCCTGTACGACGTGGGCGACCGGCTCGTCCTGCGCGCCGCGACGTCGCGGCCGATCCCCCTGCGCACCGACCCCGACGGAACCGCCGAGCAGGACCCCGACGACTGGTGGGCTGCCCTGGTGTCCAGCACGCGTGAGCTGCTCGAGTCCACTGGAACCGCTCCCGAGGCCGTGGAGGGGCTCACGTTCTGCGCGCAGATGCAGTGCCTCGTGCTGGTCGACGAGCAGGGGTCGCCCGTCCGGCCCGCGCTGAGCTACCTGGACCAGCGCCCGTCGCGCCGGATGCGGGAGCTCACCCGGGGTGGACCGCGGGTGGCAGGGATCGGCGCGGGGCTGCTGGTGCCGTGGCTGCGCGTGACCGGGGGCGTCGCCGCCAGCGCCAAGGACCCCCTCTGGAAGTACCTGCGAGTCGCCGACGAGGAACCCGGGGCCTTCGCCCGCGTCCACAAGTGGCTCGACGCGAAGGACTACCTCACCGCGCGCTGCACGGGCCGGTTCACCATGAGCCGGGACGCGGCCTTCGCGACGTTCCTGGCCGACACCCGCGGGGGCCGCTGCGAGTGGAGCCCGTGGCTGGTCAACCGGCTCGGGGTGACGGCGGAGCACCTGCCCGAGATCGTCCCGCTGGCCGGCGAGGTCGGCGGCCTGACCACCCACGCCGCCCTCGCGCTCGGCTTGGCCCCCGGCACCCCCGTCTTCGCCGGCGGGGGGGATGCCTCGCTGATCGGCGTCGGCGCCGGGGCGACGGCGGTGGGCCGGACGCACGTGTACGTCGGGACCAGCGGCTGGGTCTCGACGGTCGCCGACCGTCGGATCGTGGACACCCGCACCATGATGGCCACCGTCCCCGGGGCCGAGCCGGGTCACTACAACTACTTCGGCGAGCAGGAGACCTCCGGCAAGTGCCTCGAGTGGGTTCGCGACCACCTCGCACTCGACGAGGTCGGCGTCTACCTGCAGGCCACCGAGCGCCCGGTCGGCGCCGACGCGGAGCACGCGACCCTGATCGACTACCTGACGCGCACCATCGCAGACGTCCCGGCAGGCTCCGGGGGGGTCCTGTTCGCCCCCTGGCTGCACGGAAGCCGCTCGCCGTTCGAGGACCCGTACGTGCGAGGGCTGTTCCTCAACATCGGCCTGGGCACCGGCAAGCGCCAGCTGATCCGGGCGGTCGTCGAGGGGATCGCCTACAACAAGCGGCTGCTGCTCGAGGCGCAGGCGCGCAAGCTCGCCCCCTCGGAGGTCCTGCGGTTCGCCGGGGGCGGGGCGGTCTCCGACGCGACCGGCCAGATCCTGGCCGACGTCACCGGGCACGTGGTGGAGGCCGTGGACCAGCCCCAGTACGCCGGAGCTGCGGGCGCGGCCCTGGTGGCGGCGTGGGGCGCCGGCTGGTTCACCAGCCTCGACGATGCCGCAGCCACGGTTGCGGTGCGCCAGCGGTTCGTGCCCGACCCGGCCGCCCGGGCGGTGCACGACCGCAACTTCGGCGTCTTCGCCGAGCTGTACCCCGCCACGAAGTCCCTGTTCCGGGCGCTCAACGGCCCGGCGCCAGCGGGGTAGCGGGCGGCCTCGCCGGCGCCCCGCCTCCTCCGGGCGGCGGGGCGTTCGGGCGCACGGGGCCGAGCCCGTGCCCCCCGCGACTCACACCTCGTCGAGGAACCGCTGGATCCGGCCCACGTACCAGGGCAGCTCCGCACCCTGCTCGTGGAACCCGACGTGCCCACCGTGCGGCGTGATCGCCCGACGCACGGGCGTCTCTCGCGCCAGGCGCCCCCAGTCGATCGCGCGGTACGAGCTCGCCGGGATCATCGGGTCGTCGACGGCGTGCACAACGAGGGTCGGCACGGTGATGCTGGGCAGGAACTGCGCGCTGGAGTTGACCGCGTAGTACTCCGCGGCGTCGCGCCACCCGTTGTGCTTGGCGGTGATCAGGTCGTCGAACTCGACCAGGCTGCCCACCGCGGCGACGGCGGCTCGCTCCTCGGCGGTCAACGGCACCCGGGAGGCCAGCGTGTCGGCCCGCAGGCGGGAGACCAGGAACCGCTCGTACAGGCCGAACATCCTGCGGCTGATGTGCTCGACCCCGGACGCGAGGTCCAGCGGTGCGCACACCGACGCCCCGGCCACGACCGGCAGCCCCTCCAGCGGCTCCCCGAGCAGCTTGAGCGTTGCGTTGCCCCCCAGGGAGAACCCGACGAGCGCCAGCGACTCCACGCCGTCCTCGTCGGCCAGGGCTCGCAGCACCCGGCGCAGGTCCTGCGTACGACCGCCGTGGTAGAGCAGCTGGCTGTGCTCGACGGACTCCCCGACGCCGCGCAGGTCGACGCGCGCGACCGGGTAGCCGGCGCGCAGCAGGCCCAGGGCGGTCCCCCGCACGTACGTCGACTCGATCGTCCCGCCCATGCCGTGGACGACCAGGACCAGCGGCCGACCCTCCCGAGCCCCGCGTGCGGGTCGGTGCACGCGCACGGCCAGTGCATCCCCGGTCCCGTCGTCGAGCGCGACGACCCTGCGGGCCTCGGTGCCGACCGGCGCCAGCTCGCGCACCGGCGGCCGGACACGATCGGCGATCGTCTGCAGGTTCCCGGTCACCCACGGTCGCGCCGGCGTGAAGCTCTCGTTGGCCAGGTCGGTCATGGCAGGCCCAGCACGCTCTTGATGGTGCGCACGACGCCGTTGTCGGAGTTGCCCGGCGCCCTGAACCGCGCCCGCGCGGCCAGCTCGGGGTGGGCGTTGGCCATCGCGAACGAGTAGGTGGCCTCGTCCATCATCTCGAGGTCGTTGAGGAAGTCGCCGAAGACCATCGTCTGGTCGCGCGTGATGCCCAGGGCCTGCTGGATGCGGCGGATGCCCGATCCCTTGTTCGCGTGCGGCGCCATCACGTCGAGCCAGTGCTCCCCCGACACGACCACCTGATGGGTGTCCCGGAACGTCGCGTAGGCCGGCGCGGAGACACGCTCGGAGGACTCGAAGTCGTAGATGGCCACCTTGAGCACGTCGTCCTCGACGGCGTCGAGGTCGGCCACGACCTGCAGCCGGTGGTAGTACTTGGCGACCTCCTCGAGGAACGGCGGGTCCGTGCGCTCGATGTAGGCCGAGCGCTTCCCGCACAGCACGGCGCCGACGTCCGCGCCCCCGTCGTTGAGCCGGCGTGCCACGCCGATGAGCTCCCGGGCCACCTGCCGGTCGAGGCAGTCCGAGCTGAGCTCGGTCTCGCCGCGGACCACGAACGTCCCGTTCTCGGCGATGAAGACGACCTCGTCGGCGATCGGCGCGAAGCGCTCCCGCAGGTTGTAGTACTGCCGCCCCGACGCCGGGCAGAAGATGATGCCGCGGGCGTGCAGCGCATCGACCATGGGCCAGAACTCGTGATGGATCGTGTCGTCGTCGTCGAGCAGCGTGCCGTCCATGTCGCAGGCGATCAGCCGGATGTCGGGCACGGGGTCGAAGCTCGGCAGGCCGGGGGGCTGCGGTACCGCTGCCGCGCTGCCGGCCGCTGGATCAATCGGCTGGTCGATGCCGGCTGTGTCATCGCTCATGGCCGCATCCTCCCATCGTGGGGCCGGGTCACGCCCCGCCCAGCGCGTCCGGCCCGCCCGCCGCGGGGCGCGCCGACCCCCTGACCCGGGCATGATGGCCGGTGATGACTCGCACGTTCACCAAGCACCGGGCCGGTTCGGACGCCGCTGGCTTCTTCGCCACGGAGGCCGCCGGCCTCGAGTGGATCCGGGTGGCCGGCGGGCCCCCGGTGCCCGACGTCCTGTCGCTGGACGGCGCCGGCATCACGCTGGCCCGGATCGAGTGCGGCTCCGCAACCTCGCGAGCCGCGCACCAGTTCGGCCGCCGGCTCGCCGCGCTGCATGCCGCCGGCGCACCGGCCTTCGGGGCACCTCCCCCCGGCGCGCCCGGCCCGCGCGGGTGGATCGGCGACCTGCCCATGCCGTACGCCGCCCGGGACTCCTTCCCGGAGTTCTGGGCCCTCGACCGGATCGGGCCGACCGCCCGGATGGCGGCCGATCGCGGGGGCCTGGGGCCTGCCGACACGTCGGAGGTCGACCGCTTCGTCGGCGACCTGCTCGACGGCCGGGTCGATGTGGGGCCCACCGAACCCCCCGCCCGGCTGCACGGCGACCTGTGGAGCGGCAACCTGCTGTGGGGTGCTGACGGACAGGCCTGGTTGATCGACCCGGCCGCGCACGGGGGTCATCGCGAGTCCGACCTGGCGATGCTCATGCTGTTCGGCGCGCCCCACCTCGAGGCGATCCTCGCCGGGTACCAGGAGGTGGCACCCCTTGCCGATGGCTGGCGGGGCCGCGTCGCGCTGCACCAGGCCTGGCCGCTGCTCGTGCATGCCGCGCTGTTCGGCGGCGGCTACGGCGCCAGCGCGATGGCCGCCCTGCGCCGCGCGCGGGCGTAGGCCTGCGGGTCGGCGGGCGGCCGGCGCGGCGGCCGGTGCGGGCGCCGGCGCCGGGGCGGGTCGCCGGCGCCGGGGAACCCGGGTTCCTCAGGCGCGCCGCCGCGTCCGTGCTCGCCGGCGTCCCCGTCCCCGCCGGCGTCCCCGCCGCGGCGCAGGGCCACCGCCCGGCGCATCGCCGAGCGGGCGCGCTTGCGATCACCGGCCGCGTCGTAGGCGACGGACAGCTCGAACCAGCGCTCCCATGCCCCTGGATCGGCCTCCACCCGGGCGCGGACCTCGGCGAACCTCGCGTCGGCGGCCTCCCGGACCACCCGTCCCGACGGCCGGCGGGGCAGGTCATCGAGGGGCAGCTCGCCCCGCTCGGCCAGCTCTGCGCCGAGCGCCTGGGTGGCCCGGCCGAAGCGCCACTCGCGCACCACGATCCACACGCCGATCAGCGGGAGCACCAGGACGGCCAGGCCCAGGAGCACGGGGACCAGCCCACCGGCCCGGATGAAGTCGAGCCCCCGGGACGCGGCGAAGGCCAGGTAGACGCCCAGCAGTACGGTCATCACGACCGCCATGCGCTTGCCCGTCACGCGCCCGCTCTCCTCACGCAGGTCCCCCGACCCCGGTCAGGAGTCCAGGCCCAGGAAGCCGTCGATGCCGACGGTCAGGCCCGGCGTCCGGCGCACGTTGCGGATGGCCAGCAGCACGCCGGGCATGAACGACGCGCGGTCGAACGAGTCATGCCGGATCGTCAGGGTCTCCCCCGGCCCGCCGAGGAGCACCTCCTGGTGCGCCACGAGCCCCTGCAGCCGGACGGCGTGGACATGGATCCCGTCCACCTCCGCGCCGCGGGCCCCCGGCAGCGCGGACGTCGTGGCATCGGGCATGTCCGGGCTGCCCGCCTCCGCCCGCGCGGCCGCGACCAGCTGCGCAGTGCGCGCGGCGGTGCCGGATGGGGCGTCGGCCTTGCGCGGGTGGTGCAGCTCGACGATCTCGACGGACTCGAAGTGGGGAGCCGCTGCGGCCGCGAAGCGCATCATGAGCACCGCGGCGATGCCGAAGTTGGGCGCGATGACCGCACCCACGCCGGGCGCAGCGGCCAGCCACCCGCGCACCGTCGCCAGGCGCTGAGCGTCGAAGCCCGTCGTCCCGACGACCGGGTGGATCCCGTGGGCGATCAGGAACTCCAGGTTGCCCATGACGGACTCCGGGTGCGTGAAGTCGACCGCGACCTCGGCTCCGGCGGCGACCAGCTCCTCGAGGGAGTCGCCCACGTCGAGGCTGGCCACCTCCTCGAGGTCCGGGGCGTCGTACACCGCCTTCACGACCTCGGACCCCATGCGCCCCCGGGCGCCCAGCACTCCCACGCGAATCGTCATGGGTGGCATTCTCCCCCATGGCCTCGCGCATGGCCTCGACTCGCTCCACGTTCGAGGACGATCCCCCGCCCGAGACTTGGAGCAAACCCCGATGGCCGCCTGAGACCTGGATCGAATCGGCGCAGCGCCGGCTCAGCCGAGGTCGAACCGGCGCAGCGCCGGCTCAGCCGAGGTCGAACCGGCGGGACTCGTCGAACGGGCCGATCACCGTCATGGAGCGCGGCTCCGAGAGGATCGTGTGCGCCTCGCGGGCGATGTCGTCGAGCGTGACGGCCTCGATGCGGGCCAGCGACGCGTCGATGCTGGGAAGCTCGCCCAGGGACAGGTCGGCGGTCCCGATCCGGCTCATGCGCGAGCCGGTGTCCTCGAGCCCCAGCACGATCGAGCCCTTGGACTGGCCGATGCCGCGCGCCAGCTCATCGGGCGACAGGCCGTTGCGGGCCACGTCCTCGAGCGCGGCCACCGCGAGCTCGACCACCTGGTCGACCTTGCTCGGCAGGCAGCCGGCGTAGGCGCCGAAGATCCCCGCATCGGAGAACCCGGAGCTGAAGGCGTACACCGAGTAGGCCAGCCCGCGGCGCTCCCGGATCTCCTGGAACAGCCGCGAGGACATCCCGCCACCGAGTGCGGTGCCCAGGATGCTCAGCGCGTAGCGGCGGTCGTCGGCCCGCGGCACGCCGGGCACGCCCGAGCACGAGGTGCGCCTGCTCGGTGGGCCGGGGGATGATCCGCAGCCCCGCGCTGGTCGCCACGGTCACCCCGCCGCGGCGCGCGGCCAGCGGCCGCATGCTGGGGTCCCCGAGCGCGCCGGCCGAGCGGAACGCCTCGGTGACCAGGCGCACGACCTCGTCGTGGTCGACGGCCCCGGCAGCGGAGACGACCATGGCCTCGGGCTGGTACCGCTCGTGGTAGAAGGACGCGATGGCGTCGCGCGTGATGCCCGTGATGGTCTCGTGGGTGCCCAGGATCGAGCGCCCGAGGTCGGTGTCACCGAACATCCCCATCATGAACTCGTCGTGGACGAGGTCCGAGGGATCGTCGTCGCGCATGGCGATCTCCTCGAGGATCACGCCCCGCTCGGAGTCGACGTCCTCGGCGCGCAGCAGCGCGGAGGTCACGATGTCGCTGATGACGTCGATCGCCAGCGGCAGGTCGCGGTCGAGGACGCGCGCGTAGAAGCAGGTGTGCTCCTTGGAGGTGAACGCGTTCATCTCCCCGCCGACGGCATCGAGCAGCGAGGAGATCTCCATCGCCTCGCGCCGCGGCGTGCCCTTGAACAGCAGGTGCTCGAGGTAGTGCGCCGAGCCCATCTGGGCGTGCGTCTCGTCGCGCGAGCCGACGCCGACCCAGATGCCGAACGCCGCCGAGCGCACGCCCGGCACGTTCTCGGTGATGATGCGCAGTCCTCCGGGCAGCACCGTCCGGCGGACCAGGCCACCCTGCTCGGCGGTGAGCAGGGTGACGGTGGAGCCCGGCTCCTGGTCAGGATCGATGGACCAGGGGCCGGGCGTCACGTCCGTCAACTCAGGCCTCGGCGCCGACGGGCTCGTCGGCCGGAGCCGGCTCCGCGTCCTCGATGACCGGCATCAGGGAGAGCTTGCCGCGCGGGTCGACCTCCTTGATCTCGACCAGGATCTTCTGGCCGACCTGGGCGACCTCCTCGACGTTGTCGATGCGCTTCTTCCCGGGGGCCAGCTTCTTCAGCTCGCTGATGTGCAGCAGGCCGTCCTTGCCGGGCAGCAGGGAGACGAACGCGCCGAACGTCGTGGTCTTGACGACGGTGCCGAGGTAGCGCTCGCCGACCTCGGGCATCTGCGGGTTGGCGATCGCGTTGATCGCCGCGCGCGCGGCCTCGGCCGCCTCGCCGTTGGTGGCACCGATGTAGATGGTGCCGTCGTCGGTGATGGTGATGTCCGCGCCGGTGTCGTCCTGGATCTGGTTGATCATCTTGCCCTTGGGCCCGATGACCTCGCCGATCTTGTCGACCGGGATGTTCACCGTGATGATGCGCGGGGCCAGCGGGCTCATCTCGTCCGGCCGGTCGATGGCCTCGGCCATCACCTCGAGGATGGCCAGGCGGGCGTCGCGTGCCTGGGTCAGGGCACCGGCGAGCACCGAGGCGGGGATGCCGTCGAGCTTGGTGTCCAGCTGCAGGGCGGTGACGAACTCCTTGGTGCCGGCGACCTTGAAGTCCATGTCGCCGAACGCGTCCTCAGCGCCGAGGATGTCGGTGAGCGCGACGTAGCGGGTCTCGCCGTCGACCTCGTCGGAGACCAGGCCCATGGCGATGCCCGCGACCGGGCGCCTTCAGCGGCACGCCGGAGTTGAGCAGCGACAGCGTCGACGCGCAGACCGAGCCCATCGAGGTGGAGCCGTTGGAGCCCAGCGCCTCGGAGACCTGCCGGATGGCGTAGGGGAACTCCTCCTTGCTGGGCAGGACGGGCAGCAGCGCCCGCTCGGCCAGCGCGCCGTGGCCGATCTCGCGGCGCTTGGGCGAGCCGACGCGACCGGTCTCGCCGGTGCTGTAGGGCGGGAAGTTGTAGTTGTGCATGTAGCGCTTGCGCGTCTCGGGTGAGAGCGTGTCGAGCTGCTGCTCCATCTTGAGCATGTTCAGCGTGGTGACGCCCAGGATCTGGGTCTCGCCGCGCTCGAACAGCGCCGAGCCGTGCGCCCGCGGGACGACCTCGACCTCGGCCGACAGCGGCCGGATGTCGGTGATGCCGCGGCCGTCGATGCGGACCTGGTCGCGCAGGATGCGCTGGCGGACCAGCTTCTTGGTCAGCGACCGGAAGGCGGCGCTGACCTCCTTGTCGCGGCCCTCGAACTGCTCGGCGAGGCGCTCGGCGGCCAGGCCCTTGACCCGGTCGATCTCGGCCTCGCGCTCCTGCTTGTCGGCGATGGCCAGCGCGGCGGCCAGCTCGTCGGTGACCGAGGACTCGACGGCGGCGTAGGCGTCGGGCTGGTAGTCCAGGAACACCGGGAACTCGACGGTCTCCTTGGCGGCCTTGGCCGCCAGGGCCGACTGGGCCTCGCAGAGGGTGCGGATGAAGCCCTTGGCGGCTTCGAGGCCCTCGGCGACGACCTGCTCGGTCGGGGCGGTCGCGCCACCGCGGACGAGCTCGACGGTGCCGACGGTGGCCTCGGCCTCGACCATCATGATCGCGACGTCGTCACCGACGACGCGGCCCGCGACGACCATGTCGAACACGGCCGACTCCAGCTGCTCGTGCGTCGGGAAGGCGACCCACTGGGTGCCGATGAGCGCCACGCGGGTGGCACCGATCGGGCCGGAGAACGGCAGGCCGGAGAGCTGGGTGGACATCGAGGCGGCGTTGATGGCGACGACGTCGTACAGGTGGGCGGGGTTGAGGCTCATGACCGTGATGACGACCTGGACCTCGTTGCGCAGGCCCTTGACGAACGTCGGGCGCAGCGGCCGGTCGATCAGGCGGCAGGTGAGGATCGCGTCCTCGCTGGGCCGTCCCTCACGGCGGAAGAACGAGCCGGGGATGCGCCCAGCGGCGTACATCCGCTCCTCGACGTCGATCGTCAGGGGGAAGAAGTCGAACTGCTCCTTGGGGTGCTTGCCGGCCGTGGTGGCCGACAGCAGCATGGTGTCCTCGTCGAGGTAGGCGACGGCGGAGCCGGCGGCCTGGCGGGCCAGACGGCCGGTCTCGAAGCGGATGGTGCGGGTGCCGAAGCTGCCGTTGTCGATGACGGCCTCGGTCGAGTGGATCTCGGGACCCTCCACGGGTGCCCTCCTTGTTTCTCTGGAGGGTCCGCCCACTGTGCGGGTCTTGGATAGAAGCCCTCGGATCGGGCGCCGGGCGGCGATCGATCGATCGCGTCGCCGGGGTCGATCCGGGAGCCACCACCTCAAGACCGTGCGTGGGGTCGGACCCTCGGTGTTGGGTTGTGTGGTCGTGCTGGGAGGTGCGGTGGGTGCGGGCCCGCGGCGGGCCGGCGTCGAGCCGGACCGGGTGTCGCGGGCGCCGCAACCGCGAGGAGCGGCACCCGCGTGGGTACCGCTCCTGGGCGTGCTAGCGCCGGATGCCGAGCCGCTCGATGAGCGATCGGTAGCGCTCGATGTCGGTGGCCTGCAGGTACTTCAGCAGGCGACGACGCTGGCCGACCAGCAGCAGCAGGCCGCGCCGGCTGTGGTGGTCGTGCTTGTGGGTCTTCAGGTGCTCGGTGAGGTCGGAGATGCGCTTGCTGAGCAGCGCGACCTGGACCTCGGGGCTCCCGGTGTCACCGGGCTTGGTGCCGTACTCGTCGATGATGGACTGCTTGGTGGCCGTGTCAAGTGGCATGTGAGACGTGCATTCCTCTCGGGCGCGTGGATCACCAGCGGCCTGATGCCTGGCTGGTTCGAGTCGCGGTCCGCGGGGCGCCCGCCCCGAGGCCGTCATGGCCAAGGGTACCAGAGGGGGCATGTCAGGACGTCGCGGTGAGCTGGGCGGGCCGTTGCGCTGCGCCGAACGGGTGATTCCCGGACGTGTCGCGACTGCGGAATGTATTCCCGGTACACCCCGGGGGTATTTCGGAGCACGGGAATGGCCGGATTTGAGTTGGGCCCCAGCGCCTGACCTGATCGAGGTGCCCGCTCGGGATCCCCCGGGCGGGCACCTCGACGTCTGGGGCGGTGGCGGCTGGACCGGCCGGCCGTTCGCACCGCACACCTGAATCTGGTGCCGTACGGACCATAGAGAGTCCATACGGCACCAGATTGTTGGCGCAGCGACCCGCCCACCTCACCTGCCGGTACTCCGTTCGGGGGCCGCCAATCGGGTGAACGGGCTTGAGCACTGTCCAGCCGTCGTTGCGGGCCCCCCGATGCACAGGGCATGACCAGTGCACCGACACGCCGCTTCACGAAGCTGGCAAGCGCCGTCGTCCTGGCGTCGGTGACCGTCTCCGGGCTCCCGGCGGCGCAGGCCGCCCCCGCCCCGAGCCTCGCCGTGCCGCCGACGGTCGCCGCGGCCCCCATGCTGACGGGGACCGCCGACATGGACGCCTTCGAGGCCGAGGTCCTGCGGCTGACGAACAAGGCCCGGTCCCATTCCCGCAAGTGCGGCGGCAAGCGGATGAAGAAGGCCAAACCCCTGCGCTGGAACCCGACGCTGGCCGCGACGGCGAACGCACACAGCGCGGACATGGCCACACGTGACTACTTCTCGCACTACGCGCCCGGTGGCGTCTCGCCCTTCCAGCGCATCCGCGCAGCCGGGTACCGCTACCGCGCGGCGGGCGAGAACATCGCCGCCGGGCGCAGCCTCTCCTCCCCCGAGGCTGTCGTCCGGGCATGGCTCAAGAGCCCGGCCCACTGCCGGGTCCTGATGAACCGCAGCTACAAGGACCTGGGCGTCGGCCGGGTCGAGGGCGCCGGCAAGTGGACGGTCTACTGGACCCAGAACTTCGGCCGCAGGAAGTAGGGCCCAACCACCCGGAACGTGCCCGACCGACGACGACCGGGCCTCAGCCGCGCCGACCAGCTCCCGCGCGCGAGCGACGTCCTTGCCCATCTGCGCCACCAGCGCCTCGACTGAGTCGAACCGCACCTGGCCGCGGATGCGCTCGACGAACTCCACGTCGGCGCCGCGCCCGTAGACGTCGTAGCCCTCGGGGGCATCCAGCACGTACGCCTCGACCCGCCGGGTCTCCCCGTCGAAGGTCGGGTTGGTTCCCACGGACACGGCCGCCGCCCGCCAGGTCACAGCGTCCTCGTCGGTCCGGAACCGCGCCGCGTACACCCCGTCGTCCGGCACGGCCATGCCGGCCGGCACGTCGAGGTTCGCCGTCGGGTAGCCCAGGTGACGGCCCCGGCGATCGCCCTCGACGACCCGGCCGCTGACCCGGTGCGGGCGCCCCAGCGCGTGCGCCGCCCCGGCCACGTCCCCGGCGGCGAGCATCCCCCGGATCGCGGTCGAGGACACCGCCGAGGCCTGCGGCGCCTCGTCGTCGCGGCGGATCGAGCGCCTCCCCCAGGGGCTCGAGCTCCACGACCGACACGTCGAAGCCGAGTTCCCGCCCGAGCTCGGTCAGGGTCACCACATCGCCGGCCGCGCGGTGGCCGAACCGGAAGTTGCCCCCCACCACCACGTGGCGGGCGTTCAGCGTCTCGGCCAGGACCCGCGTGGCGAACCGCTCGGCCGACTCCGCCGCCAGCTCCGCGGTGAACTGGATGACCAGCGTCCCAGCCATCCCCAGCCCCTCGAACAGCTCCAGCCGATGCGCCATCGAGGTCAGCAGGAGGGGAGCCAGGTCCGGGCGGATGATCGCCATCGGGTGCGGGTCGAAGGTCACGGCGACAGGCATCAGCGCATCGCCTGCCTCCTGGATGGCGCGCTCCAGCAGCACGCGGTGGCCCCGGTGCACGCCGTCGAACGCGCCGATCGTGATCGAGGTCGGCGCAAGCCCCTGAGGCACCTCGTCGCAACCACGCCAGACCAGCATGGGCATACCCTGCCACGCGTCGCCCTGCTGCCGGGGACCGGCGGCGCCGGCCGCCGAGGGTGTCCCCCGACGAACCGGCCTACACTCACAGTCCATGGCCGCAGACGACTCCCCGCACGCCGCTGGCACCCCAGCCGACCCTGACGCAGCGCTCACCCCGCCTCCTGTGCGCAAGCGTGCGGCGATGAGCCGCCAACTGGTCGAGTGGCTCGGCAACGATTGGGGGCCGGCGCCTACGCATGGCCCACCCCGCTGCGGGGTCGGGCGTCGCAGCGCCCGCAGCCGCCCGGCGCGAAGCCCTCTCAGCGCACTTCGCCGGGCAGCTGGTCGTCGTGCCCTCGGGCCAGATGAGGACGCGCGCCAACGACACGCAGTACGCCTTCCGGGCCGCGTCGGCGTTCGTCTGGCTCACCGGGGAGACCGTCGAGGGCGCCGTCCTCGTCATGGCCCCCCGCACCAACGGCTCCGGGCACGACTGCACCCTGTACGTGCGCGAGTACCACCGCGTCGGCTCCGAGGGGTACTTCACCGACCACCAGTTCGGCGCGATCTGGGTCGGGAACGTACCCACCCCCGCGGAGACCGGCGACGTCCTCGGCCTCGCGGCACGGCCACTCACGGAGCTGGCCCACGACATCGAGGCCTGGCGCGACCAGGAGTGCGCCCTGCTCTCGGGCCACGACCCGATCGTCGACGCGCTGCTGCCCCACGGCGTCGGCGACAAGCTGGCCGGGGTCGTCGACGAGCTGCGCCTGGACAAGGAGGACTGGGAGATCGCTCGCCTCCGGGCCGCGTGCGACGCCACGACGCGCGGGTTCGCCGACGTGGTCCGCGAGATCCCCCGCGTGCTGGACCGCCCGGTCCGCGGCGAGCGCTGGCTGGAGGGGACGTTCTGGCGGCGGGCCCGCCTGGAGGGCAACGAGGTCGGGTACACGTCGATCGTCGGCTCCGGCGCCAACGGCACGACGCTGCACTGGTGGCGCAACAACGGCCAGCTGCGCTCCGGCGACCTGCTCCTGGCCGACATGGGCGTGGAGACCGACGAGATCTACACCGCCGACGTCACCCGCACGTTCCCGCTGACCGGGCAGTGGTCCGAGACCCAGCGCACGGTGTACCGCGCTGTCCTCGAGGCCCAGGAGGCCGGCATAGCCGAGTGCCTGGTCGGCAACGACTTCCAGGCCGCCAACCGGGCCAGCATGCGCGTGCTCGCCGAGCACCTGCACGCCTGGGGGATCCTCGACGTGACCCCCGAGGTGTCCTGCAGCGACGACCACGACCAGCCGGGCGCCGGGCGGCACCGCCGCTGGACCCTGCACGGGGTGTCGCACAGCCTCGGCCTGGACGTCCACGACTGCGCTCAGGCTCGCGAGGAGGCCTACATCCACGGCCCCCTGGGAGCCAACCACGTGCTCACCGTCGAGCCGGGCCTGTACTTCCAGGTCAACGACCTCTCGGTGCCGCCGGAGTTCCGGGGCATCAGCGTGCGCATCGAGGATGACATCCAGGTCACGGCCGCCGGTCCGGTGAACCTCTCGGCCTCGCTGCCGCGCGACCCCGACGAGCTGACCACCTGGATGCGGCAGGTCCAGGCGGGCGACCCGCAGTTCTGAGCCCGGCCCGGCGTGGCCGCGGTCGCCGCCACCCTGTTCGTCGCCCGCACCCGCTACGGCTGGGCGAAGACCGCGACGTAGCGGGTCGTGCCGTCCTGGTTGGGACTCACCAGGGCGAGGAACTCGCCGAACTCGCTGAACAGCGCGTGCGGCTCGACGTGGTCGGCCCAGGTTCCCTCGGAGCCCTCGGTCCCGTTCTCGTGCCAGACATCCCGGAACGGCTCCCAGACCCGGGGCAGGGTGATCGCCCGGCCATGCCGGATCGCGGACTCCACCGGGCCCGGCACCGCGACGACGGGGAACGCTGAGGCAGCCGCGTCGGCGAGGCCGAGCACCTCGAGGCCACCCCGGTCGTCCCGCTCGCGCCCGAGCTCGACGAGCGTGCGCGCCTCCGTCACGTCGAAGCCACCCACCCGCGTGCGGCGCAGCGACGTCAGGTGGCCGCCGACGCCCAGCGCCTGGCCCAGGTCACGGGCCAGGGCCCGGATGTAGGTGCCCGAGGAGCACTCCACCTCGACGTCGAGGTCCAGGCAGGACCGATCGTGGTCCGGACGGACAGCCAGGACGTCGAAGATGCTCACCAGGACGGGGCGTTCGGCCAGTTCGACCTCCTCGCCGGCCCGCACGCGATCGTGGGCCCGCCGGCCGTCGACCTTGATCGCCGACACCGCGGAGGGCCGCTGCAGGATGGCGCCCGTCAGCTGCCTCGACCGCGGGCAGGACGTCGGCCATGGTCAGGTGGTCGGCAGCATCCCCGGCCAGGCGGTCGCCCTCCGCATCGTCGGTGACCGTCGCCCAGCCCAGTCGGATGGTGGCGGTGTACGCCTTGCTGTGCCCGCTGATGTGGCCCAGCAGCCGAGTGGCGCGGCCGATCCCGACCACCAGGACCCCGGTGGCCATCGGGTCCAGCGTCCCCGCGTGGCCGACGCGCCTGGTGCCGGCGATCCGGCGCATCCTGGCCACGACGTCGTGCGAGGTCCACCCCGCGGGCTTGTCGACGACGACGATCCCGTCGGCGGCCGTACCGGCATTCGCCGCGTGCGGGGCCGTGTCGGTGGGCGGGGCGATCCCTGTTCCTCGCATGTCGGGCGCCGGCTCCCTATCCACGGGGCTGGCCGGCATCCGGGTCCCAGCCGAGGCCCTCCCCCTCGCCCTCGTCCCAGCCCTCCTCGCGCGGCACCCGGTAGGGATCGGCGTCACCGGCGAACTCCGCGCCTGCCGCTGCCGCCGCCACAGCCGCGTCCGTCACGGCTGCCTGGGCGAGCAGGTCGTCGATGTGGCGGGCGTTCTCGGGCACGGCATCGGCCACGAACGCCAGCGACGGGGTGTGCCGCACACCGGTCTGCCTGCCGACCTCGGAGCGCAGCACGCCCTTGACCGACTCCAGCGCGGCCGCGGTGTCGGCCTGCTCCTGCTCCGAGCCGTACACCGTGTAGAAGACCGTCGCCTCGCGCATGTCGTTGGTGACCCGCGCATCGGTGATCGTGATGAACCCGAGCCTGGGGTCCTTCACGCGCGTCTCCAGGGTCTCGGCAACGATCACCCGTACCCGGTCCGCCAGCCTGCGCACCCGCGCCTCATGGGCTCCCACGATGGCCGCCTCTCCTCATGTCGTCCCAACCCCCGTGCGCGCGCCCGGCGCAAGAGAGCACCCTAACCCGCGCGGGGACCCCGCGCAGCAACCCTGCCCGGGCGTCGGCACCGGCCTTGGCCCGATCAGTCCTCGGCGCCCACAAGTCGCTGCCGTGCGGCCAGCACCTGGAACTCCGGGCGGCCGGCCACGAGCCGCTCGCATGCGTCCAGGACCTCGCGGCAGCGCGCGGCGTCCGGGGCCACCACCGCAACCCCGATGAGGGTGCGCCGGTGCAGGTCCAGGTGACCGGCCTCGGCGGCGGCGACATCGAAACGCCGCCGCAGCTCCGCGACCAGCCCGCGCACGTGGCTGCGCTTGTCCTTGCAGCGACCGCACGTCGTCGGGGAGCAGCAGGTCGACATCGAGGATCCCGACGAACACCGCTGCTCCCCCACGCGTCAGCCGCGGGGCTTCTCCCGCATCTCGAACGTCTCGATGACGTCATCGACCTTGATGTCGTTGAACGACCCCAGCCCGATGCCGCACTCGAAGCCCTCGCGGACCTCGGTGACGTCGTCCTTGAACCGTCGAAGCGACCCCACCGACAGGTTGTCGGCGACCACGACACCGTCGCGGACCAGGCGCGCCTTGCTGTTGCGCTTGATGTCCCCCGAACGCACGAGGCAGCCGGCGATGGTGCCGAACTTGGAGCTCTTGAAGACCTCGCGCACCTCGGCGGTGCCCAGCTGGGCCTCCTCGAACTCCGGCTTGAGCATGCCCTTGAGGGCCGCCTCGATGTCGTCGATCGCCGAGTAGATGACGTTGTAGTACCGGATGTCGACACCCTCGCGGTCTGCCAGCTCCGTCGCCTTGCCCTGCGGCCGGACGTTGAAGCCGATGATGACCGCCTTGGAGGCCGCGGCCAGCATGACGTTGGTCTCGGTGATCGCACCGACGCCGCGGTCGATGATGCGCAGGTTGACCTCCTCGCCGACGTCGATCTGCAGGAGTGCGTCCTCGAGCGCCTCGACCGAACCGGACACGTCGCCCTTGAGGATCAGGTTGAGCTCCTGGACCTCGCCGGTCTCCAGCTGCTTGAGGAAGTCCTCCAGCGTCCGGCGGCCGCGACGCTTGGCCAGCTGCGCGTTGCGCTCGCGGGCCTGCCGGGTCTGGGCGATCTGGCGGGCGACCCTGTCCTCTCCGACGACCAGGAACGAGTCGCCGGCGCCGGGCACCGACGTCAGGCCGAGCACCTGGACCGGGCGCGCCGGCAGGGCCTCGTCGACGGTGTTGCCGTGCTCGTCGAGCATGGCACGCACGCGACCGTGGGCGTCACCGGCGACGATCGAGTCACCGGGGCGCAGCGTGCCGCGCTGGACCAGGACGGTCGCCACCGGGCCGCGGCCGCGGTCCAGGTGCGCCTCGATGGCCACACCCTGGGCGTCCTGGGTCGGGTTGGCACGCAGGTCCAGGGTGGCATCGGCGGTCAGCACGATCGCCTCGAGCAGCGAGTCGATGTTGAGCCGGCCCTTCGCCGAGACGTCGACGAACATCGTGTCGCCGCCGAACTCCTCGGCCACCAGCCCGTACTCGGTGAGCTGGCCGCGGACCTTCGTCGGGTCCGCGCCCTCCTTGTCGATCTTGTTGACGGCGACCACGATCGGCACGCCGGCCGCCTGCGCGTGGTTCAGCGCCTCGATCGTCTGCGGCTTCACGCCGTCGTCGGCGGCCACCACGAGCACCGCGATGTCGGTCACCTGCGCACCACGGGCACGCATGGCGGTGAACGCCTCGTGACCCGGGGTGTCGATGAACGTGAGCTTGCGCTCGTCGCCGCCGACCTCCGCGGTCACCTGGTAGGCACCGATGTGCTGGGTGATGCCGCCGGCCTCGTCGTCGACGACGTTCGTCGAGCGGATCGCGTCGAGCAGCTTGGTCTTGCCGTGGTCGACGTGACCCATGACGGTGACCACCGGCGGACGCGCGACCAGGTCGTCCTCGTCGCCCTCGTCCTCGCCGAACTCGAGGTCGAACGTCTCGAGCAGCTCGCGATCCTCGTCCTCGGGCGAGACGACCTGGACGTCGAAGTCCAGCTCCTGGCCCAGCAGGCGCAGGGTGTCGTCATCGACCGACTGGGTGGCCGTGAGCATCTCGCCGAGCTTGAACATGACGGTGACCAGGTCGGCCGCCGAGCAGTTGATCCGCTCGGCGAAGTCCGTCAGCGAGGCACCACGGGGCAGCCGCACGACCGCGCCGTTGCCGCGCGGCAGGCGCACCCCGCCGATCGTGGGGGCCTGCATGTTGTCGAACTCCTGGCGCTTGGCCTTCTTCGACTTGCGACCCTTCGTGGGGCGCCCGCCGGGACGGCCGAACGCACCCGCCGTGCCACCACGGCCGGGGCCGCGGCCGGGGGGGCCACCACCGGGGCGCCCGGGGCCACCCGGGGCGCCGCCACCGGGGCGGAACCCACCGGCACCGCCGGGACCGCCACCACCGGGGCGGAACCCACCGGGGCCGCCGGGACCGCCGCTGCCGGGGCGGAACCCACCGGCACCCCCCGGGCCGCCGGGACGACCGCCGGGGCCGCCGGGACGCGCACCGGGGCCGCCGGGACGACCGCCGGCACCTGCCGGACGCGGCGCGGGACGGGGAGGCATTGATCCGGGGTTCGGACGCGGCCCGCCGGGACCTGCCGGGGCCGCGGGCCGAGGCGCCGCGGGCCGGCCCATGCCGGTGCCGCCGGTGAACGGGTTGTTGCCCGGACGCGGGCCGGCCGGACGCATGCCCCCGCTCGAGTACGGGTTGTTGCCCGGGCGCGGGCCGGGAGCGGGCCGCGGGCCCGGCGTCGGGCCGGCCGGCGCAGCGGGGGTGCCGGCACCCGCACCGGTCTCGGCGGCGGGTGCGGCGGGTGCGGCGGGTGCCGCCGGGACCTCGGGTGCCGCGGCCGCCGGAGCCGCCGGTGCGGTCGGAGCCGCCGGTGCGGTCGGAGTCGCCGGTGCGGTCGGCGCGGGGCCGGGCGCTGCGGCCGCGGGGGCCGCCGGTGCGCTCGGGGCGGGGGCGGCGGCCGCGGCCGGGGTCGCCGCCGCAGGGCCGGGCCCAGCCGGGGTCGGCCCGGTCGCGGGCTTGGGCGCCGGCCTGGGCGCCTTCTCAGCAGCCGGCTTGGCCGGGAACGCCTCCCGCAGCTTGCGCTCGACGGGGGCCTCGATCGTCGAGGCGGCTGACTTCACGTACTCGCCGTTCGCGTTCAACCACGCGACGGCTTCCTTGCTGGGAATACCCAACTCCTTGGCCAGTGTGCTGACCCGGACCTTCGACACGTCTCTCCTGTCTGTGGTCCGTGCCCGCCTGGTCGGCTATTGGGGCAGGGACCGCTGGTTCCTGTAGGGCACGCTCATAGCAGCGAGCTCATCGAGTGCTCATTCCAGTTCGCTCCTCAATCCCTGAAGTGCGGCCTTGTCGACTTCCGACTGGGCCTCGATCCACGCGCGGACGGCGGCGGTGTCGAGCGTCCCCGAGACCCGGAGGGCCCTGGGGATCGCCCGGCGCCGCTCCGCCCGGTCAAGGCAGTCCAGCGCGGGGTGCAGGTATGCACCGCGACCGGGCTGCCGGGACCTGGGATCCGGGAGGCAGGTGCCATCCCGGGCGGTGACCCGAAGCAGTTCGGACTTGCCTGCCCGCACGCGACATCCGATGCACGTTCGCACCGGACCACCGCGAGCGGCAGACTCCGCCGAGTCTAGCGGAGATGTCACCGCTGGCCCGAATCCGGACCCGTGACCCCCTCGGGCGCCGTGTCGGGACGGATGTCGATGCGCCATCCCGTGAGCCGGGCCGCGAGGCGGGCGTTCTGCCCCTCCTTGCCGATCGCCAGGGAGAGCTGGAAGTCCGGGACGATCACCCGCGCCGAGCGCGTCTCCTCGTCAACGATCTCCACGGAGGTCACCCGGGCCGGCGACAGCGCGTGGGCGACCATCTCCGCCGGGTCATCCGACCAGTCGACGATGTCGATCTTCTCGCCCCCGAGCTCGGACATCACGTTGCGCACCCGCGAGCCCATCGGCCCGATGCATGCGCCCTTGGGGTTCAGTCCCGGACGGTGCGAGCGCACGGCCATCTTCGTGCGGTGGCCCGCCTCACGGGCCATGGCCACGATCTCGACGGAGCCGTCCGCGATCTCGGGCACCTCGAGGGCGAACAGCGCCTTCACCAGCCCCGGGTGGGTGCGGGAGAGCACCACCTGCGTGCCCTTGGGCCCACGCCGGGTGCCCACCACGAGCGCCTTCAGTCGCGAGCCGTGCGGGTGCTGCTCGGTGGCCACGGACTCCTGCGGCGGCAGGACCCCCTCCACGCGGCCGAGGTCCACGAACACCAGGCGCGAGTCGGAACCCTGCTGCACCACGCCCGACACGAGGTCGCCAACCTTGCCGGAGAAGTGGCCATGGGTCGCCTCGTCCTCGGCCTCGCGCAGCCGCTGCACGAGCACCTGTCGCGCCGTGGTCGAGGCCACCCGGCCGAAGCCCTCGGGCGTGTCGTCGTACTCGCGCGGCACGAAGCTGTCCGCAGCATCCTCGTCCGCGGCCTCCATGGCCCACACCGTCACGTGGCCGGTCGCCCGGTCCAGCACGACGCGCGCCTGCTCGGCCGCACCCGGCGTGTGGTGGTAGGCCACGAGCAGGGCCTGCTCGATCGAGTCGACCAGCAGGTCGACGGAGATCTCCTTGTCCAGGGCAACCGCGCGCAGCGCAGCCATGTCGATGTCCATGTCAGCCCTCCCGGCCGGAGTCGTCGGAATCGTCGAAGTCGTCCGCGTCGTCCGCGTCGTCCGCGTCGTCCGCGTCGTCCAGCGGGGCGTCGTCGACCCGCGTGAACTCGACCTGGACGACCGCGCGCGCCACGTCCGCGTAGTCCAGGGGCTGCTCGGTGCCCGCGACGTCGAGCGTGGCACCGCCGTCGTCGGCAGCACGGACGCGGCCCTCGAAGCGCTCCCCCGACCGCAGCGTGACGGCCACCAGCCGTCCGACCGCGCGCGACCAGTGCCGTGGCAGGCGCAGCGGGCGATCGACGCCCGGCGAGGTCACCTCGAGGACGAACGCGGACTGGCCGAGGACGTCGTTGTCATCGAGGGCCTGGGACAGCTGGCGACTGATGTCGGCGACCAGGTCCAGCGAGAGCCCACCAGCGTGGTCGACCACCACCCGGACGAGGCGCCGCTTGCCGGCCTGCCGGATCACGACATCCTCCAGGTCGCAGTCGAGAGCCGTGACGATGGGCTCGGCGAGGGTTCGGAGAGCCCGTGCCTGGGCGGCGGACATGGCACCCTCCTCGATCCTGTTGTGAGACGCAGTTGTGGCGGCACAGTCTACCGGGCCGGCGCCCGGCTTCGGCTGCCCCGCAGCCCCGGAGGGTCCGTACCGGCGCTCGGTGTGGGGACGGCCGGGCTCGTCGGTCGACGGCACGAGCTCGCGCGCCAGGTGCCCCTCAGGTCCCGGGGAAGGCTGCGGGATCGGCCCCCCACGAGAGGGCACGGACCGCCGACTCCGTTGCCGCGGCAACGACCGGGCGCCGGCCGGCCTGCGGGGTGACCCCGGCGAGGTCGGCGTAGGTGGCGACCAGGGCGGAGTCCACGTGCGCGAGGAGCCGTCGACCTCCTGCCCGCCCGGTGACGTCGAAGGGTTCGACGTAGGCCACGGCCGCGAGCACGGGCTCGGCACCGAGGGCGACGACCTGCCGGCGCAGCTCGTCGCGGGCTGAGCGGTGCGCGTCGAGCTCCTTGAGCGCCGCGGTGCGCTGGGCCCGGCTGAGCTCTGCGGCGGCCCTCCCGCAGGCCCAGACGGCAGCGTGCTCGCCCGCCAGTGCCGACTGCAGTGCCGCGAGGTACGCGGTGCCGGTCGAGGCCCCCCTCATCCGGCTCTCCGCCCGTCGAGCAGCGCGCCGATCTCGGCCCGGTGCTGGGCCTCGCTCGCGGCGATCACGCACAGGTCCCGGGCCAGGATGGAGCTGTCGGCGGCGTCGCAGGCAGCGACCCGGTCGCGCACGGCGGCGGCCTCGGCCTCGGCGAGCCGCTCGAGCGTCGCCTCCTCGGTGTCCGGATCCCCGGGAGTCGCCGAGGCCTCGGCCGCGGGGTCGGACGACGGCTCAGCTGTGGCGTCCCCCGGGGGCGCGGGAGATCCGGTCTGCGCACCAGGGCTCGCCAGGAGCGGGGCGACCCGGGCGAGGTGTGCCTCGTGGTGCGCCACGAACGCCCCGAGGTCGGGGGCGAGGTCCGGGTGGGCGGCCAGGGCGGCGCGGTACGCGGCGATCAGAGCGGATTCCGAGGCGGCCACTCGCTCGCGCAGCTCCGCGTCGGGATCCTTGGCTGGTGGACGCGGCGGCTGGGATCCGCCCTCGGCATCCGACGGGCGACCCTCAGTGCAGCCGGCCAGGGCCAGGGCTGTCACGCCCAGTGCCAGGAAGGTGCGCCGCTGCATGCGCGGCATCCTGCCATCCGCCGCCGGCCTGCCGCCGGCACGCCCGGCAGCGCCCAGGACCCTCCCGCGAGGATCGATCCAAGTCTGGGGTCGTCCTGCCTCAGCGGAGTTGGATGAAGTCGGGTCCTGCGCTGCGAACTTGGATGAAGTCCGGGGCGGAGGCGGGGGCCGGGGGGCGGGGCGGAGGCCGGGGCGGAGGCGGGGCCGGGGCGGAGGCGGGGGCCGGGGCGGGGGCGGGGCCCGGGGCGACCTACTCCGCCAGTCCGGCGCCCTCCCGGGCCAGCGCCACCAGACGCGAGATCGCCCGGAAGTACTTCTTCCGGTACCCCCCGCGGAGCATGTCCTCGCCGAACACGCGGTCCAGCGGGATTCCGGAGGCGACCACGGGGATGTCCCGGTCGTAGAGCCGGTCGGCCAGGACCACGAGGCGCAGCGCGGCCGCCTGGTCGGTGAGCTGGTGGACGCCCGTCAGGTGGACCCGCGGCACCCCGTCGAGCAGGGCCCCGTAGCGCGAGGGGTGCACCCGGGACAGATGCGCCTCGAGCTCGGGGAACGAGTCGAGCCAGCCGTCGCCGGCGGCGGCCACAACCTCGTCCTGGCCCAGCGGATCCGGCGGCGTCGGGCAACCCGCGATGTCGGTAGTCCTCACCATCGATGCGGTAGACGTCGAAGTGCGCGGCCAGGCCCTGGATCTCGCGCAGGAAGTCGTCGGCAGCGAACCGGCCCTCGCCGAGGCGGTCGGGCAGCGTGTTGGACGTGGCCGCCAGGCGCACCCCGGCGTCGACGAGCCGGTTGAGCAGGGTCGACATGAGCACGGTGTCGCCCGGATCGTCGAGCTCGAACTCGTCGATGCAGACCAACCGATGCGCGGACAGCGCCTCCACCGTGCGCGCGAACCCGAGTGCGCCGACCAGGTGCGTGAACTCGACGAAGGTGCCGAACGCACGCGGCGCCGGGGCCTCATGCCACAGCGAGGCGAGCAGGTGGGTCTTGCCGACGCCGAAGCCGCCGTCGAGGTAGATGCCGGCGCGGCGCTCCGGCGGTGCCGCGCGGCGGAACCGGAACCGCCCGGTCGCCGGTGGCGGCGCGTTGAGCGCGGCGGCGAAGGCCCGCAGGCCCGCGACCGCCGCCGCCTGGGTCGGCTGACCAGGGTCGGGCAGGTAGGTCTCGAACGACTCCCGCGCGAACCTCGGGGGCGGCACGAGCTCGGAGATCAGCCGGTCGGCCTCCACGTGCGGGAACCGGTCGACCAGTCGGGGCATGGTGGAAGCCTGCCAGACGCCATGATGGGCCGATGACCCCGCACGGCTCCGGCCACCGGCCCGCCCCGCACCCTCGCCCGACGACCACCGGCGCGCCCCGTGGGTGAGCGATTCGCGCTCGACCCGCCCATCGAGCCGATGCTGGCAAAGCCGATCGGCGGACTGCCGGCGTCGGCCGAGGGGCTGGCGTTCGAGCCAAAGTGGGACGGCTTCCGCGCACTGGTCTTCAGGCGCGGCGACGACGTCGTGATCCAGGGGCGCATGCGTGGCCCGGAGGCCGCGGCCAGCGGGGCATGGGACCTGTCGTACGCGTTCCCGGAGATGGTCGAGCGCATCCGGCAGATGCGCGTCGAGGACGTGGTGCTCGACGGGGAGCTGGTGGTGATCCGCGATGGCCGGCTGGCCTTCGACGCACTGCAGATGCGGCTGCGCCCACGCAAGGAGGCGGGCGGCTGGAAGATCACCGAGCTGTCCGAGCAGCTGCCCACATCGTTCGTGGCCTTCGACCTGCTGGCCGCCGACGGCGCAGACCTGAGCGGCGCGCCTGCGGCGCGACGACGTGCCGCGCTGGTCGAGGTCCTCGACGGCGAGGCAGCTCCCCTGCACCTGACGCCCCAGACGCAGGACCTCGCAGTCGCCGGGCGATGGTTCGACGCCCTGCCCGGCGCCGGGCTCGACGGCCTCATCGCCAGGCCGCTGGACGGGGTCTACACCCCCGGGAAGCGCACGCTCTTCAAGGTCAAGCCGGAGCACACGGTGGATGTCGTCTGCGCCGGGTGGCGGCCCTACAAGCGGCCCGGCCCCGATGGCCAGGAGGCGGTGGGTTCGCTGCTGATCGGGCTCTACGACGATGCCGGCGTGCTGCAGATGATCGGGGCGATCGGCGCCTTCCCGATGGCCGAGCGACTCGCGCTCGTTGAGCGGCTGCGCGACCTGGCCGGCGGCGAGGATCACCCGTGGCTGTCCCCCAGGGGTCGCGCCCCGGGGGGGCCGAGCCGATGGCGGTCGGGCAAGGACGACGCCTGGTACCCACTGCGGCCGGAGCTCGTGGCCGAGGTCTCGTACAACCAGGTGGAGTCAGGCCGGCTGCGCCATGTCGCTCCCCTGGTCCGCTGGCGCCCCGACAAGGACCCGGCCGAGTGCACGATGGACCAGCTGGTGTCACCCGAACCCCTCGACATCGCCCGGGTGCTGGCCGGCACGGCGTGACGGATCTCCTCCGGCGAAACTTGTGCACAAATTCTGCATCCACGGGAGCGTCTCCGTCGGATAGGGCAGGTGACAGACCCCACCAGCCAATCCCAGGAGCCCCTCATGTCACGCAGGACCATCGCAGGTATCACCGCAGCAGCCGCCATCGCCGCCCCTGTCGCCCTGGCCGCGCCGGCCTCCGCCACGGACGGCGGCGCCACGATCCTGGGCGTCGTCAACTCGGTCGATCGCTACACCGGCTCCGAGAACGCTGCCGGCCTCGACAAGTTCCGCTGGGACCAGCGCAACTGGTACGACTTCGACATCCTCACCGCCGCGGTCGTGGCGAACAAGACGTTCGTGCCGGCGGTCACCAGCCCAAGCACCGCCGTCACGCTCTTCGCCCCCAACGACCGCGCCTTCCAGCTGCTGGCCAAGGACCTGACCGGGAAGTGGTACTTCACCGAGCAGGGCGTGCTCAACGCGATCGTGGGTGCCGTCGGCACGGGCGAGACGCTGACCAAGGTCCTGAGCTACCACCTGGTGGGGGCGAAGGTCGTCAAGGCGGATGTCCCGCTCAACACCCCGATCGAGACGCTCAACGACGGCCAGACGATCACGGTCAAGGCGACGAGCTACGGGATCAAGATCCAGGACGCCTCGCCGTTGCGCGATCCCTACCTCGTCCGCACGGACATCGACGCCGGGCACAGCGTCATCCACAGCATCAGCAGGGTGCTGGTCCCCGGCAACCTCTGAGCCCCACGTGTGGCCCGGAAGCCCTGCTTCCGGGCCACACGCCTGTCCGGTCCGATGGGCGGGGGTATGGCGGACCTGGGCCGGCGGGGCCGATCCGCGAGATTCGTCTGATTTGTCGGATAGAATTCGGACTGGTGCCGGGCGCCCCGGCGTGGCTGCGCGACGAGTCGCGATGCACGGGCGAGCATGGCAGTGAACTCCGAGTCGCCCGTGGGGGGTCGTGGATGCGCCGCAACGTCGGACGCGAGGACCGTGTGGTCCGCGCATGTGTCGCCCTGAGCCTCGTGCTGATGGGGGGCTTCGCCGTCGCCGCCTCCGGCGGGTTCGAGGCGGCGACGATCGGGTTCGCGATCCTGGCGCTCTACGCCACGGTCACCGCGGCGATCGGCTGGGACCCCCTCTACGCGTGGCGGCGCTTCGACACCCACGTCGACCGCGACGAACCCACCTGGACCGACTCCTGGTCGCCCGACACGACCGACGTGGACCTCACCCGAGCCGCGCCAGTGGCGATCGACCTGCGCGAGCCGCGCCCGTCCCCCGATCGCCCGGCCGGGGGCCTCGGCGACTCCTGATCAGGCGGTCCGGGCCCCGATCAGGACCTCGCCGGTGCGCTTGTCGATGAGCACGTCCGGGAACACCGAGCCCCGGAACCGCACATCGCCGCGCACGATGAACCGGAAGTCGCCGACCGTGACGTGCCAGTGGGTCTGGTCCCCCCAGCCCTCGCGCTCAGCCGCGTAGGCGGAGTCCTCGAGCGGGTACCAGTGGGCGACCTCGTTGACCGCTGCCCTTCGGGCCTCAGCGAAGGTGAGCATGCGGCACCTCCTGTCTCGACGGTACGCCGGTCGTGCGCCCGAGGTGAAGCGAACCGTGGTCGCTGTCGGGGATCCGGTACCTGACTCTCGGGCTCTCCGGCTCGAGTGGGTCGTCGCGCCCGCGACGGCACGCCCGGTCGGGCCATCACCGATGGACCTTCGGCCCTGCGATGGCCCTGCGACGAGGCGTTGAATGGGCGGCAGGGCCACGTTCGACCGGAGGCACGCAATGGGCCACACGCTGGCAGATCCCGACCTCGCGTACCGACGACTGCAGCAGCGACTCGACCGGATGCCGACCGGCGCCCCCGACTCGCCGGTGTTCCAGCAGATCCTGCGCCTGCTGTTCACCGAGGAGGAGGCGCAGATCGCGGCGCGGATGCCGACGGTCTGCTCCGTCCGGGTCCTGTCGGCCCGCACGGGGATCGACGCCGTCGAGCTCGACCCGAAGCTCACGAGCATGGCGGCCAAGGGACTGGTCCTGGACCTCGAGCACCACGGCGAGCGGCAGGTCGCGCTGGCCCCGGTCGTCATCGGGTTCTTCGAGTTCACGTTCATGCGGGTGCGTGAGGACGCACCGATGGAGCAGCTCGCCGCGCTGTTCCACGAGTACATGTACGGCGACGACTCGTTCGCCGGCGCAGTGTTCGCGGGCAGCACCCAGATCGGGCGGTCGCTCGTGCGGGAGGAGTCGCTGCCGGAGGATCCGCAGGTCGAGGTGCTCGACTGGGAGTTGGCCACCCACATCGTCGCCGAGGCCGACACGGTCGCCGTCTCGGAGTGCCCCTGCCGCACCCACGCCAATCTCATCGGGGAGGGCTGCGGGCGCCCGACGCGCACGTGCCTGACGTTCGGCGGGGCGGCGCGGGCCCTGGTCCGATCCGGGATCGCCGAGGAGATCAGCAACGAGGAGGGCCTGGAGGTCCTGGCCACGGCCAAGGCCGCCGGGCTGGCCCAGACGGCCGACAACGTCAAGCACGGCATCAGCTACATGTGCAACTGCTGCGGGTGCTGCTGCGGGATGATGCAGGCGATCCGGCACCACGGCATCACCGGCGCGATCGTGTCCTCGAACTGGCTGGCAGCGATCGACCTGGCGAAGTGCCGCGGCTGCAAGAAGTGCTACCGGCGCTGCCCAGCCGACGCGATCTCGATCGTCGACAACGAGGGCAAGGGCCTGCGCACGTACTGGGCCATCGTCGACCCGGAGAAGTGCCTGGGTTGCGGGGTCTGCTACGAGGCCTGCCGATGGGGCGCACACTCGATGGTCCCCCGCGAGGCCCGGGTGTTCACCCCTGAGAACACGTTCGACCGGATGGTCACGATGGCGATCGAGCGCGGGAAGCTGGGGGACCTCCTGGTCGACACGCTGGACGGCGCCGGTCCGCACGCGCTGTCGAGGGCGCTCGGCATCCTCGTCGCGAGCGAGCCGGCGACCGCGCGGCGCGCCGTGGAGCCGTTGAACTCCGTGTTCCTGCGCGGCGTGCTCGCCGCCGTGCACGCGACGGCCCGGGTGGCGGGGCCGGCCACGCCGGTGTGATCGCGCCCGGGGCCCGAACGGATCGGCCGACCCCGGAGCAGCGTGGCGCACCGAGCAGCAGGAGGTGCCACGTGGACGGCTACTCCCTCGTCGCGGCGCTGTACGACCGCGTGATCGAGCCGGTGAACGCCCCGGTCCGCGCCGTGGCCCACCGGGTGTGCGGGTCCGCGCGGATCAGTCGGGCAGCACGGCCCACCCCGACAGGGCCTCGACCAGGCCGTCGACGAGGGGCAGGTGCGCCAACTCCGCCCGGCTGACCCACCGAGCGTCCTGGGCGTCGTCACCGGCCACGGGCTGGTCGGGGCCGTGGCCATCGAGTCGGGCCACATAGTCACGGATGAGGAAGGTCCGCGCCCCGGGGGCCGGTCGCCGGACCGATCCGGCGAAGCGGACCACGGCGACCTGCAACCCGGTCTCCTCCGCGACCTCGCGCACGACGGCGTCCCGGTCCGCCTCACCCGGCTCGACCCGGCCTCCGGGCACGGACCACAAGCCCCGTCCGGGCGGATTGCCCCGCCGGACGAGGAGCAGCCGGCCCCGGGCATCGTGCACCACAGCGCCGACGCACAGGATCTCGGGGAGGTCCGTCACGGGATCATCATGGGCCCACGAGGCATCCGGCGAGCCGCCATCGGCTGGTGCCGGTGCGCGGCGGCCCCGAGGAGCGCGTTGCCGCTGATGCTCGACGTCCTAGCGGGAAGGGGCCGCCTCGACCGGGGTGCTGCTCACGCCGACCATGACCTCGACTCGGTCGGTGTCCCCGGACATGCCCGCGGCGATCGCGGCGAGGTCGTCCTCGGACTCGAACGTGAGGTTGAAGCACATGGGGGTCACGATACGGGTCGACGGCGCCACGCGCCACGGCCCGCCGGCTGCCTCGGGTCAGCCCGGACGACACCCGTCGGGGCAGCCCATCCTTGACGCGCCCGGAGCAGAAGGTCCCGCGCCCGGACCGCGACCGCTGGCCCGGCACGTGCGGTGCCGCCCGGCACGTGCGCTGTCGTTCCGGCCCAGCGCGGCGCCCGATCAGCTGTCGTCCCCCTTGCGGTCGGCGTCCCTGCTCGGCTGCACCCGTTTCGGCTCGCCGGGCATCTTGGGATAGTCCGGGGGGTAGGGCATGTCCTCGAGGCCGTGGTCGCGCACGTCCCGCTCGTACCACTCCAGGACGGGCGTGAGGTCGAACGCCCGGTCGTCGATCATCGCGTGCGGGTCGCCCTGTGCAGCCAGCCGAGACGGCACCGTGCGCAGCGTGAAGTCACCCGGCGCGACCTCGGGCAGCTCGTCCCAGGTCACGGGCGCCGACACCGTCGCCTCGGGGACCGCGCGCAGGGACCAGGCGCTGCGGATCGTCCGGTCCCGAGCGTTCTGGTTGTAGTCGACGAACACCGCCTCGCCCCGCTCCTCCTTCCACCACCGGGTCGTGACGCGCCCCGGCATCCGACGCTCCAGCTCGCGGCCGATGGCGATCGCAGCGTGCCGGACATCGGTGAACGACCAGAGCCGCTCGATCCGCACGTAGACGTGCACCCCACGGCCGCCGGATGTCTTCGGGAACCCCACCCACCCGAGCTCGTCGAGCAGGCCCCGCAGCTCGAGTGCGACGTCCACGGAGTCGCTGAAGTCCGTGCCGGGCTGTGGGTCGAGGTCGATCCGCAGCTCATCCGGCGAGTCGACGTCGTCACTGCGCACCGGCCACGGGTGGAAGGTGATCGTGCCCAACTGGGCGGCCCACACGATCGTGGCCGGGCTGTGCGGGCACACCTCGTCGGCAGTCCGGCCCGAGGGGAAGGCGATCCGCGCCGTACGAACCCACGCGGGGGCCCCGGTGGGCACGCGCTTCTGGTAGAACGCCTCGCCCTTGAACCCCTCGCGCGTGCTGAGCCGGGCACCCGGCTGGACGCCGCCGGGCCACCGCTCCAACGTGGTCGGCCGGTCCCGCAGCGCACGGATCATGGCCTCGCCCACGGCTGCGTAGTAGTCGATGACCTCGAGCTTGCTGATGGGGCCGCCGGCGGCGCTCGGGAAGTACGGCTTGCCGGGGTTGCTCACGCGGATCTCGTGGCCGTCCACCTCGCGCACGACCGGCGCCCCGAACTCGTCCCTGGCCACGCGGGCACGCTAGCGGGTCGGCCCGCCACGAGTCCCGGTGCGGCTGCGGCGGGTCGGGGGCGGCGGCGAGTGGGCGCCGGGCCGGCGGCGGGCCGGGCGGGCCGGCGGTGGCGGGCCGGGTCGGGGGCGGCGGGCCGGGCGGGCCGGCGGCGAGTGGGCGCCGGGTCGGGGGCGGCGGCGAGTGGGCGCCGGGTCGGGGGCGGCGGCGAGTGGGCGCCGGGTCGGGGGCGGCGGCGAGTGGGCGCCGGGTCGGGGGCGGCGGCGAGTGGGCGCCGGGTCGGGGGCGGGTCCTCTGCGGTTTCGCGAACCCCGCGCCGCACGTACCGTTGACGCATGCGCCACAACGTGTCCCCGACCCGTCCCGACGGCACCCCCTATTCGGTCTCGCTGACCGAGGAGGAGTGGGCCGAGCGCCTCACGCAGGCGGAGCGCCAGGTGCTCCGGGGCGGCGGCACCGAGCGGCCGTTCACCGGCGAGTACACCGACACGAAGACGGCGGGCGTGTACTCGTGCCGGGCGTGCGGTGCCGAACTGTTCCGCAGCGAGACCAAGTTCGACTCGCACTGCGGCTGGCCATCGTTCTTCTCGCCCCTTGCCGGCGACTCCATCATCGAGGTCGAGGACCGGTCGCTGGGCATGACCCGCACCGAGGTCCGCTGCGCGTCGTGCGGCTCGCACCTCGGGCACGTGTTCGCCGGCGAGGGCTACGGGACCCCCACGGACCTCCGCTACTGCATCAACTCGATCAGTCTGCGCCTCGAGCCGGAGGCCTGAGCGTCGCCCCAGTCGCGGGCCTGCGCGTCGCCCCAGTCGCGGGCCTGCGCGTCGCCTCTGGCCGCCGGCCGGCCCCCCAGGACCCAGATGCTCCGGCTGGATCCAGTTGCTCCGGTCCAGACCGGAGCAACTGGACTCGGGCGGAGCATCTACGCGAGGTGGGGCCGGGGCGAGGTGGGGTGGGGCCAGGGCGCGACGTCGGCGGGGCTGGGGCGGCGGCGGGGCGGGACGGCGGGGCGCGGCGGCGTCGACTCGGGGCGGGGCCAGGGCGTCGACGGCGGGGCCGGGGCGAGGGTCGGGGTGGGGCCGGGGGGCCGGGGGTCAGCCGCGGAGCAGGGCGTCGACGTCGGCGGGTGACACGCGCCGCCCCGTGTAGAACGGGATCTCCTCGCGGACGTGCCGGCGCGCCGTCGAGCCGCGCAGGTGGCGCATGAGGTCGACGATCCGGTCCAGCTCGTCGGCCTCGAAGGCCAGCAGCCACTCGTAGTCGCCTAGCGCGAAGGCCGCGACCGTGTTGGCCCGCACGTCCGGGTAGTCCCGGCCCATCTGGCCGTGCTCGACGAGCATCGCCCGTCGCTCGGACTCGTCCAGCAGGTACCACTCGTAGGAGCGGACGAACGGGTACACGCACACCCAGTCACGTGCCGGCTCGTCGGCCAGGAACGCCGGGACGTGCGAGCGGTTGAACTCCGCCGGGCGGTGCAGGCCCATCTGCGACCAGACCGGCGGAGTTGGAGCCGCGCTCCCAGGCGTTCCTGGCCGACGAGCGGGGCGGCCGTGACTGGGTGTGCGTGTACCCGTTCGTCGCTACAGAGTGGTACCTGCTGGAGGAGTCCGAGCGACGGGCAATGCTCGTCGAGCACGGCCAGATGGGCCGGGACTACCCCGGACGTGCGGGCCAACACGGTCGCGGCCTTCGCGCTAGGCGACTACGAGTGGCTCCTGGCCTTCAAGCCGCTGCACCGGATCGTCGACCTCATGCGCCACCTGCGCGGCTCGACGGCGCGCCGGCACGTCCGCGAGGAGATCCCGTTCTACACGGGGCGGCGCGTGTCACCCGCCGACGTCGACGCCCGCCGGCTGACCCCCGGCCCCCGGCCCCACCCCACCTCGCCCCGGCCCCGCCCCCGACGTCGACGCCCTGGCCCCGCCCCAAACAGCGCCCCGCCGCCCCGCCCCCTCCCCGCCCCAGCCCCGCCGACGTCGGCGCCCTGGCCCGCCCCACCTCGCCCCGGCCCCACCTCGCGTAGATGCTCCGCCCGAGTCCAGTTGCTCCGGTCTGGACCGGAGCAACTGGATCCAGCCGGAGCATCTGGGTCCTGGGGGGCCGGCCGGCGGCCAGAGGCGACGCGCAGGCCCGCGACTGGGGCGACGCGCAGGCCCCGCGACTGGGGCGACCCTCAGGCCTCCGGCTCGAGGCGCAGACTGATCGAGTTGATGCAGTAGCGGAGGTCCGTGGGGGTCCCGTAGCCCTCGCCGGCGAACACGTGCCCGAGGCAAGCCGCACGAACCGGCGGCGAAGTCGGTGCAGGTATCATGCCCCAGCGACCGGTCCTCGATCTCGATGATGGAGTCGCCGGCAAGGGGCAAGAAGAACGATCGGCCGGCGCAGTGCGAGTCGAACTTGGTCTCGCTGGCGGAAGCATCCGCACCGCACGCCCGGCACGAGTACACGCCCGCCGTCTTCGTGTCGGTGTACTCGCCGGTGAACGGCCGCTCGGTGCCGCCGCCCCGGAGCACCTGGCGCCCCGCCTGCGTGAGGCGCTCGGCCCACTCCTCCTCGGTCAGCGAGACCGAATAGGGGGTGCCGTCGGGACGGGTCGGGGACACGTTGTGGCGCATGCATCAACGGTACGTCAGCGCGGGGTTCGCAGAGGGACCCGCCCCCGACCCGGCGCCCACTCGCCGCCGCCCCGACCCGGCGCCCACTCGCCGCCGCCCCCGACCCCCGGCGCCCCACTCGCCGCCGCCCCCGACCCGGCGCCCCTCGCCGCCGCCCCCGACCCGGCGCCCACTCGCCGCCCGGCCCCGCCGCCCCCGCCCCCGACCCGGCCCGCCACCGCGCCCCGCCCCGCCCGCCGCCGCCCGGCGCCCACTCGCCGCCGCCCCCGACCCGCCGCAGCCGCACCGGGACTCGTGGCGGGCCGACCCGCTAGCGTGCCCGCGTGGCCAGGGACGAGTTCGGGGCGCCGGTCGTGCGCGAGGTGGACGGCCACGAGAATCGCGTGCAACCCCGGCAAGCCGTACTTCCCGAGCGCCGCCGGCGGCCCCATCGGCAAGTTCGAGGTCATCGACTACTACGCAGCCGTGGGCGAGGCCATGATCCGTGCGCTGCGGCCGACCAGGCGTTGAGCGGTGGCCCCGGCGGCGTCCAGCCGGGTGCCCGGCTCGGCGCGCGCGCAAGGGGTTCAAGGGCGAGGCGTCTACCAGAAGCGCGTGCCCACCGGGGCCCCGCGTGGGTTCGTACAGCACGGATCGCCTTCCCCTCGGGCCGGACTGCAACGAGGGGGTGCTGCCGCACAGCCCCTCGTGGCCGCCCAGTTGGGCACGATCACCTTCCACCCGTGGCCGGTGCGCAGTCGCAGCGTCGAACTGGCCCGGGATGAGTTGCGGATCGACCTCGACCCACAGCCGGCACGGACTTCAGCGACTCGGACGTCGCACTCGAGCTGCGCATGCTCGAGCGAGACTGGGGTGGGTGGGGTTCCCGAAGACATCCGGCGGCCGTGGGGTGCACGTCTACGTGCGGATCGAGCGGCTCTGGTCGTTCACCGATGTCCGGCACGCTGCGATCGCCATCGGCCGCGAGCTGGAGCGGCGCTCGGAAGAGTACGGGGCGCGTCACGACCCGGTGGTGGAAGGAGGAGCGGGGCGAGGCGGTGTTTGGTGCCGACTACAACCAGAACGCTCGGGACCGGACGATCCGCAGCGCCTGGTCCCGCGCGGTCCCCGAGGCGACGGTGTCGGCGCCCGTGACCTGGGACGGGTCCCCCGAGGTCGCGCCGGGTGAAGCTCACGCTGCGCACGGTGCACTCTCGGCTGGCTGCACGGCAACCCGCCGCGCGCGATACCGACGACCGGGCGTTCGACCTCACGCCCGTCCTGGAGTGGTACGAGCGGGACGTGCGCGACCCCCGCCGCCTCGAGGACATACCTGCAGGACTATCCCAAGATGCCCGGCGAGCCCGAAAACGGGTGCAGCCGAGCAGGGACGCCGACCGCAAGGGGGACGACAGCTGATCCGGGCGCCGCGCTGGGCCGGAACGACGGCGCCGTACAGGCGGCACCGCGGCCGTCCCGGGCCAGTCGCGGTCCGGGCGCGGGAGACTGTCCCGGGGCGCGTCAAGGAGTGGTTGCCCCGACGGGTGTCGTCCGGGCTGACCCCGAGGGCGGCCGGCGGGCCGTGGCGCGTGGCGCCGTCGACCCGTATCGTGACCCCCATGTGCTTCAACCTCCTTCGAGTCCGAGCGCGACCTCGCCGCGATCGCGGCGGGCATGTCCCGGGGACCCGACCGAGTCGAGGTCATGGTCGGCGTGAGCAGCACCCCGGTCGAGGCGGCCCCTTCCCGCTAGGACGTCGAGCATCAGCGGCAACGCGTCCCTGGGGCCGCCGCGCACCGGCACCAGCCGATGGCGGCTCGCCGGAATTGTCGTGGCCCTGATGGATGTCCCGTAACAGACCTCCCCGAGATCCTGTGCGTCGTGTGGTACACGATGGGGCCGGCTGCTCCTCGTCCAGCAGGGCGTCGTCCCGTGCCCGGAGAGGCCGGGTCGAGCCGGGTGAGGCGGACCGGGACGCATCGCGCGAGGTCGCGAGGAGACCGGGTTGCAGGTCGCCGTGGTCCGCTTCGCCGGCTGCCGGCGACCGGCCCCCGGGGCGCGGACCTTCTGACTATGTGGCCCAACTCGATGGCCACGGCCCCGACCAGCCCGTGGCCGGTGACGACGCCCAGGACGCTCGGTGGTCAGCCGGGCGGAGTTGGCGCACCCTGCCCGCCTGGTCGAGGCCCTATGCGGGTGGGCCGTGCTGCCCAACTGATCCGCGCGGAGCCCGCACCCGGTGGGCCACGGCGCGGACCGGGGCGTTCCACCGGCTCGATCACGCGGTCGTACAGCGCCGCGACAAGGGAGTAGCCGTCCACGTGGCACCTCCTGCTGCTCGGTGCGCCACGCTGCTGGGCGGGCCGATCTGTTCGGGCCCCGGGCGCGAGATGTGCGGCCGGCCCCGCCACCCGGGCCGTCGCGTGCACGGCGGCGAGCGCGCCGCGCAGGAACACGGAGTTCAACGGCTCCACGGCGCGCCGCGCGGTCGCCGGCTCGCTCGCGACGAGGATGCCGAGCGCCCTCGACAGCGCGTGCGGACCGGCGCCGGTCAGCGTGTCGACCAGGAGGTCCCCGCCACTTCCCGCGCTCGATCGCCGTGACCATCCGGTCGAACGTGTTCTCCGGGGTGAACACCCGGGCCTCGCGGGGGAGTCGAGTGTGCGCCCCATCGGCAGGCCTCGTAGCAGACCCGCAACCCAGGCACTTCTCCGGGTCGACGATGGCCCAGTACGTGCGCGGCCCTTGCTGTCGACGATCGAGATCGCTGGGCAGCGCCGGTAGCACTTCTTGCAGCCGCGGCACGTCGCCGGTCGATCGCTGCCAGCGGCACCGACGTCGCCGCGGTGGTGCCGGATCGCCTGCATCATCCCGCAGCAGCACCCGCAGCAGTTGCACATGTAGCTGATGCCGTGCTTGACGTTGTGGGCCAGCCCGGCGGCCTTGGCAGTGGCCAGGAGCCTCCTGGTCACGTTGCTGATCTCCTCGGCGATCCCCGGATCGGACCAGGCCCGCGCCGCCCCGCCGAACGTCAGGCACGTGCGCGTCGGGCGCCCGCAGCCCTCCCCGATGAGATTGGCGTGGGTGCGGCAGGGGCACTCCCGAGACGGCGACCGTGTCGGCCTCGGCGACGAGGTGTGGGTGGCCAACTCCCAGTCAGAGCACCTCGACCTGCGGATCCTCCGGCAGCGACTCCTCCCGCACGAGCGACCGCCCGATCTGGGTGCTGCCCGCGAACACTGCGCCGGCGAACGAGTCGTCGCCGTACATGTACTCGTGGAACAGCGCGGCGATTGCTCGACATCCTCACGCACCCGCATGAACGTGAACTCGAAGAACCCGATGACGACCAGGCCACGCGACCTGCCGCTCGCCGTGGTGCTCGAGGTCCTGGCCGCCATGCTGGCTGAGTTCGGTGAGGCCCCTCGACGGCGTCGATCCCCGTGCGGGCGAGCAGACCCGGACGGACGGACCCCGTCGGCATCCGCGCCGCGATCTGCGCCTCCTCCTCGGTGAAACAGCAGGCGCAGGATCTGCTGGAACACCGCGAGTCCGGGGCGCCGGTCGCATCCGGTCGAGTCGCTGCTGCAGTCGTCGGTACGCGAGGTCGGGATCTGCCAGCGTGTGGCCCATTGCGTGCCTCCGGTCGAACGTGGCCCTGCCGCCCATTCAACGCCTCGTCGCAGGGCCATCGCAGGGCCGAAGGTCCATCGGTGATGGCCCGACCGGGCGTGCCGTCGCGGGCGCGACGACCCACTCGAGCCGGAGAGCCCGAGATCAGGTACCGGATCCCCGACAGGCCCTGGCTCGCTTCCGCCTGGGCGCACGACCGGCGTACCGTCGAGACAGGAGGTGCCGCATGCTCACCTTCGCTGAGGCCCGAAGGGCAGCGGTCGAACGAGGTCGCCCACTGGTACCCGCTCCGGACTCCGCCTACGCGGCTGAGCGCGAGGGCTGGGGAGGCTCAGACCCACTGGCACCGCGCCACGGTCGGCGACTTCCGGTTCATCGTGCGCGGCGATGTGCGGTTCCGGGGCTTCGTGTTCCCGGACGTGCTCATCGACAAGCGCACCGGCGAGGTGCTGATCGGGGCCGGGACCGGCCTGATCAGGAGTCGCCGAGGCCCCCGCCCAAGGGTGATCGGGGGACGGGCGCGGCTCCGCGCAGGTCGCCACTGGCGCGGCTCGGGTGAGGTCCACGTCAGTATGAGGCGACCAGGAGTCGGTCCAGGTGGGTTCGTCGCGGTCAGGGTGTCGAACGGCTCACCACGTAGAGGGGGTCCCAGCCGATCGCCGCGGTGACCGTGGCGTAGAGCGCCAGGATCGCGAACCCGATCGTCGCCGCCTCGAACCCGCCGGAGGCGGCGATGAGGGCGAAGCCCCATGCGCACGAGGCTCAGGGCAACACAGTGCGCCGGACACACGGTCCTCGCGTCCGACGTTGCGGCGCATCCACGACCCCCCCACGGGCGACTGTCACTGCCATGCTCGCCCGTGCATCGCGACTCGTCGCGCAGCCACGCCGGGGCGCCGGCACCAGTCCGAATTCTATCCGACAAATCGGACCGAATCTCGCGGATCGGCCCCGCCCGCCCCCAGGTCGCCATATCTCCGCCCATCGGACCGGACAGGCGTGTGGCCCGGAAGCAGGGCTTCCCGGCCACGTGGGGCTCAGAGGTTGCCGGGGACCGTCTGATGCTGTGGATGACGCTGTGCCCGGCGTGCGATTGTGTGCGGACGAGGTCGTCACGCAACGGCGAGGCGTCCTGGACTGCAATTCCGTCAGTTCGTCGCCTTGACCGTGATGCAGCATCTGGCCGTCGTTGATCTTGTCGATCGGGGTGTTGAGCGGGACATCCGCCTTGACGACCTTCCGCCGGCCACCAGGTGGTAGGTCAGCACCTTGGTCAGCGTCGACCGTGCCGGCGGTGATCGCCCCGACGATGGCGTTCAGCACCGCCTGCTCGGCCCAGTACCACTTCCCGGTCAGGTCCTTGGCGAGCAGCTGGAAGGCGCGGTCGTTGGGCGCGAACAGGGTGACGGCGGTGCTTGGGGGTGGTACCGCGCGCACGAGCGTGCCGTCCGCCACGACCGCGGCGGTGAGGATGTCGAAGTCGGTACCAGTTGCGCTGGTCCCAGCGGAGCCGGTCGAGGCCGTCAGGTTTCTCGGGCCGGTGTCGCGGTCGACGGAGTTGACCACGGACAGGATGGTGGCGCGGCCGACGGTGGGGGAGGGCGGCGCGGCCAGGGCGAGCCGGGGCGGCGGTGGCGGCTGCTGCGGTGATACCTGCGATGGTCCTTGCGTGAGCATGAGCGGGCTCCTGGGATTGGCTGGTGGGGTCCTGTCACCTGCCCCTATCCGAGCGGAGACGCTCCCGTTGGATGCAGAATTTGTGCACAAGTTTCACGGAGGAGGAATCCGTTCACGCCGTGCCGGCCAGCACGCAGGGGAGTGTGGAGAGGGGTTCGGGGTGACCACACTGGTTCTCCATCGTGCGCTCCGGCCGGGTCCTTGTCGGGGCGCCAGCGGACCAGGGGAGCGACATGGCGCAGCCGGCCTGACTCCACCTGGTTGTACGAGACCTCGCCACGAGGCTCCAGCCGCAGTGGGTACCAGGGCGTCCGTCCCTTGCCCGACCGCCGCCCCGGGGCGCCCCTGGGGGGGGACAGCCCACGGGTGATCCTCGCCGCCCAGGTCGCGCAGCCGCTCAACGAGCGCGAGTCGCTGGCCATCGGGAAGGCGCCCATCGCCCCGATCATCTGCAGCACGCCGGCATCGTCGTAGAGCCCGATCAGCAGCGAACCCCGCCGCCTCCTGGGCATCGGGGCCCGGCCCCTTGTAGGGCCGCACCCGGCGCAGACGACATCCACCGTGTGCTCCCGGCTTGACCTTGAAGAGCGTGCGCTTCCCGGGTGTGTAGACCCCGTCCAGCGGCCTGGCGATGAGGCCGTGAGCCCGGCGCCGGACAGGGCGTCGAACCATCGCCCGGCGACTGCGAGGTCCTGCGTGGTGGTGCAGGGCGAGTGCCTCGCCGTCGAGGACCTCGACCAGCGCGGCACGTCGTCGCGCCGCAGGCGCGCCGCTCAGGTCTGCGCCGTCGGCGGCCAGCAGGTCGAAGGCCACGACGATGTGGGCCACTGCTCGGACAGCCCGGTGATCTTCCAGCCGCCCGCCTCCTTGCGTGGGCGCAGCCGCATCTGCAGTGCGTCGAAGGCCAGCCGGCCATCGCCGGATCACCACCACCTTCCCGTCGAGCACCACGTCCTCGACGCGCATCTGCCGGATGCGCTCGACCATCTCCGGGAACGCGTACGACAGGTCCCATGCCCCACTGGCCGCGGCCTCCGGGCCGCGCATGCGCCCCTGGATCACGACGTCGTCGCCGCGCCTGAAGACCAGTGCGCGGAAGCCGTCCACTTTCGGCTCGAACGCCAGCCCCTCGGCCGACGCCGGCAGTCCGCCGATCGGCTTTGCCAGCATCGGCTCGATGGGCGGGTCGAGCGCGACATGGGGCGCGCCGGTGGTCGTCGGGCGAGGGTGCGGGGCGGGCCGGTGGCCGGAGCCGTGCGGGGTCATCGGCCCCATCATGGCGTCTGGCAGGCTTCCACCATGCCCCAACTGGTCGACCGGTTCCCGCACGTGGAGGCCGACCGGCTGATCTCCGGGCTCCGTGCCGAGTTCGGCGCGGAGTCGTTCGAGACCTACCTGCCCGACCCTGGTCGCCGACCCAGGCGGCGGCGGTCGCGGGCCTGCGGGCCTTCGCCGCCGCGCTCGACGCGCCGCCACCGGCGACCGGGCGGTTCCGGTTCCGCCGCGCGGCACCGCCGGAGCGCCGCGCCGGCATCTACCTCGACGGCGGCTTCGGCGTCGGCAAGACCCACCTGCTCGCCTCGCTGTGGCATGAGGCCCCGGCGCCGCGCGCGTTCGGCACCTTGGTCGAGTTCCACGCGCCCTGGTCGGCGCACTCGGGTTCGCGCGCACCAGGTGCTGTCCGCGCACCGGTTGGTCTGCATCGACGAGTTGGAGCCCGACGATCCGGGCGACACCGTGCTCATGTCGACCCTGCTCAACCGGCTGGTCGACGCCGGGGTGCGCCTGGCGGCCACGTCCGACGCGCTGCCCGACCGCCTCGGCGAGGGC
>CAVOXP010000002.1:0-220513 GCA_963700455.1 uncultured Actinomycetes bacterium
CCAGCGGGCCGTACGTGTCCACCTCCAGGGTCGGGTCGGCGCTGGAGTACACGTGGTCGGTGCGCAGCAGCCGGGCGCGCGCGGCGGGGTCTCCGACCGGCAGGCCGACCGGGTCCCCGGCGCCCGGGGTCAGGGCGCGGGCCCGGTTGCCGGCGGTCAGCTCCCAGGCGACCTGCCCGCTGGGGGTGTGGGCGGTGGTGGTCACGTTCCACCCACCCGCCCCGAACACCGCGGTGTTCAACGCCCGCCCGGTGGTGTCCAGGTAGCTGATCGCCCCGTGCCGCGGGTCCGACGTGGACGCCCCGGGGCCGACACCGGCGACCGCGCGGGTGGGGGCCACATCCTGGGCCCAGGTCGCGGTGGCCGTCGGGGTCAGGTCCGGCAGGTTCGTCCCGGACAGCCCGATCCCGTCGTAGACCACAGTCGTGGTCCCAGGCTCCCGCCCGGGACACGCTGACCAGCCGGCCCAGGGCGTCGTAGCCGAACGTCCACGGCGTCAACCCACCCGTGTTCGCCGACGCCGGCGTGAACGAGGTCAGCCGGCCGTTGCTGTAGGCGTAGCCGGTGGCCAGCGGCCCCGCCGACAACGCGTCGCGCGGGTCCCACGCCGAGACCAGCATGCCCGCGGAGTCGTAGCCGTAGCGGGCCACCACCGTGGAGGTCACCGCGGAGGTGGCCGGGTCCCACAGGGTGGCGATCACCGCCTTGATCCGGTCCGGGTAGTCCCCAACAGCACCCGAGGCCGGTTTGGTGGTGGTGGACTTGGCGGTGACCACCGTCAACGCCGCACACCCACGAGCCAGCCCGAACGTGACACTGCTGGGCGCCCATGCGCAGTTGCTCACCCCCGCAGGGGTGGGAGCCACCACCGCCCGGTACCTGTCACCGGACACGACGAGCCCGTCCACGGTCAACGTGCCGAAGGCGCCGGCCGGCGGTTGAGTGGCCCCGCCCTGCACGCTTGGGTCCGACACCCCGGACACGATCCACGCCCCGGCGTTGTCCGGGTCCGGGTCCGGCTGCCCGGCGGTGGTGGCGACCAGGTCGGCGTCGGTGTAGGTCAAGGACGTTCCCGCGGCGTTCATCGCCAACCGGGCACCGGTCAGCGCAGTCTCCCCAGCCGGGGCGTAGCTGCTGGCCCCCGTACAGGTGGTGGTCGTCGCGGTGCACAGGAAGATGTCAGCCGACCCGTCCGGGTAGACCAGCAGCAGCGACCCGTCCTCGCTGGTCCGGTCGACCACGGTGGCATCCGAGGCCCCGACCGCAGCATCCGCGGGCAGCGCGGCCTGCCACCCCCGGCCCGAACCCGGAATCCGTGGTGCCGGCCATGCTCAACCAGACCCGGCCCACGCTGATCTCGGAGTTGCCCCCGGGCAGGGCGGCATCCGTGGCACCCAGCTGCCACTCACCGGTGGACGGGCCACCTCCCCCGGCCCGGCCGGGGCGGTGGCGAACGACCCCCACCGAACGCGTGGGCTACGACTTGCACCCGGGAGGTGGCGCACCGGGTCGACGACGGGTAGGTGAAGCACACCCGCACGTCGATCGACCCACCTTCGGCCATACCGAGTTCGGCGGTGCTGGTCGACCAAGACAGCGCCCCGGTGCTCGACACCCCGCCGGAACTGGTCACCGCCCCCGCGTACGCGGCGCCGGTCGCGGTTCTGACCTGGGAGGTGACCGTGGTGAACCCGTTCTTGCCCGCCACCGAGCCAGGCCACATCGGCCCGGCTGGCACCTGCGGGGGCCGAGGCCTGAACCGGGAACGTGCGACTCGAACGCGCACCCGCGGCTGGCGCCGACAGCGACGCTGCCGCCCCGATGCCGTACCAGCCGCTGAACACCGCGGAGGCGTTGCCGGCTCTATCGGTGGCCGTGGCGGTGAGCGCGTGATACCCCGCCGCCCGGGCTGCCGCCGGCAGGGTGAATGTGTTCGCTCCCGCCGCGGTCGGCGCCAGCGGGACCCCGTCAACCGACAACGCCGATGACCCGACCCCGGATACCGTGTCAGTGGAGGTGACCGTGCACGTCGAGGCCGACGGGGCGGTCGTCGTCCAGTTGCTGGCGCTCAGCCCGGTGCACGCCACCGACGACACACCCGGCTTCGAGGTGTCCACCGTGAACTGCGCCGAGTCCGCTGAACTGGTCGAGGTGTAGGTGCCGTCATCGCCCCACGCCCGCACCCGGTAGGCCGACCCGTGGGTCAGGGCCGTCGGGGACGCCACTGCAGTGGTTGCGCCGGCCCCGGAGCGGTACCCGGAGTAGAACGCAGACCCCACGTTCGCCCCTGCACTGGTCAGCACCTGGAACTTGCCCCGCACATTCCCGCCGTCCTGGTGACCGACACGGACGCGGTCACGTTCGGGGTGGTGATGTTGGTGTACCCGTTGGCCAGCGGGGCCACCGACACCGCGGTCGGCGTCGCCGGCCGGTGCGCATAGGTCACCGTCAGGTACGGTCGCTTGCTCGTGGTGGCGTACTCCCCGGAGTAGAACCGCTTCCAGGACAACGAATCGGTCTCACTCGCGGCGTCGAGCACGATGCCCTGGTTGGCCCCGGCACCAGCCCACGACGCCAGCGTGTCGGTCACATCGATCCCGGTCGACCCGTTCAACCAGCCCGCCGGGCACGACGAGGAGAACCCCAACGCGGCCGTGACACTGCCATCAGCGGTCGACGAATACGAGGTGCGGGTGTTCCACGTCAACGACGTCGCCGACCACGACTCGGTCGCCTGATGCGAATCGATCCGCGTCTTCGTGCACGAACTCGACCAGTACTCATACAGGTGCAGCTTCGCGTCGGTGACCACCGTGTCCTCGGAGTAGAACCCCGGCGCCGGATCAGTCAGCGCGAACTTCAAGTACGAGCGGGCCACATGCGTGCCCCCGTCATAGGTACCGACCCGCAGGTCATCCTCGCCGGCGAAGTTCGTGTCGTTGTACCCCTTCTCCACGAACGTGTCACCCAACGTCTGCACCGACACCGACGGATCCACCGTCACCGGGAACACCAATCTGGGGCGGTCGAAGAACTCCACCGGCACCCGCACCCGCAGCACCCACCCCGACGCGGCCTTCGCGAGCTCGGTGTCCATCGCGATCTCGTGCACCGGCAGGCCCGAGCGCGGATCCACCGACGCGTCCCTCACCCGGGCCTGCGGCGTGGCCGCCACCACCTCCCCGGCCTTGTTGGTCAACACCACCCCGCCCTCGGCATCCTCGGCCATCGACAACCCCTTCGCCGACAACGGAAGGTCCACCACGAACCCCGACTCCGGCAGATCCTCGGGACGGCGCGCAAGGTCCACGAACGTCTCCGCCCCGCTCGGATGCACCTTCACCCGCACATCCACCCCCGGCTCCACATCCGGGAACGAGGCCACACTGCCCGACACCACCGGCGCCGGCAGGTCCCCCGGCCACCCAATCTGCACCTCATCCGAAGCACGCGCATCCGGGTCCAACGCATCCAGCGACCCCACCGACACCAACGCCGCCGGATCGGCTGCCGACCCCTCCTGCGCCACCGCAGCCCGCGAACCGTCCGACCCGCCGACCGTCACCTCCAACGGCGACGCCTTCGTCGTGAACCCGCCCTCACCATCGGCGACCAGGGTGGTGTCGACCTCCCGCCACACCCCCGACGGCTCCTGAACCCAGTTCGGGCCCGTGAACGCATCCACCGTGAACGACCCATCCGGATTCGCCCACTCCCGCGTCGAGACCGGTCCCGCGAGGACTCCACCTCCACCCGGGACCCCTGCACCACGGCCGGGTTTGTTGACGCCGACACCCGATCCGGACGCGACTCCACCGGCTTCACCACCTCGCCCGCCCGCACCGGGCCAGCCAGGTCGATCCCAGACGCCGGCGCCCCCACGCCCCCGACCAGCAACGCGCACGACAACACCACGGCCAGAATCCGAGCAGGCATCCCCATCCCCCATCAGCACGATCAGTGACCACCCCGATCACCGCAGCACAGGAATCCTCCACCACCCGAAATACCGGAAATCACCCGAAAGGACCAACCTTCCAGGACGAAAGACCCGACCACCCGAGCCGAACGGGCCGACGACCCGCACAAGTCACCCGAAGCGAGCCCCTGCAGCCAAGACAGCGGACCAACGGGGCCCGCCAACAGCGCGTCCTACTGGGCGGAGTGCAGCGCCCGGGACCCGGGTGTTACGTCGGCATCGGCGCGGGTTACCGACCCGCCCTTGGCGTCGCCGATGAGCCTGGATGGCTCCCAGCTATCGCACCGCAATCGAATCGGGGGCCGGGGCAAACGGGGGGGACGCGAGCCGAAATGGGGGACGGCGCCCCGATTCCGGACTCGGGACTAATACGTCGGGGGACGCCGCCCCGGATGGGGGGACGCCACCCCGTTCGGGGGACGCGGGATTAATACGTCGGGGGACGACACGCCGCAGCGGGGGACGGGAAACCGACCACGTCCCCGTGTGGATATCTTGCCTGCCAAACGGTTATCCACAGGCCGGAATGGAGCCGGGAGCGGCCCGTTGGGGCCATGATGGCAGTCCTTGACGGGCTCACGACTCGGCCCTCGGACGTGACCTTGGCGGAGGCGCCGGTGAGCTCGTCGTCGGTCCAGACCTGGCTGGCCTGGGCATACAGCTCTCGGTGGGAGTCGGCCGCGCGGGCGTAGCCCTGGCGGGGGGGTAGTCAGGTCCGCGCCAGCCCGGTTCAGTTGGCGTTGGCTGCCTTGGGGTCGCGGGCCAACTGCTGGGCTCGGGTGCGTTCGGTTGCGGTCAGGGCGACCGCGCGGCCGGTGACGTCCTTCATGGTGTCTGCCTCCTGGTGGGTTGCCGAAGTGGTGTCGCGTAGCGGGACGAGGCGGGTGTAGCGGCCGAGTAGCGGACGTGCCGCTACACGTCCCGGACCTGATGCCCCTCACGAACCCACCTCCTGAGAGAGAAGAGAGGGGGTTGTAGCGGGTGTAGCGGCACTTCCGGGGATGGCGGGCAGACTCTCCTGGCTCCGCGCCGCTTGCTCATCGCATATACCGCGCGAACGCTACATGGGACGATTGACGCAATAACCGTGCCACGACATGATGGACACATGGAAGGAGCGAACGACTCCGCATTTCGTCCCACGCTGACGGTCTGGCCGGCCGAGCCGCCGAGCCTCCCGCCCGGTGGTCGTCGACGAGCTCCGCAGGCTCACCGACACCGACTTCACCAGCTGGGACCCCCACCCGAACCCGCCGCATACCCAGGCCGTACCGGAGGACTTCTGCCTGCGCGAGTGCCTGGCAACCGATCCCGACAACCTCGATGCCGTGTTCGATTTCGCATCCCGATGGGGCCGCCTCACGCCCCTGGAGACACAACTGCGGAGTCTCTTCGACTCGCTGCCGTCCGGCCTCGACTGGCTCATCCCCCAGGTGGCGGACGCCACGAACCGCCAGGCACTCAGCCAGCTTGCGCGGAGCGCCGAGGCGAACGGCAGGCATCCCCCCGGGCGCACTCACTTCTCGTCGAAGCGCACTACCTGCGCGTCCTGCGCGCCCTCGACTGGCCACGTGATCCGCACGGCGACGGACGAGCCGCCTGTCGAGGCCTGGACCGAGGCCGGCTTCCGCGGCGACGATCCGGAACCCTGGGGCACGTTCGTGATGACGATGAACGCCGCCCTCAAACCCTTCTCCGTCCACGTCCGCTACCCCGGCGCCGACGCCCTGCATCGACGCCCCCAGCACCTACGAAGTCGCCGTACTCCAACTCGCCCGACTCATCGCCGAGGACCGCCAGGTCCGGCCATGCGCCAACGAGCGCTGTACCCGGCAGTTCACACGGCAGCGAGGTCGCGCCAAGTACGACAAGACCGGTCACTCCACCGGTGTCCTCTACTGCTCCGCCCAGTGCGCCAAAGCTCAATCCGAGCGCAACCGCCGCGCTCGGCTGCGAGCGGAGGAGTCTGCGGGTCGACCAGCCGCAGGAGGGCTGAGATGCCCAGGCGCGACAAGCCGATCCACGAGGTCAAGTCGTGGGGCGAGACCCGCTGGCAGGTCCGGATCTCCATCACAAGAGCCGGGCAACGCAAGCAGGTCCAGTGCACGTTCGACACCCGCGCAGAGGCCGAGCACTTCTACGCGCAAGCCCAACTCGGCGGACATCGTGCCCAGAACCCGCGACACCTCTGGATGACTGGGCCGAACGCTGGCTGGCCCGAAAGAAGGCGTCCGGAGTCCGCCCCAACACGCATGGCGGGCTACCGAAGCGACCTGAAGCACCCGCGCAGCGCCTTCGGCCGCTACCGGATACAAGACATCACTGACGACCAGGTCGAGGAACTGGTCCGAGCGATGGCCAAGAAGGGCAAGTCCAAGCGCACAGTCAGCAAGATGCTCGGGACGCTCCGATCCGTGTTCGAGCTGGCCATGCGCAAGAACGTCTTGAGAGTCAACCCCGCTCAGGACGTGCAGCCCGAGGGACGCGCAGCTCGGCGCGCGACGCCCTGACGCTGAAGGAGCTCCAGGCGATCCGCGAGGCCGCTCCGCGACGACCCTTGGGAAGCGTGCTGGATGCTGACACTCGGCGGGGCTGCGCCGGTCCGAACTCCTCGCCCTGAGATGGACGGACTTCAACGGCGAGACCGGCGAGCTCTGCGATCACCAAGGGCCGCGGGATCATCGGAGGGGTGCATCCCCCGAAGACCGGCCAGAGGAGAGCGAGTGCTCCCCCTCGATCCCGAGCGCACCCGCCTGCTGACCGAGCTGCGCGAGCGCCAGCGCGAGATCTACGGCACGGAACAGGCGGATGAGGGCTACATATGCGTCAACGAGTTCGGCCGCCCGATGCGTCCGGAGGACTGGTCGGAGCGCTGGCAGGCTCTCTGCGTCGCAACCGAGGGTGTCCGCGACAATCACACGCTCCACGCCGCGCGCCACTCGACGGTGACCTTCATGCGCAACGCTGGGGTGCCTGACCACATTGTCGCCGCATGGCACGGCCATGACGAGGTCGGTGATGCGCCAGACCTACTCTCACGCGCATCTGGAGCAGCTGAAGGACGCCGGCGGCGCCCTGAGCTTCGACACCGCCTCCACCGCCAGCAAGGCCGGATAGAGGCGGCACCTCCGCCAGCCTCGATCCGTCCTGTCACCACCTCTGCGGACCTTCGACGGCCCTCCGATGGGCGCGGAAGCGGCTCTCTCCCGTGCAGCCAGCTCCGCTGACCCGGCGAGGACGTAGTGCACTTTGCGTGCAGATACCTCGAGCCCCCCGGGGTATCCCGAGGGGCTCGTTTCGTGCTCAGAACTGGCGCGCCTGAAGGGATTCGAACCCCTGGCCTTCTGATCCGTAGTCAGATGCTCTATCCGCTGAGCTACAGGCGCACGCCCCCGCGGGAGCCCACCAAGGTTACCCGACCGCCGCGCGGTTCGACGAAATCCCGGAGGCCACCACCGGGCCTCGACCCGGAGACGCGCACGTGGCCCCGGGCGGACCCGGAGCCCGAGTCGTCGTTGGCGGAGGCGGAGGGATTTGAACCCTCGATGGGGCTATAAACCCCAAACCCGCTTAGCAGGCGGGCGCCATAGACCTGACTAGGCGACGCCTCCCCGACCGAAACGGACCCGCACAGGGTACCCGAACGGCCGTTCGGCGCGGTAATCGCACGTCAGCCGGCGAGGCTCTCGACGAGGTCGGCATACGCGCCCTTGGCGTCGTCGGCGGACATGCCCTTGATCTTGTCCCAGGCGTCGTACTTCGCCCGGCCCACCGGGTCGGTGAACCCCGGCCGCTTGCCCTCCACATCACCGGTCGTCGCCTGCTTGAACAGCGCGTACAGCTTCAGCAGCGTCTCGTTGTCCGGGCGCTCCGGCAGGGTCTTGGAGGCCTCCGCGGCTGCGTTGAATCGGGAATCAAGGTCAGACATGCATCCTCCTGAGGTTCGGTGCCCACATCGTGGCATGGCACCGGCGAGCATGCCGTGGCGAGACGCGACCGATGCCTGGCGACCTACTCCGTCGTGGGCGGCGGGGCGACCGAAGCCTCGACGACGGCAGCCACCGCCTCTGTCGAGGTCGCCGTCCCCGGCGACGACCAGATCCGGGGCCAGCGGCTCCTCGTACTCCTGGCCGACTCCGGTGAGGTTGGGCAGCTCACCGCTGGCCGCCTTCGCGTAGAGGCCCTTCGGGTCGCGCGCGGCGCAGACGTCGACGGGCGTGCGCACGTGCACCTCGACGAAGTCACCCGGGTCGAACAGGTCGCGGGCAGCTCGGCGATCGGCCCGGAACGGCGACACGAGCGCCACCAGCACGACCGTCCCCGCCGACACCATGAGGCGTGCCACCTCGGCCACGCGGCGCACGTTCTCGGCGCGATCCTCGGCCGTGAACCCGAGGTCCTTGTTCAGTCCGTGCCGCACGTTGTCGCCGTCGATGATGAACGTGCGCACCCCCTGGGCGTGCAGGACCTTCTCGGCGGCATCGGCGATCGTCGACTTGCCCGCACCGGAGAGGCCGGTCAGCCACACCACCCGGCCACGGTGGCCGTTGAGCCGCTCCCGGGCAGTGCGGTCCACCACGAAGTCGTGGCTGCGCACATTCGCCGACCGGCGCAGGGCGTAGCGCACCATGCCCGCCGCGACCGTGTCCGCGGTGAGCCGGTCGACCAGGACGAACCCGCCCGTGTCGCGGCTGTGCGCATACGGCTCCATCGGGATCGGGCGGTCGGTGGCGATCTCCACGCGCCCCACGTCGTTGAGGGTCAGGATCCGGGCGGCCTCCTCGTGCCCGTTGGACACGTCGAGCCGGTGGCGCACGCTGGTCACCACCGCCGGGATCACGGTCGGGCCGCACACGAGCAGGTAGGAGCGACCGTGGGCCAGCGGGTCCTCACCCATCCACACGACATCGGCGGAGAAGCGGTCGGCCGGCTCGAGGGCCTCGCCCACGGTGGCTGCCAGCACGTCACCGCGAGTCACGTCGAGGTCGGGGACGAGCTCGACGGCGATGGCGTCGCCGGCCGTGGCGTGCTCGTGGTCCATCCCGGCCACCAGCAGCCGGTTCACCGTGCCGGTCACCGACGCCCCGGCCACCTGCAGCCGGTCGCCGCGGGAGATCTGCCCGCTGACCAGGGTTCCCGCGACCCCGCGGAAGTTGTCGGCTCGCACGATCGTCTGCACGGGGATCCTGGCGGGCCGGGCGGCTGCAGCCAACGGCGCATCCAGTTCGTGGGTCTCCCCGATGGCGGTCAGCACGGTGGGGCCGGTGTACCAGGGGGTGCGCTCGGAGAACGACGTCACGTTGTCCCCGGCCAGCGCGCTGACCGGGATCACCGTCACCCGCGAGAAGTCCAGCCGGGCCGCGGCACCGGCGACCTCGGTGGCGAGCTCCGAGAAGCGCGAATGCGCGAAACCGACCGCGTCGAGCTTGTTCACCGCGATGATCACGTGGTGCACGCCCATCAGGGCGCAGATGGTCAGGTGCCGGAAGGTCTGCCGCGTGACACCGCGGGCGGCGTCCACCAGCAGCAGGGCGACGTCGGCGGTCGAGGCCGCCACGGCCATGTTGCGCGTGTACTGCTCGTGCCCGGGAGCATCGGCGATGACCACCCGGCGCCCGTCCGGGAGGGACAGGTGCCGGTAGGCCACGTCGATGGTGATCCCCTGCTCACGCTCAGCCTCGAGGCCGTCGGTGAGCAGGGACAGGTCGATCTCGCCCACGGGGATGGTCGACCCGGCACGGCGCACGGTGCGCGCCATCTCGAGGGTGTCCTCGGGGACCGAGTCGGTGTCGGCCAGCAGCCGGCCGATCAGGGTGGACTTGCCGTCGTCGACGCTGCCGCAGGCGACCAGGCGGATGAGCCCCATCAGAAGTACCCCTCCACCTTCTTGGCCTCCATGGAGGCACCCCCCTCGCCGTCGATCATCCGGCCCGCCCGCTCGGACTGCCGCGTGGACTCCATCTCCAGGATCAGCTCATCGATGCTCGCTGCCGGCGACTCGATCGCCGCGCTGAGCGGGTAGCAGCCCAGGGAGCGGAAGCGGACCAGCCGGTCGACCGGGACCTCGCCGGGCTCGAGCTGCATCCGATCATCGTCGACCACGATGAGCTGGCCGTCCCGGACGACGGTCGGGCGCATCGCCGCGTAGTACAGCGGGACGACCGGCAGCCCCTCACGACGCACGTAGTGCCAGACGTCGATCTCGGTCCAGTTCGACAGCGGGAAGGTGCGCATCGTCTGCCCGGGCGTCAACTGCGCGTTGACGGTGTGCCACAGCTCGGGCCGCTGCCGGCGCGGCTCCCAGCGATGCCCCGGCATCCGGAGGCTGAAGATGCGCTCCTTGGCGCGGCTGCGCTCCTCGTCGCGCCGGGAGCCCCCGATCGCGGCGTCGAACCCGCCCTCGTCGAGCGCCCTGCGCAGCGTCACCGTCTTCATGAGTCGGGTGTACTCCTGGGCGCCATGCGTGAACGGCGTGACGCCCTCGCCGATCGCCTCATGGTTTGTGGCCACGCGCAGGTCGAGCTTGTACTGCTCGGCCATCTGCCCCCGGAACGTGATCATGTCCCGGAACTTCCAGGTCGTGTCGATGTGCAGGACCGGGAACGGGATCGGCCCCGGGGCGAAGGCCTTCGCGGCGAGGTGCAGCATCACGCCGGAGTCCTTGCCGATGCTGTAGAGCATCACCGGGTTGCGGAAGGCAGCCGCGGTCTCGCGCATGGCCCAGATCGCCTCGGCCTCGAGCGCGTCGAGCACGGCGTCGGAGACCGCGCGGGTCGGGGAGGTGGCGACAGTCATGAGCGCGATTGTCCCCCATCCGGCACCCGGACCCACACTTGCGGCACTCTGTCCACGTGGAACTTGAGCGCACCCTGGCGATCGATTGCGGCGGAAGCGGGCTCAAGGGCTCGGTCCTGGACGACCGGGGCGCGATGGTCGCCGACCGGGTCCGGATCCCGACGCCCTATCCGATGGGACCCGAGCTGTTCGTGCAGGTCCTCTGCGAGCTCGCCGCGCAGCTGCCGCCGGCGGACCGCGCCACCGTCGGGATGCCCGGCATGATCCGGCACGGCCGCGTGATCGCGACCCCGCACTACATCACCCGCAAGGGGCCCCACTCGAAGGTCGACCCCGAGCTGGCCCGGGCGTGGGACCACTTCGACGCCCAGGGCGCGCTGGCCCGCGGCCTGGGCATCCCCACCCGCGTGGTCAACGACGCGGAGGTCCACGGCGCCGCCGTCGTGTCGGGCGAGGGCCTCGAGGTGGTGTTCACCCTCGGGACCGGCCTCGGCTGCGCCGTCTTCGACGACGGGACGCTGGCGCCGAAGATCGAGCTCTCCCGCTCCCCCGTGCGCAAGGGCGTGATCTACGACGAGTGGATCGGCGACGTGGCCCGCCGGGAGTTGGGAGCCAGGGCGTGGTCGCGCCGGGTCCGCAAGGCCGTGGACGGCCTGCGTCCGATGTTCGTCTGGGACCACCTGTACGTCGGCGGGGGCAATGCGAGCAGGCTCACCGTCGACCTCGGCGATGACGTGACGATCGTCCCGAACGAGGCCGGGATCTCCGGCGGGATCCGGCTGTGGGAGCTCGGGCACGGGTCGGTCAGCCACCCGGAGGACGACCCGCGGCCCTGACACGCTCGGCGCGACCCCGGTCCGCCATGGTCGTACGACGAAGGTCCAATGGTGGGCTGGACCCGCTCGCGGACACACTCGACGCACCACCTCACGAAGGAGCGTCACATGAGCACAACACTCCGCAGGATCGGGTCCGCCGTCCTGGCCACCGTCATGGCCACCGGCCTGGCGGCCGGCCCAGCCCTCGCCAAGGGCGGGGACGGCCGCGTCATCAAGCGCGGCAGCTGCTCTGCCTCCGCCGACTGGAAGCTCAAGGCGAAGCCGGACGACGGCCGACTCGAGGTCGACTTCGAGGTCGACTCCAACCGTGTCGGCCAGCGCTGGACCTGGACCATCCGCCACGACGGGCGCACGGTCAGCTCGGGGACCCGGACCACCAAGGCGCCGAGCGGATCGTTCTCCGTCGAGCGGCGCATCGTCGACGCACGCGGCAGGCACACGGTCTCGGCAACCGCCCGGAACAAGCGGACGGGGGAGACCTGCCGGGCGTCCGTGCGGATCTGAGGTCCGGGGCTCCGCGGCCCCAGGGACCCACAATGGGCCCCGTGACAGTGCGCCGCGAAGTCGCCCGCTCGGTGGCCCTGACCGCCCTGGCCCTCGCCCTGGCCGCGACCGGCGGGTTGTGGGCCGCCCGCTCGGCCGCGACCTCGGAGGCGATCCACCAGGCCGAGCAGGCCACCGTCCTGCTGGCCGACGCGGTCGTCGAGCCGGCGATCGGCAAGGGCCTGGCCGAGGGCGACGAGAAGGCCATCGACGCCCTGGACCAGGTCGTCCTCGACAAGGTGCTCGGTGACCAGGTCCTGGCCGTCCGCGTCTGGGACGCCGACGGCACCGTGCTGTACTCCGACGACCTCGCCGGAATCGGGGAGGCCTTCCCGCTCGGCGAGGACGAGCAGGCGGTCCTGGTGACAGGCGAGCCCGAGGCCACGCTCTCCGAACTGACCAAGGAGGAGAACGCCGACCAGTCGGACTTCGACCGTCTGCTCGAGGTGTACGTGGCCATCGAGGATCCCGACGGCCGGCCCCTGCTCTTCGAGACCTACCAGTCGACCGACGGGATCGAGGCGACGGCGCAACGGATCCAGGGTGCGTTCGCCCCGGTCGCAGTCGGCACCCTGCTCATCCTCGGCCTGGCGGGCGCCCTGGTGAGCCTGCGCCTGGCGCGACGGCTGGAGCGGGCCCAGGGGGAGCGCGAGCACCTGCTCACGCAGGCCCTGCAGGCCTCCGAGCACGAGCGGCGGACGATCGCAGCGGACCTGCATGACGGCGTCGTGCAGGACCTGGTCGGGCTGACCTACTCCCTCGACGCCCTCGCCGTCGATGCGGACGACCCGCGCCGTGCCGACGAACTGGCCGCCGCGGCCACCGCCACCCGCGGCAGCGTCCGGAGCCTGCGTTCGCTGCTCGTCGAGATCTACCCGCCGAACCTCGAGCAGGTGGGGCTGGCCGGGGCCGTCGACGACCTCGTGGCTGCAGCGGGAGCCGGCGGGACCGACGTGCAGGTGCGCATCGACCCCGCCGTGGTCCTGACCCCGGCCAGGACGGCCGGGGTGTACCGGGCTATCCGCGAGGCGCTGTCGAACGTGCGCCGCCACGCACGGGCCCGCCGGGCCACCGTCTCCCTGGCACCGGGCAGAGTCGGGACCGCGGTCCTCACGGTCTCCGATGACGGCGTCGGATTCGACCCGGGATCCGTGCCTGCCGACCACGTGGGCCTGCGGATCCTCGCCGATCTCGCCGCCTCGCTGGACGGCACGCTCGAGGTGCGGTCCCAGCCCGGGCACGGTACGACGCTGCGGATGGTGGTGCCCCGATGAGCCGCGCCGGCGCGAGCCTCCCGGGCGGGCCGGTCGGGGCAGCGCCCGACGTTGTCCGCGTCGTCGTGGTCGACGACCACCAGGTGGTCCGGGCCGGCCTGCGGATGCTGCTATCCCGGTTCCCGGACCTGGTGCTCGTCGGCGAGGCCGGGGATGGGGAGCAGGCGCTGGCAGTGGTCGCCCGGGAGGTCCCCGACGTTGTCCTCATGGACCTGTCGATGCCCGTGATGGACGGGGTCGCGGCGACCGCCCGGCTCGCGGCCGAGCATCCCGAGGTGCCCGTCGTGGCCCTGACCACGTTCGCCGACCGCGACCACGTCACGGCTGCGATCGATGCCGGCGCCGTGGGCTACCTGCTCAAGGACGCAGATCCGGAGGCCCTGGCGGGGGCGATCCGGGCCGCCGCGCGCGGGGAATCACCGCTGGACCCGCGGGCCGCCCGAATGCTGCTGGGCCGACGCCGGGAGCAGGCGCCGACCCTGGCGGGGGGGAGCGGCACCGGCGTCCCTCTGTCCGCCAGGGAGCTCGAGGTGCTGGCGCTCGTGGGGCAGGGGCTCAGCAACCGGCTGATCGCCCGTCGCCTGGGTATCGCGGAGAAGACGGTCAAGGCCCACTTGACCAACGTCTTCGCCCAGATCGGCGTCACCGACCGGGTGCAGGCCGCGCTCTGGTGGCAGCGCCACGGGGCGGGGTGACGCATCGGGGGGCGCATGCGCACCGGGTGAGCCTGCCGGGTCAGCGGCCCGTCGCTGGCGGGGTCCAGTGGCGAGCCACGAAGTCCAGGATCTGCTCGGACTGGGCACGGGTCAGGCCGACCGTCTCGTCGGGTGCGACGACCAGCATCGGCGCCGGCGGCGTCCCGTAGCGTGGACTCCCCCCGCCGGTCGGCCCCGAAGTCGTCGACCCAGACCAGCGGGTGCCCGGCGAACGCCTGCTGGAGGCCCAGGACCTTCCAGTCCGCCGTGCGCGCAGGCAGCGGACGGTGCAGGACCGCCGAGATCTCGAGCACGGGCAGCTCGGGGATGTCGCACAGCGGGGCGTTGCGCAGCACGGCGCGCTCCCAGGTGGTGGCCCAGACGACGGCTGCTCCCGCGTCCAACCACTCGCGCACCATCCGGCCGTGCTCGCGGTTGACGACGATCCCGTGCAGGAAGGGGCCGGGGCCGGGCGGCAGCGGGCGGATGTACGGGTGGTGGGGCCAGTTCGCGCGGTCCAGCTCGACGACGTGCCGCTGGAACCCCTCGGGCAGGTCCTCGAAGGCCGTGATGTTGAGCACCCCGTCGAAGTCCAGGCCGATCACGGGCCGGCCCGGGTCCAACGCGATGCCATCGGGCTGCGGGGTCATCCAGCACCTCCCGGGCCATCGTCGCGCGGTTCGCCCCGCGAGTCACGCGGGAACGCGCAGGGCAGGATGGTCGGCGTGACCCGACCCCGCCTCACCGTGGCCCTCATCGGCCTCGGTGACATCGCCGCCAAGGCCTACCTGCCGGTGCTCGCAGCCGACGCGGACGTCGAACCGGTCCTGATCACGCGGGACCCGCAGCGGCGCGCGGCGTTGCAGCGCACGTGGCGGGTCGAGTCCGCCTTCCCGAGCGTCTCGGACGCCCTCGGCGCGGGCATCCCCCTCGACGCCGCGTTCGTCCACGCTGCGACGCAGGCGCATCCCGCGATCGCCGCCGAGCTGATCGGGGCAGGCATCCCGACGTTCGTCGACAAGCCGCTGGCGCTGTCCGCCGCGGAGTCCCGGGCCGTGGTGGAGGCCGCTCGGGATGCGGGGGTCTCGCTGGCCGTCTGCTTCAACCGACGGTTCGCCCCCGCCTACGCACAGCTGGCCGACTGGCCCGGGCTGGACACCGTCGTGCTGACCAAGAACCGGCTCGCCCTGCCTGACGATCCGCGCCTGTTCGTCTTCGACGACTTCGTGCACGTGGTCGATACCCTGCGGTTCCTCGTGACCCGCGAGCCGGAGGACGTGTCGGTGACGACCCGGCCCGGGCCCGAGGGCACGCTGGCCCGTCTCGTGATCACGCTGCGCCAGGCCGGCCGGATCGGCGTCGGGATCATGGACCGCGACAGCGGGCAGACGATCGAGCTGCTCGACGCGATGGCTCCCGGCCGGGCCCGGCGCGTGACGGACCTGGTCGACGTGGTGGATCGGGCCGAGGGGGTGGCCCACCACCGGCAGCCCGACAACTGGGCGTCGGTCTCGCAGCAGCGTGGGTTCGTCGCGATGGTCGGGTCGCTGCTGGACTCGGTGCGCGCCGGGGTGGTGCTCGACGGCGGCGACGCCCTGGCCACGCACGAGCTGTGCGAGGCCATCCTCGGCGAGGTCGAGGCCCAGCTGGGGTGAGCGGCTGCGGCGTCGGGCGGATACTGGGGCCGTGCCCGTGCCCACCTCGCGCCTGCGCCGCAGCCTCGCGCTGGCCGGGCTGCCGGCACGCGCCGTCGGGCGGGCCGCGGCGATCCAGGCACGCGGCCTGGCCGGCGCCGACCGCGCCGCTCTGCGGGAGCAGGCCCGCCGGGACACCGCCGACGACACGCGCGCCACGCTCGGGCGCCTCAAGGGCGGCGCGCTGAAGCTCGGCCAGCTGCTGTCGACCGTTGACGCGCTGTTCCCCGCCGACCCCGACGCGTCCTGGCAGACCGCACTGGGCGCCCTGCAGGAGGACAACCCGGGGCTGCCGTTCCCGGAGGTCGAGCCCGTCCTGTCCGCCGAGCTGGGCCGGGCCTGGCGGGCGCGGTTCCGCGAGTTCGACGAGCATCCGGTCGCCGCAGCCTCGATCGGGCAGGTCCATCGGGCGACCTGGTCGGACGGGACACCCGTGGCGGTCAAGGTGCAGTACCCGGGCGTGGCGGATGCGGTGGCCGGGGACGTGCGCTCCCTGGCCGTGACGCTGCGGCTGACCTCGCTCGTGGCCCGCGGGATGGCGATGCCCCCGCTGGTGGCCGAGCTGCGGACCCGGCTGGGCGAGGAGCTCGACTACCGGACCGAGGCCCAGCACCAGCGGGCGTTCGCCGAGGCCTACGCCGGTGACCCCCACTACTACGTGCCCCCGGTGCTGCTGGCCACCCGCGAGGTGCTCGTCACGCACTGGATGGGCGGGGTCGGCCTGGCCGAGGTGGCCCGCGACGGCACGACCGCTGAGCGCGACCACCTTGGCGCGGCGTACCAGCACTTCTTCCTCACCTCGCCCCGGCGCGTGGGCCTGCTGCACACCGATCCGCACCCGGGCAACTTCCGGCTGCTGCCCGATGGGCGGATGGGCGTGCTGGACTTCGGTTCGGTCCTGGTGATGCCCGGCGGCCTGCCACCGACGTTCGGGGGCCTCATCCGGGCGATGACGGCGACCGACCCCGCCGAGGTCGAGCACCAGCTGCGGGCCGGCGGGTTCATCGCGCCGGGCGCCGCCCTGGAGGTGGACAAGCTGCATCGACTACCTGTCCCCCTTCAGCGAGCCGGCCCGCCACCAGGTCTTCTCCTTCAGCCGGCCGTGGCTGAAGTCCGAGTTCGGCCGGGTCAACGACCCGCGGAATCCGGACTTCACCGTCGCCCTGCAGCTGACCATCCCGGCCGACCAGCTGTTCACCCACCGGCTGTGGCTGGGCCTGGTCGGCGTGCTGTGCGGGCTGGGTGCCACGGTCCCCGTGCGCCCCGAGCTCGAGGCGCACCTGCCCGGCTTCGCCGACCCGGGCGCCTGAGGCGCGCGACGGGCCCCGGCCTCAGCCCGCCAGGGCGGGCACCCGCCCCGAGAAGGCAAGGACCACGCGACCCTCGCGGGCCAGCGCGCCGTCCGGCACGGTGACGACCTCGGCGCCGCGCGACAGTGCTGCCTCGATGAGCTCGTCGACGGCATCGTCGAGCACGCCGGGCACCTCGGGATCGGCGACCAGCTCCAACCCGGCGTCGGTCAGCCGGGCAGCGGGGCCGTGCGATCGCTCGACGACCAGGACGTCGGGGTCAGCGTGGCGCAGGGCCTCCCACGCGCCCGGCAGGCCGGCCACCGCACGGCCGTGCGCCAGGCGCATCCGGACGGTGTCCAGCGCCGCTGCGGCCCGGTCGCTCACGTGCCCGGCGAGCGCGGTGCGAGCGACCCGCTCGAGCTCGTCGACCGGTGCGACGCCGGCCCGGCCCATGCGCACGACTGCGGCGATCCGGCGCGGACGGGTCACCGACTGGAACTCCGCGGCGAGCCGCTCGGGCGCGACGAGCACGACCGGCAGCGCCCCCGCGGACCCGCCCTCGCGCTCCAGCCGGGCGGCCAGCCGCTCGTCCACGGTGCGCAGGAACGCCCGGGTGCGCTCGCGCTGGGCCCGGTCGCGGCCCTGCCGGGTGCCCGCACGCAGGTCGTCGTCGCCGCGGAGCACCGGGAAGTCGTGGCCGAGCACCGGGCGGGCGTAGCGCTGGCCGTAGTGGAACAGGCGGGCGGCTCGGCCGTCGAGGACGAGCATGAGGAACGGCGGGTCCTCGGCAGCGGAGCGCACGAGGTCCCGGGTGGCGAAGGTGGGGTCGAGGACCACCCGATCCCGCGGTGCCACCCGGAGGTGGTGCAGGTGCGTCCCGTGCGGGCTGGCCAGGATCGCCAGCCCGCGATCGGTCGGTGACGCGACCGCGACGGCGACCACGGAGGCGACCCCCGCCCGCACCGCCTCGATGTCGGACTCGGCATGGCCGAGCGCCGCGCGCTCGTCGCCGAGGCGCCGCATGGCCAGCCGGAGCAGCCCGTCGAGGGCTGCGCAGTCGTGGGCGCGCATGCTGTCCGCGGGGGTGGTCGCCATCAGGATCGACAGGCTGACCGGATGGCTCAGGCGCGCCAACCGCGCGGCGTCCTGCGCGCTGGGCGGCATCAGCACCATGGCCCGCGATCGCGGTAGGCCCGTCGGCGGCGTGGACCACCAGAGCTCGGGGTTCCCGGCGGCCGGGTGCGCCTGCATCGCCCGGGTCCGGGCGGCGCGGTCGGCGGGGGCGGCGCGGTCGGCGGGGGCGGCACGGTCGGCGGGGGCGGGGATCGAGGGGGACGGGGACATGGCGCACCTCCGGCATCGAGCCGAGGTCTTCCCCGACCGCTGCCGCGGTCCCCGGCGGCCGGATCGACGTCGGGTCGATCGTGCTGACGACTGCCGGGAGCTGGGGTACTCCCCTCGCATGACGACCATAACCTGAATTGCACTTCCCCACAAGACCGAGGTTGACGCAGGGGCCCGCCGTGCCGGAATCGGCAGTCAATAGGCGGAAGCAAGCCCGGCGACTTGCGTCACTGGGCCCCCCGATGCCAGTCTTTACCTGATCCTAAGTTCGTGTATCAACAATCAGTGAAAGGGACTCCCGTGGAGGTGTCGCTGTCGATCTGGCTGGCAGTGCTGGCCGTGATCGTCGCCATGCTGGCCCTTGACCTCTTCGCCCATCGCCGGGCGCACGTCATCTCCGTGCGGGAGGCGGCCACCTGGTCGGCCGTCTGGGTCGCGCTCGGCATCGGCTTCGGCCTGATCGTGTGGGCGACGTGGGGCGCCGAGCTCGCCGGGCAGTACTACGCCGGCTACGTGATCGAGAAGTCGCTGGCGGTGGACAACGTCTTCGTCTGGGCGATCATCTTCAGCTACTTCGCCGTGCCCCGCGAGTACCAGCACCGCGTCCTGTTCTACGGCGTCGTCGGCGCGCTCGTGATGCGCGGGGCGATGTCATCTGGGCGGGCTCGGCGGCGATCGCCCGCTACATCGGGATCCTGTACGTGTTCGGGGCGTTCCTGGTCGTCACCGGGGCATCTGATGATCCGGCACCGTGACGCGCACTTCGACCCCGCGCGCTCACGGGTCGTCGGCTGGTTCCGCCGGCTGGTGCCGATGACAGACGACTACGACGGGCAGCGGTTCCTCACCCGCCGCAGACGGCGTGCTCATGGCCACCCCCCTGCTCCTCGTGCTCGTCCTCGTCGAGGTGACCGACCTCGTCTTCGCCGTCGACTCCATCCCGGCCATCTTCGCCGTGACCCAGGAGCCGTTCCTGGTGTTCACGGCCAACGCCTTCGCGATCCTGGGCCTGCGGGCCATGTACTTCCTGCTCGCCGACCTCATGCACCGCTTCGTCTACCTCAAGCTGGGCCTTGGCCTGGTGCTGATCTGGGTGGGGGTCAAGCTGCTGCTGCAGGTCGACGTCTACAAGGTGCCGACGTCGCTGAGCCTGGCCGTCGTCGCCACGATCATCACCGTCGCGATCGTCGCGAGCCTGCGGGCCACCCGCACCACCCCGGGGGAGGTCGGCACCGGTCCGGACCACGCGGTCGACCCCGGCCGCGAGGAGGAGCGCACCCATGCCTGACCAGGCCGCCGCGCGCCCGTGGACCCTCCTGACCAACCACGGCCACGTCCTGGTCTTCGTCCACCGGAACCCGGATTCCCGGATCCGCGACATCGCCGCGGCCGTGGGGATCACGGAGCGCGCGACGCTGAGCATCCTGCGCGACCTCGAGGAGGGCGGGTACCTGACCCGGGTGCCGCAGGGCCGTCGCACGCACTACGTCGTGAACGCCCGGCGGCCGTTCCGGCACCCGGCCGAGGCCGACCACCAGGTCGGCGACCTGCTCGCGCTCTTCGTCTAGGGTCCACGGGTGGACACCCTGGGGCTTGCGGCTGCCAACCTGACGTCGCCGCCGGTGCTGGCCTTCCTGCTCGGCCTGGTCGCAACTGCCATCGGCGGGGACCTGCGCCTGCCCGAGCCGGTGTACCAGCTGCTCAGCGTGTACCTGCTGCTCGGGATCGGCATCAAGGGCGGCGTGGCGCTGAGCGAGGCGCCCGCCGGCGAGGTGATCGCGCCCGTGCTGGTGACGCTCGCGCTCGGCGTGCTCATCCCGTTGCTGGCCTTCGCCGCCCTGCGCGTGACCACCCGGCTCGGCCCGGTCGACCGCGGCGCGCTGGCCGCGCACTACGGGTCCACGTCGCTGGTGACGTTCACGGCCGCCGTCGTCTTCCTGAAGGCCGCGGACATCTCCCACGAGGGGTATGTGACGACCCTGCTCGCGGTCCTCGAGGTGCCGGCGATCATCGTGGGGCTGATGCTGGCCGGCCGGCACGCATCCCGGGCCGCGACCTGGGGCGAGTCCCTGCGGGAGATCCTGACCGGTCGCAGCGTCCTGCTGCTGGTCGGCGGGCTGCTGCTGGGCCTGGTCACCGGGACTTCGGGGTACGCCAAGGTCGAGCCCTTCTTCGGCGGCCTGTTCACCGGGGTGCTCACCCTGTTCCTGCTCGAGATGGGCGTGGTGGCCGCCCGACGCCTGCGCGACCTGCCGTTGGCCGGGCCGGGGCTGGTGCTGTTCGCCCTGGCGTTCCCGGTGCTCTCCGGCACGCTGGGCATCCTCGGGGGCCTGGCCGCCGGCATGTCCGCCGGGGGCGCGGCGATCCTCGGGGTGCTGGCGGCCAGCGCGTCCTACATCGCGGCCCCGGCGGCCGTGCGCCTGGCACTGCCCGAGGCGAACCCGGGGTACTACCTGACCGCGAGCCTGGGCATCACCTTCCCGTTCAACCTGATCGTGGGGATCCCGCTGTACCTGGCCATCGCGCAGGCGCTGGCCGGCTGAGGAGGAGCCATGCAGACCGAGTCCGTCATCCTCGTGACCGTGGTCGCCGAGGCCGTCGTCGAGCACCGCCTGGTGCGTGACCTCGCCGCCTGCGGCGCGCATGGCTGGACGATCTGCGATGCCCGCGGACAGGGCTCCCGGGGGGTGCGCGCCGACGAGTTCGAGGGGTCGAACATCCGGCTGGACGCCCTCGTCTCGCCCGATGTGGCCGACCGGCTGCTCCAGGTGCTGGCCCGGGACTACTTCCCGCACTACGCGGTGGTCGCCTGGACCACCCCGGCGCAGGTGGTGCGGGCAACCAAGTACGTGTGAGCCGGCCGGCGCGCGGGGCGGGCCGGCGCGCGGGCGCGCACGGGCGCGCGGGCGCGTGCGGGCCGGCCGGCGCGCGGGCGCGCACGGGCGCGTGGGCCGGCAGCGGGCCGGGCCGGCGCGCGGCCGAGCCGGCCGGCGCCCACGCGTGGACCGTCCGGGGCCGGGCCGGCGCGCGGGCGCGTGCGGGCCGTCTAGTGTGCTGGGCATGACCGACCCCCAGCCCCCGGCCGCTGGCACGACCAGCGCGATCGGCGACGATGCCCTGGGCGCGAGCGATGCGACCGACCTGCTCGCCCGGCTGGCCCGCCGCGAGGTGTCGGCACGTGAGCTGCGCGAGGCCGCCCTGGCCCGCGCGCACGCGGTCAACCCAACCCTGAACGCCCTCACCCAGTGGATCGAGCAGCCCGTCGGCACCGAGGTCGAGGTCCCCGCCGACGCCCCGCTGGCCGGCCTGCCCAGCCTCCTGAAGGACAACGAGCAGCTCGCCGGCTTCCCGACCTCGAGCGGCTCCGCGGCTGTTCCGCGCACCCCGGCAGCGCGCTGCTCGCCGTTCGTCCGGCACTTCCTGGGGCTCGGCCTGGACCCGATCGGCACGACGACGCTGCCGGAGTTCGGCCTGACCGCCAGCACGGAGTCCACCCGCTTCGGGGCGACCCGGAACCCGTGGGACACCGACCGCTCGGTCGGCGGGTCCAGCGGCGGGTCCGCGGCCCTCGTCGCAGCCGGCGTCGTCCCGATCGCGCACTCCAACGACGGCGGCGGGTCCAGCCGGATCCCCGCGGCCGTGTGCGGTCTGGTCGGGATGAAGCCGACCCGTGGCCGGCTGCCCGACGCGCTCGGCGTGGACCGCCTGCCGGTCCAGATCACGGCGCAGGGCGTGCTCACGCGCACGGTGCGGGACACGGCGCTCTACTACGCCCACGCGGAGCGCTCGTTCCGCGCACCCGGGCTGCCGCCGATCGGCCACGTCACCGCTCCCGCAACCGAGCGGCTGCGCATCGGCGTGCTCCGATCAGCTGCCAACGGGCTGCCGATCAGCCCGGACACGGTCGAAGCGGTTGGTTCCGCGGCCGAGCTGTGCGCGGACCTGGGCCACGACGTCGTGGAGGTCGGCCTGCCGGTCGGTGACGACTTCGGGCCGGACTTCCTCGTGTTCTGGTCATACCTGGCGTTCGTCCTGCACCGGGGCGGCCGGTTCGTGTACGGCCCGGGCTACGACGCCTCGCGCACCGAGCCGTTCACCCGGGGGCTCAGCGCCCGCCTGGTGCGGCAGGCCGACAGGGTCCCGGGGGCGATGCGGCGCCTGCGTCGGCTGGCCCGCGAGCACGAGGCGGCATTCGAGGACTACGACATCCTGCTCTCCCCGGTCACCGGCCACGCCGCCCCGCTGATCGGGCACCTCGGCCCGGACGTCGAGTTCCGCACCCACCTGGTCCGGCTGATGCGGTTCTGCTCGATGACGCCGGTCCAGAACGTGTCCGGGTCGCCCGCGATGTCGCTGCCCCTGGGCCGCACGGCCAGCGGGCTGCCGATCGGCGTCCACCTCGCCGCCCCGTTCGGCCAGGAGCGGCAGCTGCTCGGGCTGGCCCTCGAGCTCGAGCAGGCGGCCCCCTGGCCGACGGCCGGGCCGGTGGCGCCCGTCAGGGGTTGAGCCGGGCGTACCCGAAGGCCAGGGAGGTCGCCAGCGACACCCACACCAGGTAGGGGATGAGCGCGATCGCGCCGCCGCGGGTGACCGTCCAGGTCACTGCCACGAGCACGGCTGTGAGCAGCGCGGCCGTCCCGAGCGCCACCGCAGCCGCCTCCATCCGGTGCGGGACGTAGAAGAGGTAGGCCCAGGTGAGCGCGGCCACCACGCTCGACCCCGCGACAGCCAGCCAGGCGCCCACCGCGCCCGGTGACCCCCGCTGGGCGACGAGCACCCCGACGACGGCCAGCGCCACGAAGTTGTACGGCCAGATGAGGCCGAACACCAGGTCGGGCGGCTGCCAGGACGGCCTGGCCAGGCCCGCGTACCAGCCCGGGCTGCTCGACGTCCACACCCCGGAGCCCACCGCATAGACCACCACGAGCAGCACGGCCGTCACCGAGGCCAGCAATCGCCAGGTCATGGCCTCATCATGGGCCCCCAGCGCGGCCTGTGCTGTCGATTCCGACGATTGGATGGTCGGAATCGACAGCACGCAGGTCAGAACAGGGTGGCCAGGAGCTCGAAGAACGGGTCGGGATCGTTGCGCAACTCCCATCCGGTCACGTGCAGCACCAGCGCCCCCGTACCGACGACGAGCGCGTTGCCGCGCTCGAGATCCGCCTGCCACTGGGCCATCTCGAAGTGGCCGACACCGTCGATCTCCACGATCAGGAGGCGGCCATCCGGCAGCCGGAACTCGGCGTCGGTCCGCCGGCGGCTGCCCCTGGCGTCGATCCGACGGGTCTGCATCCGGGGAGCAGGCAGTCCCCGCCGCCTGCATGCGCGCAGGAAGGCCGCCTCGTTGGAGCTCGTGGCCCCGATCCCAACCTCCGCCAGCGCCTCCCGGATCGCCGGCGCGTTGCGGAGCCGGACCCGGGCGGCGAACTCCCGGTCGAGCGCCTGCGGTGCCGCGACGCGCTGCTGCACGACACTGGTGATCACGAAGAGGACCTCGCGGGCGCTGCGGGCCCACGAGGCCGCGTCGATCGCCGCTCGGGCCGGGGCACAGCGCCTGGGATCGCCGACCCAGCGCGGCTCCTCGGTCCAGTAGTGCAGCCTGATCCACGGGGGCAGGCCGCGGCCGCGCAACCGAGTGCCGCGGGGCACGGTCACATCCACCCAGCCGTCCCCACCCGCGCGCCAGCCCGACTCCTCGAGCGCAGCGCGACCGGCCAGGGCCGCCCACGGCCCCGCCTCGAGGAGGCCGGCGACCCTGATCTGGTCCGGGGACAACGAGCCCACCCGATCGCTGAAGACCCGCGGGCCCACCTGCTGCCAGTCATTCGCACATGCCCACCGGAGGCGCCGGCGACTCAGGCCCACGTCGGAGGCCTGCCAGTCCGCGATCAGGCCGCGCTGGCGCAGGATCAGTCCCCTGGCTTCCGGGGTGAGGCGGGGTGGCATGCCTGCGGATCTTGGTCCCACCCGCCCATCCCGCAAAGTGGCTGTCCACAGCCGGCTACGCCCCCATGGCCTCGCTGCGCCGCGTGTGCTGTCGAATCCGACGATCGGATGGTCGGAATCGACAGCAGAGGGCGCCTCAGCGGCTGGGGCTGACCACCGCGTCGAGCCAGCGCGCCAGGCGGTACGAGGCCTCGTGCAGGGCGTCGCTCCAGGACGCGGCGGCGTCCGTGCCGGCGTCGTCGCTGATGACCTTGGCGAGCCGGACCGGCGTCCCGAGTCGGGTCGCGGCGGCGGCGACGGCGTAGCCCTCCATGTCGACGAGGTCGGCGTGCAGTGCCAGGGCGTCGCGCTCCTCGGGCGACGAGATGAACCGGTCGCCCGTGGCCAGCACCGGGCCAGCGCCGGCCAGCACGATCGGCGGTGCCGGGTCGTGCCCGATGAGCTCAGCGATCGCGCGACCGTTGAGGTCGTGCTGCAGGACGGTCCCGATCTCGTGGACCGCACCCCGGGCCAGCGCGCCCACGCGCAGGGCGCCGGCCGTGCCGACGTTGAGGACCTCGCTGGGCCGGTGCTGGAGGATCGCCCATGTGGTGGCCGTCGCCGCACGCACCTTGCCCACGCCGGTGACGAGCGTGGGGTAGCGGTCGGCGAACGCCTGCGCCTCGTCGAGCACGGCGACGACGACGAGGGGGCGCCCGGCGCCCGGGGCGGGGCCATGCAGCTCGAACACAGCACGAACCCTACGGGTGATCGCCGGGGCGGGCTCCGTGGCTTCCGGGTCCGGTCAGCCGCGGGCCCGCTCGCGTTCGGCGTCGGCGCGCATCCGGGGGCCGAGCTCGACCTCGCCTGCCGCCGCGGCGGCGAGCAGCGCGGCGGCAGCCCCGGGCCGGGCGGGTCGCATGACGTCCGACACGGTGATCCCGTGCCCGGGCACGGCCATCACGTCGATGGCGTCCCCCGCCGTCAGTGCCCCCGGCGCCTGGACCCGGACGTACGCCCCGGGCGCCCGGGCCTCGGCGAACCGCCGCACCCAGTGCGGCTCGCCCATCCGCCGGGCGAAGGTTGCGCACGGGTTCCGCGGGGAGGTCACCTGCACGACCGGGCCATCCGCACCGAGGCGCAGCGTGGTACCGATCACCAGGCCCGAGACGTCAAGCCCCGAGGTCCGGACGTTCTCCCCGAAGAGGCCGGGCGAGATGTCGCGACCGAGCTCGGAAGCCCAACGCGCGGCGTCCTCGTCGGCATAGAGGTAGACCGCGTACTCCTCGCCGCCGTGGTGGGCGGCGTCCCGCTGCTGGTCGCCGGACAGACCCAGCGGCCCCACGGGCACGGCGTCGGCCACAGCCCGCTTGTCGATGGCGGTCAGCCCGTCCGGGTTGCCCGGCTCGGGCAGGAGCGTGTGCAGGACGCAGACCGCCGTCACGTGGGCCACCGGCCGAGCGTACTTCTACCAGCAGATCGCCGGTCGGGAAGCCCCCGGCCATGTCGACAACATCGGCTAGGCCGACCCTGATTCGCCGCGCGGAGCCATCCCGGCCACCGCTCGTGACCAGTCGTGAGAAGTCCACGGGGCCACCCCGGCGGCACGAGCGCGCGCGGCGGGGGTGGGATTTGAACCCACGGTGGGTTGCCCCACGGCGGTTTTCAAGACCGCTGCCCTAGGCCACTAGGCGACCCCGCCCGGGACGACCGACCACGGGTCGACCATCCGTGGCACATCATCGCGCACCGAGCCCGCCGGGGCTAACCCCGGCCCGGAGCCCGGCGCTGCCGACCATCGGTTCGGGGGCTGGATCGGAACCTCATGACGGCTACGGTGGGCCCTCGTGGCCAGAGACATGCACACCCACGACGAGCGGCTCACGAGGATGGTCCTCACCGCGATGCACGACCGCCTCGCCATGGATCCCGTCCCGCTGGACCGGCCCGGCGACGTGCTCGCCCTCGAGCGTGCCCTCGACGGGCTGATCACCGCCGAGGGCACCGAACCGCACCGCGTGATGTCCACCTGGACCGATGTCCTGGCCCCGCACGTCATGAGCTCGGATGCCAGCAACTTCCTCGCCTTCATCCCGGCCGCGCCCACCAAGGCCGCCCTGCTGTTCGACATGCTGGTCTCTGGCGCGAGCATCCAGGGCATCTCGGCGCTCGAGGCCGCTGGGGCGATCGCAGCCGAGAACCAGGTCCTCCGGCTCATCGCCGACCTGGCCGGGATGCCGGCGTCGGCCGGCGGGGTGTTCGTGTCGGGAGGGTCGGCGGGCAACCTGTCCGCACTCACGGTGGCCCGCGACGTCGGCCGGCGGCGCCGGGGCCTGGGCCGTGGTGACCTGGCCCGGATCGCCGTCAGCGACCAGGCCCACTCGTCGATCGGCAACGCGTGCTCGATCCTGGACATGGACGTCCTGGTCGTGCCCACGGTCGACCATCGCCTCGACGGGGCCGCGCTGTCGGCCGCCCTGGATGCTGATCCGGAGAGCTCGAACGTGGTCGGCGTGGTCGCGACCTCGGGGACCACCAACGCCGGGATCATCGACGACCTGCAGTCGATCGGGGACGTCACCCGAGAGCGGGGCCTGTGGTTCCACGTCGACGGCGCCTACGGCGGCGGCGGGTTGTTCGCCCCCTCGGTGCGCCCGCTGTACGCCGGGATCGAGCACGCCGACTCGTTCATCGTCGACCCGCACAAGTGGCTGTTCGCGCCCTACGACTGCGCCGCACTGGTCTACCGGGAGCCGAGGCTGGCCAAGGCCGTGCACACCCAGGACGCCAGCTACCTCGACGTCATCCACACGGATGCCGACGAGTGGAACCCCAGCGACCTGGCCTACCACCTCACCCGTCGCGCCCGCGGGCTGCCGCTGTGGTTCTCGCTGGCCGTGAACGGCACGGACGCCTACCGGGACTCGATCGAGGCGGCACTGGCGATGGCCCGGTGGACCGCCCGCCGCATCGACGAGATGGCCCACCTGCGGCTGCTGCGCGAGCCCACCCTGTCCGTCGTGCTCTTCGAGCGGACCGGGTGGACGCCCGACGACTACGACCGGTGGGCGGCCAGGCTGCTCGAGGAGCAGGTCGCCCTGGTCACGTCCACGAAGTGGGAGGGCCGGACGGTGGGCCGGCTGGCCTTCCTGCATCCGCACACCGGGCACGACCTCGTCGAGGAGATCCTGGCCTCGATGGCCTGAGCGGGGGCGCCCACTCCCTGCCCCTGCGCCGCGTCCTGCGATCCCGATCTCATCCAAGTCCGCGGCCCCTGGAGGGCCCGAGAGTTGGACCAAACGCCGTCGTGCGCAGCAGACGTGGATCGGATCGCGGGGACTGGGTGCACGCCCCAGAGGTAGGTTGCCCGGCATGGCTGACTGGGCTCCCGCCGTCGACGGGTTCGGCACCCACCTCGCCCGGGTCGGGGCCGCCATGGACCAGTGGCTGGCCTCCGACATGCCCGATCCGGTGGGCTCGCCGACGCCGTGGGCAGCGCTGCTGTCCGGCCCCGTCCCTGCCGAGGGGATCGGCGCAGAGGCGACCCTCGACGAATTCCTCGACCTGGTCCTGCCGCACGGGACCCGCCTGTCGTCGCGATCGTCGTGGGGATGGATCACGACCGGCCCCACCGCAGTCCCGACCGTCGTGGCCGCCGGCACGATGATCGCCGCCCCGCAGCGCCAGCTCCTCACGGCCTTCCACCACCTCGAGGAGGTGTCGCTGGAGTGGCTGGCCAGCCTGTGCGGGCTCGGCCCCACCATGCGCGGCGTCTACTCCAGCGGCGGATCGACGGCGAACCTCGTGGCCCTCGGCGCCGCCCGCCAGTGGGCCCTCGAGCAGGTCGGCCTGAACCCATCGGCGACCGGGCTGGACGGTCGGCCGCTGGCGATCTACACGTCGACACAGGCGCACCACACGATCCAGCGAGCGGCGGGCGTGCTCGGCCTGGGCCGGGGGAGCGTGCGCGCAGTGCCGACCGACGCGCACCACCGGATGGACCTCGCTGCCCTCGAGGAGACCCTGCGCCGGGATTGCGCCGCCGGGGTGCTCCCGGTCGCCGTCGTCGCCGCAGCGGGCACGACGAACACCGGCGCGATCGACCCGCTGCGCGGCGCCGGGGAACTTGCCCGCAGGTTCGGCGCGTGGTTCCACGTGGACGGCGCCTACGGCCTGCCGGGCATCCTCGACGAGCGGGTCGCGCCCCTCTACGACGGCCTCGAGCTGGCCGACTCGGTGATCACCGACCCGCACAAGTGGCTCGGCGCGCCGGTGGGGGTGGCGGCCACGTTCGTCCGCGACCGCGCGATCCTGCACCGGGCCTTCACCCAGGAGCCCGCGGACTACCTCGAGGGGGCCATGTCCGCAGACGAGGTGGAGTCCTCGTTGGACGCGATGGGGATCCCGTACTTCGACTTCGGCGTGGAGCTGAGCTCCCCGCCGCGCGGCGTGATGGTGTGGGCCATCCTCCGTGAGCTCGGGGTGTCGGGGATGCGGGCCCGGATCGTCGCCGACAACGACTTCGCCCGTCACGTCGCGGTCCGCGCGCGGGAGCACGCCCGGCTCGAGCTCGTCAGCGAGCCGGTGCTGTCGATCTGCGGCTTCCGGTACCGCGGCACGGCCGAGCGGGACTGGGACGACCTCAACGCGCGCATCCTGCGACGGATCGCCCGTGAGACCCAGATCGTGGTGAGCTCCACGGTCGTGGACGGCACGTACGTGCTGCGTCCGTGCTTCATCAATGCGCGCACCGCGCTGGCCGACGTCGATGCCTTCGTGGACACCGTGGTCCGGATGGGCGACGAGCTGGTCGCGGCGGGCTGAACACGATCCCGGTCTCATCCAGGTTTCGGGCCCTCCCGGCGCCCGAGACGTGGATCAAGCGCCGAACGGCGCTGCGAACTTGGATCGATCGCGCGGCGGGCGCGGGGCGGCGGGGCGGCGGGCGGCGGGGCGCCGGGGCGCGGGGCGGGGCGCCGGGGCGGCGGGCGGCCGGGGCGCGGGCGGGGCGCCCGGGGCGCGGGGGCGGGGGCGCGGCGGGCGCGGCGGGCGCGGCGGGCGCGCGGGGCGCGGGGCGGCGGGCGCGTGGGGCGGCGGGCGCGCGGGGCGGCGGGCGGCCGGGCGGCCGGGCTCAGCCCAACCCGGCCCTCACTGGGGCACCCACGGTGCGGGCGTGCGCGACAGGAACGCCATCATCCCGGCAGCGGCCTCCGGCGACGAGAACAGCTGCGCCGACAGCGCGGAGGTGTGCGCGAACCCCGCAGCCCGATCCATCGCCGGGACGTCGCGCAGCAGGCCCTTGGTGTGCCCGAGTGCCTCGGGCCCGCCAGCGCGCAGGGACTGGACCCAGCCGCCCACGACGTCGTCGAGCTCGGCATCGGGCACGACCCGGTTGACCATCCCACTGGCCACCATCCGGCCGGCCGGCACGCGGTCGCCGGTCAGGAACAGCTCCTGGGCATCCGCGCGGTGCATCCGGGCCAGGCAGACCACGCTGATCACGGCCGGCGCCAGGCCCAGCCGCACCTCGGAGAACGCGAACCTCGCCGACTCCACCGCCACGGACAGGTCGGCCGCGGCGACCAGGCCGTTGCCCCCGCCCGCCACATGCCCCTGCACCCGGGCGATGACCGGCTTCGGGTTGTCCAGCATCGCCTCGAGGACTCCGACGAGCGCCCCCGGGCCCGAGCCGGTGAAGGACGCGGCGTCCGCCGCGCTAGCCCCGCGCAGGTCCGCTCCCGAGCAGAACGTGTTGCCCGAGCCGGTCAGCACGATGACGCGCACGTCCGGGTCGGCGCCGGCGGCGCGCAGGTGCTCGGCCAGCATCCCCATTCCCGAGGCCGTCAGCATGTTGCGCGCCTCGGGCCGGTTCATCGTGACCCTCGCCACGCCGTCGGCGACCTCGAGCAGGACCTCGGCGGCCGGCCCGGCCGGCGCCGCGGCACCAGGGTCAGGCGCCGTCACGCGAACCGCTCCCAGCCCTCGAGCATCGCGATCACCCGGAGCATGACCTCGTCGGCGCCGCCGCCGATCGAGATGAGCCGCGAGTCGCGCATGTACCGCGCGGGCCAGTTCTCCTCCGCGTAGCCCATCCCGCCGTGGAACTGCACCGCGGTGTCGGCCACCTCCCGGGCCAGCCGACCGGTCTTGAACTTGGAGATCGTCGCCATCTTCGTGACGTCCTGGCCGGCGGCGTAGCGCTCGGCCGCGGTGTAGTTGTACTCCTTGAGGATGTCCACCTCGGCGGCGAGCTCGGCCAGCCGGTAGCGCAGGTACTGGTTGTTGATCAGGGGCTCGCCGAAGGCGTGTCGGACCTTGAGGTACTCACCGGTCCGCTCGATCGCGCGGCGCATCGCGGAGGTCGCCATGTAGGCGCCCATGAGCCGCTCGTCCTGGAACTGCGACATCTGCTGCTGGAAGCCCTTGCCGATGCGCCCGATCGTGTTGGCCACCGGGACGCGCACCTCGTCGAACACCAGCTCGGCGGTGTCCGAGGAGTGGTTGCCCATCTTGTCGATCTTGCGCCCGACCGAGAACCCGGGGGCATCGGTCGGCACGATGATCTGGCTCATCCCGCGGTAGCCGGTGCTGGGCTCCTCGCCCGGCTCGACGGTGCGGGCCAGCAGGCACAGCCAGTCGGCCTGCGTCCCGTTCGTGATCCACATCTTGCGCCCGCTGATGACCCACTCGTCGCCGTCGCGGACCGCCTTCGTGCGGATCCCGGCGACGTCACTGCCGGCGTCCGGCTCGCTGACCGCCACGGAGGTGACCATCTCCCCGCTCAGGGCCGGCGCCAGGTACGCCTGCTTGAGCTCGTCGGAGCCGTACCGGGCCAGCGAGGGGGTCGACATGCTGGCCTGCACCGCGATCGCCAGCGGGACCCCGGCGACGTCGGCCTTGCCGAGCTCCTCGCCGAGGATGAGCGTGTAGGTGTGGTCCGCGCCCTGGCCGCCGAACTCCGGGTCAACCTCGAGGCCGAACATCCCGAGGGCGCCCACCTTCGGGAACAGGTCGTGGGCCGGGAAGATCCCGTCGGCCTCCCACTTGTCGGCGTTCGGGTTGATCTCGGTCTCGATGAACTGGCGCACCATGGCGCGGAACTGGCGGTGCTCGGCGGTGAACTCGATCATCGGGACTCCTCGTGTGGCTGGGCGTGGGCGGTGGGGGGTGGGTCAGGTCGGGCGGCTGGCCGAGCGGCCGCCCGCGGCGGCGGCGCTCGCGGTCGAGCCAGCGGGCACGGCTGCGGATCCGGCGGCGGACCCAGCTGCGGACCCGGCCGTCGATGCGATGGCGGTGGGCGCGGTGGCCCTCCTCGGTGAATCGGCAGCCCCCGACCTGCTGGCGGGGGCGGCCTGCTCGACCCGCGCCCGGGCCTGGATTCGGGCCGGCATGCCCAGGCTGCGCACCCACAGCTGCGTGAGCGTGCGGGTGGCCAGGGCCTCGTCGTGCGCCTCGCCCCGGCCCAGCCAGTGCGCGGCGAACCCCTCGACCATGCCGCACAGGGCGGCCGCAGCCGTGTGCGCATCGAGGTCCGGGGCGGCCAGGCCGTCGGACTGGAGCTTGCGGATGGCCGTGGCGACGCGTGCGACGTGGGTCCGGCGCAGGTCCCGCAGCACGTCGACGAAGCGCGAATCCCCCGCTGCTGCCTCCTGGGCCGCCCGGAGCAGGTGCGCGTGGGTCCGGTAGCTGGCCAGGTAGGCACGGTTGGCCGCCTCGACCCGCGCGATCGGGTCGCGGACGTTGGGCGGCTTCATCGCGGAGTGCAGGTCGGCGATCACCGCCTCCAGCACGGCGAGGAGGACGTCCTCCTTGGTGTCGAAGTAGGTGTAGACCGTGCCGTGCGCGACCCCGGCGGCGTCGGCGAGGTCGTTCATCCGGGTGCCCGCGAAGCCGCGCTCCGAGAAGACCCCCCGGGCGGCCTCGATCAGCTTGTCCCGGGTGGCCTGACCTCGGGGGGTGAGGGCCGGCACCATGAACCTGACGCTAGCGTCAAGTTGACACGAGCGTCAAGTTCTTCAGGCGCCCAGGCGGCACCGGGCCCGGCACCACTCACCCTGCCAACGCACGCCCGGTGCCCGTACCGTCGAGGGATGCCGCCAGCCCCTGACTCCCCGCCGGAGCACGCCCGGATGAGCACGCCGCCCACCCCGGACGGTGCGGCGCCGACAGCACTGGGGGTCCACTCGGAGGTGGGGACCCTGCGCACCGTCCTGGTCTGCGCCCCGGGCCGGGCCCACCAGCGCCTCACGCCGAGCAACTGCCACGACCTGCTGTTCGACGACGTGATGTGGGTCGAGAACGCACGGCGCGATCACGCCGCGTTCGTCGCCGCCATGCGCGAGCGGGGCGTGCGAGGTCCTCGAGATGCACGAGCTGCTCGCCGAGACCATGGCGCTTCCGGAGGCGCGCGCGTGGGTGCTGGACCAACAGGTGGTGCCCAACCAGGTCGGCATCGGCCTCGTCGACGAGGTGCGCTCCTACCTCGCCGGGCTGCCCGACCGCGCGCTCGCCGACACGCTGATGGGCGGCCTGTCGACCCACGAGTTCTCCGAGACCCAGGGTGATGACCTGATCCGCCTGGTCAGCGACGCCGTGGGCGTCAACGAGTACCTGCTCCCGCCACTGCCGAACACCCTCTACACCCGCGACACCACCTGCTGGATCTACGGCGGGGTCACGCTCAACCCGCTCTTCTGGCCGGCGCGGCACGAGGAGACCCTGCTGGCCACGGCCGTCTACCGGTTCCACCCGCGCTTCGCGGGCCGGGTCAACGTCTGGTGGGGGGACCCGACGCAGTCGTGGGGGATGGCCACCGTCGAGGGCGGCGACGTCATGCCGATCGGCAACCGGACCGTGCTCATCGGGATGAGCGAGCGCACGTCGCGCCAGGGGATCAGCCAGGTGGCCAAGTCGCTGTTCGACGCCGGGGCGGTCGACCGGGTGATCGTCGCCGCCCTCCCGAAGCGGCGCGCCTCGATGCACCTGGACACCGTGTTCACGTTCGCCGACCGGGACTGCGTGCTGGTCTACCCCGACATCGTCTACGGCATCGACACGTTCTCCTACTACCCCGCGGACAGGCCCTCGGGCCTCGAGCTGCGCCGGGAGACCCGCCCGTTCCTGGACGTCGTGGCCGGGGCGCTGGGCCTGGCCGAGCTGCGCGTCGTGGAGACGGGCGGCAACGCCTACCTGCGGGAGCGGACCCAGTGGGACAGCGGGGCAAACATCGTGTGCACCTCCCCGGGGGTGGCCTTCGCCTACGACCGCAACACGCACACGAACACGCTGCTGCGCCGGGCCGGGATCGAGGTCGTCGAGATCGTCGGCTCCGAGCTGGGCCGCGGGCGCGGCGGCGGCCACTGCATGACCTGTCCCATCGTGCGCGACCCCTGACCCGCCGTGGCGTCGGCCGGGACCCGTGGTGGCGTCGGCCGGACCGGCGGAGGTGGCGTCAGCGAACCCGGCGCGACCGGACCTGCTCGGCCAGCCCCTTGGCCTGGGGATCCAGCGACGTGGAGTCGGCGACACCGCGCCCCAGCAGCCCGCGGACCACGACGTTGACCGCCCGCAGGTTGGGCAGGGGGTAGGTGTCGATGGCAAGCCCCGCAGCCTCCGGGAGCAGGTCGCGCACCCGGTCGGGGGTCAGCCACGCCTCCAGCCACGCGTAGCGCGCGGCAGCGCCGGCCTCGTCGAGGTCCGCGCTGGGGCCCACACCGGGCTCAGGGATCCAGAGCCCCACGTTGGCGTTGCCGCCCTTGTCGCCCGAGCGCGCGCCGACGATGTCGCCCAGGAAGGACCCCGGCTCGGGGCGCCAGTCGGCCCCGCCGGACGCCGTGCCGGACGCCGTGCCGGACGCCGTGCCGGGGCGGTCGACGGGTCCGGGCGCGGCGCCGTCCGCGGCGGCGGAGGTGGCACGTCCGGGCGCGGCGCCGTCCGGCCCGGAGCCCGGGACGACTGCCGACTCCCACGGAACGTCCTGGCCGTCCACCGTCACCCGAACGGGCACGTCGGCCCGGTCGACCAGCGTCGGCCAGTACACGCCGTACGCCGTCCCCTCGGCCGGCGGGGCCGTCGGGAACATCCCCGGGTAGCTGCCCAGCGCCGACTCGACGGCCGCGGTCGTGAACGGCTTGCCCACCTTCTTCTGGTCCGGGTCCTTCACGGTGATCCGCAGATGGCCCTGCGCCGCCGCCGCGCCGGCCGGGTCGTCGGCAGCGACGTCGTCGAGGGCCACGTGCAGCTCGGCGACGTCGAGCGTGCTGGCCCGCGCGAGCTCGGCCGGCGTCGGGGCACCTCCCCGGGCCGGGCCCGTCGCCTCGGCCAACCCGACCCCGGCCAGCAGCCGAAGCGCGAGGTCCGCCTTGGCACGGGCCTGCCGGCCGGTCAGCACCAGCGACATGGTGTTGCGGTACCCGGCGAACAGGTTGACCGCGACCTTGAGCCGATCCGGCGCCGGCGCGCCCCGCACACCGGTCAGCGCCACGCGGTCCGGGCCCACCTGGGCCAGCTGGACCGTGTCGAACAGCGCCGTCACGTCGGGGTTGGCGTACTCGGGGCCGGCGATCTCGTAGACCAGCTGCGCGGTCACGGTGCCGACCGACACCAGCCCGCCGGAGCCCGAGGGCTTGGTGATCACGCTGGAGCCGTCGGCCGCCACCTCGGCGATGGGGAAGCCCGCGGGCCACGCCGGGACCTCCTCGAAGAACGCGTAGTTCCCGCCGGTCGCCTGGGCGCCGCACTCGATCACGTGACCCGCGGCGACCGCGCCGGCCAGGCGGTCCAGCGCCGTCGGGTCGCCGGCGGCCGCATCGGCGTAGGACCAGCCGTGCCACCACGCGGCCGGCCCGACGACCAGCGCGGCGTCGGTGATCCGACCGGTGATGACGACGTCGGCGCCCGCGGCCAGGGCGGCGGTCACCGGCTGCCCGCCGAGGTACGCGTTGGCCGTGATGACCATCTGCGATCCGAGCACCTCGCCGGTGTCCAGGTTCGGGAAGGCCCCCGGCTCGGCCCGCACCCGGCCGAGCACGTCGTCGCCGGTCACCACGCCGATGCGCGGGGCCAGGCCGAGCCGCCCGGCCAGCTCGCCGAGCGCATCCGCGCAGCCCTGCGGATCCAGCCCCCCGGCGTTGCTGACCACGCGGATCCCGCGCTCCAGGCAGGTGCCGAGCACCTGCTCCATCTGCGTGAGGAACGTGCGGGCGTACCCGGAGCCGGGGCCGTGCTTCATCCGCTGGCGCGCCAGGATCAGCATGGTCAGCTCGGCCAACCAGTCGCCGGTGAGGACATCGATCTCGCCGGACTCGACGAGCTCGGCGGCGGCCGAGAGCCGGTCGCCGAGGAAGCCCGAGCTGTTGCCGATCCGGACAGGTGCGCGGTCGCCTGGAGGAGCCGTCATGCGCGCCAGTATGGCCCAGCGCGTGGGCACTTCCGCCGACGGGTTGGGCGCGGCGAGAGCGTCGCGCTGTCGACCCGCGGGGCGTCAGGCCTCGGCGAACTCCTGCGAGTCGTAGACCTCGATCCGGGTCCCCTCCGGCCACTGGCCGGGCAGCAGCCCCGCCTTGCGCCACAGCGCGGCGAGGAACGCCCCCGGCTCCGGCAGCTGCTCCCACACGGCCGGCAGGAACGTCGCACGATGCCGATCGGCCTCCACCACCAGGCCGCTGCCGACCGGGACCCGCGCGAGCAGGTCGTCGTAGCCGGCGCACGGCAACGGGCGGGTCGGCGAGAGGACCGAGATGTCGATGACCATCCCCTCGGCACGCTCCGGGGTCATCGGGGGGAACCGGGGATCCCGGAACGCCGCGTCGAAGGCGTGCTCGGCGACGTCCGCGGCGAGCGCCTGGCGCGCCGCCAGCGACCCGATGCACCCGAGCAGCGCCCCGTCCGCCGAGCGGAGCGTGACGAACGCCGCCCCCGGCCGGCGCAGGACCGGGTCCCAGCCGGACGGGTCGAACGACGGGCGCCGGCCGCCGTGGGCCAGGGCCTCCTCGATCGTGCGCCGGGCCAGGCCCAGCAGGGTCGCCCGTGCCTCCGGTGGGATCCGGTCGGCGGACTCCCCCTCGGCGCTGGTGCGCGGATCCGGGCTCCTGGTGTCGGCTTCCCCGCCGCTGTCCGGCTGCGCGCCGCTGTCCGGCTGCGCGCCGCTGTCCGGTCGCTCGCCGCTGTCCGGTCGCGCGCCGCTGTCCGGTTGCGCGCCCTCCCGTGCAGGGCCCACCGCCGCACCGGGACCCGCATGCTCCGGCGCGGTCACCACGAAGGCCGCGTAGCCCACGACCCGGTCCCAGTCGCCCGCGGTGTCCCCGGAGTTGCGGGCATCGAGCAGGCGGACGTTCCAGTCCTCGTGGTCGGCTGCCAGCAGCAGCCCCCGCAGCGGGTAGCGGCCGCACGCGTCATGCCCGCCGATCCCCGCGGCGCGACGCTCGAGGATCGCGTCGATCGTGCGGGCGTCCCGGGCCACGGCGGAGTCGTGGTCGAGGTAGTGCGACAGGTCGGTGGACACCACGACCAGCGTGGCGGGCAGAGCGGCGCACCTCGCGATGACCGCCGCCACCTCCTCTGGGATGTCGAAGCCCACGATCAGCGGGACCAGCTCCCAGCCCGGTTCCAGGACCCGCTGCAGGAACGGGACCTGCACCTCGAGGCTGTGCTCCGGGGCGTGCGCCTCATCCGCGGGCGCCACCGAGTCGACGTGGGATCGCAGGTCCTCGGCCGTCCCGGCGTCCAGGGGCACGTCGCCCAGCGGGGTGCGCCATGCGGACGCGGTGCTCAGCCCGATGCCGTCGACCGGCACGTAGTGGGCCGGACCGAGCAGGACCACGCGACGCACGGCGGCCGGGTCGATGGCGGCGTACGCGAATGCTGCCGTCGGCCCCGAGTAGATGTGGCCCGCGTGCGGCGCCACCACGGCGACGAGCCGCTCACCAGCCGACACCGCACCCCCGGGCATGGCGGCGCGCGCCCGCGCCAGGTGCTCGTCCACCTCCGCGGCGAGCCGGTCCGGCCGGCCCGTGTAGAACATGCCAGCGACAGCCGGCTCACGGACGCCACCCGCCGGAGCCGGGGGCCTGTGCAGGAACCTCATCGCCGCTCCTCCCTCGCCGTGCTGTCGATTCCGACCACCCGATGGTCAGTATCGACAGCAGCACCGCCTCACCGGACGACCTCCGCCAGGCGCACCGGCAACCGCTGCCGGCCCCAGTCCCCCGCCGGGCCGTCGAACACCCCGGCCACGGCCGAGCCGCACGCGCGGCAGTGACCGGTGTCGTCGAGCCGGTAGGCCCGAATCTCGTACCAGTCCCGCTCGATGACCGGTGTCCCGCAGCCCGGGCACCGGGTGGTGTCGCCGGCCCGGTCGTGGACGTTGCCGGTGTAGGCGTACCGCACGCCGTTGCCCAGCGCGATCTCCCGGGCCCGGGTGAGCGTGGCCGGCGGCGTGGCCGGCACATCGCGCATCTTCCAGTCGGGGTGGAAGGCGCTGAAGTGCAGCGGGACCTCCGGGCCGCAGTGCTCGACGACCCACCGCGTCATCCGGTCGAGCTCGTCGTCTGAGTCGTTGTGCCCGGGGATCACCAGAGTGGTCAGCTCCAGCCAGGTCGAGGTCTGCGTGGCCACGTACTCGATGGTCTGCAGGACCTTTCCCAGCTGGGCGCCGCAGATCCGGTGGTAGAACTCCTCGGTGAAGCCCTTGAGGTCGATGTTCGCGGCATCCATGTGCTCGTAGAACACGCGGCGGGGCTCCGGGTTGATGTACCCAGCGGTGACCGCGACGGTGCGGATGCCCCGCTGCCTGCACGCGACCGCGGTGTCGATGGCGTACTCGGCGAAGATGACCGGGTCGTTGTAGGTGAACGCCACGCTCGCGCAGCCCAGCCGCTGGGCGGCGGCCGCGATGTCGGCCGGCATGGCGGCATCAGCCAGGGTGTCGACGTCGCGGGACTTCGAGATGTCCCAGTTCTGGCAGAACCTGCAGGTGAGGTTGCAGCCAGCGGTCCCGAAGGACAGCACCGAGGTGCCGGGCAGGAAGTGGTTCAGCGGCTTCTTCTCGATCGGGTCGACGCAGTAGCCCGACGAGCGCCCGTACGTCGTGGAGACGATCGCACCGTCCTGGCAGGCGCGCACGAAGCACAGGCCGCGCTGCCCCTCGTGCAGCCGGCACTCACGGGGACACAGGTCGCACTGCACGCGCCCATCCGGCAGCGCGTGCCACCACGTGGTCGGGTGGGTCGCTCCCAGTGCCCCATCGCCCGTGGGGGCCTGTGCCGCAGTCGCCATCGGACCATCACCGCCTCGCCCCGGGCCAGGGCACGCATGTTGCCCACGGGGCAAGCATCCCCCCGGGACCCCGCGTGCGCCAGAGTCCGAGGACCCGAGCGCGGGACCCGCGCTGGCTACTCCTCCAGCACCGCGACCACGTGGTGGGCGTCGACCGAGTCGCCGACCTCGACGCGAACCTCCGCCACGACCCCGTCCGCGTCGGCCTTGATCCGGTGCTCCATCTTCATCGCCTCGAGGATCACCAGGGTGTCGCCCGCGGCCACGGCAACGCCGGGGGCGACGAGCACCTGGGTGACCGTCCCCGGCACCGGGGTGGCCAGGCCGTGGTCGTGGCCCTGCTCGGAGGCGTCCGCATAGCGCGACAGGACCCGGAACGCCGTCGTGCGGCCCAGCCCGGTGACGAGCACCCACTCGCCGGCACGGCGCACCTGGTAGACCGAGCTGAGCCCGTCGACCTCGAGGGTGACGCGGTCACCGTCGGCGCGGGTCCTCGTGACGCGCAGCTGCCCCGGGAGCCCGGGGTCGTCGACGTCGCCGCCGAGCGTGACGGTGACGCCCGTCCGGTCGCGCAGGTAGTGCACCTCCAGCACCCGGTCGTCCGGTCCGTCCGCGTAGCCGAACCGGCGCACCTCCGGGACGGCCGGGACGTTGCGCCACCCGGCGGGCCCGAGGGTGGCCCACGGCTGGCCGACCCGCTCCTGCTCGGCCAGGCCGAGCGCGGCGGCGACCACGTGCCGGGACAGCTCGTCGCGGTCGAGCAGCGGAGCGGTCACCTCCGGGTGCTCGTCGAGGAAGGCGGTCGTGGTGTCCCCGGCCAGGAACGCCGGCGAGCGCAGTGTGGCGGCCAGCGAGTCGCGGTTGGTCGGCACGCCGGCCACGCGCAGGCCCTCGAGGCAGGTGGCCAGCTCCGCGGCGGCGTCGGACCGGGTGGCCCCGAACCCGATCACCTTGGCCAGCATGGGGTCGTAGAACGAGCTGACCTCGGAGCCGGACTCGATGCCGGTGTCCACGCGGATCCCCGGGTGCGCCGGGACGTCGAACAGCTCGACCCGGCCGATCCCGGGCAGGTAGCCGCGCGCCGGGTCCTCGGCGTAGAGGCGCACCTCGATCGCGTGCCCGGAACGGGTGACCTGCTCCTGGGCCAGCGGCAGCTGCTCGCCCCGGGCGACCCGGATCTGCCACTCGACGAGGTCGAGCCCGGTGACCGCCTCGGTGACCGGGTGCTCGACCTGCAGGCGGGTGTTCATCTCGAGGAAGAAGAACTCCTGCTGCTCGCCCTCGCCGGCGACCATGAACTCCACCGTGCCGGCGCCGACGTAGTCGATCGCCTCGGCGGCCGCCACGGCCGCGGCGTACATCCGCTCCAGCGTGCGCCGGCGTCGCCCCGGCGAGGGGGACTCCTCGACCACCTTCTGGTGGCGGCGCTGGATCGAGCACTCGCGCTCGAACAGGTGCACGACGTTGCCGTGCTGGTCGCCGAAGACCTGCACCTCGACGTGCCGGCCGCGCTCGAGGTAGCGCTCGAGGAAGACCGTGGGGTCGCCGAACGCCGAGGCCGCCTCGTTGCGGGCAGCGGAGACGGCGTCGAGCAGCTCGTCGGCCGTGCGGACCAGGCGCATCCCCTTGCCGCCACCACCGGCCGAGGCCTTCACCAGCAGCGGGTAGCCCGACCTCGGCGCCGGCCGCGACGATGTCCGCGTCCGATGGCGTCGGCCTCGACGCTCGGCGCCGGGCACCAGCGGAACCCCGGCCGCCGCGACCAGGCGCTTGGCCTCGACCTTCAGCGCCATGGCGTTCATCGACTCCGGCGTCGGGCCGATCCACACCAGCCCGGCGTCGGCCACCGCGCTGGGCGAACTCCGGGTTCTCCGACAGGAAGCCGTAGCCCGGGTGGATCGCGTCGGCGCCGGCCCGGCGGGCCGCGTCGAGCACCTTCTCGGCCACGAGGTACGACTCGGCCGACGTTCGCCCGCCGATGGCGACGGCGAGGTCGGCATCGCGCACGAACGGCGCGTCGGCGTCGGGGTCGGAGTGGATCGCGACGGCCTGCAGGCCCATCGCGTGGGCGGTGCGGATCACCCGGCGGGCGATCTCGCCGCGGTTGGCGACCAGGATCCGCCGGATCGGGCGGATCGGCCGGGCGCTGCCCGCAGTGTCATCCCTGCGGTCACCGGATGGCCGCTGGGATGACACGTGGCGGGAGCGGACGGGGGTCGTCGACTGGTCCATGTGCACCCTCACATCCGGAAGACGCCGAAGTTCGACGTCCCCTTCGACCTCGTTGGAGTGGATCGCCGAGAGCGCGATGCCCAGCACGGTGCGGGAGTCACGGGGATCGATGATCCCGTCGTCCCAGACCCGGCCGGTCGCGAACAGCGCGGTCGACTCGCGCTCGACCTGGCCCTCCAGGCCCGCGCGCATCGGCGCGAACTGCTCGTCGCTCCACGGGATCGCCCAGCTTCGCGGCCTTCTGCCGGGCCACGATCTCCATGACCCCGCCGAGCTGCTTGGGGCCCATGACGGCGATCCGGGGTTCGGCCACGTGAACACGAACCGCGGGTTGAACGCGCGCCCGGCCATGCCGTAGTTGCCGGCGCCGTACGAGGCGCCGACCATCAGCGGTGATGTGCGGCACGGTCGAGTTGGAGACGGCGTTGATCAGCTTGGCGCCGTCCTTGATGATGCCGCGCTGCTCGTAGCGCGTGCCGACCATGAAGCCCGTGGTGTTCTGCAGGAACAGGATCGGGGTGTCGTGCCGGTTGCACAGCTGGATGAACTGCGCGGACTTCTGCGACTCCTCGCTGAACAGGATGCCCGTTGTTGGCGATGATCCCGACCGGGTAGCCGTGCAGCTCCGCCCAGCCGGTGACCAGCTGCGGAGCCGTAGAGCGGCTTGAACTCCTCGAAGCGCGAGCCGTCGACGATCCGGGCGATGATCTCGCGGGTGTCGAACGGCACCCGCACGTCGGCGCTGGCGATGCCGAGCAGCTCCTCGGGGTCGAGCACCGGCGGCTCGGGCGGGCGACCCGCGGCGCCGGGCCGAGCTTGCGCCAGTTGAGGTGCCCGACGATGCCCGCGCCCGATGCGCAGGGCGTCGAGCTCGTCGTCGGCCAGGTAGTCGCGACAGCCCCGAGACCCGCGAGTGCATCTCCGCGCCGCCGAGGTCCTCCTCGATGGCGTCCTCGTTGATCGCCATCTTGACCAGGGGCGGGCCGGCCGAGGAACACCTTGGCCGACTTCTTCTGCATGACGATGTAGTCGCTCATGCCCGGCACGTACGCCCCGCCGGCGGTCGACGAGCCGAACACGAGGGTGATCGTCGGGATGTTCGCCGCGGACATCTGGGTGAGGTTGCGGAAGCTCGCCCCGCCCGGGACGAACACCTCGGCCTGGTTGGGCAGGTCGGCCCCGCCGGACTCGGTGAGGTTGACCAGCGGGAGCCGGTTGACCTTGCGCGATCTCCATCGCGCGCAGCGCCTTGTGCATGCGTCATCGGGCTCTGGGCGCCGCCCTTGACGGTGGGGTCGTTCGCGCTGACCAGGCACTCGACGCCGCTGACCCACCCGATGCCGGTGACCAGGCCCACGCCGAGCTCGTCCTTGGAGCCCCAGCCCGCCAGCGGGGAGAGCTCGAGGAACGGGCTGTCGGGGTCGAGCAGCGCGGCGATCCGCTCGCGCGGCAGCAGCTTGCCGCGGTCCCGGTGCCGGGCGACGGCCTTGACCGCCTTCTCGGGGTTGGACGAACCACCCCCCGCGACGACGGTCTCGTTGAGCCTCTCGATCTCCGCCAGGGCCTCGAGCATCGCCTGCCGGTTGACCCCGAAGGCCTCGGAGCGGGTGTCCACGGAGGTGCGCATCACCGGTCTCACGGAACTTGACGTTACCGTCAAGTTGACACCAGCGTCAAGTTCGCTCGGCGGCCCGGCGGACGTGCCCCGGCGCCGGATCGCCCAACCGACCGGGGATCCCGCGAGCGGTCCCGAGGAGCGCTCGCGGCCGACCGCGGACTACCCCGGAGTAACACCGGCCAGTAGCTGGATGGCGGCCCCGGGCAAGGTGATGCTTGCCTCATCTGGACGCGGGAGGACCCCCGCCGAACCATGGAGGACCGGATGTTCACGATCGACGAGTCGCCCGAGCGGGTCACCGCCACGCCCGCCGCCACGGCCCACCTGCGCGCCCTCGCCGAGCGCCGCGGTGCGGTCACGGTGCTGCTCACGGATGGCCTGGCCCGGATCATGCCCGAGGGCCGGGGGCTGCCCACGGGCGCAGTCCGGCTCGGCGCCATCGCCGATGCCGTGACGGTCGCCGCTGACGGCGGGTCGCGCACCGCCTGGTGGCGCAACCGCGCCGAGATCGACCTCACCGACGGCTCCACCGACAGCACCGGGACGTTCACGTTCGCGCTCCGGCCGCTCACCGAGCCGGAGCTCTACGCCGCCGTCGCGTGCGGGCCCCTGCCCCGGTACTGACCACCCGGCAGCCGGCCGGGCGCGTGGCCGGCAGGACGCCTCAGATCTTGCCGCGGACCTGCCCCGGGTCCTTGACGGACGTGGTCGGGTCGGCCCTCGCCTGGCGGATCACCACGACCCGGTCGTCCTTCTGGAAGACCCGGACCTTGCCCTCGTCGAACCTGTGCACCGCGCCGCCGCGCACGACGGCCAGGACGAGCTCCCCACCGGCCTCGACGTCCGAGGGGGCCAGGCCCAGCTCGGAGGGCGTGATCGGCCGCTCGACCACCTCGAGGCCCTGGCCGGGGTCCATGAGGTCCTCGACCATCTCGCCGACGTTGGCCGACAGCAGCGACAGGCCCATCAGGTTGCCGGCGGACTCGGCGTGGGTGATGACCCGGTCGGCGCCGCTCTGGCGCAGCAGGGCGCCCGCTGAGGCCTCCCGCGCGGCCGCCACGATGGTGGCCCCTGGGGCCATCGCCCGGACCCTGAGCGTGACCATGATGGCGGTGTCGTCCTGGTCGGCGGCGACGATCACCTGCGAGGCCGTCGGGATGCCGGCGTCGAGCAGGACCCGCTCGCTGCGCGCATCCCCGACGACACCGGTGACGCCCTGACGGGTGGCCTCGGCGACCGCGTAGCGATCGTCGGCGATGACGACGAGCGTGCGCGGATCCACGCCGTGGGCGTCAGCAGGCTGCGCAGCGCGGCCTGCCCCTTCACGCCGAACCCGACGATCACGGTGTGGTCCTTCATGCGCTTCCTCCAGCGGTTGACCCGCGAACGCTGCCGGGCGGCCTGGGTGAGCACCTCGACTGTCGTGCTGACGAGCACGATCAGGAAGATGAACCGCAGCGGGGTGACGATGAACACGTTGGCCAGCCGGGCGGTGTCGGAGACCGGCGTGATGTCGCCGTAGCCGGTCGTCGAGAGGGTGACCGTCGCGTAGTAGAGGGCGGCGTTGAGGTCCAGCGGCTCGCCGGTGCCCCCGTCCCGGTAGTCGTCGCGCTCCAGGTAGACCAGCAGGGTCGTGGCCAGGATGCAGCCCACGGCGATCGCGATGCGGACGAACAGCGACTCGCGGGCGCTGAGCCGACGGCTCGGGAACGCGACCCGCGACTCGGGCTGCTGCTCCTCGTCGAACAGGGTTCCCAACTGCGCCACGGGTGGAAATGTACGCCCCCGCGGCGTCCGGCGAGCGGACCTCGCCCGGGCCGGTGCTCAGCGCATCCGGTCACCCATCAGCGGGCCGGTCCCGGACCGTCCGTGCGAGGCCGCGATCCGCCGGGCGATGTAGGGCGAGAACCAGCCGTCGTGGCGCATCTGGAAGTCCCGGTCGCGCCAGTCGTCGCCGGTCACGCGACCGCGGCACCGCGGGGCGCCGCAGGCGCAGTCGAACTCGTCGTAGGGGCTGGCGTCGCAGGTGCCGTAGTCGAACGTGAGCTCGTCGCCGGGCCGCAGGTCGTACCTGGCGACGAGGACGGTGGCGCCCTGCAGCCCGCAGGTGGGATCGCACGAGTGGTTGACGAGGTCCCCGTCCTCGACCTCGGGGGCGGCGAGCAGGTAGAGGTCGTCGGCGATCTGGATGGATCGCGAGACGCGGGCGGGGTCGTGGTCCTCGAGCTGGGCACCGACGACGACGTACCCGCCGAATGCCGCGACCACCTCCCCTGCCGCGATGGGTTCGACCGCGAACGACCCGTGGCCATGGGCGCCGACCGGGCGCACCTGAGCCTTCGGCGTGAGCCAACTGTGCAGCACGGGCAGCTCCTCCGGGCGCGGGCCACCGGACTGGTGGGCGACAATGGTGGCATGACCGAGCAGCCCGAGGCATCACGTCAGTCCACCGACGAGGAGACGGGCGCGACGGCGGCACACGTGGTCATCCTCGGCTCCGACGGCCAACCGATCGCCACCGCCGACGACTCCGGCGAGTCCTCGGTGGCCGACCTGATCGAGCAGCCCGCGAAGGTCATGCGCGTGGGCAGCATGATCAAGCAGCTGCTCGAGGAGGTCCGCTCCGCACCGCTGGACGAGGCCTCCCGGGCCCGCCTGCGCGACATCCACACCCGGTCGATCAAGGAGCTCGAGTCCGGGCTGGCTCCGGAGCTGATCGAGGAGCTCGAGCGGCTCTCCCTGCCGTTCAGCACCGGGACCACCCCGACCGACGCCGAGCTGCGCATCGCCCAGGCCCAGCTCGTGGGATGGCTCGAGGGCCTCTTCCACGGGATCCAGACCGCACTGTTCGCCCAGCAGATGGCAGCCCGGGCGCAGTTCGAGCAGATGCGCCGCGCCGCGATCACGGCCGAGCCCGATGACCCGCAGGCCCAGCCCGACGGACACCGACGCGGCACCAGCGGCCCGTACCTGTAGCAGCAGGTCCCGGCCCCGGCCCCTCCAGGACCCGGCCCGGCCCGCGGGACTCCAGCCCGGGCGCCGGTCCCGCGTAGGCTTGCCCCTCGTGATCGACCTGCGCCAGCTCCGTGAGGACCCTGCCCCGTTCCGTGAGTCGCAGTCCGCCCGTGGCGAGGATCCCTCGCTGGTGGACGGCGTGCTGGCCGCCGACGAGGCCCGCCGCGCCGCCGGGGTTCGCTTCGACGCGCTGCGCAACGAGCAGAAGACGCTGGGCAAGTCGGTGGCGCGAGCCAGCGCCGAGGACAAGCCCGCCCTGCTGGCGGCCGCCAAGGAGCTGGCCGACGACGTCAAGGCCGCCGACGCCGAGCGGGCCGACGCCGACGCCCGCGCCCAGGGGCTCCTGCTGGCCCTGTCGAACCTCGTCCACCCCGACTCCCCCCGGGGTGGCGAGGAGGACTTCCGGGTGCTCCAGCAGCGCGGGACGATCCGCGACTTCGCCGCCGAGGGGATCGCGGTGCGCGACCACCTCGAGCTCGGCGAGGCCCTCGGGGCCATCGACGTCGAGCGCGGCGCGAAGGTGTCCGGGTCCCGCTTCTACTACCTCACCGGGGTCGGCGCCCTGCTCGAGCTGGCCCTGATCAACCTCGCGATCGCCCAGGCGACCGCCAACGGCTTCACCCCGATGATCCCGCCGGCGCTGGTCAAGCCCGCGGCCATGGAGGGCACCGGCTTCCTGGGCCAGGCCGCCGAGAACGTCTACCGCCTCGAGGCCGACGACATGTACCTCGTGGGCACCGCGGAGGTTCCGCTGGCCGCCTACCACTCCGACGAGATCCTGCCCGTGACGTCGCTGCCGGCTCGCTACGCCGGATACTCGCCCTGCTTCCGGCGGGAGGCCGGGACGTACGGCAAGGACACCCGCGGCATCTTCCGGGTGCACTGGTTCGACAAGGTCGAGATGTTCGTGTTCGCCGAGCCGGAGCAGGCCGAGGCCGAGCACGCCCGGCTCGTCGAGAACGAGAAGCAGTTCCTCGACAGCCTCGAGCTTCCCTACCGCGTGATCGACGTCGCCACCGGGGACCTCGGCGCGAGCGCGGCCCGCAAGTTCGACTGCGAGGCGTGGATCCCCTCCCAGGGCCGGTTCCGCGAGCTGACCTCCACCTCGAACTGCACGACGTTCCAGTCACGCCGGCTCCGGGTCCGCCAGCGCGACGCCGACGGTGCCGTGCGCCCGGTGGCCACCCTCAACGGCACCCTGGTGGCGATCCCGCGGACCATCATCGCGATCCTGGAGAACCACCAGCAGGCCGACGGATCGGTGCGCGTGCCGGCGGCGCTGCAGCCGTACCTGGGCGGGCGCGCCCTGCTCGAGCCGCTGGCCTGACCACCCGAGCACAGGCACCCGGCCGACGGCCCGACCGGTCGCCCCGGGAGGCCGGCGGGCGGCTGCGCGCGGTTCACTGGGGGCATGACCGTGTGGGACACCGACGTGGCCGTGGTCGGCTCCGGGTTCGGGGGCGGGGTCGCTGCGCTGCGCCACGCGGAGGCCGGCCGGTCGGTGACCGTCCTGGAGCAGGGCAGGCGGCTGGCCCCGGCGGACCTCGAGGCCGGGGGCCGGCGCACGCGCGACCTGCTCTGGATGCCGCAGGTGGGCCTTCGGGGCTACTTCCAGCAGAGCGTCCTGCGCCATGTCATCGTCGTGCACGGGGTCGGGGTGGGCGGCGGGTCCCTGGTGTACGCGGCGGTCCTGCTCCGCCCCGGGCCCGATGCCTGGCGCGCCCCCGGCTGGACGGGCACGGGCATCGACTGGCCCGGTGAGCTCGGCCCGCACTTCGACACCGCATCACGGATGCTGGGCGTCGCGCTCAACCCGCACGTGGGCCTGCAGGACCGGTGGCTGGCGGCTGCGGCTCGGGAGCTGGGCGCCGAGGAGACCTACGGTCCGACCCCGCAGGGCATCTCCTTCGACGACTGCATCCGGTGCGGGGCATGCATCACCGGGTGCCCGCACGGGGCGAAGAACAGCATCGACCGCACCTACCTGGCCGCCGCCGAGCGACTCGGGGCCCGCGTGGTCCCCCGGGCGAAGGTGATCCGCCTGGCCCGGCTGGTCGGGGGCGGGTGGCGCCTGGACCTCGTCGACCCGCTGCGTCGCGGTCGCGCCCTGGGCAGCGTGACGGCGCGGGAGGTCGTGCTCGGCGCGGGCGTGCTCGGCACGGTGGAGCTGCTGCTGGCGTCCCGTGATCGGTGGCGCACCCTGCCGTGGGCCTCGCCGGCGCTCGGACGGCACGTCCGCACCAACTCCGAGGCCTTCACCGCGATCCTGCAGCCACCGGGCGGCCCGGACGTGATCGACGGGGCGACGATCAGCAGCGACTTCCACCCCGATGCGACCACGCACGTGACGAACAACCGCTTCCCGCGCTCGTACGGGTTCATGCGCGGGTACCTCGGGCCGCTGGCCGACGGGCAGAGCCGGGCCGCCCGTCGGCGGGAGACGCTGCGGGCGGTCGTGCGCGATCCGCGGGCCGCCACGGCGAGCCTGCGAGCGCGGGACTGGCACCACCGGATCACCGTCCTGACCGTCATGCAGCACGACGACAACGCCCTGCAGCTCGAGCTGCGGCGCGGGCCCCTGGGCTGGGGGCTGCGCTCCCGGCTCGCCCCGGGTGCGGCCCCCATCCCGACCCACCTGCCGCAGGCGAACGCCGCCGCGCGGGCGGTCGCGCGGGCCAGCGGGGGCACGCCGTTCGGGACGCTCTTCGACCCGATGCTGGGGATCGGGGCCACGGCCCACATCCTCGGCGGGGCGGTGCTGGCCGCGACCCCGCTGGACGGCGTCGTGGATCCGGCGCACCGGGTCTTCGCCACCGCCGACGGTGACGTGCACGAGGACCTGCGCATCCTCGACGGAAGCGTCGTGCCGGCCAACGTGGGCGTGAATCCCGCCCTGACGATCACCGCACTCGCCGAGCGGGCGATGGCCCGGCGCGACCCGGCCTGAGACCACCGCCGTGCGCGGCGCCGGCAGCCGGTGGCGCCGGGCGCCACCGGTGCCCGCATGCCAGACTCGAGCACATGACCAGCGCAGCGCACGGCCCGCGCCCCAACCCCGAGGAGGACCTGCCCCCCTCGGATGCGGACCCGCTCCCCGACGACATCGGGGTGCGCTCGCGGGTCGGGGTCGAGGTCGACCCCGACGCAGCCATACCAGTCCCGCCGGACGTGGCGATGGTGGGCTCGGACCTCGACGGCACGCTGCTGGGGTCCGACCTGAGCGTGGGCGCCCGGAGCATCGCGGCCATCCCGCGCCTGGCCGAGCGGGGCGTCGAGTTCGTCTACGTCACCGGCCGCCCGCCGCGCTGGCTGCGCCCGGTGATCGCCCAGACCCAGCACACGGGATTGGCCGTGTGCGCCAACGGGGCGCTCGTCGTGGACCTCGCCCAGGAGCGGCTGCTGCGCCGGACCGCCATGCAGCGCGACCTGGCCAAGGCCGTCGCCGTGCGGCTGCGGGAGCTGGTCCCGGGCACCACGTTCGCCCTCGAGCGGCTGCTGGCCGGCGCGGACTCCGTGCGCGACCTCGATGCGCTGACCGTCGTCGGGTTCGAGCCCGCCTACGACCCCCCGTGGGCCAGGAGCCCCGGCGTCGAGAGCGGCGACGTGCTCGACCTGATCGACCGCGGCGAGCCGGTCAAGCTGCTGGCCGCCCCGCCCTCAGGCACCGACCACGACTCGGACTCCCTGCTGGCCCTGGCCGAGGCCGAGTTCGCCGGCCAGCTGCACATCACCCACTCCGGGACCAAGGACGTCCTCATCGAGATCATGTCCGGCGAGATCGACAAGGGTGTGGGGTTCCTCGAGATCGCCGAGATGCGCGGCATCGACCCGGCCCGGACGGCCGCGGTGGGCGACATGCCCAACGACGTCGCCCTGATCCGCGCGGCCGGCACCGGCTACGCGGTGGCCAACGCGCACCCGCTGGCCCGGGCGCAGGCCGACCACGTCATCCCGAGCAACGACCTCGACGGGGTCGGCCGGCTGCTCGAGGCGATCCTCGAGGCGCGATCGTGACCCTGGAGCCGGCCCCCTCGAGGCGTGGGCCGATCGACCGGATCGGCCCCCTCGGCCCGCCGCTTCTGCTCCTGGCCGTGATGTGGGGCCTCGAACTGCTCGACGTCCTGCTGCGCGGGTGGCTGGACAACCACGGCATCGCCCCGCGGGATGCCGACGGGCTGCTCGGCGTTCTGCTCGCCCCGTTCCTGCACTCCGGGTTCAGCCACCTGATGGCCAACACCGTCCCGCTGCTCGTCCTGGGCACGCTGGTCGCCTCGGCGGGGCGCCGGACCTTCTGGCAGGTGACGGCCGCCGTCGTCGTCCTCGGCGGGCTGGGCACCTGGCTGATCTCCCCGGCCGGAACGATCACCATCGGCGCCAGCGGCCTGGTGTTCGGCTACCTGGGCTACCTGCTCGTGGCGGGCGTGCGCACCCGGCACTGGCTGGACCTCCTCGTCGGCGTCGTGGTCCTGCTCGTGTACGGCGGGCTGCTGCTCGGGGCGCTGCCGTGGGCCGTGGACGGCACCGTCTCGTGGCAGGCGCACCTGACCGGGGCGATCGCAGGCGGCCTCGCGGCCTGGTGGTGGGCGCCGGCGCGGGGCAGCTCGGCGTAGGCGACCCCGGACGCGCGGCTCCTGCCGCCTGGACGGATCCGTCCGGCGGATCAGGCCATCCTGCACGGATCCGTCCGGCGGATCAGGCCATCGTGCGGCGGAACGGGCTGGCCGGGTAGGTCCCCAGGATGCTCACCTCGTGGGAGAAGAACTCGAGCTCCTCGAGGGCGAAGGCCAGGCCCCGGTCCGCCGGATGGCCCTCGACGTCGGCGTAGAACTGGGTGGCCGAGAAGTGCCCGTCGAGCATGTAGCTCTCGAGCTTGGTCATGTTGACGCCGTTGGTGGCGAAGCCACCGAGTGCCTTGAACAGGGCGGCGGGCACGTTGCGGACACGGAAGACGATGGTGGTCATCAGGGCCTCGGGCGGGCTCGATGTCCTCGGGCTCCCGGGCCAGGACCAGGAACCGCGTCGTGTTGTGGTCGGCGTCCTCGATGTTGGCCGCGAGCACCTCGAGTCCGTAGGTGCGGGCCGCGAGCTCGGAGGCGATGGCCGCCCTGGTGGGGTCCGCGACGTCGGCGACCTCCCGCGCGGAGCCGGCGGTGTCGGCGGCGACGATCGGCGTGAGGCCCAGACGCCGGATGGCCCGGCGGCACTGGCCGAGGGCCATCACGTGGCTCTCGACCGTGCGCAGGTCGGAGATCCGCGTCCCCGGGATCCCGAGCAGCTGGTGGCGGATGGGCAGGAAGTGCTCGCCGATGATCGCCAGCCCGGAGACCGGCAGCAGGTGGTAGATGTCCGAGACACGCCCAGCCAGCGAGTTCTCGATCGGGATCATCGCCAGGGGTGCCGACCCGTCGGCGCACGGCCGCGAAGACGTCCTCGAACGTCGGGCACGCCAAGGGCTTGGCACTCGGGAAGACCTCATCGATCGCGATGTGCGAGTTCGCGCCCAGCTCGCCCTGGAAGGCCACGACGGTCACGCTTGTCTCCCTGCTGCCTCGATGGCCTGCTGCTCCTCGGCGGTCAGCGTACCTTCGGCCACCCCCGCGGAGATCGCACGCACGTAGGTCCGCACGTCGGCCTTGCCGGCCAGGGTCGTGAGCACCAGCCCCGAGCGGGTGTCGTCCAGGACGGCCAGGCTGTACGACAGGCGACCGCCGACGTCGGCGAAGGCGTCGTAGCGAACCAGCGCGACGTGCCGCAGGGCCGTCGGATCCTGTGGCGGCGCCTGCGCGAGGCCTGCGACCTCGTCGACCTGCCCGCGCAGCTCGGCCAGGGCGCCCTCCAGTGACGCGACAGCGGCGGCCAGGGCCTCCACCTGGGAGGAGTCCGACCGACCCTGGGGGCGCTCGGCCGCGACGGCGGGGGCTGCGGGGCGGGGGCTCGGCGGGCCCGGCGGCGTGGTGGCCCTCGGCGGCCGGCCCGGCGGCGTGGTGGCCCTCGGCGGCCGGCAGCCCCGGCTGTCGCGAGCGCGCTGCCCACCTCCGGTTGGCCAGCGTGGCCAGGACGATGGCTCCGACCGCCAGCACGAGGGCGAGCAGGCTGAGGGCGGTGGTCACGGCGGTTGGCACGCTCGGCAGGGTAGCTGGGCGAGCAGGGTGCCGGGCAGGGGAACCCTCGGCGGCTCAGCCGCCCGGTCCCGGAGGGGATCACCCCGCACATGAAGGTTCGGACGCCACCGACGGGGGATGCAGTGACGTCCGAACTGGTTGAATCGTTAGAACGCTTAACGATCTTGACGCAAACTCGTCGGCCGCGGAATCCGTCCGCCCAGCGCGCTCGACAGGCGCGATTCCGTCGAAGTTCTGCCATGTAGCGACGATTTCCGTCTCAGTTGCGTGCACTCTTCTCCCGGAAGGGACTCGCGGCCCAGCGTCGGCCCACGGGATCGGGCATCCGCGCCAACTGATCACCCAGCACCCAGACCGCGCCGTCGCGCGCGACCGCGGCCGTCCGGCCGGGGACCGGGATCCGGGTCAGCTCCTGATGGCCGGCGCCATCGAGGCAGACCACCTCGGCAGCCTCGGCAGGTCGCACGATCGACCCGCTCGCCGGCCTCGCGCCAAGGACGCCGCACACACCGCCGGCTGAGCGCTGGATCCCGTGGACCTGGAGGTCGAACGTCTGCCAGCGGCGGGCGTCGAGCCGGGCCACCGCGGAACCGGCCCCTGGATCGCGGGCGCGCAGCGACACCCACAGCGCACGGTCACCGCCGATGACCGCCTCGTCGGCCCGCGCGTAGCCGGAGGGGAGCGGAACCGCCCTCGCCCACCGCGATCCGTCCCACCAGGCGGCGCCCACGCGCCTGAGGATCACCCACGCCCCTGCGTCCACTGCGGGCGCGACCGCCTGGACGGGCGACCCGCGGGACCCACGGGGCAGTGCGATCTCGCGCCGAAGCCCCGACGGCCCGACCTCGACCAGCGGTGCGGCCGGGTCGGAGGGAAGCAACCAGAGGCTGCCACCCGGGCCTGCTGCCGCGCCGTCCTCGTGCAATCCCGCACCCACGAGCTCCGGGTCGACGATGGCCCACGAGTCGCCGTCGAACCGGGCCAGTCCCTCGGCGGTCACCTGCCAGATCGCGCCGTCGGTCGCGAGCACGGGCACGCCGGCCAGGCCCTCGTCGCCGAATGCCGTCAGCGGCGGATCCGACGTGGACCACGCGCCGTCGGCGTACCGGACCACCCGCGGCAGCCAGATCCCGGGCGGCCTCAGGTCAGCCCACACCTCGTTCGTCGACGCCGCCACGAGCGCGATGCCGGGCAGGCCGTCGTCGGCGAGGTCGCCCCGGGGCAGGGCCGGGTCGCGCCAGAGCCGCTCGAACGCGTTCCCCTCCTGGCGCAGGATCCCGGATGCGTCGGCGGTCAGGAGGGCGCCCCGGGTGTAGGCGAGCCCGGTGAGCGGGCGTGGGCTCGAGGAGCCGTCGAGCCAGCCGGGGGGCACGACGACCTGCCAGGTGTCGCCGGGGCCCCAGACCGCGACGCCGATGCTGCCAGCGACCCAGATCCGGCCGTCCGGTGCCACGGCGACCGCGTCCCGGTCGAGCTCGCCGGTGCGCATCCCGGAACTGCCCGGGCTCCAGGTCGGTCCACCGCTCATCATCGAACCGTTGCACGCGCGGTCGGATCGACCCGGAGCGGACCACCACCCCACCGGTCGGGTCCGCGTCGATCTCGTCGACGTTGCCGTGGGGCGCCATCGGCCCGCCACCCGGGACGACCCAGGACCGCCCGTCGAACCGGGCCACGCCGCGGCGCCGACCCTCGGGCGTCACGATCCGGCCGGAGGCCCAGACGTCGCCGGCACCGTCGATCGCCATCGCGACCACGTCGGAGATCTGGCCCAAGCCGATCGCCGACCACCGGCCCTCGGACCATCGCGAGATCCCGGTGTCCGTGCCGATCCAGGCCTCGGCGTCGCGCTCGACCATCGCGACTGCGCCGGTGCTGCCACGGTACTCCCGGGGCACAGGCAGGTCCACCGCGATCCGCACGCCGTCGAAGAGCCGCAGGTGGGTCGGTTCCACCAGCCAGACGCCCGCCGTGCTCGACGGCGCGAGCTGCTCGACGGTCCCGAAGGCGGCATCGTCGGCCGCGTCCCACACGCGCGCCTCGCCGGTCGTGGGGTCCACCCGGGCCACCTGCCAGGGCCCGTCCACCCAGAGCATGCCCGCACCGTCGACCGCGAGTCCCTCGATCCCGGCGCCACCGGCCAGCAGCAGGCCGGTGGGCTCGAGTTCCCGGGCCACCCCGTCCGGCCAGTCGCGGACGGCAGGGACGGGAGCCGGCACGTCCCCGCTCGGCCATGTCGCCGCCCGGAGGGGCCACGCCGGCTCGGCCCCGAGCGGCGGCGCGGGCCAGGCCGGGTCCGGGCCTGGGGCGGACGCAGCATCGACCGGCGTCGTGCACGCCGCTGCGACCAGGACCGCGCACACAGCCAGGGCGCACCCGGACCACCGATGCTGGGCCACCCGCCACCTCCCGCTGAGGAGCGTTCCGAGGACCTCAGGGAAGCACGGATCGGCGCCTGCGGCCAGCGGTCGAACGCACGCCCGGCGCCGACCCTGGCGGCCGCCCGGCGCGCGGGCGCCCGGTCACCGGCGCGGGTCGGCCCCCAGCGCGGCGAGCACATCGGCCGGGCGGTTGGTGATGATCGCGTCCACGCCCAGCGAGCGGCAGAGCTGCGACGTCAGCCGGATCGTCGACGGTCCACACGTACACCTGCCCGCCCGCCCGGTGGACCCGCGCGACGTACCCCGGGTGAGCCTTGAGGATCTCCACGTCGGGGCCGGCGACGCCCGCGCCGAACGGCAGGACCCCGCCCCGCAGCCGCAGGGGGACCCGATCCATCAGGAACACGCGCGGGACGCCGGGCGCGAGGACGCGGAACCGGCGCACGGCCTGCGCCGAGAACGACATCAGCGTGACCGGATGGGGACCGGTGCGACTCGGCGTCGCCATCCCGAAGTTGCGCAGCTGTGCGACCACCGCCTCCTCGACCCAGCCGGCGTAGCGGGTCGGGTGCTTGGTCTCGATGGCCAGGCTCACCGGTCGGCCGACGCTGCTCACCAGGTCCAGCAGCGTCGGCAGCGTGAGGATCCCGCCCGAGGCGTCGGTCACCGGCTGGTCCCCGGGCCAGGCGCGGGCGCGTCGGGCGGCGACCCGGCGGTCCCGCAGCGGCCGCCGGATGGGCCGGGGGCCGTCCTGCTCGACCCACGATCCGAAGTCGTGCCGGCGCAGGTCGTCCAGGGTCTTGGTGGAGACCACCCCCCACCCGTCGCTGACCCGGTCGATCCGCCGGTCGTGCACGCAGACCAGGTGCCCGTCGGCGGTGAGTCGAACATCGCACTCCAGCCCGTCGGCACCCTGCTCGATGGCCAACTGGTAGGCGGCCAGGGTGTGCTCGGCGCGATCCGCGCTGGCGCCCCGGTGGGCGATGACGAGGGGACGGCCGGCCACGGGCCCCAAGCATGCCGCGTTCCCCGGCGCGAGGTCGGCTGATCGGCGCGGCACGCGCCGGGCGGCGCGTCGCCGGGTCGCCCTGGGCGCTCACACGGCGGGCGGCGGGTCGCCGGGCGCTCGCACGCGGGCGGCGGGTCGCCCTGGGCGCTCACACGCCGGGCAGCGGGTCCGCCAGCAGCACGCCGGGGTTCAGCAGGCCGTCGGGGTCCACCGTCGACTTCACCTGGCGCATCCAGGCGATCTCGTCGGCCGAGCGCACCAGGTGCAGCAGGTCGGCCTTCATGCGGCCGATCCCGTGCTCGGCACTGATGCTGCCGCCCAGGCCGACCACCGCCCCGAGCACGCGATCGGCGGTGCCGGTCGGGACGCCGAGCAGCTGCACGTGCAGGTTGCCGTCGAGGGCGTGGCCGAACACCCCCACCTCGGGCCGGACCACGGCGGGCCGATCAGACTCAACCGGGCCCCGGGACGCCCCCGCCGCCCCCGGCCCGGAGTCCGCGGCCCCCGCCGCCGACTCGGCCACGACCCGCCTGATCGCAGCGATCCCCTCGTCGAGGCGGTCCAGCCGAAGGCTCACGTCCAGCTTCTGCGGTCCACCCGCCCCGAGGGCCGCGTACAGCTCGGTCTGCCGCTCGCGGTAGGCCCACAGGCGGCGCCGGTCGGCCGGATCGGTCGCCAGCGCCACGACACGATCGCCGAGCGCGGCGAGCTCCTGCGCCCCATCAGCCACCTCGAGCAGCAGAAGCCATTCGGCCCCGCCGGGCAGCGGATTCGGCAGGCCCAGCTCCGCGCAGGCGCGTCGCACCCCGGCCGCGTCGACGACCTCGGCGGCGAGCAGCCGGGCCCCACCGGACCGGACGGCGCCGACGAGCGCGACCGCCTCCGCCAGGTCGGCCGCGCCGACCAGCCCGACCGCACGGCTCCGCGGGATCGCGTGCAGCGCCACCTCCACCTCGGTGATCACCCCGAGAGTGCCCTCGCTGCCAACCAGCAGGCCGGTCAGGTGGAAGCCGGCGTTGTCCTTGCGGGGCCGGCCGACCGAGCGCACGATGCGCCCGTCGGCGAGGACCGCCGTGAGGCCGCGCACCTGGTCGCGCATCATCCCGAAGGCCCCCACGGCGATACCTCCGGCGTTCGTCGCCGCCATGCCCCCGACAGTCGCTGTGTCGCGCGCCGCCAGGTCGACCCCGACGTGCAGCCCCGCGGCGCGGGCGTGCGCGGCCAGCGCCGCCGCGGTGACCCCCGCCCCGACGACCACGGTCCGCTCGACGGGGTCGACCGCGCCGAGTGCCTGCAGGCCGGTGGTGCGCAGCAGCAGGGCCGGCCGGTCCGGGACCGAGCCGCCGACCAGGCCGGTGTTCCCGCCCTGGACCTGCACGGGCACGCCGTGCGTCCGGGCCAGCGCCAGGACGGAGCGCACCTGCTCGGTCGAGCGCGGCTCGACCATGCCCAGCGCAGGGCCCGACCACGCCCCGGTCCAGTCGACGCAGTGGCCGGCCAGGAGCGCCGGGTCCGTCCGCACCACGACGCCGGCATCCGCCAGCCCGGCAAGCAGCGAGTCAGGCAGGGCGGGCGGGGCGGGGGACGGGCTCGTCACGCGCCCATCCTGCCCCGGCCCCCGCGCCGTGGCCCGCCCGTCCCCACCCCGCACCGGCCGCGGTGAACTCCTCGCGAACGACTCCCGCCCGGCACGCTCCGGGCGAGCGTCGGGTGCACCGGGCTGTCAGGATGGCTGCCATGCGTGGCGGGATGCGTCGCGCTGTCGAACGAGGAGGAGCTCTTCAATGCCCATCGCTTCACGTGAGGTCTACGAGCAGATGCTGGACAAGGCCAAGGCAGGCGGATTCGCCTACCCGGCCGTCAACTGCACCTCGTCCCAGACCATCATCGCCACCATGCGCGGCTTCGCCGAGGCAGAGTGCGACGGAATCGTGCAGTTCTCGACCGGCGGTGCGGAGTTCGCATCCGGCCAGTACGCCAAGAACATGGTCGCCGGCGCCGTGGCCCTCGCCGAGTTCGCGCACTCCATCGCCGACCAGTACCCGGTCAACATCGCCCTGCACACCGACCACTGCCCCGAGAACAACCTGGACGCGTACATGCGCCCGCTGCTGGTCATCGGCGCCGACCGGGTCAAGAACGGCCTCAAGCCGCTGTTCAACTCGCACATGTGGGACGGCTCGGCCATCGAGCTCTCGCGCAACCTGGACATCGCCGACGAGCTGCTCGAGATGTCGAACGCCGCCAACACGATCATGGAGATCGAGATCGGCGCCGTGGGCGGCGAGGAGGACGGTGTCGAGGCCAAGCACGACGCCCACCTGTTCTCGACCCCCGAGGACGTCGAGGCCATGATCAACAAGCTCGGCCTCACCGAGCGCGGCCGTTACCTCGTCGCGGCGACGTTCGGCAACGTGCACGGCGTGTACAAGCCGGGCAACGTCGTGCTGACCCCGTCGATCCTGCGCGAGCTCCAGGACAAGGTGATCGAGATGCGTGGCCTCGAGGCCGGCTCGAAGCCGCTGGACCTCGTGTTCCATGGCGGCTCCGGCTCGCTGCTCTCGGAGATCCACGAGGCGCTCGACCACGGCGTCGTGAAGATGAACATCGACACCGACACCCAGTACGCCTTCACGCGCCCGATCGTCGACCACCTGTTCAAGAACTACGACGGCGTCCTGAAGGTCGACGGTGAGGTCGGCAACAAGAAGACCTACGACCCGCGCTCATACGGCAAGTCGGCCGAGGCCGGCATGGCCAAGCGCGTGGCGCAGGCCGCCGAGGACCTGCGCGCGACCGGCACGAAGCTGTAGCAGGCCAGATCCACCGCCAGGGCCCGCCGGGATCCGTCCCGGCGGGCCCTGCGCCGTCCCCCCTTCCCCTTTCCCCCGGTGTGTCATCCCACGTGCCACCAGATGACCGCTGGGATGACACACGGGGCAAGGGGCGGCGCCCAGCCTGTGCACGGCCGGTTGTCCTGAGCGTGGATCGCGCGGACGATCCGGCGCATGGCACCCCGGTTGCGGCGCGACGTGCGCCTGCTCATGCTGCGCCAGCGCGACCTCATCGCCGACTGGCAGGCGTCCGAGGTCGGGATCGCACCCCGGAACCTGCGCCGCGCGTGCGGCCGGGGGTGGAGGCAGCACGGCTTCCACGTGTTCAGCGACCGCGACACGGACCTGACGGGGGCGCAGCGTCGCATGGCCGCCGTGCTCGAGTTCGGCCCGGAGGCCCTGCTCACCGGTCGCGCGGCCCTCGTCGAGCACGGGTGGAGCCTCGAGGCCGGCGACCACGTGGACCTGATCGTCGCCCGCAGCCTTCGCGGCCGCCGCCACCCGGACCTGCCGTGGCTGCGGCTCCACACCACGCTGGCGACGCTGCCCGGGCGCCACGGGGTGCCCCCGCGGGTGGGCGTCGCGCAGGCCGCGATCGATGCCGCCGCGGGCGCCCGGACGGCCAGGGAGGCGCTGCTGGTCATCGTCAGCGTGGCGCAGCAGCGGCTGGCCTCGCCCCAGGGACTCCGCCGTGAGGCGCTCAGCCGGCCGAGGCTGGCCCACCGGCGCTGGATCGACGAGGCCCTGCGGGAACTGCACGAGGGGGCCACCAGCACCAGCGAGGCGGACTTCCTGCGCGAGTGCCGACGACGCGGCCTGCCCAGGCCCAGGATGCAGACCCGGCGGGTGGACGCCCGCGGTGGCCGCAGGCGAACGGACGCCGAGTTCCGCGCCCACGACGGCCGCCTGGTCATCGTCGAGATCGACGGTGCGGGCCACCTGGAGGTGGCTCAGTGGCATTCCGACCTCGCCCGGCACAACGAGCTGGCCGTGGCCACCGGCGCCCTGTCCCTGCGCGTGACGGGCTGGGAGGTCCGCAACGATCCCGACCCGTTCTTCACGCTGCTGCGCGCCGTCGTCCTCGGCTGATGTCATCCCACGTGCCACCAGATGACCGCTGGGATGACACATGAGGAGAAGTGCCGCCCCACGACCGCTGGGATTGCAGCCCGCGCAGTGCCGAGGCTTCGCTATCGTGAGCCAGCACCACCGTACGGGGGGTGATGACCGCGCGCCCCGGTGCGCACGAGGGGCGGAGGCCCGAGATGCCGGCGATCGTGATCGTGGGAGCCCAGTGGGGCGACGAGGGCAAGGGCAAGGCCACCGACCTGCTCGGCGGCCGGGCCGACTACGTCGTGCGCTACCAGGGCGGGAACAACGCCGGGCCACACCGTGGTCATCGGCGATGAGACGTTCGCCCTGCACCTGCTGCCCAGCGGCATCCTGTCCCCCAGCTGCACGCCGGTGATCGGCAACGGCGTCGTGGTCGACCTCGAGGTGCTGTTCCGCGAGATGGACGGGCTGATCGCGCGCGGCGTCGACCCCTCCCGGCTGGTCGTCAGCGCCGACGCGCACATCATCACCCCGTACAACGTGACGCTGGACAAGGTCACCGAGCGGTTCCTGGGCAAGGCCAAGATCGGCACGACCGGCCGGGGGATCGGACCCACGTACGGCGACAAGATGGCCCGCGTCGGGATCCGGATCCAGGACCTCATGGACCCCTCGATCCTGGCCCGGAAGGTGGAGGGCGCCCTGGTCAACAAGAACCAGGTGCTGGTCAAGGTGTTCAACCGGCGCGCGATCGATTCCGACGAGGTGGTCCAGCACCTGCTGTCGTACGCCGACCGGCTGCGCCCGCACATCGCCGACACCGGGCTGCTGCTCAACGGGGCCCTCGACCGGGGGGAGACGGTGGTGCTCGAGGGCGGCCAGGGCACCCTGCTGGACGTCGACCACGGCACGTACCCCTACGTGACGTCGTCGAACCCGACCAGCGGCGGCGCCTGCACCGGCTCGGGCATCGGCCCAACCCGGATCGACCGCGTCCTCGGGATCCTCAAGGCGTACACCACACGCGTCGGGGAGGGCCCCTTCCCGACCGAGCTGTTCGACGCCGACGGCGAGGCGCTGCGCACGATCGGCGGCGAGGTCGGCGTGACGACGGGGCGCAACCGGCGGTGTGGCTGGTTCGATGCCCCGATCGCCCGGTACGCGACCCGCGTCAACGGGATGACCGACTACTTCCTGACCAAGCTGGACGTCCTGAGCAGCTTCGACCGGATCCCCGTGTGCGTCGGCTACGACGTCGACGGCACCCGGGTCGACGAGGTGCCGACCACGCAGACCGAGTTCCACCACGCCCGGCCGGTGTACGAGGTGCTGCCCGGTTGGGGCGAGGACATCACCGGGGCCCGGGTGCTCTCCGACCTGCCCGCCAACTGCCGGGCGTACGTCCGATTCCTCGAGGAGCAGGCGGGCTGCCGGATCTCGGCGATCGGCGTGGGTCCGGCGCGGGACTCGACGCTGGTGCTCACCGACCTGCTCCCCTGAGCCGCACCGGCCGCCGGCGGGCACGGGCGGGCGGGGCGGCGGGCGCCGGCGGGCACGGGCGCGCACGGGCGGGCGCGCGGCGACGCCGGTTGCGGTCCGGGGTGCCGCCACTACGGTGACGGGATGACGTCGCTGTTCGATCCCCTCCAGCTGCGCGGAACGCGCCTGCGCAACCGGATCATGGTCTCGCCCATGTGCCAGTACTCGGCCGTCGACGGGATGCCGCAGCCCTGGCACCACGTGCACCTCGGCGGGCTGGCCCGCGGCGGGGCGGGCCTGGTGATGGCCGAGGCGACCGCCGTCGTGCCCGAGGGCCGGATCAGCCCCCGCGACACCGGCCTGTGGTCCGATGACCAGGCCGGGGCCTGGGCACCGATCGTCAGGTTCCTGCACGAGCAGGGCGCCGTCGCCGGGATCCAGCTGGCGCACGCCGGCAACAAGGCGTCCACGTACTGGCCCTGGGCGTCGCATCGGGGCTCGGTCCCGCCCGACGACGGCGGCTGGCTGACCGTCGGGCCCAGCGCCGACGGCTACCCCGGCCTGGCGGCGCCGCGCGCCCTGGCCACGCAGGAGCTGCGCGAGGTGGTCGCGACCTTCGCCGCAGCAGCCCGCAGGGCCCTGGCCGCCGGCTTCGACGTCGTCGAGATCCACGCTGCGCACGGCTACCTGCTGCACCAGTTCCTCTCCCCGCTGTCCAACGACCGGTCCGACGGTTACGGCGGCGACCTGCTCGGCCGCTCCCGGCTGCTCCAGGAGGTGGCGGCCGCCGTCCGCGCCGAGTGGCCCGACGACCGGCCGGTCCTCGTGCGGATCAGCGCCACGGACTGGGTCGAGGGCGGCCACACCCTCGAGGACAGCGTCGTCGTGGCGGGCTGGCTGCGGGACCTCGGCATCGACCTCATCGACGTCTCCAGCGGCGGTGTCAGCCCGGAGCAGCAGATCACCCCGGAGCCCGGCTACCAGGTGGGCCTCGCCGCAGGCGTCCGGCACGGCGCGGGAGTCCCGACCGCCGCGGTCGGCCTGATCACCGAGCCGGCGCAGGCCGAGGCGATCGTCGCTGGGGGCTCGGCCGACATGGTCGCCCTGGCCCGCGTCCTGCTGCGCGATCCCCAGTGGCCGCTGCGGGCCGCCCACGAGCTCGGCGTCGACGTCGAGTGGCCGCCCCAGCTGCGCCGCGGCCGCTGGTGATCCCGTCCCGCCTGGCCGGCTGAGCCCCGGCAGGTCGGCCATCGGACCAACACGGCGGCCCTGCGGGGCGTTCGGCCCTGCCCCGCCGGGTCCTTGGTCCCCGGGGCCCATGCCCAGCCCGGCACCCGCATGCGGCCGACCGGCGGCGGGTGGGTAGGTTCGGCGGCGCTACCTTCTTGCGAGAGGAACCGTCGTGCGCATCGGTGTGCCCAAGGAGTCCAAGGCGGGCGAACGCCGCGTCGCCGCCACCCCCAGGACGGTCGAGCAGATCATCAAGCTCGGCTACCAGATCTCCATCGAGTCAGGCGCCGGGGCGCAGGCCTCCTTCGAGGACGCCGCGTACGCCGCGGCCGGCGCCGACGTCGTGGGCGACGAGGTGTGGTCGGCCGACCTCATCTTCAAGATCAACGCCCCGACCGCCGAGGAGGTCGCGCGGCTCCACGAGGGCCAGGTGATCGCAAGCCTGCTGGCCCCGGCGCTGAACCCGGACCTCGTCGAGGCGCTGTCGGCCCGCGGGGTCACCGCGCTCGCGATGGACGCCGTCCCGCGCATCTCGCGCGCCCAGTCGCTGGACGTGCTGTCCTCGATGGCCAACATCGCGGGCTACCGGGCCGTCGTCGAGGCGGCCAACGTGTTCGGCTCGCTGTTCACCGGCCAGGTGACCGCCGCGGGCAAGGTGCCGCCGGCCAAGGTCCTGGTCGTCGGCGCCGGCGTCGCGGGGCTCGCGGCGATCGGCACCGCGAACAGCCTCGGGGCGATCGTCCGGGCGTTCGACGCGCGCCCGGAGGTCGCCGAGCAGGTCGAGTCGATGGGCGCGGAGTTCCTCCGCATCGACGTCGAGGACACCGGACCCAGCGCCACCGGCTACGCGCGCGAGATGGGCGAGGACTTCAACCGAAAGGCCGCCGAGCTCTACGCCGAGCAGGCCAGGGACGTCGACATCGTCATCACGACCGCGCTGATCCCGGGCCGGCCGGCCCCGCGCCTGCTCACCGAGGAGATGGTCGCCTCGATGAAGCCGGGCAGCGTGGTCATCGACATGGCCGCGGCCAACGGCGGCAACGTGGCCGGCTCGGTCGCCGACGAGAAGGTCGTCACCGCCAACGGCGTGACCATCCTGGGCTACACCGACCTGCCCGGACGCCTGCCGACGCAGGCCTCGCAGCTGTTCGGCACCAACCTCGTCAACCTGCTCAAGCTCGTCACCCCGGAGAAGGACGGCGAGTTCACCCTCGACCTCGAGGATCCGGTCCAGCGCGGGATGACCGTCACGCAGCGCGGCGAGGTGCTCTGGCCACCACCACCCGTGGCCGTCTCGGCCGCCCCGGTTGCCGCCGCCCCGGCCGCGGTCGAGCCCAAGGTCGCCAAGCCGAGGAACCCGAACAGCAAGTTCTGGCTGGTCGGAGCGGGCGCCGCGGGACTGCTGCTGCTCGCGCCGTTCCTGCCCCAGACGTTCCTGCCGCAGATCACGGTGTTCGCCCTGGCGATCGTCATCGGCTACTACGTCATCGGCAACGTCCACCACGCGCTGCACACGCCGCTGATGTCGGAGACGAACGCGATCTCCGGGGTCATCGTCGTGGGTGCCCTGCTCCAGCTGGGAACCGGCAACGTGCTGATCACCGGGCTGGCCGTGATCGCGGTGCTCATCGCCAGCATCAACGTCTTCGGCGGGTTCACCGTGACCTCGCGGATGCTCAACATGTTCCGGAGGGCCTGAGCCATGCAGACCCCCGAGCTGACGACACCGACCCTGGTCACCGCGGCCTACCTCGTCACCGCGCTGCTGTTCATCCTGGCCTTCGCCGGGCTGTCCAAGCACGAGACCGCCAAGCACGGCAACTACTTCGGCATCGCCGGCATGGCCGTCGCGATCGTCTCGACGATCGGCCTTGCCATCCATCGCGACGGCATCGACGTGGTCGGCTACATCCTGGGGGCGATGGCGGTCGGCGCCCTGATCGGGATCTGGCGGGCCCGCAGCGTCGAGATGACGCAGATGCCCGAGCTCATCGCCCTTCTGCACTCGTTCGTCGGCGCAGCGGCCGTGCTGGTGGCGTACAACTCGTTCCTCGAGGCTCAGGACGACCCCGCGGTCAGAGCCCTCTACGAGTCGCTTGGCACCTCGGGCATCCACAACGGGGAGGTCTTCCTCGGCGTCTTCATCGGGTCGGTGACCCTCACCGGCTCGATCGTGGCCTTCCTGAAGCTCAGCGCGCGGCTGAAGTCCGCACCGCTGGTGCTGCCGGGCCGTCACCTGCTGAACCTCTCCGCCGTGCTCGTCTCCGTGGGCCTGATGGTGTGGTTCGTGGTCAGCCCGAGCATCGTGCCGTTGGCGCTCATGACGGTCATCGCGCTCGCGTTCGGCTGGCACCTGGTCGCATCGATCGGCGGCGGCGACATGCCCGTGGTGATCTCGATGCTCAACAGCTACTCCGGGTGGGCCGCGGCGGCCACCGGCTTCCTGCTCAACAACAACCTGCTCATCGTGGCCGGCGCGCTGGTCGGCTCCTCCGGTGCCTACCTGTCCTACATCATGTGCGTCGGGATGAACCGCTCGTTCATCTCGGTGATCGCAGGTGGCTTCGGCACCGACGGGCAGATCGCCGGGGAGGCCAAGGACTACGGCGAGCACCGCGAGATCACCGCCGAGGGTGCCGCCGAGCTGCTCGGCGAGGCCCGTGAGGTGATCATCACCCCCGGCTACGGGATGGCGGTCGCCCAGGCCCAGTACCCGGTGGCCGAGCTGACCAGGATCCTGCGCGAGCGCGGCGTCAAGGTCCGCTTCGGCATCCACCCGGTGGCCGGCCGGCTGCCCGGGCACATGAACGTGCTGCTCGCCGAGGCCAAGGTGCCCTACGACATCGTCCTGGAGATGGACGAGATCAACGACGACTTCCCCGAGACCGACGTGGTCCTGGTGATCGGCGCCAACGACACGGTCAACCCGGCCGCCATCGACGAGCCGAACAGCCCGATCGCCGGGATGCCCGTCCTGACGGTCTGGGAGGCCAGGAACGTCATCGTGTTCAAGCGGTCGATGGCCACCGGCTACGCCGGCGTGCAGAACCCGCTGTTCTTCAAGGAGAACGCGCAGATGCTCTTCGGGGATGCCCGCGACCGCGTCGAGGACATCGTCAAGGCCCTGTAGCAGGGGCCCGACGGCGACGGCCCGGCTCTCCCCGCGCGGGGGGCCGGGCCGTCGCCCTGTCCGGGGACTCCCCTGTCCGGGGATCCCTGTCCGCGGGGTCTCCTGTCCGCGGGGTCTCCTGTCCGCGGGGTCCCTGTCCGGGGGGTCCCCTGTCCGCGCCGTCGGCTGACGGGCTCGCGCGCGGAGCCGACCACGTGCCAGCGCTGATATCGTCGGCTCACGCCCGCGCGACCAAGGAGAACGCATGTCCGACCAGACCCCAGCGACGGATCCCGCAGCCGGCCAGCGCGCCTACGAGCTCGACCGTGCGCACGTGTTCCACTCCTGGTCGGCCCAGGCCGCGCTGTCGCCGCTGACGTTCGCGGGCGGCTCGGGCTCCTACGTCTGGGACTTCGAGGGCAACCGCTACCTGGACTTCTCCAGCCAGCTGGTCAACACCAACATCGGCCACCAGCACCCGAAGGTCATCGCAGCCATCCAGGAGCAGGCCGCCACGCTGGCCACCATCGCCCCGCAGCACGCCAACGCCGCGCGCGGCGAGGCCGCCCGGCTCATCGGCGAGCTGGCCCCGGAGGGCATGAACAAGGTCTTCTTCACCAACGGTGGCGCCGACGCCAACGAGAACGCGATCCGGATGGCGCGCCTGCACACCGGCCGGCGCAAGGTGCTGTCGTTCTACCGCTCCTACCACGGCAACACCGGGTCGGCGATCGTGTCGACTGGTGACCCGCGGCGCTGGCCCAACGAGTACGCGGACGGCCACGTGCACTTCTTCGGCCCCTACCTCTACCGCTCGCACTTCTGGGCGACCACGCCCGAGCAGGAGGCCGAGCGCGCGCTGGCCCACCTGGCCGACGTGATCCGGTTCGAGGGGCCGGGCACGATCGCGGCGATCCTGATCGAGACCGTCGTCGGCACCGCCGGCGTGCTCATCCCGCCGCCGGGCTACCTCCAGGGCGTCCGGGCGCTCTGCGACGAGCACGGGATCGTGCTGATCCTCGACGAGGTCATGGCCGGATTCGGCCGGACCGGGGCCTGGTTCGCGTTCGAGCACTTCGACGTGCGCCCGGACCTGATCGTCTGGGCCAAGGGCTCCAACTCCGGGTACGTGCCGGTGGGCGGCGTGATCATCTCCGACGAGATCGCCGCCACCTTCGACGACCGGGTCTTCCCCGGCGGCCTGACGTACTCAGGGCATCCCCTGGCGGCGGCGTCGATCGTGGCCTCGATCAACGCGATGCGCGAGGAGGGGATCGTCGAGAACGCCGCGCGGATCGGCACCGAGGTGCTCGGACCGGGCCTGCGTCGAGCTCGCCGAGCGGCACCCGGTGGTCGGGGAGGTCCGCGGGCTGGGCGTCTTCTGGGCCCTGGACCTCGTCAGCAACCGCGAGACCCGGGCGATGCTGGCCCCCTACGGCGGCACGTCCGAGGCGATGAACGTCCTGGTCGCCGAGAGCCGGAAGCGCGGGCTGCTGCCGTTCACGAACTTCAACCGGCTGCACGTCGTCCCGCCGTGCACGGTGTCGGACGAGGAGGCCAAGGAGGGCCTGGCGATCCTCGACGAGGTGCTGGCCGTGGTCGACGGGTACTACGAGGGCTGAGCCGCGGCGGCGACCATGACGTCGGCGGGTAGCCTTCCGGGCGTGAAGATCCTCGTCATCGGCTCCGGCGGGCGCGAGCACGCCCTGGCCCTCGCCCTGGCCGCCGACCCGACCGTGACGGGCGTGCACGTCGCCCCGGGCAACGCCGGGACCGCCGAGGTCGCCACGAACCACCCCGTCGACGCCACCGATCCCGCGCAGGTCGTGGCCCTGGCCCGCCGGCTGGGCGTCGACCTGGTCGTCGTCGGCCCGGAGGCGCCGCTGGTCGCCGGGGTCGCGGATGCCGTCCGCGCGGCAGGCATCGACTGCTTCGGCCCGTCGGCCGAGGCCGCGGCGCTCGAGGGCTCGAAGGCGTTCGCCAAGCAGGTGATGGCCGAGGCCGGGGTCCCCACGGCCATGGCGCACGTGTGCACGATCGATCGACGAGGTCGCAGCCGCGCTCGACCAGTTCGGCGCTCCGCACGTGGTCAAGGACGACGGCCTGGCGGGCGGCAAGGGCGTCGTCGTGACCGACGACCGAGCCGCTGCCCTGGCGCACGCAGCGGCCTGCCTGGCCCGCCCCGGCGGGGCCGTCGTGGTGGAGGAGTACCTCGACGGGCCCGAGGTCTCGCTGTTCGCGATCACCGACGGGACGACCGCGGTGCCGCTTGTGCCCGCGCAGGACTTCAAGCGGGTCGGCGAGGGCGACACCGGCCCGAACACCGGCGGCATGGGCGCCTACGCCCCGCTGCCCTGGGCGCCGCCCGGGCTGGTCGACGAGATCATGGACGCGGGTCGTCCAGCCCACGGTCGACACGATGCGGCATCGCGGCACGCCCTTCACCGGCCTGCTGTACGCCGGGCTGGCCCTGACCTCGCGCGGCCTGCGCGTCGTGGAGTTCAACGCCCGCTTCGGCGACCCCGAGACGCAGGTCGTGCTCGCCCTGCTGCGCACCCCCCTGGCCGGCGTGCTCGCGCGCTGCCGCGCGCGGCACGCTGGACGAGCTCGGCACCGCTCGACTGGCACCCCGGGGCCGCGGTCACCGTCGTGCTGGCAGCGCCGGGCTACCCCGAGTCCCCGACGATCGGCGGCGAGATCACCGGAGTGCCGCCGGCGTCGGCGGTGGTGCGGCCGAGTCCGGCTGGGGCGCGGCGTGGGTCGTGCACGCCGGCACCGCGCGCCGCGACGACGGCGCCCTCGTCGCCACCGGGGGGCGCGTTCTGTGCGCGACCGCTCGGGCGGCCGACCTCGCCGACGCCCGCGAGCGGGCCTACGAGCTGATCGACGCGATCGGGCTGGACGGGTCGCCACTACCGCGGCGACATCGCCCTGGCAGCAGCCGAGGGCCGGATCGCGGTCCCCTGAGCGCCCCTCCCGACTTGATCCAAGTCTCGGGCGGCCGGCGCGTTCTGATCCAAGTCTCGGGCGCCTGAGCGACCTGGGACTTGGCGCAAATCGGGATCTTGCCCGGCGCCGCACGCCCGCCGCGCCGCCGCCGCCCGCCGCCCGGCCGCCGCCCGCGCCCGCGCCGCCCGCGCCCGCCCCCGCCTGCCGCCGACCCCGCGCCCGGCACGCCCGGTGGCCCGGCAGCCGCCCGCGGACCCGGCCTGCGCGACAATGGCGCCCGTGGTGACGATCCCCAACGTCCTGGCCCCGCGCTACGCCTCCGCCGACGATGGTCGACCTCTGGTCCCCGGAGCACAAGGTCGCGCCTCGAGCGCGACCTGTGGATCGCCGTGCTGCGCGCGCAGCGCGACCTCGGCATCGACGTCCCGGCCGGCGCCGTCGAGGCCTACGAGGCGGTCCTCGACCAGGTCGACCTCGACTCCATCGCGGCACGCGAGCGGGTCACCCGGCACGACGTGAAGGCGCGCATCGAGGAGTTCGCCGCCCTCGCCGGCCACGAGCACATCCACAAGGGCATGACCAGCCGCGACCTCACCGAGAACGTCGAGCAGCTGCAGGTCCGCGAGTCGCTGCTGCTCGTGCGCGACCGGATCGTCGCCACGCTCGCCCGCCTCGGCGCCCTGGCCAGCGAGTACGCACGACCAGCCGCTCACCGGGCGCACCCACAACGTCGCCGCGCAGACGACCACCCTCGGCAAGCGCTTCGCCACCGCCGCCGAGGAGCTGCTCGTCGCGTATCGCCCGCCTCGAGGACCTGATCGAGCGCTACCCGCTGCGCGGCATCAAGGGCCCGGTCGGCACGGCCCAGGACATGCTCGACCTGCTGGACGGCGACGCCGGCCGCCTGGCCGAGCTCGAGCAGCCGGGTCGCCGCGCACCTCGGCTTCACCGAGGTGCTGGACTCGGTCGGCCAGGTCTACCCGCGCTCGCTGGACCACGACGTGGTCTCCGCGCTGGTCCAGGTCGCGGCCGGCCCGTCCAGCCTCGCCACCACCATCCGGCTGATGGCCGGCAACGAGCTGGTGACCGAGGGCTTCAAGGAGGGCCAGGTCGGCTCCTCGGCGATGCCGCACAAGATGAACTCGCCGCTCGTGCGAGCGCGTCAACGGCTTGACCGTCGATCCTGCGCGGCTACGCGTCGATGGCCGCCGAGCTCGCCGGCGCCCAGTGGAACGAGGGCGACGTCTTCTGCTCGGTCGTGCGCCGGGTCGCGCTGCCCGACGCGTTCTTCGCGATCGACGGCCTGTTCGAGACCTTCCTGACGGTGCTCGACGAGTTCGGCGCCTTCCCGGCCGTCATCGAGCGCGAGCTGCGCCGCTACCTGCCCTTCCTGGCCACGACCAAGGTCCTCATGGCCGCCGTGCGCGCCGGGGTCGGCCGCGAGACCGCGCACGAGGTCATCAAGGAGCACGCCGTCGCCGTGGCCCTCGAGATGCGCCGCGGCCGGGCCGAGCAACGACCTGTTCGACCGGCTCGCCGCCGACGCTCGGCTCGGGCTCGACCGGGATGAGCTGGCGGCGCTGGTCGCCGAGCCGATCGAGTTCACCGGCGCTGCCCGCGCGCAGGTGGCGGCGGTGGTCGGGCGGATCGAGGTCATCGCCGCCCAGTACCCGGACGCCGCCGCCTACTCGCCGGGGTCGATCCTGTGAGCCCCTCCGACGCCGCCCGCGCCGGCCGCCTGCCGAACATCCCGCGCGGCCGCCGGACATCCCGGGATTCGCGCCACGTCTACTCCGGCAAGGTGCGCGACCTCTACCGCGCGGACGACGGCGCCCTGCTCTTCGTGGCCTCCGATCGGATCTCGGCCTACGACTGGGTCCTGCCGACGACCATCCCGGACAAGGGCGCGATCCTCACCTCGTTGAGCCTCTGGTGGTTCGACCGGGTGGCCGACATCGTCGGCAACCATGTCCTGGGCACCGACGTGCCCGCGCAGGTGGCCGGCCGGGCGATGCTGTGCCGGCCGCTGGACATGTTCCCGGTCGAGTGCGTGGCCCGTGGCTACCTCACCGGTTCCGGGCTGGCCGAGTACCGCGCCGGCGGGGCGGTCTGCGGGGTCCCGCTGCCCCCCGGGCTGGTCGATGGGTCGCGACTGCCCGAGCCGATCTTCACGCCGGCGACGAAGGCCGAGCTCGGCAACCACGACGAGAACGTGGACTTCGACACGGTCGTCGGCGTGGTCGGCGATCGGGATGCGCGGGCGCTGCGCGACGCTGACCCTCGACGTCTACGCGCGGGCTGAGGCGATCGCGCGGGAGCGCGGCATCATCCTGGCCGACACCAAGTTCGAGTTCGGCCGCGCCGCCGACGACCCGGAGGCACCCATCCTGCTCGCCGACGAGGTGCTCACCCCCGACTCGTCGCGGTTCTGGCCGGCGCAGCACTGGCAGCCGGGCCGGGCGGGTGGACAGCCCTCCTACGACAAGCAGTACGTCCGCGACTGGCTGACCTCGCCGGAGTCGGGCTGGGACCGTACCGGGGGGGAACCGCCCCCGCCGCTGCCTGACGAGGTGGTCGCCCGCACCCGGGAGCTCTACGTCCGCGCGTACGAGGCGCTCACCGGCCGCTCCTGGGCCTGAGCGCCGCCCGACCCCCCATCCACGTTTGCTCCGCCTGAGCACGTCTGCTCCGGTCCCGACCGGAGCAGACGTCCCCGACCGGAGCATCCGGGTGGGGGGGACCGCGCTGGGGAACCCGCGCGGGGGGGACCCGGGCGGGGGGACCCGGGCGGGGGAACCCGGGCAACGCGACGGGCGGCCACCGTGTCCGGTGACCGCCCGTCGTCGTGGAGTCGCGCGCCGCTACAGGCCGAGCTCCGCCAGCTTGGGCAGCGCCGCCCGCGCGGCCTCCCGCGCCGCGTCGGCGTCGACGGCGTCGCGCGCCGCAACCGCGGCCGCGCGGCACTCGTCCAGGGTGTGCGCTGCCAGCGCCGCCCGAACGCCCGGGAGGGCGCCGGCCGACATCGACAGCGTGTTCACGCCCAGGCCGACCAGGACGCAGCCCAGCGCCGGGTCCGAGGCCGCCTCACCGCAGACACCCGTCGGGATCCCGTTGGCCGAGCCACCCTCCGTGGTCGCCGCGACCAGATCGAGGATGGCCGGCTGCCAGGCGTCCTGGAGCCGCGCCACCGAACCGATCTGCCGGTCGGCCGCGAAGGTGTACTGCGTCAGGTCGTTGGACCCGATCGAGAAGAACTCCGCGACCGCACCGAGGTGCCGGGCACGCAGCGCCGCAGCGGGGATCTCGACCATCGTGCCGATCTTCGCCGCGAGGCCGGCCTTCTTGCAGGCCTCCTTGAACCACCGCGCCTCGTAGACGTCGGCGATCATCGGGGCCATCACCCAGAGCTCCGTGCTCAGGCCCTGTGCGGCCCTGGCCAGCGCGTGCAGCTGCGTGTGCAGGATGTCCGGGGCCTGCATGCAGATGCGCAGGCCACGAACGCCCATGGCCGGGTTGGGCTCCTCGCCGAACGGCAGGAACGGCAGGGGCTTGTCGGCGCCGGCATCCAGGGTGCGCACGACGACCTTCTTGCCCTCGAACTGCTCGAGCACGGCCCGGTACAGGCCGTACTGCTCCTCCTCGCTGGGGGCATCGGTGCGATCCAGGAACAGCAGCTCGGAGCGGAACAGCCCGACGCCCTCGGCGCCGTTCTCCAGGGCCTTGGCGACATCCTCCGCGCCGCCGATGTTGGCCAGCAGCGGCACCATGTGGCCGTCCGAGGTCTGGCCCGGTGCGTTGCCCACGGCAGCCAGGGCCGCCCTGCGCTTCTCGTCCGCGCCGGCCAGCCGGGCGACCAGGTCATCCGGCGGGTCGATGACGACCTTCCCCGACGAGCCGTCGACGAGCACGCGGGTGCCCGGCTCCAGCTCGCGCACGCCGGGGCAGCCCACCACGGCGGGGATGCCGAGGTTGCGGGCCAGGATCGAGGTGTGCGAGGTCGGGCCGCCCTCCTGCGTGGCGAACGCCAGGACCATCGACTTGTCGATCAGGGCCGTGTCCGCCGGGGCCAGGTCCATCGCCACGAGCACGCTGGGCTCGGAGAGCTCCGGGATGCCCGGGGCGGGGACGTTGAGCAGCCGGGCCACGGTGCGGTTGCGGATGTCGTCGAGGTCGGTGACCCGCGCGGCGAAGTACTCCCCGAGGGTGAGCAGCATCTCCCGAGTGACACCGAAGGCCTCGTAGGCCGCCCGGGCGGCGTTCGTGCCCGCGCTTGTGCGCTGCTGGATCCCCACGGCCAGGTCGGGGTCGCGGGCCATCATCGCCTGCGCGGTGAGGACCTCCTGCGCCTCGCCACCGGCCCGCTGGCCGCGGTCCTCGAGGTCCGCCGCGACGTCCTCGAGTGCCCTGGCGGCGGCGGCGTACTCCTCCTCGGGCGTGCCTGAGCCCGGCCCCGGCTTGGGCTCCGGCACCGAGTCGACCACGCGCACGACCGGCCCGGCACCCACGCCGGGGCTGACCCCGACACCCGTCAGGGTCCTCGGATCAGGCATGGCCGGCCTCAGGGGTCTCCAGGATCACCTTGAGGCTGGCGAGCAGGTCGTCGGCCCCGTCGCCCTCGGCGACGACGACCATCTCCTCGCCGGCCTTCGCGCCGAGACCCATCACGCCCAGGATGCTCTTGGCGTTGACGCCGGGCTCCCCCGGACGGCCGATGGTGACGTCGCAGGACGACTTGGCAGCAGCCCCGACGAACAGGGCAGCGGGACGGGCGTGCAACCCGACGCCGGGAGGCAGGGTCACGGTGATCTCAGCCACTTCATACACCTTTCAACGGTTCGTGGTGCCCCGGGAGGGGCGGGGTTGGGTGGGGTTGTCCCGGCAGGGTCAGGCGACCTCGAAGACGGGCGTGCCTGCGGCCACCTCGGTGCCGTCGGCGACGAGCTGGGTGATCGCCGAGGCCTCGGCCTGGATCGCGATCAGGGGGGTGATGACCGGCAGCCCGCCGGCCTCGATCTCGGCCGGGTTCCACTCGATGACCGGCTCGCCGGCGACGACCGTGTCGCCCTTGGCCTTCAGCAGCGTGAAGCCCTCGCCGTTGAGCTTGACCGTCTCCAGGCCCAGGTGGACCAGGATCGAGTAGCCGCCATCGGCCTCGATGCCCATGGCGTGCGGGAACAGGCTGGCGATGGTGCCCGAGATCGGGGCGACCGCGACGACCGGGCCGCGCGGGGGGTCGATGGCGAGCCCGGGGCCGAGCATGGCCTCGGCGAACATGGGATCGGGGACCTCCGCGAGCGGGGCCACCCGACCGGGCATGGGGGACAGGACCTGCAGTGCCACGTGATTCTCCTCAGCCGATGATGTCGTTGATGTCCATGGCGAGGCGGTCTGCCCCACCATCCACGATGACCTGGAGGACCGGACCAGCGGAGCGCTCGGCCTTGCCCATTGACCCTCCCGACATCGCGACCGGGGCAGTGCGCCCCACGTGGGGCCAGTCTGCCCCGGATCGTGATCGATGTCCTGACGGCGGCGTGCTGCCCATGCCCTACCGACCGGGGGTCGCCAGCAGTCGATCGATCGTCCCGTGGACCTCCACGCCGGCGCACTGCCCGACGCCCTCGAAGAGCAGCGCGCCCCCGCGGTCCAGCAGCCGGACCTCGACCGTGCCATCGAGGGTTTCGGCCACCCGCTGGTGCATCTCGGTGCGCACCGGCGCGTGCAGCAGGCCCGTCGTCCGCCCCCCCACCGACGCGCGCAGCTCGAGCCGGGCGCCCCCGCCTCCCGCCAGCCGCCACGTCACGTGCTCGTCGTCGACCTCGAGCACCTCCGTCCGGGCCCGGGTGTACGTGGTGAACCGGTGCAGGCCTGCTGCGGGGCCCTCCGGCAGGCGCAGGCCGACGAGGTCCCCGCGGAAGGCCGCGCCACGCCACGGGATCAGCGCCGTCGAGGCGACCAGGCTGACGCCGGGCTCCTCGAAGTGGTTGGACTGCATCCAGACGTACCCCTGCGGGAAGGCGGTGCCCCAATCCTTCTCGATGTAGCCGCGGCCACCGCCGACGTCGAGTCGGCCGGCTCCGAGGTCCACCCAGCCGGCCAGGGCGTGGTCGAGGCTGACGACCCCGTGGTAGCACTCCATCGTGGGCACCCACGCGTACCAGCCCATCGCCCCCGGTTCGCGGGCGGTCACCGGCCAGGGGACCAGCGGCCCGAACCGTACGTCCGCGCGCAGCCCCGGAAGGTCCAGCCGGATCCCGTCCTCGGTGAACCGGTTGGCCCCGACATGGACGTCGAACCGATGGGTGTCGGCCCGGAACTCCGCCAATGGGAAGGCGTGGTACGCCGTCTGGCCCGAGATCCCGTCGAGCACCTGCACGAACGCCTCCGCGATTCGCCCGTCGTCGGAGAGGAACACCCCGGGGATCACGGCCAGGCGCACGGAGCGGTCGGCGCTGACCACCTTGACGTACCAGCCCTCGAAGAACGATCCGCGGGGCGCTGCTCCGCGGGCCCGGCGGCGCAGCACGCCGGCGCCGTTGAACCCGGCGGGGTGCAGGACGGAGGCGGGGGTCGGCATGGGGCCACTCCACCAGCGCCGGGCGCGGCTGGCAAGCGGACACCCGGCCGGGCCCGGGAGGGCACGCACGCCCCGCCCCACCCCGGGCGCCCCGCCCCGCCGGGCGCCCCGCCCGGCCCCGCCCCGCCGCCGGAACCGATCCGCCGGACCGGATCAGCGGCCCGACGCGGATGGCAGACTCCGGGGCGTGAAGCCGACCGCCGCCGACGAGGCCGCCGTGCGCCGCGCCCTGGTCGAGGCCGAGCGCGCCCTCGGGCACGGCGACGTGCCGATCGGCGCCGTCGTGCTCGACCCGGCGGGGCAGGTCATCGGCACCGGCCACAACCGCCGCGAGGCCGACCAGGACCCCACGGCCCATGCCGAGGTGCTCGCCCTGCGCGCGGCGGCCCAGCAGGTCGGTGCGTGGCGGCTCGACGGCTGCACGCTGGCGGTCACCCTGGAGCCGTGCACGATGTGCGCCGGGGCCGCTGTCCTGGCCCGGGTGGGGCGCGTGGTGTTCGGGGCGCACGACCCGAAGGCCGGCGCCGTCGGATCGCTGTGGGACGTGGTCCGGGACCCCCGGCTCAACCATCGCCCGGAGGTGGTCGGCGGGGTGCTCGCCGACGCATGTGGCGCGGTGCTCCGCGACTTCTTCGCCGAGCACCGGGCGTGAGGGCGGGGCCCGCCCCGCCCGGATCCCGCCCGCCGCCCCGGGGGCCACCGCCGGGGCGCACTAGGCTGCGCGTCATGCGGACGATGCTCGCCGACCACCCGCTGGTCGCCCACAAGCTCACCACCCTGCGCGACGCGCGGACCGACTCCCCCACCTTCCGACGGCTGGTCGACGAGCTGGTGACCCTGCTGGCCTACGAGGCGACCCGCGACATCCGGGTCGAGGAGGTCCCCATCGAGACGCCGGTGGCTCGCATGTCCGGGCTGCGCATGGCCCAGCCGCGACCCGTCGTCGTGCCGATCCTGCGAGCCGGGCTCGGGATGCTCGAGGGCATGACCCGCCTGTTGCCGACCGCGGAGATCGGCTTCCTCGGGATGATCCGCGACGAGGTCACGCTCGAGGCGTCGACCTACGCCGACCGGCTGCCGATGGACCTCTCCGGCCGCCAGGTGTTCCTCCTGGACCCCATGCTGGCCACCGGGGGCACGCTCATCATGGCGATCGACCTCGTGCTGTCCAGCAGGGGCGCGCGTGACGTCACGGCCGTGTGCATCCTCGCCGCGCCGGAGGGGATCGCCGCGGTCGACGCCGCACGTCCGCGACCGGATCCCGACCATCACGCTGGTCACCGCGGGCATCGACGAACGGCTCAACGAGCAGGGCTACATCGTCCCTGGCCTCGGTGACGCCGGCGATCGCCTGTACGGCATCGTCTAGCGGCTGCCAGGGACGCCCCGGAGCCCCCGGTCCGGTTCGGACCGGCGCGCGCCGGGTCTGCTCCCGCGCGAACGGGCCCCCTACTCCTTGTCGGGCTCGCGGTCCTCGTCGTGCAGGGGCGCCTCGGCCTCCCAGGCCTCGTCGCCCGGGGTCAGCAGCAGCTCGCCGACCTGGCCGTAGACCCACGGCTCGTTGTCCGGGTCGTGACCGACCGGCACCCCCACGACGACCGGCACGTCGAACTCCGCCAGCCGCTGCTCCATGAAGCTCTCGGCATGCTGGTCCCGCTCGCCGGGGACGGCGCTGAACGAGCCGAGCGCGAAGGCCTGGACCCCCATGAGCCCGCCGGAGAGCTGCAGCTGCGTGATCATGCGGTCCAGCCGGTACACCGGCTCGCCCACGTCCTCGAGCACCATGATCGCGTCGTGGGAGCGCAGGGCGTGCGGCGTCCCGGAGAGGGCGGCGAGCATGGCGAGGTTGCCGCCGACGAGGGGCCCGCGGACGGACCGGCGCGGCCCCGACACGTGGTCGACCTCGGCCCGGAACCCGGAACCCTCCTGGAGCAGGGCACGAACGCGCTCGCGGACCTCGGGCGCGGTCATGTCGCCCAGGGCGGTGATCACCGGCGCGTGGATGCCCATCAGCCCGTGCGGCGCGGGATGGGCCAGGTCGTGGGTCAGGCTGTGCTCGCGGTACAGGGCCGCCAGGAACGCGGTGGCGTCCGAGAAGCCGAGCATCGGCCGGTTGGGCACGGCCGCAGGATCCCGGGTCAGCCGGATGAGGTCCTCGAGCAGGTGCATGGAGCCGAAGCCGCCGCGGGCGAACCAGATCGCCTCGACCTCGGGGTCGGTCATCGCCCAGCGCAGGTCCGCCAGCCGCTCGGCGACAGTCCCGGCCGTGTGGCCGGCGACGGACAGCACGTGCTTGCCGACCTGCGGCCGGTAGCCCCACTCCCGCAGCACGTCGAGGCCGCGTCCGAGACGGGCCGGCTGGACCACCCCGGACGGGGCGATGATCGCGATCCGGGCCCCTGCGGGGAGGATCGCACTGGGCAGGTCCGGCTGTCGCAGGAGCATCGCAGGTTCCCCCTTGCTGAGATGGCAGTGCGGGTCCCACGCTAGTGGGCCGACGGGGCTGCAGGAGGGCCGGGCGCCGGGCGCTCGGGACGGAAGTGACCCCCCGCGCACCCATCAGAGCCCGTTTATCCTTGCTGCCTTCCGGCCCTGGGGAGGTTCACAGGATGACGCCACGCGGGGGGTCGGGGACCATTCTACGCCAGCGCAGGCGTGGCAGCGGATTCGGTGAACTCCCGGGCTGCCCCGTAGAATCCACGGCGGAGGATTCGCCTAGTGGCCTAGGGCGCACGATTGGAAATCGTGTTGGGGCAACACCCCTCACGGGTTCAAATCCCGTATCCTCCGCCGCGCTGGAGGGGCACCCGATCGGGTGCCCCTCCGCTGTTGCGGCCCCCGCAAGCACCCCCGGCCGGCGGCTGATGCGGGCCACTGGGCCCCGTGGGAGAGTTGGACACACGCAAGCACGTCGGGCCGAGCGGATTGCCCTCGATGGCCCGACGCGGCGCACAGGAACCGAACACGACAAGGAGCAGCATGGCAACGACGCGACGGGCATCGGCAGTCTGGGACGGATCCCTCCTCGAGGGAGGCGGCGAGGTCACGCTCGACTCCTCCGGGCTGGGCACGTACGCCGTCTCGTGGCCCGCCCGCGCGGAGGAGCCCAACGGGGTCACCTCGCCGGAGGAGCTCATCGCCGCGGCTCATGCCGCCTGCTTCTCGATGGCCCTGTCCAGCGGGCTGAGCAAGGCCGGCACCCCCCCGACCCAGCTGCGGACCTCCGTCGAGGTGGACTTCCAGCCCGGCACCGGGATCACCGGGATCCGGTTGAGCGTCAGCGGCGACGTGCCCGGGCTCGACGAGGCCGGCTTCACGGCCGCGGCAGAGGCCGCGAAGGCCGGCTGCCCCGTCAGCAAGGCCCTGGCGGCCGTGCCGATCTCACTGACTGTCGGCTAGCCGACCCGGAGCTCGTCCGCCGGCGCGGCGGCGGCCGCGACATCCCGCGGCCGGCGCCCGCACCGCCCGGCTCGTTCGGCGGCCTACGCCGGACCACCGGCCGCCCGGACGGCCCCCGCCATGAGCTGACCGTCCGTGGCGTCGAGCAGCTCCCGGGCTGCCATCCGCCCCGCCTCGACGACGAGGTCCATCTGGTGCCACTCGAGGGTCCCCACCCCGAGCGGCGGTGGGGTGATCACGGTGGCACCGCGCGTCGAGCGCTGACTGGACGGCGCCGCCGCTGCCGATCATCATCACGCGCAGCAGGGTGTCGCCCATCGAGGGCATCCGCGGCGGGCCGGTCCGCGCGCACCCACCGCCGCCGCCACCCATCGCGATGTTCACGGCCACGATCGGCCCCTCGTCTCGCTCGGTCAGCAGCCTCACCGGGAGGTTGTCCAGCACGCCGCCGTCGACCAGCAGCCGATCGCCGAACCGCATCGGCGGGAACAGCACCGGGATCGAGACCGAGGCGCTGATCGCCTCGACCAGGTCGCCGCTGCGGTGCTCGATCGGAGCCCGCCCGAGCAGGTCCACGCTCATGCACCGGAACTGCCGGGGCAGGGCCTGGATCTCCCTGCCGCCCAGGCGGCGACGCAGCATGCTGCGCGTGCGCCGGCCCTTGATCAGGGACACGCTCGGGAAGGTGTAGTCGCCGATCGGGTTGCCCCGGACGAAGTCGTCGTAGCAGACCTCGTGGAGCGTGGCGGCGTCCATCCCGGTGGCGTAGGCACCGGCCACGATCGACCCGATGCTGGCCGCCGGCCACGCGATCGACGTGGAATCCGGCGGCGGCGAACTCCTGCAGGACGCCGATGTGGGCGAACCCACGCGCCCCACCGCCGGCCATGACCACGCCCGACGCGACCATCCGCCGATCCGCGCCGCGAGGCTGCGCAGGTCGTCGTGCAGCCGGTCCCTCGGCGAGGATGGTGACCTGCCAGGGGTCGAGGGCCACGCACCAGCGCCGAAGGGTGTCCTCCGACGGCCGGCTGCCGACCAGGACCAGGTCAGCACCGTTGGCAGGTGCCGTGCGGATCCACCGGGCGGCTCTCTTCCGGCCCCTGCCACCAGGACCACGTGGTCGGCCTGGCGCAGGCAGAAGTCCCGGCTCGGGTCGTCGGCCGCGGCGACCAGGAGGACCCGGTCGAGGGCACCCTCGGCGCGCTGCGAGCGCCTCGGGGCCCGGCTCGGCCAGCATGTCGGCCCGCAGCCGGGCTACGCAGGTGCGCCAGCAGGTCGGCGGCGACCGCGTCGACCGACGCCCCCGGGTGCATCCCGACAACGGACACCACCACGGGCCTGGTGCCCTCGGCGCGGCGCCGGGGGCCGGGCGTCGCTGAGCTGCTCGGCGAGCACGCCGGCGAGGGCCGGGTAGGCGCTGGCGTCCAGGGACATCGCGGCGACGAACTCCGCCCGTGGCACCTCACTCAGGATGCTGTCGCGCCGCGCGCGGATCGACGCCGAGCGGGGGCCGGCGGTGAGCAGCGCGAGCTCCCCGACCACGGACCCCGGGCCCAGCTCGCGCACGACCTCGTCGTCGATCGACCACCTCGAGCCGCCCGGCACGCAGGACGAAGACGGCGTCGGCCGCGTCACCGGCCCGGAACAGCTACGGCGCCGCCCTCGAGGTGCCGGTCGTGCGCGGCCCGGTCCAGAGCGGCCCGGACCGACTCGGGCAATCGGCTGAACAGCGGCACGGACCCGATCGACGCCGGGGCCGGGCCACCGTCGGTCAGCGGCGCGGGCAGGTGCACCTCGATCCGTCGGCTCGAGGGATCAGACCGGCTCCTCGTGGCCGGCTGGATCCGGCCGAGGAACATCGAGATGACCGCGACCGCCACGAAGCAGGCCACCGACATCCACCAGCCGTCGCGGAACGAGTCCACCGAGGTCGCCGGAGTCGGCGTACCGATGATGACGACCAGCAGGGCGATGCCCAGGACGCCGCCCATCTGCCGGGTGCTGGACGCGACTGCCGACGCTGTGGCGTATCGACCGCCCGGCACGGCCGCAAGGGTGGCGCTGCCCAGCAGCGGCAGGGTCATGCCGACGCCGATCCCGCTGAGCACCTGGCCGGGCAGCCACTGGGTCAGGAAGGCCGGGGTAGTGCCCACCTGGGTCGCGTACCAGACGTAGGAGCAGGCCCAGATGAGCGCGCCGGGGACGATGAACAGCCGGTACCCGCGCTTCGCGGCGATCGGGACCGAGGACGGCGGCGACCACCGCGGCGATCAGCGCGGCCGGGACCAGCGCCATGCCGGCGCGCAGGACGCTGTAGCCCCAGACGTAGGACAGCCACAGGATGTTGGTCAGCAGGTAGGCGTAGAAGCCCATGCCGGCCGCGATCGTGGCGACGTTGCCGACCTTGAAGGCACGGACCTTGAGCAGCTCAGGGTCCAGAAGCGGCGAGCGGTGGCGCCGGGAGCTGAGCACGAAGAAGACCAGCAGGAGCGCGGAGACGACGAAGCAGCGCGATGACCGCCCAGCTGGTCCAGCCCCAGTCGTCGCCCTGGACGATCGCCCAGGGTGAGCAGCCCGAGCGCGAGGGCGAACAGCGCCGCCCCGCCGAGGTCAGGCAGGGTCCGGCGCCCCGGGGCCCGGCTCTCGACGAGCGAGCGCCGGGCGATGACCCAGGCGGCGATGCCGAACGGGAGGTTCACGAGGAACGCCCACCGCCAGTCGCCGAGCTGCACGAGCAGGCCGCCGATCGGCGGGCCCAGCCCGGAGGCCAGCGCTGCCGAGGCGCCCCACAGTCCGACCGCGTGGGTCCGGCGCTCGGCGGGGAAGGCCGCGACGACGAGTGCCAGCGAGGCCGGCACCAGCATGGCCGCGCCGAGGGCCTGCACGACGCGGGCGCCGATGAGGAAGCCCACCGACGGCGAGAGGGCGCAGATCACCGAGGCGACCGTGAAGACCAGCACTCCCCAGACGAACGCGCGCCGCCGGCCGATCAGGTCGCTCATCCGGCCGAACGGGACGAGGAACGCCGCGAAGACGATGTTGTAGGCGTTGAGGATCCACGACAGGTTGCTGATCGTGGAGTCCGGGAATGACTCCCGGATGCTCGGGAACGCGACGTTGACGATCGTGGCGTCGAGGAAGGCCAGGAACGCCCCGAACGAGGCGATGCGGAAGGGACCGTGCCGCTGGAGACCCGGCCGCGCTTCACGGTCTCCAGAGCCCGGGAATCGGGACGCACGTCCGCGCTCATGCATCACCTGTTCTCCCGCCGGTTCACGACCTTCACGGACGAAGGACCACGCGCCGGCATTGCATCCGGCCGGCAGGCCGACTCTCAAGCTCACCCACGGGGTTCCGCCGCGAACCGGTGCCCACCGGGGTATTGGCAGGCTCCTCGCGAGCGTAGGGCGCACGTCCCCCGCCGCGCGGTGTGTGATGCCACAGGCTCCCCAGAGAGTCAGGACGCCCTCAGGATCAGCCCCTCGTCCGAGCCCTGCTCGCCGACGTCGACGACGACCGGTGTCGCCGTCGACGAACGTCGCCGGACAGGATCGCCTTCGGGCGAGCGCGGTCGCCGATCGCGGTCTGCATCAGCCGGCGCAGCGGACGGGCGCCGTACGAGCGGGTCGAACCCGTGGTCAGCGCCAGCCACTCGCGGGCGGCCGGTGTCGACGTCGAGCGCGATCCGGCGGTCGCGCCAGCGCGCCGGGCCAGCGGCCTCGACCTGCAGCGTCGACGATCGTCGCGAGGTCCTCGCGGCTCGAGCGGCGTCGAACATCACGGTGTCGTCGAGGCGGTTGAGGAACTCCGGCTTGAAGCGCGCTGCGCACGACGGCCATGACCGCGTCGTGCCGCTGCTCCGCGGTCAGCGTCTGGTCGACGAGGACGCTGCGAGCCGAGGTTGGAGGTGAGGATCAGGATCGCGTTGCGGAAGTCGACCGTGCGGCCCTGGCCGTCGGTGAGCCGGCCGTCGTCGAGCACCTGCAGCAGCACGTCGAACACCTCGGGGTGCGCCTTCTCGACCTCGTCGAGGAGCACGACGGAGTACGGCCGACGACGCACGGCCTCGGTCAGCTGGCCGCCCTCCTCGTAGCCGACGTACCCGGGCGGTGCACCGACCAGCCGGGCGACGGAGTGCTTCTCGCCGTACTCGCTCATGTCGATGCGGGTGATGGCCCGCTCGTCGTCGAACAGGAACTCGGCGAGCGCCTTGGCCAGCTCGGTCTTGCCGACGCCGGTCGGGCCGAGGAACAGGAACGAGCCGGTCGGGCGGTCGGGGTCGGCGATCCCGGCGCGCGCCCGGCGCACGGCGTCGGACACCGCCCGCACGGCCGCGCGCCTGGCCGACGACGCGGCGGCCGATCTCGTCCTCCATGCGCAGCAGCTTCGCGGTCTCGCCCTCGAGCAGCCGCCCGGCCGGGATGCCGGTCCAGGCGGCGACGACCTCGGCCACGTCGTCCGGGCCGACCTCCTCGCGCACCATGCGGCGCGGTCGTTGGCCTCGCCGCGACGGCCTCGCCGAGCTGCGCCTCCAGCTGCGGGAGCTCGCCGTAGAGGAGCCGCGACGCCTGCTCGAAGTCGCCGTCGCGCTGGGCGCGCTCGGCGAGCATGCGCAGCTCGTCGATGCGGATCTTCAGGTCGCCGACGCGGTCCAGGCCCGGCCTTCTCCTGGTCCCAGCGGGCCCGCAGGGCGCCCAGCTCCTCCTCGCTGTCGGCGAGGTCGGCGCGCAGCTTCGCGAGCCGCTGCGACGCTGGCCTCGTCGGTCTCCTTGGCCAGCGCGAGCTCCTCCATGCGCAGCCGGTCGACCTGGCGCTGCAGCTGCGTCGATCTCGACCGGCGAGGAGTCGATCTCCATGCGCAGGCGGGAGGCCGCCTCGTCGACGAGGTCGATGGCCTTGTCCGGCAGGAACCGGCGAGGTGATGTAGCGGTCGGACAGCGTGGCCGCGGCCACGAGCGCGGCGTCGGCGATGGCGACCTTGTGGTGCGCCTCGTACTTCTCCTTGAGCCCGCGCAGGATGCCGATGGTGTCCTCGACGCTGGGCTCGCCGACGAGCACCTGCTGGAAGCGGCGCTCGAGCGCCGGGTCCTTCTCGATGCGCTCGCGGTACTCGTCCAGCGTGGTCGCGCCGACCATGCGCAGCTCGCCGCGGGCCAGCATCGGCTTGAGCATGTTGCCCGGCGTCCATCGCCGAGTCACCGCTCGCGCCGGCGCCGACGACGGTGTGCAGCTCGTCGATGAACGTGACGACCTGGCCGTCGGAGTCCTTGATCTCGTCGAGCACGGCCTTGAGCCGCTCCTCGAACTCGCCGCGGTACTTCGCGCCGGCGACCATCGCGCGCGAGGTCGAGCGAGATCAGGCGCTTGCCGCGCAGCGACTCGGGCACGTCGCCGGCGACGATCCGCTGCGCCAGGCCCTCGACGACGGCGGTCTTGCCGACGCCGGGCTCGCCGATGAGCACCGGGTTGTTCTTCGTGCGCCGCGACAGCACCTGCACGACCCGGCGGATCTCGGCGTCGCGGCCGATGACCGGGTCGATCCGGCCCTCGCGGGCGCGCGCGGTGAGGTCGACGCCGTACTTCTCGAGGGCCTGGAAGCGCGCCCTCGGGGTCGGCGGAGTCGACCCGACGGCCGCCACGGGCAGCGTCGAGTCGGTGCTCAGGGCGTCGGGGTCGACGCCGGCCGGCAGCCAGCATCGGCACCGGTCGGCCGCCTCTGGTGCGGCCAGGGCGATCAGGACGTGCTCGGTCGAGACGAACTCGTCGCCGCGCGTCGCGCGCGAGCTCCCGGCGGCCTTGAGCACCTTGTAGGTGGCCTGGGCCAGGTCCGCGCTGGCCACCGTCGGCCCGAGGCCGACGGGCAGCGCGTCGAGGCGCGCTCCGCCTGCCGCGCAAGGGCGTCGACGTCGGCACCGAGGCCCTCGAGCAGCGCGACGGCGATCCCGTCACGCTGGTCGAGCAGCGCCCGCAGGACGTGGACCGGCTCGACGTGGGCGTTGCCCCGGCCCGCGGCGTCGGCGAACGGCGCCCGCAGCGCCTCCTGGGTTCGGGTGGTGAACTGGTGCCATGGTCTTCATGTCCTTGCTGAGGTCGTGGTGGGGCGCGTTCCGGAGCCTCGCGCGGCTCAGCGCGTCCGGCTCCGTCATCGGAATCGGGGATCGCGGTCGGCCGGGCTCGGACGTCAGATCCACCAGCGCGGTGGACAGGGCCGCCGCGCTCGTCCGTGGTGCGGGCGGGCGGCGTCGGGCGCCAGACGACCAGCGCCGTCGAGCGCTCACGACCCTCGAGCTCGGAGCCGGCGGCGCAGTCGTCTCGAGCTGCTCCGAGCGTCGAGGATGCGCATGATGCCCGGCGAGGTTCACGCCCGTCGGCGGTCAGCCGCTGCACCTCGCGCAGCCGCGCGATGTCGCGCATGCGAGTAGAGCCGGTTGCGCCCGCCGTGCGGTCGGGCGAGACCAGGCCCAGGCGGTCGTACTGGCGCAGGGTCTGCGGGTGCAGGCCGGCGAGCGTGCGCGGCGACGGAGATCGCGTACACGCGGGGTGTCGTCGTCGAACGTGCCATCAGCTCACCTCCCTCGGGCTGTGGGCGCGGCCATCAGGTCCGCGCGCGGGTCGGGCTCGTGCGGCGCCGCGACGTACGCTCGACAGGGCCTCGCGGGCCTCGTCGACAGGTTGCGCGGCACGGCGACCTCGACGGTGACGAGCAGGTCGCCCTTCGTGCCGTCGCGCCGGGTGACGCCCCGGCCCCGCACGCGGAACGTGCGACCGCTCGCCGTGCCCGGCGGGCACCTGCAGCGTCACCGGTGCCCGCCACGGGGCAGCGGGACCGGGACGTCGGCGCCGAGCGCGGCCTCGGCGAAGGTCACCGGCACGCGTCACGGTGAGGTTGTCGCCGGCCCGACCGAAGACCGGGTCGGCCCTGACGTGCACGACGATGAACAGGTCGCCGGCCGGTCCCACCGTTCTCGCCGGGGGCGCCCTTGCCCTGGAGCCGGATCCTCGGACCGTCCTTGACGCCCGGCCGGGATGCGCGCCTGACGGGGCGGGCGGACCGGGCCCGCCCGGAGCCCGAGCACGATGGGGCACGGGTGTCGACGACCATCCCGCGGCCGCGGCACTCGCGGCACGGCTCGGGGAGCGCGAACCCGCCCTGGTTGCGCAGTGACCTGCCCGCGCCCTTGCAGGTCGGGCACATCCGCGGGTGAGGTCCCGTGCGCCGCGCCCGTCCCGGCGCAGCCCGTGCACGCGCTCGCTCGTGGTCAGGCGCAGGGACACGGTGACGCCGTCAGCGCCTCGTCGAACGACATCGTCACCTCGCTCTCGACGTCGGCGCCGCGACGGCGGGCGCACGCGCTCCGCCGCCACCGCGGTTGAAGATGCCGCCGAGCACGTCGCCGAACCCACCGCCGCCGCCACCCGCGGCCGCCCGGTCCTCCGGCCCGCCCTGCTGGCGCATCTGCGAGCAGGTCGATCGAGGTCGCGTTGCCGCCGGCCCCGGCGCTGGCCGCCGAAGCCGCCGGGGAACCGGAACCCCCCGCTCCCGAACAGGGTGCGGGCCTCGTCGTACTCCTTGCGCTTCTCCGCGTCGGAGAGCACGTCGTAGGCCTCGGAGACCTCCTTGAACTTGGCCTCGGCGGGGCGTTGTCGGTTGGTGTCCGGGTGGTGCTTCGGGCCAGGGTGCGGTACGCCTTCTTGATCTCTCGGCCGTCGGCGTTCTTCGAGACGCCCAGGACCTTGTAGAAGTCCTTCTCGATCCAGTCCTTCGTGCTCACCGCACCCTCCCCTCCTCTCGACGTCCTCCGTCGGCGTGTGCTGGCTCACTCGGTGCCGGCGACCGACACCCGGGCCGGTCGCACGACGCGCCCATTCATCTCGTAGCCGACCTGCAGGACCGTGACCACCGTGGGCTCGGTCACCCCCTCGCGCTCCTCGCGCATGAGCGCCTCGTGGAGCGTCGGGTCGAACGGCTCGCCGACGGCCCCGAACGCGTCGAGGCCCAGTCGCGCGACCGTCGCCTCCAGCGACTCGCCGACGCTGCGGAACCCACCGACGAGCTCGTCGTGGTCACGGGCGCGGCCGATGTCGTCGAGGATCGGCAGCAGCTCGGCCAGCGCGGCCTCGACGGCCCGATCCCGCACGAGGCTCCCGGTCGCGCTCGACGCGCTTGCGGTAGTTGGCGTACTCGGCGTGCACCCGCTGCAGGTCGGCGGTGAGCTCGGCCACCTGCGTCGGAGACCGCGCCGGAGACGCCGCTGACCTCGGCCAGGTCGGCCTCGGCCGCGGAGAACTCCGCCTCGATCGCGTCGGCGTCCAGCGCCTCGGCCAGCAGGGCGTCGGCCTCGGCCGCCTGGGACGTCGTGCGGCTCGACGACCTCGCCGTCGACGCACCTCCTCCGTCCGGACCTCGCCCTCGACGGTCCCGGGTCGACGACCTCGGCCTCGACGACCTCGGGCTCGCCTGCCTCCCCGGCGCCCGGCGACCCGGGCTCACCCGCGCCCGGGGGCACGGCGCCCCCCGGACGCGGGTCGTGCTCGGGATGCTGGGTCACTTCGTCGCTCGCCCTCGTCGACGATCTCGGCGTCGATGACGTCGTCGTCGGCTGGCGGCCCCGGCATCACCGGTGGGGCTCCCGCGCCGGCCGGGGCCGCGGCCTGCGCCTGGGCGTACATCGCCGCACCGAGCGCCTGCTGGCCGTGGCGACCTTCTCCGAGGCGCGTCTTGATCGCCTCGATGTCGGTGCCCTCGAGCGCCTTCTTCAGCTCGGCCAGCGGCTCGTCGACGTTGGCCTTGGCGTCCGCCGGGATCTTGTCGCCGTTGTCGCGCAGGAACTTCTCGGTCTGGTAGACCAGCGACTCCGCGGTGTTGCGGACCTCGGCCTCCTCGCGGCGCTTGTGGTCCTCGTCGGCGTGCGCCTCGGCGTCGCGCATCATCCGGTCGATGTCGTCCTTGGGCAGCGCCGAGCCGCCGGAGATCGTCATCTTCTGCTCCTTGCCGGTGGCGAGGTCCTTGGCCGAGACGTGCACGATGCCGTTGGCGTCGATGTCGAAGGTGACCTCGATCTGCGGCACGCCGCGCGGCGCCGGCGGCAGGCCGGTCAGCTCGAACGTGCCGAGCTTCTTGTTGTAGGCCGCCATCTCGCGCTCGCCCTGGAAGACCTGGATCAGCACCGACGGCTGGTTGTCGTCGGCGGTGGTGAAGATCTCCGAGCGCTTGGTCGGGATCGTCGTGTTGCGCTCGATGAGCTTGGTCATGATGCCGCCCTTGGTCTCGATGCCCAGGCTCAGCGGGGTCACGTCGAGCAGCAGGACGTCCTTGACCTCGCCCTTGAGCACGCCGGCCTGCAGGCTGGCGCCGAGCGCGACGACCTCGTCGGGGTTGACGCTCTTGTTGGGCTCCTTGCCGCCGGTCAGCTCGCGGACGAGGTCGCTGACGGCGGGCATGCGGGTCGAGCCGCCGACCATCACGATCTGGTCGATGTCGGCCACGGCGATGCCCGGCGTCCTTGATGACCGTGGCGAACGGCGCCTTGCTGCGGTCGAGCAGGTCGGCGGTCAGCTCCTCGAACTTGGCCCGGCTGAGGGTCTCGTCGAGGTGCATCGGGCCGTCGGCCCCGGCGGTGATGTAGGGCAGGTTGATGCCGGTCTGCATGCTCGAGCTCAGCTCGATCTTGGCCTTCTCGGCCGCCTCGCGCAGGCGCTGCATGGCCATCTTGTCCTTGCTCAGGTCGATGCCGTGGGCGTTCTTGAACTGGCCGACCAGCCAGTCGACGACGCGCTGGTCCCAGTCGTCGCCACCGAGGTGGTTGTCGCCGGAGGTCGCCTTGACCTCGACGACGCCGTCGCCGATCTCCAGCAGGGACACGTCGAACGTGCCACCACCGAGGTCGAACACGAGGATCCGCTGCTCCTTGTCGGCCTTGTCCAGGCCGTAGGCCAGCGCAGCGGCGGTGGGCTCGTTGATGATGCGGCTGACGTTGAGGCCCGCGATCTCGCCGGCCTCCTTGGTGGCCTGGCGCTGCGCGTCGTTGAAGTACGCCGGGACGGTGATGACCGCGTCGGTCACGCTCTCGCCGAGGTAGGCCTCGGCATCGCGCTTGAGCTTGCCCAGCACGCGGGCGCTGATCTCCTGCGGGGTGAAGGTCTTGTCGTCGATGGTCGACCTTGTAGCTCGCATCGCCCATGTGGCGCTTGATCGAGCGGATGGTGCGGTCCGGGTTGGTGACGGCCTGACGCTTGGCGACCTCGCCGACGAGGACCTCGCCGTTCTTGGCGAAGGCGACGACGGACGGGGTCGTGCGCGCGCCCTCGGCGTTCGCGATCACGACGGGCTCGCCGGCCTCGAGGACGGCGACGCAGGAGTTGGTGGTACCGAGGTCGATGCCGACTGCACGGCTCATGGACGGTGGTTCCTTTCCGTTCGGACACCCAGCGGCGGCGCCAGCGGGCGATTGAGTACATGCTCAGGATGACCTGACTGCGGATTCATGTCAACCGCAGACGCAGAAGCCTTGAGTCACTTCGACTCATATGTGATTCGGGCCACTCAGCGGGAAGCGTGCAGGAGCAGGCGTGCATACTGCGGACCGGCGGACCCATTGAGGGGTGGCAGGGATCAGGAAGGGATGCCATGGGCAGGCACTTCGCGCGGGGGATGGTCGTCCTGGCCGACGGGGACCCGGGCAGCGATGCGCCGCTGAGCATGTCCTTGCACTACGCCGAGCGAACCATCGCGCTTGCCCCGGAGGGTGCTGACGTCCCCGGTGCCGATCAGGTGGTCCACCCCGGTCGCGGGGGCCTGACGATCGACGCGCTGCTGGGTGCCGCGGTCGAGGCCCGGGTGCCCTGGGTCGCGTTGCGCCGCGACATCGGCACCCCCGCCGACGTGCTGGGCCAGCTCCTGGAGGCGACTGGGCGCCACGCATCGGCCGAGCTGCCCGGCTTCGCCGCGATCCTGGCCAACGGACGCGGCCGGCGGCCGATCGAGCGGATCCTGGTCGTCCTCGACCGCGTGGACGGCCAGCCATCGGGCCTGATGGTCCTGATGGCGGTGGCCGCCGCGGAGTCGACCGGCGCCCGCCTGGACGCTCTGCTCATCGGGGCGCCCGGCGAGTCGGTCAGCACGCCCGGGACGGCAACCGACGTGCTGCGGGTCACCCGCGACGCGGACCTGATGGAACAGGGCCTGCGCCTGTCCGAGGAGGCGGGGATCACCGCCAACTGGATGGTCGTGGAGGACGTGGCCGATCGCACCGGGCTGGTGCTCGACCTGCTCGCCGAGGGCGACTACGACCTCCTCATCGACGACCTGGGGTCGGTGAAGCTCGGCGGACGCTTCCGGCGCGGCGAGCGCGTCCGGGCGGCGCTGGCTCCCGAGGGACCGGGCGGAATCGCCCGGGCGGTGCTGGAGCGGACCGACGTGCCGGTGGCCATCGTCCTGGACGCGGTGCGCCTGGGAGTGGTGCCCCCGGGAGTGGTCGCAGGTGGAGCCGGTGCCGTGCTTGCCCTGGGCCTCATCGCCAGTGCGTCTCCGGCCGCGACGGCGTCGCCGGCCGCTCGCGCGAGGGTGCACGAGTCGGTGACGCAGACGGTCGACGCCTACCAGGATGCCCTCGACCAGGCCGCGAGCCTGACGGCGCCGACGGAGGTGGCTGCCGCGGCAGCAGTCGGCCCAGGAAGCCGCCGCCGACGCCATCGCGACCATCGAGCAGGGGGCCGACGCCGAGCAACCGGCCGAAGCCACGCCGACGTCGAGGCCGCGACGCAGGCCGCCGACGTCGAGGCCGCGACGCAGGCCCAGCCGACCGTACAGGCGGCCACGCTCGACTCGGCCGCCGAGATACCGGCTGCGGCGGTCAGCCCGGCCGAGCTCGCCCCCGAGGAGGTCGGCCCTGAGAAGGCCGCCAAGGTCGACCCGGACAGCGTCAAGGTGGCCGAGGACCTCGACAAGGGCGACGTGTCGAAGGCCGAGAAGAAGGCCAAGGCGACGAAGGCCGACCTGAAGGAGGCCCGGGCGTCGTTCGACGAAGCCCAGGAGACCGCGATCGCCTCGACCGCCGAGGTCGAGGCGGCCGCGGAGGCGGCCGTGCCGAGGCAGCCGACGGGCTCGCCGCCGCCGAGCAGGCCTACCAGCAGGCGTACGCGCAGACCGAGGCCACGATCGAGGCCGCCTCGGGGCTGTCCGGGATCCTCCGCGGAGGGGCGGCCCAGGAGGAGATCGCAGCCGCCGAGCAGGCACAGGCCGACGCGCTGGCCTCCCTCGACGCTGCCCGGACCGAGGCCGACGAGGCGCTGGAGCGCTACGAGGAGGCGGGGATCGCAGCCGCCACCGACTACGAGGCCCTGCACGCGGCTGCCGGTGAGGTGACCGAGGCTGACGCGGCGCACCAGAAGGCCAGCGCCAAGGCCGAGGCGACCGGGGCCGCCTACGAGGAGGCTCATGGCCAACGCGCGGGTCACGCCGGTCCCCGGATACAAGATCACCACCGGCCATGGGGTCGCCGGACCGATGTGGAGCACCGGACACCACACCGGGGTGGACTATGCGGCGCCGGCCGGCACGGAGGTCGTGGCCGCGGCCCGCGGGACCGTGGTGGACGTCAGCTCCGGTGGGCCCTACGGCAACCGCATCGTCATCCAGCATGACGACGGCTACCGAACGACCTACAACCACCTGTCCCGCGTCGACGTCCATGTGGGCCAGTCGGTCGACGCCGGCGACCACGTCGGCGCCGTCGGGAGCACCGGCAACTCGTCGGGGCCGCACCTGCACTTCGAGGTGAGCCGGGGCGGCGACGGGTGGAGCGGGGGCAGCTTCGTCGACCCCGCGGTCTGGCTCCAGGCGAACGCCTGAGCCCCCTGGGGGCGGAACCCCGTGGGGGCGGCAGCCCCGCGCGCGGAACCCCTGAGGGGTGGGGACTCCCGGGAAATGTGAGCAACGCCACTCTCGGCGTGCAACGCGACAATTCGGGGCGCTACGGTCGCGCCACCAAGTCCACCAAGATCGGAGTTGCCATGGGTCGCGTCTGGGCTCTCGCCCTCGCAGTCATACTCGCTCTGTCCGTAGTCTTCCTCATCGGTCCGCTCGGCGGGGCGACCACAATGCTCACGGCATCGCTGCCGGTGGGCGGCGGGATCGCCGCTGCCTACCTGCTCGGCGGTGGCCACCACGTCGCGCGGGGCATGTTCCTGCTCGTGGGCATCCTGTTCGCCGCACTCGGGTTCGTCCTCGGTGCCGCGGCGTTCCCCGACACCATGGTCGGCCTCTACCTCGGCGGCGTGGTCCCGACCACGCTCATCGCCGTGGCGGCCATGTGGACCAAGCGCCAGGCCGACTTCATCTGCGGCCTCATCGGCGCAGGAGCCATGACCGGCGTCTACGCCACGCGGTTCAACTCCGACCCGCAGGCCCTGAACTACCTGATGCCCGTCGCCCTCGGCCAGGCGCTCTTCCCGCTGGCACTGGGCTTCATCGCCGGCATCCTGACCAAGGCCTTCGTCCCCACGGACACGGAGAAGGAGGTCGTCTCGGCAGCCGAGGCGATCGCACACGACGCAGAGGTGACCCGATGAGCTACTCAACCACCCGCACGATCACCCGGGTCGTTGCCGGGGCGACGGCGGCCAGCATCGCGCTGGTCCCCGTCGCGGCAATGGCCTCGGAGGCGCCCGGCGAGCCGCTCGCCCCGCGCGAGAACTACTACTCGGTCGGCCAGAGCGTGCAGATCCGCACGAACGCCGACGGCGTGCCCAACAGCAGCCTGACGAACTTCCGCTGGTCGGTCACCCAGCTCGCCGCGGAGGGATCGGGCGAGACCTTCACGGCCAACGTCCCCGAGGAGGGCCTGCTGCTGCGCAGCCTCCAGGACTTCAGCCACCCGCCGCAGGAGAACGGGTACGCGACGTTCGACATCCCGCTGGAGAACGGGTACGGCACGGCTCGGTCCGTCAGCCTCTTCCCGCCGGACAGGGAGGACCTCCCCGTCGAGATCAAGGCGGAGTTCACCCTCGATGGCCAGCCGGTCAAGGCACAGGACATCGTGGGCAAGGACGGCGTCGTCACCGCGACCTACACCGTCACCAACAAGACCCGCCAGACGATGCAGGTCCCGATCACCAGCGTGACGGGCGAGGAGATCACCAAGGAGGTCGAGGCTGACGCCCCCCTGGTCGTCGAGGCATCGACCCTCCTGCCGGATCGCTTCGCAGGCCTGAACACGGGCCTGGGGCTCGGTGGCGCGGACGGCCGCGGCAACACCCAGGTGAAGTGGATCGCGCTGCCCTTCGCGCCGCTGTCGGCCGATGGGACGTCCACGTTCGGGTGGTCGGCCAACGTCCGTGACGGCGTCATCCCGGACATGCTCGTCCAGGTGCTGCCCCTCTACATCCCGGAGAACCCGGAGACCCCCGAGGAGCCCGCGATCGACGACGAGACCAAGGAGGCCATCGCCGGTGCGCTGCCCCCGCTGGACGTCAGCAGCGACGTTGCCCAGATCTCGGCCGGTATCGCCGACATCATCGGCGGCATCGAGACGCTGAGCAAGAGCGGCGGCGGCGAGGACCCGCTGAAGAAGCTCGAGGGCAACATCAACGCGTTCTTCACTGAGTTCGGGGCCAACATCCAGGCGGTCGCCAAGTCCGTGGATCCCAACAACCCTGACGGCGCCACGGCCCTGGTCAAGGAACTCCAGGCGATCGTCGGCGAAGCGCTCTCCACGGTGCAGGAGATCTCCAAGTCGGGCGTGCTCGACGACATCGCCGAGGCTGCGAAGATCCTCACCCCCGAGAGGGCGGCAATCCTGGTCGAGCTGGCGCCCGCATCAAGAACTCGCCGAGAACGCTGAGCTGATCACGGACCTTGCGGACGCTGCCGAGACCATCCAGCAGCTGGCTGACGTCGGCCCCACGTTCGCGGCGGCCATCCCGGGCCTGTGCTTCATCGAGAGTTGCCTGCCGAGATCTGCGACAACCAGAAGGTCATCATCGAGGTCCTCAAGTCGGAGGAACTCCAACTGGCGGCTCAGATCCTGAACAGCGACGAGTTCCAGGCAGCGGCCGAGGTCATCGGCAGCCCGGAGTTCCAGCAGGCTGCCAAGGCGCTGGACGACGGTAGCCCCCATCCTGGAGGACCTGGCTGCTGCACTGGTGGTCCTCAACAAGCAGCTGCCGGGCATCATCACCACGCTGGAGCCCGTCCTCAAGACCCTGGATGGCGTCCTTGCCGACCTCGAGGGCGCCCTGACCGGCCTCTCGACGAACATCGAGATCATCGGCAAGGGGTTGTCGGACACGAACGTGAACCTGCCGGCGCTGGACAAGGTCGTCTCCAGCATCGTCGCGTCCGTGCTCGCCTCACCGGGTGGGCAGCAGCTCACGGGTGGCTTCCAGCAGCTCAGCAGCGGCGTCTCCGGCGTCTCGAGCGAGCTCAGCGCCTACATCGGCAACCTCGTCGTGGTGCTCGCGGCCGCGGCGACCGAGGTCGAGGCCGCGGTCGAGTCCGGCACGGAGGCCGTGGGTGCGATCATCGAGACGGCCGACACCCTCAAGGCGGAGATCGGTGGCATGGTCATGGCCGCCCACCAGTCGCCGCTGCCCTACGGCGGCGATCCCGCGCAGGCCCCGCCGGGGACCAACCTCGCCGGTGCCTACGAGTTCCGGATGGATCCCGCGAACTACGAGGAGCCGAGCACCATGCCCCGCATCCTCATCGCGGTGATCCTGCTGCTGGTCGGTGGCTTCGTCGGCAACTGGGCGGCCAAGCGCCGGCAGCCGGCGATGGCGATGGCCGGGGGCGGCGCTGCCTCGGCGACGGCCGCGGCCCCGGAGGGATGGGCCCCGTTCCATGAGCAGAACGCGGGGTCCGACACCCAGGTGATCCAGACCGGTCAGGTTCCTGACGCTGGTCCGGTCGCGGAGGCCGGTCCGGTCGCGGAGGCCGAGGGTCCGACCGACCTCGGCGGCGACGGGGACGGCGGCGGGGAGCGGACCACGTAGTCAGCTCCATCGCACGAACGGAGGGCCGGGGTATCGCACCCCGGCCCTCCGCCGTGTCCGGCGCCGATGCCGATCAGCTGCCGACCGCGTGCCCCGGTGCGGGGTGCAGCTCCTCGAGGGGCACCCCGCGGTCGTTGATCCCGGCGGCGACCGCTGCGGCGGCGTACAGGACGGTGGACAGCAGGGAGAGCACGAAGAGCACAGCCAGGGGGGCGGCGAATGCGCCGTACTGCGGCTTGTCCAGGGCCCACGTGATGATGAGGTCGAGCAGCTGCTTGACGATCCCGATGGCCACGGCCCCGAGGAGTGCGGCGACCAGGCGCGGCCTGCGGTTCGGCCGGATCCCCCCGAGCGACCCGAGCAGGATCCACAGGATGAGCACGTCGGCGGCGTACCCGACCAGGAGGCCCACGCCGGCCAGCGCTGCCCGGATCGGCCCGGAGTCCAGGCCCAGCGCCTCGAGCACCGGGCTCAGCAGGTCCGAGGTCAGGCTCAGCGACGCGAAGGACACCACGACCAGGGGGGCCACGCCCAGCAGGATCAGAAGGTGCCGTGCCTTGGCCTTCACGAAGTTCCGGGGATCCGGCGGCGCGCCGAAGATGAGGTGCAGCGACTTGCCCGCCGCCCCAACTGCGCCGAGCCCCGAGTAGAGCAGGACCAGCAGGCCGATGACCCCCGCCGTGGCACCGGTGCTGCGCAGCTGCTGCGGGTCGATCCCCTCCTCCCCGATCAGCCCGGGCAGGGCCTCGTTCAGCGCGTCGGTCAGGGTCGCCGCCAGGTTGTCCGCCCCGAGCACGGTGACCACGCCGTAGGCGAAGGCCACCAGCGAGAACAGCGAGAGGAACAGGTAGTACGCGGTGCCGTTGGCGAGCAGGCCGACGTTCGCGTAGGAGTAGCGGCGCATGGCCCGGTAGGCGACCGCGCCCACGGCGGTGCGGTCCAGCCTCTCGGCGAACGCCGGGACCGGCGTGGGCGGAGGGTCGACCGCGATCCCCTCGATGGGCGGCGGCGCAGCAACCACGGTCGACTCCTCACTGCGAGGTTCGAGGCGCTCCGGATGCAGGTCCGGTCTGGCGCCGGCGTGCGGGCCAGCATGCCCCACCCGGGGCGTGCATCGCGCGGGGCCGCGGCGGGCGCCGGTGCGCGCGGTGCGGCCCGGTCGGGGTCTGGAGCCGCGGCTGGCGTCGGCACTGGCGGGCGCTCCCCGCCCACTCCAGCGCCCGGATTGCCGATCCCATGGGCGGATCGGCTATGTTACCGACCAGTAGGCTCCCTCCCGCGGCCCCGGGGTCCAGCGTTGGAACAATGGGCGCGGCGGGACATTCCGGCCAGGAGGTTGGCAGACATGGATGCGATGACACTGGTCCGGGTCGCGGGCGGACTGATCCTGATCCTCGGCGCCGGGGCCTTCGCCCTGCGCCGGGTGTGGTTCCTGTACGGGCTGATCCGCTCCGGACAGCCCGCCGTGGGCCGCACCGACCAGGTGCCCGCCCGGGTCGAGGCCGAGCTCACCGAGGTGCTCGGGCAGAAGAAGCTGCTCAAGTGGAGCGTGCCGGGCATCGCCCACGTGTTCGCCTTCTGGGGCTTCCTCGTGCTGTTCCTGACGGTGGTCGAGGCGTTCGGCGAGCTCTTCATCCCCGGCTTCGCGTTCCCGATCATCGGCACCTGGCCGGTGGTCCGGTTCATGGAGGACCTCTTCGCGGTCCTCGTCGTCATCGGCATCCTGATATTCGCCGTCATCCGCCTGCGCACGAACCCGGCCAAGCAGGGCCGCTGGTCACGGTTCTTCGGCTCGCACACCTCGGGCGCGTGGCTGGTGCTGTTCATGATCTTCATGGTGGTCGTCACGCTGCTCATGTACCGGGGCGCGAAGGTCGCCGCCGCGTACGCCGTGGGTGAGACCGCGGCCGACGTGGGCATGAGCGGGGCGTTCGCCTCGCAGGTGGTCGGCAGCCTGCTCGAGCCGCTCGGCGAGACGGCCAACGAGTGGATCGAGACGGTGTTCGTGCTCGGCCACGTCGCGGTCATCCTCGGCTTCCTGCTGCTGGTGCTGCACAGCAAGCACCTGCACATCTTCGCCGCGCCGATCAACGTCGCCTTCTCGCGGCGCCCGGACGCCCTCGGCCCGCTGCTGGAGATGTACTCCGGGACCGAGAAGATCGACTTCGAGGACCCCGCCGACGACGCCACGTTCGGCCGCGGCCGCATCGAGGACTTCACGTGGAAGGGCCTGCTGGACTTCGCCACCTGCACCGAGTGCGGCCGCTGCCAGAGCCAGTGCCCGGCGTGGAACACCGAGAAGCCGCTGAGCCCGAAGCTCATGATCATGAACCTGCGCGACCACTCGTTCGCCAAGGCGCCCTACATCACGGCGGTCCAGAAGGCCCACGACGGGGCCAACATGCCGCTCGGCGAGGTCGACGAGGAGATCCTGGCGACGATGCCCGAGTCGGTGCAGGCGGCCGTGGCGCGCGACCTCGTCGGCGAGCGCGACTTCGACGAGCACCGCGCGACCGACGGCTACGACGCCTCCGGCCACCGCTCGCTGGAGGGCCCGGTCATCGACGCCGACGCCCTGTGGTCGTGCACGACCTGCGGCGCCTGCGTCAACCAGTGCCCGGTGGACATCGAGCACATCGACCACTTCATCGACATGCGCCGCCACCAGGTGATGATCGCCACCGAGTTCCCCAACGAGCTCAACGGCCTGTTCAAGAACCTGGAGAACAAGGGCAACCCGTGGGGCATGAACGCCTCGAAGCGCAACGACTGGATCAGCGAGGTCGACTTCGAGGTGCCCGTGTTCGGCATGGAGGGCGAGGACGAGATCCCCGCCGACGTCGAGTACCTGTTCTGGGTCGGCTGCGCCGGCGCCTACGAGGACCGTGCCAAGCAGACCACCAAGGACGTCGCCGAGCTGCTGAACGTCGCCGGGGTCAGGTACATGGTCCTCGGCGAGGGCGAGACCTGCACCGGCGACCCCGCCCGGCGCGCCGGCAACGAGTTCCTGTTCCAGATGCAGGCGATGCAGAACGTCGAGGTGCTCAACGAGGTCAAGGCCCGGCGCATCGTCGTGACCTGCCCGCACTGCATGAACACGATCGGCCGGGAGTACCCGCAGCTCGGCGGCAACTACGAGGTCGTGCACCACAGCCAGCTGCTCGCCACCCTGCTGCGCGAGGGCCGGCTGCGCCCGCTCACGCCGTTGGACTCCACCGTCACCTACCACGACCCGTGCTACCTGGGCCGGCACAACCAGGTCTACGTGCCCCCGCGCGAGCTGGTCGCCTCCGTGCCCGGCGTGAAGCTCATCGAGATGGACCGCAACGCCGACAAGTCCTTCTGCTGCGGCGCCGGCGGTGCACAGATGTGGATGGAGGAGCGGCTCGGCACGCGGGTCAACCAGAACCGCGCCGACGAGGCGCTGGGCACGGGGGCGGACAAGATCGCCGTGGCGTGCCCGTTCTGCTCCGTGATGCTGCACGACGGCGTCACCGTGCGCGCCCAGGAGGCCGGCGAGGAGACTCCCCAGGCCCAGGTCGTGGACGTCGCGTCGCTGCTGCTCGAGTCCGTGCGCGGGCCCAAGGCGGACGGCTGATTCCCTGCCACGGCTGCGGGTCGCGCCCTGCCGTGGCAGGGTACGGCCGTGGCTGACACGATCCCGCCCGCGGAGTCCACGGATCGGGCCGAGCACGCCAACGTCGCCCGGGTCCGGGCCGCTGCGGCCGACCTCGGCCTCGACATCGAGGTCCGACGCTTCCCCGAGGGGACCAGGACGGCCCAGGACGCGGCCAACGCCATCGGCTGCGAGGTCGGGGCCATCGTCAAGAGCCTGATCTTCACCGTGGACGGCGAGGTCGTGCTGGCGCTGGTCAGCGGGGCGAACCAGCTGGACGAGGCCAAGCTCGCCGCGGCGGCGGGGGGAACGGCGTGCGGCCGGGCCAACGCCGACCAGGTCCGGGCCGCCACGGGATTCCCCATCGGGGGGGTTCCTCCCCTGGGCCTGGCCACCCCCGTGCGCGAGTTCCTCGACGAGGACCTGCTCGGCCACGAGGTGGTGTGGGCGGCCGCCGGGACGTGGCACGACGTGTTCCCGATCGCGCCGGCCGCGTTGGCCGCCGCATCGGGGGGTTGGGTCGGCGACCTGCGCCGCTCCTGACGCCGCCGCCCCCGGTCCGGTCCGGTCCGACGCCCCGTCCGGTCCGCGCGCCCCCCGGTCCGGTCCGGTCCGGTCCGACGCCCCCGTCCGGCCCCCGCCGCCCCCGGTCCGGTCCGGTCCGACGCCCCCGCCGCCCCGGTCCGGTCCGACGCCTCTTCCTCGGCCACACCTCCCCGATTTGATCCAAGTTCCGGGCCGCTGAGGCGACTGAGACTTGGAGCGAACCGCCAAGCGCGCTCGAGACGTGGATGAAGCCGCGATCTTGGGCGGTGCCGCGGCTGGGCGGGTGCCGCGGCGGGGGGGTGCCGCGTCTGGGCGGTGCCGCGGCGGGCGGTGCCGCGGCGGCGGTGGCCGCGGCGGGGTGGGCCCGGGTGGGTCAGCCGAGCGACCCGCCCGGCGCCGGCGCGGGGCCCTCCGGACCGTCAGCGTCGAGCCCGCGCAGCGTCGGCAGCACCGCCGTGAGCAGCGCCAGCGCGACCAGGAGCGCCCCGATCACCGCGTAGACGACCTGGACGCCCCACCGCTCCACGGCCACGCCGGCAACCAGCAGCCCGATCGGCGGCGCAGCGTAGAACAGGGCCGTCTGGACGCCGTAGACCCGCCCCTGGACGTGCGCGGGGACGCGGGTCTGGACGAGCGTGTTGAGCAGCGGCTGCATCGGCCCCCAGCCGAGTCCGAGCAGGAAGCCGGCCGTCACGAAGATCGGCAGGGGAGGCAGGAACGCCATCGGGATGATCGCCGCCGTCGTCGTCACCATCACGAGCACGGCGATCCGATGCCGGCTCAGCCGACCCGACAGCCAGCCGTACGAGAAGGAGCCCACCATGCCGCCGGCAGCCAGCATCGTCAGGGTCAGGCCGTAGGCGCCCGGCTGCCCCAACGACTCGAAGTGCACCGGCATCAGCACGGCCTCGGTCGGCATGTAGACCATCGCCAGCGCGCAGATCGCCAGCGTGAGCACGAGCATCGGCTTGTCCCGCCAGAGGATGCCCGCCCCGCGCAGCGTCGAGGTCCAGAAGGGCTCGTGCTCCTCGCCGGCCTCGGCGCGCGAGTCCCCGATGGCCTCCGTGACCCGGATGCCGGCCACCGCGACGATCGCCAGCACGAACGCCGCCGCAGCGATCCAGAACGACGCGATCGCCCCGATGGTGCCGATGCCCAGCGCGCCGATCGCGGGGCCGATCACCCAGCCTGCCGCGAAGACCCCCTCGTGCACGCCGTTGATCCGGTCGACGTAGAACCGGCCGGCGCGGGCCACATCCGGGATCAGCGACTTGCGCGCGGTGTACCCGGCGGGGTCGAACGCCGCGCCGAGGACGGCCAGGCCGACGATCATCCCGAGTGTGAGCACCCCAGCCTGCTGGGCCAGCGGGAACAGGCTGACCGACACGGCCGACAGGGCATCGGAGGCCATCGAGACCCGACGCCGGCCCAGGCGGTCCACCAGGGCGCCGACGAACGGCGATACGAGGATCCCGGGCAGGCCTGCCGCGGCCGCGACCAGCCCCGCATCGGCAGCCGATCCGGTCTCCTCGAGCACCAGCCATGGGATGAGGATCGCCACCGACGAGTTCGCGACCCCGCCCAGCATGTTGGCGACCTGAAGCAGGATCGCCGGCGATCGACGGGCGGGCACGGACTCCTCCAGGCTCGGGCGCGGTCGGCTGCCTCGGAGCAGGACGGAGCCGACCGGGGCCGTTCCTGAGTGGTCCCCGGGCGCGGGGACCGAGCCAGCCTACGGCTCCCGCGCACCGGAGGCACGCGCCCGGTTCCGGTGGCCGAGCGCCCCGCGCAGGCGCCGACCCAGCCCGCCCACGGTGGTCGTGGGCCGGAGGCGGGATCCGGCCTCAGAAGGGCTCGCTGCCGGGGTCGTCTGTGCCGGGGTCGTCTGTGCCGGGGTCGTCTGTGCCGGGGTCGTCTGTGCCGGGGTCGCTCCGTGCCGTCGGGTCGTCCGTGCCCGGGTCGTCGGTGCCGGACCCCGGACCGGCACCTGCCGGGTCGGGCCAGACGGCCTCGGGGCCCAGGCGGTAGAGCGTCAGGGTGCCTTCGGAGGAGGTGAAGACCTGCTCCCACCCCGGCAGGGGGAACGGCCCGAATGCCTCCTGCACGGGCCCCAGCGCCCGCCGGCAGTGCCAGCACGTGCGGTCCGTCGGCGCTGTAGACCACGACGTACTCGCCCGGCTGGGGGTACCGCGATCGCGGCACCTCGGGCTGCCGCAGCAACCGGTTCAGGGACCGGAATCCGGACGCCTGCCACCGTGGGTCGCCGAACGGCCCCACCTGGTAGGTGGGCAGGACCCGTTGGGTGCCCCAGTCGGCCCAGATGCGCCCCACGGGCTCGCCGGCGCCTGCCAGGTGGTCGCGGAGCTCGGACATCGCCGCCCCACCGTTCGGGGCGAAACCGGGGTAGGAGGAAGCGAACCGGACCATCGGCACGACGGACCCGACCACGAGGAGCCCGGCAGCAGCCCCCACCACCACCCGCGCCGGGCCGCGGCTGCGGCGAACGCCGATCACCAGGACACATGCGGCGGCCAGCACCAGCGGGACGGTGAACGACATCCAGTAGCGGGCCACGTCCAGGCGCACGGACGGGTGCGCCGGGTCGAGCGGACCGCCCTGCAGCCAGAGCAGCCCGAGGCTGAGCGCGCCCCAGGCCCAGATCCGACCGACCTGCTCGCGCAGGAGGAACCCGCCGACCAGCCCGACGACGAGCAGGGCCATCAGGGCGGGCCCGCCGGACAGCGCCCAGATCGAGCGCGGCAGGATCGTGGCGTACCACCACCGGGTCTGGCCGACGTAGCCGGCATCGGAGCTGACCTCCGACTCGGAGATGTCGGCGCCCGCGACGATGCGCAGCTTCAGCAGGGGGTCGTCGTAGACCCAGGCGCTCAGCGCGAGGTCCAGCACGAGCCATGCGAGCACGGGCGGGACGAACCACGCCAGAACGGCCATCGGTCGGCCGATCCGCCACAGGATCCATCCCACGACCGGCCACGCGAAGACGGCAGTCTCACGCACCTCGACGCTCCACCCGGTGGCGAACCCGGCCGCGATCAGCAGCGCCGGCACGCGCCAGCCCCACCCCTCGCCGCGGGTCCGCGCGTCCCGCGCGGCATCCTGCGCCATCGTCGCCAGCAGGATCGCGGCACCGATGAGGGCCGTGGCGGTCAGGTCGGTGTAGCCCCGGGTCAGGTTCACCAGGACCAGCGGGGTGCCCAGCGCCAGCACGGCGCCCAGCACCCCTGCCAGCCGCCCGGCGAACCGGGTGCCGAGCAGGTAGAGGACGGCCGCGAGCAGCCCCGTGCTCAGCAGCGGGATGACGTAGTAGGTCGCGCTCGCGTCGCCCCACCAGCGGGCGAACGGGATGATCGGCAGGAGGAAGCCCCAGCGGGACAGACCGGCCGGACGCCAGGTGCCCTCCGGGAACGCCAGTGCGCCCTGCACGTAGTGCCAGGGGTCGGTCGGCACGATCGCCGAGCGGTACACGAGGGCCACGCCGATCGCGCAGAGGGCAACCACCGCCGCCCAGCCGATGTCCACCGCTCCGATGCGCCGCCCCTCGGCCTGGCTCGGCGGGCCCGGAGCCCGTGCCGCCGGCCTCGTCCGCGCCGGAGGTGTCGGTCGTCGACACCGCGGAGCCCCCCTCGTGATCGGTCACAGCCGCCCCACCGCCCAGTCCCAGTAGCGAGCCAGCCCACGGCTCACCAGCGGCGGCACGGCCGGCCCGAGACCGGGCGGCGGGTCCAACGGGCCGCGGAGCAACGGGGCGATCTCCGCGTCCGGCACTCGCCGCACGGCCTGGATCCGGCGGCGGCGCTCGGCCAGCTGGCTGCGGTGCGAGACCAGCCATCGCCACCCGGCCACCTTGTCGCGGGCCCAGCCGTCCCGGAGCGCCACCATCAGGACCCCCGCCTCGACGGCAAGGGCTGCAGGGGCGACGAGCCGCCGCGTCCGGCGCTCGGGCAGCAGCAGGAGGTTCATGAGGCGGTTGCGCTCGAGCAGGTAGTACTTGGCGGCGTGCCGGTCGAAGTCATAGTGGTGCCACACGACAGCGGCAGGCTCGAACACCACCCGGTAGCCGGCCTGGCGCAGCCGCAGGGACAGGTACACGTCCTCGCAGTAGGCGAAGTAGTCCGGGTCGAAGCCGCCCACCTCCTGCCAGACCTCGCGACGCACGGCGAACGCCACCCCCGAGATCGAGGCGAGGTCGGCCACCTCCACGTGCGCCGAGGCAGGCTCCCCCAAGGCTCCCACCCACGAGAACATCAGGTACTGCACGGGGTTGCCGGCCGAGTTGAGCCGGTCGGGGCTGTCGGCCAGCCGGATGCTGCCGCTGGCCGCACCCACCTGCGGATCGGCCACCGCGGACACGAGGGCAGCCACGGCCCCGGGCTGCACGATCGCATCGGAGTTCACGAAGACCAGCACCTCGCCGGTGGCCTGCCGCGCCGCGAGGTTGCACCCGCCGGCGTACCCGAGGTTGCGGGCCGGGGAGATCACCCGGACCCCGGGCAGGTCCGCGACCTGGGCGATCGACTGCGGCGATGCCTCGTTGTCCACCACCAGGATCTCGGCCGGACCGGCCGCGGCGAGCGCCGTGACGCAGCCGGCCAGGGTGGGCTCCGCCCCGTGGGCCAGGACGATCGCTGTGGCCCGCACACGCCCACGATAGCCGCCGGCTGCCCGAACCAGCCGGCAGCGCACGGGGCCTGCCGCGGGTAGGATCTGCCCCCGACGGACCCGCGGAGTGGGGGGTGCCATGCCGAGGCGGTTGTGGGTCGCCCTTCTGCTCGCCCCCTTCGCGCTGATCGTCGCTGGGGATCCAGCTGGCCGTGGTGACTGGCGCCGTGGGGCTCGGCCAGCTGGCATGGGGCGCCCGGGAGCGGGACTCCGCGGACCTCCAGCGCGGTGTCTCGACCGTCCAGCTGGCCACCCGGGTCCTGGAGCGGACCTGGTCCTCCCCGGTCGCCTGGGCGCTGGAGCACACCCCCGTCACGCTCGGGGCCGTCGACGACCTGCGCCTGTCCACGCGGGCCCTGGCCGACGCCGCCGAGGCGCTGACCCCCCTGGCCGAGATCGGCTCGGCCGCCGTGGGGTTCGACGGCGAGCCGCCGATGGTGCGCGGCTCGACCATCGACACCGCCCGCATCGCCGACCTGACCGCCCCGATGGGCGAACTGGACTCGGCGCTGCAGCAGGCCCTGGCCGCCACGCGCGCAGTCCCCGGGTCGGGCCTGCTCGGCCGGCCGATCGGGGCGCTGGCCGAATCAGCATCCGGGGCACTGGCGGACCTCGCCGCACTGACCGGGGCAGCCACCGTGGCCTGGCCGGAGCTGCCCGATGCGCTCGGTGCGCAGGAGCCGCGGCGCTACCTGATCTGCGCGCTCAACGACGCGGAGTCGTTCGGCTCCGGGGGCGCCCCGCTGTCCGCCCTGCTGGTCGAGGCCGTGCGCGGGACGGTCTCCGTGCCCATCTCGGGGCAGCTGGAGTCGAAGCTCTCCCCGAACAACCCCCCGATCGCGTGGGAGCACGAGGGCGGCCCGCCCTGGTACCGGCCGGGCAAGACCTATCCGTTCGTCAACTCGAACTTCCACCCCGACTTCCGGACCGCCGCGGTCGACATGCAGCGCGCCTGGGCCGCCCTGGGCTACCCGGCGGTCGACGGCGTGGTGACCCTCGACGTCTCGGCCCTCGCGACGCTGCTGGCGTGGGCCGGACCGGTCGACTCCGGAGGGTTCGGCGAGGTCAACGGCCAGAACCTCATCCCGACGCTGGTCGTCAACGCCTATCGGCAGTTCAACTCACCCGAGGGGGTCATCGAACGGCACGCGCGCAACGAGGCGCTCACCACGGCGCTCTCGCGCAGCACCTGACGTCGCCGACGAACCTGCTGCCCGGCCTTGCGCGGCACGATGGATGCGATCCCGCCACGGCACATCCAGGCGTCCTTCGAGGCCGAGGGCCTGCAGGCGGCCGTCGAGCTGCCTGGGCGCCCAGGGCGCCCTCTCGGACCGCCCGGCGGCGACCTCATCGCGGTGCACTCGCAGAGCGGCCCGAACAAGCTGACGCGTGTTCCAGGACCGAACGCATCACCCAGGAGGTGCAGCTGACCGCCGACGGCGGGGCGCTGGTACGGCGCACCGTGCGCGTTCGGCAACGCGGTGCCGGACGGCCTGGAGGGGGATCCGACACGCTACCGGGGGCTACCTCGCGCTGCGGGCGAGGATGCGGGTTGCCTACCGGGTGCCGCTGGCCGCCACCGACTTCCGGATCTCGACCGGCACGTCAATCGCCCTGGTTCCGGCGGGCCGGACCGGGCCCTTCCCCGACGACCATGGCGGTCAGGTCCTGTGGCAGGGCCACGAGACGGCCCCCGGGCGAGACCACGACCGTCGAGATGTACTACCGACTGCCGGCCGGCACCTTCGCGCCGGGGACCTACGAGGTCTCCGCCGACCCGCAGGCGCTCCCCGCTTCCGGTCGATCTCCGGGTGGCGGTCACCCCGGCGCCGGGCGTTCCGCTGCCCGACTCGCCCGGCTGGACCCGGGATGGCGACCGCCTGACCTGGGCCGGGACCCTCGACCGACCGCTGCACCTGGTGATCGGCTGATGCGCATCGCCATGCTCGGCACGCGCGGAGTGCCCGCCCAGTACGGCGGCTTCGAGACCGCGGTCGAGCAGGTGGGCAGCCGCCTGGCCGGGCGCGGGCACGAGGTCGTCGTGTACTGCCGCAACCCGGGGCAGGACCTCACCGAGCACCGTGGGATGACCCTCGTGAACCTGCCCGCCGTGCGGATGCGCGCGGCGGAGACGCTGAGCCACACGGCGATGTCCGTGGCACACGTGCTGACCCACGCGCGCCCGGACGTGGCCTTCGTCTTCAACGCGGCGAACGCGCCGTTCGTCCCGCCGCTGCGCCGAGCCGGGATCCCGGTTGCCGTGCACGTGGACGGGCTGGAGTGGAAGCGCGCCAAGTGGGGGCCCCGGGCGTCGGCCTACTACCACTGGGCCGAGGCGCGCAGCGCTCGGTGGGCCGACGCCGTGATCGCCGATGCCGAGGGGATCGCCGCCCACCTGCTGGCCGCGCACGGAGTCCGTGCTCGCTACATCCCCTACGGCGCGCCGATCATCCACCCGGACGACCATCGGCTCACCGAGCTGGGGCTGCAGTCAGGGCGCTACCACCTCGTCGTGGCCCGGCTGGAGCCGGAGAACCACGTGCGCGAGGTCGTCGCCGGGTACGCGGCCTCGGCGTGCCGGTGGCCGCTGCTGGTCGTGGGCGACGCCCCGTACGCCGACGCCTACCGCGCCGAGGTCCGGGCCGCGGCCGGCGGCGACCCTCGCGTGCGACTCCAGGGCAGCATCTGGGATCCAGCCCTGCTCGACTCTCTCTACGCCCATGCCGGCAGCTACCTGCACGGCCACAGCGTGGGCGGGACGAACCCGTCGTTGCTGCGCGCCCTCGGCGCCGGGGCGCCGGTCATCGCCTACGACGTGGTGTTCAACCGCGAGGTGGCCGGGGACGCGGGGGCCTGGTTCACGACCCCGGCGGACGTGGCCCGGGCGTGCGAGGCGGCCGAGGCCGACCCGGCGGCGGCTGCCGCCAGGGGCCGGAGGGGCCAGGCGGACGTCGCGGTGCGCTACCGCTGGGACGACGTCGCAGCGTCCTACGAGGCTCTCGCCGGGGAACTGCTCAGTAGGCGCCCTGGCCGGAGATGACGGCCTTGGCGGTCTTGCCGATGATGACCAGGTCCAGGGCGATCGACCACGTCTCGATGTAGTGCAGGTCCATGCGCATGCGGTCCTCCCACGAGACCTCCTTGCGCCCGGAGATCTGCCACAGGCCCGTCAGGCCCGGCTTGGTGAGGTGCCTGCGGTGTCTCCTCGTCGCCGAGCAGAGCCAGCTCGCAGGGAAGCATCGGTCGCGGTCCGACCAGCGACATCGATCCGGTGACGACGTTGACCAGCTGCGGCAGCTCGTCGAGGCTCCAGCGACGCAGCACGTGCCCGACCCGGGTGACCCGCGGGTCCTCCCGGTACCGGTCGGAGATCTCGTCGTCCGGATCGCCGATGACGTCGTCGCGCATCGAGTCCGCGCCGACGATCATCGAGCGGAACTTGACGCACCGGAAGGTCTCGCCGGAGCGGCCGATCCGGTCGCTGACGTAGAACACGCGGCCGAGGGAGTCGAGCTTGATCGCCACGGCGATCAGCAGGATCACCGGCGACAGGAGGATGAGGGCGGGGACGGCGACCGCCAGGTCGACTGCCCGCTTCAGCGCGCGCTTGGGACCGGTGAGGCTCGGCTCGTCGAGGTGCAGCAGCGGCAGTCCCGCAGCGGGGCGGGCCGACACGCGGGGCCCGGCCACGTCGGACAGTGCCGGGGAGACCAGCAGGTCGATCCGCGGGCCCTCGAGCTGCCAGGCCAGGCGACGCACGAGGTCGGGGTCGACCGCGGTGGACTCGGCCACCGCGACCGCGTGGACGTTGTGCGTCGAGATCCAGGTCATGACGTCATCCAGCCAGTCGTCGATCGTGCCGGACTCGCCCGCGGCTCGCGGCGGCTGGACCGACCCCACGACCGTGAACCCGGCGACCGGGTCGTTGGCGAAGGCCTCCGCCAGGGCGGCGGCGCGCAGCCGGTCGCCGACGATCAGCGTGCTCTGCTGGAATCGCCCGGCCACCCGCTGCCGGCCCAGCCAGACCCGCAGAAGCCAGCGCCCGAGCAGCACCAGCATGAGGCCCATGACCAGGGACGGCAGGACCAGCCTCAGCGGAGGCGCGACGGGAAGGACGTACGCGGCGATGCTGATGGCGGCCAGCAGGGTCATCGTCGCCGTGACAACTCGCTTGAACTCCTCCGACCCGACGCCGAGGTGGCGAGCCTCGTACCCACCGCGCACGAGGATCAGCAGCAGCCACCAGACCACGAGGCCCGCGCCCGTAAGCGGAGTCTCGATCCGGTCGTAGAGGTACCCGGCACTGACCATCGCCCAGATGTAGAGCGACATGCTCGTGCCCAGGATGCCTGCATCGAGCAGGAACGCCCGCACGGAGACCGCGTACAGGGGGTCCACCTCGGCCGGGGCGGCCGCCTCCGGGCGCTCCCGGACACGCGCCGACTGCGTCACCCGCCCCCCGGCGATGCGCAGGGTCGGACGACGCGAATCCCCCGGGCGTTGCGCCGGCTGCGCCATCTGCCCTCCCCACCCCTGACGACGCGCTGTGCGCCCGAGAGTAGACACTCCCACCGAGGTTTACCAGCCCGGCGGCTCCGGAGCCGCTGCGCCACGCACTATCCTGCAGCCCGGCGCCGAGGGAGGGACCGTGCCGATGATGATCAGGACAGCGGCCGCGGCCGGCCTGTTGGCGCTGCTCCCGGTGCTGGCTGCCTGCACCTCCTCGGCCCCGGGAGATCCACTGGACCCTGATGCCGCCGTACCGGACGGCTCCCCGATCCCCGCCGGGCTGTTCGGGACGCACGTCAAGAGCCTGGCCGCCGGGGGCCAGCCGCTCCCATCGCGGGCCGGGTCGGTCCGGTTGTGGGACGCCGGAGTCAGCTGGCGCGAGCTGGAGCCGGTCGGCGGGCCAGATCCGTTGGGAGCTCATGGACGCCGCCCTGGCCGAGGCGCAGGCCACCGGGGCGCAGGAGATCCTGTGGGTCCACGGCAGCACGCCGGCGTGGGCGGCGCTGGACCCCGAGGCACCCGGCCTGTACGGCCCCGGGACGTCGTCCGCGCCGGACCAGCAGGCCTACCTGACGTTCCTGCGCGAGGTGGCGCAGCGCTACCGCGGGCGGATCACCTCGTACCAGGTGTGGAACGAGGCGAACATCAAGATCTTCTACCGCGGGAAGCCCGACTACCTGGCGGAGCTGACGCTCAGGGCCCGCGAGGTGCTCGACGAGGTCGACCCCGACGCGACTGCTCGTCGGGGCCAGCACGACCGTGCGCCGATCCGGGCCGGTCAAGGCGTGGTACGGCAAGTACGCCGCAGCCCTCGAGGAACGCGGCTGGCCGGTCGACGCGATGGCCGTCCACCTCTACCCCCTGGCCGACCAGGGAGCCGGCACGCGCGGCGGCGTACATCCGGGTGATGCGGTCGTGGCTGGCGGAGCGCGGCTGGACCGGGCCGGTCTGGGACACGGAGGTCAACTACGGCGACCGCCGCGACTTCGCCGACCGAGAAGGTCCAGGTCCCGCAGGCACGCGCCGCCGGATGGGTGGCCAGGACCTACATCGACAGCCTCGCCCTGGGCATCGACCGGATCTTCTGGTACGGCTGGAACGACCACATCCTCGGCATCGACCAGGTGGACCCGCAGAGCGGCGCGATCCTGCCCGCCGGGCAGGCCTACCTGACCGTGCAGGACTGGCTCGTCGGCGGCTACTGGCAGGGCTGCTCCGGCGAGCTGATGGACCCGACCGGCGAGGCGGGGGCGGTGACCAGCTGCGACCTGGCGACCCGCGACCGCCAACCGGCCATGATCCTGTTCAGCCACGGGGCAGCAGCGACGCATCCCGATGCCGGAGGGCGCCACGGAGGTCTGCCAGCTGGACGGGACCTGCGCGCAGGCCACCGGGGACACCCTCCCCATCGGGACGGCACCGATCCTGGTGCGACTGGCCGGGTGACCGGTGGCATGCACATCGGCCTGACCCTAGGACCGATCCGACGTCGGGCAATGGCGCGCCTAACCCACGGGTAAATCGCGGCACGTTCCAGCGGGAGGTTGACTGCCTGTCCCGGTCAGGGCACTGTGTGTTCGCGGGCCGGGCGTCCGCGCCATCCGTCTCCTGGGGGGGTCCCATGCGCAGGCTGTCCACGATCATCATCCCGGCGGTGGCCGGTGGCCTGCTGGCGACCGGCATGTCGGCCGCCCCGGCCAGCGCCGCGAAGTACGTCCCCGCGCCGCTGTTCGGCCAGCACGTGGCGAGCATCGGCTCGCCCTCGCCACAGGCCCCCAGCACCGTGCGGGCAGTGCGGTTGTGGGATGCCGGGGTCTCGTGGAAGAACGTGGAGTACGCCGACAACAAGTACGACTGGTCCCGGCTGGACCGTGCCGTCGCGAACGCGAAGGCCCTCGGCGCCCAGGAGATCCTCTACACGATGGGGAACACCCCGAGCTGGGCGGCCTCAGACCCCAACTCGAAGCTGGCGCTGTATGGGGCGGGTTCGAACAGCCACCCCCGGTCCAACACCCTCTACACGGACTACCTGAAGACCGTGGCCAAGCGGTACCCGGCCATCACGGCGTTCCAGGTCTGGAACGAGGCCAACCTCAAGGACTTCTACCTCGGGACCCCCGAGCAGATGGCCCAGCTGACCAAGGACGCCAAGGTCGCGCTGCGGTCGATCGGCTCCCGCGCCAAGCTGGTCGCGGCGAGCACGACCGTGCGGGCCGCGGGCCCGGTCGGCAAGTTCGGCAAGGCCTACGGCAAGGCGATGAAGAAGAAGAAGGCGTGGAGCTACGTGGACGCGGTCTCGGCGCACTTCTACCCGCCGGCGACGTCCGGGCCCGGCACGCGGGTCTCGTACATCAAGAAGGTCAAGAGCTACTACAAGAAGTACGGCGCCAAGAACAAGCCGCTCTGGGACACCGAGATGTCCTACGGCGACACCCGCGCCTACATGAAGATCAAGCGGCAGTACACGGGAGCGACCGCAGCCGCCTTCGTTGCGCGCACCTACCTCGACTCGATGCGCTACGGGGTGTCCCGGGTGTTCTGGTACGGATGGGACATCCACGTCCTGGGCACCGACATGACCAGCCGGGCTGACGGCTCCCTCACCGCCGGCGGCAAGGCCTTCGGGGAGATCCAGAAGTGGATGTCCGGGGCCCGGTGGTACGGCTGCAAGACCAAGAGCAGCATCACCACCTGCACCCTGCGTCCCCCCGGCGCGGGCAAGCAGACGATCCGGTTCACGACCAGCAAGTCCAGGACGCTGAAGATTCCCGCGGGCGTGACGACCATGTACCACCTGGACGGCACCTCGACCCCCGTCACCAAGGGCCAGAAGGTCCGGATCACGACCCTCCCGGTGCGCCTGGCCTGACCCAGGGAAGGGGGCCGACCCCGGGCGCGTCCGCGAGCCGCAGCGGGTGCAGTCGGGGTCCCCCGGCCCTACTTCGGGTTGCGCGCGTACTGGGAGGCCATCGGCCCGGACTGCCCGACGTACTTGGAGTTCAGGTCGGTGTGCCCGTAGGGGCGTTCGGCCGGGGCATCCAGGGTGTGGAAGCTGAGCTGCCCGATCCGCATCCCGGGCCACAGCTTGATCGGCAGGGTGGCCACGTTGCTCAGCTCCAGGGTGATCTGCCCGCGTGGCCACCCCGGGTCGACGAAACCGGCGGTGGCGTGGATGAGCAGGCCGAGCCGGCCGAGGCTGCTCTTGCCCTCGACCCGCGCGACCAGGTCGTCGGGCAGCCCGATCGCCTCGACGGTCGTGCCGAGGACGAACTCGCCCGGATGCAGGATGAAGGCGGTGCCCTCCTCGACGCGGACGCGCTCGTTGAGGTCGGCGGGCTTGTCATACGGGTCGATGACCTCGGTGGTGTGGTTGCGGAAGACCAGGAACTCCGGGCCGAGTCGCACGTCCACGCTGGCCGGCTGGATCTGGGCGTCGTCCAGCGGGTCGATGATGAGGCGGCGCTCGGCCAGGGCGCGGCGGATCGAACCGTCGGAGAGGATCATGGCCGCGATCGTATCGGCGCCCGGCCGGGAGCCCGGGCAGGGAAGCCTCGACCCGGTTTGGGTGCGCCTGCGCGCTGGGGCATAATCATCATGTCGCCGCCGGACGCGGGGGTGACGCCGCGGGTGTAGTTCAATGGCAGAACATCAGCTTCCCAAGCTGACAGTGCGGGTTCGATTCCCGTCACCCGCTCCACAGGAAAAGGGCCTCTGACCAGCACAAACACCGGTCAGAGGCCCTTCTTCATGCGTCCTAGTAGTGCCCCGCAATGCCCGTTTCGTGCGACGAATGGCATGCTTTGGTTGCACGTTCGTTGCACGGCCGATCGCACGGCCGGCAGCCTGAGGACGGGGAGGGGTCGAAGATGGGACGCCAGTTCGGGGCCATCAGGAAGTTGCCCAGCGGGAACTTCCAGGCAAGCTACATCGCACCGGGGATCGGTCGGGTGACCGCGCCCATCACCTTCGCCAGGTACGACCAGGCCGACACCTGGCTGGCCGCCCAGCGGGTCGACCTCGCGCGCGAGACGTGGAAGGCGCCGTCCGTGGGCAGCATCTCCCTGCGGCAGTACGCGGTTCCGTGGCTATCGCAGCGCTCGAAGCTCAAGCCGCGCACGGCTGATCTGTACCAGCGCCTGCTGAACCTGCACGTGCTGCCGGAGCTGGGCGACAGGCCCCTCAAGGGGCTGACCCCCGCCGTGGTCCGCGCCTGGCACTCTGATCTCGGGAGCACAACCGGGCCGACCGCGCAGGCGCAGTCCTACCGGCTCCTACGCACGATCCTCAACCAGGCCATGCGCGACGGCGAGATCCCGAGCAACCCCTGCCAGATCGTGGGGGCCGGTTCCACACGCACGGCCGAGCGGCCCGTGCCGACGTTGACCCAGGTGCACCAACTGGCCGACCTCGTGCCTGCCCGGTACGAGGCGTTGGTCCTGGTCGCCGCCTACGGCGGCCTGCGCTTCGGAGAGCTCACGGCGCTTACCCGCGCCGACGTGGTTCTCCGGGAAGACAAGCTGCCCGTGCTGCGCGTCCGAAAGTCGATGAGTCGGCTGGACGGGAAATGGCTCGTGGGTTCCCCCAAGTCGGACGCGGGTATGCGCAACGTCGCCCTTCCGACCTTCCTGGGCCCCATCCTCACCGAGCACCTCGAAACCAATGTCCGTGCCGGTGACGCCGCCCTGGTGTTCGCGACACGATCGGGCCGCCCATTGCACAACGCGAACTGGACCTCGACCTTCAAGCGCGCCAAGACCCAGATCGGCCTGGACGACTGCACGATCGATGGGGTCGCAACTACGCGGCGCCGGCCTCCGCGCATCGCTGCGGCGAACCGGGCGCTCGCAGTTCGGCCACGAAACGCGCCAACTGGAGGGGCGAGAGCGCGGCCCAGGAGTTGGTGAGCGCACGCATCCTGATGGAGGCGACGCAGGTCCGCCAAGGCCTTCCCACCAAGTGGGTGACCAGACCGGCGAACGCAAGCCGGACGGCAAGCCGCACACGAGCAAGGGTGGTCACAGCCCCAGAGGCCCTCCGATGAAGGCGGTCCGCTGGAAGGAGCTGGCTGCCCAGCAACACCGACGTGAGGATCACCGCCCACGTCGTGGCAACCCCCAGGACTGTCGGCACCTGCTGGCTCTGCGTCAACCACCGCAGCTGCACGAGAGCAAGGACCAGACTCGCCGCCAGGGTGACGATCTCGGGCAAGAAGTACGCGAACACCTCGGGCCAGGTTGCGGTCGGCGGTCGCGATCTGTCGCCTTCCCTCGCGTTGGACCACGGGTGATGCGCTACGGACTGCGGCACACGAAGCCCTGACAGGGCTCGATTGGCGGCCGTTCCACGCATGGAATGCCCGATTCGCCCGGCTAACTACGGGGGCAGGGCTAACGGAAGAGTTTGCGTAGTTTCGTTGGATCGGATCATCGAGGACCTGCACCGGACGCGAGAGGACGTACAGGAGGAGGGCTCCCATCCGGGGCAGCCGAGACCCACACCGTGCTAGCATTGACAGCACATGAGAGAGGTGAGTGCCATGAGCGTGGTGACCATTCGCGACCTGGATCCCCGGGTGAAGGCTGGCCTGCAGCGACGGGCGGCAGAACACGGCCGGTCCATGGAGGCCGAGGCTCGGGCGATCCTTGCTGAGGCTGTCCTACCTCCCGGCGAAGGGCTGTTCACCGCCCTGCACCGGACGTTCGCTGACCTCGGTGGGGCGGAGCTTGAGCTCCCGCCGCGGACTGCGGCCCGCCCGCCGGTGGAGTTCAGCGCGTGATCATCCTGGACACCAACGTCGTTTCCGAGCTGATGCGTCCTGCCGGTGACCCACGGGTGCTCAACTGGATGCGCGAGACCAGCGATGGGGACCTCGCGACGACGGCGATCACCGTCGCCGAGATCGAATACGGACTGGCGAGACTGCCCGACGGATCGCGGGCCGATGCGCTGCGGATCGCCGCGGCCGGGCTGTGGGAGTCCTTCGCCACAACAATCCTGCCGTTCGACGTCGCCGCGGCTCGCAACTACGGTTCCCTGATGGCCGCGCGTGAACGTGCCGGCCGGCCGACGAGTGCTTTCGACGCCCAGATCGCCGCGATCGCGAAGGTACACAAGGCCAAGGTCGCCACTCGGAACGTCGCCGACTTCCAGGGCATGGGACTCAAGCTGATCGACCCGTGGGCCTAAACCCGGTGACTACGCCCCGGAGATCGCCCGCGATCTTGGCCAGGACCAGTCCTCCCGGCCCAGGCCGCCGGGCCGCTCATACGTGCGCCTCGTTGCACGTTCGTTGCATGAGCCTCTAGAGCCGACGCTGAAAGTGCCCATGCCATAGGCGTTTCCGCGTTCGCGACTGACAGATTCCCAAGCTGACAGTGCGAGTTCGATTCTCGTCACCCGCTCCATGCAGATGGGCCCCCTCGTGGGGCCCTTCTGCATGGGAGGAGGACCACGGAATCGGCAGGAGCGGCCGCGGACGCGGACGCGACGGATCTAGGCCGGGATGAGGCTGCGGCGGAATGCCCGCCAGCCGCCGTGGACCGTGATGTCCGTGGCCCCGACCGTGCCCGCCGCCTCGCACAGGAACCCCAGCGCCTCACTCCCGTCAGCCAACCGGACCGAACCGATGCCCAGCGGCGCGGGCACCCCCACCAGCAGCCGCCCCACCGCGCTCACCGGCAGCCGGTACACCTCGGCCTCGATCGCCGCGCCCCCGTGCTCCACCCGGACCAGGCCCGGTCGGGGGAGGGCGCCCGGGCTGGTGGGCAGTGCGAAGAGCCGATAGGCCGGGGCCGTCTCGACGCGGGAGTGCAGCCGGCCGCCCAGGGCCAGCAGGTCGTCGTGGAGCGGCTCCCCCGCCATGTGGGCACCGACCACGGCGACGAGGACCTCGTCGGAGCCCGTGGGACGCGCACGGGACGCCCGAGCTGGGGCAGCACCGACGGGGCGCTCCTGCGGGCGTGATCCGAGCGAGACCTGCCACGCCTGCGCCAGCCCCAGGAGGAAGGAGTCGGCACCGGCAGGGCCCAGGAACGTCACGCCGATGGGAACGCCCGTGCGCGCCACCTCGGACGGCACCGCGACGCCCGACAGGTCCAGCAGGTTGACGAAGTTGGTGTAGCGGCCGAGCACCGTGTTGGCCCCGAGGGGATCGGCGAGCAGGCGCTCGACCGTCGGGGCCGTCGGCGCGGTCGGCAGCAGCAGGGCGTCGACCTCGTCCCAGACGGCTCGCGTCCTGAGCTGGGCGCTGGCCAGCGCGTGCAGCCCCCGGAACACCTCGGTTCCGCTCACCTGATCCGCCCCGGACAGCACCTGCCGGGTCACCGGGTGCAGGGACTCGGGGTTGGTGGAGATGAAGTCACCGAGGGCAGCCCCGCGCTCGGCCAGCCACGGTCCCTGGTAGAGCATGCGGCCGACCGCCAGGAAGGGCGCGAGATCTGTCGGCACGAGGGTCGCCCCCAGCCTCGACATCCTGCGCAGCGCCGACTCGAAGGCATCGGCAGCCTCGGCATCGCCGTCGAAGTCGGCCGCCACGTCACGCACGGCAGGCACCCCGATGCGCAGGCCCCGCGGATCGATCGGCTCGGGCTCGGGCCCCGGGACCGGATGCTGTCGGGAGTAGGGGTCGGCGGGGTCCGGTCCGGCGACGGTCGCCAGGACGGCCGCCCCGTCGGCCACCGTCAGCGCGAACACGCTCGGGCAGTCCAGCGAGCGGCACGCGGGGACGATCCCGCGGGTGCTCACCAGGCCCCGGGAGGGCTTCACGCCCACGGTCCCGGTCAGTCCGGCCGGGACACGACCCGAGCCGGCGGTGTCGGTGCCGAGCGCGAAGCTGACCAGACCGGCGGCGACCGCCACGGCCGACCCCGAGCTCGACCCGCCGGCGATGACCGACGGGTCGAACGGGTTGCGGACGACCCCGTACGGCGACCGCGTCCCGGACAGCCCGGCGGCGAACTGGTCGAGGTTCGCCTTGCCGACCAGGATCGCCCCCGCGTCGATGGCGCGCTGGACGACCGGCGCCGTGCGGTCGGGCAGGTACGCGAAGTCCGGGCAGGCAGCCGTTGTGGGCATGCCGGCGACGTCGATGTTGTCCTTGACCGCGAACGGGAGCCCGTAGAGCGCCGGGAGGTCCGGGCCCGGGAACCGCTCGGCCAGCTCCTGAGCCCTGGCCAGCACCTCCTCGGGGTCGACGAGGTGGATCCACACGGCGTCGTCGCCCCGGTCGGCGATGCGACGCAGGACCTCGGCGACGACGTCCTGCGGGCCGAACGCGCCCGTGCGGTACCCGTGGTGCAGCGACCCGCGGTCGAGGCGGTCGATCATGCGTCGCTGGATGCCGTGCCCAGCGGCTGTGCCACCGCCTCGAGCAGCGCGGACGATGGTGCCACCGCCCCGAACACCCCGCCCTGCATGGTCACCATCTTCAGCGCTGCCTCGTAGTTGCCGTAGTCGGTGGCTCCCGTGCAGTCCGAGAGCAGCAGGCACTCGTAGCCACGGTCGTTGGCGTCGCGCATGGTGGTGTGCACGCAGACGTCGGTGGTGATCCCCGTCAGGATGATGTGGGTGATCCCCTTGGTGCGCAGGACCAGGTCGAGGTCGGTGGCGTAGAACGATCCCTTGCCGGGCTTGTCGATCACGACCTCGCCGGGCAGGGGGGCCACCTCGGGGACGATCTCCCAGCCCGGCTCGCCCCGCGTGAGGATCCGACCGCATGGGCCGGCATCGCCGATCCCGGCGTTGATCCTGCGCGAGCGCCACAGCTTGTTGGCCGGCAGGTCGGAGAGATCCGGGCGGTGGCCCTCGCGGGTGTGCATCACGTGGAAGCCCAGCTCCCGGGCCACCGCGAGCACCCGGGCCGTCGGCTCGAGGCCGGCGCGGGTCAGCGACAGGTCGTAGCCCATCGCGTCGACGTAGCCGCCGGGACCGCAGAAGTCCACCTGCCAGTCGATGTTGAGGACCGCGGTGGTGCTCGGCGAGAACGTGCCGTCGTAGGGCCACGGGTAGGGATCGGCGGCCACGGCGCCGAAGGCGACGTCCGGGGTCGTGCGGGCGGGTGCGAGCAGGTCGGTCATGTGAGGGCTCCTTGGGGGGTCGTGAGGTCGGTTTCGGCTTCCGGGGCGGGAACCAGCGCGCGAATCACGTCGGCGACCCGGCCGACGGCGCCGAAGATCCCGCCGGACATCTCGATCATCGAGACCGCCGGATCAACCAGGGTCCGGTCGATCGGGGTCGAGGCATCCACCACGAGGAGGCACTCGTACCCGCGATCGTTCGCGTCGCGCATCGTGGAGTGGACCGACGTCTCGAGGCCCACCCCGGCCAGGAGGAGTCGGCGGATCCCGCGGTTGCGCAGCTCGGCGTCGAGCTCGCTGCCGTAGAACGCGTCGACCCCTCGGGAACGCACCGCGAGGTCGGGTGCCCGGCCGGCCAGGGCCTGCGGGGCGCCGAGGCCGGGGACGGCGCGACGATCGGGCAACGACCGCCCCGGACGCGCCGGCGTCGTGGTGGTCGCCACGACGAGGACCCCACCCGCCCGGCGGACAGCAGTGGCGAGCCGGTCGAACTGCTCGGCAGCATGCCCATCGGGATCCACGGCGAAGTCGTCGGGGACGACCACGACCAGGGCGGTGCCGGTCCCGGCAAGGTCGCCGTCGAAGGGCCAGGGGTAGGGGGTCGTGCCGGCGACGTGCGGGCTCATCGCTGGCCTCTCTTCTTGGGGGTGCCGGCCGGGTCCCGGTGCGGACCCGGCCGGCACCCGACTGATCAGGAGACGGTTCCGGTGACGCCCTTGACGAAGTAGTCCATCTGCTCGATGGTCTCGATCGACGGGGTCTCACCCTCGGGGACCTTGACGGTCCCGTCCTGGGCCACGACCGGGCCGGTGAAGGGGCTGCCGCCGCCCGTGAGCTTCTCGGTGGCGGCCGCCATGAGCGCCTTGGTCTCCTCGCTCACGCTGGGACCGATGACGGACGCGACGAACGGGTTCTCGCCGCTGGCCATGTTCGCCCGGTAGTTGCCGTTGAACTCGCTGCCGGTGAACGTCCCGTCGATCGCGGTCTGCGCGATCCTCGTGTAGAGGGGACCCCAGCTCCACTCGGAGCCGGTCAGCCAGCCCTTGGGCGCCAAGGACGAGGCGTCGGCGTGGTAGCCCACCGTGTACGCACCGGCGGCCTCCGTGGCCTCGATGATCGTCTTGGTGCAGTCCTGGTGCTGCGTGACGACGTCGACGCCCTTGCTCAGCAGCGACGCGACCCGGTCGGCCTGGGTGGCGGGGTCGCACCAGCTCGTGGTGGGGACCGCGATCACCTCGACGTCGGGACGCACGGACTGGGCGCCCAGGGTGAAGGCGTTGATGTTGGCCAGCGTCTGCGGGATCGGGATGGCGTAGACGTAGCCGAGCTTGCCCGACTTCGTCGCCGCACCCGCTGAGATGCCCGCGACGTAGACGGGCTCGTACACGCTGCCGAAGTACGTCCCCATGTTGGCCGGGGCGGGGTCGAGCAGGCCGCCCTGGTGCACCACCACCACGTCCGGGTGGGCTGCTGCGACCTTCTTGGCGGCGTCGAGGTGGCCGTAGGAGGTGGCGAACAGGACGGTCGCGCCCTGGGCGACCATGCTCTCCATCGTGGTCGCGGCGGTGTCATCCTCGGGGATGTTGTAGGCGTCGAGCACCTTGACGTCGGGGAAGGACTCCCGCAGGGCCTCGACCCCCTGGTAGACGGCCTGGTTGTAGCCGAAGTCGTCCTTGGGCCCGACGGCGATGACGCCGATCGTGGTGGCGCCAGCGCCGGGCGCCCCGCTGGCCGCAGGCGAGGCTTCCGGGGTGGCCGAGGTGGCGGAGCTGCACGCGGTGAGCAGTGCGAGTGAGGCCGCCGCCAGGGCGAGGCGGCCTCGTCGGAGGTGCTGCATGGGGGTTCCTTTCGTAGGGCCGGCCAGATGGGCTGGTCGGTCGGACGTCACGCTGGGTCCGGCGGGTGCCGGGCTTGGAGGGGGAAGTGCACCGGCGGGCGCCGGGGTCTGGTGGGCGGGGGCTGGGATCAAGCCCCGCGGGAGTTCTCGAGGACCCTGAGCAGTTCGTCCGGTGCCGACTGCAGCGTCCGTCGGCCCAGGACTGCCAGGACGACGAGGGTCAGCACGAACGGGACGGCGTTGAGGGCGAACTGGTTCACGGCCATGCCGCTGGCCTGGAGCACCGAGGCCAGCGAGAGCGCGGCGCCGAACAGGTAGGCCCCGGCCATGATGGTCAGCGGGTTCCACATCGCGAAGATGACCAGCGACACCGCGATGAACCCGCGGCCGGCGATCATCCCCTCGAACCAGCTGTTGGCGTACGCGATCGAGATCTGGGCGCCCCCCACACCGGCCAGCGCCCCGCCGGCCATGACGGCCAGGTACCGGACCTTGGTGACGCTGTAGCCATGCACCTCGAGGGCGTCGGAGCGCTCCCCTGCGGTGCGCACGAGCAGGCCCACCCGGGTGCGGAACAGGACCCACCAGATGGCCGGCGCCGCCAGGAACCCGATGTAGACGAGCGGGTCGTGCTCGAAGAGCACCGGACCGACGAAGGGGATGTCGGACAGGACCGGGATCGGGACCGGCGTGAAGGCGTTGATGGGACGGCTGACGTAGCTCACGCCGTACAGCGCGGTCAGCCCCAGGGCGAAGAAGTACAGCGTCAGCCCGCTGGCGAACTGGTTGGCCCGCCGGCTGACGACCAGCACGGCATGGACCAGGGACAGCAGGCCCCCGGCCAGCGCGCCGCCGAGCACGCCGATCCACGGGCTGCCGCTCTGCGCGGTCATGGCGTACCCGCCGAGGGCGCCGAGCAGCATCGACCCCTCCGTGCCCAGGTTGATGACCCCCGCACGCTCGGACACGGTCTCGCCCAGTCCTGCGTACAGGATCGAGGTCCCGCCGCGCACGGCGCCGGTGAGCAGTTCGGTGATCATGCTGCCGACTTTCTCGGGCCGGTCCAGCCGAGGACGGCGATGAGGACCAGGCCCATGAGGATGTTGACGCTGCCCGCCGGGAGGCCGGAGCCGATCTGGAGGCTGTTGCCCGAGACCGCGATGGCCGCCAGGCCCAGCGACGCGAGCAGCAGGGGCATGGGGCGGTGGCGGGCCAGCCAGCTGGCCAGGAACGCCACGTACCCGATGGTCAGGCCGAAGGTCGGCCGGAGCTTGTACTCGGTCCCGGCGAACTGGATGTAGCCGGCCAGCCCGGCCAGCGCGCCACCGATCAGCAGGGCCGACAGGAGCAGCCAGACCACGGGGATCCCCGCGCGCCGGGCCGCCTCGGAGTTGCCCCCGACGACGCCGAGGCGGAAGCCCCACGCGGTGCGGGTCAACCCGAACCAGACGGCGACCGCTGCCACGACCGCGACCACCACCCCGATGTTGACCGCCGTCCCGGCGAGCACCGGGAGCTTGAGGCTGTCGCTGACGGCGACGCTGGTCGACTGCCCGAGGGCCTTCGGGTCCTTCCACGGACCGAGGATCAGGAACAGCATCGCGAAGAGGGCCACGTAGTTGAGCAGCAGTGTCGTGACCGCCTCGTTGACCTTGACCGTGATGCGCATCAGCGCCGCGATGCCGGCCCACCCGGCGCCGGCGGCGGTCGCGGCCAGGACCATCGCGGCCATCACGACCCCGGGCGGTGCGGCGCCGTCGAGGGCGAGGGCCGCGCCCGCCGCGGCGACGGCGCCGATGATCAGCTGCCCCTCGCCGCCCACGTTGACCATGCCCGCACGGGCCGGGACCACGACCGCCAGTCCGGCCAGCGCGAACGGCGTCGCACGGACGAGGATCTGCTGGAACTGGCCGCCCTGGGTCAGGGTGGAGGACCAGATGTCGGCATAGACCGCCATCGGGTCGGCCCCGTTGGCCATCACGAAGGCCCCGAACAGGATCAGCCCGGCGAGCAGGGCGATGGCCCACCGCGCCGCGGTGCTGCCGCCCCTCTGCCACACCCCGGCTCCCCGGATCCGGTCCCAGGCCCCGAGCGCCATGTCGGTCATGCAGCGCCTCCCAGCATCAGTCGGCCGATGGACATGCGGTCCGATCCCGTCGCGTCAACGACGCCGACCACATGGCCGTCGTGCATCACGGCGATCCGGTCGGAGAGGGCCAGCAGCTCGTCGAGATCCTCGGAGACGACGAGCACGGCAGCCCCGCGCGCCCGCTGCTCGAGGAGCAGCTCCTGGGTACGGCGCGTGTTGGCGACGTCCAGGCCACGGCTGGGGTAGGCCGCAACGACCAGCGTCGCCTGCCTCCCAAGCTCGCGGGTCAGGATGACCCGCTGGATGTTGCCACCGGACAGCGAGCTGAGGGCGCGGTGGCGGGGCGCGATACGCAGCCCCACCGACTCGTCGAGCGCGTCGGTCCTCGTGGCCACGGCCCGCCAGTCGATCCCGAGCCCTCGGCGTGGAGCCGGAGGCCCGCCCAGGACCATGTGCTCGAGGACGCTGAGGCCCGGGACCACCGAGTCGGCCACGGGATCCTCCGGGATGGAGACGGCCCCTGCGGCGCTGGCGGCGCTGGGTGTGAGCCCGGCGTCGGTGACCCCTGCGACGCGGGCCGATCCCGACGACAGCGCGCGCAGGCCCAGGGCGAGCTCGCACAGCTCCCGCTGCCCGCTGCCGGCGACGCCGGCCACTCCCACGATCTCACCGGCCCACACGTCGAGGTCCACGCCCTTGAGGGCCAGATGCCCCCGGTCGCCGTGGGCGCTGGCCTCCCGTAGCTCCAGGACCGGGGCATCGGACTCGGGAACGTCGGGTCGGACCACCGACAGCGGTGGGACCTGCCGGCCGACCATCGCCTCGATGAGCTCGGCATCGCTGAAGTCACCCGGATGGGCACCGTTGAGGACCACCCGGCCGCCCCGCAGGACGGTGACCCGATCTGCGATCGCCCGGACCTCGCCGAGCTTGTGGGTCACGATCACCACGCCCAGGCCCTGGTCGCGAAGGCGCCCGATGACGGAGAACAGCGCCTCGACCTCCTGGGGCGCCAGGACGCTGGTGGGCTCGTCGAGGATGACCAGGCGGGCCCCGGTCATCAGCACCTTGAGGATCTCCGCCCGCTGCCGCTCGCCGATCGACAGGTGCCGGACCCTGGCCCCCGGGTCCACCGCGAGGCCGTAGGTCGATGCTGCCGCGGCGATCCGGGCCGACAGGTCCGCCAGGCGCAGCCGCGGGCCCTCCGGCAGGGCGAGGGCGACGTTCTCCGCGACGGTCAGGGCCGGGACCAGGCGCAGGTCCTGGAAGACCATCCCGATGCCCAGGCCACGCGCCGCGGCCGCGTTCCCCGGCTGGACGGGCTCGTTGTCGACGAACATGCGGCCCTCGTCGGGCTCGTACACCCCGTAGATCATCTTGAGCAGCGTGCTCTTGCCTGCCCCGTTCTCCCCGATGAGGGCGTGCACCTCACCTGCCAGCACGGTCAGGTCGACGTCGCTGTTGGCCACCACCTCGCCGAAGCGCTTCGTCAGGCCCCGGGTCTCCAGGAGGGCAGGCGCCTGCCCGACCCGGGACTCGGCACGGGCCGGGAGCTGGCCGCTCATCCCCGCCTCCCGCGGCCCAGGATCATCTGCGTGATCGCCCGGGCAGCGCGCCGCTCCACGACCTCCAGCGACTCGCCCACGTGGTGGCGCAGCAGGACCACCGCCTGCTCCAGCCGGCCCGCCAGCACGGCCTCGACGATCCCGAGGTGCTGGTCGACAGTCAGTGCGATGCGGTCCTCCGTGAAGAAGTCGTGCATCCTGACCGGGCGGATGCGGGCGTTGACCGTCTCGAGGGTGTCGGCCAGGGCGACGTTCCCGGACGAGCGGCACAGCGCCATGTGGAAGGACTCGTCGAGCTCGACGAACGTGGGATCGGGGGACGGCAGGTCGGCGCGCAGGGCCCGCCAGCGGTCGCGCAGCGGCTCGAGCACCCCCGGGTCGTGCGACCCGAACCCGTCCAGCGCCCGGGTCAGGCCGCGCAGCTCGAGCGTGATCCGCAGCTCGTAGAGGTCACGCAGGTCGGCGAGGTCGGGCTCGGCGACGAAGTACCCGCCATCGGCGTACCGACGCAGCAGGCCCTCGGCGTGCAACCGCACCAGCGCCTCGCGCACCGGCGTGCGCGACACGCCCAGGACGTCCGCGACGCGCTCCTCGGCGAGGCGCTCGCGCGTGGGGAAGACCCCCAGCAGGACCATCCGCCGGACACGGTCGTGGACCAGGTCCCGCCGGGCACCTCGCGAGTCGGCGAGCTCCTGCGGGGTCAGCGCCCAGCGCTCAGGCGCGGAGGGTGCATACAGTCCTGTATGCAGTCGCGTGTCCATGGCCGGACATTACGAATCGCCCATTTCTCGCGAAGCACTCGAACGTAACGATCCGGTGAACGATCCGCGGGCGCCGAGGCCGGGGCTGGCGCGAGCTCCGGCGGTCGGCGCGCGGGGCGGGCGGACGCCCGGGCCGGTCCCTGGGCCGCCTACGATCCCGGGATGACCACCCGGGTGCTGCTCGTGCACGGCGCGGCCACCACGCCCCGGGTGTGGGATCCGCTCCTCCCGCTGCTTGCGGTGCCGGGGGCCGGAGAAGTCATGGCACCCCTGCGGCCGAGCAGCGGCGACCTGGCCACCGAGCTGGCCTTCCTCGCCGACCTCGCACGGGGATCGCTGGTCGTGGGTGTCAGCGGCGGGGCGACCCTGGGCCTGGCACTGCTCGCCTCCGAGGTCCGGCTGGCCGGCGCCGTGCTGCATGAGCCCGCGGTCGGCTCCCTGGTGCCAGGGCTGCTGGACCATGTCGTCGCCGGATGGGAGTCCGGCGGCGTCGCCGGGTTCGCCAGTGCGCTGTACGGACCCGGGTGGACGCCGGACCTGGCCCCCGCGGATCCCGAGGCGGTGGCCCGCGACCTCGGGATGTTCCGGCGGTTCCAGCCCGCACGACCCCTCGAGGGCAACGGCCCCGTCGTCACCACGGTGGGTGCCCTCTCGCCGCCGCCACGGCAGGAGGCGGCGCGGGTGCTCACCGAGCAGTACGGGATCACCTCGCGGACCCTGCCGGGAACCGGGCACTTCGTGCAGCGCGACAACCCGGCGGCCCTGGCTGCCGTGGTGCGCGAGGTGCTCCGCGCGGGCACCCTCGGCACCTGAGGCGCCGGGCGACGATTCCGGTGGCCGTCGGCTCGTGCGGCCCCACCGCGCCCACCGCGCAGGCGGCAGGGCCATGCCGATCGATGGGGACCGGCCCCGGGCCGCGCCGCCCACCCGCGAGGCGGCCGCGGCGGCGGCCCGGGGTTCCCGTAGGCTTGTCCTATATACCCCCCCGGGTATAGTGGAGCCATCCCGCAGACGCTGGCGCCAGGAGGAGACCATGGTCACGACCACGACCGTCGACGAGCTCGAGGCGGCCCGCCTGCGCGGGTGCCGGATCATCGACGTCCGCGAGCCCCACGAGTACCGCGCGGGTCACGTCCCCGGCGCCACGTCGATCCCCGTGGACCAGGTCCCGCTGCACCTGCCGACCATCCGCCGTCGCCGTCCGGTCTACCTGATCTGCGAGAGCGGCAACCGCTCGGCCCGGGTCGCCGAGTACCTCACCTCGCACGGCTACGACGCCCTGACCGTCGCCGGTGGCACCGCCGCCTGGCGCGCCGCGGGCCGCCCGGTCCGCGCACTGCTGAGCGCATGAGCGCAGCAACCGCCGTGACCGTCCAGCCGGACCTGGGCCACGTGGAGCAGCGCCTGGCCGAGGTGAGCGCATCGCTGAACCGCGCGACCGGGGGCCAGGCCCTGTGCCGGATCGACGGCACCGGCGGGACGGCCAAGTCGTTCGAGGGCCGCATGGCCGTGCTGCTCGAGGTGCGCCGGCTGCTGCGCCACGACCCCGGGGCCGACCTCACCCCCGTCCTCGAGCGGTGGCGGGCCGACCTCCGCACGCGCACCGAGCACGGTTCGTCGCCGGCCTGGCTGGACTACCTGGCGGGAGGCGTCGCCGAGCTCGAGCACCTCACGGGGGCCGCTGCCCCGCCGACGGACGAGGGAGACCGAACCTGATGGGCAACACCTGCTTCCTTGCCGCGTTCCTGACCTGGTCGGTGCGCCGGTGGATCGTCGCGGCTGGGGTCGCGGCGGGCACCTACCTGTTCTTCGGGCTGTCGACGGCGGTCCTCGACAACCCCGTCTTCGGTCGCGAGATCCCCCCGACCCCGTGGTCGCCGAACGTGCTGATCGCGACCGCGATCCTGTCCGGCCTGCTGACCGCGACCTACGTGCGCAACGACGGGCCGGCCCCCATCACGCTGGACGAGGCCGATGTGGCCCCCGGCACCCGGACCGCCAGGGCCGGGGCCGTCGGGTCGCTGCTCGCCTACCTGGCCATCGGCTGCCCCGTCTGCAACAAGATCGCCCTGCTCCTGCTCGGCACGACGGGCGCCCTGAACCTGTACGCCCCGATCCAGCCGTACCTGGGCGCCATCGGGATCGCGCTGCTGGCAGTCGCCCTGGTGATCCGGCTGCGCGGAGAGCTGAGCTGCGCGACCCTCGCTGCCCGTCGGGGTGCCCAGCCCGATGGCCGACTGACGACCGAGCGGATCCTGGCCGGCCTGCCCACGGCAGACGCGGGCGCCGACGCACCGACGCGCCCGCCCGGCGACGGCTCGCACGAGCTCGCCCACCCGACCACCGAGGAACGACATGACCACGCCTGAGGCTGCGGCGCCCGCCACCCCGGCCAGCCCGGGCGCGCCTGCCCCACCCCCCTCCCGCAATCTGGTGCCGGACCGACCATAGAAGGCACGCACGGCACCAGATTCCGGCCGGATGCGCCAATCCGCCGCTCGATCCGCGGCGAACACCTCCCGACAGCAGCCCCGATCGAGAGGTCATGACATGCCCAGGACCACCACCGCGAGTGCCGCCCTCGCCCTCGTCCTCGCCCTGACCCTGGCGGGGTGCGCCTCGGGCGACTCCGGGGACGCGGCTGAGGGGGCCGCCCCGGCCTCCGCCTCCGCGATGCAGGAGGACCCCGCCGCCTCCGCCTCCGCGATGCAGGAGGACGAGGCCGCGGAGTCGGAGGACGCCGCCATGGCCGAGGAGGGGGCCTGGATCGACCAGGCCACCTACGACGCCGACCCGGCCTCGTACCACGCCGCCGGCGACGTGGTCCTGTTCTTCAACGCCTCGTGGTGCCCGACCTGCCAGGCCACCGTCAAGAGCCTGGACGCCGACGGAACCCCCGCGGGCCTGACCGTCGTCAGCGTGGACTACGACTCGAGCGCCGAGCTCAAGAGGAAGTACGGCGTGACCGTCCAGCACACCTTCGTGCAGGTCGACGGGTCGGGCAACGAGCTGATGACCTTCACGGGCTCGAGGACCGGCGAGGACATCGCCGCCAAGACCGTCTGACCGGCGGCCGCCCGACGGCCACCGCGCCACACTGAGCAGCCAGCCCGACCCCCACCTGCAACGGCCACAGCACCCAGGGAGCCACGACCATGATCGAGCTGATCGGCGCCTTCGTCGCCGGCGTGCTGACCACGCTGGCCCCCTGCGTGCTGCCCCTGCTGCCGGTGATCGTGGGCGGGTCGGTCGCCGGGGCGCTGGACGAGCGGGGCGGCGCGGCGGCGGGGAGCACCGTCACGGCCACCCGCACACGGTCCGCCTCGGTGACGCGCGCCCTGGTCATCACCGCCTCGCTCGGGGTGTCCATCCTGGTGTTCACGCTGGCGCTCAAGGCCTCCACGGCGCTGATCGGGATCCCCACCGAGGTGTGGCAGTGGGTCTCCGGCGGGCTGCTGATCACGCTGGGCGTCATCGGCGCGTTCCCCGACCTGTGGGAGCGCCTGTCCGCCCGCCTCGGCCTGCAGGCGCGCTCGGCCCAGCGACTCGGCGCCGCCCGGTCGCGCGACGGCCTCGGCGGGCAGGTGCTCACCGGCGCCGCGCTCGGCCCGGTGTTCACGTCCTGCTCCCCGCTCTACGGGTACGTCATCGTCACCGTGCTGCCGGCCGAGCCCGTTCGCGGGCTGGTGCTGCTGGCCGCCTACATCATCGGGCTGTGCGGGACGCTCCTGGTGATCGCGCTGGCCGGTCAGCGCGTGGTCACCCGGATGGGCTGGGCCGCCGACGCGCACGGGCGCTTCCGCCGCATCCTCGGGTGGGTCTTCATCCTGATCGGAGTGCTCGTCGCCACCGGCTGGATGAAGGACCTCGAGACCTGGCTGATCGCCAACTCCCCCATCGCGCCGTGGAACCTCGACTCGGGCTTCATCCCGTGATGCGACCATGAGGACCATGACCGCTGCTGATCCCGGCCCCACCCCGAGCGCCCTGGTGGCGCGCGTGGCCGGCGGTGACGAGGACGCCTTCCGCGAGCTCTACCGGCTCTGCGCCCCCTCCGCCTACGGCCTGGCCCTGCGGGTGACCCGGGACGAGCACCTGGCCCAGGACGTGCTCCAGGAGGCGTTCTCCGACGTCTGGGCGCAGGCGGGGCGCTTCGACCCGGCCCGGTCCTCGGCCCGGGCGTGGGTGACGATGCTGGCCCACCGGCGCGCGGTCGACCGCGTGCGCCGCGAGCAGGCCGACCGGGACCGCACCGAGCGATGGGCCAGCGGGATCGGGGAGCGCCCCCACGACTCCGTCGCCGAGGTCGTCCAGCTGCGCGCCGAGCACCGGCGAGTGCGGCAGGCCATGGACAGCCTCACCCGCCTGCAGCGCGAGGCCCTGGACCTTGCCTTCCACGGCGGCCTGACGCACACCGAGGTGGCCGCCCGGCTGGACATCCCGCTGGGCACGGCCAAGACCCGGATCCGCGACGCCCTGCGCGCCCTCCGGACCGAGCTGGAGGAGGAGCTGTGAGCACCGACATCCATGAACTCGTCGGCGCCTTCGCGACCGACGCCCTCGACGACGCCGAGCGCGCCGCCTTCGGGGCGCACCTCGCCGACTGCGCCGACTGCCGCGCGGAGCTGGCGGCCTACCGGGAGGTGCTCGCCGCGGTGGCCGGCGCCCACCCGGTGCTGCCGCCCGCCGAGCTCGAGGACGCCGTCGTGGCCGCCGCGTCGGCGACCACGACCGCCGGGATGGACCGTCCCGACGAGCAGGCCGTGCCCGGCGGCGGGACGCGCCCGCACGACCCCTCGGCGCCGGCCGCCGAGGTGCTCCCGCTGCGTCGGGCCAGGCGGGCCGGCACCTGGCTGGGGGCGGCCGCAGCAGCAGCCGCGATCTTCGCCGGCGGGATCCTCGTGGGGCGGCAGGGCGCCCCGGTCGCCCCGGTCGCCCCGGTCGCGGCCGGCGACCTGGCCTCCGTGGTCGCCGTCGCCTCGGCGGAGGACGCGCACTTCGTGGGCGTCGACATCCTGGGCACCGAGACGCGCGTGGTGACCAGCGACGAGATGGGCAAGAGCGCCCTGCTCGCCTCGGACCTGCCCATGCCGGCCAAGGGCATGTGCTACCAGGTGTGGCAGGTCACCGAGGCCGGCGAGATGGTCTCCGCCGGCGCCTTCACCCCCGACGGCGACGGCCACCTCGCCGTGGTCCTCGAGGGCGGCACCGCCGGCGTCGCGAAGTACATGGTCACCCTGGAGCCGCCCGGCGGCTCGGCGCACCCCACGGGCGAGATGATCGCCGAGGTGGCGACCTGACGCCCGGCGCGCGCCACCCGAGACGTGGCCGGGGCCCAGTGCCAGTACGGTGCGGGACGTGGCATTCGATGCAGAGGCCTGCGTCATCGGCGCAGGCGCCGCCGGACTGTCAGCCGGCAAGGCCCTGGCCGATCGGGACGTCGACTTCGACTGGTTCGAGAAGGGCTCGTACGTCGGCGGACTGTGGCAGATCGACAACGACAACGGCGCTGCCGCCGCCTACCGCTCGCTGCACCTGAACTCCAGCCGCCCGCGCACCCAGTACCCGAGCTACCCCATGCCGGCGGACTGGCCGGACTACCCGCCGTACCACCTCGTGGCCCAGTACTTCGAGGACTTCGCCGACCACTTCGGGCTGCGCGACCGGATCACGTTCAGGACCTCCGTCGAGCGGGTCGAGCCGATCGAGGGGCCGGGGCTGCCCGGCGCCCATGGATGGCAGGTGACGCTCTCCGACGGCCGGGTCCGCACCTACGCCACCGTCCTGGTGGCCAACGGCCACCACTCCAGCCCCAAGGTCCCGACCATCCCGGGGACGTTCACGGGCCAGTCCTTCCACTCGCACGACTACCGGGACCTCTCGGTCTTCACGGACAGGCGCGTGCTCGTCATCGGAGTGGGCAACTCCGGGATGGACATCGCCTGCGACGCTGCGCGCTGCGCCCATACGGTGCTGCTGTCGACCCGCCACGGCGTCCACGTCATCCCCAAGTACGCCCTCGGCAGGCCCGTCGACCAGCTCGAGCTCGCCGCTGATGGCCCACGTCCCGTTCCCCCTCGAGCGCCTGGCCTACGAGGCAATCGTCCGCATCGCCACCGGGCGACCCCAGGACCGCGGGCTGCCCAAGCCGGACCACCGCCTGCTCGGGGCCCACCCGACCGTGTCCGCCGAGCTCTACGACCGGGTGGGCCACGGCGACATCACCATCAAGCCCGACGTCGCGCGGTTCGACGCCGACCGGGTGACGTTCGCCGACGGCACGTCCGAGGTCGTCGACATCGTCGTCCACGCGACCGGGTACGACGTCAGCCTGCCGTTCCTCGATCCCGAGGTGTTCAGCACCGAGCACAACCGGATGCCGCTCTACCTGCGGATCGTGCCGCCGGAGCGCCCGGGCCTGTACTTCATCGGCTTCATCCAGACGGTCGGATCAGGGATCCCGCTGACCGAGTACCAGGCCGAGTGGGTCGGCGACCTCATCACCGGGGCGGTTGCGCTTCCCACCGGCGGCCGAGATGCGCGCGTGGCTCGAGCGCGACGAGGCCGAGATGGCCCGGCGCTACGTCCGCTCCGAGCGGCACACGATGCAGGTCGACTACTGGCGCTACATCCGGACGATGAAGCACGCCCGGCAGCCCGGCGGCCGGCTGGCCAGGGTGCCGCTGGTCAACCGGATCCCCGTGCTGGGTGCGCGATGAGGGCGGTCCTGGCCGACCTGTCGACGCCGCGCTACCTGTGGACGGCGGCCGCCGGGAGGATCACGCGCGACGCGGGCTGGGGCCCGGGCGGCCTGCTGCGCCTGACCGACGTGCCCGAACCGACCCTGCCGAGGTCGGACGGGTGGCTGCGCATGCGCGCCGGAGCTCAGCGGGATCTGCGGCAGCGACGTCGGGCCTCGCGCACGCGAAGTCCTCGTTCGTCCTGTCGGCCTTCTACGCCGCAGCCGCGGCCGATCCCGGGCCACGAGGTGGTCGGGGTCGTGACGCAGGCCGCCGGCAGGTTCGCCGAGGGCGACCGGGTGGTGCTGGACCCGGTCCTGTCGTGCACCCACCGGGGCTTCGCGCCCTGCCGCACCTGCCGGGAGGGCGCGCCGCACGTCTGCGAGCGGTTCGACGAGGCCGGCGCCACCGGCTGCTCCGCGCCCGGCCAGGGCTTCTCCGACGCGGTCGGCGGCGGCTGGGGGGAGTCGCTGGTGGCGCACGAGTCCCAGTGCGTGCCGATCGGGACCGTGCCGTCCCGCCGGGCGGTGCTGGCCGAGCCGGCGTCCATCGGCCTGCACGCTGCCCTGCAGTGGCGGCGTGCCGGGGATCGGGTGGTCGTCATCGGGCCGGGCACGATCGGCCTGCTGGTCACCGCGGCCCTGCGGATGCTCCATCCCGACCTCGACATCGCCGTGGTGAGCCCCGGGGCCTTCGGCGCCGGCAAGGCCCGGCAGGCCGGCGCCAGCCGCACGCTGCCCGCGGGTGCCGACGCAGTCGAGGAGCTCGCCGCACGCGACGGCGGCCGGGTCGTGCGCCCGCGGATGACCCCCCTGCCGATCCTCGAGCGGGGCGTGGATGCCGTGTTCGACTGCGTGGGGCACGCGGACACCATCGACCTCGGCCTGCACCTGCTGCGCCCGGGCGGGATGCTCGTGCTCGTCGGGGCGGCCGGCAAGCAGGGCGTGGACTGGAGCCTCGTGTGGAGCCGGGAGCTCACCGTGCAGGGGACCATCAACTCCGGCCCCGAGCCGGCGCTGGGCGGCCGGCGGACGATGGAGCAGGTGGCCGAATGGCTGGCCGACCCGGCATACCGGGTCGACGGGCTCGTGACCCACATCCATGGGCTGGGCGACTGGCAGCAGGGCCTGGCCACGGCGTCGGCAGGCCCCGGCGCCGGCGCCGTCAAGGTGGCCCTGCGCCCCAACGACGACCTGCCGCTGGTCTGAGGCGGCACCCATCCCCGACCGGTCAGTCGGGCCGGGTCCGCCGCGCATCCCCGGGCGCCCACGCCAGCACCGCCACCCCGATCGCCACGCCGACGAGGTCGGCAACGACGTCCCCGGGATCCCCGGAGCGACCCGGCAGCAGGGCCGCCTGCACCAGCTCGCTGAGCACGGCGTGGCTGGCCATCACCCCCACGACCCATCCGCGCGGCAGGCCGGCGCGGACCAGGGCGATGACCGGCACCGCGAAGACCAGGGCGTGGACGAGCTTGTCGATCGGCACCCCACCGGCGTCCACCTGCGGCGCCCGCGGCGCGTAGAGCACGGCGAGCTGCACTATGACCGCGACGACCGCGGCGCCGGACCAGGCCGAACGTGGCACATCGCAAGCGTAGATCCGTGTAGGTTCATCGCCAGCCGGCGCGCAGGGCAGACGTAGGCGCCGATCGAGCCACGGGATCGGAGGACGCCCCCATGTCCGCCGCAGCAGCGACCCCACCCCCCTCCGTGGACCCGGCCGACACCGCGGACGGCTCACCCAGCCGCGTGGCGCGCCAGATCCTGCTGCTCTCGGCAGTCGCCATCGCCGTGGGCCTGCTCGCAGGTGCCGGTGCCACCCTGTTCGTCGCTGCCGAGCACCACCTGCAGGCGTGGCTGTGGGAGGACCTGCCCGAGCGGCTCGGCCACGCGCAGGCGCCCATCTGGCTCGTCGTCGCCCTGCTGGTCACCGGTGCGGTCATCACGTTCCTGGCCGAGAAGCTGCCCGGGGAGGGCGGCCACACACCCCTGCACGGGTTCGGCCTGGACATCGGCCCGCGCGAGGTGATCTCCGTCATCATCGCGGCCCTGGGCAGCCTGTCGTTCGGCGCCGTGCTCGGCCCGGAGGCCCCGCTCATGGCGATCGGGACCGCACTGGGCGTGATCGCCTTCCGCGATCCCACCAACCCGGTCCGCCAGGTCATGGCCATCGTCGGCGCGATGGCCGCCATCGGGGCCATCTTCGGCAACCCGCTGATCACGTGCGTGCTCATGCTGGAGTTCGCGATCCTCGGCGGGGCTCGGATGGCCAACCCGGTCGTGCTCATGCCCGCCCTGGCCGGGATGGCGTCCGGCTACGTGCTGCAGGTCGGCTTCGAGGACTGGTCCGGGCTGGGCCAGTCGCAGCTCGGCCTCCCGGGCCTGGCCCCCTACCCCCAGCTCTACCTGGTCGACCTCCTGGTCTCCCTGCCGCTGGCGGTGCTCGTCGCGGTCGCCGCGATGGGGGCCCGACTCGGCGCCCTGCGGATCGCCGCGCTCTCCGGCCGGTCCCGGCTGGGGGTCCTGGTCGGCGGGGGCGTGGTCGTCGCACTCAGTGCCATCGCGGTCGACTCGATCACCGACGGCGGCCTGGACCTGGTCCTGTTCTCCGGCCAGTCGGCCATGACCGACTACCTGGCGCTCGCGTCGCTGGGCACCGCGCTGGTGGTCCTCGTGGGCAAGTTCGTGGCCTACACGGCGTCGCTGGGCGCGGGCTTCCGAGGCGGGCCGATCTTCCCGGCCATCGCGATTGGCGTGATCCTGTCGACCGCGGCGACCACCGTGGTGGGCGGCACGTCCACCTCCGGCCTGGCCGCGGTGGGCATCGCCGCGGGGACCGCTGCCGCGATGCGCCTGCCGTTCACCGCCCTCCTGCTCGGGGCCGTCATGACCTATCCCGCCGGTGGGGGGACCACGATCCTGGCCATCGTCGGCGCGATCATCGGCCTGTCCGCGCGCCTGGCGGGCGAGCGGTTCGCGCCCCACCTGGCCCCGGCGCAGCACTGAGCGACGGGCGCCCGGCCGAGCCGCGCGCCCACCCCGGGCACGCCCCGGCGAGCCTGTCCCCGGCGCAACCCCTGACCGAAACCTCCGAATTGCGCCCCGGTGACTTGCGCGAGGTTACCCGCCGGTAGCATGATGAGGTTACTGACGGGTAACCCGCCTGTGTCGGCGCGCACCCGGATCCGCCCAGCGAACACTGAAGGAGATGGGATGTCCCACTACAAGGCCAATCTGCGCGACATCGAGTTCAACCTCTTCGAGGTGTTCGGAGCCCAGCAGCGACTCGGTGCGGGCCCGTACGCCGACCTCGACACCGACACCATGAAGGACGTCCTGCGCCAGGTCCGCACCCTGTGCGAGGGTCCGCTGGCGGCGTCCTTCGTGGACGCCGACCGGAACCCGCCGAAGTACGACCCGGCAACGATGGCCGTCGAGATGCCCGAGGGCTTCAAGAAGTCCTACGCCGCCCTGATGGAGTCCGGCTTCTGGGGCCTGGACCTGCCCGAGCACATGGGTGGATCGGGCGCCCCGCCGTCGATCCGCTGGTCGGTCGCCGAGATGGTGCTCGGCGCCAACCCGGCGCTGTACATGTACATGTCCGGCCCCGGCTTCGCGTCGATCGTCGACCACCTCGGCAACGACGAGCAGAAGCAGTGGGCACAGATCATGGTCGACCGGCAGTGGGGCGCCACCATGGTCCTCACCGAGCCGGACGCGGGGTCCGACGTCGGCGCCGGCGTGACCAAGGCCTTCCTGCAGGAGGACGGCTCCTGGCACATCGAGGGCGTGAAGCGCTTCATCACCTCCGCCGAGCACGACATGAGCGAGAACATCGTCCACCTCGTCCTCGCGCGCCCCTCGGGGGTCGAGGGCCTCGGTGGCCCGGGCACCAAGGGCCTGAGCCTGTTCTTCGTCCCGAAGTACCACTTCGACGCCGAGGGTGAGCTGGGCGAGCGCAATGGCGCGTTCGTCACCAACGTCGAGAAGAAGATGGGCCTGAAGGTCTCCACGACCTGCGAGGTCACCTTCGGCCAGCACGGCACCCCGGCCAAGGGCTGGCTGGTCGGCGACGTGCACGACGGCATCGCCCAGATGTTCAAGGTCATCGAGTACGCCCGGATGATGGTCGGCACGAAGGCCATCGCGACGCTGTCCACCGGCTACCTCAACGCGCTGGAGTACGCCAAGGCGCGCGTCCAGGGTGCTGACCTGACCCAGATGATGGACAAGACCGCGCCGCGGGTCACCATCACGGCGCACCCGGACGTCCGCCGCAGCCTCATGCTGCAGAAGTCCTACGCCGAGGGCATGCGGGCGGTGGTCCACCTGACGGCCTTCTACCAGGACCAGATCGACATGGCTGAGCGGGGCGGCAGCCCCGAGGTCGACAAGGAGATGGCCGAGCGGGTCAACGACCTGCTGCTGCCGATCGTCAAGGGCGTGGGCTCGGAGCGCTCCTACGAGCTGCTCGCGACCTCGCTGCAGACGCTCGGCGGCTCGGGCTTCCTGCAGGACTACCCGATCGAGCAGTACATCCGTGACGCCAAGATCGACACCCTCTACGAGGGCACGACGGCCATCCAGGGCCTGGACTTCTTCTTCCGCAAGATGGTGCGCGACCAGTTCAAGGCCGTCATGTACCTCGGCGGGCAGATCGCCGAGTTCGTCAAGGGCGACACCGGCGAGTCCCTGACGCACGAGCGCGAGCTGCTCGGACGGGCGCTCGAGGACGTGCAGGCCGTGATCGGCGTGATGGGCGGCTGGGCGATGGCCTCGCAGTCCAACCCGAAGGAGATCTACAAGGTCGGCCTGAACACCACCCGGCTGCTGATGATGATGGGCGACCTCGTCGTGGGCTGGCTGCTGCTGCGCCAGGCCGAGATCGCCGAGGCCGCGCTGGCCAACGGCGCGTCGGCCAAGGACGTGACCTTCTACGAGGGCAAGGTCGCGGCCGCGAAGTGGTTCGCCGCCAACCGGCTGCCCCTGCTGGCCGCGGAGCGGGCCGTGCTCGAGGCGACGACCGGCGAGCTCATGGACCTGCCGGAGGGCGACTTCTAGACCCCGGGCGATCCCCGGACCCGACCCCGCAGGGGGACGGACACTCGGGCCCCATCCGCAGGGCGCACAGCCCGGCGGGTGGGGCCCGATCCCGTTGCGGCGGCGCCCCAGAGCCGGACGGCGGGGGCGTGGCGGACCGCGGGGGTGGGTGTGGACCATGGTGATGCTGTCGATCCCGACGATCGGATCGACCGAATCGACTACCACTACGGGCCAGGGCTGGAACTGGCACGACGTGCCCACCCTCGTATACCCTATGGGGTATGCGCAGACTCCTTGCCCTGATCGCCGCCCTGCTCGGGACCACCGCCCTGCTCGCCGGTTGCTCCTCCGGCGGCTCGGATGCCGTGAGCACCGTCGGCGCCGACGAGTTCGTGACGGCCATGGCTGAGCCGGGGACCGTGATCGTGGACGTCCGGACGCCCGCCGAGTACGCCGCGGGCCACGTGGACGGCGCGGTGAACATCGACGTCGAGTCCGGGAGCTTCGGCACCGAGATCGCCGCCCTGCCCACCGACACGACGTATGCGGTCTACTGCCGGTCCGGGCGCCGCTCGGCGATCGCATCCGACCAGATGGCCAAGGCGGGCTTCACCTCCGTGGTCAACCTCAACGGCGGGGTGGCCGACCTGCAGGCCGCAGGCGCACCCATCGTCGCCGGCTGACCAGGTCTGGCTGGGCGCGTCGCCGGGCACCGGGTCTGGCTGGGTGCGTCGCCGGGCAGTCGCCGGCTGACTGCCCGCTCAGCCCATCCGGCGGTCGTCGAGGGCCGGGAACGCCCCGCGCCACGCGTCGACCCGCGCGGGGTCGATCTCCACGCTGAGGACCTCCTCGCCGGTCCCGGCCTCGGCCAGGACCTCGCCCTGCGGGTCGATGACCATCGACAGCCCCGCGATCGGCACCCCGCCGTGCGTGCCCGCCTGGTTGCAGGCCAGGACGTAGGCCTGGTTCTCGATGGCCCGCGCGCGGGCCAGTACCTGCCAGTGGACCTGCCGCCGCTCGGGCCACCCCGACGGCAGCACGAAGGCCGCGGCACCGCCGTCCACCAGCGAGCGGAACAGCTCCGGGAAGCGCAGGTCGTAGCAGGTGGCCAGGCCCACCGGGCCGAGAGGAGTCCCCGGGACGACGACCACCTCTCCGCCGCTGCTCATCACGGTGGTCTCGCCGCCGTTGAAGCCGAACAGGTGCACCTTGCGGTAGGTCGCGACCAGGGTGCCGTCCGGTCCGTGCACGACCTGGGTGTTGAAGTGCTGCACCTCGCCGGAGTCGCCCTCCCTGCGCTCCGCGAAGGAGCCGCCGAACAGCCACGTGCCGGTGCGCGCGGCGATCCCCCCGAGCGCCCGGGTCAGCGGCCCATCGAGCGGCTCGGCGTGCACGGGCATCAGCTCGATCGCGAACGCGCCGATCGGCCACAGCTCGGGGAGCACGACGACGTCGTGATCAGCGGCCACCTCGGCCGTGAGGGCCAGCACGCGGGCGATGCGCTCGGCGACGGGCTCGTCGTCGCTGATGCCCACCTGGACCAGGGCCACCCTCACCACCATGATCTGGAGGGTATCCCCCAGATCACCCGGTCGGGAGCGGGGCAGGACTCAGCCGCCGAGGGCCGCGGCCAGGCGACCGGGGTCGACCCGCCAGACGCCGACCACCTCGCCGTCGACCAGCGTCACGGGGATCTGCTCCCAGTACCGGTCGGCCAGGGCCGGGTCGTCGAGGATGCTGACCTCCCGCCACGCGACTGCCTGCTCGGCGCACACCCGGGCGATCACGGCCCGCGCCTCATCGCAGAGGTGACAGCCCGGCTTGCCGACCAGAACGACGCGCGCACTCACGTCCGGGCGTCCCGAAGCCGGCCCTTCGTGACCTTGCCGGACACCGCCCGGGGCAGCTTCGGGACGAACTCGATGATCGAGGGGCACTTGAAGCGGGCGAGTCGCTTCTCCGTGAAGGCGCGCAGGTCGTCCGGCTCGGGGACGCCCGGGGTGAGCACGACGACGGCCTTCACCGACTCGCCCGTGAGCGGATGGGGCATGCCCACGACCGCAACCTCGGCAACGGCCGGATGCTCGGCGATCACGGCCTCGACCTCGCGTGGATAGACGTTGAAGCCCGCGACGATGATCAGGTCCAGGCGCCGGTCGACCAGCCGGTAGTCGCCGCTCTCGTCGAGGATCGCGACGTCGCCGGTGTGGAACCAGCCGTCCTCGTCGACCGCGGGCGCCCTGTCGGGCCAGTAGCCGCTCAACAGGGACTTCGAGCGCACCCACACCTCGCCCGGGTCACCCTCGACGACCTCGTGGCCGGACGCGTCGCGCAGGGTGACCTGCACCCCGGCGATCGGCCGGCCGACCGAGCCGGGGCGGGGCGTGTGGGAGACCAGCGAGGAGGTGACCACGGGGGAGCACTCGGTCAGGCCGTAGCCCTCCCAGATCGGCTTGCCGGTGATGGACTTGAACTGCTGGAACACCGACGGCGGCAGCGCCGAGGCGCCGCTGATGAGGATGCGCACACCGTCCATCGACTCGCGCAGCGAGTCCTCGGCGCTCCACGCCACGTACATCGGCGGCGCACCCGCGATGTTGGTCACCCCGAGGTCGCGGACCGCGGCGAGCGAGGACCGGGGCTCGAACCTCTCCAGGAGCACCGACGTGGCACCGACCTTGGCCGCCAGTCCCAGGCCGGCGTTCAGCCCGTAGATGTGGAACAGCGGCAGGACGATCAGCAGCCTGTCGTCGGCCGTGAGGGCGGCCGGCTTGCGCAGCCGTGCCAGCGAGTTGACGTTGGCCACCAGGGCGCCGTGGCTGAGCATGACGCCCTTGGGCTGGCCCTCGCTGCCGGAGGTGTACATCAGGACGGCCAGGTCGCGCGCCGCCGTCCGTGGCTGCGCGAAGGCACCGCGGCCGGGCCCGGCGTCGCCGACGATCGCCTCCCCCTCGGGCGAGTCGATGGCGACCACGTCGAGGGTGTCCGACCGCCTGCCGGCGGCCTCTGCCGACCGGGCGGCGCCGGAGTCGTGGATCAGGACGGACGCGCCGGCGTCCGCGCAGAGCCGGGCCACCTCGTGGGCGGTGTACCCGGTGTTCAGCGGCACGGCGACCAGGCCCGCGCGCAGCACGCCGAAGTACGCCACGGCGAACTCCGGCCGGTTGCCGATCATCAGGGCCACACGGGCGCCGCGCTCCAGCCCGCGGGCCGACAGCGCCCGGGCGGCACGGTCGACGCGACGGTCGACCTCGGCCCAGGTCAGCTCGTGGGAGCGGGTCACCAGCGCGGGATGGTCCGGTCGCCTGCCCGCCGCGTCGCGCACGAAGTCAGCGATGTTGGTCACATGGGCAGTCTGGCATGGCCGATGTCGCTAGGCTCGCCCCATGGCTGATCCCACCGGGCCCGGCGCCCCCTCCGACGACGCAGCTGCGGATCCGTCAGCCGGCGGGGACCAGCCCGAGCGCGTGCCACCGGAACCGACGGCCGAGACGATCATCGTGATCGACGAGGGCGGGGACATCGAAGGCGAGGACATCGAGGGCGGGGACATCGAGGGGGCCGACACCGGGGAGGCGGAGGAGGGGGCCGCTCCCAAGCGGCGCGCGCGGTCCATCACCGACGGCATCGACTCGCTCGCGCCGGAGAACGCCGGACCTGGCGCGGCGGCGTTCTTCGACGTGGACAACACGATGATCCGCGGCTCCAGCTTCGCGGCGCTGGCCAAGGGGATGGCCGACCGCGACTACTTCACCACCGCCGAGATCCTGGAGTTCACGTTCAAGCAGCTGAAGTACGTGCTCTCCGGGAAGGAGAACCTGGACGACATCGCCCAGGCGACGGAGAACGGCCTGGCCTTCGTGAAGGGCCGCAGCCCCGAAGAGATCCGTCAGCTTGCCGACGAGGTGTACGACGAGACGATGGTCCAGCGGCTGTGGGCAGGCAGCGTCGAGCTGGCCGCAGCCCACCAGGCGCTCGGCCACGAGGTGTGGCTGGTCAGCGCCACCCCCATCGAGGTCGCGGAGGAGATCGCCTCGCGGCTGGGCCTCACCGGCGGCCTGGGCACCGTGGCCGAGGTGATCGACGGCGCCTACTCGGGGCGCCTCGACGGGCCACCGCTGCACGGCCCGGCCAAGGTGGACGCCATCCGGCGGCTGGCCGAGGAGCGCGGCCTGGACCTGGCCCGCTGCGCTGCCTACTCGGACTCCTCAAACGACATCCCGATGCTCAGCGCCGTCGGCTTCCCCGTCGCGGTGAACCCCGACGGCACCTTGCGGGCGCATGCCCGCAAGGAGGGCTGGCCGATCCGGGACTACCGGATCCGGGGCCGGGAGTCGGTCCGCAGGGGCGTGCCCGCGGCAGCAGCGGCCGGCCTGGCCGCCGGTGCCGCCGTGGGCGTCGCCAAGGGGATCGCGGCCTATCGCGAGCGCGGCGGCCGCTGAGCCGCGGTCCTGCCCCAGGCCCCGATCAGCCTGAGCACGTCCCTGGCGGGTGTGGCGCGGGGCTGGCGTGCGACCTCTTGATGAGCGTAGCCTCACCTATGTTCCTGTCGCGGGAACCGGCGAGGCCGGGCGCTGCGACAGCGAGGGAGGCCCTGACGTCACATCCCTCACCCTCTGGAGGTACGCATGGCAATCCACAGGAGAACAGCCCTCGCACTCGTCGCGACCGCCGCTCTCGTCATCCCCGCCACCCCCGCCGGCGCCGCCACGGTCTCGGACCCGATCGTCGAGGGGCTCACGTCGCCGCTGGGCCTGGCCATCGGCGACGACGGGACGATGTACGTGGCCCAGTCCTTCGCCGGCACCCTCACGTCGATCGACCGGAAGGGACACCGCCGGGACATCGCCCAGGTCGACCCCGAGTCGCAGTTCATCGCGGGGGTCGCCGCGGCGGGCCGAGGCACAGTCACCTACGCGGTGAGTGGTGAGCCCCCTCAGGACGTCTTCCGGGTGCTGCCGAACGGGAAGAAGAAGCGACTCGGCAACACCTCGGACCTTGAGTTGCAGAAGAACCCGGACGGGGAGGTCATGTACGGCTTCCAGGGACTCGATGAGGAGTGCGCCGCGCAGTTCCCTGAGGACGACCCGGCATCCTTCCCCGGCGACGTCAACCCCAACGCCTACGCGGTCGCGATCATGCCGGATGGCTCGCGTGTCGTTGCCGACGCGGGCGGGAACACGCTGGTGAGGTTGGCCCCCAACAGCCGCCGCGCGACCCTGCTGTCGCTGCTACCACCCGTCGCCGTCACGGCTACCCCGCAGATCGTGGAGTCAGCCGGCCTGCCCCCGTGCGTCACCGGCCACGACTACTGGTTCCATCCCGTGCCAACCGATGTCGAGCTCGGGCCGGACGGGATGCTGTACGTGTCCAGCCTGGCCGGCGGGCCTGAGGATGCCGACTTCCAGACCCTGGTCGGCGGGACCGGAGGCGTCTTCCGCGTGAACCCCGCCACCGGGAACGCCACGCGGATCGCCAACGGGTTCCTCGGCGCCGTCGACCTGGCTGTCGCCCCCAACGGGGACATCTACGTGGCCGAGCTCTACGCCGACCGCATCTCCAAGGTGGTGGGCGGGGCACCCCACCCGGTGGCGGACATCCCCATGCCCGGCGCCGTCGAGTGGGCCAACGGGATGCTGTACGCGACAGGTGGTGTGTTTCGCATCCGGCTTCGTCGTCACCATCGACGTCGGCTGACCCGCGCGTCGGCGGTCGGTCCGGTCGCGTCAACCGACCGGGCCGACCACCGACCGGCAGGGCGCCCCCCGACGGGGACCGCTACCGGAAGATGCCCCGCCGGCGCACCAGCATCCGGTAGAGGTTGTGCTGGATCGTCTCGCGCACCTGGTCGGTGATCTCGAACACCAGCATCGGATCCTCCGCGGCGCCCTCACCGAAGCCGTGGGTGTCGATCGGCTCGCCGAACTCGATGACCCACTTCGAGGGCAGCGGGACGGCGCCGAGCGGGCCGAGCCACGGGAACGTGGGCGTGATCGGGAAGTACGGCAGGCCCAGGAGTCGGGCGAGCAGGCGGGCGTTGCCCAGCATCGGGTAGATCTCCTCGGACCCGACGACCGAGCACGGCACGATCGGGACCCCGGCGGCGAGCGCCGCCGAGACGAAGCCGCCGCGGCCGAAGCGCTGGAGCCGGTAGCGCTCCGAGAACGACTTCCCCGTGCCCTTGTAGCCCTCGGGCCACACGCCGACCAGCTCGCCGGCCGCGAGCAGCCGCTCGGCGTCGGGGTTGCAGGCCAGGGTGGCGCCAGCCTTGCGGGCCAGCATCCCCAGGAAGGGCAGGTCGAAGACGAGCTCGGCCCCGAGCGGGCGCAGGTGCCGGTGCGCGGGGTGCTGGTCGAGGATCGCCAGCTGGACCATGACCGCGTCCAGCCCGATGGTGCCCGCGTGGTTGCCGACCACGAGTGCGCCACCGTCGGACGGGATGTTCTCCAGTCCGCGGACCTCGACGCGGAACCAGTGCCGGTACAGCGGGCGCAGGGCGGACATGAGCACGGTGTCGTTGAGCTCCGGGTCGAAGCCGAACTCGTCGACCTCGTACTCGCCGAGCGCGCGACGGCGCAGGAAGGCCAGCGCATTGCCGACGTGGTCGGCCCAGCCCGGGTCGTCCTCGACGAGGGCCAGCTCGCTGCCCGGGCCGTCGGCGGCACCGGGCATCGGGATCACCCGCGCCTGCCTCATCCCGACCACCCCGTCAGGATCCGTCCCGCGACCGACTCCGCTCCGCTGACCAGCTCGGGGGACAGGACGTTGTTGAGCCGCCGCGCGGTCACGAAGTCCTCGAAGGTGGCCTCGGTGGTGAACCGCGGCTCGAAGCCGAACTGGCGCTTCAGCCGGGTGGTGTCGATGGCGCGCCCGTGGGTCAGCAGCCGGATCTGCTCGGGGCTGAAGTCCGCGAAGCCGCCACGACGCACCCACTGCCCCACGAGCCCGACCAGTTGCGGGATGACCGGGAACTCCACGCGCCCGGCCCGCCGGATCGCCTGGGACAGCGACAGGACGCCGTCGCCGGCCACGTTGAAGATGCCGGGGTGGTCGGCCACCGTGGCGCGACGGATCGCCTCGAGGCCGTCGTCCTCGTGCACGAACTGCAGCCGGGCGTCGTACCCGAGCACGGTCGGGACCACGGGCAGCGAGAAGTACTGGGCCATCGGGGTGTTGGCGGTCGGGCCGAGGAAGTTCGCGAACCGCAGCGTCGTGACGGTCAGGTCGGGTCGGCGGCGCGCGAGGCCGCGCACGTAGGACTCGACCTCGACGGAGTCCTTCGCCCAGCCCGAGGTGGGCAGGTGCCGCGGCTCCATGTCCTCGGTGAACAGCGCAGGGTCACCGGGACCGGCGCCGTACACGGTGCTGGAGGACTTCACCACCAGCTTCTCCACCGACGACGCCTTCTGGCAGGCGGCGAGCAGCTGCATCGTGCCGATGACGTTGATCTCCTTCATCGGCGCGCGGCCACCGGCCTGGCGGGGTGTGGCGATCACTCCCATGTGCACCACGGTGTCGACCTTCGCGGTCGAGATGACCTTGCCGATGATCGGGTTGCGGATGTCCGCGCGCACGAAGTCCGCCCCGCCGATGTCACCGGACGGGGCGACGACATCCACGCCGATGACCCGCTCGATCGAGGGATCGTCGGTGAGGATCCGGGCCATCCGCCCGCCGAGGTAGCGGGAGACCCCGGTGACCAGGACGACGCCCGCCATGGGCTACTTGGCGTTGCGACGCTGGACGCGCGTGCGCTTCAGCAGCTTGCGATGCTTCTTCTTCGCCATGCGCTTGCGCCGCTTCTTGATGACTGAGCCCACAGGGAGACCTCACAGACAGACCGGAAAGTGGGGCACATGCTACCCGCTGGTCGGGGGCGGGCGTGAATCGCGTGGGCCGACCCCGACGGGGGCCAGCGGGCACGGGCGGGCGGGTCAGGCGGAGTCGACGAAGGAACTGCGCAGGTACTCGTCGACCACGTACTCCGGGATGCGCACCGACCGACCCACCTTGAGGGCCGGGAGCGCGCCGGAGTTGACCATGCGGTACACGGTCATCTTCGACAGGCGCATGATCGCTGCAACCTCTGCCACTGTCAGGAGTCGCACCTCGTTCAGCGGGCGGTCGTTGGTGGACACCGGATCACCTCCCACCGACTTGTCCTGCGACGGATGCTACGCCTGTCCGAACCCAAGGGGAATCCCGGCCGGCGGCTTGGTGGCGCGCACCTGGCCGGCACCTGGCCGGCACCGCCGACCGCACCGCCGACCGCACCGCCGTTCGAGCCGGCTCAGAACGCCCCGAACGGGTCGGCTACGAGCCCCCAGTACGGGAAGATCGCGCGCCTGGTCTCCATGATCGAGGCATCCAGCGGGTCCTCCGGGTGGTAGCTGCGCTCGAAGGGCTGGCCCCACGGATCGCGGCCGTCGGTCATGCGGCCGGGGGCACTGCGCCCGAGCAGGTCCTGGACGAACACCCGGAACGACTCCGGGGTCGGGGTCTCCGGCGGGATCGGCCTGTGCACGGCCTCGGCTATCAGGTGGGTCCATGCACGCGGCACCACGTCGATCCACTCGTAGCCGCCGCCGCCGACGGCGATCCACCGCCCGCCGGCCAGGCGGTGGGCCAGCCGGTGAACCGAGGCGTACGAGGTCCGCTGGCCATCCACGCTGAGCAGCAGGTGGGCCATCATGTCCTCGAAGTGCGAGTCGCAGCCGTGCTGGCTGACCAGGAACTGCGGGTCGAACTCCTCGAGGACCGCGGGCACGACCGCGTTGAACGCCCGCAGCCACTGGTTGTCCGAGGTGCCCGCGGGCAGGGCCACGTTGACCGAGGTGCCCTCCGCGCCCGGCCCGCCGGTCTCCCAGGCCCACCCGGAGCCCGGGAACAGCGTCCGGCCGCTCTCGTGGAGGCTGATGGTCAGGACCCGCGGGTCGTCGTAGAACATCGCCTGCACGCCGTCGCCGTGGTGGGCATCGATGTCGACGTACGCGATGCGCTCGACCCCCCGATCGAGCAGCCACCGGATCGCGACCCCGATGTCGTTGTAGACGCAGAAGCCGGCGGCCCGGTCGGGCATCGCGTGGTGCATCCCGCCGAAGAGGTTGACCGCATGCATCGCCCGGCCGGAGTGCACCGCCTCCGCCGCCATCGTGGTCGCGCCGCACAGGTGCGAGGCGGCCTCGTGCATCCGGGGGAAGACCGGGACGTCGTCGGTGCCCAGGCCGTACCTCGGGTGCCCGGCGTCGCCGGTGTGGCCGGCGGTCCGCACCGCGGTCAGGAAGTCCGGGGCGTGCACCTTCACCAGGTCATGGACCCCGACCGGGAAGACCTCCCGGATCAGGTCGACGTCCGGGCCCTCGAACAGGCCGAAGTCCTCCGCCAGACGCAGGGCCAGCTGCACCCGGATGGGCGCCATGGGATGGCCCTGGCCGAAGTTGTAGTCCGCCAGGGCGGGGTCGGCGATGATGGCCACCCGCTCGCTCACCCGACCACCGTAGTGCCGCCGGGCCGTCGCCGACGGATCGGGCCGGCGGGTGCGCCGCACCCGAGCGCCCTGTGGCAGCCGGACCCCGCGCCCGGCCCCGGCACCGGACTGCCGGGCCGGTGGACGGGCCGCCGAACCACGACACGACCCCGGTCGGGCCGCACGGCGGGCAAGGCCGGTTCGGGGTGCATAGCCTCGCCCCATGGCCCCGAGATTCGCCCGGAACGAGCCGAGGCGACGCATGCTGCGGGCACGCCGGGCGCACGACTCCGAGCACAGCCCCGGCCGGCCGCCCCAGGGCCCCAGCGCCCGGGACTCCGCCGTCGTCGCCCGCAGCCGGCAGGGCCAATCGCGGATCAGCCGCAGCTCACCCACGCGCACCGTCGTCACCTCGTTCCTGGCCCTGTGCGCCATCGGGGCGATCCTGCTGATGCTGCCCGGCATGCGCGCCGGCGGGGGCCTGGCCAGCCCGACGACAGCGCTGTTCACGGCCGTGAGCGCGGTGTGTGTCACGGGGCTGACGGTCGTGGACACCGAGGTGTACTGGAGCATCCCCGGCCAGGTGACGATCATGCTGCTCGTCCAGGTCGGCGGGTTCGGCATCCAAGCCCTGGGCACCCTGTGGATCCTGCTGCTGAACCGCAAGCTCGGCACCACCTCCAGGCTTGCCACGCAGGCTGAGACCGGCGCACTGACCCAGGGGGACGTGCGCCGCGTCCTGCAGGCCCTGGCGGTCATCACCATCACGGTGGAGTTCGTCGTGGCCGTCGTGCTCGGCTGGCGGTTCTGGACCCACTACGACCACTCGCTGGGCAAGGCGGCGTGGTTCGGCCTCTTCCACAGCGTCACGGCGTTCAACAACGCGGGCTTCGACATCGTCTCGACGTTCGACCCCGATCCGATCATCCTCGGCGCCATCAGCGTCGCGGTGATCCTGGGCGGCATCGGGTTCCTGGTCATCGTGGAGCTGGTGTCGCGGGCCACCGGCGCCAGGCCCCTGCTGCCGCGGTCCCGGCCCGCAGCGCCCCGGACGTTCGCGGAGATCCGCGCCCGCGGCAGTGAGCTCGCCCGCCGTTCGCGCTACCGGCTCGGCGCGTTCCACCCGGAGCGGTTCGGCTTCGCCAACCCGATCCCGCTGTCGCTGCACACCCGGCTCATGCTCATCGGGACCGCCGCGCTCATCGCGCTGGGCTCGGCTGCGTTCCTGCTCCTCGAGTGGACCAACCCGGCGACCCTCGGGGTGATGCCGTGGTGGGAGAAGATCATGGTGGGTGTCTTCTCCGGCGGCATCACCCCGCGCACGGCGGGGTTCGCCGCCGTGGACTACTCCCAGGTCATCCCCGAGACGCGGTTGCTCACCGACGCGCTGATGTTCGTCGGCGGGGGCAGCGGCAGCACGGCGGGCGGGATCAAGGTCACCACGCTGCTGATCCTGCTGCTGGCCGCGCGCGCGGAGATCCGGGGCGCCCGCGACATCAACGTGCTCGACCGGCGCATCCCGGACAGTGCCGTGCGCGTGGCCATCGCCGTGACCATGACCATGGTCGCCGCGGTCATCCTCGGGACCATGGCACTCGAGGCCCTGACCAGCCTCGGCCTGGACCTCGCCCTGTTCGAGGTCATCTCGGCGCTGGCGACGGTGGGCCTCAGCGCCAACGTGACGCCGACGCTGGGCGTCCTGGCGCAGCTGCTGGTCGTCGGACTCATGTTCCTGGGCCGTGTCGGGCCACTGACCCTGGCCTCCTCGCTGACGATGCGGGGCGGCCCACGAGCGTTCCGGCTGCCCGAGGGCCGCCCCATGATCGGCTGACAGAGGAGGAACTGGTGGAGCCACGCGAGGTCGAGCCCGTCGTGATCCTGGGCCTGGGGAGGTTCGGGCAGTCCGTGGCCACCGCACTGAGCCGCGAGGGGTGCGAGGTGCTGGCGATCGACCGCAACCCGGACCTCGTGCGCGAGGTGAGCAAGAAGGTGACCATGGCCGTGGAGGCCGACGTCACCAGCAAGGAGGCGCTCAAGCAGCTCGGCGTGCGCGAGTACACCCGCGCCGTGGTGGCCATGGGTGACGCGGTGGAGGCCTCCCTGGTGTGCGCGCTGATCCTCAAGGAGGAGTTCAAGATCCCCGAGATCTGGGCCAAGGCCATCAACGCCGACCAGGCAAGGATCCTGCGCAAGATCGGCGTCACCGAGGTCGTCTACCCCGAGCTCGAGGTAGGCCGCCGGGTCGCCCACGCGCTGCTGGGGCACCGCACCGAGTACATCCCCACGGTCGACGGGCTGGCGTACGCGGCCCTGCCGGTGCACCAGGCCTGGGCCGACCGGCCGCTCGGCGAGATCGCAGAGCTGCGGGAGATGGGCATCGTCGTGATGGCCATCAGCAGGCGGGGGCGGGGCATACCGGACCTCGCTGCACCCGACCTCGTGCTGGGCCGCGACGACGTTCTCGTCGTGTGCGGGCCGGAGGACGAGGTGTCCCCCCTGCTGGCCTGAGCTCCGGCGGCGCAGGCGGGCAACTCGGCGGCGCGCTGCGCCACCGGGCGATCACCCGCCGAGCTCGGCCGACCGATCCCGCGCGGCCCGGATGGCGTTGGCGATCGCGGCCCGCACGGCCGCGTCCTCCAGCACGTGCAGCGCCGCGGCCGTCGTGCCCCCCGGCGAGGTCACGTTCTCGCGCAGCACGGCCGGGTGGTCGCCGGAGTCGCGCAGCATCGTCGCGGCACCCAGCAGGGTCTGCACCGTCAGGTCGTGCGCCAGGGTGCGCGGCAGGCCCACGAGCACGCCGGCGTCGATCATCGCCTCCGCGAGGAGGAAGACGTAGGCCGGCCCGGACCCGCTCACCGCGGTCACGGCGTCCTGCATCGACTCCGGGACGACCACGACCTCGCCGACGGCCGCGAGGATGCCGCGGGCCAGCTCGAGGGACTCCGGCGGGCAGCCCGGCGCCGGGGAGAGCGCGGCCATGCCCCGGCCGACCAGCGAGGGGGTGTTCGGCATCACCCGGACCACGGCCGTGCCGGGCCGCACGTGCGCGCAGAGCGTGGCGGTGGGCACGCCGGCTGCGATCGAGACGACCGTGGTGCCGGCCCCGAGCCGCTCGGCGACCTGGTCGAGGACCTGGCCCACGTGGTGGGGCTTGACGGCCACGAGGACGACCTCGGCACCGTCGACGGCGTCCACGGCCGCCCGAACCTCGATGCCCAGGTGCTGGCGCACCTGGTCGGCGGTCGGCTCGTGCGCCTCGGCGGCGGTGATCCGATCCGGGGCCCAGCCCGAGTCGAGCAGGCCGGCGATGATCGCCTGCCCCATCCGACCGGCGCCGAGGACCGCCAGCCGCGGGTGCCCGGCGGTCATCGGTCGGGCCTTCCGATCGCCGCGCCCACGGCCTTGCCGACCGACGCGGGCCGCACGGCGATCCAGCGCGCCACGTAGCGTGCCCAGTCGGGACCGAAGGGGACGAGCAGGCTCACCGCCGCGCCCGCGGCCACGAGCTCGGCGGCCCGGGCCTCGGCCACGCCGCGGCGCAGCTGGAAGGTGTACTCGCCCGGGGCCCGCTCCGCACGCTCGGCCAGCGCCCCCGCGATGTCCAGCAGGCGCTGGTCGTGCGTCGCGATGACCGGGCGCGCGCCTGCGTCCATGAGCAGCCGGGTGCACCGCACGAACGCCCGGTCGATCTCATGGGGGTCGGTGAACGCCACCCCCCGGGAGGGCGCCACCTCGCGGCGCAGCAGGCGCACACGTGCGCCCGAGCCGGCGAGGTCCAGGCAGTCGCCCTCGGTCCGGTGCAGGTTCGCGGTGAGGGTGACGCCCAGGTCCGGCAGCTCCGTGGCGAGCTCGTCGCGAATCCCAAGGACGGTCTCGACGAGCTCGTGGGGCACGCTGGTGAACGTCACGGTCATCCCGGCCCGTTCGGCGGCTGCGCACATCAGGGCCAGGTCGGAGCGCAGTGCCTGCTCCCCGACACGTCCCAGGCCCATCGCCACCGGGTCCACGGCCAGGTCGGTGCCCACCGACAGGTCGTCGATCGCCAGGGCCTCGATGACCTGCACGCAGGCCACGCGCGCGGCCTCCCGGGCATCCGGCAGCGGCAGGTACAGCACCGAGGCCGACATCCCGGCCTCAGTGGCCTCCCGCACGGCCTCCACGGCGCTGCCCACCGACTCCCCCGCGACGAACGGGCTCACCGCGTCGCGAGCCAGGGCGAGCTGGTCGAACGATCCGACCACCTTCGCCCGTGTGGGGATCTGTCGCAGGACCGCGCCGAAATCGACCATCGGGTGCCTCACCTCCGCACCGAAGGCTACGCGGCGCCGCGCCGGACCGTCGCCCCGAGGTTGCCGGGTCCGGTAGGGACGGGCGGCCCGATCCCCCCGACCGGTGGCCGGAGGGGTCGACCGGCCTATAGCCTGTCGGGCGACGCAGGAGGTGGTCCGTGGAGCTGTCCAAGCTGCCCGGGGTGTCCCGTCTGGCCAGGGCTGTCGAGGACGTCGACGTCGTCGGGCTGGTCGACACCGTGGACAAGGCCGTGAACGCTGGCCGTCTGGAGATCCGGCGCCGGCGCGAGCGCCTGCGCCCGACCGTGGTGGTGACCTACCGGGGCTGGTACGCCGACGGGGTGGCGCACCTGACGGCGCGGTGCATCGAGAAGCCGCTGTTCAGCACCGGGGAGGCTGCCGCGGGCACCGGCGAGGCGATGAAGGCCAACATGCGGCGCTTCCTCGTGCTGAGCATCCAGGGCGTCACCGTCCGCGCGTCGATGGGGGAGGCGTCCGCGGAGTTCACCAGCGACAGCGACGGATACCTGCACATCACCCTGCCGGTCGGGGCCCTCTCGCCCGGATGGCACGTGCTGGACATCGATCCGGTCGAGGGCTCCTCCGTGGCCCACACCACGGGCCGGGTCCTCGTGCCCGACCCGGCGGGCGGGATCGCCGTGATCTCCGACATCGACGACACCATCCTGAAGACCGGTCTCACGCAGCGGTGGACGGCCCTGGGCCGGACCATCCTCCGCGACGTCGCCGACCGCAAGCCCGTCCCGGGGATGTCGGCGCTGTACGCCGGCCTCGCCCGGGGCGACGGAACGCGCGGCACCGTTCCGTTCTTCTACGTCTCCACCGGCTCCTGGAACTTCTACGACTACCTCGTGGCGTTCATGAACCTGCACAGGTTCCCGCGCGGCCCGCTGTTCCTCACCGACTGGGGACCCCAGGCCGACCGCCTGATGCGCGACGGCCGGGAGCACAAGCGCAGCTCCATCCGAGCGCTCATCGCCGGGCACCCGCAGTTCGACTTCGTCCTCGTGGGCGACGTGGGGCAGGGGGATCCGGAGACCTACGAGGTCATGGCCCGGGAGTTCCCGGAACGGATCCGGGCGGTCTTCCTGATCTACGTGGGATCCCACCTCGCCGAGCGCAGCGAGGCGGTGGCCACCCGTGCCGCCCGGCTCCGCGAGGAGGAGGGCATCCCCATGTACTACGTCGACGACGCAGCGGAGGCAGCCACGGCCGCCTGGCAGCTGGGCCTCGTCGACGCGGCGACGACCAGCGAGGTGGCCGCGGCGCTGGCAGCCAAGCGCTAGCCCGACACGTCCGGGCCGGCGGACTTCCGCGCCCGGGCCGCCTGCTCATGGGCCTCCTCGGCCTCCCGGGCCACGTGCTCGGCGTGCGCCTTCGGGTCGGCGACGAACGACCTGGGCCGGGCGGTGGCGGTCGGGGCCGCGGCCGATGTGGACGCTCCCGGGTCCGCGGGGGCGCTGCTGCGCGCCCTGGCCCGGGCCGACCCGGGGATGGGCTTGCGCGGGTCCAGCAGGTCCTGGACGACCGGGGCCACCATCCTGATGACCTCCTCCTCGGAGGCCGAGGACAGCGGCTCGAGGCGCACCCCGTAGCGGGTCATCGCGATCCCGAGCAGGTAGCTGGAGATGAGGGCCGCGCGCATCCGGGCGTCCGGGACGCCGATCATGCCGGCGATCCGGTCGACGACGCTGCGCTCGAGGAACTCCTGCAGGCCGGCGAGGGCATGCCCCGCGTTGACCCCGGACCGGGCCAGCGACACGATCTCGGCGCGCGCCTCGGGGTCGCGCAGCGTGTCCAGCATGAACCGGACGAGGCGTTCGCCCATGCCCTCGATCCCGGGTGCGACCAGGGTCGGTATCGCGCTGGAGGGGTCCACCGGCAGCCGCATGGCCGCCGCGAACAGGGCGTCGCGGTTGCGGTAGTAGCGCCGCGCCACCTCGGGCGTGACCCCGGCAGCCGCGGCGACGGTGCGCATCGACAGGCCCAGGTAGCCGCGCTTCTCGATCATCTCGCGCGCGACCGTGAGGAGGGCCTCGCTGGTCTCGTCAGACACGGAACCAGACTAGGGCTCGTCGACCGGGGAGGGCGCGGCGAGATGCAGGCGCGCGAACGCCAGGGCCTCGGCCAGGTCGGCCTCCCGCTCGGCCCGGTTCGCGGCCTTCCGAGTGCTCACCTCGACCGCGACGGTCCCGGAGAACCCAGCGACGGCCAGGCCCTCGAGCAACTCGGCGCACTGCTGGGTGCCGCGCCCGGGGACGAGGTGCTCGTCGCGGGCCAGCCCCGACCCGTCGGCGAGGTGGATGTGCGCGAGCCGATCGCCCAGGTCGGCGGCCATTGCCAGCGCCGAGGTGCCGGACACCGCCGTGTGCGACATGTCGAGGGTGACCTGGGGGTAGTCCTGGTTGCGCGGATCCCAGTCGGGCAGGTAGGCAGCCCACTCCCGGTTCCGGGCGCGCCACGGGTACATGTTCTCCACCGCGAAGACCACGTCGGTCTCGTCGCGCATCCGCGCGAGGCCGACCTCGAAGTCGCGGGCATAGTCGCGCTGCCAGCGGAACGGCGGGTGGACGACCACCGTTGATGCGCCGAGCCGCTCGGCAGCCGCCTGCGAGCGGCGCAGCTTCTCCCACGGGTCGGTGGTCCAGACCCGCTGGGTGACCAGCAGGCATGGCGCATGCACGGAGAGGATCGGCACGCCGTAGTAGTCCGACAGGGACCGCACCGCATCGGCGTCCTGGCTGACCGGGTCGGTGAAGACCATCAGCTCCACACCGTCATAGCCCAGGCGCCGGGCGATCTCGAAGGCCGCCGCCACCGATTCCGGGTAGACCGAGGAGGTCGACAGGGCCACCTTGGCAGCCGGGACCCGGACCGTGCGGGGACGGGACCTGGGGGTGGCGGTGATCTGGCCGGTCGGGGGTGGGAGAGGCGCGCCCTGGCCGGTCGCGGGCGTCGGCGTGTGGGGCCTTGGCGGGCGCCTTGGGGGCCTTGGGCTTCGCGGGCGCCTTGGGGGCCTTGGGCTTCGCGGCCTTGGGGGGCCTTGGGCTTCGCGGTCGTGGTGGGCGCCTTGGGCTTGGCGGCCTTGGTGGGCGCCTTGGCGGCCTTGGTGGGCGTCGCCTTGCGGGCACGCGTGCGAGTCGGGGCGCCCGGCGCTGCGGGAGGTGGCACGGGCGGCGTCGACTCGGCGTCCCCCGGCGCCCGGTCCCCCGGCGCCCCAGCATCCGGCTGGGCCGCTGCAACCTTCCGCGTCGTGCGCGGGCGGGCGCGGCTGCGGGCCGGTCCCCCCGGCGCCGGCGGCTGCGCAGCGGCAGGGTCCGGCACCGCTGCCTGCACTGACGGGTCGTCCACGCACTCAGCCTAGGACCGAACCGCGTCCCCCGGACGCACGGCCCGGTCGACCCTGCCCAGCACCTACGATTCGCCCATGGTCGAACGTCCGCTCGGGGGTGCCCGGCACTGGCTCGAGTTCCCGGACCCGGACGGGCAGGACGCAGACCCGGAGGTCGTCTACCGGGCCGACCTGACCTGGCTGACCTCCCGGTGGACCTGCATCTTCGGCCGCGGCTGCCAGGGGATCTATGCAGACCGCCCCGACGACGGCTGCTGCACCCTCGGCGCGCACTACGCCGACGAGGACGACCGCGCCCGAACCGAGCGGCTGGCCGGTGACCTGACCGAGGCGCAGTGGCAGTACCGCGCTGACGGCCTCGAGCACGGGATCTCCGAGCTCGATGCCGACGGCGAGGCCAAGACCCGGGTCGTCGACGGTGCCTGCCTGTTCCTGAACCGGCCCGACTTCCCCGGTGGGCCGGGATGCGCCCTGCACGCGCTGGCTGTGGCGCAGGGCGTGCCCATCACGCAGACGAAGCCCGACGTCTGCTGGCAGCTGCCGATCCGCCGCAGCTACTCCGACGTGGAGCGCCCCGATGGGACGACCTACCAGCTGGTCGAGATCGCGGAGTACGACCGGCGCGGCTGGGGCGAGGGCGGCCACGACCTCGACTGGTACTGCACCACGGCCCCCGCTGCCCACGTCGGGACCGAGCCGGTCTACGTCTCCTGCCGGGACGAGCTGGTCGCGCTGATGGGACCGGCGGCGTACGCCGTGCTCGCCGAGCACTGCGCTGCCCGGGACGCCGTGCTGGCCGCCCGAACCCGCAAGCAGCTACCGATCGTGGGATTCGCGCCACATCCCGGGAGCCTGTGAGCCAGCCGCGGATCAGGCGTCCGGGACGAGGACGAGCGCCCGGGGGCCGGTGGGCTGCGTCACGCGCAGCGCCCCGGGACTGCGCCAGGGCACCAGATGCAGCGCTCCGGTGATGTCGTCGGCCGGATGCAGGCGGATGCCGGGGACGGAGAGCCCGACGCAGTCCGCCCGGGGCAGCACGACATCGGTCATCCCCAGCCGGGCCGCCTCCGTGACCCGCTTGCGCGCCCCCGGAACCCTGCGCAGCTCGCCGGCGAGGCCGACCTCGCCGAAGGCCACCCACCCGAGCGGCACGGCCATGTCGACCATCGAGCCGCGAACGGCCATCGCCACGGCGAGGTCCCCTGCCGGCTCGACCAGCCTGGCCCCGCCCACCGGGGCGACGTAGGTGTCGAACCTCGACATGGGCAGCGCCTCCCGGCGCTCGAGGACGGCCAGGACCATGGCGATCCGGGCGGAGTCCATCCCCGAAGTGGTCCGGCGCGGCGCCGACCCCCCGTTGGGCACGACGAGCGCCTGCACCTCGGCCAGCAGCGGTCGGCGGCCCTCCAGCGCCACCATCACGCAGGTCCCGGGCACGGGGTCCGGGCGATCGGTGACGAACAGCCCGCTCGGATCCGGCAGCCCCACGAGCCCGTCCTCGCCCAGCTCGAAGCACCCAACCTCGTCCGTGGGGCCGAACCGGTTCTTCACCGCGCGGACCATGCGCAGGCGGGCGTGCCGGTCCCCCTCGAAGGACAGCACCACATCAACCAGGTGCTCGAGCGTGCGGGGCCCGGCGATCCCACCGTCCTTGGTCACGTGGCCGACCAGCACGCACGCCATGTTGCGCTGCTTGGCCAGGCGGATCAGTGCCGCGGTGGCCTCGCGCACCTGCGAGACCCCGGACACCACGCCGTCGACCCCGGCACTGCTCATCGTCTGGATCGAGTCGACGACCAGGACCCGCGGGGCGACGGCCTCGGTGTGCGCGACCACGGCGGAGACCTCGACCTCCGCGGCGATGAACACGCCGGCTTCGACAGCGCCGACCCGCTCGGCGCGGGAGCGCACCTGCTCGACGCTCTCCTCACCCGTCACGTACAGCGCCCGGGCGCCCGTCGCCGCGACCGACGCCGCGACCTGCAGGAGCAGGGTCGACTTGCCCACCCCGGGCTCCCCGGCGAGCAGCACGACGGCTCCCGGGACCAGGCCGCCGCCGAGGACGCGGTCGAGCTCGTCGATGCCGGTCGGGTCCGCCGCGGCCCCCGTCAGGTCGATCCCCGTCATCGCGACGGCGATGCCGGACACGGGCCCGGCGACCGGCACCCGGGTCGATCCGGCCCCGACCTCGGCCACCGTGCCCCACGCCTGGCACTCCCCGCACCGGCCGACCCACTTCGGGGCCTGCCAGCCGCACTCCGCGCACCGGAACACGGACTTCATCGCACCGCTCGACGCCATGGCGCGACGGTACTGCCGCGCCCTGACATCGCGGTCCCATCGCGGTGCCACACCCGCACGAGTCGCCTAGACTCAGGCGCCTCGACGCATCGGAGGGGGACATGGCAGGCGTTGACCCGGAGCTCGCGGCAGCACTCGAGCGCGTGGCCCCCGGGACCGAGCTGCGCGACGGCCTCGAGCGGATCCTGCGCGGGCGGACCGGGGCGCTGATCGTCCTGGGCCACGACCGCTCCGTCGAGGTGCTGTGCACCGGGGGCTTCCCCCTGGACATCGACTTCACGTCGACCCGGCTGCGCGAGCTCGCGAAGATGGATGGCGCGGTCGTCATCGACTCGACGTCGTCGCGGATCGTCCGGGCGGCGACCCAGCTCGTCCCGGAGCCGACCATCCCGACCAGCGAGACCGGCACCCGGCACCGGACCGCCGACCGGGTGGCCAAGCAGACGGGCTTCCCGGTCATCAGCGTGAGCAAGTCGATGCACATCATCGCCCTGTACCTGCGGGGCCGCCGCTACGTGCTGGAGGACCCGGCGGCCATCCTGTCGCGGGCGAACCAGGCGCTGGCCACCCTCGAGCGCTACAAGCAGCGACTGGACGAGGTGTCCCGCAGCCTGTCGGCGCTCGAGATCGAGGACCTGGTCACCGTGCGCGAGGTCTGCGCGACCCTGCAGCGGCTGGAGATGGTGCGCCACATCGCCAGCGAGATCCGCGCCTACCTGCTGGAGATGGGCACCGACGGCCGACTGGTCGCGCTGCAGCTCTCCGAGCTCGTCGCCGGCGTCGAGTCGGACCGGGAGCTGGTGGTGCGCGACTACCTTCCCCAGCGCAAGGGGCGCAAGCGGCTCACCGCGAAGGAGACCCTGGAGGCGCTGGACCTGATCAGCCCGACGGACCTGCTCGAGCTCGCCTCGGTGGCCCGCGCCCTGGGCTACCCGGCCAGCACCGACGGGCTGGAGGCCAACGTCAGCGCCCGGGGCCACCGCCTGCTGTCGCGCGTGCCCCGCGTGCCGGAGGTCGTGCGCGACCGGCTGGTCGACCACTTCGGCTCGTTGCAGGCCCTGCTCGGCGCATCGGTCGACGACCTGCAGCAGGTGGAGGGGATCGGCGAGAACCGCGCCCGGTACATCCGCGAGGGCCTGTCCCGGCTGGCCGAGTCGTCGATCCTCGAGCGCTACGTCTGACCCGGGGCGGACCCGGTCGGAGGCCCGGTCGGGCCCACCGTGGCCGCGGCTACTTCACGGTGAACGCCACGGCACCGGACTCCACCGACCCGTTGCGCGCCACGACCCGGTAGGAGCCGGGCTGTGCGGTGGGCTGGTTGGCGGGGCAGCCCTTGGCCGTGACCTTCCCGGGCCAGGTGACCGAGGTCGTCAGGCCCTCGCCGGGGCCGAGCGTGACGATGTCCTCGGCCTTCGACGGGCTGCAGAAGTCCGAGGACCAGACGAGGACCGGGCCCGACGTGATCCGGATCTCGTTGGCGCCCGCTCCGAAGTCCCGGGTGCAGGCACCCTCGCCGGTGTTCTCGATGCTCAGCGTCAGCCCCATCCCGGCACCCACCGACGTCGAGGCCGAGGACGTCCCCGCCACGACGGAGATGTCGGAATCGGCGCAGGACACCGACGCCGACGGGCTCGGGGAGGGCGACGGGGGGCGCTGGCGCTGGCGCTGGCACTGGCCTGACCGGCGGACGCGGACGGATCCGGCGTCGCCGACGCGCTGGGATCCGGCTCGGGTGTCATGGTCAGCCCGAAGCTCGGCGACGGACTGGGCGCGACCTCCACGGGCTCGTCGTTCGACCCCAGGGCGACCCGGACCAGCAGCCCGAAGAGCGCGACGATCACCAGCAGCACGACGATCACGACGGCCCGCCGGCGCCAGTAGGTGCTGGGCTCCTCCGGACCGACCGGGTTGATGACCGAACTCACGGGCACACCGTAACCCGGGTCGGGTCAGGGCCTCCCATGGGTGCCCGGTCCCGGGTCCCCGCGGCCAGCTCGGCGCGGGGACCCGCGTGGACCTGCTCAGCCCTCCGCGGCATCCCCGGGGCCCGCCCCAGCCGCCTCCACGGGCGGCACGTCGGGCAGCGTCACCTTGTCGGTGCCGGTGAACGTGAACTCCGCGCCCGGACCCTCGCCGACCACGTCGACCACGACGATCTGCCCGGCCCGGAGCTCGCCGAAGAGGATCCTCTCGCTGAGGGCGTCCTCCACCTCGCGCTGGATCGTCCGGCGCAGCGGCCGGGCCCCGAGGGCCGGGTCGTAGCCACGCTCGGCGAGCAGCTCCTTGGCGGCCTGGGTCAGCTCGATGCCCATGTCGCGCTCCTTGAGCCGGTCATCGAGGTGGCTGGCCATGAGGTCCACGATCTGGACGATCTCGTTGCGGGTGAGCTGGTGGAACACCACGATGTCGTCGATGCGGTTGAGGAACTCGGGCCGGAAGTGCGCCTTGAGCTCCTGCTGCACCTTGGCCTTCATCCGCTCGTACTCGTTGTCCTCGTCACCCCCGGCGAACCCGAGCATCACGCCCTTGCTCACATCCCGGCTGCCGAGGTTGGTGGTCATGATGATGACGGTGTTCTTGAAATCCACCACCCGGCCCTGGGCATCGCTCAGCCGGCCTTCCTCAAGGACCTGGAGAAGCGAATTGAAGATGTCCGGGTGGGCCTTCTCGACCTCATCGAACAGGACGACGGAGAAAGGCCTCCTGCGCACCTTCTCGGTGAGCTGGCCACCCTCCTCGTACCCGACATATCCGGGAGGCGAGCCGAACAGCCTCGAGGCCGTGTGCTTCTCGGAGTACTCGCTCATGTCCAGGGCGATGAGCGCATCCTCGTCGCCGAACAGGAACTCCGCCAGCGTCTTGCTCAGCTCGGTCTTGCCCACGCCCGAGGGCCCGGCGAAGATGAACGAGCCGCCGGGGCGCTTGGGGTCCTTGAGCCCGGCCCGGGTGCGCCGGATCGCCTGGGACAGCGCGTGGATCGCGTCCTGCTGCCCGATGACGCGCTTGTGCAGCTCGTCCTCCATGCGCAGCAGGCGCTGGGCGTCGTCCTCGGACAGGTCCGTGACCGGGATCCCGGTCATCAGGGCCAGCACCTCGGCGACGAGCTTGTCGTCCACCTCGGCCACGACATCCATGTCGCCGGCCTTCCACTCCTTCTCACGCTGGGCCTTCTCGACCTGCAGGGTCTTCTCCCGGTCCCGCAACGAGGCGGCCTTCTCGAAGTCCTGTGCGTCGATCGCCGACTCCTTCTCACGGCGGACGGAGGCGATCCGCTCGTCGAACTCGCGAAGGTCCGGCGGCGCGGTCATCCGGCGGATCCGCAGCCGCGAGCCGGCCTCGTCGATCAGGTCGATGGCCTTGTCGGGCAGCTGCCGGTCGGAGATGTAGCGGTCCGACAGCCGTGCGGCCGCCGCCAGGGCGGCGTCCGTGATCGAGACGCGGTGGTGGGCCTCGTAGCGGTCGCGCAGGCCCTTGAGGATCTCGATGGTGTGCGTGACCGTCGGGGCCTGCACCTGGATCGGCTGGAACCTGCGCTCGAGCGCGGCGTCCTTCTCCACGTACTTGCGGTACTCGTCGAGCGTCGTCGCGCCGATGGTCTGCAGCTCGCCGCGGGCCAGCATCGGCTTGAGGATGCTCGCTGCGTCGATCGCACCCTCGGCCGCACCCGCGCCGACCAGGGTGTGCATCTCGTCGATGAACAGGATGATGTCCCCGCGCGTCTTGATCTCCTTGAGCACCTTCTTCAGGCGCTCCTCGAAGTCGCCGCGGTAGCGCGAGCCGGCGACCAGCGCGCCGAGGTCGAGCGTGTACAGGTGCTTGTCCTTGAGCGTCTCGGGCACCTCGCCGCGCACGATCATCTGGGCCAGGCCCTCGACCACGGCGGTCTTGCCCACGCCGGGCTCCCCGATGAGCACGGGGTTGTTCTTGGTGCGGCGGGACAGCACCTGCATGACCCGCTCGATCTCCTTCTCGCGCCCGATCACCGGGTCGAGCTTGTTCTCCCGGGCGTCCTTGGTGAGGTTGCGACCGAACTGGTCGAGGACCAGCGACCCGGACGGCGTGCCCTCCTGGGGGCCGGCTCCGGCCCCGGCCGCGGCCGGCTCCTTGCCCTGGTACCCGCTGAGCAGCTGGATGACCTGCTGGCGCACCTTGTTCAGGTCCGCGCCGAGCTTGACCAGCACCTGGGCGGCCACTCCCTCGCCCTCGCGGATCAGGCCCAGCAGGATGTGCTCGGTGCCGATGTAGTTGTGGCCCAGCTGCAGCGCCTCGCGCAGCGACAGCTCCAGGACCTTCTTGGCCCGCGGGGTGAACGGGATGTGCCCGCTGGGGGCCTGCTGCCCCTGGCCGATGATCTCCTCGACCTGCTGGCGCACGGCATCCAGCGAGATGCCCAGGCTCTCGAGCGCCTTGGCGGCGACGCCCTCGCCCTCGTGGATCAGGCCCAGCAGGATGTGCTCGGTGCCGATGTAGTTGTGGTTGAGCATCCGCGCCTCTTCCTGCGCGAGCACCACGACGCGACGAGCGCGATCGGTGAACCGTTCGAACATGTGGCACCTCTTTCGTTCCCGCATCCCCCGGGTCTCCCGAAGGCTGCCACTCTAACCCGAACCGCTGACGCCCACACGGACGATCCTCGTGCGGCGGCCGCGTTCGGCAGGCCTTGCCCCCAACAACACCCGATCGGGCCAGTGACCTTCCACCACCGGCTCCGCCCACGGCGAACACGCCCCACCGCCGCGGGTCATCCCCGCGAGGGTGGTGGAGCAGCGAAGCGACCGGCCCCCGACGTGCAGCCCGGTCCGGTCGACCTACTGGTTGGCGGCCTCGTAGCGAGCGCGCAGGTCGGCCGAGATCCGGCCGCGCGAGCTGACCGGGATCCCGTTCTCCGTGGCCCAGCGCCGGATGTCGGCGGTGTCCTGGGAGCGCCGACCGGTGCGGGCACGGCCCTCAGGGGCGCGGCCCCCGGCCCGCCGGCTGGACGCGATCCACGGCGCGAACACCTCGCGCAGCGCCGCAGCGTTGGCCTCGTTCAGGTCGATCTCGTAGGCCCTGCCGTCGAGGGCGAACGAGACGGTCTCGGCCGCTGCGCCGCCGTCGATGTCGTCCTCGAGGGTGACCTGGACCCTTCGCGCCATTATGTCTCCAATTGCCGAGCCCCGTTTAATTTCCCCACGAGCATAGCGATGTCTTTCGACATAAGGAAGATGGGGGTCGCATTCCTGTCCGCAATTCCGCCGTCAATGCGATCGCCACCGGCGCGACCATCACAATTGGCGGGCCCCCGGATACGCCTGCATCCCACTGTCGGCGCCCGCCCGCTGGGCAACCGCGTCCCCTGCCATCCACGCGGGACCTCACTACGCTTCGGCCATGAACCCGCTGGTCGAGCTCGCCTCCGCACCCGCGCTGCGCGACGACATCCGTCGCCTGGGGGACCTGCTGGGCGAGGCGCTCATCCGGCAGGAGGGCCCGGACACCTTCGCACTGGTGGAGCAGATCCGCGGCATGGTCCGCGAGGACCCCGACCGGGCGGCGGAGATCGTCGACGACCTCCCGCTGGAGCAGGCCAGCACCCTGGCCCGGGCGTTCTCGCTGTACTTCTCGCTGGCCAACGTGGCCGAGCAGGTGCACCGCGCCCGGGGCCAGGCCGAGGCGCGCCAGCTCACCGGGGGCCCCCTGGCCCAGGCTGGCCTGGCGATCGCCGAGGCCGCCGACGCCGGGCTGGTGGCGCGGGATGACGTGGTCGGCGGGATCAGCCGGATCGGAGCGCGGCCGGTGTTCACCGCCCACCCGACCGAGGCCTCCCGCCGCTCGGTGCTGCTCAAGCTGCGGCGCATCGCCGACCTGCTCGCCCTGGCGCGCACCGAGCAGACCGATCGGGGCATCTCCGAGGCGATCGACCTGCTCTGGCAGACCGACGAGCTGCGGCTGGAGAAGCCCGAGGTGACCGACGAGGCCCGCAATGCGCTGTTCTACCTCGACGACCTGGCCGCGGGGCCGGCCGCCGACGTCCTCGCCGAGTTCGCCTCCGCCGCGGCCCAGGCGGGCGTGGCGGTCGACCCCGCGGCGCGTGCGCTGACCTTCGGCTCCTGGATCGGCGGCGATCGTGACGGCAACCCGTTCGTCACCGCCCAGGTGACCGCACAGGTCCTGGCGATGCAGCACGACCACGCCGTCCGGGCCCTGCTGCCGCACATCGAGGACCTGTCGGCCCAGCTCTCGGTGTCCGTGCGGATCGTCCCGGCCTCCGTGGACCTCGTCCGATCCCTGGACGCCGACCTCGAGGCGCTGCCCGACCTGGACCCCCGGTTCCGACGGCTGAACGCCGAGGAGCCGTACCGGCTCAAGCTGACCTGCATCCATGCGAAGCTGCGCAACACCCGCGAGCGCCAGGCGCGGGGGCTGCGCCACGAGCCGGGGCGGGACTACCGCACCAGCGGCGAGCTGCTCGCCGACCTGGCGGTCATCCGTGCCTCCCTGGCGGCGAACCGGGGTGGCCTGATCGCCGCGGGCATGGTCGCCCGGACGATGCGGATCGTCGCGACCTTCGGCCTCTCGCTGGCGACGCTGGATGTCCGGGAGCACTCCAGCGCCCATCACCACGCCGTCGGGCAGCTCATCGATCGGCTGTCCGACGGGGGCCGTCCCTACGCCGACCTCGACCGCGCGCAGCGGTTCGCCCTGCTCGGCGCCGAGCTGGCCGGCAAGCGGCCGCTGGCCCCGCAACCGCCTCCCCTCGACGCCGCGGGCCGGGCGACCTACGACACGTTCGTCGAGATCCGCGACGCGCTGGACCGGTACGGCCCGGAGGTCTGCCAGACCTACATCGTCTCGATGACGAAGGGGGCCGACGACATCCTGGCGGCGGTCCTGCTCGCCCGGGAGGCGGGCCTGGTCGACCTGGCGTCCGGCGTGGCGCGGATCGGGTTCGTGCCGCTGCTGGAGACGGTCGCCGAGCTGCGGGCAGCCGAGGAGCTGGTCGGCGCGCTGCTGGACGACCCGTCGTTCCGGCAGATCGTCCGGCTGCGCGGCGACACCCTCGAGGTCATGCTCGGCTACTCGGACTCCAACAAGGACGCCGGGATCACCACCTCGCAGTGGGAGATCCACCTCGCCCAGCGGCGGCTGCGCGACGCCACCGCCGCGCGGGGCGTGTCGCTGCGGCTGTTCCACGGTCGCGGGGGGACGGTCGGCCGCGGGGGCGGACCCACCTACGAGGCGATCCTGTCCCAGCCGTGGGGCGTGCTCGACGGCGAGATCAAGGTCACCGAGCAGGGGGAGGTCATCTCCGACAAGTACCTGCTGCCGGACCTTGCGCGCGAGAACCTGCGGCAGACGCTGGCCGCGACGCTGCGGGCCACCGTGCTGCACCGCTCCTCGTGGGTCGACGACGAGACCCTCGCGCGCTGGGACGCCGTGATGGACGTGACCTCGACGGCCGCCCTGCGCGCCTACCGGCAGCTCGTCGACGACCCGGACCTGCCCGCCTACTTCTCCTACGCCACCCCCGTCGAGCAGCTCGGCGACCTGCACCTCGGGTCGCGCCCCGCGCGGCGAGCGGCCTCGGCGGCCGGCCTGGAGACGCTGCGCGCGATCCCGTGGGTGTTCGGCTGGACGCAGGCCCGCCAGATCGTGCCCGGCTGGTACGGCGTGGGCTCCGGGCTGGCGGCCGCCCGGCGCGCGGGGCACGCCGAGACCCTGCAGCAGATGGCCCAGCAGTGGCCCTTCTTCGCCAACTTCCTGTCCAACGTCGCCATGACCGCGGCGAAGGCCGACCTGGACGTCGCCGATCGGTACGTCGACCGGCTGGTGCCCACCGAGCTGCAGCACTTCGCCGGGACGATCCGGGCCGAGCACGACCTCACGGTCGCCGAGCTGCAGCAGGTGATGGGCACGGACTCCCTGCTGGGCAACCAGCCCGGGCTGGCCCGCACGCTGATGGTGCGCGACGCCTACCTGCGTCCCCTGCACCTGCTCCAGGTCTCGCTGCTGGCACGGGTCCGCTGGCACGCGGGGGAGGGCGCCGAGATCGACCCGCAGCTGCGCCGGGCGCTGCTGCTCACGGTGAACGGGATCGCAACCGGCCTGCGCAACACGGGTTGACCCTGGGCACGCATCGGCGCAGCGGGGGCCCCGGATCGCACGCGCCGGACGGCCAGCGGGTGCTCGAGGGCCCGGGGACTCAGAGCAGTCGCAGCATCCGGTGGTTGCCCAGGGTGTTCGGCTTGACCCGCTCGAGGCCGAGGAACTCCGCGACGCCCTCGTCGTAGGACTGCAGCAGCTGGGCGTAGACGTCGGGGGTCACCGGGGCATCGTCGATCTCGGCGAAGCCGGCGCGCGCGAAGAACTCCACCTCGAAGGTCAGGCAGAAGACCCGCGCCACGCCCAGGGCGCGCGCCCGGTCGAGCAGGGCCGCCACGAGCCGGTGGCCTATCCCGGACCGGGTCAGCGCCGGGTCGACGGCCAGCGTGCGCAGCTCGCCGAGGTCCTCCCAGATCACGTGCATCGCCCCGCACCCGACGACGCGGCCCTCGACCTCGGCCACCAGGAAGTCCGGGACGTCCTCGAACAACGTGACGGTCGCCTTCGACAGCAGGATCCGCCGCGCGGCGTAGAGGTCGACGAGCTCGCGGATCCGGCGCACGTCGGAGGTGCGCGCGGGCCGGATGACGATGTCCACGGCCCCACCCTAGGTCGCCGCCGGCCTTACAGGACCCGAACCGGCCCGCCACCTCGGTCCAACGCGATCACGGCAGTCTGGAACCAGAGCCGGACGCAGGTCCGGTCGTGAGCGAGGAGGCAGACGATGAGGCGCACGATGACAGCAGCCGTGGTCGGGGTTGCCCTGGCCGGCATGGCCGGTGCGGGCATCGCCGTGGCGGCCACCGGCAACGGCCCGGGCAGCAGGCTGGCCGACGTGCTGGCCAGCCTGGTGCAGAAGGGCACCATCAACCAGCAGCAGGCAGACGCCGTCGAGAAGGCGCTCGGGGATGCGCGCGCGGAGGACCTGGCCCAGCGCCAGCAGCACCGCGCCGAGCAGCAGGCCGAGGTCGACGCACTGCTCAAGGACACCCTCGGGCTGACCCGCGATCAGCTGCGCGAGCGGCTGGCCGCAGGGGAGACCCTGCGCGAGATCGCCGGCGACAACGCCGACGAGTTCGCCGCGGGCCTGCAGGAGATGCAGAAGGAGCACCTCGACGCGGCGGTGGCCGATGGCCGGATGACCCAGGAGCAGGCCGACCAGATCCGGGCGCGCAGCCAGGAGCGGATCCAGGCCTGGCTCGATGGCCAGGACGTCGGGCTGGGCCGCGAGTTCGGCCTGGGCCCGCTCGGCCGCGGGATGGGTGACGGGATGCCCGGCGACGGCATGGGCATGGGCCGCGGACCCGGCGGCCACCACGGCATGGGTGGCTGGGGCCTCGACGACGGCGGTGACGACACCACCACCGGCAGCACGTCGACGACGACGTTCGTCGCCTCCTGACGGGCGGGCGCGGCCCAAGGCGGGGTGGGTCCGGCTCAGCGGGCGGGCCCACCCCAGCGGGGTCACCGGGGCGCGGAACCGACTCGATCGGTTCCGCGCCCTGCTGCTCGTGGCTGGAGCGGCGGGGGCGCCGTGCTCAGCGGGGGGTGTTCTTGGCGTAGATGAGGTCCAGGCCGATCAGCGTCAGGTCCGGCTCGTGATGCGTGATCGTCCGGGACTCCGCGACGACGATCGGCGCCAGGCCGCCGGTGGCGATCACCGCGGCGACCGAGCCGCCGAGCTCCGCGATGATCCGGTCGACCAGGCCGTCGACCTGCCCGGCGAACCCGTACAGGGCCCCGGACTGCAGGGCCTCGACGGTGTTCTTGCCGATGACCGAGCGGGGTCGGACCAGCTCGACCTTGCGCAGCTGGGCGGCCCGGGAGGACAGCGCGTCCAGCGAGATCTCGATCCCGGGGGCCAGCGCCCCGCCGAGGAACTCCCCCTTGGCGCTGACGACGTCGAGGTTGGTCGAGGTGCCGAAGTCCACGACGATCGCCGGACCGCCGAACAGGTGGTGCGCGGCCAGCGTGTTCACGATCCGGTCGGCACCCACCTCCTTCGGGTTGTCGGTGAGCAGCGGAACGCCGGTCTTGGTCCCCGGCTCCACGATGACCGCCGGGACGTTCGCCCAGTAGCGCGTGAGCATCTCGCGCATCTCGTGCAGCACCGACGGGACCGTCGAGCACAGGGCGACACCGGTGATCGTCGGCACGTCGGTCAGCAGCCCCCGGAAGATCAGGGCGATCTCGTCGGCGGTGGCACGGGGGTCGGTCTTGATCCGCCAGGAGTGCACCAGCGAATGGTCCTCGAACAGGCCCAGGACGGTGTTGGTGTTCCCGACGTCGATCGTGAGCAGCATGGTCACTCCTCGAGTGGCCGCAGGTCGGCGCCGATGTCGAGCGCCGCAGCGGAATGGGTCAGGGCGCCGACGGCCAGGAAGTCCACGCCCGTCAAGGCGTAGTCGCGCGCGACCGCCAGGCTCAGCCCGCCGGAGGACTCGAGCTGGCAGCGGCCGGCGACCAGGGCCACCGCCTCGGCGGTCTGGGCGGGCGTGAAGTTGTCCAGCAGGACCAGGTCGGCGCCGGCGGCCACGACCTCGGCCAGCTGCGCGAGCGAGTCGACCTCGACCTCGACGGGGATGCCCGGGAAGCGCGAGCGGACCGCCTCGAAGGCCTGCGCGACGCCGCCTGCGGCGACCACGTGGTTGTCCTTGACCAGGGCGGCGTCCCACAGGCCCATCCGGTGGTTCACCCCACCCCCGCAGCGGACCGCGTACTTCTCCAGCGCGCGCAGGCCCGGCGTCGTCTTGCGGCTGTCCCGGACCCGCGCGCCCGTGCCCTCGAGGGCCCGCGCCCAGGCGGCGGTCGCGGTCGCGACACCGGACAGGTGGCACAGCAGGTTCAGGGCCGTGCGCTCGCAGACCAGGAGCGAGCGCGTCAGCCCGGTCACCGTGAGGACCACGTCGCCGGGCTCGACCCGGTCGCCGTCCGAGCGCACGAGGGTGACGCGGCTCTGCCCACCGGACTCGACCTCGAACACGCGGCCAGCCACCGGGATGCCCGCCACGACACCCGCCGCGCGGGCGACGAGGTCCAGGGTCGAGCGCTGGTCGGCCGGCACGGTCGCCACCGAGGTGACGTCCACCCCGCCGCCGAGGTCCTCGGCCAGCGTCGCCCGAACGAGGGCGTCGACCGCCGCCACGTCGAGCCCCTGCGCCCGGAGCAGGTCAGGAAGTCCCATCGTCGCCCCCTCAGGTCCCCGGGGTGCGGTAGTCGTGCGGGGCGACCGGCTCGCGACGCGAGCGCACGACCCCGTCGGCGTCGGCCACCGCCACGAGCCGCACGCGCCAGCGCTCGTCGTCCACGTCCGGGAAGTCCTCGCGCCAGTGCGAGCCGCGGGTCTCCTCCCGGGCCAGGGCGTGCATGGCCAGGACCGTGGAGATGGCGTGCAGGTTCGTCGCCTCCCAGGCGTCGAGGCTGCGGCCCTGCGGGTGGTCCCCGACCACCATGCGGCTCAGCCCCGCCAGGGCCGCCGTCAGGGACCCCGCGGTGCGCAGCACGCCCACCCCCTCGGTCATCAGCGCCTGCATCGGGCGACGGTCCGCCTGCGAGACCAGTCCCCGGTGGGTCGGGCGCACCACCGGGTCCCGCCGCTGGGGCAGCCCCGCGGCCAGCGCCGCGACGATCCGCTCCGGGAAGACCAGACCCTCGAGCAGGGAGTTCGAGGCCAGGCGGTTCGCGCCGTGCACGCCGGTGCAGGCCACCTCCCCGGCGGCGTAGAGCCCGGGGATGCTGGCGCGCCCGTGCAGGTCGGTGCGGATGCCGCCCGAGGCGTAGTGCTGGGCGGGCGCGACCGGGATGAGCTCGCGCTCCGGGTTGATCCCGTGCCGGCGGCACGAGTCCAGGATCGTGGGGAACCGTGTGGCCCATCGGGCCCCGAGGGCGCGGGCATCCAGCCACATGTGCGCCCGGCCCTGCTCGCGCATGCGCCGGGTGATCGCCTTGGCCACCACGTCGCGCGGGGCGAGGTCGGCCAGCGGGTGCACGCCCTGCATGAACCGGACGCCCTCGTCGTCGACGAGGAAGGCCCCCTCCCCACGGACCGCCTCGCTGACCAGCGGCTGCTGCCCGGTCGAGTCCGGCCCCAGGTACATCACCGTCGGGTGGAACTGCACGAACTCGAGGTCGGCCACCTCGGCGCCGGCGCGCAGCGCCATGGCCATCCCGTCCCCGGTGGCGACGGGCGGGTTCGTCGTCTGGGCGAACACCTGGCCCAGCCCGCCGGTCGCGACGACGACCGCGGGGGCGAGCACGGCGCCGACCCCGTCCTTCTGGCCCTCGCCGATCACGTGCAGCGTGATGCCCTGCACGCCCCCGTGCTCGTCGGTGAGCAGGTCGAGGGCCAGTGCGTGCTCGACGAGCTCGATCCCCGGGTCGTCGGCGATCGCGGCGACGAGCGCGCGGAAGATCTCGGCGCCGGTCGCGTCGCCGCCCGCGTGGGCGATCCGGTCGCGCAGGTGGCCGCCCTCCCGGGTCAGGGCGAGGTCGCCGGCCACGTCCTTGTCGAACCTCGCCCCTGCGCTGATCAGGTTGCGCACGGAGGCCGGGCCCCGGGTGCACAGCTCGTGGACGGCCGCCGGGTCGCAGAGCCCTGCTCCGGCGACCAGCGTGTCCCGCTCGTGGTCGGCGGGGGAGTCCTCATCAGCCAGCGCAGCGGCGATCCCGCCCTGCGCCCACCGGGTGGACCCCTCCTCGACGTACGACTTGGTGACGATCAGGACACGGTGGCCCAGCCGGCGGATGTTCAGCGCCAGGGACAGCCCAGCGACCCCCGACCCGATGACGACGACGTCGGCGTGCGTGGTCCAGCCCGGCTCGGGCGCTGCCAGCGAGGTGGGGATGACCAGCAGCCCGGGACGGGGCGCCGGCGTGTTCATCCCCGCAACGTAACGGGTGTGTTGTCGATCAGTCGCGTCTGGCCGACCCTGGTCGCCAGCAGCAGCCGGGCGGGGCCGACCTCCGGCGCGGGGCCCAGCTCGGCGTCGGTGAGCGCCACGTAGTCCGGGGTCAGGCCCACGCGCATGAGCTCCAGCTCGGCGGCGCCGACGACGGCGTCGGCGGACCTGCCGAGGTCCGCCGCGGTGACGCCTGCGGCCAGGGCAGCGGGGATCGCCGCGGCCTGCGCCCGCTCCTGCTCGGAGAGGTACCGGTTGCGGCTCGACCGGGCCAGCCCGTCGGGCTCCCGGACGGTCGGCACGCCGTGCACCCGTACCGGCAGGTCGAGGTCGGCGACCATCCGGCGGATGAGCGTCAGCTGCTGGTAGTCCTTCTCGCCGAAGAAGGTGGCCTGCGGCCGGGTCATGTGGATCAGCTTGGTGACCACGGTGAGGACCCCCGCGAAGTGGCCCGGACGGGCCGCGCCCTCGAGGATCGCACCGAGCGGGCCGGGGTCGATGCGCACCTCGGGCTCACCCCGCGGGTAGAGCACCTCGGTGGCTGGGGCGAACACGAGGTCGACGTCCTCCTCGGCGCAGGCATCGACGTCGGCCCGAAGGGAGCGGGGGTAGCGCTCGAGGTCCTCCCCGGCCCCGAACTGCAGCGGGTTGACGAAGATCGTCACCGTGACGTGCCCGGACGGGCCCACCTCGCCGCGGGCGGCACGGATCAGGGCGATGTGCCCCTCGTGCAGGGCCCCCATGGTGAACACGGCCGCGCGGGTGGCGCGCGCGGAGCGGACGGTGGGCCTGGGCAGGCCCGCGTAGGCGTCGTCCAGCGACTCCCGGGTGCGCACCACCCGCATCACCGAGGGCGGGCCCGCGGGGACGTCCGTGCCGCTCATCGTGCTCCTCCTGTTCGCACCTGGCGCCGCCGGGATTCGCCCGTCCGCGGGGCTGGCTGCAGCGCCGCGGGCCGGGGCGTCCGTTTCCGGTGCCGTCCTGCCGGCGATGACCCTAACTTGTCCCGGGGGTCCCGGGTGCAGGCGGAGTCGCCTCAGCCCAGCACGTCGAGCAGCGCCTCGGCCGCCGCCGGGGCGAGCCGGCCGGCGGCGAGCGCCCGATCCGCGGTGAGCCGGGCCATGGCGACGTAGGCGGCCCGCGCCTCCGGTGCGGTGCGCGACAGGGCCTCGAGGTGCGCGGCCACGGTCGCGGCGTCCCCCCGGGCGACCGGGCCGGTGAGGGCGTCATCACCCATGGCCAGGACGTTGTCCAGCGCGGTGGTCAGCAGCGGGCGGACGAGCTCGGCGGGCTTCTCCACCCCGGCGCTGGAGAGCAGGTCGAGGGTCTGGGCGACGAGCGTGACCAGGTGGTTGGCCCCGTTGGCCAGCGCCGCGTGGTACAGCGGGCGGGCCTCCTCCGGGACCCACACCGGGTCGCCGCCCATCTCCACGACGAGCGCCTCGGCCACGGGCCTGAGCACCGTGGGCGCGGTCACCCCGAACGGGCATCCGGCGAGCCGGTCGACGTCGGCTCGGGCCCCGGTGAACGTCATCACGGGGTGCAGCGCCATCGGCAGGGCGCCCTGTCGGGTGGCCGGCTCGAGGACCCCGATGCCGTACCGGCCCGACGCATGGACGAGGAACTGGCCCGGCGTCACCGACTCCGTCTCGGCCAGTCCCGCGACAAGTCCGCCCAGCACGTCGTCGGGGACGGTGAGCAGGACCAGGTCCGCCGCGGCCAGCACCTCCTCGGTGGACAGCAGCGGGGTGCCGGGCAGGAACTCCTCGACGCGGCGCCTGGACCGACTGGACACGGCGTGCACGCCGACGACCGGGTGACCCGCCCGCGCCAGGGCGGCGGCCAGCGGGGCGCCGGCCCGGCCGACGCCGATCACGCCGACCGCGAGGCGGGGTGCTGGGGCCTGGTCCGGGGTCACGGATGCGAGCCTGCCATCGCCCCCGGGGCGCGGTCCTGTCGGGGCCGGATCAGGGTGCGACCGGAGGCAGCGGACCGGAGGGCTCCCCGACGGGCGGACCGGAGGGCTCCCCGACGGGCGGCTCGACCCGCTCCCGGCGGGCGGACCGGAGGGCTCCCCGGCGGGCGGCTCGACCCGCTCCCCGACGGGCGGCGCAGCCGGGGGCACGCGGGGCACCATCCACCGGTCCGCCGGCCCGGTGGCCCGGGCGCTGGCGGCCCGCAGCAGCTGCGCCTCGGCGATGGCGCGCGCCTGCCCGGCGTCGCGGTGCAGGCCGACCACCGACACCGGTCCCGGCGTGGTGTCCACGCGCACCGTGGCCAGGCCCAGAGCCCGCTGCCACGGGCCCTGGGTGACCCCGACCGATTGGGTCCGCGCGTGCGGGATGACCGCGACATGGCGGGTCAGGAAGCCCCGGCTGGTCACGAACACGCGATCGTCGTGGGCCACCCCGAGGTTGGCCCACTGCAGCCACGCACGCCTGCGGGCGCGCGGGGGCGCGGGCTCGAACCGGAACGCCGAGAGGTCCACCCCGGGCAGGACCCGGTGCACGATGCGCGCCGCGACGTCGCGTGGGGCCACCGGGAGGAGCACCTGGCCCATCTGCCCCTCGTCCTGGCCGGACTGCAGGCCGGCCACGGTCAGCGACACGCGCACCCAGCCGCGACGCCGCCACAGCAGCGGCTCGGAGATCTCGATGGCCTGCACCCGGCCCGGGGGCACGGTCTGGCTCTGGACGCTGGCCAGGCCGTGCCGCAGCCGCAGGCCGTCCGGGGACTCCGCGACGGTGAATCCGAAGAACCGCATGAACTGGCCGAACACGCCGATCAGTGGCAGGCCGCCGGTGATGAACAGCAGGACCAGCCCGCCCGCGCCCTCGGTCAACACGATCGACGCCACGATCAGCACCGAGGCGGCCAGCAGGAAGAACGTGTCGCTGCGCAGCAGGAGGCTCACGATCAGGTCCCCGGTCGGCACGGTGGCCAGCACCACCTCCGGTGCCTCCCCGGCGCCGGGCCCGACGCCCGCCGCCCTCGCGATGATCTCCGCGCGAAGGGCTTGGGCATCCTCCTCCGTCAGGTACGACAGGACCACGCGCGAGTCCCCGCCGCCGGCGACCTCGATGCGCACCTGGGCCAGTCCGACGACGCGGCCGAGCAGGGGTCGCACCACGTCGACGCTCTGCAGTCGCGAGAGGGTCACCCGCCGCTCGCTGCGCTGCAGGATTCCGGAGTCGAGTCGGAAGTCCCCGGAGGAGTCGAAGAAGAACTCCGTACGGGTCCACGACAGGTAGCTCAACCCAAGCGCGAGGCCGAGCACGAGGATGACCCCCGACAGGGCGGTCAGCACGCCTGCGAGCCCGCCGGCCGCCGCGGCCTCCCGGATGCCGCCGAGGCCGAACACGAGCACCGCACCGATCAGCAGGCCCACCGATCGGATGGAGTTGACCACGGGCGTGAGCGGGTGGGTGCGCCGCCGCCGCTCGGGATCAGAGAACCCGACACCGGGCACCGGCTGATGTTCGGTCACAGGCCGGCGCTGCGCTGCTCGCCGAGCGCGGCGAGCCGGTCGCGCAGCCCGGACGCCTCAGCCGGCGGCAGGCCGGGGATCGTCGCGTTGGTCGACGCCGCCGCCGTGTGCAGCTGGACCGTGGTGACCCCGAGGGAGCGATCGATCGGTCCCGCGGTGATGTCCACCAGCTGCATCCGGCCGTAGGGGACGACGACGAGCCTGCGGAACATGATGCCGCTGGTCACGAGCAGGTCGTCGGCCCGCTCGGCGTACCCGAACGAGCGCACGCGCCGGCCGATCAGCCACCACATCCACGCCGTGAGCACGAGGGTGGCGGCGGCCAGCACCAGGGCGACCGTGCGCACCTGGCCCTCGGCCGCCACAACGCCCAGGACGAGGAGGACGGGGACCGCCACCAGCATCAGCGTGAGGCGCCGCGCCGTCGCCAGCTTGGGCGAGACGGGGTGCCACGGCTCCCCCGGCGGAGCGAATGCGTCATCGACGGACAGGGGCTCAGCCATGGGGCGATCCTAGGTCCGTCGTACGCTGCCCGCGTGACATCCGCCCCGGAGCCGACGCTGCACCGCGTGGTCGCGCACGCCGGCGGGCCACGCGAGATCGGCCTCGGCCCCGACCATCCCACGCTGGACGGACTGCCGCAGCTCGCCCTCGCCGTCGAGGGCGGCACGGTCCGCACCGGCGAGTGGATCCCGGGTTCCGTGCACCGGGGGGCCGAGAAGCTGTTCGAGTCCCGTGACTACCGGCAGATCCTGATGCTGGTCGACCGGCACGACTGGCTGTCGGCGTTCTGCTCGGAGATCGGCGTCGCCGTCGGCGTCGAGCGGGCGCTGGGCCTGGCCCCGCCGCCCCGGGCCCAGGACATCCGGGTGCTGCTGTGCGAGCTGACCCGGATCGCCCACCACCTGGCGTTCCTGGCCCCGCTGCCCGGCGACCTCCCCGACCCGTGGCGGGCATCGGCGTGGGCCTGGCGGGAGCAGGTCCTCGACCTGGTCGAGGCGGCGACCGGCCACCGGGTGCACCCCATGTTCTGCCAGGTGGGCGGCGTGCGATCGGACGTGCCGGACGCGTGGGTCGACACCGTCCGCATCGCCGCCGAGGGGTGGTCGGTCGAGACCCTCGACGCCGAGCCGTTGCAGCGGGTGCTCGACTCGGCGTATGCGGGGGTGGCCGTGCTCAGCGGCTCGGACGCCCGGGCGCTCGGCGCATCCGGACCGGTCGCGCGGGCCAGCGGGGTGGACCTCGACCTGCGCCGCGACGACCCCTACCTGCCCTATCCGGACCTGGTGGTTCCGCTGTCGACGGCCGGCGACGCCCGGGCGCGGGTCCGTCTGCTGGTCGAGGAGATCGGGGTCAGCATCGGGGTGGTCCGATGGGCGGCCAGCGCGCTGGCCGGGTCCTCGGGCGAGCCGGTCGCGGTGCGCCTTCCCCGGGTCGTCCGGGTCCCCGAGGGCGCGACCTACACCTGGACGGAGAACCCGACGGGGATCAACGGGTACCTGCTGGTCTCGCGCAACGACCGCACCCCGTGGCGGCTGAAGGTGCGCAGCGCCGGCTTCGGCAACGCCGCCGCCCTCGGGCGGGCCCTGGCCGGCACCCGCGTCGAGGATCTCCCCGCGGCCATCGCCAGCTTCCTGCTCGTGTGCGGCGACGTGGACCGCTGAGCCGCCGGCGCCTACTTCTCGGGGTGCTCGCGCAGGTAGGTGGCGAACACGGCCCGGAACAGCGGCTCGAGCTCGCCCGGGGCGTCGCGGAAGGCCTCGCGCGCCGCCTCGATGGTCTCGATGAGCGAGCCGCTGATCTCGCCGAGGGACCCGCCCTCGTCGGCGGTGGCCGTCAGGGCCGACGTGTGGGCCATCAGGTCGACGAAGAACGAGACGTCGTGGCGCTGCCGCGCGCGGTCGAAGGCTGCGTCCCGCAGCTCGGGGTAGGGCCAGTCCTCGAAGGGACCCTCAGGGTGGACGGCCTCGTCGCTCATGTCGACCAGCCTAGTGCGCCGGGATTCGCGCCGGCACCCGTGCGGGGCCTCAGGCGTGCGCGCCGTCGGCTGTCCCGGTCGCCCCGCGGCGCCGGCGCTCCGCCACGGCCGTGGACCCGTCCTCCGGGTCCTCGGGCAGCCGGCAGATCCGTTCGAGCCACAGCGACAGGCCGGCCAGGACGAGCCCGCCGAGGGACGCGAGGGCGGCGGCCAGGAGCCGCTCCCGACCGGCGGCCACGGCGGTCTCCTGGACCAGCCGGAGCGCCAGGCCCCCGTAGATGCCGAAGAGGACTGCGCCGACGCGGGAGCCGGCCAGGGCCAGCGCGGCCGTCCGGGCGGCCACGAGCGGCGCCATTCGCTCGGCTGGGGGATCGGGGTCCAGCCGCTTGCGGGTGACCGCTGCCCACACGCCGACGAAGCCCGCGATCACCCAGATCACCAGCACGGCCAGCCAGGGGACGGCCGGGAGCCTGGCCCGGCTGTCCACCCAGTCGGCGAACAGCCAGCCGAGCATCGCCGTCGCGACCGCGACGGCCAGGAGCATCCGCACCGACGTCGGCCTCATCGCCACCAGTCCCCCTCGTCGACGAGCTCGATGGACTGGGCCGCAAGGTCGGCGAGCAGGGCGGCGATCGAGACCGGCGGCTGGCCGGGCGGGGCGAGCGTCGCGTGCGGCTCGAGCTGCGCCCACGGGGCCAGGACGAAGGCCCGCTGGCCGGCGCGAGGGTGCGGAAGTGCCAGCGCCGGATCGCTGCTGCGCGCACCGCTCACGTCGATGAGGTCGACATCGAGGGTCCTCGGGCCCCAGCGGACGTCGCGCACCCGGCCGGCCGCGGACTCGAGCCCATGGGCGACGGCGAGGAGCTCGGCCGGCCGCAGGGACGTGTCGAGGACCACCACGGCGTTCAGGTACTCCGCCTGCTCGGGTCCGCCGACCGGCGCGGTCCGCCACAGGCCGGAGACGCCGACCAGGTCGATGCCCGGGTGGCCGGCGAGGCCCGCGACGGCAGCCCGCAGCGCGGCGCGCGCATCGCCGAGGTTGGCCCCCAGGCCAAGGACGGCTCGGGTCATCGAGTCCTCGTGATCCGCACGTAGACGTCGCTGAACGGGACCGGGATCGGGGCCCCCGGCTTGTGCACGGTCGCGGTGACCGCCCGGACGTAGTCGAAGTCCAGGCAGCGGTGGGCGATCCGCGTGGCCAGCGTCTCGAGCAGGTTCACAGCCGGCCCCTCGATGATCTCGACGATCGCCGTGGCGATGCCGCCGTAGTCGACCGTGTGGCGCAGCTCGTCGGTCTTCGCCGCCTTGGAGATCGACATCACGCCCAGCTCGACGTCGACGATGAACTCCTGGCCGGTCTCTCGCTCCGTGGCCAGGACCCCGTGGAACCCGCGTCCGCGCACACCCTCGAGCACGATCCGGTCCAGGTCCTTGCTGAAGACGTCGGTCATGCCCGATCCTCCCCTTCCCCGCGCCACCTGCTGGCGACCGCGACAGCATCACGTGAGCCCCGGGCCTCGTGCACGCGCACGGCCCATGCCCCAGCCGCCGACGCCAGGGCGGTGACGGCGTCGGTCGCGGCATCCCGCTGCCAGACCGGTCGGGGCGCACCGCCCTCGGCGAGCAGCTCGCCGAGGAAGCGCTTGCGACTGGCCCCGACCAGCACCGGATGGCCCAGTGCCATCAGCTCGGGCATCGCCCGCAGCAGCGACCAGTTGTGCGCCGGGGCCTTGGCGAACCCCAGGCCCGGGTCGACGACCACGCGGTCGAGGTCCACGCCGGCCGCGGCCAGGGCGTCCAGCCGGGCGCGCAGCTCGCCGCAGACCTCGGCCACGACATCGCCGTAGGTCGCCAGGGCGTCCATGTCGGTGGAGTGGCCGCGCCAGTGCATGGCGACGTAGGGCACGTCGAACTCGGCGAGGCAGGCGGGCATCTCGGGGTCCGCCAGGCCGCCGGACACGTCGTTGACCAGTGACGCGCCCGCGGCCACGGCCGCGCGGGCCACCTCCGCGCGCATCGTGTCGATGCTCACGACGGTCCCCTCGGCGGCGAGCGCCCTGACGACGGGCAGGACCCGATCCAGCTCCTCGGCGACCGGGATTCGCTCGGCGCCGGGGCGCGTGGACTCCCCGCCCACGTCGATGATGTCCGCGCCCGCGGCCACCTGCTCGCGGGCGCGGGCGACGGCGTCCTCCGGGGCCAGGAACCGGCCGCCGTCGGAGAACGAGTCCGGGGTCACGTTGAGGACCGCCATGACCAGCGTGCGTCGCTGCGACGCCAGGTGCTCCGGCAGCCCGCGGGGGTGCATCCAGGCGGCCACGGGCTACGCCTTGGAGATCAGCGACAACACCTCGGCGCGCGTCGCCGGCTCCCGCAGGACCCCTCGCACGGCGCTCGTGACGGTCCGGGCGCCCGGCTTGCGGACCCCCCGCATCGACATGCACAGGTGCTCGCACTCGATGACCGTGATCACGCCGCGCGGCCGCAGGATGCGCACCATCGCGTCGGCCACCTGCGTGGTCAGCCGCTCCTGCACCTGCGGGCGCTTGGCGTAGACGTCCACCAGCCTGGCGACCTTGCTCAGCCCCGTGATCCGCCCGTCGGCGCTCGGGATGTACCCGACGTGGGCGACCCCGTGGAACGGCACGAGGTGGTGCTCGCAGGTGGAGTAGACCTCGATGTCCCTGACGAGGACCAGCTCGTCGTGGCCGATGTCGAACGTCGTCGTCAGGACGTCCTCGGGGCGCTCGCGCAGGCCGCGGAAGGTCTCCGCATAGCTGCGCGCCACCCGGGCAGGCGTGTCGTGGAGGCCGTCGCGATCAGGATCCTCGCCGATCGCGAGCAGGAGCTCTCGCACGGCGGCCTCAGCGCGGGCGAAGTCGAACGGGGCGCTGGCCGGCGTCTCGTCGACCGTGTGGACGGGGTCGATCCCGCTCACCGGGCGCCGCCCGGCTCATCCTGGGCGTCCTGGGCACCCGTGTCGTCGTCCGGACGCCCCGGCTGCTGGCCCTCCGGGCTCGGCGCGCCGGGATGTCCCGGGCCCTGGCCTGCGGCGCCGGGCGGCGACCTGACCCGCGGCGCCGGGCGGGACCTGACCCCAGGTCGGCTGGGAACCGTTGCCGCCGGGCCCGCCTCCGTTGGGCGGGGGCATGGGCGGGATCGCGGGCATCGTCCCGGTGGTGCCCGCAGCGCCGCTCGGGTGCCCGGCCGGGCCCTGCGCCGGAGCAGGGCCGGGCAGGCCGCTGCTCCCGCTCGGAGCCGGCGGGGGAGAGTACCCGCCCGGGGCGGGCAGCCCGTACGCAGCGCGTGGGATCCCGACGCCCGCAGGGACCTCGGGTCGCGGCGGCACCTCGACCGGCGGGCGATCCGACGGCGCGCGACGCTCCGACCCCGTCCAGGCGGGTCGGGCCGGGCGCCTGCGCAGCGTCTCGAAGATCTCGGCGACCTGCTCCTTGTTCAGGGTCTCCTTCTCCAGCAGCGCGACGACCAGGTCGTCGAGGACGTCCCGGTTGTCCACCAGGGTCTCGAAGGCCTCGTTGTGGGCCTGGTCGATCAGGCCGCGGACCTCCTCGTCGATGACCGCGGCGATCTCCTCGGAGTAGTCGCGCATGTGGCCCATGTCCCGGCCGAGGAAGACCTCACCGTCCTCCTTGCCGTACCGGATGGCGCCCAGCCGCTCGGTCATGCCGTACTGCGTGACCATCGCGCGGGCCACCGCCGTGGCCTTCTCGATGTCGTTGGCCGCGCCGGTCGTCGGGTCGTGGAAGACGAGCTCCTCGGCCGCGCGGCCGCCCAACATGTAGGCCAGCTGGTTGAGCATCTCGGACCGGGTGGTGGAGTACTTGTCCTGGTCGGGCAGCACCATCGTGTACCCGAGCGCCCGGCCGCGGGGCAGGATCGTGATCTTGTGCACCGGGTCGTTCCCGGGCAGCGCCGCAGCCACCAGGGCGTGGCCGCCCTCGTGGTAGGCCGTGATCAGCTTCTCCTTGTCGTCCATGACCCGGGTGCGCTTCTGCGGGCCGGCGATGACGCGGTCGATGGCCTCGTCGAGGGCGCGGTTGTCGATCAGCTGCGACCCCGAGCGGGCGGTGAGCAGCGCCGCCTCGTTCAGGACGTTGGCGAGGTCGGCGCCCGTGAACCCGGGGGTGCGCCTGGCGACCGCGTGGAGGTCGACGTCAGGGGCCATCGGCTTGCCCCGGGCATGGACCTTCAGGACCTCGAACCGGCCCTCGAGGTCCGGCGGTGAGACCTGGATCTGCCGGTCGAAGCGACCGGGCCGCAGCAGGGCCGGGTCGAGGATGTCGGGCCGGTTGGTCGCGGCGATCAGGATCACGCCGCCCGTCACGTCGAAGCCGTCCATCTCGACGAGCATCTGGTTCAGGGTCTGCTCGCGCTCGTCATGGCCGCCGCCGAGCCCAGCACCGCGATGCCGGCCGACTGCGTCGATCTCGTCGACGAAGATGATCGCCGGGGCGTTGGTCTTGGCCTGCTCGAACAGGTCGCGCACGCGGGAGGCGCCCACGCCGACGAACATCTCGACGAAGTCCGAGCCGGAGATCGAGAAGAACGGCACACCCGCCTCGCCGGCGACCGCACGGGCCAGCAGCGTCTTGCCGGTGCCGGGGGGGCCGTACAGCAGCACGCCCTTGGGGATCTTGGCGCCCACGGCCTGGAACCGCGCCGGGTCCTGCAGGAACTCCTTGATCTCCTGCAGCTCCTCGACCGCCTCCTGGGCACCGGCCACGTCGGCGAACGTCGTCTTGGGCATGTCCTTGCTCACGGCCTTGGCCTTCGACTTGCCGAAGCTCATGACCCGGCCGCCGCCGCCACCCATCTGGTTCATGAAGAAGAACAGCAGCAGCAGGATCAGGAAGACCGGGAGCATCGAGACCAGGAGGGTCACCAGGAAGCTCTGCTGCGGGACCTTGATGTTGTAGCTGGTCAGCTGGCCCTTGTCGACCGACTCCTGCAGCTGGCGCTGCAGCTCGATCCCCTGCCCGTCGATGTACTCGGCGAACTTCTTGGTGCCGTCGCGGTACTCGACCTCGATCCGCTGCTCGATGTCGACGAGCAGCGCGTCGGTGATCTTGCCGTCGCGGATCGCGGTGACAACCTCGGAGGTGTCCACCTGGCGCGGGCCGGTGACGTCACTGACCAGGCTGCTGCCGACCAGCAGCAGCGCCGTGACGATCAGGATCCAGAAGATCGGACCACGTAGGAAGCGCTTCACATCAATCCCTGCCCCGGGCCACCCCGGCCTCACCGCGGCGGGACTGCCGGAGCACCGCACACGCCCGCCCGACGGGCGCACGCCCGTACACAGAAACTACACCGATCGGCCGACACCGTCCCCCGCGGTTCGCGAAGGGCGTAGGGAGCCCTTGCCGGACGCGGACGTGGGGCTTGCGGCGGCGCGCGTCGGCTCAGCCGACGCGGGTCGTCGTGCCGCCTTCGCGGCGTCGAAGACCGCCGGGTTTCGGCGTTGAAGACCGGCCCGAACATCGTTCTGTCCCGGAGTACCCGTAGGAGTTGAGGGAACCGATCTCCCCTCCGCTGTCCGCTCGGCGAAGGCCAGGCGCGGTAGTCGAACCACGGGCCGCCCGACGACCCGCCGGTCATGTCGCAGGCCAAGCCGCCAGGTCGTCCGGCCCGGTGTAGCCGTTGTACGGGTCCGTGCGTCCCGCGCCCGAGCAGTAGGTCAGGTCCGCTGCCGTTGTACGGCTCGCCGCCGGGTACCCGAAGGCGCTCAGCTGGTCCTTCGCCCGCATCGGCACGTGGCTGAACTCAGCCCGTAGCCGACCGACAGTCGCGTCGAGATCCTGCGTCGCCCCGGCCACGCCGCCAGGACCGACGACAGCGACCGCGAAGTCGTGCAGGGTGGCGGCCGTCGTGAAGCCACCCGCCGTGGTGAACCCGTAGTGCGCGACGAGGGCCGTGGCCGTCCAGCATCCGAACCTCGTCGGCGCGGCAGTGCAGTCGTTCGTGTTGAGGTTCGGCGCGGCGTCGAAGTCGGGATGAACATCCAGTCAGTGGCGAAGCCGCTCACCCGGTCCGGCTTGGACTCGTCATAGACACAGTGCGCCGCGGTCAGCACCAGCGAGTCGAGTTGGTCGTGTCGCCGTCGACCACCACCGCGCCGGAGCAGACGCACCCGGAGCCGCCCATCCGGAAGTAGACCTTCCCGGTCCTCTTCGCGACGTCTCCGCCAGCCGTCCACGAAGCCCCTGAGGTGCTCGCAATCGTGGATCCCGTGGACCCACCGCCGCCGCCGGGCCTGGCCTTGCGTGCGCTGGCGGCCTTGGCCTGCTTCACCTGACGGAACGACCCGTCCGGCATCCGCTCGAAGTCGCGGGGCTTCGCGGCCCTCATCCGCTCGGGGGTCCAGTAGGAAACGATCCGGTCGTGCTCCGCGCGGGCCACGTCCGCCTTCGACCGGGGCGCGGCCCCGGCAGCGGCAGCCGGGGACGAGGGCGGCGGCGACGAGGGCGCCGGCCAGGAACAGGGAGCGCGCGCGGGAATGGGACATGTCCAACCTTCCGGGCTCGGGACGCGGTGAGGCTACCCTCCGCCCCGGGTCGGATGTGGTCCGTGCGGACCATCCGGTGCGCCCGATTCGACCGATCGGGTGACGGCCCCGATCACGCGCAGTCGTCGAACGGGGTCCCGGGCCTCAGCTGTAGACGTGCGGGGCCAGCGTGCCGACGATCCGCAGGTTGCGGTAGCGCTCTGCGTAGTCCAGCCCGTACCCGACCACGAACTCGTTGGGGATGTCGAAGCCGATGTACCGCGGCACGAGGTCGACCTTCACGGCCTCGGGCTTGCGCAGCATCGTGAAGACCTCGACGGAGGCCGCACCGCGGGCGTTGAGGTTGCGCATCAGCCAGGACAGGGTCAGGCCCGAGTCGATGATGTCCTCGACGATGAGCACGTGCCGGCCGGTGATGTCGGTGTCCAGGTCCTTGAGGATCCGCACGACGCCGGAGGACTTGGTCGAGGATCCGTACGACGAGACGGCCATCCAGTCCATCTCGAGGTGGGAGTTCATGGCCCGTGCGAGGTCGGCCATGACCATGATCGCGCCCTTCAGGACGCCGACCAGCAGCACGTCGCGCCCCTCGTAGTCCGTGTCCACCTGCCCGGCCAGCTCCTGCAGGCGCGCCTGCAGGGTCGGCTCGTCGATGAGGACCTTCTCGATGTCGGTTCCCAGGTGCTCGGCGTCCACGGCGCTCAGGCTCTCACAACGAGGGCCCCGCCCTCCCGCCGGGCACGCAGTCCGCCCGGGAGCGCGATCTCGGCACGCGTCCCCGCAGCGTCCAGCAGCGCCGTGACCCCGCGGACGTGCTGGGCGGTGAGCGCCCCGGTCGGACATCCGGCCGCGAGCAGGAACCGCAGCACCAGGCGAGTCCGGATCGCCGCGGGCAGCGGGTCGGAGCGCCCCTCGCCGCCCGTGAGCAGCGAGGCGTCGAGGCTCGCGGCGAGGGCCCCGGTCCCGGCGGTCGCCGGCCCCCGCCCCTCGCCCGACCCGCCCGCCGCCGGCCCCGGCCCCGTCCCCTCGCCCGCCACCACCCACAACCTGGTGCCGGAACGACCCTCCGACGCCCATGCGGAACCAGATTCCTCGATGGCGCCGGCGGGCTCAGCACCCGGAATCCGGGTCGGGTCGGCGCTGGACGACGCGCCGGCGAGGATCGAGGCCCAGATCGTGTCGGCCCACCCGTCCAGGGCGTCGGCGTCCTCGCGGGCAAGCCCCGCCGTGCGGGCCAGCGCCTCGCCGATCCCGGGGCCGAGCGCCCGTTCCAGGCCTGGCAGCACCTCGGTGCGGACCCGTACGCGGGCGAAGGCGGGGTCCGCGTTGTGCGGGTCTGTCCATGGCTCGAGCCGGGGGTCCTCCCGGGCCGCCTCCGCGGCGGCGTCGGCCACCAGCGCCCGGGGCAGCTCGAGCAACGGCCGGCGGTAGAGCCCCGCGCGCGGGGACATGCCCGCCAGCGAGCGGGTGCCGGATCCCCGTGCCAACCCGAGGAGCACCGTCTCGGCCTGGTCGTCACGCGTGTGGCCCAGCAGCACGGCGACGGCCGGGAGCCGCCCGTGGCCGGCCGGCCCCCGCGACGTTGTGTCATCAGAACTGCCATCAGATGACCGCTGGGATGACACGACCCCGGTGGCGGCCCCTCGGGATGACACGACCCCGGTGGCGGCCCGCTGGAACGCCGCGTACCGGGCGGCTCGCGCTGCCGCCTCCAGCCCGCCGGACCCCGGCCCGGTCGCCACCTGCACGGGCACCACCTCGATCTCCGAGCAGCCGAGGATCCGGGCCTGGCCGGCGGCACGTGTCGCCACCTCGGCCGACCCCGTCTGGAGCCCGTGGTCGACGATCACGGCCCCGCACGCCAGTCCCCGCTCGGTGGCTACCACGACCGCGGCGGCGAGCAGGGCCAACGAGTCCGGGCCGCCGCTGAGCCCGACGAGGACCCGGTCCCCGGGCACCAGGTCGGCCAGCGCCGCACGGACCGCGGCTCGCACGGCCGAGCGGGGCGGCCTGGTCGCCGCCATCAGCCCAGGACGCGGCGGACCCAGTCCTGCGGATCCTCGATCTCGCCGGCCGTCGGCAGGTTCGCGGGCTCGGCCCAGACCTGGGCGAAGCCGTCGGCCCCTCCGGCCGCGATGACTGCCCGCACGAAGTCCGCCCCGCTGGTGTACTGGCGCAGCTTGGTCTCCAGCCCGAGCATCCTGCGCGCGAACCCGTCGACGGTGCCGGCCTGGGCCCGGCGCACGCTGAACCGGTCCCGGATCACCGCGACGGTCGGCACGTACGTCGGCCCGACCTCGTCCATCACGTAGTCGGCATGACCCTCGAGCAACGACATCAGGCCGGTGAGCCGGTCGAAGATCTCCCGCTGGGCGGGGGTCTGGACCGCCTCCATCAGGCTCGGCCCGGGCCGGCCGCGCGCCGCCGTGACCACCGCCTGGGCGACCGCGCCGAGGCGTCCCAGGAACTCCCCGATCGGGATGTCGCTGACGGAGATGAACGACTGCACCTCGGCCAGGAAGTGCTCGGCCAGCCATGGCACGCCCCCGAACTGCGCACGGTGGGTCTCCTCGTGCAGGCAGACCCAGAACCGGAAGTCGCGCGGGACCAGACCGAGCTCGGCCTCCACGTGGGCGATGTTCGGCGCGACCAGCAGCAGGCGCCCCGGCTGGCCGGGGGCGGTGAACGCCTCGTACTGGCCCAGGACCTTGCCGGAGAGCCACGCCAGCGCGCCACCGAGCTGGGCGGCGGTCAGCCGGGACCCGACGGCCTCCACGGCCGGGTTGACCGACCGGTCGACCCGGGCGGCGATCAACGGGTCGAGGGCCAGGCCGAAGCCGGCGACGTTCGAGCGGATCCACTCGCCGCGGTCCACCACCACGGCGGGGGCGTGGTCGGGATCGGCCACGAGCCCGGTCAGCTCACGGACCGGGTCACGGGACAGCTGGGCGAGCTCCCGGAGCTCGGCGACGATCCCGTGCGCCTCGGGGGGAGTGGTCTGCGGTCCCTTGGGTGCGAAGCGCAGCCCGATCCGCTCCGCGAGCACCCAGTCGACCATCTCCGCCATTGGGCCAGCATAGGTGCGCCGCCCGGTCGGCCGTCCCTGCCGTGTGCCGCCAGGGGCCTCCCGCCAGGCAGGTGTGCCGCGTGCGCCGCCCGGTCAGGGCGCGGGCGCCGGCTGCGCCTCGCAGTCGCACTCGATCAGGGCGGCCAGCGCCCGGTCGACCGCCGAGCGGCCACCGATCGCCCCGCCCGGGACGCTCCCGTCGAGGATCGCGAACGCCAGCAGCCGCCCGTCCGGTCGGCTTGCGTACCCGGCGAGCCCGACGACGCCGGTCAGCGTGCCCGTCTTGGCGCGGACCACCCCCCGGGCCGCCTGCGTGGCGCGTGTGCCGTAGCGGGCACGCAGCGACCCCGTCGCGCCCGCGACGGCCAGCCCCGAGGACACGGCGCCGAACTCGTCGGGGGTCGCCCGCAGCAGCCCCGTCAGGGTGCTGGGCGTCAGTGCGTTGTCGCGGGACAGCCCGGAGCCGTCGGCGACCCGGTCCCCCTCGGCCGCCACCCCCAGCTCGGCCAGCACCGCCCCGCCCCGGGCAGCGACCCCCTCGAAGCTGGCCTCCCCCCCGGCGGCGGCCGCACCGAGGCGGGCCAGCGCCTCGGCGTAGTCGTTGTCCGAGGTGGCCAGCATGCGCTCCACCAGGACGCCGATCGTCGGGCTCACCACGCTGGCCAGCCCGACCGAGCCGGCCCGCTCGCGGACCTGCCGGATGCGGCCACCGACCTCGACGCCGGCCTCCTCGAGCTGCGCGGCGAACACGTCGGCCGCCCGCGCTGCGGGGTCCGCGACCCGCGAGGAGCCCGTGGGCGTGCGGCGCCCCTGGTCGACCTGAAGGGCGCTCACCGGCGCGACGATCCCGGCGGCCGGGAACGACCTGGCCCACGTGGGATGCCGGGCCGGCCCGGTGAACAGCGAGTCGTCGTAGCCGACCCGAACCTTCTCGAGCCCGCGAGCACGAAGCGCGCGGGCCGTCGCGTCGACGAGCTCCCGCAGAGAAGCTGGCCGCAGGCTCGTCCCCGACCCGCCGACCCGGCTCCCGGTGGAGCGGAGGCTGGGATCGCCAGCGCCCACGAGCACGATCCGGGGAGTCGCCGCACCCCCGTCCAGGATGACCGTCCGGGTCTCCAGGGTGGCGTCCGGGCCGAGGGCGTCGAGCACCGAGACAGCCGTGACCAGCTTCATCGTGGAGGCCGGGACGGTCGGCCGGTCAGCCTGCCCGAGCAGGACCTCCCCGGACGCGACATCGACCACCTGGGCCGGGGTCCGACCCGGTCCCAGTGGGCCGCCGGTGAGCAGCGGCCGCATCGTCGCGGTGACGGCGTCCGGGTCCAGGGCAGCCCCGACGGCGGTCGTCGCCGCCACCGGCTCGAGGACCCTGGGCGCTGCGCGGTCCACCGGGTCCGCGGCGACCGGAAGCAGGGCGCCGCCGCCCAGGGCCGCCACGGCGAGCGCCACCACGACCGCGCTGCGCGCGTGCCGATCCGGCCTCCGACCCACGCCCGCGAGGGTACCGGGGGGACCGCCCGCCGGCGCCGAACGGGATTGCCGGGCCCGGTGGACTTCCCGAGCCGGCTGCGACACGATCGGCGGGGAGCTCCGGCCATCCGGGATCCCTCCACCAGGGGGACGGTCCCGTCGGCCGGGGGGTCGAGGGCGGCAGCGGACGGAGAGCGCGGTGAAGAAGGTCCTGCTCTGGCTCGTCGGGATCCTCGCCGTGGTCCTGGCCGCGGCGGTCGGGGTGCTCTGGTACCTGAAGATCCCCAGCAGCCTGATGGGGATGGCCGCCAAGAGCGTCTGCTCGGGGGCGTACGTCGCCGGCCGGGATGCCGACCGCGTCTTCGAGGAGGACGTCCTGCCGGCCAGCTCCCTGCTCAAGGTCATCGCCATCGAGCCGGACGACGAGCGACGGGCCGTGACCGCCCGGCTGTTCGGGGTGATGACCCGCACCGCGTGGCTGATCGAGGACCGCGGGTGCGTGCTCGACCTCGAGCCGTTCGCCGCGGCCGATCCGTACACCCCCGAGTTGGACACCACGACCACGTGGCCGCGCGGGGACGCGGCGCTCGCGCAGGACCAGTGGCCCGCCGGGGTCGACGCGGCGCAGCTCAACGCGGTCGTGGAGGCCGCGATGGTCGGCGCCGGTGACCCCCTGGCGGCGAACCCGCGCGGGATCGCGGTCGTCCAGGACGGTGCGCTGCTGGTGCTTCGCGAGGCGGACGGGTTCCAGGGCGGCGTCGGCCTGCACAGCTGGTCGATGGCCAAGACCGTGACCGGGATGCTGTTCCACGCGATCGCCGAGGACCGTGGCCTGGATCCCGCCACGCCCGTCGTCGACGCCTTCCCGGCCGACCGCGAGCCCGACTGGGTCCAGCAGTGGCGCGACGACGATCGCGCGGCCATCACGGTCGGCGACCTGCTGTACATGCGCGATGGGCTGGACAACGTCGAGGACTACCAGCCCTGGTCTGCGGTCCCCCGCATGCTGTGGAGCGAGGGAGACGCCGCCGGGTGGGCCGCCGACCACCCGGCGGAGGTCCCGCCGGGCACGCGCTGGCAGTACCTGAGCGCGACCACCAACATCCTCGCGGCGGTGCTGCGCGCGCAGTTCGCGACGGACGAGGAGTACTGGGCCTACCCGCGCACCGCGCTGTTCGAGCCGATCGGTGCGGACTCCGCGACGCTGGAGACCGACACCGACGGCACCTGGCTGGGCTCCAGCTACCTGTGGGCCAAGGCGACCGACTGGGCCCGGCTCGGCCAGCTCATGCTCGACGACGGCGCCTGGGACGGCACGCAGGTGCTGCCGGAGGGTTGGCTGGAGCTGGCCACGCAGCCGGCAGTGGCCGACGGCGAGGGGCACGGCTACGGCGCCCAGACCTGGCTGCTCGGCGACCCGCTGGGCGGGGAGTGCCGCAGCAACCCCGACGTGCCGGCCGACACCATCGCGATGAGCGGGCACTGGGGCCAGGAGGTCGCGATGGTGCCCTCGAAGGACGCCGTGGTGGTGCGGATGGGCTGGACGGTCGCCGACGACGTCTTCGACACGTGCCAGTTCCTCGGCGACGTCCTGGCGACGCTGCCCTGACGCGCGCGACCCGGTTCAGGCCGGCCAGACGATCGGCACGAGCAGGACCAGCGCCGCGGCCACCAGGACTGTGATCGGCATGCCCAGCCGGGCGTAGTCGCCGAACCGGTACCCGCCGGGTCCGTAGACCATGGTGTTGGTCTGGTAGCCGATCGGCGTGAGGAACGATGCCGAGGCCGCGACGGCCACGGCGATCGCCGCGCCCCTGGGGTCCAGCCCCCCTGCGGCGGCGGTCGACACCGCGATGGGGAACATCAGCAGCGCCGCAGCGTTGTTCGTGATCATCTCGGTGAGGATCAGGGTCGCCAGGACGATGCCGAACAGCACGCCGCGCGACCCGAGCGGGTCGAAGATGCCCACGAGCCCATCGGCGACGGTCTGGGCCAGCCCCGAGGACTCCATCGCCGCTGCCAGGCCGAAGGCCGCCGCGATGACCACGATCACCTCCATGTCGACCGACCTGCGAGCCTCCAACGGGCTGAGGATCCCGGTCGCCACCAGGACCACCGCACCGATCAGGGCGGCCACGAGGATGTCCATGACCCCGGTGGCGGCAAGCCCGACGATGCCGGCGAGGACGGCCACCGGCAGCCAGGCCCGCGAGGACGCCTGCGGCGGCGCACCACCCATCTCGGCCACGAGGAGGAAGTCGGCCCTGTCGTGCCACCGGTCGGCGAACCCCGGGTCGGCCACGACCAGCAGGGTGTCCCCGACCCGCAGCGGCACCTGGCCGAGCTTGCCCTCGACGAGGGCACCCGCGCGGTGGATGGCCACGACGGCCGCCTGGTACCGGGCCCGGAAGCCGACCTCGGCCAGGGTCTGGCCGATCCCGGGGAACTGCGAGCCGAGCACGACCTCGCAGTAGGAGACCTGCGGGTGGTCGAGGTCCAGGACGTGCTCGATCTCGGCCGGCTCGAGGCCCCGCATGGCCTGGAGGTCGACGATGGTCCCGACCTGGCCGGTGAAGCGCAGCCGGTTGCCCCCGCGCAGGACCGTGTCCGGCCGGACCGGCGCGATGATCGTGTCACCGCGGTCGATCGAGGTCAGGAAGACGCCCGTCAGGTGGCGCAGGCGCCCCTGCTCCACGGTCTGGCCGTCCAGCGGCCCGCCCGGGACGACCACCATCTCGATCGAGAACCGCCGGACGGCCTCCTTCAGCTCGCTGAGCGGGGATCGCCGATCGGGGAGCACCCGGGGCGCAAGTGCGACGATGGCCAGCACGCCGATGACGGCCACGGGGATGCCGACGGCACCGATCTCGAAGAATCCCATCGGGTCGAGTCCGGCCTCGACCATCTGGCCGGCCACGACCAGGTTCGTCGAGGTGCCGATGACGGTGGCCATCCCGCCGAGCAGCGCGGTGAACGACAGCGGCATCAACAGCTTGCTCGCCGACACGCGGCGCCGTTCGGCCCACGTCGAGACCTGCGGCATCAGCATGGCCACGATCGGGGTGTTGTTCAGGAACGCCGACACGGCGGCTGCGGGCGGGAGCAGTCGCAGCAGTGGCAGTCGGTAGTAGCCCCGCTCCCCCAGCACCCGTTGCATGATCGGAGTGAGGGCGCCGGTCTGCTGCACCGCGGCGGCCACCACGTAGAGGGCTGCGACAGTGAACGGCGCCGGGTTGCTGAAGCCGCTGAGGGCCTGCTCGGTGTCGATGACACCCAGCGCCAGGAGGCAGACGGTGGCGCCGAAGATCACCAGCGCGGGCGACAGGCTGCTTCGGATGAGCAGGGCGAGCACACCCACGATGACAACGAGGGTGATCCAAGCATCAACAGACACGGCCGAACGGTACATCCGGTGCCGCGAACGGTCGGGGGCCGCCCTCATGCCGACGGGCACCGCCGGGTCGGCCGGGTCGGGGGGGTCGGGGGCCGTCCGGACTGACTCGGCGACCGGCGATCGCGGCCATCGGTCCGGTAGGGTCCGCTGCAGCGATCCGAGCTCTGGGAGGCCCTGTGGACCCGCTGACCTTCGACGTGGTGATCGAGATCCCCGCCGGCAGCAGGAACAAGTACGAGGTGGATCACGTCACGGGCAAGATCCGGCTCGACCGCCGCCTCTTCACGGCGACCCGCTATCCGCACGACTACGGCTTCATCGACGACACCCTCGGCCTGGACGGCGACCCGCTGGACGCCCTGGTGCTGCTCGAGGAGCCCACGTTCCCGGGCTGCATCATCGCGTGCCGGGCGATCGGCATGTTCCGGATGAGCGACGAGGCGGGTGGCGACGACAAGGTCGTGTGCGTCGTGGCCGGGGACCCCCGGATGGACCACATCCGCGACATCCACCACCTGCCGGAGTTCGACCGACTCGAGATCCAGCACTTCTTCGAGGTCTACAAGGACCTGGAGCCGGGCAAGTCCGTCGAGGGCGCCACGTGGGAGGGGCGGGCCGGGGCCGAGGCCGAGATCCGCGACTCGCAGGCCCGGTTCGTCCCCAACGGCCACCACTGAGGCTAGCCTGACGCCGTCGGGGGCGACCGTCGGGCAGCACGTCCACCGCACGGCCGCCGAGCCGGTCCGGGGCAGACGCCCCGGACAGCCGAGCGGGAGGGCGAAGGGGTGCAGGGTCTGCCGGACTACCTCATCGCGATGTCCCGCTCGCACGACGTGCACGAGGTGCTCACCCTGGGGGCGCGGGCCTGCGCCGACCTGACCGCCAGCGCCGCCGTGGCGCTGGTACGCCGCCGCGACGTGGTTCGGATCGAGGCGCTGCACGACACCGATCCGAGCCGGCGGGAAGCCATCGCCGAGGCCCTGCGCTCGGTGACCCTCGACGGACCGGCAAGCCCCTTCGAGACCGCGCTGGAGACCGGCCACAACGCCCTGCTGGGGGTCGCCCAGCTCGCCTTCTCCGGCACGCGCCCGGCCTGGGCGGTGGAGCTGGACCGGCGCGGGATCGCGTTCCTCGGTCTGACACCCCTGCTCGCCGGCGAGCGCACCCTGGGCCTGCTCGTGACGGCCCGCCTGTCCACCGACCCCCCGCTGAACACCCACGACCTCGGCGCGCAGGCCCAGGTCGCCGCCCACGTGGCGACCTTCCTCGACACCGCCACAACGCTGGGCCAGATGCGCCAGTCCAGCCTCGTCGTGGACGCCATGCCCGACGCGATCATCGGATTCTCGCGCGAGCGCGAGGTCATCCTCTGGAACCACGGCGCCGTGCGGATGTACGGGATCGAGGAGGCCCAGGCGCTCGGCCAGAAGCTCGACGAGCTGATCACGACCGAGTGGGGCCCGGGCGCACCGGGCCAGGCGAGCCCGGCGATCAGCCTGATCAACAAGGGCAGCTGGACCGGTCGGGTGCGCCAGCGCACGAGCACCGGGCGGGTGGTCCACGCGGAGGTGTCGATGACCTCCATCGTCGAGGACGGCATGCTCCGCGGAGCGGTGTCGATCAACCGCGACGTCTCCGGGCTGATCGAGGCCGAGGAGCAGCGGGCTGACCATGAGCGGAGGGTGCAGGCCCTGCTCGACGCCTCCCGGGCGATGACGGCCGTGTTCGACCACCGCGGGACGATCCTGGCCGTCAACAGCGAGTGGACCCGGCGGATGTCGCTCGGCGGGATCCCCGCCGCCGAGGTCGGCGTGGGCACGGACTACCCCGCCGCGCTGCGCCGGGCGGCGGCGACCTCCCAGGACGCGGCGGCGGTGCTGGCCGGCCTCGAGGCCGTGCTCGGCGGGCGGGCGGCCACGTTCGAGTGGGACTACGACGCGGTGGACCACCGGGGGGCGACACGGACCTACATGGTGGCGGTGGCCCCCATGCCGGGCGCCGGGGGTGGGGCCTTCGCGACCCACACCGACATCACCACGCGCAAGCAGATGGAGCGCCAGCTGGCGCACCAGGCCAGCCACGACCCGCTGACCGGCCTGAGCACCCGACGGCGGATGGAGCAGGAGCTCGAGGGAGCGCTGGCCCGCGCCGAGCGCTCCGGGTCCGCCGTGGGTGCGATCATCGTGGACCTCGACCGGTTCAAGGACGTCAACGACACCCTCGGGCACGAGGCCGGTGACCAGGTCCTCGTCCAGATGGCAGCCCGGCTGCGCGCGTTCGCCCCCGCCAGCAGCATCGGCCGGCTCGCCGGCGACGAGTTCGGGCTGATCCTGCCCGGCGTGCGCGACCGCGCGGAGCTGGCCCGGCTGGCCGGCGACCTCGCCCGGCAGATCACCTCGCCGCTGCTGCTCGGCGATCGGGAGCTGTTCTTCGGGGTCAACATCGGCACCGCGCTGTCCACCGACGCCGAGGGCGGACCGGATGGGGCGCCCAACCTGCTGCGGGCGGCCGACACCGCCATGTACCGGGCGAAGGCGCGTGGGCGCAACAGCATCGTCGCGTACGACGAGGGCCTGCGCGCCGACGTGAACCGGCGGGTGAAGATCTCGACCTGGCTGAACAGCGCCCTGGCGCGCGGGGAGTTCTCGGTCGCCTACCAGCCGCAGTTCCGCTGCCTGGACGGCCGCCAGGTCGGGGTCGAGGCGCTGGTCCGGTGGCACCACCCCGAGGCCGGCGACATCTCACCGAGCGAGTTCGTGGCCATCGCCGAGGAGTCCGGGGCGATCATCCCGATCGGGTCGTGGGTGCTCGGCGAGGCATGCCGGATGGCTGCGGGGTGGCTGGGCATCGCCGGCCCGGACTTCACCGTCGCGGTCAACCTGTCCCCCCACCAGCTGATCGATCCCGGCCTGCTCGACATCGTCCGCAGCGCGCTGCTGCGCTCCCGGCTGCCCGCGACGTCGCTGATGCTCGAGGTGACCGAGGGTGCGCTGATCGAGGACCCGGAGGCCGCCACGGAGGCACTGGCCAAGCTGCGGGCCCTGGGGGTGCGGATCTCCCTGGACGACTTCGGCACCGGCTACTCCTCGCTGGCCTACCTCGCCAAGTTCCCCGTGGACGAGCTGAAGGTGGATCGGGTCTTCGTGCGCGACATCGAGCGCGACCCGCGGACCCGCGCGCTGGCCGAGGGGATCGTGCGGATCGGCCACGCCCTGGGCATGCGCGTGCTCGCTGAGGGGGTGGAGACCGCCGGGCAGCTGCGGATCCTCACCGGCGCGGGCTGCGACTGCTACCAGGGGTTCATCGCCGCACCCGCGGAGAGCCCGGAGAAGGCCACGGAACGGCTGCGCGACCGCACGCTGGGGCGGGACATCTCCGCCGATGCGGCGCTCGCAGCCGGGCGCAGCATCTCCTGGGGGTAGGCGCGGCGGCCTCGTCCACAGATCGCCGGGGATCGGGTTCCCTCCTCGGGCGGTCGTGCGTACCGTGACCGCATGCCCACCACAGCGTTCACCGGGATCCCAGCCGAGGCGTTCGAGTTCTACGACCAGCTGACGGTCAACAACACCCGCGAGTGGTGGAAGGAGAACCGGGGCCTCCACGAGGACCACGTGCGGGCCCCGCTGGAGGCCCTGCTCGCCGACCTCGAGCCGGAGTTCGGGCAGGGCCACCTGTTCCGGCCCTACCGGGACACCCGGTTCAGCAGGGACAAGAGCCCGATCAAGGACCATCAGGGCGCCTTCATCGGCGTCGAGGATGGGGTCGGGTACTACGTGCAGGTGTCCGCGCGCGGCCTCATGGTGGCGGGGGGCTGGTACTCCCCGCAGGGCCAGCAGGTCCACCGGTTCCGCGGGGCGATCGAGGCGGGCCACGCCGCCGCCGTGCGGGCCATGCTTCAGAAGCTGGACAAGCAGGGCTGGGAGGTCGATGGCCAGCCGGTGAAGACCCGACCGCGCGGGGTCGACCCGGACCACCCCGACCTCGACCTGCTCCGCTTCCGCGCGCTGACGGCAGCCCGCACCTTCGAGCCGCAGGGGTGGATGGGGACTCGAAAGGCGTTGACGACGGTTCGCACGGGGTGGCGCCAGCTGCGGCCGGTCACCGAGTGGCTCGGCGAGCACGTGGGGCCAGCCACGGACCCCGCCCTTCCGCCGGAGTGAGGACTCGCCCCCCGTGGGCCCGGCAGCCGGCTGAGCGCAGCGGCGTCCGCCCCCAGCTGGTCAGGGGGAGGGCTGGGGGAACCCCGCAGGCAGCGGCTGGGCGTGCACGACCACAAGCTCGCGGGTCGCCCGGGTCAGCGCGACGTACAGGTCGTGCGCACCACGGGAGGTGCGTTCCATGAGCTCGGCAGGCTCGAGCACCACCACCTGGTCGAACTCCAGCCCCTTGACCTCCGGCACGGTCAGCACGCTCACGCGGGAGTCGAGTGCGGCCGCGCCTGCCCCCACCAGGGCGTGCCCGAGCGCATGGGACATCGCATGTGCCACCGGCTCGCGCAGGTCCTCGGGGACGATCACCGCCGACCGGCCCTCCTCGGCGACCCAGCCCTGGACCGCCGCCGTCGCCGCGGCAGCCAGTGCGGACACGCGCAGGCTGGGCCCGGACTCCACGGGGACGATTCGCGGCGGCAGCCCGTCGCGCACCGAGCCCGGGGCCACCACGGCGCTGCCTGAGGCGGCCAGCACCTCCGCGGCAAGCGACATGATCGGTGCCGGCGTCCGGTAGTTGACGCTGAGCCCGGCCACCGTCCAGCGTCCCGGCGCCATCCGGTCAAAGACGTCGCCCCACGTCACGGGAGCCGCCGCGGAGCCGGCCTGGGCCAGGTCGCCGACGACTGTCATGGACTTGCTCGGGCAGCGTCGCAGCAGCAGGCGCCACTGCATCGGCGAGAGCTCCTGCGCCTCGTCGACCACGACATGGCCATAGCCCCAGGTCCGGTCGGCCAGGGCCGCATCGACGACGGAGCGGCGCACCCGGCCCGCCCCGGAGTACCGGTCGATCAGGGCGCTGGCCGTGACGCCGGCCACCCCGGTCATCTCGAGCACGCCGCGGGCGTACTCCTCCTCGGCGGCCCGCTCCGAGGCGGCGATGGCCGCCGCGCGCCGGGCGGGCTCGCCATCCTCGCCGAGCAACTCGGCCGCCTCGTCGAGCAGCGGGACGTCGGCCACCGTCCATTCCGACCCCCGCTCGCGAGCGAGCAGCGCGCGCTCGTGCGCCGAGAGCCTCGGGGCCGCGGCGGCCAGCAGGCCCGGATCTGCCCAGAGGTCCGCGATCACCTGCTCAGGCGTGAGCGGCATCCAGCAGAGGTTGACCTCGCGCCGGACATCGGAGCTGTCGCGCAGGTCGCCGAGCAGGATGTCCCGGTTGGAGTCGGGGTCGACCCCCCGGGCGGCGGCCAGGGCCTGGACGAGGCGGTCCAGCAGGGAGAGGACGAACGTCAGCCGCGCCCGGTTGTGCGGCTTGCGCGAGGCGCGCGCCCGGTCCCGAGCCGCCGCCACCATCCCGGGCGTGAGCGTGATTCGGGTGCCCGCGACGACCAGGGGCCGGCTGGAGCCCGGGACCCGCTGGCGGTTGCGGACTGCGGCGGCGACGACATCGGCCATGCGCAGGTCGCCCTTGACCACGGCCACACGGTCGTCGACCTCACCGACCGCCTCCACGCCCGGGTAGAGCTGGGCGGGCGTGGCCAGCACCGCGCTGGACTCCCCGAGCCCCGGGAGGACCTGGCTGATGTAGCGCAGGAACAGGGCGTTCGGTCCGACGACGAGGACCCCGCTGCGGGCGATCTGCTCGCGATGCGTGTAGAGCAGGTAGGCCGCCCGGTGCAGGCCCACGACGGTCTTGCCGCAGCCGGGTCCGCCCTCGACCACGAGGATGCCCGCCAGCGGCGAGCGGATGATCTGGTCCTGCTCGGCCTGGATGGTGGCGACGATGTCGCCCATTCGCCCGGTCCGCCGGGCGGCGAGGGCGGCCATGAGCGCTCCGCTGCCCTCGAACCGGGCGCCGCCCACGGCGTCGAGGTCGAGCACGTCATCCTCGACGGCGGTGACCTGACGTCCCTCGAGCAGGAGGTGGCGCCGCCGGGACACCCCCATGGGGCTGGCCGCAGTCGCGCGGTAGAACGGCTCTGCCGCCGGGGCCCGCCAGTCCGTGAGCAGCAGCCGCTGAGCCTCGTCGGCGAGGCTGAGCCGACCGATGTAGACCGGAGTCCCGCCCGCCGAGAAGTCCAGCCGGCCGAAGCACAGCCGGCGCTCGGCGGAGACCAGGGCGCCGAGCCGCTCGGTGAAGGCGCGGATCATGGCCTCGCGCTCGACCTGTGCTGCGGGGGTCCCGGCGGTCGTGGCCCGCTTGGCGCGGGCCAGGTCGCGGGTCGCCCGCTCCGTGAGCTCGTCGAGCCGGTCGTACATGAGCGACACGGCCTGCTGCTCACCGGCAACCACCGCGGACGTCGGCTGGGCCATCGGAACATCCTAGGACGCCGGCCGCCGCTCGGGGCATGCCGCCGGCCAGGCACCGGCCCAGCGCGCTTCACGATGGCCGGGGGGAGGCGTTCGTATGGCACAGTGTCGGCATGCGCTCGATCCTCGTGGCCATCCCGGCCCTCAATGAGGCGTCGACGATCGGGGCCGTGATCCACGAGGTGCGCGCTGCGGTCCCGCGCGCGGACATCCTGGTCGTCGATGATGGCTCGGCCGACCGCACGGGGGCCGTCGCGCGATCCCACGGGGCGAGCGTCCTGACACTGCCCTTCAACGTCGGCGTGGGCGGTGCGATGCGCACCGCCTTCCTGTACGCCAACCGCCACGACTACGACGCCGTGGTCCAGGTGGACGCCGATGGCCAGCACGTCCCGGCCCACATCCCCGACCTGCTCGACGGCCTGGGTGAGGCCTCCGTCGTCCTGGGATCCCGCTTCACCGACGGCGGGTACTCGGTCCGCGGTCCGCGGCGCTGGGCGATGCGGATGCTCGCCCGCTCCCTGAGCAGGGCGTGCGGAACGCCGCTGACCGACACCACCTCCGGCTTCCGCGCCGTCGATCGCCGGGCCATCGCCCTGTTCGCGCGTCACTACCCGGCCGAGTACCTCGGCGACACGGTCGAGTCGCTCGTCATCGCCAGCCGGGCCGGCCTCCAGATCCGGGAGGTCGGGGTCCCGATGCGCGCACGGCAGGGCGGCTCCGCCAGCCAATCACCCGTCCGGGCCGGCCTCCACCTGGGCCGCGCCATGATGGCGCTCTACGTGGCCCTGGGCACGCGACCCGTCGAGGTTCCTGACCTCCAGAGCGCGCCACTTGGGGCGGCCGCACAGGGCGCCGCCCTGGACCGTCGCCCTCGCCCTGCGGCATGAGCCCGAACTGGCTCGGCGTCGCAGCCGCCGTCCTCATGACCATGACCGTCGCCGAGTTGCTGCGCCGGGGCATCCTGCGTGAGCGATTCGCGGCGGTGTGGCTCGGCGTGTGCGCCGTGCTCGTCGTCCTGGCGCTGTTCCCCGAGCTGCTCAGGACGGCGGCTGACGCACTCGGCTTCGAAGTGCCCTCCAACCTGCTGTTCTTCGCCTCTATCATCTTCCTGCTGCTCGTGACCCTGCAGCTGAGTCACGAGGTCTCACGGCTGGAGGCCCGCACCAGGCGACTGGCGGAGGACCTCGCTCTCCTGGCCGACGAGGTGCAGGGACTCGACCACGACATGGACCGACCGCTGCGGCCCGGCCAAGGGGAGGCACACGATGGCAACCGATGACGGCGCAAGGGATCCGCAGGGTTCCGGGAGCGACGCGGGGACCGGTGCACCAGACCGGACTGCGTCCGATCCGGGCACCGTGCCTGCGCGGGCATCGGGGGATGACGCCGACGTCAAGCTGTCCAACTTCCCGTGGGCCATCACCGACGGCCCGGAATCCCGGGCCCTGCCCCCGTGGTTCCGGCGCGCGGTCGTCCTCGTGCTCAGCCTGGCGATCCTCTCCCAGATCGCAGTGTGGGCGTTCGGCCAGCTCACCTCGTTCTGGTACACCATCTTCTTCGCCTTCTTCCTCGGCATCGCCATCGAGCCGCTGGTCAACAGGCTCGCGCGCAAGGGCCTGCGACGAGGCGTGGGGACGTTCCTGGTCATGGGTGGCCTGATCGTGGCCGCGGTGGCGTTCTTCCTCGTGTTCGGGCAGTTGTTCGCCGAACAGCTGGCGGCCCTGATCCGGAGCATCCCGGACACGTTGGCTGCGATCATCGATTGGGTCAACACGACGTTCGGAACCCAGTTCGACCCCGAGTCGATCCTGACGACGCTCGGCATCGAGACGGGCGACCTGGCCAAGGTTGCCGCGGACATCGGTGTGAGCCTGCTCAGCATCCTCGGCACAGCCGTCGGGTGGGTCTTCAGCTTCTTCACCGTGATGCTGTTCACCTTCTACTTCGCCGCAGACGGGCCGCACTTCCGTCGAGCGATCGCATCGTGGCTGCCCCCCACGCGCCAGCGCACCTTCCTCACCGTCTGGGACATCTCGACGGAGAAGGCGGGCAGCTACGTCATCTCCCGCGGGATCCTGGCGTTGATCAGCTCGATCTTCCACGGCGTGGTCTTCTACTTCATCGACCTGCCCTACTGGCTGCCCCTGGCGATGTGGGTGGGCCTGGTCTCCCAGTTCATCCCGACCATCGGAACGTACCTGGCCGGGGCACTCCCGATCGTGGTCGCACTGGTTGCCTCCGGCCCGGCGCTGGCCCTGGTGGTCCTCGTCGCGGTGACCCTGTACCAACAGGTGGAGAACTACCTCGTCTCACCCCGGGTGACGCGCAACACCCTGGAGATCCACCCGGCCGTGGCGTTCGGCTCGGTGATCGTCGGGGCGTCGCTCTTCGGTACCACCGGGGCCCTGCTGGCCATCCCGGTGGTTGCCACGATCCAGTCCGTCATCACGACCTACGGCCGGCGCTACACCCTGATCGACGAGTTCGCCCCCAGCCGGGGCGCGTCCGACGCCGACCGGATCGATGCCGCGATCCGGGCCTCGGACGCGGGATTCGGGCCGCCAGCAGCCGGCTCCGGCCGGGCGGGCACACCCTCGACGTGAGGCCGGCGGGCGGCCCCGAGCGGTGCCGTCGACCGGATGGGTGCCGGTGAACGACCGGCAGCTGCTGTCCCGTCACCCGGTGGACGCCGCACCCCTGCTGCTCGGGGCGCACCTCACGAGCCGGATCGCCGACACCGTCACCATCCGGATCACCGAGGTGGAGGCCTACGCCGGGATCGGACAGGACCCCGGTTCGCACGCCCATCGCCGGCGGACCCGGCGCAACGCGTCGATGTTCGGCGCGCCCGGGCACGCGTACGTGTACTTCACGTACGGGATGCACTGGTGCGTCAACGTCGTCGCGCACCCCGCGGGCGAGGCAGGGGCGGTGCTCATCCGCGCCGGAGAGGTGGTCGAGGGCATCGGGGCCGCACGTCTCCGGCGGCCGGCGGCCCGCACGGACCGCGACCTGGCGCGGGGTCCAGCGCGGCTGGCCGCGGCCCTGGGCGTCACCGGCATGCAGGACGGGACGGACCTGCTGGACCCGGGGGCTCCCCTGACGCTCACGGGGGTGGGCAGCAGCGGCCCCCAACCGGCACCGACCGCCGGCACCCGCACCGGCATCTCAGGGGCGGGTGCCGACCTGCCGTGGCGGTTCTGGCTGCCCGGTGAGCCGACCGTCAGCCCGCACCGCCCGGTCCGGACGTGACCCCTCACGCCACGAGGTGGTTGCCTGCGGCTATGCACCCCCTAAGGGACCCCGAACAGTGCCGCCGGGCCCCGAGCAGGGGTTCCTGAGCACCCGCACCACTCCGTTACGCTCTGAGCGTGCATCGTGACGCGTCAGGGTCCGGGTGGGATGGGCGTTACTGGGCGAACCGCCCAGGCGGCTGGGGATGGCCGCGGGCGCGGCCCTGACCGCAAGCGCGCTGCTGGTGATCCCGGTGGCGCCGGCATCTGCGGCGGGCCGACCGATCACGCCGGAGTCGGTCGGGATCCAGGACGACCTGGCCCGACCCAATGATCCCGGCGCATGGGGCTCGGCGCGGATGTACGCCAAGTGGTGCCAGGTGCAACGGTCGGCTGGGTCGGACCCGACGACCGCCGCCGAGGACGTGCTGGGCAGGGTGTTCCGGACCCATCGGGACATGGGGGTCACCCGGCTGACCGTCTCCTTCGGGCACCCGGCGCCCTGGCTGTTCAACAACCATCCGGCGGCCCTGGCGAAGAGCAACAAGCGGATCTGGTTCTGTGGGGGAGCGGCCGCGGGTGGGTCCTTCCCCTCCGTCGCCATGCTCCGCTCGACGACCACCCGCTCGGCATACGAGGCCTACGTCGCCGGGGTCATCACCGCTGGCAAGCAGTACCTCGATGCGAACCCCGCGAACAAGCTCGTCCTGCAGGCGTGGAACGAGCCGAACCTGCTCAACGGGGGTGCCCCGACGAAGAAGATCCCCGGGGCTGCCCGCACGTGGAAGCAGGTGTCGGACTCCCTGCGGGAGCAGGAGCGCATCCTGCGCGCGGTCGCGTCCACGATGATCCCGGGACGGTTCGAGATCACGACTCCCTCGATCTACGGGAAGAAGTCGACGCTCAACACGTACTACCTGAGGGCTCAGGCGAAGAAGCGGACCGTCGACAGCATCTCAATGAACTTCTACACGCTGCGCCAGAAGTCGGTCAACAAGTCCCTGTCGCTGTGGAAGGGCAAGGCCGCCAGGGCCAAGAAGCTGGTCACTCGGCACAAGAAGCTGCGCAAGCTCCCGATCTGGATCACGGAGACCAACCACAACCTGATCAACGGGATCCCCAACCGGGGGAACGTGACGGGCTTCTGGGCCACCCCGAGGGTTCAGAAGCGCCTGGTCGAGGTGACGACCATGGAGGCCATGCGGCAGGGCTACGCAGGCATCCAGTGGTACCAGGGCAGTCCGGAGCAGACGGCGGTCAACGTCATGTCGGGCACGGTTGCCACCAAGGCGTCCACGGCCCTGATGGGGCAGCTCGTCGGTCGCCGCGTGACCAAGTGCAAGGTGACCAGGTCGACGACGACGTGCACCTTGAGCGGTCGGCCGGGGAGCGGGGCGATCAAGGTGTCCTGGTCGAAGAACGGCAGCGCGGGCGTCTCTGTCCGGTAGTGCGGCCGGGCTGTCACGCCGTGGCAGGGGGGCGCGCGCGGCGAACCAGCAACGCGGCGCGCCTGCGGAGCGCGCGACCAGGGATGAGCTGCACGCGTCCTGAACGACTCGGGGCCAGCACCCACCGCCCTCCCGCCCTCAGGGGCAGGGGGCGCGGCGTGGCGAGGTCGACGCGCCCGATGGCGCGCAGCGAACGCCCCAGCCCGAGCGACACCAGCAGCGGGCCATCCCGGCGCAGGGCGGGGTCGGCCAGTGCGGCAGCGTCCCAGGCAAGGCTCGCGGGGACCACCCAGCACGACTCGAACCAGCGGCCGGGCCCGGCGGCGCGCAGGGTGCCCACCTGACGTGCGCCGTCCCGGGTCCGCACGGCCACCGGGATGACCGACGCTGCGTCCAGTTCGAGGCCTGCGAGCTCCAGGGACAACTCAACGTCGGAGGTCTCAGGGCCGCTGCCGACGAGGCGCGCGCGCATCCGGACCTGCTGGCTGACGACCGTGACGACCTCACCGATCCGGAACGCGCGCCCCACCCGGCTGGACGTCCAGGACTGCCCGATCCGCGGGTGTCCGACGCGGGACGCCGCCTTCATCCGGGGCGACCATGACCAGGTCCGCGCCGGTCAGTGCCACGGACACGGGCAGGCCGGGCCCCACCACGGGCACCTCCTGACCCGATCGGACCTCTGCGCGCAGCGCCGCGCCGACCGGCCACCCCCCGACGAGCGGCCACTGCAGCGTCGCCGTCACATCCCGGGCACCCGAGGATCCCTCGCCGGGCACGAGGTCCGTCCCGGTCTCGGGCCGGCCCTCGATCCCGAGGATCACCGGAGCCCTCCCGGGGCCGAGGGCGACGGCGGAGACCTCCAACCCGTCGCGCCGCATGCGGAGGTCCTCGACCAGCAGCGCGCCCGCCGGGACGTGGACCCTGCCCGCGACGGCGTCCGCCAGGGCCAGCCACTGGGCGGCGACCGACTCGGGACGCAGGTGCTCCACGGAGGCCGGCCCGGCCGCGGACATGCGCTGCCAGGCCTGCAGGTCGGTGAGGGCCTCCACGAGCGCAGTGGCGAGCGCGCCGACCGAGCCGTTGCGCACCAGCCGACCGTTGGCGCCGTCGGCCACCAGTTCGGCGGGGCCGTAGTCGACGTCGTAGGAGACGACCGGCGTGCCCACGGCGAGGCTCTCCGCGACGGCCAGGCCGAAGCCCTCCCTGCGTGAGGTCATGAGCGAGGCACCTGCGGACGCAAGCACGCGCGCGGGCTCCTCGGTGAACCCCTCGAACGTGACCGCCCCACCGAGGTCCAGCTCGTCGCGCACGGCGATCAGGCGGTCCAGGTCGGGCCCCCGCCCGTAGACCGCCAGGTGCAGGTCCGGGAGGGACGCGACGAGCCCGCGCGACAGCCCGGATCGCGTGATCGACCCGCTTGAAGGGGTCGAGACGACCGAGCTGGACCACGAGCATCGGGTCCCGCTGCGGCGGATCCGGCAGGTCCACGGGGTCGAGCATGTTGGGGATGACCGTCACCTCGAGACCCGGAACGTCCTGTGCGAGGTGCTCGGCCTGCCGGCGCGTCGGGGCCACGACGGCGTCGGCGGCCGCGGCATAGGGCAGGAACCGGCCGGAGAGGCTTCGGCGTGCCCGCGGGGCCCTGGTAGATGGACCTCGGGGCCACGACGCCCTCCGCGGTGTCCACCCGGCCGCCGGCCCCGCGGTGGGCCAGGTGCACGGTCATCACCTTGCCGACGAAGGGGTTGCGCATCTTCGCGACCGGCGCGTAGGTGACCGGGGAGTCGGCGAACACGACGACGCCCGGCGTGCGGCCCACGAGCCAGTCGAGCCAGTCCGCGACGCGGTCGTCGCGCGTGAACGTGCCGTCGGTCTTCCGGCTCCAGGAGGGGCGGAAGCCTCGGTTGCGACGCTGGTAGTGGTGGACTGACGTCCCGCGGGCAGCCAGCCCCTCGATCGCCAGGCAGCCAGCGTCTCGTCGATCTCCGGCTGCGGGTGGATCGTCGCGATGTGGGTGTCCCAGCCGGCGTCGTGGAAGACCGCGAGCCGTCGCAGCCAGGCGCGGGTGAGGCCGCCCTTCTGCTCGCGAAGGTTGCTGAAGACGAACAGCGCCACGGGGCGGCCAGTGAGATCCGGTCGGGTCGGGGGCACGGGGCTGAGGATATCGGCAGCCCATGGTCGGGCCCCGCGACTCCAGCCCGATGTGGTCCCGGGATCGCGTTCCAAAGAACTTCTTCACATCTTCTGCATCCGGTTCGGGCCTTCTGTCCGAATACCCGGATGAGAGCCGCAACCGGCGGCTCACCACCATCAGGAGAACCCATGAGCATCAAGATCGCCGCGGCCGGCAGCATCGCCGCCCTCGTGTTCCTCGCCGGCTGTTCCAGCAACAGCGACGAGGCGACCCCCGCCGAGACCACGTCAGCCCCCGCGGCCACCCCCTCGGCCTCTGAGAGCGCGATGGAGCCCGGCACGATCGTCGAGGTCGCCTCGGCCAACCCCGACTTCAGCACCCTCGTGGCCGCGGTGGACGCCGCCGGCCTCGTCGAGACCCTCTCCGGCGAGGGCCCGTTCACGGTGTTCGCGCCGACCAACGAGGCGTTCGCCGCCCTGCCCGAGGGCCTGCTCGACGCCCTCCTGCTCCCGGAGAACAAGGACGCCCTGACCTCGATCCTGACCTACCACGTGGTCTCCGGTGAGGTCATGGCCGCCGACGTCACCGCCGGCGACGTTGCCACGGTCGAGGGCTCCACGATCGCCATCACCACCGACGGTGGCGTCAAGGTCAACGACGCCAACGTCATCGCCACCGATGTCGATGCCTCCAACGGCGTGATCCACGTCATCGACGCCGTGATCGTCCCGCCGACGGTCGACGCAGCGGCGCTGCTCGGCTGAGCCGCACGCACCCAGCACGAACAGGGACCCGCCCAGTCCACGGACTCGGGCGGGTCCCTCGCGTGCGTCTGGGGATCAGCCGGTGGCGATCAGTGCTCGCCCTCCCGCTGGCGGGGCTGGTCCCCCGCCTCGGCGGCGATCTCGAGGCTTGCGGGCGTGGTCGGGCACGAATGTCTGGGTGTCGCGGGGCGGCCGGATGTAGCCGGTGGTCGGCGGGCGGTGCGGCAGGTCGAGCCGCGGCTTGTCGACGTACGTGTACGGGATCGTGCTCAGCAGGTGGTGGATGGCGTTGAGCCGCGCGCGCCGCTTGTCGTCGGACTCCACCACGTACCAGGGCGCGGTCAGCGTGTCGGTGTGGACGAACATGTCGTCCTTGGCGCGCGAGTAGTCCTCCCAGCGGGTGATCGACTCGAGGTCCATCGGCGAGAGCTTCCAGCGGCGCATCGGATCGTCGAGGCGGGAGCGGAAGCGCGCCTCCTGCTCCTCGTCGGAGACGCTGAACCAGTACTTGCGCAGCATGATGCCGTCCTCGACCAGCATCCGCTCGAAGATCGGGGCCTGGTGCAGGAACCGCCGGTACTCCTCCGGCGTGCAGAAGCCCATGACCCGCTCGACCCCCGCCCGGTTGTACCAGGAGCGGTCGAAGAGCGTGATCTCCCCTGCGGCCGGCAGGTGCGGGACGTAGCGCTGGAAGTACCACTGCGACTGCTCGCGCTCGGTGGGGGCCGGCAGGGCGACGATGCGCGCGACGCGGGGGTTGAGGTACTGGGCGACCCGCTTGATGGTGCCGCCCTTGCCGGCGGCGTCGCGCCCCTCGAAGATCACCACGAGCCGCGCCCCGGTGGTGCGCACCCACTCCTGCATCTCGACGAGCTCGGCCTGCAGGCGGAACAGCTCGATCTCGTAGAGCTTCTTGTTCACGCGCCTGACCTTGCGGCGCGCGGAGGCCTCCTCGGCCTCGACCGGCTTGCGCAGCGGCGCACCCTCCTCGAGCAGCGCCTCGAACTGCTGGTCGGACATCTCCTCGACGTGGGCCTTCTTGCTCTTCTTCGCCATGGGAGGCAGCGTATCCAGCAGACGACGCGGAACCCGCCGCGTGAGTGCGACGATGGGTCCATGGTTGAGCAGATCCCCCGGGTTCCCGGGCTGCCGGTCCTGGGCAACACCATGGAGTTCCTCCGCGACGCGCGCGGGCTGGTGCTGCGCGGGCAGGCTGCCCACGGCGACGCCTTCGGCGTGCAGGTCCTCGGCCAGCCGGTCACGGTGCTGCTGGGCCCGGAGGCGACCCGACAGGTGTACATCGACCGCGCGGAGAACTTCTCCAGCGAGCTGGGCTGGTCGTTCACGATCGGCCCGCTGTTCGCCCGCGGCCTGATGCTGCGCGACTTCGAGGACCACCGGCTGCACCGACGGGTGATGCAGCACGCCTTCCGACGGGCGGCCCTCGCCGGCTACATGGAGCGGGTCAACGCCCTGGCCCGCGAGCACGTGGCGGCCGCCGTGGCCAGCGGGGGCCCCGACGGGATCGACGTGTACCGGATGACCAAGCGGCTGACGCTGGACATCGCCACCCAGGTGTTCGTCGGCGTCGACCTCGGCCCGCAGGCCGACCTGGTCAACGACTCCTTCGTGGCGATGATGCGGGCCTCCGTCTCACCGCTGCGCCGGGACATCCCCGGCACGCCCTACGCCCGTGGGCTGGCAGCCCGCCGCAGGCTCACGGGCCTGTTGACCGAGCTGGTCGAGGAACGGCGGGCGCAGCCCGAGGGGGCCGACCTGCTGTCGCGGCTCTGCCACGCGACCACGGAGGACGGTCGGGCCCTCGAGGTCGACGAGGTGGTCGACCACATGGTCTTCCTGCTGCTCGCGGCGCACGACACGACCACCGCGACGCTGACCGTCATGCTCTGGCACCTGTCCCAGCAGCCGGCGTGGCAGGAGCGGGTGGCCGAGGAGGCCACCGCCCTGGCTGGTGGCGACGTCACGATCGACAACTACAAGGACCTGGGCGCCACCGAGCTGGTCATGAAGGAGGCGTTGCGCCTCAGCCCGCCGGTGCCGTTCTCGCCCCGCGGGGTGCTGCGCGACTGCGAGGTCGCCGGCGTGCCCCTGGCCGCCGGGTCGATGATCACGCTCTCCAGCCTGGGGCTGCACCGGCACCCGGACTGGTGGACCAGCCCCGACGACTTCGACCCCGAGCGGTTCGCGCCCGAGCGCGCCGAGGATCGCGCGCACTCGCACCTGTACGTGCCGTTCGGCGGCGGGGCGCACATCTGCCTGGGCAACCACCTGGCCGAGCTGATGACCAAGGCGGTCATGGCCGCCGTGCTCGCCGAGCACCGGGTCGCCGCCCGCCCGGGCCAGCGCATGGAGATGGCGGCGGTGCCGATCCCCAAGCCGCGCGGCGGGCTGGTGCTGACCCTGGCGTGACCCGGACTGTCAGGCCCGCGTGTCCGGGATGTGGATCTCGCGCTTGAGGATCTTCCCGGTGGCGGTCAGGGGCAGCTCGGCGGTGATCCAGATGACCCTGGGGTACTTGTAGGGCGCGACCCGCTCCTTGACGAAGTCGCGCAGCTCGTCCTCGCTGGCCTGGGCACCCGGCTTGAGGGTGATCGCGGCCGCGATCTCCTCACCGAGCTCGGGGTGGGGGATCCCGAGCACGGCGGCGCTCGCCACGGCCGGGTGCTCGTAGAGGACCTCCTCGACCTCGCGCGGGTACACGTTGAACCCGCCCCGGATGATCATGTCCTTGGCGCGGTCGACGATGTAGTAGTAGCCATCGTCGTCGCGGCGGGCCAGGTCGCCGGTGCGGAACCAGTCGCCGTTCATCACCTCGGCGGTGGCCTGCGGGTTGCCCAGGTAGCCCTTCATGACGTTGTGGCCCCTGATGGCGATCTCGCCGACCTCGCCCTCGGGCACGTCGTTCCATTCCTCGTCGATCAGCCGGAACTCGACGCCCTCGACGGGCTGCCCGATCGACCCGGCCTTGCGCTCGCGATCGGGGTGGTTGAACGAGGCGACCGGGCTGGTCTCGGACAGCCCGTAGCCCTCCAGGATCATCGCGCCGAAGGCCTCCTCGAACCCGCGGAGCACCTCGACGGGCAGGGAGGCGCCGCCCGAGGCGCACATGCGCAGGCTGGACAGGTCGTAGGCGGCCTTGTCGGGATGCTGGAGCAGGGCGACGTACATGGTCGGCACGCCGAGCATGACGGTCACCTTGTCGCGCTGCAGGACCTCCAGGGCCTTCGTGGGCTCGAACCGGGGGATCAGCGTCAGGGTCGCGCCGGCGGCGAACGCGGAGTTCATGCCGACGGTCTGGCCGAACGAGTGGAACAGCGGCAGTCCGCCGAAGACCACGTCGGCGGCGTTGTAGTCGATCATGTCGATGCAGACCTGCGCGTTGCGGGCCATGTTGACGTGGCTGAGCTCGGCACCCTTGGGCTTGCCGGTGGTCCCGGAGGTGTACAGGACCACGGCCGTGTCGGAGTCGTCCCGCTCGACCAGCGCGACGGGCTCGTGGGCCATGACCTGGCCGAGGAACTCCGCCGGCACGACGCTGATGAACTCCGACCCGGCCTCAGCCGCCCCCTTGCCCGCCTCCTCGGCGACACCGTCCCAGGCGAACAGGGCACGCGACTCGGAGTCGGCCAGGACGTAGCCGACCTCCCGCGACTTGTAGAGCGGGTTCATCGGCACCACGACGCCGCCGGCCCACAGGATCCCGTAGTAGATGATCGGCATGTGCGGGATGTTCGGCATGCTGACCGCCACCCGGTCGCCGGGGCGCACCCCGAGCTCCTGCAGCCAGCCGGCGACCCGGGCCGCACCCTGCGACAGCATCCCGTAGGGGATGACCGTCTCGTCGAAGATGATCGCGGCCTTCGCGGGGTCGGCCTGGGCGCTGCGGGCGAGGTTGCTGGCGAGGTTCATGGGGGATCCTTCCGGGTCGGGGGGCCACACGCGGGCGCGGTCGCCGGGGAGGGGTCCACCGTACGACTCCGGCGGCGGGTGGTCCATGGGGGCGGCGGGCGGGAGTCGGACGATCCGGCGCTCGCGGCCTCGGGCTGGGCGGCGGAGCGGGTGCGGGGGAGAATCGCGCCATGCGCCTGCGTCCGGCCACCCCCGACGACGTCGCCCTGCTGCGGCACTGGGACGCGCAGCCCCACGTCATCGAGTCCGACCCGAACGACGACTGGCAGTGGGAGACCGAGCTGCTGCGCACGCCGCCGTGGCGCGAGTCGTTGATCGCCGAGCTGGACGGCCGGCCGGTCGGGTTCCTCGAGATCATCGATCCGCGAGCTCGAGGACTCGCACTACTGGGGGGACTGCGGCCCGGGGCTGCGTGCGATCGACATCTGGATCGGGGAGGCCGACGACCTCGGCCGCGGGTACGGCACCCGGATGATGACGATGGCCATCGAGCGCTGCTTCGCGGAGCCGAGCGTCACGGCGATCATCCTCGACCCGCTCGTCGGCAACGTGCGGGCGCGGCGCTTCTACGAGCGGCTCGGGTTCCGGCACGTCGAGGACCGCTGGTTCGGGGCGGACCACTGCGCGGTGCACCGGCTGCCGCGATGGGCGCCGGGACCCGGGAACCCGGTGGCTCAGTTGCAGGTGCGGGCGGCGGGGCTCGGTGAGGTCCGAGCCCTCCAGCTGGCGGTGCTGCGTCCCGACGGTCCCCTGCCCGATGACCGGCCGCCGCCGGCCGACGCCCTGCACCTCGGGGCGTTCGACGGGCAGACGGTGGTCGGGGCGGCGACGGTCCTGGCCGCGGACTGGCCGGGACCCGGAGCACTCGATGCCCCGGCCTGGCAGCTGCGCAGCATGGTCGTCCGGACCGACTGGCGGGGGGCCGGGGTGGGCCGGCGGGTGCTGGACCACGCCGTCGAGGTGGCGCGTGCGCAGGGGGCGGCGTGCCTGTGGGGAGCGGGGCGGACTGGGGCGCTGGGCTTCTACGCCGCTTCCGGGTGGGACATCGTGGGCCCCGAGTGGATCAAGCCGGGCGTGGGCCCGCACCGGTACGTGGTGCGCCGGATCGGCTGATCGGCGTTGCGGCGCACCACGGACGTTCCCGTTCGCACGACACCACCGACGATCGACCAGCGGCTCCTCCGGGCGTCAGCCCGCGGCACCGTCGATTGCGATGTCCACGACCAGGCGCGGCGGCCCGTCCAGCCAGGAGACCCGGAAGGGCCGCACCCGGTCCAGGCCAAGGCCGATCTGAGTGGTCCCCTCGAACCCGTACAGGTTGCGGGCCTCCAGGATGGCGGTGTAGCCCGAGGTGACGATGTCGTCTGGCCCCTCGAACGGCGGCCACTCGTCGGGTCGGCCCTCGAACTCCGTGACCGTCATGACACCGATCAGCACCTCGATCGTCGCGTCGCCGAGCAGCTCGATCGGCTCGCCTGACCCCTGCCCGGTGAGCGGGTCGACGTACCTGACCCGCCATCCGGGATCCCCGTCGCTGCCGGCCATCTCGAACACGAACCGCTCGAAGCAGTCGCGCCGGCCGGCCCGCATGGACGCCCCGGTCAAGGTGGACAGGGCCAGTGGGTCATCGGAGGTGGTCTCGTCGGTGCTCCCGAACGGCGGGCAGTCCGTCGCCGAGGCACTCGGGGAGGCGGACTCGGTCTCGGTGAGCGTCGGGCTCGCGGTGGGCGTGGTGGTGCTCGACGGCGTGCCACCCCCACCGCAGCCCACCAAGGTCAGGGCCAGGACAACGACCCCACCACGTGCCCCTCCACACACCTCCACGCTAGCGGGCGGGGGCAGGGACCGGTAGGACCGGAGGACCCGAGGAGTCGTGTGGGGGTTCGGGGCCGCCAGGGAGACTCGACGCCCCCACCCGCGCAGAGCGAAGTGCGCGACCGCGTCCATGCCAAGCGCTCAGCCATCCACGCGCGGCGTCGGGACAGCGGTGATGCGTTCAGTCGCGCTCAGCGGCCTGGCCAGGGACTCGATCGCATCCGTGACCCGCTCGCAGCATCGCCCGTCCCTGGCCGGGAAGGTCGTGCGAATGCGCTCCAGGTACAAAGGCGACGGGCCAGGCAGGTTCTGCACGGCGGACACGAGGTCGTCGATCGCGGGCTGCAGGTCGTAGGCGACCGGGCCAAGGCCGTCCCGCTCGTACTTGAAGTAGCCACCCCGCCCCACGTGGCCGCCGCCGAACATTGCCTCGGCGTCGAACTGGAAGTACGTCACCGCGCGCTCGAGGTATGCGGCGTTGAACGCCATGGAGGAGTAGTCAGTGGTCAGCACGGCGGATCGGGCGAAGTAGGAACGAACGTCCTGACCCTCGTACCTAGCGGCACACATGCAGCGACCCCGGACCCCTGCTGGGGGAACCGGGGCCTGACCTGCGCCGATATGGAGCCGCCTCGGGGATTTGAACCCCGGACCTACGCATTACGAGTGCGTTGCTCTACCCCTGAGCTAAGGCGGCGCACGTCCAGGCGAGCCATGGACGGAGCAATGGTACCGGCGGCCCCGGCACGACCCAACACAAGCGGGCAAGTTGACATGAGTCATCAGGAACCAGCCTCCTGGGGAAACGCGAGGGGCTACTAGGCTCGTCGGGTGGAGATTCATGAGATGGGCATCGCGGGGGCGTGGGTCATCACGCCGACTCTGCACACGGATGACCGAGGCACCTTCCTTGAGTGGTTCAGGGAAGAGCGGTTTCTCATCAGCGTGGGCCGACCCTTCCACGCAACTCAGGCCAACTGCTCGATCAGTCACCGGGGCGTGGTTCGCGGCGTGCACTACACCGCGGTCCCCCCAGGACAGGCCAAGTACGTCACGTGCGTGCAGGGATCGGTGCGCGATGTGGTCGTTGACCTGCGCGAGGGATCCGCAACGTTCGGCCGCTGGGAGGCGTTGACCCTCGACGCCAGGGACAGGCGCGCCGTGTTTCTCGAGGCCGGCCTTGGACACGGGTTCTCAGTGACCAGCGAACAGGCCACCGTGGTCTACATGGTCGACAGGGGGTACGACCCGGCCCACGAGCGCGCCATCCACCCCCTTGACCGCGACCTAGGTATCGACTGGGGACTGCCCCATCCGCCGGTCCTTTCAGAGCGGGACTCTTGTGCCCCGAGCCTCGCGGGCGCCAGAACGGATGGGCATCTGCCCCTCTGGGACGCGTGCCTACGACGGGCATCGGGAGGCGCGGGTACGTTCTAGCGGTATGGGGTGCCCGAAACCGCGTGGAAGCCATCCGATTGAGTTATCTCGCACACCCGTCGCCGGTCGTGCTCTTTCGGCCGACGTCCCCCTTGCAGGAGGACCAGACGCCTTCCCACCTCAGCGATATGGGCTAGTCGATGGGCCTGAGATCTCGCCTCACAGCCCAGAGTCGGCGCGCGTTGGTGGTTTTGTCGGTCGGCCTGTCCACCTGCCTTCTCCTGACGGCGGGACACCCCGGCTGGATGACGAATGACTCCCGAATCATGCTCTCGCATGCGACCGGTGCGGCGCCCTTCAGCGATTGGTACGTGCCCACCCTGGAGTGGCTGTGGGGCCATCTCGGAGCTGGCGCAAAGGGGTCCCCTCATCCCACATGCGCTGCAGGTGCTGACGTACTCACTCGGGATCCTCGTGGCGAGTACACATCTCGCCGCGCGCCATTTCGGGTGGGCCGTTGCTCTCCCTTGGCTTATGCTCCTCAATCCCGCGACGTGGATCCTGCATTTCGTATGGCGCGATGCATTCATGGCCTCGGTTCTGGTGCTTTGCGGTAGCCCTTGGACTCCATCTCAGGCATGCCTCCCCGTCTCGGGTGCGCCTCCTCGCATACTCGCCGGCGGTCCTCTGCGGCATCGCTGCCGTGGCGCGGCCGTACCTGCTTCCCTTCATGATGATCCTGGCCTTCGCGCTGACGCCTGAGTGGCAACGCCACTCCTGGCCACGCGGGCCAGCCGTGGGAGCCTTGGCCGCGGCCTTCACCGGCGCCCTACTCGCCATCGCCCTCCCGAGACTGTTGATTCCCGACATCGAGTCGTCCCGAGCGGGGGAAGCAGTCTTCGCCCTGGACGCACTCCACATCGATTGCGAGTACTCTTGGGCGTCCTTGGACAGGCCACGTTCGCCAGTGTCGCCTCCAGGCTTGTGGCGAGACGACACCCCTCCTTGCGAGAATACGAGGCCGGGCGATTTCGGTGGCGCTTGGGAGGCCTACGGGGATCCCAATGGACCCGCTGCCCTGGACCTTGCAGGATGGCGGGCGCTGGCCGTCGCGCATCCGGCGACGGTGGTAGGCGGGCGGAATGCAGCACACCCTTCTCCTTCTCAGGGAACCACTCGACGCGCGATGGGCGCCGGATGTTGAGTCACGGCCGCTTCTCAGCACCCCAGGCGCCATCGGAGATGGAGAACTCGTCGGGTACCCGAGCGAGGGCGGCGTGGCCATCGTCGCGTTGGCGGGACTCACAATCCTGGCACCCCAATCCGCGATCTGGTGGCTCGCTAGGTGCCGGGCTCCTGGGCTTGGCTGGATTCTGGCGTCAGCAGGTCGACGCCATGACGCTCCTCGTCTCGTGGTGGCCACTGTTGACCGCGTTGGTGACCGGAGTCCTGGCCCCTGCGAATGATCCCCGATACATGGCGCCATTCTCGATCCTCGCATGGCTGGTGACGCTCATCCTGGGACCCCGGATCTGGAAGGCGTGGCGCGACCAGACAGGCAACCCAGCCAGCTCAGTCGCATCTCCTGACTAGCGCATGACTCGTCCGAACAACTCCTCCCAACTATCGAGCACCAATCCGGGGCTGAACGTTGCCGCGTCACGGCGCGCCTGCTGTCCAAGCCGCGCGCGCAGATCAGAATCGCTCATCACCTGCGCCAAAGCGCTTGCCAGATCCTCCTCGCTGTTCGGCCGCACCAGACGGCCGTTCTCGCCATCGCGTATCAGGCTACGCACACCCGGCGAGCAGTCGAAGGCGACGGAAGGAACGCCGCACGCCATGGCCTCCAGCACAGTCATCGGAAGCCCTTCGTATTGGCTCGTCAAGGCGAATACGCTAGACAGAAGGAGGACGTCCTCCATATCGACCGTGGGGCCATTGAGAGTGACGGAGCCCTCGATTCCCAGCCTCCGAGACCAACTGCCGGTAGTTGCCCTCTTCGGGGCCGTTGCCGTGCAGTTCGAGGCGCCAGTCAGGGAACTGGTCAGCGATGCGGCTCAACCGCGAATCAGGTAGTCCGGGGACTTCTCCGCGTGGTAGCGCCCCGCGTACGTAACGGTCTTCGAAGTCAGTTGGGCTGAGCGTTCGGGATCCATCCCGACTGGATTGCGCATCACATCTGTGTTGTTCAGGCCCACTCTACGTAGCTCATTTGCGTCCTCATCCGTCAGGAGAAGGCATCTGTCGCAGTCGCGCGCCCAAGCCTTCAGCCGAGGGGCATCCCGGCGCCCGAGGGGGCTCAACACGGTGCTGTGGTATTCGGCAATGGTTCGCCAGCCCTGTGCCCCTGCCCGGTACAGGTGCTTGAGTGCGAACAGTTGCATGCCGACAACGATCCCCGGCGTGTGGAACTTCAGCAGGTCACGCAGCCGAGCAACGGCGACGTCCTGAGCCTTCTCGTGCTCTGCCGGAGGTGCCGCCTCGTCTGGGCGCTCACAGAGGTACTCCACCCTGTATGCCGGATCCGACTCGTACTGATGCACGTGGGACGGCTTGAAGACGCCGAGAAGCATGACGGGGTAGCCCCGCTGTGCCAACCCTTGGCCGATCAAATGGGCCACCCGCTGGACCCCGCCCACCTCCATCACATCGTTGGCGAACAGGATGACATTGGGAACCGGGCCCTGACCGAACACCCCATCAGCCATTGAGGAACACCTCCTCCACGACCCGGCGGGACGCCTGACCGTCTTCGCGCCCCCCGAACTCCAGACCGAACGCGCGCCTCGCCGCTGCGAAGGCTCCACTCCACTCCTTGGCTGAGAACACAAGATCCCACAGCTCGTCCGGAGTTCTTGCGATTGGCCCTGGAGCCCACTGCGCAAGATCGAAGTAGCCGCCGCGAGCCATGGACACTCCTTGTAATCGGGAACGAACAGGACGATCGGTCGGCCAAGTTCCAGGTAATCGAACATGATCGAGGAGTAGTCGGTCACCAGCACGTCACTGGCCAGCATCGCGGCGACCGGGTCGAACACCTTGCCCGCATCGACTAACACGTGACCGAAACCCTGCGGAATCGTCACATTGTTCAGGTAGTGAGGACGGATGAGCAGTCGCCCCCGCCCTTCAAACTGCTCCATAGCGGATTCCAGCGTGAACGGCAGCCCAACTTCTGCCCCCGCGTGACCCTGATGCTCCCTGAATGTGGGCGCGAAGAGAGCGTGTATGCCCACAGCCGGGTCCTGAGGGAGTCCGATCGCGGCGTCGTCGGCGGCCGTTCGCTGGGTGCCGCGCCGCGCCACAAGTGGGTCAACGCGAGGAGTGCCAGGTCCAAGCGCCCGAGCATGATGAGGGAATGCGCGCTCGAACACGGTCTTGAAGTACTCCCCCGGCGCTTAACGAGGAAGTCCCACCGATCAGAAGCCGCCACGAGCCTGTGGCGCTGTTCGGTGCTCTCCGAGACTGAAGACTTGTCCAGACCCATCCGCTTGTAGGGGATACCGTGCCAGGTCTGGACATAGGTCGTCCCCGGGGGCTTTCGGATGTGAGCGGGATCCCTTGGTTGTCCACCCAGTAACGTGCGCTCCCAAGCGCCTTGTAGTAGTCCCGCGACCCCCTCAGGACGGTCTCAACGCCTTCTGGGAATCCGCTGCCGATGCGGTCACGAACCCACACGGTCTCGCCCGACCAGTCCGAAGCCGCAAGGGCCTCGTATATGTAGCGTGGACTATCCGAGTACGTCCTTCCCACGTGGACTCGAACACGACGAGGGGAGGTCCACTCAGGCGCCTCCGCCGCTTCGCCACCGCATCACCCGCGCGCTGCTGGGATCGCCGGACAACCCGCGCCTGCCGACTGCGGGCAGCCCTCGCGGCGCCGCGCTGGAGCACGAGCCTGCCGTCCCCTGGGGCGTGCAAGGCATGCAGGGCCAAGTGGTCGTCCAGCGTCCGGTAGGGCATCAGTCCCGACGGATCCGGCAGGCAGGTGGGGCGCTCTCCACCTCGACGGGGCGAAGGTCGACAGTCCCGTCAGGCCTTGGATAGCGAAGAGGTTGCCGGTTCTCGACGGATAGGCCAACGGCCTTCACTCGAATCCAGAAATCGAACCTCTGGTCCTTGGTGAACTCATCCCAGACGAACGAGTGACAGTTCAAAGTGAACCGAGTCCCGATGCTGTACTCGTCGCGGCCGATGGACTCACCACGAATGGTCACCCCCTGCCCGCCTGACCCTCGTCGTGATACCTCGAGGAAGATCCCGTAATCGTCCCCAATCAAGCCAAGGGGATTCCATGTCCTCAGTGACAGGGCCACCTCGGTCGCCGATACCTCCCAAGCTGTGACCTCATGAGTGAGGGTGACCTGACCCAAGGGGCGCCGACCGAATCCGATATCCGTGATGTCGAGGCTGGCCCGGACAATCCCCGCACTGAGTTGTGCACCGGACCAGTACACCCGCCCAGCTCGGGAGGCCAGGTCGACTGCCGCTTCGCCTCGTACGATCGCCCCGTAGACGGCACGAATCTGATCCAAATCCCCCACATCCAGCATCTCCAGCGCCAATTGGTGGAGCCTCGGCAAACGGTCCCTCTTCAACCCAGGGAGGGCTCGACAGACGGCTGGAATGCAGACACGACGGTCCGGCCCCACTCATCGCCCGCCGAAAGGAGGTCGCCAAGGTAGAGTGCCAAGTCGTGCCGCACAAACTTCTCCTGTTTTGCAGGCAATAGATCGGCATTCCCCGAGTCCACGAGCCACTGGTCGATCAACCGGTGGGGTTTCGATCCGTGCCTCGAGGTTTCGCACCGTCATGCGACTGTTGGTGATCGAGCGATTCTCCCGAGTTTCGTAGACTTTCCACAGGTAGACGTGCTCCGGGATGACGGCTAGGCGAGTGACACTGCTGTAGACCTGGGCTGTCCACAACAGATCCTCGTACAGGATGCCCTCACAAAAGGAGAGGCCCAGACGAGCAATGAATGCCCGTCGGTACAGCTTCCCCAACTGCCGCCGTCTCAAACAGTCTTTCCGGCTCATCGCGGATGGAGGTGACGAACTGGCATGACTCGAAAAAGGCGCACGTATCAACCCGACCCCACTGCCTGCGCTCGACGTGGTTGGCGAGACCTTGCCAGCGCACCACCTCCGCATCCGTCGCTCGCCCTCCTCGAGAAGCCGCTTCGTGGCGTGCATGTGAGCTTCGTCGTCGCTGTCGAGGAAGGTCACCCACGGAGCGCGCGCGGCCGCCGTACGGCGTTGCGGGGGGCGCTACAGCCGCCGCTGTTCTGAGGAAGCCGGAGGTCAGCGCACCCGTGGATCAAGTTCGACCAGCCCGCGCGCGACGGCCTCCGTGTCATCCGTGGGCAGTCATCGCAGATGGATCACCTCCAGCGACGCAGCGTCTGCGACAGGGCGCTTCGTAGGCTGTGGGAAGCCGATGGCGTCGTTGCACAGGATGATCACCACGCTGACGTCTGGCACACGATCTGCGACCGGTGGCTGCGAGACGTCAATCTGGGACCTGTGAGGCTGCTCGCTCAGTGACGATCACCGGGGCTGCCGCAGGGGCGGACTTCCCGGGGGACAGCAATTCAGACACGTCCTTTCAATCGGGCGGCATCAATGGGACAAAGTGGACCACGCCCCATTGAAAAGGCTGCCCGAGCCTACCGATCCTCCTCCTGGTGCGGAGTCGAGGCGGTGATGTTCAGTCGCAGCTACAGCTCGGCCCCCCTCGTGGCTGGGAGTGCGCATTGGCCGCGCGTCGCGCATCCAGGGACTCTGCCCTCCTCAAGGCGTATCGACTCAGGCCCAAACACCCCGACTTGAGTCCATCCAGACTCCTCGGCAGTCGCCTCCACCCACTCCCCCCCGGCGTCCTTCGGCCCCATAGAAGGGTCGTACTCGTCGGTCCAAGCTCCTCCGCTACGCACACCCATTCGATCCCGCTGCGGTGAGATGGCTCCCATAAGGCCGGACAACTGATGGCGCCACGCGGCTCTGCCCCGCCGGCCCGCTGGGAAGGTTTGACGAGCCGCACGGCGATCGACAGCGACGTGCCATCGGGGAATCCGGCCAACGCCGTCATGACCTCTCGGCGAGTCCATGCGCCCAGTCCAGTGTCAAGCACATGCCGCGCGTAGATGTGCGGAGGCCGATCCAGTCCCTTGGCCAACTCCGCGAGGTACATGAGGCCTCGAGGGTCCGCGATGTCCATCCGCACGAACGAAACGCCCGCTCGGGGAAACTCGAGTGGCCCCGGGGGCATGTGAGGAAGTCCGTGGCCAACACTGGGAACCCACATGACGCAAGGAACCGAGCGTCGGCACCACTTCCGCAGCCCAACTCAAGGACTGTTGTGCCCGCGGGGGAGTAACCTCGCCACCCAGCGGGCAGAATCCGACACTGGAGGGTCAGTTGCCCGGGAATGATCGTAGGCGTCACTCCAATACTCGAAACCGTCCAAGTACTGACCGAACCAGGCGGAGAAGCGCAGCTGCGTTGAGCGGGGGGTCCTGAGTACGTGTCCCGGCTGGGGCGTCCTCCAACTTGGGCCGTAGTTGAGTCTGAGCCAGGCAGTGACATTCCTTGGCGCCGGGAATCGAACTCCGCTGATCTCGACCTCTCCAAGCGGGAGCAGCTGCCCATGACGGAGACGCCCCCGCACATGGAACGGCTGGTTGATGACGCCACGACGGAAGAACGCGCTGAAGACGTCTATATGGATGGGCGGTCGCCCATCGACCCTAGGTTCCTTCACCTGAAAGTGTGCCCCCGAGAATCGGCGTGACGGCCATCCTGCTTCAACGAAGCGTCTCTCCAGCGGGAAGCTTTCCAGCGCCACCCGTCCGGTCGACTCGACGTCGCCAGATACGCGAGATCAAGGTCATCGTCGTGTGGGATCAACCCCTGGGCCCGGACCGCACCGAGCAGAGTCCCACCGACGATCCACGCGGGCGCTCGCGGCCGCCCCACCTTGGAATCGCTCTCCGCGTCTCCAATCGCCCTGTTCAACTCGGATTGGTGCTTCGGCGAACGGAAGGCCCCACCATCCCCACTTGTTGAGGGTCAGTCCACGGCCCCACGTATCGGTTGGTCGCTGCCAGGACTGGTGCCCGCCGAAGTCATGCTGCGTCTCTCGAATGGTTGGACCGCCACTGACCTCAACGAGCCCCACCCGAGTCGGGCCGAGATCGGGCAATCGACGCGAGTGCGCCCGGCCACACAACGCTCCTGCGGCCGGAGCGGAAACGGCCGATTGGGAAGAAGGTCGCCGGTCGAGGGCGACCCAGACATCGTCGCGAACGTGCCGATCCAAAGTGAGGCCATGCGCGCCAACCACCAGGCCCATTTGCCGTCGCCCGTTCATAACCCTCCTCCAGCGGCTCCTTCGATCGGCGCCTTAGGTCGGCCCGATCAGTAAAGCAGCCATGTATCCATGCCGATGCTGTGGGGAAGGACTGTGCTGGCGACGAAGGATTCGGCTGATGGGCATGCGATGGCGGGCGAGCCAGGACCCGGCGGCCTTGAGGAGGTTCACGGTCCTGATCTCAGCCGCCGTGGGCCTTGCTGTCATTGCTGCCGCCCCCGGCGCTCCTGCCGACGCCTCCCCCGCGCCTCGTACGAACACGGTCGCAGTCGCACCGCAACCCGCCTCAGCTGCGGCAGTCTCGGTCGCACCGCAACCGAGGTCCGCCGGGACGTCCGGATGCGCGTCTACGTCAAGATCCGGTCCAAGCTCAAGCGGGGCCGCTCGGCCACCGTCACGCTCTCGGCCCGGCGCAGCGGATCGTCGTCCTATGCGGCACAGGTGACATTCTCGGGTCGAACGGCCAAGCTCCAACGCCTCGCCTACGACTCAGCGGGTGTCGTCACGAAGATGGGTGGACCGGTCACCCTGGTCACGAAGGTGAAGCCACGCCAGAAGGTCTACCTGGAGTTCGAGGCAGTCGAGGTCAGCGGCGGGACGCGCCTGCGTGTGCGGGGCTGGCGAGCAGACAAGTCGGTCACCACCCGCGAGTGGATCGACCTGCGCTCGGCCCGCCCAACCCAGGCGGGCACGACCGCCGTGACAGTCACCCGCACCAAGAAGGTCGGCAAGCCGAAGGTGCGCCAGCTGTCCGTGGCCCAGCCAACGGCGACGGCCGTGTCCCCGGCCCCCACGGCGACCCCTGTGAACCTGCCACCGAACCCCGACGCAGGTCACTACGGCTGGACCGGGAAGGTCGCCCAGGTCCTGGATGGGGATACGGTCGCCGTCTACCTGGACGCCAACCCCACGAAGGCCGTCCAGGTGCGCAACGCCGGCATCCAGGCGATGGAGGTCGACGAGTGCAACGGGCCGAGCGCCACCAGGGCCATGGCGGATCTCGCCCCCGCGGGCAGCCGGGTCCTGCTGACCGCCCGGTACGCCAACAGCACCAGCTCCGTCGGCGGGGTGACACGACTGTTGCGCTTCATCTACGTCCTGAAGGACGGAAAGTGGGTCGATACCCAGCTGGCCCTCCTCGAACGCGGTGAGGTCCTGTGGTACCCGATCCCGTCCGAGTACGCGCACTCCACCGCGTACCGCGCGGCGATGGAACGCGCACAGGCGAACAGGGTCGGCATGTTCGACCCAGTCCGAGCCTGCGGAGCCGCAGGCTCGGACAAGGCCCAGATCTGGATCAACTACGACGGCGACGGCGACGAGAACGTCAACGTCAACTCCGAGTACGTCCGGGTGAAGAACCCGACCTCGAGCTCCTTGGACCTGTCGGGCTGGTGGATCCGGGACGGCTCGCAGGTGGAGAAGCGGCTGCCCGGCGGCACAGTCGTTCCCGCGCGCAGCACGCTGACCGTGCACGTGGGCAAGGGGACCGACTCGGTCTCGGCCCGGCGCTTCTACTGGGGGTGGGCCTCGCCGCGCTACCAGAACACCATCGACCCGGCCACAGGTCGACGAGCAGCGGGAATACACGGAAACGCCGCCTACCTGTTCGACCCGCGCGGCAACCTGCGCTCCCTGACTACGTACCCGTGCGCCACTTGCAGTTCCCACCCGCTCAAGGGCAAGGTCCGGCTCGCAGCACAGCCGACCGGACGCGACGAGCACACCACGGTCACCAACGTGTCGAGCCAGGCTGTTGACGTCTCCCACCTCGTGCTGCAGGCCCGAGGCAGCGTCTACGAGATCCGCACGGGGACCGTCCTCGCTCCCGGCGAGGTCCTCAAGGTTGCGATGCGTACGGGCACGAGCTCGCGGCTGCTCCAGTACTGGGGCAAGACCCAGGAGTACAACCTTCCCGATGGCGGCTACGAGATGCGGCTGCGCGATGCTCGCGACGTCCCGCTCGCCTGCGTGGCGTGGGGATCCGGCGCCTGCTGAACGGCGCGACGTCCGGGCTGGCTCGTGACCTGCCGAACATGGGCATCGGTATCCTTCGCCAAAGTCAACCGAAGGATCGCCTCGTGACTCAGCCACCCACCCGCTACAGCGCCGGGTTCTTCGCCCAGAACATCCGCAGCTCCACACCCTCCGCCCTGCACGTCCTCGGCCGGATTTCCGAGGTGTACAAGCCGTCGTCGGTCGTCGACTTCGGCTGCGGCTCGGGCGCCTGGCTGGCGGGGGCGGAGGCGCTCGGTGCCACGCACCTGCGGGGCTTCGACGGTCCCTGGGTCGACCCACGTGCGCTGACGAGCTCCACGATCGAGTTCACGCCCATGGACTTCGAGAAGGAGCTCCCCGAGGTCACGCAGCACTACGACCTTGCCATCTCGGTCGAGGTCGCCGAGCACCTCACGCGGCCACGCGCCGAGGCGCTCATCGAGCGTCTGGCCTCCGCCGCCGACGTGATCGTCTTCAGCGCGGCAGTGCCGATGCAGGGCGGCACGCACCACATCAACGAGAACCCCCAGTCGTACTGGATCGACCTGTTCGACCGAGCGGGGTTCGACGTCTTCGACGTCTTCCGTCCCCGCCCTGTGGGATGCAGGGCGAGATCCGCTGGTGGTTCCGCCAGAACGCCTTCCTGTTCCTCCGCCGCGGATCCACCGCCATAGACCGGGACTCCCTGCGCCAGCTCGAGGGACCGCTGGTGGACGTCATCCACCCGGAGAACTTCGCCAGCAAGGTCGTGTCCGGACGCGCTCGAGTCGCCGACCTCTCCGCGCGAGTTGCCGAGCTCGAGGGTCGTCTGGCCGCCGCTGAGGACCACACCTGCTACGAGTGCCGGCGGCGCCAGCAGCGCAGCGAGCGCGCTGCTGCGGCCCTACGCCGAGCGGCCAGCGATCCTCGCGCACGGCGCGTCCTCGACACCGGCCTCGGCCAGCGGGCCTCATCGACGGCGAAGAAGATCGCGCGCGGCCTGCGGTGACCGACGAGCAGCCAGCCCACGGCGGGAGCCATCCGCAGCGGGACAGACGCGAGCCTTTCCTGTCGGTCATCGTGCCGGTCTACAACGTCCGCGCCTACCTCGACGAGTGCCTGACCAGCGTCCTTGAGCAGGACTTCGGGGACTTCGAGCTGCTCCTGGTCGACGACTGCTCGACGGACGGATCGTCCCAGATGCTGTCCGACTACACCGACCCCCGCATCACGATCGTTCGACTGCCCGGGAATGTGGGCCTCGGACCGGCCCGCAATGCCGGACTCGCCGAGGCGCGTGGCCGGTACGTGCGCGTCCTCGACTTCTGACGACCTCATGACGCCAGGGTCGCTGCGATCGATCCGGGACGGGATCGAACGAGCCGACGAGCCGGACATGCTGCTGTTCGACTACGCCCGCCTGTACTGGGACCGCACGACCGAGCGCAACGTGCTGGGGGGCCACATCCGGGCTGCGGCGGAGGCCGGAGTGTTCACCTTGGCCGATCGGATGGACCTCCTCGAGGTGTTCAACGCCGCGTGGTCGAAGGCCTACCGACGTGACTACGTGGAGCGCGCCGGTCTCCAGTTCCCCTCGGGCTACTACGAGGACCTGCCATGGACGATGGCTGCGCTGATGGGCGCCCAGCGGCTCGCCGCAATCGATCGGGTGGTCGTTCTCTACCGGCAGCGCGTCGCCGGCAGCATCCTGCGCACCCCTGACCTGCGCCACTTCGAGGTCTTCGACCAGTGGGATGCGGTGTTCGCACTGCTGCGCGAGCACCCGGAGTGGGAGATCTACCGCAACCACCTCTACTCGTTCATGATCAGCCAGTTCGACGCCATGCTGCTGACGCCGGGAGGATCCCCGACTCAGCGCGCCTGTCCTTCTTCGAGCAGGCGACCGCGACCTGCCAGAGGCACCGCCCGCCCAGGTGGGAGCGCCGGCGAACGGGGGCCGCCCTGCTGCGCGGCAGCCAGGTCCGCCTCACCGCACTGGACCGCGGCAGGCTCACCGTCTACGAGGGCGTCGCCGAGGGGGAAGCCGGCCGCCGATCGGCTGAAGGCCGCTGCCGGCAGGGGCCGCACCAGCGCGCGAGCCGCAGCGGCTGCGCGGCTGGGCAGCGCCCCTGAGCGGGCATATCGAGTCGCGCGCCGGCGACCGCTCGACCCGGATCTGGCGGTCTTCTCCTCGTACTGGCACCGCCGTCCTGCGTGCAACCCCCTGGCGATCTCCGAGGAGCTCGCCCGTCGGGCTCCGCAGATCCGCCAGGCGTGGATCACCATAGAGTCCGCCCGCGACGGCATCCCGACCCACGCTGAGTGGATCGATGCGGATTCCCCACGGCTTGGGGAGGTGCTCGGACGGGCTGGGATCATCGTCAGCAACGTCAACCTGCCCAACTGGATGGTGCGACGTCCGGTTCAGGTGTATCTGCAGACACAGCACGGAACACCGCTGAAGCACATGGCCCTCGACATGCTCGACCGCCCGGCGGCCAAGCGCGGCTTCGAGTCCTGGCCAGCCCTCCTGCAGCGCATCGGGCAGTGGTCGCACTGCCTGAGCAGCAACCGCTACTCGACCCTCGTGTGGGAGCGCTCCATGCCCGGCCCCTACACGATGTGGGAGCTTGGCTATCCCCGCAACGACGTGCTGGTCACCGGGAACCGCAGCGCGCCGGGCGCGTCCGGCAGGAGCTCGGCGTGGGCGACCGCGTGGCTGCGCTCTACATGCCGACGATGCGGGACTACGGGATGCGCCGGGGGCCGGGTGGTCGGCAGTGGCCGCTGGTCCGCGACCCGCGCGTGCCGCTGATCGTGTTTACCGGATCGAAGAGAGGTCGGGCTCGATATCCTCCGGGCGGCCGGCGAAGTGCCCGACGGGCAGGGATTCGTTAAGAAGGTCGTCTGCGAAATGGGTGGCAAGAACGCCGTGGTGGTCGACGACTCGGCCGATCTCGACGAGGCCGTGGCGGGGGTTCGCCAATCGGCCTTCGGCTACTGCGGCCAAAAGTGTTCGGCGTGCAGCCGGGCGATTGTGCTCTCGGGCGTGCACGAAACGTTCCTCCGGCGGCTGGTCGAATCGACCCGCACGCTGATCATCGGCGATCCGCTGGACCCGGAGACCGACGTCGGACCCGGTGATCGACCGCAGTGCGGCGGCCAAGATCCGCCAGTACATCGAGATCGGTAAGGGCGAAGGCAAGCTGGAGCTGGCCTGCGAAGTGCCCGCCGGGCTGGAAGAGCGGATGGACCCGAATGCAGCCGCTACTATCATGCAGATTGAGTCGTGTGGTAATCCACAGGCTGTCTCGGTAGCCGCGCACGCGGGCTTTTTAGGTGATGCCCTTCCACTTCACTGCCAACGAAAACATGCTCGATCCGGATACGAACGCATTTCGCGGCCTCAATTTTCTTGTTGAACAGCTCCGATATACGGGCGGCGATATGGCGCTTTCCTTTGCTGGCTACAACGGAGGCTATGCTGCTTCCGGTGGCAATTATGATAACTGGCCGAATGAAACTCAGCGCTATTTTCAATGAGCAATACATGA
>CAVOXP010000003.1:0-156499 GCA_963700455.1 uncultured Actinomycetes bacterium
CGTCCACGGATTGGGCACCCCGCAGGTCCGTCGGGTGACCTTCCACAACAACCAGACCGACAGGTGCGAGGACTTCATCGGCATGATCCTCACCGACGCGGTCATCCTCTGCTTCGACTCGGCAGCGGCCTGCCAGGACCAGGACTGCACCACCTGGAAACCCTGGGCCGAGCAGACCACCCTCCACGAACTCGCGCACGCCTGGAGGGTCGAGCACCTGACCCCGGAGGTCATCGACCAGTTCAAGACCGCCACCGCGATGCCCACCTGGTCCAGCTCGGAGCACCCTGGGGCCAGCGCGGCGTCGAACTCGCCGCCGAGACCATCGCCTGGGCAACCTCCGACCAGCCCGTACAGGTCAACCCCAAACTCGGATCCCACACCTGCGACGAGCTTGCCCGGTACTACCAGATCCTCACCGGCCGCCCACCCGAACCCACCCCACCCGGCTGCGAACCCACACCTGCCGGCTGACCCCACTCACGGAGACATCTCAGGTTCAGGGCGCGTCATAGCCGAAGCGACGCGGGGCTGGGCGGGCTCGGCTGCCCGAGTTCCGTTGCCCTGGCGTGGCGATTGGGGACGCGTTGAGGGGCTCCACCCAGGTGCGGGTGGAACCCCTCAACAGTGCCGGATCTGGAAGCTCTTGCGGACTTCCTGCGGACTACGACGTTACTCGTACCTGTATCGTCGCAGGTCAGAGCCCGGTTTCGTGCTCAGATATCGTAGTACAGCTCGGACATTGACCACGTGAACGACTGGGGACGGCTGGTGTTGGAAACGTTGGGTGACCTGCGACGACGCAGCCCCGAGGCGTTGGTGGGCGACGGGCGTTTGTGACTGCGTTTTGGACTACCGTTGGACTACGCGTTGGCTAGTTGCGGATGTCGTTGACCGTGTTGGGCGTCGTGACGACCATCTGCTGGCGATCAGGGCGGTGATCCGACGCACCACGCAGGGGCGCGGGGGAGCCTCGCTGGACCGACGTCGGGTGTCTCCGGAGCCGCTCGTGGGCTGACCGGCCACCCGGGGGAGTGGCCGCTACATCCGCTACAGCCAAAAGTCGGGGTTCTGACCGCTCGCCAGCGGTCCACGGCTCAGGTGGTGGTGGTGCCCAGCTCGGCGTTCGCCTTGAGTCCTTTCGGCCCAGATAGACGCGCCCCCGGCAACCCATGCCCTTGTCGCTCTGTCGGATGCTGGGCGTGCTACCGGCGGTTTGACCAGGTCAGATCGAGGTCGCGGTCAGGTTCGTCGGCTGCTTCCTTGGGGCGCAGCCGGCGGCGGCTGAGGCTGGACGAGGCCGGTGTCGTAGGCCAGACGGCCAATTGGACACGGTCGCGCCTGTCGACCTGGTCAGGTATGCGGGAGATGTAGGTCTTCACGGTTCCGGTGCCGAGGTACAGCGTTCACCGATCTCGGCGTTGGACAGGCCCGCGGCGACCAGCCGGACAAGGTCGAGCTCGCGCTCGGTGAGGCGGCGAAGGCCGCGGGATGCGTCGGGGGCCGATCGGGGGTCGGATGCGAATCGCTCGAGGAGGCGGCGGGTGAGGGCCGGAGCAGAGCATCGACGTCGCCGCGCTGCACGACGTCCACGGCGTGTACGAGGTCCGCGGGAGGGGCGTCCTTGAGCAGGAAGCCGCTGGCCCCGGCGCGAACGGCGGCGTAGACGTACTCGTCGAGGTCGAAGGTGGTGAGGACCAGGACACGGCAGCCGGGCGCTGGGAGGCGATCCGCCGCGTGGCCTCGATCCCGTCGAGGCGGGGCATCCGGATGTCCATGAGGACGACGTCGGGCTGCGTGTCCGCAGCGTCGGCTCGACGGCCTCGGCCCGTCACGCGCCTCGCCGACGACGTCGATGCCGTTGCGTTCGAGGATCAGGCTGAAGCCGGCGCGAACGAGGTCCTGATCGTCGGCGACGACGACGCGCGTCACGAGGTACCCACCGGCAGCGGGCCGGACGGTGAACCGCCGGCGCCGGCCGCGGGTGTGGACGGTCCCCCGTAGAGGGCAGCCCGTTCGCGCATCCCGGTGGTCCGTGACCCAGCCCGGTGGCGCTCGGACCGCGCCCGTCATCTCCACCTCGATCTCGAGGTGTGTCGGCCCGCCACACCAGCGCGACCTAAGCTTCGGGGCGCTGGAGTGCCGGCGGATGTTGGTCAGCGACTCCTGGATCGATCCGGTAGGCGGTCAGGTCCGAGGCCGGCGGGCACGGCGGGGGTGACCGACCTGCTCGAGTCGACCGCGAGCCCGGTGGCGCGGGCCCGGTCCAGAGGGCGGGCAGGGGCCAGACCGGGCTGGGGACGAGCTCGCGGCCTCGTCGGCTGCCGCGGAGCAGGTCGAGCATGCGTCGCAGCTCGGCAGCGCCTCGGCGCCGGTGGACGTATCACGACGAGGGCGGCCGCGACCTGGTCAGGGGCGAGCCGGTCAGCGCCTGCTCCCCGGCCCCGCCTGCACCACCATCGTGGTCACCGAGTGCGCGATCACGTCGTGCAGCTCACGAGCGATCCGCTCACGTTCGCCTGGGTGGCGATGCGGGCGCCTCGGCCCGCGCGCGCGCCCGCCTTCAGCCTCGCCGACCGGCGCTCGCGGCCTCCACCACGGCGCCGACCACCCAGGCCCCACCACCACGTCCAGTGAAAGACGATCTCCCCGGGGTCTGCAGTTCGTCGACGAGAGGTCGCGGCCACCAGCAGCGCGGCCAGGCCCCCAGCCGATCCGGGCACGGGTACGGGAGGCGTAGCGGCCACCGAGTAGACATGATCACCAGCGGCACAGGGTGCCGTAGAACAGCACGAGTGGGGGTGCGACAACCCCAGGACCATCCAGTGCCGGCGATCACGCACCGCGAGCCCAACGGACCGTCGCCTCTGCGACAGCGCATCGCGGCGACTACGACCCCGACCGACGTCGAACCCGCGGCGACCCGTCGCCCATCACCGAGGCAAGCGGCAGCCACACCTCGACCAGGCCCAGCCCGCCGAGCCCGGCCGCCAAGGCTCGCGTCGAACGCGCGCTGCCTGCGCTGGACCGGGCCACCATCCGGCGAGCATAGTGACTGAGGAGGGGCACCTGGGGGTCACCTTCGGTCATCTCCTGCGTACACCCGGGTCAACATCGGCGAAGCCCGCGGGCAGCGGTGCGCGACCGGGCCGATGCGCACCCTAGCGTCAGGACCCCCGCCCCTGACAGGAGACGACCATGAACGAATCCCTCCCGCGACTCCCCGCCCTTGGCCCACGCCCCGCAACGCCCCCGGCGGCCGGTGCCGCCCGCCGCTGCCGTCGTACCGCGCGACTCGCCGTCGTGTGCCTGCTGGGCACCGCGGCTCTGACCCTGGCCTTCGTGGCCCTGCAGCCGCAGTTCCCGGACACCAACCTCGCGCTGCTGGAGAGCCTGGCCGACGCCCCGGACCGATCGCCGCGTCAGCTGCGCTGCTTCGCCCTGAGCCAGCTCGCCTGGATCGGCGCGATCCTGGCCATCGGAGACCTGGCCCGTCGGGCGCACGGCGACCGGTCGGCACAGGCATGGTGCTCGCCATCGTCGGGGCGTTCGGGCACAGCGTCTTCAGCGGGCTGCGCCTGGCCATGTTCGGGATGCTCCCCGAGGACGGCCGCACCCAGTACACCGAGGCCCTGGACCGCACCTTCGACAGCCCGGTGATGCTCTTCGCCGCACTCGGTCTGCTCGGTAGCGTCGTCGGCACCCTGCTGCTGGCCGCGGGGATGTGGCGCTCGCGCGCGGTCTCACGCTGGATCCCCGCTGCACTGGGCGCCTACATCGCCTTGGAGTTCGCCGCCAGCGCCCTGTCCCAGTGGGCGACCTTCGCCGCCGTCGGGTGCTTCGCCGCCGCGCTCACCGGCCTCACGATCGCCGTCCTGCAACGCGGCAGGGCCGACCAGGCCGCGTAGCAGGCGTCGGCCGTCCGAAGGGCCCGTCTCCCGGGCTGTGCGCTCGACCCCGTTACCCGCCGTGCGCGGACCGTCCGCGCGAGCGGCACCACCCCCAGAGAGGACCCCACCATGAGAATCCATCCAATGACCCGCACCCGTGCCGGCCGCGCCCTGGCCGCCGCCGCCGCTGGGGCAGCGCTGGCCGCGACGGCAGGCACCGCAGCGGCATCACCGGCCGAGGTCCCCCTCGGGCAGTTCACCTGCACCGACGGCACCACGATCACCCCGGTGGGCAAGGACGTGCCCGGGTTCGCGCGCACCTCGGTCGGTTTCGTCGAGGGCCGGGCCCTGGCACCGAGATGGTTCGCCGGCGAGGAATCCGGCACCATGACCGTCACAAGCGGGCCTCACGTCGGCGATGTCGTGACCTTCAGTGTCGGCTTCTCCGAGCCCGCCAACGGCCGGCCGGCGGCCGCCCCCACCCTGGCAACCCTGATGCGCTGCTCCAGCGACCCGCAGGTCGACGAGTTCAGCGTCACCCTCGACGAGGGCGCAATCGCCTACACCGGCATCGACCCGATGTACCTCGGTGCCACGGCCGATGTCGAGGCCTCGCTGGTGTTCTCCGTGTTCGTCCAGCCCACCCAGCTGGCCCACCGCTGACCCCACCCCCTGCGTGGGTCACCGCCACTGGCGACGTCGTGCGGTGGCCGTCGGGGGCCCCATCCATGTGCGGATGGAGCCCCCGACGAGGGTGCTGAGTTTCGGTTGTTGTTTGGACTACGGACTCTTGCGTTGGTTATCGTCGCAGGTCAGAGGCCGGTGTCCCGACTCAGATGTCGTAGTACAGCTCGAACTCGTGCGGGTGCGGGCGCAGACGGATCGGGTCGACCTCATTGGCACGCTTGTAGGCGATCCAGGTCTCGATGAGGTCCTCGGTGAAGACCCCGCCCTCGGTGAGGAACGCGTGGTCGGCCTCGAGGGCGTCCAGCACGGCCGGCAGCGAGCCGGGCACCTGCGGGATGTCGGCGGCCTCGTCCGGCGGCAGCTCGTAGAGGTCCTTGTCCACCGGCTCGCGTGGCTCGATCTTGTTCTTGATGCCGTCCAGGCCGGCCATCAGCATCGCCGAGAACGCAAGGTAGGGGTTGCTCGACGGGTCGGGCACGCGGAACTCGATCCGCTTGGCCTTCGGGTTCGAGCCGGTGATCGGGATGCGGATGCACGCCGAACGGTTGCGCTGGCTGTAGACCAGGTTCACCGGGGCCTCGTAGCCGGGCACCAGGCGGTGGTAGGAGTTCACCGTCGGGTTGGTGAACGCCAGCAGCGACGGGGCGTGCTTGAGCAGGCCGCCGATGTACCAGCGCGCCATGTCCGACAGGCCGCCGTAGCCGGCCTCGTCGTAGAACAGCGGCTTGCCGTCCTTCCACAGCGACTGGTGGCAGTGCATGCCGGAGCCGTTGTCACCGAAGACGGGCTTCGGCATGAAGGTCACCGACTTGCCGGCCGCCCAGCCGACGTTCTTGATGACGTACTTGAACTTCATGACGTCATCGGCGGCCTTGGCCAGGGTGTCGAAGCGGTAGTTGATCTCCGCCTGGCCGGCGGTGCCGACCTCGTGGTGCGCGCGCTCGACGGTCAGGCCGACCTCGGCGAGCTTCAGGCTCATCTGGTCGCGCAGGTCGGCGAAGTGGTCGACCGGCGGGACGGGGAAGTAGCCGCCCTTGTAGGGGGTCTTGTACCCGCGGTTGGGGGTCCCGTCCTCCTCGTACTCGTTGCCCGAGTTCCACTTGCCCTCGATCGAGTCGATGAAGTAGTAGCCGGCGTTCTGCTTGGTCTCGAACCGGACCGAGTCGAAGATGTAGAACTCGGCCTCAGGGGCGAAGAACGCGGTGTCGGCGATCCCGGTGCTCTTCAGGTACGCCTCGGCCTTCATCGCGATGTTGCGCGGGTCGCGGCTGTACGGCTCGTCCGTGAAGGGGTCGCGGATCGACATGTTGATGATGAGGGTCTTCTCGGCCCGGAACGGGTCGAGGTAGGCGCTGCCGAGGTCGGGGATGAGCTTCATGTCGGACTCGTGGATCGCCTGGAAGCCGCGGATCGAGGATCCGTCGAACATCTGGCCCTCGGTGAAGAACTCGGCAGGCAAGTCCTTCGCGGGCACGTTGAAGTGCTGCATCACACCGGGCAGATCGCAGAAGCGGACGTCGACGAACTTGACGTCCTCCTTCTCGATGAACTTGAGGACTTCGTCCGCTTTGCTGAACAAACCAACCTCCTGGTTGAGGGACGCGCGACGCGACCCCTTGGTGGGTCCTGGACTGCGGCCCAACTCGGCCGCCGTGGCGATCGCGACGCTATGGCGACGGCATTACCCGTCAGTGTCCCTATTGTTTCCCCCGCGTTACGGGCCCCTGCACGCGGGTCCACATGAGGTGCGGGGAGCCGGGCGGCGGGGCCGTCCTGCGGCGCTCAGGCCCTGGTGACGACCGAGCCGACGGCCTTGTCGTGCAGCCCGCGCCCGTCGGCGTCCCAGACCAGCGGCGGGATGACCAGGCAGATCAGCAGCGTGCGGACCGCCGCTCCCGTGAACCCGAGCCGGCGCTGCAGCCCGACCACGCGCAGCCCGACCAGGCGCTGCCCGAACGAGGCCCCGGTCATCCAGGTGAGCAGCGTCACCTCGACGAAGAAGATGCCGAGCGTGGCGAAGGACTCGAGGCTGGTCTGTGGGGTGCCCACGAGCGCCCGCGAGATGATCAGGGCGGCGAACCAGTCGATGAACAGGGCGACGACGCGCCGACCTGTGGTCGCCATGGACCCGGACCCGTCCTCAGGCAGGCCGAGGCGCTGCCCGCGGTACCCGCCCGTGTCGGGGAGCGGCCCGCCGATCCAGGAGCCGACGTCCTCCCGGTCCATCAGCGCATCTTGCCGCCGCGGGGGATCCGTCCGCCCTTGGGCAGGGGTCCCTTCGGCACGGGCAACGGCGCGGTGGCCAGCGCCTCGAGCCGCTTGCGCAGCGTGGTCACCTCGCCCGGGGCGAGGACCTTGTTCATCTTGCGCAGGTGCTTGTCGAGCTTGGCGATGGGCACCTCACCGGAGCCATTGCCGATGGTGATCTCGTGGATCGGCATCTCGCCGACGAACCGGGCGGTTCGCTTGCGCTCGTTGGCCATCAGGGCGGGCAGCCCCGGGCTCGTGCCCTCGCCGATCAGGACCACGCCTGGGCGCCCGACGGCCCGATGGACCAGGTCCTGGGCCTTGTTCGCCGCGACGCCGGGCGTTATGCCCCAGCCCAGTTTCGACATGTTCTGGACCACCGCCACGGCTGCCCCCGGCTGGCCCTCGATGCTGCGGTAGGCAGAGCGCATCGCGCGCCGGCTGAAGATGATCGACAGCACCACCAGCGTGCCGGAGACCCCGATGATGATCCACGTGATCGGGTTGTCGGTGACCACCCCGATGGTGATGAAGGTCGCCAGCATGACCGTGGCGATCCCCAGCAGGATCCAGCCCAGCTTCGGGTCGTGCTTCTTTGCCATCCGGTAGTTGTCGCGGATCATCCGGACCCGGTCGCCCATCTTCGACATGCGGGCGATCCTACCCGGGCGTGCGTGCGGCGATGGCCTGCGCGTGCAGCCGGCCCGCCCGGTAGGACGAACGCACCAGCGGCCCGCTCATCACGCCGAGGAAGCCCATGTCGGTGGCAGCGTCGGCGAGGGCCACGAACTCCTCCGGGCGCACCCACCGCTCGACGGGGTGGTGCCGTGGAGTGGGTCGCAGGTACTGGGTGATCGTCACCAGGTCGCAGCCAGCGGCATGCAGGTCGGCCAGCGCCTCGTGCACCTCGCGGATCTCCTCGCCCATGCCCAGGATGAGGTTGGACTTCGTGACCAGCCCCGCGGACCGCGCCTGCGAGATCACGTCCAGCGAGCGCTCGTAGCGGAAGGCCGGGCGGATCCGCTTGAAGATCCGCGGCACGGTCTCGAGGTTGTGGGCCAGCACCTCGGGCGCGGCATCGAACACCTCGCCGAGCAGCGTGGGGTTGCCGGAGAAGTCCGGGATCAGCACCTCGACGCCGCAGCCCGGCACGCGCGCGTGGATCGCGCGCACCGTCTCGGCGTAGAGCCAGGCACCCTCGTCGGGCAGGTCGTCGCGGGCAACGCCGGTCACGGTGGCGTAGCGCAGGCCCATCGTGGCCACCGACTCGGCCACGCGCCGGGGCTCGTCGCGGTCCAGCGGCTCGGGCCGACCGGTGTCGATCTGGCAGAAGTCGCACCGACGCGTGCACTGGGCGCCGCCGATGAGGAACGTGGCCTCGCGGTCCTCCCAGCACTCGTAGATGTTGGGGCAGCCAGCCTCCTGGCAGACGGTGTGCAGCCCGGCGCCGGCGACGCGGGCGCGCATCGCGGTGAACTCCGGGCCGGTGCGGGCGCGCGTCTTGATCCACTCGGGCTTGCGCTCGATCGGGACCTCGGCGTTGCGCGCCTCGACGCGCAGCAGCTTCCGGCCGTCAGAGGAGATCACGGGGCAAGCCTACGTTCCCTGCGGGACCGGTGCGCCGGTCCGCGTGGGCTGCAGGGCCTCGACGCGGTCGAGGACCAGGGCCCGCGCCTCGGCGACCGTGACGTCCCTGCCGAGCTCGGCGCTCAGCGAGGTGACCGACGCATCCCGGATCCCGCAGGGCACGATCCGGTCGAACCAGGCGAGGTCGGGATCGCAGTTCAGGGCGAACCCGTGCATGGTCACCGAGCGGGAGACGCGCACGCCGATGGCAGCGACCTTGCGGTCCGGGCCGCGCTCGTCGGCGGGGACCCACACCCCGGATCGCCCCTCGACCCGGTCGGCGGTCACGCCGAGGGACCGGCACACGTCGATGAGCATGCCCTCCATCCGGCGGACATGGGCCACCACGTCGATCGGATCCGGCAGGCGCACGATGGGGTATCCGACGAGCTGGCCGGGGCCGTGCCAGGTGATCTTCCCGCCGCGGTCCACGTCGATCACGGGTGTCCCGTCGAAGGGCCGCTCGAGGGGCTCGGTGCGGCGTCCTGCGGTGTAGACCGGCGGGTGCTCCAGGAGCCAGACGACGTCCGGCGCTCCCTCGACGACCTCGGCATGCCAGCGCCTCTGCTGGTCCCACGCCTGCTGGTAGTCCTGGGGCCCGTCAGCGACGACGACTCGGATCGGCACGGAACCACGGTAGCCCTGACCGGGCCGACCCGTGGCCTGTGGACGGACGCTTGCCGGATCGGGGGGTCGCAGGCAGGGTTCGGGCCATGGGGGAGGAGCCGTGGTCCGGGGTGGCCCGCTGGGGTGGCGCGGGCACCCCGGAGACGGTCCAGGCCGGTGCGTTCGGCAGGGTCGCCGCACCCGCCGAGCATGAGGCCGACGACGGAGCATGGCGGGCGGTGGCCCCGGGGGTTCGGGTCCGGGCCGACGCCGACGATGGGCTGGAGTGGGGCGCTGGGGCCGGGTTCGCGTGGGGGAGCCCGGGTCCGGTCCCCGGCGATGCGCACCGGGGTGCGCCGGTCGGATCGGCGGGGTCCGCGTGGGCGGCGGGCCGTTCCCGCCGATCCGGAGACGACGGGAACGGGGCCGGTCCCGGGGCCGGTGCTCGGGTCGGGATCAGGCGCATCGGCGCGGTCCTGGGCACCGTGGCGCTGGTCGTCGTGCTGGTGCGGATCGCGGTTGGCGCCCCGGACGCGTCGATCCCGGCGTCATCGGCGCCGCCCGCGGCGTCGGCCTCAGGGCCCGCGGATGCAGCCGCCGACCCGTCGGTCGGGGTGAGTCCTCCCGCGACGGCGTCGGACCCGTCGGGCACGGGCCCGACCGAGTGGGCCGGATCGCTTGCCTCGGACCCGACGGACCCGTCGGCCACGTCCAGCGGTGCTGCAGGTTCGGCACCCCCCGCGGGGCCCCCGACGGACCCCGCGGTGCCGTCGCCGGTACCGAACCAGCAGGGTCCGGTGGACTGGTGGTCGGTGCTGGCCGAGCTGGACCGGGCGCGGGCGTCGGCCCTGGCGGCCCGGGCGGTCTCGGCGCTCGACGAGTACGCGGCGTCGGGCTCGCCGGCCTGGGACCAGGACGCCGGGCTCATCGGCGACCTGGAGGCCCGCGGACTCGCGCCGGTGGGCCTGACGACCCACCTGGTCGGGATCGAACGGGCACCCGAGGAGGCCGACCGTGCACCCGGTGCGGTGGTGGAGCTCGTCATCGTCGACGAGCGTTCGGACTACTCGCTCGTCGACGACGCGGGAGCCGTCGTCGAGGAGGTCCCCGCGTCGGGCCTGCGGCGGTGGCGCGTGCGCCTGGCCGGTTCGGCGTCGCCGGACGGGGGGTTCAGGTGGCTGCTTCAGGCCGTCGAGCCGATGCCGTGACGCGCGGTCCCTCCCCGTGCCGGCGGCGGGTCATCCCGGGTCGGTCTCCGCCGGTCCGGGCGACCCGGTCAGCGGGTGGAGCGCGCCCAGGCCAGGGCCTGCTCGATCGTGGGGTCCTCGAAGGTGAAGCCGGAGTCGAGCAGCTTGGTGGGCAGGACGCGGATGCTGCCGAGGATCTCGGATGAGAACTCGCCCAGCGTGAGTTTCAACACCGACGCTGGGACGGGGAGGACGGTGGGCCGGCGCAGCAGAGCACCCAGGGCCCGCGTCACCTCAGCGTTGGTCACGGCGTTGGGGGCAGCCAGGTTCACCGGGCCATCGAGGTGGTCGAGGAGGTAGGTCAGCGCGCGCACCTCATCGCGCAGGGAGATGAAGGACCACCACTGCTTGCCGTTGCCGAGCCGCCCACCGGCCCCGAGGGTGAAGATCGGCCACAACAGGCTCAGCGACAGCGAGGGCCGCTGCATGCCGCGCCAGACGCGGCCGCGGCCGGCGATCACCAGGCCCGTGCGGGGATGCACCACGCGGATCCCGGCCTCGCGGGCCGGATCGGCGGCCGCCTCCCAATCGACGACGACGTCGGCGAGGAAGCCCGGCCCCGGCGGCGCGGACTCGTCGACGGCGGTCGAGCCGGTGTCACCGTAGTAGCCGATCGCCGAACCGGACACGAGCACCTGGGGTGGTCGCTCGAGCCGGGTGATGGCCGTGGCGATGGTGCGCGTCCCGTGGACCCGGGAGTCGCGGATCTGGGCCTTGTACGCCTCGGTCCACCGGTTGTCGCCGACGCCTGCCCCGGCGAGATGGACGACGGCGTTCGACGCCCTCCAGGCGCGGCGAGGTCGACGTCCCCGGTCATCGGGTTCCAGCGGACCTCGTCGGGGGCGGTCGGCGCACCCCGGACGAGGCGCTGGACCTCGTCGCCGCGGGCACGCAGGTGCTCCACGAGGGCACCCCCGATGAGGCCGGAGGCGCCGGTGACAGCGACGCGCATCAGCCCAGCTCGGACTCGAAGTCGCCGGTCTCCAGCCGCTGCTTCAGCGCGGTCAGGAACCGTGCGGCGTCCGCCCCGTCGACCAGCCGGTGGTCGTAGGTCAGGGCCAGGTAGACCATCGACCGGATCGCGATGGAGTCGGCCCCGGTCTCGTCGACGACGACGACGGGCCTGCGCACGATCGCGCCCAGGCCAAGGATCGCGACCTGCGGCTGGTTGATGATCGGGGTGTCGAACAACGCTCCACGGCTGCCCGTGTTGGTGAGCGTGAACGTCCCACCCGACAGCTCGTCCGGCGACACCTTGTTCGTCCGGGTCCGGTCAGCCACGTCGGCGATCTTGCGACCGAGCCCGCCCAGGTTGAGGTCGTCGGCATCCCGGACCACGGGGACCAGCAGGCCGCGCTCGGTGTCGACGGCGATGCCGAGGTGGATCGCCTCGTGGTAGGTCACCGTGCCCGCGGACTGGTCGATCGAGGCGTTGAGCACCGGGTACTGGCGCAGCGCCTCGACCGTCGCCTTGGCGAAGAACGGCATGAACGACAGCTTCACGCCCTCACGAGCCTCGAACGGGGCCTTGTGCCGGGTGCGCAGGGCGGCGATCCGTGTCACGTCGGCCTCGACGACCGTCGTGAGCTGGGCCGAGACGTGCAGCGACTCGACCATCCGCTCGGCGATCACCTTGCGCAGCCGCGTCATCTTCTCGGTGCGCGACTCGCCGCTGGCCGATGAGGTCGTTGCAGCAGGTGCTGCGGCGGGCTTCGGGGCCGCCGCAGCCGGGGCCGCCGGAGCCGGAGCCGCTGGCGCGGCTGCAGCCGGGGCGGGCGCCGGAGCCGGGGCGGGCGCGGCAGGTGCCGACCCCGCGTTCCGGTGCACGGCATCGAACACGTCCTGCTTGGTGATCCGGCCGCCCACGCCCGTCCCGCGTACCTGGGCGAGGTCCACCCCGGACTGGGCGGCGAGCTTGCGCACCAGCGGGGTCACGTAGAGGTCGGAGGGCGCGCCGGCGGCGTGCGAGACGCTGGCGGGAGCCGCGGCAGCGGCCTCGGCCGGAGCCGGAGCCGGAGCCGGAGCCGGAGCCGGAGCGGGCCGGAGCAGGTGCGGGCGCGGGAGCCGGTGGGGCCACCTCGGCGACCGGGGTGGCGCCGGACTCGGGTGCCGGGGCGGGCTCGGCGCCGGCAGGCGCGGGGGTGCCGATGACGCCCAGGGTCTGGCCGACGTCGGCAGACTCGTCCTCGGTGACGCGGATCTCCAGCAGGGTCCCGGATGCCGGGGCTGGGATCTCGGTGTCGACCTTGTCGGTGGAGACCTCGAGGAGCGGCTCGTCGGCGGAGACCATGTCCCCGACGGACTTCAGCCAGCGCGTGACGGTGCCCTCCGTCACCGACTCGCCGAGGGCCGGCAGGATCACCGGGGTCTCCGTTCCCGGCATCGCCTGGCTGCCGGAGCGGGGCGGGCTGGGGTCCGGCGGAACGGTGCCCAGGGCTGCGGAGGCCGCGGCGGCCGCGGGGGCCACCCTCGCAGGAGCCGGGGCGGGGGCCGGAGCCGGCGCAGGGGCGGCCGCGGGTGCCGCGGGGGCGGCCTGCACCGGTGCGGGGGCCGCCTCGCCGGCCTCGCCGATCACGCCCAGCGCGCCGCCGACCTCGACGGTGACGTCCTCGTCGGCCGCGATCGACAGCAGCACCCCGGAGGCCGGGGCAGGGATCTCGGTGTCGACCTTGTCGGTGGAGACCTCGACCAGTGGCTCGTCGGCCTGCACGGTGTCACCCACCTGCTTCAGCCAACGGGTGACGGTTCCCTCGGTGACGCTCTCGCCGAGCTGCGGCATGGTGACGGTGACCGACATCTGCGGGTGTGCTCCTTCGACTTCTGTGCTGCGGGGCGTGGGTCAGGCGTGTGCGTGGAGGGGCTTGCCGGCCAGGGCCAGGTGCGCCTCGCCCAGGGCCTCGTTCTGCGTCGGATGGGCGTGGACCAGCTGGGCAACCTCAGCCGGGTAGGCCTCCCAGTTGTAGATCAGCTGGGCCTCGCCGATCTGCTCGCCCATGCGGGCGCCCACCATGTGGACCCCGACGACGGGCCCGTCGACCTGGCGAACCAGCTTGACGAAGCCGGTGGTCGCCAGGATCTGGCTCTTGCCGTTGCCGCCGAGGTTGTACTCGTAGGACTGCACCTGGTCGGCGCCGAACCTCTCCTTGGCCTGCGCCTCGGTCAGCCCGATCGACCCGATCTCAGGCTCGCAGTAGGTGACCCGGGGGATTCCCAGCTCGTCGATCGGCGGGGGGTTCAGCCCGGCGATCTCCTCGGCCACGAAGATCCCCTGCTGGAACCCGCGATGCGCCAACTGCAGGCCGGGCACGATGTCGCCGACCGCGAAGACACCGGGGACGTTGGTGCGCAGGCGCTCGTCGGCCAGCACCCACCCGCGGTCCATGGCGATCCCGGCCTCCTCGAAGCCCATGCCCGCTGGCGTTCGGGCCTCGGCCCACGGCCACCAGCATGATGTCCGCTGCGTAGGTCGAGCCGTCCTCCAGCGTTGCCACGACGCCGTTGTCGTCCTGGCTGACCGACGAGAACCGCACGCCGGTCTTGAAGGCGATCTTCCGCTTGCGGAACGCGCGCTCGAGGGCCTTCGAGCAGGACTCGTCCTCGGCGGGCACCAGCCGGGGCAGTGCCTCGATGATGGTCACCTCGGCGCCGAAGGACTTCCACACGGAGGCGAACTCCACGCCGATGACGCCGCCGCCGAGCACGATCACGCTGGCGGGGATGTAGTCCAGCTGGAGGGCCTGGTCGCTGGTCATGACGCGCCCGCCGATGTCCAGGCCGGGCAGGCTGCGCGCGTACGAGCCGGTGGCCAGCACGACGTTGCGCCCGCTGTAGGTGGTCCCGTCGACCTCCACGGTGCTCGGCGACGTGAGCCGACCGGCACCTTCGACGTACGTGATCGACTTGCCCTTCACCAGCCCCTGCAGGCCCTTGTACAGCCGGCCGACCACCCCGTCACGGTACGAGTTGACCTTCCCGATGTCGATGCCCTCGAGGACCGCGCGCACCCCGAACTGCTCGGACTCGCGCGCACTGTCGGCGACCTCTGCCGCGTGCAGGAGGGCCTTGGTCGGGATGCAGCCGCGGTGCAGGCAGGTGCCACCGAGCTTGTCCTTCTCGATCAGTGCCACGGACAGGCCGAGCTCCGCCGAGCGCAGCGCGCAGGCGTAGCCGCCGCTGCCACCGCCGAGGATCACGACGTCGAACTGGTTGTCGGCCACGTGGGGGAACCTCTCTGCTCAGGCACGGGATGCCGGGCCCGGCCCGGCGCACGGGGCCATCCTGCCAGCAGTTGGTCGCAGAAGCCCTGCCACTGTCCTCGGCGCCGGCATCCTGCAGCCCGCCGGCGGGGCGCTACCGGTGGGCCATCGCCTCGGCCAGGGCGACCAGCGTGCGCACCCCGAACCCGGTCGCGCCCGTGCCGTTGTAGGCCCACGGCTTGGCCTCGACGTACGCCGGGCCGGCGATGTCGATGTGCGCCCACGGCAGGCCCTCGGGCACGAACTCGCGCAGGAACGCAGCCGCGGTCATCATGCCGCCGTTGCGCTCACCGATGTTGGCGAGATCTGCCACGGGCGAGTCCAACGAGGGGCGCATCTCCTCGGGGATCGGCATCTGCCAGGCGAGCTCGCCGGCCGACTCCGAGGCCGCGTGCACCTGGGCGCGCCAGTCGTCGTCATTGCCCATGATCCCGGCGATCCGGGACCCCAGCGCCACGAGCTGGGCGCCGGTGAGCGTGGCGATGTCCACGACCGCGTCGGGGGAGTCCTCGCCCGCCCGGACCAGGGCGTCCATCATCACGAGGCGTCCCTCGGCGTCGGTGTTGAGGACCTCGACCGTCTTGCCCCCGTACGCGGTGATGACATCACCGGGCCGTTGGGCGGTGCCGCTGGGCATGTTCTCGGCGATGGCCAGGTAGGCGGTGACCCGGACCGGGATCCCGAGCGCGGCGATCGCGCGCACCGCCCCGAGCACGGCCGCCGAACCGGCCATGTCCATCTTCATGTGGATCATCGAGGTCGGTGGCTTGAGCGACAGGCCGCCGGAGTCGAACGTGATCCCCTTGCCCACCAGGGCCAGGTGGGCGTGGGCCCCGGGCGGCGCGTACGACATCCGGACCAGGCGGGGCGGGTTCGCCGACCCCTGACCGACGGCGAGGATGCCGCCGAAGCCCTTGCGCTTGAGGGCCTTCTCGTCGAGGACCTCGACGGCGACCTCGCTGCCCTCCAGCGCGGCGAGCGCCTCCGCGGCGAGGGTGGCCGGGGGCAGGCTCCCCGGCGGGGTGTCGACGAGCCGCCGTGCCAGGCTGACCGACTCGCCCAGGACACGTGCCCTGGTCAGAGCGCCCTTGAGGCCCTTGGTCGCGCCGACCACGACGGTGACCCTGTCGGGCGCGGGCTTCGGCGGCGTCGTCCTCGGCCGGCCGGGGTAGCGGTAGGCGCCGAGCGCGGCACCGAGGGCGACGGCTTCCACCAGGGCCGGATCGTCGCCGGTCGGCAGCGCGAGGGCCACGGACGCGGACCTCGCCGCGCGCAGGGCGGCTCCGGCGGCGCGGCGCAGGTGTTCTGGCTCGCTCCGGCCGGCGCCCAGCCCGGTGGTCATCACGGGCGGGAGCCCGAACGGATCGCCGGGCAGGCGCAGGACCTCGTCAGCCCTGCCGGTCGCCCCGACGGCAGCGGCGGCCATCGCGAGGGCGGCCAGCTGATCGTCCGGGATCCCGGGGGCCGGTGCAACGACGGGCCCCGATTCCCCCGAGGTGATCCCGATCACGAGGAGGTCGGGCCTGCCTGGGGTGGTGGAGAGCTTGAGGGTGGTCACGCCCCACACCGTATTGGGTGCCCGGCGTGTGCGCCGCCCCGCCGCCGCGGGCGGACCGGCGGGAGCGTGCGTAGGCTGCGCGGCGTGACGCTGCGACACACTGCCCTGACCGAGATCCACCGCGCGGCCGGCGCCCGGATGGCCGACTTCGGCGGCTGGGAGATGCCCATCGAGTACCCCACCGGGGTGGTGGCCGAGCACACCGCCGTGCGCACGGGCGTCGGGGTGTTCGACGTCTCCCACATGGGCAAGCTCGTGGTCCGCGGACCCGGCGCGGCGGCCGCGCTGAACGGCGGTCCTGGCCAACGACCTGGACCGGATCGGTCCCGGGCAGGCCCAGTACTCGATGCTGCTCAACGATGCCGGCGGGGTGGTCGACGACCTGATCGCCTACCTCGTGGGCGACGACGAGGTCCGCATCGTGCCCAACGCTGCCAACGCCGCTGCGGTGCGCGATGCCCTGACCGCGGCGCTCCCGGACGGGGTGGTGGTCGCCGACCGGCACGAGGTGGAGGGGATCCTGGCCGTCCAGGGCCCCGACAGCCGCCACGTGCTCGCCGCCCTGGGGCTGCTCCCCGCCGATGCGGACCTGCCCTACATGGCGTTCACGACCTCGACGTACGGCGGCCTGCCGGCCGTGGTCTGCCGGACCGGCTACACCGGCGAGCACGGCTACGAGGTCATCATCGGCGCCGAGGCGCTCCCGGGGCTCTGGGCGGCGGTCACCCAGCGGGCGACCCCGTGCGGGCTGGGCGCGCGGGACACCCTGCGCACCGAGATGGGGTACCCGTTGCACGGCCAGGACCTGTCACCGTCGATCACGCCGGTGGAGGCGGGGCTGTCGTGGGCGGTCGGCTGGGACAAGCCGGCGTTCGCCGGCCGCGAGGCGGTGGCCGCGCAGCGCGCCGCTGGCCGGCCGCGCGCGCTGCGCGGCCTGCGCGTCGAGGGCAGGGGGATCCCGCGAGCCCACATGGCGGTGCTCCGCCCGGACGGCTCCCCGGCGGGGCAGACCACCTCGGGCACGTTCTCGCCCACGCTGCGCGTCGGGATCGCCCTGGCCCTGGTGGATCCCGCGCTGACCTTCGGCGACGAGGTCGCCATCGACGTGCGGGGCCGTGCCGTCCCCGCCCGGATCGTCCGGCTGCCGTTCGTCGAATCCTCGCCGAAGTAGCGGGCCTCGCCGGCGTCAGCCGATCCGGCCAGTCCGGGACACCACCGGGTCTGCGGTCAGCCGATCGTCGTCTCGGTGACGGCCCCATCGACGATCGTGGCGTTGATCCGGGTCGGGCTGTAGTCCTCGGTCCGCGGGAACGACGTCCCGTCCCGGGCGACCACCCGCCACACGTGATCGGCCGCCTCGACGGTTGCCCTGTGCCTCGTCCTCGGCCATCCCCACCACCTGCGCCGCCAGCGCCTGCGTCTCCTCGGTGATCGTGAGGTCGTCGGGGGCCGGCGGCGCGGTGGCGTAGACCAGGACGTTCACGTCGCCGTCGAACAGGTACAGCTCGCCGGCCGCGACGGTGGTGTAGCCGTCGACTGCGCCGAGCAGCCGCAGGATCTCGGCCTCGAAGGCAGGATCCGGACCATCGGACCCGATCAGGGTCGTGACCCACTCGCCGAGCTCGAGCGCCCCGTCGGGGGAGGCCGTGTACGAGGTCGAGTACGTGTTGATCGGGCCCTGCCCGCTGACGGTGTCCCGGTCGAACGTCAGCGTGACCTGCGTCGGGGTCTGCTCGGCCAAGGTGCCGCCGACGAGGTACCAGGGCTCGCCGATGCGCAGGTCGCCGCCGACCGGGGACACCATGTCGGACGAGGTCGGCTCGTCACCGCCCCCGGAGTCGGCCGGCCCGGTGGTGGGGGGAGCCTCCTGGCCGCAGGCGGCCAGCGCCAGGCAGAGCAGGAGTGCGGGGATCACGTGCAGCGAACGGGGCCTCATACCCCCATCTTCCCGGCAGCGTCCCCGGCGTTACAGCACCATCACCAGCAGGGCCGCCGTGGTGGCCAGCTCGCAGGTCGCGCCGAGGACGTCCCCGGTGGTGCCCCCGAGCCTGCGCGCGGCGATCCGGGTGAGCACGCCGGCGACCGCCACGGCCGCCAGTGGCGCCCAGAGCAGGCCCACCGCCCACGGCAGGTGGTCCGCGGCGACCGCGACGCCCGCCACGGCCAGGGCCAGCCCGCACGCCACGGCGAGCCTCGACCCGGACACCGACCCCACGACCAGCGCGCCGAGCCCCCCGGGCCGGGCCGGACGGCCCCACGGGCCGCACGCGGCGGCCACGCCGAGCCGGCCCAGGGTCATCGCGAGCATCCATCCGGCCAGGGCGGCCCAGCCCGCGGGCAGCAGCGCGACCGCGATGACCTGAAGCGCCAGCGTGAGCACCACGGTGAGCACGCCGAACGGGCCGATGTCCGAGCGCCGCATGATCTCCAGGGCCCGGGTGGGCTCCGCCCCGCTGCCCAGCCCGTCGGCCAGGTCGGCCAGCCCGTCCCAGTGCAGCGCGCGGGTCAGCCAGGCGGCCAGTGCCACCACGATCGTCGCCGACAGCAGCCGCGCGAGCAGGTCGACGTGGGTGACCAGCAGCGGCAGGCCGGAGACCAGGCCGACAGCGGCACCGACGAGCGGGCCGAGGGCCAGGGCGCGTCCAGCCGTCGCGGCGTCGACCACGACCGGGGCCGGGACGGCAACACGCGTGTAGGTGCCCACGGCGAAGCGGAGCTCGTCGCGCAGGGGGGTCACGGCGCCGCCGGATCGGTGACCGCACCGCCGGCAGGCGCGGGCTCGGCAGCGGGTCGGCAGGCGCGGGCTCGGCGGCGCGGGCTCGGTCGGCTCGGCATCGCCCGTGCCGTGCTCCACGGCCCCGGTGCGTCCGTCGGCTCCCGCGGCCCGGTCGCTGACGCCGGCGGACTCGAAGGTCGCCATCTCGCGCAGGAGGTCGCCGGCGGCGGTCACCAGCGGCAGGGCGACCAGCGCCCCGGATCCCTCGCCCAGCCGCATCCCGAGCTCGAGCAGCGGCTCGAGGTCCAGGCGGGCGAGGGCCGCGGACGCGGCCGGCTCGGTGCTGCGGTGCGAGGCCATCCACCACTGGGCCGAGCGGAAGGCCACCCGGTGCGCGACCAGCGCGCAGGCGCACGAGACGACACCGTCGAGCAGGACCGGGGTGCGGCGCAGGGCCGCCTGGAGCAGGAATCCGGTGGTGGCCGCCAGGTCCGGGCCGGCCACGGCCGCCAGCAGGGCCACGGCGTCGCCCCTGTGCGGTCGGCCGCGGCGCATCGCATCCCGCACCGCCGCGGTCTTGCGCATCCAGGTCGCATCGTCGATCCCGGTGCCGCGGCCGACGACGGCGGCGGGCTCGACGTCGGCCAGCAGCCCGACGAGGACCGCGGCGGGCGTGGTGTTCCCGATGCCCATGTCGCCGGCGATGAGCAGGTCCGCGCCGCCGTCGATCAGCTCGTCGGCGACCCGGGCGCCCAGGCGCAGGGCCGCGGCGGACTGCTCCCGGGTCATCGCGTCCTCGCGGTCGATGGAGCCCGAGCCGCGGCGGATCCGGTCGGCCACCACGGCGTCGGGCACCGGCAGGCCGCTGGCCGCCCAGTCCACGTCGACGCTGACGTCGACGATGCGCACCTCGACGCCCCGGGCGCGGGCCAGGACGGTCGCAGCGGCTCCGCCGGTGGCGAAGTTGGCGACCATCTGGGCGGTCACCTCGGGTGGGTAGGCGCTGGTCCCGGCGGTCCGGGCCACGCCGTGGTCGCCGGCGAAGATGGCAAGGGCGGGATGGCCGACGGGGGGCGGCGGGCACTGCCCGGTGACGCCGGCCAGCCAGATCGACACCTCCTCGAGGCGCCCGAGTGCCCCCGTGGGCTTGGTGAGGACGTCCTGCCGGGCGGAGGCGGCCTGCCGGGCCGCGGCATCCGGCGTCGTGATCCCCTCACGCCACACGCTCAGGTCGAGGTCGTCCACGGCACTCCCTTCAGCACCTGGGGGATCCCACAGGTGACGATCTCGACGTCGTCGCAGGCCCCGGCGACCTGGGCGTTCACGCGGCCCAGCAGGTCGCGGAACAACGCGCCCGACCCGGTGGCCGGGACGATGCCGGAGCCCACCTCGTTGGTCACCAGGATCACGTCGGCGGGGGTCGCCGCCAGGGCGCCGTGCAGCTCGCCGAGGGCGGACTCGAGCAGCTCGCGGGCCCGCGCCGGCTCGGTCCAGGCCCCGGCCCGGTCCAGGACCGTGGTGAGCCACAGGGTCAGGCAGTCGACGAGGACGGTGTCCCCGGCCCGCGCCGACCGCAGCACCGCCGCCGGCTCGATGGCCTCGACGACCTGCCAGCCGGCCGGGCGCCGCTGGCGATGCGCTGCGATCCGGGCCGACCACTCGGCGTCGTCGGGGTAGTCCGGCGCGGTCGCCACGTAGGTGACGCGACCGCGGCTGGCGGCAAGGGCCTCGGCTCGCGCGCTCTTGCCGCTGCGCGCGCCGCCGGTCACGAGCAGCCGCCGCCCCGGACCTGACGGGGAGCCCAGGTCGATCCGCGTGCCATCGGCCAGCACCCGCGCACCGATCCCGGCCAGCCGCTCGGCGAGGTCGACCGGGTTGTGGTGCGACAGGTGCACGGCGACCACCTGTGACCCCTGGGGGAGCCTGCCATCGGCCCGCAGGCGGGCCACCTCGTGGCCGAAGGCCGGCAGGTCCAGGTGCGCCGTCCCGTGGCCGAGCGTGCTGCCGAACGTCAGCTCGAGGAGGACCAGGTCGTAGCGGTCGGCGAGGTCGTCGTGGGGCAGCGCCGCCGTGTCGGTCGCGTAGAGCAGGCGGGCCTGCCCGCTGATGTCGTAGAGCAGGGCCGTCCCGTCCTGCTCGGCGCCGCCCCGGGTGGAGTGCGCGGCCGGCAGCGCCCGCACCTCCAGCGAGCCGGCCGCGAGGGTGTCGCCCGGGGCCAGCGCGACGAAGCGCACGGGGGCGTCCGGGCCCACCCACGGGCGGCAGCGCGCGATCGCCTCCGGCGGGCCGGCGACGGTCAGCGGTGGTCCACCGGCCCACGACCAGGCGAGCAGGAAGGCCGGGTCCAGGTGGTCCGGGTGGTCGTGGGTGATGAGAACGGTCCGCACGGCGGTCAGGTCGACGCCCCCCGAACCCACGTCCGGGCCAGGGTCGATGAGCAGGTGCCGGTCGACCAGGGCGCTGGTGCGCCCGCGATGAACCCCTGCGCCACGGGCCCAGGCGCACTGCGGGCACGCGCACCACGGGTTCGGCCACCGGTCGGCGCTGCCGGTGCCGAGCAGGTGGACCTGCATCACGGGGAGCCCCGTTCCGGCGTTCGGCCATCGCCGGAGCGGGCCCGGCCGGATGGCGCTGCGGCGGCTGGGAGCGCGGCGCCGGGAGCGAGCGCCACGCTCGGCACGGGGTCGGTGAACTCAGGCGCCGCGTCGAACGCTGCGATCCGGCTGGTCCGGCGCAGCGAGACCAGGACCCGGCGGCCGAGCAGCAGGATCGCCGTGGCGGTGAGGATCGCGCGGGGCACGTCGTAGCCCAGGCTCGTGGTCATGTTGAAGGTGAACCAGTGGCGGACGTTCTCCAGCCAGCCGGCACCCGGCTGGAACGCGATGGCCTCGGGGAGCCCGGTCGCCGTGGGCCAGAACCACAGGTTGAGCAGCCAGCCATAGGCGACGGCCGCGATGGTCGCGTACCCGGCCAGCAGGCCCACCTCGCGCCGGCCGGGCAGGCGCCCGGCCAGCATCCCGGCGCCCAGCCCGACCCAGGCCGCCGCGATCATCTGGAACGGCAGCCACGGACCCACCCCGCCGGTGAGCAGGGCCGAGGCCAGCAGGCAGACCGCCCCCAGGACGAAGCCGAACCCCGCGCCCAGGGCGTAGCCGCCCAGCACGATGACGATCCAGACCGGTTCCAGCCCGGCGATCCCGGCGCCGATGGCCCGCAGCGCTGCTGCGGTTGCGGCCAGCACCCCGAGCAGGGCGACGGCCTTGGCGCTCAGCGCGCCGTCGGCCACCAGGCTCAGGGTCAGCGCCAGCAGCAGCGGCACCAGCAGACCGAAGACGAGGGGGGCGTCGCTGGCGTGGGCCAGCAGCTCGGAGCCACGCGGGGCAAGCATCGGCCACAGGAACGCCAGGAGCCCGACGACGCTGGTCGCTGCGATCGCCGCGACGCTGCGGGGGGAGAGCGGGACAGCGCGCGGGCTCATCCCGAGGCCACCAGCGCGTGCTCGACCTGGCTGACCGTCAGCCAGGGTTCCGGAGTCAGGATCTTGGCGACCTGGGGCGCGAACAGCGGCGACGAGCGTACGACCGCGCCCGTGCTCCCGTCGGCCACGATCTCGCCGTCGGCGATCACGGCGACACGGGTGGCCACCTCGGCCACGAGCTCCACGTCGTGCGTGGCCAGCACGACCGCGTGCCCGGTCTCGCGCAGTCCCTGCAGGAACGTGACGAGCCGGCGCTTGGCCCCGTAGTCCAGGCCGCGGGTCGGCTCGTCGAGCAGCAGGACCGGGGGAGCGGCGGCCAGGACGACGCTCAGGGCCAGGGCCAGGCGCTGGCCCTCCGACAGGTCCCGCGGGTGGATCCCCGGGTCGACTCCGGGGGCCAGCGCCGCGAGGATCGCCGCGGCCGTGCCCGGCGCGACGCCGGCTGTGGTGTCCGCGTCGGCGCACTCGTCGCCCACGCTGGTGGCGTACAGCAGGTCCGCGGGCTCCTGGGGCACCAGGCCCACCGTGCTGATCAACGTCCGGCCGATCAGGGCGCGCGGGTCCGCGCCGGCGATCCGGACTGTCCCCGCGTCGGGGGCCCGGACGCCGGCCATCGTCGCCAGGAGCGTCGACTTGCCGGCGCCGTTGCGCCCCATCAGGGCCAGGACCTCACCGGGGGAGACCTCGAGGTCGAGGCCGCGCAGCACGGGAATGCCCCGGTAGCCCGCGACGAGGTCGGTCACCTGCGCCCGAGCCGGCGCCCCGGGACGGTCCAGGACGACCTGCGCGAGGTCGGGCTGGTCGGGCGCGGGAAGGGCGCGCAGCCGGGCGCGCAGCGGACCGGCCGCGCGGCGGGCGTCGCGCACCGACAGCGGCAGGGGGTCCCAGCCGGCCAGCCGCCCCAGCTCGACCACGGGCGGCGCGACCGGTGCGCTGACCATCATGCTCGCCGGGTCGCCGACGGTCACCCGGCCACCGGCGACGACGAGGACCTGGTCGGCGTACTGGACGACCCGCTCGAGCCGGTGCTCGGCCATCACGACGGTCATCCCCAGGTCGTGCACCAGCCGCTGCAGGGCGGCGAGCACCTCCTCGGCCGCACCCGGATCGAGCGCGGAGGTGGGCTCGTCCAGGACCAGGATCCGGGGGTGGCTCGTCATGGCCGCCCCGATCGCGACGCGCTGGCGCTGGCCGCCGGACAGCGTGGCAAGCGGGCGGTTGCGCAGGTCGGCCAGCCCGAGCAGGTCGAGGGTCTCCTCGACCCGGCGGCGCATCGTGGCCGGGGGCACGCCCAGGCACTCCATCCCGTAGGCCAGCTCGTCCTCGACGATCTCGGCCACGAAGCCGGCCAGCGGGTCCTGGCCCACCACGCCGACCACGTCGGCCAGCTCCGGGGCGGATGGCGTGCGGGTGTCGCGGCCGCCCACGACGACCCGCCCGGACATGGCCCCGCCGGTGAAGTGCGGCACGAGTCCGTTGATGCAGCGCAGGAGCGTGGACTTGCCCGACCCGGTCTCGCCCACGACCAGGACCAGCTCACCCTCGGCGATGTCGAGGTCGACGCCGGCCAGCGTCGGGCGGTCGGCGCCGTGGTAGGCGACCGTCACGTGCTCGAAGCGGATCCCCCCGGTCATCCCGGCACCTCCCCGAGCCGCGGGAGGGCCGGCGTCCAGGCCGCAGGACCGGCCGCGAGGAGCACGCTGGCCATGGTCGCAGCGGGGGCCGCGGGCCACGCGAGCGGGGTGACGGACATCAGCAGCTCGGTGCTCGGCGTGAGCAGGAAGGTGAGCGCGACAACCAGACCGACGAGCGCGGTCGCCCACTCCGGGGCCAGCCAGGGATCGGGCCGGTACGCGGTGCGGGCGCTGCGCCGGCCGGCGGCCCGCAGCCCGAGCACCGCGACCAGCACGCCGAGCCCGAGCATCGGCCAGCCGAGCCACCGCGGGGCCGCGGAGTCGAACAGCCCATAGAGGCCGAGGAGGACTCCCGCGAAGCCGGCGAGGACCAGCCCCGCCTGCCGGTGCCGCTGGGCTGCGGGGAGCTCCCCGGTCCGGCCGTACCCCCGGCTGTCCATGGCGGCCGCGAGCTGGATGGAGCGCTCGAGGGCACCGTCGAGCACCGGCCCGCCCGACCGGGCGAAGCCGGTGAGCCGTCCCTCCTCATGGCCGCGCAGGCGGCGGGCCGCGCGCACCCGACGTGCGTCGGCGAGCAGGTGCGGTGCGAAGGTCAGGGCGACGACGACGGCCACGCCGACCTCGTACAGGGCGGCCGGAACCGACCGGAGGAGGCGGCTGGGCTGCAGGGAGTTGGCCGCGCCCACGCAGGCGATCATCACGGCCAGGCGAAGGCCCTCGGTGAGGCCCACGACCAGGGACTCCCACGTGACCAGGCCGCCCAGCCGGACGCCGGCCATCCAGTCCGGCAGAGCGACCTCCGGCAGCACGAAGGCCGTGCGCAGGCCCACGGCGCGCCGAGGATGACCTGCAGCAGGGTCCGGGCGACGATCACCACCACACCGAGGCGCAGGGCCGCGCCGAAGGCGTCACCCACGGGGCATCCGGCCGGCGCGCCGCCACGACGACGCCGAGCACCGCCAGGATCAGGCCGAGCAGCAGGGGGTCGGTGGTGCGTGCGGCAGCCACCATCAGGCCCAGCGCCCACGCCCACCACGCCAGCGGGTGCAGGCTGCGGGGCAGCCGGCGCACGCGGCTCCGGGAGTGGTGGCGCAAGCCCCATCCCGGTCGCGGTGGGCGTGGCCATGCGGACTACGCCGTGGGGGTGCGGGACCGGCGGCGCAGGGCGGGGATGGCGACGGCGGCACCGATCAGAAGGGCCAGCGCGGTGCCCCCGAGCACGAGCGTGGTCATCGAGCGGGAGTCGTCGGCACCCTCGGCGGCGCCGGGCTCACCTGCACCGATGACGGCGGGGTTGGGCTGCTCCGCGGACGCTGCCTGCGCGGCGGCAGCGGCGTCGGCGTCGGAGACCTCCGCGCCGCACTCGCCCTCGGGGTAGCCGTTGATCGCGCAGACGAGTCCCTGCTGGTCGTTGATCGCGGCGGCCGCGGCCAGCGCCTGGTTGCCCGTCGACCCCTCGGGGACCGTCACGCACGTGACGACGTCGGCCGGCGGGGTCTGGCCCTCGGGTGCGTCGGCGGCGAACCCGGAGTCGATCACGACCGCAGTGCGCAGTTGCCCGGCAGTCGCAGCAGCAGCGGCGAGGTCGGGGCACAGGGCGGCGAACTCCGGCGCGTTGTCCGGAGCCACCGAGACCGTCTCCGTGGAGATGGCGAAGCGCCACCCCTGGACGTCCTGGTCAACGATCTTGTAGTCCCCGGGGCCGGTCTGGGCCGCGGTCCACTGGCCTTCGGCGCCCTGCCAGTACGACCAGTAGCGGAATGCCGTGGCACTGGCCGGGGCGGCGACGGCGACGGCGGCCACGAGCGCCGCGGCCAGGGCGATGAGCAGGGCCGTGACGCGGCCCGGACGGGTGGTGCTGCTCACAAGGAAGCCTCTCGGAGAAGGCCCTTGGCTGAAGGTGGGTCCGGTCAGGCTCCGTCGGTCGGTGGAGCCCCTCCGGGCTCCACCGTCGTCCTCGGACGGTGTTGGAGCCCCAGCCCGCCAGGTGCTCCGACTTGCCCGGCTCGGGGCCGGGCTCACGGTTGCGGGACAGTGCCGGACTCGCACCGGCTTCCCCTGGACTCGGACTGCGGTTGTCGTGCGGGCGCCATCGTATCCCATGGCATCGGGGGTCCCGGCGCGGGAGGATTCCCTGCGTGAGCGTGCGACTGGCCCTCGGGGACCTGACGGCATTCCCGGCCGATGCCGTGGTCAACGCCGCCAACAGCGGCCTGCTCGGGGGAGGCGGGGTGGATGGGGCGATCCACCGAGCCGGTGGCCCGCAGATCCTCGCGGAGTGTCGCAGGCTGAGGGCGACCAGCCTCCCGGACGGGCTGCCCACGGGCCGGGCCGTGGCGACCTCGGCCGGGGAGCTTCCCGCGCGGTGGGTCATCCACGCCGTCGGACCGGTCTTCCGCGGGTCGCCACGCGATGCCGAGCTGCTGGCATCCGCGCACAGGGCGAGCCTGCAGGTCGCCCGTGAGCTCGGGGCGCGCACCGTGGCCTTCCCCGCCATCTCGACCGGCATCTACGGCTACCCGCTCGAGGAGGCCGCGCCGATCGCCCTGGCCGAGGCGGCCGCGGCCGGTGACCTCGAGGTCACCTTCGTGCTGTTCGACGAGCGTGCCCTCGCGGCGTTCCGGTCGGCCGCCGAGGATCTGGGCATCCAGACGACCGGCTGACCGCCAGGGCGGCTGTGGACGCCGGGCGGTGGCCGTGGACGTCGGGCGGCGGCCGGGCGCGGACCCTAGCTGGACGGGTGCAGGCTCATCGGCCCGTACACCCTGCGCCCCTCCTCGAACAGGCTCACGGCGTCGACGCCCTCCGCGAGGAGCTCGCGCCACACCTCACCTACCCAGGTCTCGGCCTCGGCCTGGCTGGGGAAGCCGCCGGCAGGCTGGGGAGGGACTCGGGATCGGGCACGACGCGGGCGTCGGTCCCGGCGTGCAGCTGCCACGTCCAGCTCATCTGGCCACCTCCTGCGGTCACGGTCGCTCGGCCGGCGAGGTGGTCAGGGCGGGATCGCGCACGATGGCATCCCCGAGCACGTCGTCGATGGCCTCGCGCAGGTCCTCGTCGAGCACGACGCCGCTGGCCCGCACGGAGTCGTGCAGCTGCTCCGGGCGGGATGCCCCGACGATCGCCGCGGCGACGTTGGGGTTGCCCAGCACCCACGCGACGGCCATCTGCGCCATCGTCAGCCCGGCCTCCTCCGCGAGCGGTCGCAGAGCCTGGACCCGGGTGAGCACGTCGTCCTCGAGCCACTTCGAGATGAAGCCGGATCCCATCGGGTCGGCCGCGCGGGAACCCTCCGGGATCGGCGCCCCGGGCAGGTACTTGCCCGTGAGCACGCCCTGGGCCAACGGCGACCACACGACCTGACCCATGCCGGCCGCCTCGCACTCGGGGACGACCTCGGCCTCGATGACCCGCCAGAGCATGGAGTACTCGGGGCTGGTCGGACACGAAGCGGTCCAGGCCCATGTCCTCGGCGAGCGACAGGGCGGCGCGGATCTCCTCGGCGCGCCACTCGGACACGCCGATGTAGAGCACCTTGCCCTGCCGGATCAGGTCGTCGAACGCCCCGAGGGTCTCCTCCAGCGGCGTGTGGTGGTCGAAGCGGTGCGCCTGGTAGACGTCGATGTAGTCGGTCTGCAGGCGGCGCAGCGATCCGTGTGCGGACTGCATGATGTGCTTGCGCGACAGTCCGCGGTCGTTGGCGCCCGGCCCCGTCGGCCAGTAGACCTTCGTCAGGATCTCCAGCCCCTCGCGCCGCTGGCCGGCCAGTGCCCGACCCAGGACGCTCTCGGCGCCGGTCTGGGCGTACGCGTCTGCGGTGTCGAACGTGGTGATCCCGGCCTCCAGCGCCGCGTGGACGCACGCGACCGCGGCCTCCTCAGCCACCTGGGAGGCGTGCGTCAACCAGTTGCCGTAGGCGATCTCGCTGACCCACAGCCCACTCGAGCCCAACCTGCGATGGTCCATGCCTCGACCCTAGGGCACGGCCCAGTCCGCGGCTACTTCGCTGCAGCCCCCTTGGGCGCCTTGCTCCTGGGCGGCTTGACGGGCCTGCCGCCGGGACGAACCCTCGGCTTGGGCAGCCGCAACCTGCGCATCTGCAGGACCCGCATCACCGCGTAGAAGGTCGCGCCCTTGCGCTCGGCCTTGTCCGGCCAGCGCTGGCTGAGCTGGCCGCGCAGGCGGAACATGAGCAGGGTCGTGTCCACGATGATGAACAGCGTCAGGAACATCCAGGCTGCCGAGACGTACCCCTGGATGTTGGGCACCGGCAGGAACCCCACGACGAGCACGACGAGGGCCAGCGGCAGGAACAGCTCGGCTGCGGCCCAGCGCCCGTCGATGAAGTCGCGGACGAAGGCGCGGACCGGGCCCTGGTCGCGGGCGGGCAGGTAGCGCTCGTCGCCGGACATCAGGCCGGCCCGGGCGACCTCGCGCTCCTGCGCGGCCCGCGCCCGCGCCGCCTTCTTCGCCGCCTTCGGGTCCGAGGGGACCTTCAGGCTCTGCTTGCGCTGGGCCTCGGCCTCCTTGCGGGTCGGCGTGGGCCGGCCCTTGCCGGAGTGCTGGGCCTCGTCGGCGTCGGCTGCTGGCGTGACCACGGGGACGTCGGGCGTGCTGCGGGACAGGAACTTCACCCGCCAAGGGTACGCGCTGGTCAGGGGTGGGCGTTAGGCTTGTGGGGATCGGCGGGCGTGCCGCCAAGGGGAGAGAGCGACCAGCGAACCATGGCCGGGATGTGGCAGCGCTTCAAGATGATCTTCAAGTCCAAGGCGAATGCCGCGATGGACAAGGCCGAGAACCCCGCGCAGACGCTGGACTACTCGTACGAGAAGCAGCTCGAGATGCTGCAGAAGGTCCGCCGCGGGGTGGCCGACGTCGCGACGAGCCGCAAGCGCGTCGAGCTGCAGATCGCCGGGCTGGACAAGCAGCTGGCCAAGCTCGACGACCAGGCGCGTGCCGCGCTGGCCGGTGGACGCGAGGACCTCGCCCGCGAGGCCCTGATCCGCAAGAGCACGGTCACCCAGCAGATCAACGACCTCCACGCGCAGCTCGAGCAGCTGACCGCCCAGGAGCAGAAGCTGACGGTCGCCTCCCAGCAGCTGCAGACCAAGGTCGAGTCCTTCCGCACCCAGAAGGAGACCATCAAGGCCACGTACTCGGCGGCCGAGGCCCAGGTCCGGATCAACGAGGCCTTCACGGGGATCTCCAACGAGCTCGGCGACGTGGGCATGGCCATCCAGCGCGCCGAGGACCGCACCGCGCAGATGCAGGCCCGTGCCGGTGCCATGGAGGAGCTGATGGCCACGGGGGCGCTCGAGGTGACGGGCGGCAAGGACTCGCTCACTGCCGAGCTGGAGCGGATGGCAGCGGACAACCAGGTGGAGAACGAGCTCGCCGCGATGCGGGCCCAGCTCACCGGTGGTGCGCCGGCAGCCGTGACCGGCGCGTCCGAGGTGCCCGCGGTCGAGGCAGCGCCAGCGGCACCCGCCGCTGAGATCGTCGACGCCGTCGTCACCGAGGACGCCCCGCAGCAGACCCCGCCGGCCGGCCCGGCCAACCCCACCACCCCGTAGGGCCCGATGGCGCGCAACCGCTACGCCCCGGACCCGGGGCTGACCGCCCGGATGGGCGGCACCATGTTCGTCCTCGGCCTGCTCTACGTCGTCCTGATGGGCGTGCTGATCTACGTCGGTCTGAACACGATCTTCGTCCTGCTCATCGCCGGGGGCTCGGCCTGGGCGCAGTGGTACTACTCCGACCGCGTGGCGCTGTTCTCCATGCAGGCCCGGGTGGTCACACCCGAGCAGGCCCCACAGCTGCACGCGATCGTCGACCGGCTGTGCGCGATGGCCGACATGCCCAAGCCGACGGTGGCGATCGCCGACACCGACATGCCCAACGCCTTCGCGACCGGGCGCAGCACCAACCGGGCGGTCGTGTGCGTGACCACCGGCCTGCTGCGCCGGCTCGACGCCGAGGAGCTCGAGGGCGTGCTGTCCCATGAGCTGGCCCACGTGGCGCACCGGGACGTGCTGGTGATGACGTTGGCGTCCTTCGTCGGGGTGCTCGCCGGTGTGCTCACCCGCTCCTGGATGTGGAGCGGGATGTTCCGCCGGCGCGGCTCGGACCAGAACGGCGCCATCGCGTTCCTGCTGATCATGGTCGTGTCGATCCTCGTGTACGTCGTCAGCTTCCTGCTCACGCGCATGCTGTCGCGCTACCGGGAGCTGTCCGCGGACCGGACCGGGGCGCTGCTGACCGGCCGGCCCGCCGCACTGGGCCGGGCCCTGCAGAAGATCACCGGCGACATGGCGGCCATCCCCACGCGGGACCTGCGCGAGAAGGAGGCGATGAACGCCTTCTTCATCGCCCCGGCGTTCGGAGGCAACGAGTCGCTGGCCTCGGTCCTGGCGACGCATCCCCCGCTGGAGAAGCGACTCGAGCAGCTGGCGCGCATCTCCGCCCAGCTCGGGCAGTAGTGCGCATGGGCCTCTTCGACTCCATCCTCGGCCGCAGCAAGCCCGCCAGGCCCGACCTGGACACCATCTTCGGCCTGCCCTCAGCGGCCATCACCCTCTCGGCGAGCCTCGGGTTCGAGCCCACCGGCTCGGGGGCGGTGGCGTTCCGGGTGCCGGAGGGCCGGGCGTTCGCCGAGGTGCAGGCGGAGATCGAGGCCCTCCTGGCCGCCTCGGGCAACCCCGCCGTGGAGGTCACGGCCGACCAGTACGGCTACACCTGGCTGGTTGTGCGCACCGATCCGCCGGACGTCTCGGCGCTCGTCACGCACCTGCACGCGGTGAACCTCACGCTGCAGGACACCGGCTTCGGACCCCAGCTGCTGTGCTCCGTGGTGGGGTTCCGGGGCCCGGGGGAGCGTTCGCTGGGGATGGTGTACCTGTTCAAGCAGGGGTCGTTCTACCCGTTCGCCCCCGCCGCCGGGCAGACCCGGGACACGGTCCTGGAGCTGCAGGTGCGCGACCTCGTGGCCGACGACGTCGTGATCGAGCGTGAGCTCAGCCGGTGGTTCCCGATCTGGGGTGCCCCCGGCCTGTAGCAGCCCCGGTCAGTCGGGCAGCGCGGTGGCGCCCACGCCCGGCAGGGCCAGCATCCGGTCCAGCGCCACGCGCGCCCAGTGCGCGGTGTCCGGGTCCACGACGATCCGGTTGACGACATTGCCCGCGGCCAGGTTCTCCAGCGCCCAGACGAGATGCGGCAGGTCGATCCGGTTCATCGTCGAGCAGTAGCAGACCGATCGGTCCAGGAAGCTGACGGACTTGTCGGGGTGCGCGTTGGCCAGCCGCCGCACGAGGTTCAGCTCCGTGCCGATCGCCCACGCGGATCCGGGCTCGGCGGCGTCCAGGGCGCGGATGATGAACTCGGTGGATCCCACGAGGTCGGCCTTGCCGACCACCTCGTGCTGGCACTCGGGGTGCACGAGGATGTTCACGCCGGGGATCCGCTCGCGCGCCTCGTCGACCACCTCCGGGGTGAACCGGCCGTGCACGGAGCAGTGGCCGCGCCAGAGCACGACCTTCGCCTCGCGCAGCTGCTCGTCGGTGAGGCCGCCGCCGGGCTTGTGCGGGTCGTAGAGCACGCAGTCGTCGAGCGACAGGCCCAGCTCGAGAACGGCGGTGTTGCGCCCGAGGTGCTGGTCCGGGAGGAAGAAGATGCGCTCGCCGTTCTGGAAGCCCCACTCCAGCGACTGGCGCGCGTTGCTCGACGTGCAGATGGTGCCGTGGTTGCGGCCCGTGAACGCCTTGATGGCTGCGGTGGAGTTCATGTAGGTGATCGGGATCGTTCCGGCGGCCAGGCCCAGGGCCACGAACCGCTCCCAGGCGTCCTCCACCTGGCCGATCTCGGCCATGTCCGCCATGGAGCAGCCCGCCGCGAGGTCGGGCAGGATCACCTGCTGGTCGGCTGAGGTGAGGATGTCGGCGCTCTCGGCCATGAAGTGCACGCCGCAGAAGACGATGAACTCGGCCTCCGGATGGGCGGCTGCCTGCTGGGCCAGCTTGAACGAGTCGCCGGTCACATCGGCGAACTGGATCACCTCGTCGCGCTGGTAGTGGTGGCCCAGGATGTAGGCCCGAGAGCCCAGCGCCTCCCGCGCGCGGTGGGCCCTGGCCACCAGGTCGGGGTCGGAGGCCGCCGGGAGCGCCCCGGGGCACTCGACGCCCTTCTCGGTGTCCGGGTCCGAGCCGCTGCCGAGCAGGAGCAGGGCCAACGGCGTGGGCTGCGGCTCGGTCCACGTGGACGTGTCGGTCATCGGGGGCCTTCCTCGTGCGTGGGGCCCCATCGTTCCACAGAGTCGCGCAGCGGCCACAGCGGAGAACCTCCCCGAAGGCTCAGATCCTCCGCGTCGTCCGGGAGGGTCTGCGCCGTCGGGGAGGATCTGCGGATGGTGGGGGGCACCGGGTGCCAGACTGCTCGCTCGTGAAGGTTCTGATGTGCCCGGACTCGTTCACGGGCACGCTCTCGGCCGCGCAGGCCGCGGCGGCGATGGCTGAGGGCTGGGCGAGCGTCGCCCCCGGGGACGACCTGGTGCTGCGCCCGCTGTCGGACGGCGGGCCGGGGTTCCTCGACGCGATCGGCGCCGGGCGCGCTGGCGCGCGCCACACGGTGTCGGTCACCAGCCCACTGGGCAGTCCGGTCGTGGCCGACTACCTGATGACCGACGACGGCACGGCATGGATCGAGTCGGCGTCCGCCGCGGGGCTGCACCTGGTGCCCCCCGACCTTCGGGACCCGACCTGTACGACCTCGCGCGGCATCGGGGAGCTGATGGCCGCTTCCTTGGCGACCGGAGCCCGGCGGATCGTCGTCGGGGTAGGGGGCACCGGGACCTGCGACGGTGGAGCGGGCCTGCTGGAGGCACTCGGAGCAAGATCGCAGCCCCCCGGTGGGCTGTCCCACGGTGGGGGGCCCCTGGCGGGACTCGCCTCGGTGGATCTCACCTCGGCCCTTGCCGCACTCGAGGGAGTCACGCTCCAGGTCGCCACCGACGTGGACGTACCCCTGCTCGGGGCCCGGGGGGCGGCCCGCGGCTTCGCCCCGCAGAAGGGCGCGAGCGACGGACAGGTCGAGCAGCTCGAGGCGGCGCTGACCCACTGGGCGGCCCTGCTGGGCCGGACCGCCGACGGTCGGTCACCGGCCGTCGCCCTCGGGGCCGGGGCGGGCGGCGGGCTCGGGGCGGCGCTGCATCCGGCTGGGCGCCCGTCGGGTCCCGGGGATCGGCACGGTGCTCGAGGCTGCCGGCCTGGCCGACCTCCTCGCGAGCGTCGACGTCGTGGTCACGGGGGAGGGTGCCTTCGACTGGCAGTCCCTGCGCGGCAAGGTCGTGGCCGGGGTCGCGGCCGTCGCATTGGAGCGGGCCGTGCCGGTCGTGGTCCTCGCGGGTCGCGTCGAGGTGAGCCGACGCGAGTGGATCACGGCCGGGATCGCCGCCGCCTTCCCGGCGGCAGCGGAGCCGGGGGAGACCCCCGCCGAGGGCGTGGCCCGCGCCGCGGCGCGCGCCGCCCGCACCTGGTCGAGGAGCTGACCAGTAGCGGCGCGGCGGCGACAGGACGATCCTGGTTCAGCGCGTGCGGCGCCGTGACGGGTGGGCGGGCGACCCAGCACGTGTCGTGGGCGCGCGGTTGGTCGAACTCAGCAAACCGTGTCAGCATGGGCCACCGGGAATGCTGCACCGCGTGTTCGCGTTGCCCCGATGTAGACCGCCACGATGCTCAGTAGGAGGGCACCGATGACCGCCGAGACCACCACCGAGACCACCGCGCCTGTCAGCGACGGGGTCCTGTTGACCGAGGTCGCCGCCGACAAGGTTCGCACCCTGCTCGACTCGGAGGGCCGCGACGACCTCGCGCTGCGGGTGGCGGTCCAGCCCGGCGGGTGCTCGGGCCTGCGCTACCAGCTGTTCTTCGACGAGCGCTCACTGGACGGCGACGTCCGCAAGGACTTCGGCGGGGTCGAGGTGGTCACCGACCGCATGTCCGCCCCCTACCTGTCCGGCGCCACCATCGACTTCGTCGACACCATCGAGAAGCAGGGCTTCACGATCGACAACCCGAACGCGACGGGCTCCTGCGCCTGCGGGGACTCGTTCCACTGATCCGAGCGACCGGCTAGGGTCGCCCCCATCGGGCGAGCGTGGGGGTGGGATTGCGTATGCGGATAGTCGTCACGGGCTCGATCGCCACCGACCACCTCATGACCTTCCCGGGGCGGTTCTCCGACTCCATCGTCCTGGACAAGCTGGACAAGATCTCGCTGTCGTTCCTCGTCGACGAGCTCGAGGTGCGCCGCGGTGGGGTGGCGGCCAACATCTGCTTCGGCATGGGCCTGCTCGGGCTCAACCCGATCCTCGTGGGGGCGGTGGGCCCGGACTTCGCCGACTACCGGTCGTGGCTGAACCGGCACGGGGTCGACACGGAGTCCGTGCACGTCTCGGACGTCCGGCACACCGCACGCTTCGTGTGCACCACCGACGAGCACGCCAACCAGATCGCCACGTTCTATGCCGGCGCCATGCAGGAGGCCCGCGACATCGAGCTGGGACCGGTCGTGGAGCGCGTGGGCGGCGTGGACCTCGTCGTGATCGGTGCCAACGACCCGGAGGCCATGCTCCGGCACACCGAGGAGTGCCGATACCGGCGCATCCCGTTCGCCGCCGACCCCTCCCAGCAGCTGGCGCGCATGCACGGCGACGAGATCCGCCTGCTGATCGACGGCGCCGAGTACCTGTTCACCAACGAGTACGAGGCCGCCCTGACCGAGCACAAGACCGGGTGGAGCGCCGACGAGATCCTCCACCGCGTCGGCACCCGGGTCACCACGCTCGGGCCCAACGGCGTGCGCATCGAGCGTCGGGGCGAGGACCTGGTCCAGGTCCCGACGCCGAAGGAGAAGTCCAGGACCGACCCCACGGGCGTCGGCGACGCGTTCCGGGCCGGATTCCTCGCCGGGCTCGCCTGGGGGGTGCCGCTGCAGCGGTGCGCGCAGGTCGGCTCCCTGCTGGCCACGCACGTGATCGAGAGCGTGGGCACGCAGGAGTACGAGCTGGCCCGGCGCAGCTTCCTGCTGCGGATCCGCGAGGCGTACGGCGACCAGGCCGCGGACGAGATCGGCGTGCACATCCAGCTCACCCGGCCCTGAGCCGGATGCCGACCGAGCCGCCCTCCCCGGGCTGGGTCATCCCCGACGTGCGCACGGCGCCTGCGGGCCAGGAGCTCGTCGCCGTCGGCGCCGACCTGTCGGCGGGCATGCTGCTGGCCGGCTACCGGGGCGGGCTGTTCGGGATGCCCGACGGTGACATCCTCGGCTGGTGGTCGCCGGACCCGCGCGGGATCCTCGCCCCGGACCAGGTCCACGTCAGTCGCTCGCTGCGCCGCGCCCTGGGCCGGTTCGAGGTCGGCGTCGACGGCTGCTTCGACACGGTGGTCGGCCATTGCGCGGACCCCCGCCGCCCGCACGGCTGGATCTCCGCGGACTACCGGGCGGCCTACCACGAGCTGCACGGGCTGGGCTGGGCGCACTCCATCGAGGTGTGGGACGTGCAGGGCGAGCTGGCCGGCGGGCTGTTCGGCGTCGAGGTCGGCGGGCTGTTCGCCGCTGAGTCGATGTTCCACCTCGCCACCGATGCGTCGAAGGTCGCCGTGGTGGCGCTGGCCGACCTGCTCGGCGCCGACCGGCGCCCGCAGCGGCTGATCGACGTCCAGTGGTGCACACCCCACCTGGCCTCGCTCGGGGCCGCAGAGGTCTCCCGCAGCGAGTACATGCACCGGCTGCGCGGCGCCCTGGCCGTCCCGCCGGTGCTCGGCGGTCAGGGGGCAGTCGCACCAGGCGCGCCTCCCGCCCCCGGCGTGCCCGGCGCACCCAGCCGGATCAGGTGGCGCACGGCCTGACCCGGGTGGGGGTTGGGGACGTCGGGCTCTGGGCCGGGGGGCTGCTCGGCCGATGTCGGCGGTTGCTCCCCGAGTGGGGTGCTGGCCAGCAGGGCGTGCCCGCGCAGGCGGCACCAGGCCGGGACGTCGTGCTGCGCGGCCGGGTCGTCGGTGAGCAGCTCGATGAGGCTGCCGCCGGGCAGCGCCGCGGCGGCCCGGGCCAGTCGGATGATGGGAACCGGGCACAGGACTCCGCGGGCCTCCACGGTGGTCGTCATCGCGCGGCCCGCTCGCCGGCGTCCCGGGCGGCCGCGATCGCCGCGGGCAGCGCCTCGAGGAACGCCGCGACGTCGGCGTCGGTGACATCCGGGGGCAGGCTGACCCGCAGGTTGCCGTGCGTGACCGCGCCCATCGCCGCCAGCACGTGGCTGGGGCGCCGGGTGTCGGCGGTGCAGGCGGACCCGGAGCTCACCGCGAATCCCGCGCGGTCCAGCTCGCCGACGAGGGCCTCGCCATCGGCGTACAGGACGGTGAAGCACGTCAGGTGGGGCAGGCGGCCCTCGGCAGGACCGAGCACCGAGACGTCGTCGGCGAGGGCGGGCACCCGCCGACGGAGCTGCGCGACCAGGCGACCGCGTGTCGCCGAGGTGTCGGGCAGTGCCGCCGTGGCGCGCTCCAGGGCGGTGGCGGCGGCCACGGCCGCGGGCACGTCGGGGAACCCTGCTTGCCTGCCTGCCTCGTCGGTGGGCAGCGGGCTGCGCCAGCGGGTCCCGGTGCGCACCACGAGGATGCCCACGCCGGCCGGTCCGCCCCACTTGTGGGCGCTCCCGGCCAGGACGTCGAAGTGCGTGGGCGGGGGAATCGACCCCAGCGTGGCGCAGGCATCCACAAGCAGGGGCACGCGGGCGGCGCTGGACGCTGCGTGTGCCTGGGCCAGCGGCTGCACGGTGCCGACCTCGTGGTTCGCGTGCTGCAGGCAGGCCACGGAGACCCCGGGAGCCCCGACTGCGGCGGCGAAGGCCTCGATGTCAACCTGACCTTGAGGGTTGACCGGCGCGAGCACCGGCTCTGCCCCCGCCATCGCCCAGTCGGCGGCGCGGAGCACGGCGGAGTGCTCGACGGCACTGGCGACGACCACCGACCCGCTGCCGCGGTGGCCGCGCGCGAGGCCGAGCACGGCCAGCTGGATGGCCGCCGTGCCCGAGGAGGTGAACAGGACCTCCTGCGGCAGGACGCCCAGGCTGGCGGCCACCGACGCTCGGGCGGCGTCGAGCAGCTGGCGGGCGACACGGCCGTCGTGGTGCAGCCGCGAGGGGTCGGCCCAGCCGCGCTCGAGGGCGGCCTCGAGGGCCGTGCGTGCCGGGGCCATGAGGGGCAGGCCGGACGCAGCGTCGAAGTACCGCGACATGCCGGACAGGGTATCGGGGGGCCCGTGGCAGCAATGGTTGTTCCTGCGCTAGTCTCCGACGCGTCCACAGCCGCCCGCACTGCTGTGCCGGGCCTTCCAGACCCGATCGTTCGAGGGGAACACGACACGTGGCTACTGACCGAACGAGCCGCCCGGCGTCGCTGCGCCGGTGGGGCGCCGCAGCCGGGGCCCTGGCCACGGTCCTGGTCGCCTCCGCCTGCAGCGCGCAGGAGGCCCTGTCGTTCAACGCGCCAGAGGGCGCCACCGAGCAGACACCGCGCATCGAGAGTCTCTGGTTCGGCGCGTGGGTCGCCGTCACGGTGGTGGGCCTGATCACCGGTGGGCTGATCATCTACGCGGCGATCCGCTACCGCCGCAAGGAAGGGGACGGCGCTCCCAAGCAGATGCGCTACAACGTCCCGCTCGAGGTGATGTACACCGTCGTGCCGCTGGTGATGATCCTGGGCATGTTCTTCTTCACCGCCCGAGACCAGATCGAGCTGACGAGAGTCTCGGCCAACCCCGACAACACCATCGGCGTGGTCGGGTTCCGATGGAGCTGGGCGTTCAACTACACCGACGACGGCGTCTACGAGGTCGGGACCGCCGACTACTCGGACATCCCGACGCTGTACCTGCCCGTCAACGAGTCGGTCGTCTTCGAACTGCAGAGCCCGGATGTCATCCACTCCTTCTGGATCCCGGCGTTCCTCATGAAGATGGACGTCTTCCCCGACCGCCTGAACAAGTTCGAGGTGACCCCGAACAAGGTCGGCACCTTCGCCGGCCGCTGCGCCGAGCTGTGCGGCGTCGACCACGCACGGATGCTGTTCCGGGTGAAGGTCGTCGAGCGTGCCGAGTACGACGCCCACATCGCCGAGTTGCGCGCCAAGGGCCAGGAGGGTGCGATCGAGACCGACCGCATCACCCGGGACGGCGAGCGCTACTGGGAGTCCGACCGCTACCCGGAGGTGACGCAATGACGTTGCTCAACGAGCCGCCCGTCGCATCCGCGGCGCGGGCGCAGTCAGGGCGCGAGACCACGCTCGGCCAGAAGATCGTCTCGATCATCACCACGACCGACCACAAGACGATCGGGCGGCTGTACCTGGGCACGTCGTTCACGTTCTTCCTGATCGGCGGCGTGATGGCGCTGCTGATCAGGGCCGAGCTGGCCCGGCCGGGCCTGCAGCTGCTCACCCTGGAGCAGTACAACCAGCTGTTCACCATGCACGGCTCGATCATGCTGCTGCTCTTCGCGACCGCCCTGTTCGTCGGCTTCGCGAACTTCCTGATGCCGCTGCAGATCGGCGCGCCGGACGTGGCGTTCCCCCGGCTGAACATGCTCGGCTACTGGATGTACCTCTTCGGCGGCATCATCGTGCTGACCGGCTTCGCCACCCCCGGCGGCGCAGCGGCCTTCGGATGGTTCCTCTACACGCCGCTGTCCGGTCCGGAGTTCTCCCCGAACATCGGCTCTGACCTGTGGATCCTGGGCTTCGCGCTCGGCGGCGTCGGCACGATCCTGGGCGCGGTGAACTTCATCACCACGATCCTGACGATGCGCGCCCCGGGCATGGTCATGTTCCGCATGTCGATCTTCACCTGGAACGTCCTGCTGACCAGCGTTCTGATCCTGATGGTCTTCCCCGTGCTGGCGGCCACGCTCGTGGTGCTCGAGATCGACCGGAAGTTCGGTTCCGTCGTGTTCCTGCCGGAGAACGGCGGAGCCATCCTGTTCCAGCACCTGTTCTGGTTCTTCGGCCATCCCGAGGTCTACGTGCTCGCGCTGCCGTTCTTCGGCGTGATCTCCGAGATCCTTCCGGCGTTCAGCCGCAAGCCGATCTTCGGCTACAAGGGCCTGGTGTTCGCCACGATCGCCATCGCGGCGCTGTCCATGGCCGTGTGGGCCCACCACATGTACGTCACCGGCGCCATCAGCCTGCCGTACTTCGCCCTGATGACCATGCTCATCGCGGTGCCGACCGGCGTGAAGTTCTTCAACTGGATCGGCACGATGTGGGGCGGATCACTGACGTTCGAGACGCCGATGCTCTGGGCGATCGGATTCCTGCTGACGTTCCTCTTCGGCGGGTTGACCGGCATCATCCTCGCGTCGCCACCGCTGGACTTCCATGTCTCGGACTCCTACTTCGTCGTGGCGCACTTCCACTACACCGTCTTCGGGACGGTCGTGTTCGCGATGTTCGGCGGGTTCTACTTCTGGTGGCCGAAGTTCTTCGGCCGCATGCTCAACGAGACCCTGGGCAAGTGGCACTTCTGGCTGACCTTCATCGGGTTCAACGGGACCTTCCTCATCCAGCACTGGCTGGGTGTGGAGGGCATGCCGCGTCGCTACGGCGACTACCTGCCCGAGGATGGCTTCACGCTCGAGAACGAGATCTCCTCGGCCTTCACGCTGATGCTGGGCGTGTCGACGCTGATCTTCCTGTGGAACGCGTACCGCACGTGGCGGCACGCACCCCTGGTGACAGAGGACGACCCCTGGGGCTGGGGAGCATCGCTGGAGTGGGCGACCTCAAGCCCGCCGCCGCGGCACAACTTCGTGTCGCTGCCCCGGATCCGCTCTGAGCGCCCCGCCTTCGACCTTCATCACCCTGAACTGGCGGACTGGGATGTCGAGGGCTACCTCGCCACCCTCGAAGCCGGCCAGAAGCCCAAGGGGGAGATCTCGTGAAGCTGGCCGGAAAGCTCTTCCTCGGCGGTGCGGTCTTCTACCTGCTGGTCGCGGGCGTCTACTGGATCATGTCGCACGACGAGGCCGGGACCACGGCGCTCGTGCTCACCGCGGGCCTGTCGTCCATGATCGGGTTCTACCTGGTCGTCACCGCCGGTCGGATGGCCGCCCAGCCCGACGATCTGCCGGACGGCGAGATCTGGGAGGCGGACCCCGACTACGGGCACTACAGCCCGCACTCGTGGGCCCCGCTCATGGTGGGAGCCTCCGCGGCGATCACCTTCGCCGGGCTGGCGTTCGCGGCCTGGATCGTCGCGGCCGGACTGGTGCTGGTGATCATGTCCAGCGCCTACTGGGTCTTCGAGTACTACCAGGGCCCGGGCCGGCAGTTCTAGGCGCTCGGACCGCGCGACGGCCTGCGGGACGCCACGTGGGACCGTGCGCCACGGTGCGCGCGACGGTGCGGCGGACGCCGTCAGGTGCCAGCCGGTCGGGTGGGATCGCTCGAGGTGGGGGCCAGTCCGCCCCAGGCGTGCCGCCACGTACGCGTCCGCCAGCACCGGCCCTTGTGCCCCGCGCGGCGCTGCACGATGGCGCTGAAGGCCAGCCACAGCGCGAGCAGTTGCAGCCCCAGGCCCAGCCAGCGCTGGTCCACGACGAGCCCCACGCCGATCGCGCACCACAGCACGAGGAAGAACCCGAGCCGAGTTGCCTTCTTCGAGGGGACCCGACCCAGGCGGCCGGCGTCGAGCTCCTGGCCGCGCAGGTGGCCGTCAGTGCACCCGGTCCCCTCGATCAGGTAGGCGGGCTCGGGCTCGACGGGTCGGGCCGCGGGACGCGACGTGGGGGCTGGCTCGCCCTGACCGCGCGCGGGACCGTTCGGGGCCGGTGGGGAGGCGTGCTGCTCAGGGCCCGGGGCGGGGGCAGCGCCTCCCGGGTCGAGGTCCGCCGCGGGAGTGCTCGGCATCGCCCGGCGGTGCGCGCCCCTGCCCGACCTGGCCATGTGGCTACCGGAGTTCCTGGCTGGTGCTGATCCACTTCTCGAGCAGCTCTCGTGCGGCGCCCCCGTCCAGGGCCGCCCGAGCGGCCGGAAGGGCGGCGCGCAGGCGCTCGAGGAGGTCCGTGCCCGGATCCGGCAGGTCGACCGGCAGCGAGCCACCGGCGGCGGCATAGGCCACCAGGGCTGCGGCCGCGTTGAGGCACACGGCGTCCCGGAGGCCGGCCACGGACGGATCGTCCGGCTTGTCCAGCAGGGTCCGGAAGATCGCCGCGTTGCGCTGTGCCGAGCCGCCGCGCAGCGCGTCAGGCTCAGGCACCGGGATGCCCAGGTCCGCGGGATCGACCGTGACCCGGCGCGACTCGGGCCCGGTCAGGTCCCAGACGGTCGAGGGCGCGAAGACGGTCAGCTCGTCGAGCCCGTCGCAGCCGTGGACCACCAGGGCCTTGGTTCCCCGCTCGGCCAGGACGCCGGCCATCAGCTCGCCGATCTCCTCGTTGGGCACGCCGAGCACCTGCGCGGCGGGATGCGCGGGATTCGCCAGGGGGCCAAGGACGTTGAAGACCGTGCGGATGCCCAGCTCCCGGCGGATGGGGCCGATGTGGCGCATCGCCGGGTGGAACACCGGTGCGAAGAAGAACGTGATGCCGACCTGCCGGCCCGCCTCGGCCGCCGCGGAGGCAGGCAGGTCGATCGCGATCCCGAGGGCCTCGAGCATGTCCGCGGAGCCGCTCTGCGACGACGCGGCCCGGTTGCCGTGCTTGGCGACCCGGGCACCGGCCGCGGCTGCGACGACGGCGGCCATCGTCGAGATGTTCACCGTGTGCGCGCGGTCGCCGCCGGTCCCGCACGTGTCGACGACCGGTCCCTCGATGTCGGCCGGCACGCTGGCGCCCATCATCCCCGCCACGAGGCCGGCGACCTCCCCGGGCGTCTCGCCCTTGGCCCGCAGCGCCACGAGGAACGCTGCCGTGTTGGCCGGCGGAGCACCACCGGTGAGCATCTCGGCCATCACCCACTGGGTCGTGGGGGCATCGAGGTCGGCGCCGGCCAGGAGCGCCTCGAGGACCTCGACCCAGTCGGTCAGCGGTGCCGTGCTCACGCCTGCTGCACCGCGGGGAGCCGGCGCCGCAGCAGCGTGGCGACGGTCTCGGCCAGCTGGTCGGGCTCGATGGGGTGGCCGACGACCGCATCGGCCCGGGACCAGGTGGCCAGCCAGGCGTCCTGCGGGCGTCCGGTGAGCACCAGGATCGGCGGGCAGCGGAAGATCTCGTCCTTGAGCTGGCGGGTCAGCCCCAGGCCCCCGGCGGGCACGGCCTCGCCGTCGAGGATGAGCAGGTCGAGCCCGCCGGCGTCGACGGTGCGGATCACGACCGGCGCGGTGGCGACCTCGACGAACTCGAGGTCGGGAAGGTCGGTGTCCAGACGGGTGCCCAGCGCGGTGGTCACGGACCGGCGCACGGAACGGTCGTCGCTGTACACGAGGACCTTCAACGGTCGGGGGGCCGCGGCGCGCGCCATGGACACTCTCCTGTCAGGGGGTCACGATGCGCCGATGCTACTGCGTGGCGGCGTCGGCCCGGTGGGCGTGTCGCGGGACACACCGCGCGACACCGGGGTACCGGTGGGATCTCCGGTCGGCATCTGACACACTGCGGCCCGTGGCCTCGACAACCATCGTGACTCCTGCGCATCCAGGCGCCCATCCCGTGCACCCGAACAAGACGGCCGTGGGCACCATCATCTGGCTCGCCAGCGAGCTCATGTTCTTCGCCGGCCTGTTCGCGATGTACTTCACGCTTCGCTCCACGAACCCCGAGGTCTGGGCTGAGCAGACGCAGTTCCTCAACGTGCCCTTCGCGACGGTCAACACGCTGATCCTGGTGTCGTCGTCGGTGACCTGCCAGCTCGGCGTGCTGGCCGCGGAGCGGGGCAACCTGAAGGGGATGCAGCGCTGGTACATCCTCACCTTCATCCTGGGCGCGATCTTCATCGGCGGCCAGGTGTACGAGTACGCCCACCTCGTCCAGGAGTACGGGCTGACGCTGTCGTCGTCGGCGTACGGCTCGGCGTTCTACCTGACGACCGGGTTCCACGGCCTGCACGTGACCGGCGGCCTCGTCGCCTTCCTGTTCGTGCTGGCCCGCTCGTACGCCTCCCGGCGGTACGGCCACGAGCAGGCGACCGCGGCGATCGTGACCAGCTACTACTGGCACTTCGTCGACGTCGTCTGGATCGCCCTGTTCTTCATGATCTACGTGCTCCAGTAGCTCGGCCGCCCATGTCCCGTTGGCTCGGATCAACCACTGCGAGGTAGACCTGTGAACACCCCAGTTGCCCGGCGCAGGCACCCGGCGGCGCTCATGCTCCTGCTGCTGGGGGCGCTTGCGGTGATCGCGACCGCGTACGCCCTCGTCCAGACGAGCACGGCGGCGAGGGCCGCCGGCGGACCCGGCAGCGAGACCCAGGTGGAGGCCGGCAAGGCGCTGTACCTCGAGGGCTGCGCGTCGTGCCACGGCCTGAACGCCGAGGGGGCACTCGACTCCCGGGGCGAGCCCCTCGCGCCGAGCCTCGTCGGGGCAGGTGCCGCATCGGTGCACTTCCAGGTGTCGACCGGGCGCATGCCGTTGGCCGCTCCGACTGTCCAGGCCAAGCGCAAGGAGCCCAGCTACGACGAGGAGCAGATCGCCGCGCTCGCCGCGTACATCGCCTCACTCGGCCCCGGGCCGGCGAGCCCGACCGCCGAGCAGCTCGACACGACCAACGCGGATCTGGCCCGCGGCGGTGAGCTCTTCCGCACCAACTGCGCGCAGTGCCACAACTTCGCCGGCAGCGGTGCGGCGCTGACCCAGGGCAAGTACGCGCCGTCGTTGATGGACTCGACCCCCCAGCAGGTCTACGAGGCCATGCTGACCGGCCCGCAGAACATGCCGGTCTTCGGCGACGGCACGCTCGCCACCGAGGACAAGCAGGACATCCTCAAGTACGTCGCCCACCTGCAGGACCAGACCCAGCCGGGCGGACTCAACCTCGGGTCCTTCGGTCCGGTCACCGAGGGCGCGTTCATCTTCACCCTCGGCCTGGGCCTGCTGGCCGCGGCCGCCGTCTGGATCGGAGCCAAGGTCCGATGAGTGACATCACCGAGACGACCGGGGCGCAGGGGCCCGAGGCCGACTTCGTCGTCGCCGAGGTCGCGCACCACCCGCGGCGCACCGACGTCGATCCCCGGGCAGCCAGGCGGGCTGAGCGGCAGGTCACCGCGCTCTTCGGGACCGCGGCACTCTTCCTGATCCTGGCGGTCGTCGCCTACGTGGTGATCCCGGTCGACGCGGGCGTGAACCTGCCGCTGGCGGGTCCGGTCGGTGCCCTGAACGTGGCCCTGGGGCTCAGCTTCGGCCTGGGCATCCTGTGCATCGGGCTGGGCGCGATCCACTGGGCCCGCAAGCTGATGCCCGGCACCGAGGTCGTCGCCATGCGGCACGAGATGCGCTCGTCGCAGGACGAGCGGGCGGAGGCCGTCGCAGCGTTCGAGCGCGGCCTGGCCGACTCCGGCTTCGCCCAGCGGCCGATGATCCGGCGGACGCTGCTCGGGGCCCTGGTCCTGCTGCCGCTGCCGCTGGTGGTCATCCTGCGCGACCTCTACGTGGCGCCCAAGGGTGCGCTGAGCCCCGCCGAGCAGCTGTCCGAGACCATCTGGGACAAGGGCATCCGCATCGTCAGCGACGTCGCGGAGCGCCCGCTGCGGCTCGAGGACATCCCGGTCGGCGGCCTGGTCGCGGCCAGCCCGGAGAACCTCCACGAGGTCGAGGAGGAGGACGGCAACCTCAACGCACGGGCCAAGGCCGCGATCATCCTCGTGCGCATGGCTCCCTCCGAGATCGTGTCCCAGCAGGGCGACGGCTGGGGGGTCGAGGGTGTGCTGGCCTTCTCCAAGATCTGCACCCACGTCGGCTGTCCGATTGCGCTGTACGAGCAGCGGACGCACCATTTGTTGTGTCCGTGCCACCAGTCGACGTTCGACCTGGCGGACTCGGGCAATGTCGTGTTCGGCCCGGCGGCCCGCCGGATGCCCCAGTTGCCGATCACTGTGGACGAGCAGGGGTACCTGGTTGCCGCAAGCGACTTCCAGGAACCCGTGGGACCTAGCTTCTGGGAGCGCGGATGAGTGCGGTGATCAACACCGGCGGCAAGGGCGCCGGCTGGCTCGACGACCGGTTGGGCAACGCGAGCTTCCTGCGGCGCCAGATCAACAAGGTCTTCCCCGACCACTGGTCGTTCATGCTGGGCGAGATCGCGCTGTACTCGTTCATCATCATCCTGCTCACGGGCGTCTACCTGACCCTGTGGTTCAACCCCTCGATGACCGAGGTCGTCTACGACGGCTCCTACGCCCCGCTCAAGGGCGTCAAGATGAGCGAGTCGTTCGCCTCTGCCCTGCACATCTCGTTCGACGTGCGCGGGGGCCTGCTCATCCGCCAGATCCACCACATGGCTGCACTGTTCTTCGTGGCTGCGATCGCGCTGCACCTGATGCGGGTGTTCTTCACCGGGGCGTTCCGCAAGCCGCGCGAGATGAACTGGGTCATCGGCGTCGTGCTGTTCCTGCTGGCGATCGCCGCCGGCTTCTCCGGCTACTCGCTGCCCGACGACCTGCTGTCGGGCACGGGCCTGCGGATCACCCAGGGCATCATTCAGGCCTCCCCGGTCATCGGCACGTGGATGTCCTTCCTGCTGTTCGACGGGGAGTTCCCGGGCACGGCCTTCCTGCCGCGCCTGTACAGCGTCCACATCCTGCTGGTCCCGGGCCTGATCCTGGCCCTCGTGACCGCCCACCTGATGATGGTCTGGTACCAGAAGCACACCCAGTTCCCCGGTCCGGGCCGCACCAACGACAATGTCGTCGGCTTCCCGTTCATGCCCATCTACATCGCGAAGGCAGGCGGGTTCTTCTTCATCGTCTTCGGCGTCATCGTGGCGCTGTCGGGCCTGGTGCAGATCAACCCGATCTGGGCGTACGGGCCGTACGTTCCGGACCAGGTGACGGCAGGTTCGCAGCCGGACTGGTACGTCGGCTTCCTGGACGGGGCGCTGCGCCTGATGCCCAACGTGGAGCTGGCGTTCCTGGGCGTCACGTTGAGCCTGAACGTCATCATCCCGGCGATGGTCCTGGCCCCGGTGCTCCTCGTACTCCTGGCGGTCTACCCGTGGTTGGAGCGGCTGGCGACCAAGGACAACCGGGAGCACCACCTGCTGGATCGCCCGCGCAACGTCCCCGTGCGCACGGCGATCGGTGCGGCGACCATCGCCTTCTACATCGTGCTGATGATCGGCGGCGGGAACGACATCCTCGCCTACAACTTCAACCTGAGCATCAACACGATGATCCGTGTGCTGCAGGTCGCCCTGTTCGTGGTGCCGGTGATCGTGTTCATCGTGACCAAGCGGATCGCCCTGTCCCTGCAACGGCGGGATCGCGACCTGCTCCTGCACGGCAGGGAGACGGGTCGGATCCTGCGCCTGCCCAGCGGGGAGTTCCTCGAGATCCACGAGCCGGTGGACGAGGAGACCAGGGCCAAGATCCTCGCCAAGCAGGACGTTGCGCCGCTGGCCCTGCCGGAGGCGACCGACGAGCACGGCGTGGCCAACCCGAAGGCTCGCGCTGACCGGCTGCGCGCGAAGTGGTCCGGCTTCTTCTACAAGGACGACGTGCCCATGCCGACTGAGGAGGAGCTCGCGAAGGCGCAGCACCACATCGAGCACGAGCTCACCGATGCGGTGGAGGCTGGCTCCCAGGCTGCGGCGGAGATCGCCGGCCAGCAGCCGCACTAGCGAACGCTCCATGCGAGGCCGGCCCCTTTCGGGACCGGCCTCGCGTCGCGTTCAGGCCAGCCCGAGCGGCACGGGGTCGCGCAGGTCCACGTCGAAGGCGCCTCGATGCGCCCCCGCACCCCGGTGCGGCAGGGCCAGGGCCGGAGCTGCCGCGTCGAGCTCCACGAGGCGCACGCCGGGGGAGAACAGCCACCGCGCGATCACCTGGGTCTCCTCGGGAAGGGCGGCCGTGGTCGGCCGGGGTGGGGCCTGCACCTGCTCCGCCGCCGCGCGCAGGGCCGCGAGGTGCCCGGACGGGTCGACCCCGGGCGGGATCAGCCCGGCGGCCGCGAGCCGGCCGTGCCGGATGATGTGCACCTCCCAGCCGAGGTCATCGGTTGCCCGCGCGGCCACGACCTGCGGGATCCGGCCCAGGAGGTCGGACACGGACGTGGTCTCGATTCCGCGCAGCAGTGCCGTGAGGCGATCACGCCACGCGGCGGCCTCCTCGAAGCGCTCCTGCTCGGCGAGCACCCCCATCCGGGCGGTGAGAGCGGTCACGACCTCGGCCGGGTCGGTGGCCAGCGCGTGGCGGGCTCCGGCGACGATCTCCTCGTAGTCCTGCGGCCCGACCGCGCCGATGCACGGCGCCGGGCACCGGCCGAGGTCGGCCAGGACGCATGCTGAGGCCTTGGGACGGCTGGTCAGCGGCTGGGTGCAGGTGCGCAGGGGGAGCGCCTCGGCGATGGCCTCCGAGGCCGCCTGCGCGGTGCGCCGGCTGGTGAAGGGACCGACGTAGCGGGCGCCGGCGTCGTGGTCGTCCCGCACGCCGTTGACGACGCTGATCCGGGGGAACCTCTCGACGGTGAGCTTGAGCCACACGCTGTTCTGGGGCCGCGTGGAGCGGCGGTTGTAACGCGGCGCACGCGCCGCGATCGTGCGCAGCTCCCGGACCTGGGCCTCCAGGGGCGTGGCGCAGGGCACGGCCACGACCCGGTGGGCAAGCCCGACCATCTCGTTCATGCGCCGTCGCTGCTCGGCAGCCGTGAAGTAGGTCAGCACGCGCCGGCGGATCGACCGGGACGTCCCCACGTACAGGGCGGCGCCCTGCTCGTCCTCGAACACGTAGACGCCGGGCCCTTCGGGCAGCCCGTCGGCGAGGGCGCGCTTGCGTCGTCGGGCGTCCGGGACCCGGCTGCTGTAGCCCTGCAGCTCCGTGAGGCTGGACACCCCGAGGTTGCCCACGCGCTCCATGAGGCCGTGCAGCACATCGACGGTTGCGCGCGCATCGGCCAGTGCGCGGTGGCTGGGAGTCTCGGTGGCGCGGAAGTGCCGGGCCAGCGTCGCGAGCTTGCAGTTGGCGACCTCGTCGCGGGTGAGCACGTGTCTGGCGAGTCGGGCGGTGTCCAGCACGCGCGGATCGGGCCAGGGGATCTCGAGCTGGGCGCACGCCCCCCTCAGGAAGCCCACGTCATAGGGGGCGTTGTGCGCGACCAGGACCGATCCGTGCGCGAACTCCAGGAAGGCGGGCAGCACCGCGGACAACGGGGGCGCATCGTGCAGCATCTCGTCGGTGATACCGGTCAGCGCCCGGATGAACGGTGGCACGGGACGGCCGATTCGCACGAGGGACTGGAACTCGCCCACGACCTGGCCGCCGCGGACCTTGACCGCCCCGAACTCCGTGATCCCCGCGTCCGTGGGGCTGCCGCCGTCGGTCTCGAGGTCGACCACCACGAACGTGACCTCGTGCAGAGCAGGGCCCAGGTCGTCGAAGGTCAACTGGGCGTTCGCGCTCATGGGCCCCACCGTAAGCGCGGGGCCTGACATCGCCGTGGGTCCCACGCCGGGGCACTCGCTACGCTGGGGCCCTCATCGATGCGATCCTGGAGTCCCCTGATGCCCGAGCTGAGCATGCCCGGTCCCGACAGCCGGTGGCGCTGTGCCCAGTGCGGCAACCTGACGCGGTTCGACGTCGTCCGGCAGTCGCGCACCCGCGAGTACTGGCACCTCGACCTGTCCGGCGAGCCCACGGTGGAGTCCACCGAGGTGCTCGGCGACAGCGTCGAGTCGGTGACCTGTCGCTGGTGCGGGTCCGGGGCCGCCATCGAGATCGTCCCCCGGCCGGACCGCTGAGGCGCACCGACCGATGACCGCGCCCGGGGCCGCGCTGCGGGACCCCGGCGTGCGCTCGGCGCTGGCCTCCGCCGCCCTGTTCGGTGCCGCTGCCCCGCTGGCCGCCCTGCTGCTGCGGGACACCGGCCCATGGATGCTCGCCGCGCTGCTCTACCTCGGGGCCGGCCTCGGCCTGGCGGCCTACCGCCGGGCCACCCGGGCGCCGGCCGTCCGGGTGCCGCGACGGGACATCACCTGGTTGCTGGCCGCGATCGCAGCCGGCGGTGTTGCCGCGCCCGTGCTGCTGATGGCCGGGCTCACGTCAATGCCGGCGTCCAGCGCGTCCCTGCTGCTGACCGCGGAGGGGGCCTTCACAGCCCTTCTCGCGTGGGTCGTCTTCCGGGAGAACGTCGACCGCCGGGTGGCGCTGGGCTTCGGGTCCATCCTGGCCGGTGTCGTGCTGCTCGCCTGGCCCGGTGGCGAGGTCGACGGGACGCCCCTGTGGCCGGCGCTCGCGGTCCTGGGAGCCTGCCTGCTCTGGGCACTGGACAACAACCTGACGCGCCGGGTCTCGCTGACCGACGCCACCTGGTTGGCGACCGTCAAGGGCTGCGCGGCCGGGTCGGTGAACCTCGCCCTGGCGCTGCTGCTGGGCGCCCAGCTGCCACCGGCGGCTGTGGCCCTCGCTGCCGGGGGGCTCGGGCTCGTCTCCTACGGGCTGAGCCTGGTGCTGTTCGTCCTGGCTCTGCGCGGTCTCGGCACGGCTCGGACGGGCGCCTACTTCTCGGTGGCGCCGTTCGTGGGGGCCTGCGTGGCCGTGGCCCTGGGGGATCCGGTGACCTGGCGGCTGGTCGTCGCCGGCGCCCTGATGGCACTGGGGATCTGGCTGCACCTGACCGAGCGGCACGAGCACCGCCACCTCCATCCGGCGAGCACGCACAGCCACGCCCTCGCGGCTGATGCCCACCACGATGGGATCCAGGATTCGGGGCCGCACGCGCATCCGTCCGTCGAGCACAGCCACGCGCACTACCCCGACGCCCACCACCGGCACCCCCACGCGGGGGGGCCGGACCCCGATCCGGGAGGCGGGCCGGGAGGCGGGCCGCCCGGCGATGTCAGACCCCCCGCCTAGCGTCCCATCCAGCACCACGAGGTGAGGGAGGGGTTGGCGATGATCGTTGATTGCGATGGCTGCGTGATGCGCGACGTGGCGTGCGGGGACTGCGTCGTGACGTTCCTGCTCGGACCGCCTGCGGGGCTCGGGTCGGTCGAGCAGGTCGCCCTGGCCGCGCTGGCCGACGGTGGACTGGTCCCCCCGCTGCGCATGCGCGCGGCGGCCGACGACCGGCCCCGAGCGTCGCCGGCAGCGGGTCGGCCGCGCGGGACGGGTCGGAAGCCGGGCGCGGCGACGGCCTGAGGCGCCTCGTGGTGGGTTGCGGTGGGCCAAGATGTGCCCATGCGGATCCTCTGCGTGACCAACGACTTCCCGCCGAGGGCAGGCGGGATCCAGGCTTTCGTCCACGGAGTCCTGGCCCGCCAGCCCGAGGGATCGGTCGTGGTGTACGCGCCGAAGTGGAAGGGCGATGCCGCCTTCGACGCCGCGCAGACGTTCCCGGTCGTGCGGCACCCCACGTCGCTGATGCTGCCGGAGCCGACCGTCCTGCGCCGGGCGCGCGAGATCGCCCGGGCGGAGGGATGTGACCGGGTCGTGTTCGGCGCGGCTGCGCCGCTGGGCCTCCTGGCTCCCCGGTTGGCCAGCGTGGGCGTGGGTGCCAGCGTCGGGATGACGCACGGGCATGAAGCCGCGTGGGCGCAGACGCCGGGCTCCAAGCAGGTTCTGCGCAGGATCGGCGAGGGCCTGTCCACCGTGACCTACCTCGGCGCGTACACCCGCGGGAGGATCGCCCGCGCGCTCTCCGTGGAGGCCGCGGGTCGGATGCGCCAACTCGTCCCCGGCGTCGATTCCGCGGTGTTCCACCCCGACCGGCGTGGCGAGGGGGCGCAGATCCGAGCCCGGCACGGGCTCACCGACCGGCCCGTCGTCGTGTGCGTGTCCCGGCTGATGCCGCGCAAGGGCCAGGACTCGCTGATCCGGGCCCTGCCCCAGCTGCGCGAGCGCACCGGCCAGGACGTCGCGCTGCTCATCGTGGGTGGTGGACCGTACCGCAAGGACCTCGAGGGGCTGGTCGCCGAGATGGGCCTGGGTCGGGACGTCACCATCACCGGCGGCGTGCCGTGGGAGGAGCTGCCGGCGCACTACGCGGCGGGGGACGTCTTCGCGATGCCCTGCCGGACCCGACAGGGTGGATGGGACGTCGAGGGCCTGGGGATCGTCTACCTCGAGGCCTCCGCCACCGGCCTGCCGGTGGTCTCCGGCGACTCCGGAGGTGCACCCGATGCGGTGCGCGAGGGGGAGACGGGATTCATCGTCGGCGGGCGCGACCAGGCTGCCCTCGTGGCCCGGGTCAGCCGGCTGCTGACCGACCCCGCGCTCCGCGATGCCATGGGCCGCGCGGGCCGGGAGTGGGTGGTTGACGCATGGGGCTGGGAGCGCTCCGCCGAGCGCCTGAGGCTGCTGCTCGACGGCCGTGACCCGGACGCGCCCCCGACTCAGGCCGACGGCACCTGACTGCCCGTCCGGGTCAGCACCCCCAGGGACAGCACCGTCGCGGCGACGACCAGCCCGACCCGGACGGTCTGCACGGCCAGGGCAGCCGGGTGGCCCTCGAGCAGGGGTGTGTAGAGCCAGGGGTAGACCAGGTGGGTCGCCGCCCCCGCCGCCACGATCAGCACCACGGACCGGCGCATCCGGCTCCCCGGGTCGCCCAGGCAGACCGCCGACAGGCCGAGCAGCCAGATCATGTACTGGCCGGACATGACCCTGCTGCCGACGACCGTGAACAGCACCGTGGCCAGCACCACGTCCGCGGCAACGAGTCGCTCCAGCGCGCCGCGCAGGCGCTGCACGCCGACGAGCCCCAACAGCGCCGCCGTCAGGGTCGTGGCCAGCGCCGCGGCGATGCCGACGCCACCGGCCACCACCTCGTGCGCCCCGTACTGGTAGGCCACCGTCACGTCGGCGCCGGCGGCGCGGGCGACGAGGAACGGCCACGCTGCCACGGACTCGATCTGGATCCCGCGCTCGGCCTGGCCGGACAGGAACGACAGGGGGTCCCGGGTCGTGACGACCAGGATCCCTGCGATCGCCGCACTTGCCATCGCCGCGCCGAGCGCGCCGCGTGGCAGGTCGGCTCGGCGCAGCCCGGCGAGGACCAGCGCCGGCCACACCTTGACCCAGGCACCCGTCGCTGCCAGGGCCCCGCTGGCCAGCGGCCGTGCGGCGACGAGGACGGCCGCCACCGCCAGGGCGGTGGGCACGACGTCGAACCGGGCGAGCATCAGCGGCCCAGTGATCAGTGCGGCCACGGCCCAAAGCCGGCGCCCGCCGACCGAGCCGGTGCGCCGGGCCTGCGAGCTCAGCAGGGCCATGATGGCTGCGTCGACGGCCAGGAACAGCAGGACGTAGCCGAGCCGCTCACCGGGCAGGAGCCAGCCGATCAGCAGGACCGGCCCAGCCAGGGGCGGGTACTGCCAGCGCTCGTCGGTCGGGAACTGCCCGTGCCGCAGGGACTCCGCGGACCAGTCGGCGTAGATCCGCAGGTCGTTGGCCTGGTCGGGCCAGGGGATCCAGCCGAGGATGATGGCGACCAGAGCGGCGCGCAGGATGCCCCACAGCAGCCAGTCGCGTGTCACCGCAGCATTCCCAGACGCTCGGCCACGAGCACCGCACGGCTGCGGCTGGAGACCCCGAGCTTGTGGTAGATGCCCGACAGGTGCGAACGCGTCGTGGCCTCCGAGATGAACAGGCGTGCCGAGATCCCCTTGACGGTCAGCCCCTCGGCGGCCAGCCGGAGGACCTCGAACTCGCGGGCGGTCAGCGGCGGCCCGGCGTTCCTGCCCCGCCGCCGCGTGGCCGGCAGCCCCTCGGAGAGGAAGGCCAGCGGGGCCGCAGCGGCTTGGACCGTCATGGCCACGACCCGCTCGGGGGGTGCGGTCTTGGGCAGGTAGGCCGACGCGCCGAGCTCGAGGGCGTCCAGCAGGGCATCGTCGGTGGCCTCGTCGCTCAATGCCACGATGGCCAGGTCCGGCCACCGGTCGCGGGCGATGGCCACCACGTGGCCCCGCTCCGGCCCGCGGAGGTCCAGGGCGACCACGAGGACCCCGGGCAGGCCCTGGGCGACCCAGCGCAGGGCTGACTCGGTGTCCCCGGCCTCGCCGACGACCGTCGCACCCGCCTCCGTGAGGATGGCGGCAAGGCCCCGGCGGGTCAGCGCGTTGCCGTCGGCGACGACGACGCGCACCCCGGACGCCACGCCCTGCGGCTCCTGTCCACCGTCCACCAGCACTCCCTCGCGAGGTCGGCCTCACGCTAGCAACGCGGGCGCCGGGCCGTGGGGTCCCACGCTCTTGTCGGGCGACTTGCCGCGAGGACTGGGCTACCCTTCGTCCGTGGCTGAGCAGACCCATTCCAGCATCGTGATCGCGGCGGAGCCGTCGCAGATCCTGTCCGTGATCGCCGACGTGGAGGCCTACCCCGAGTGGGTCCCGGGCCTGGACACCGTCGTTGCCCACGAGGTGGACGAGCGCAGCCGGCCGCTGTCGGCGACGTTCCACGGGACGATGGGCCTGATCAAGGACTCGTACACGGTCGCCTACGACTGGGCCGAGACCGAGGTCTCGTGGCACCTCACCGCGGGCGAGGCGCTGCGCGACCTCCATGGGACATACGCGTGCACCCCGCTCGCGGATGGGACGACCGACGTGGAGTACCGCCTGGACGTCGAGCTGGCCATTCCGGTGGTGAGCATCCTGCGCAGGCGCGGCGAGAAGATCATCGTCGACTCCGCACTCAAGGGACTCAAGCGGCGCGTGGAGGGCTGATGGACCAGCCGACGCCGTCCCTGCCCTTCTGGGACTCGGTGCGCGCGTGGGCTGACTCGAAGGGCCTGCTCCTGCCGAGGGAGGAGGGTCCGGCCGGCGATCCGGTCCGGCCCCGGGTGCCGCAGTCCGTGTGCGACTCCTGCCCCATCTGCCAGGGGGCGGCGACCCTCGACCAGGTGAACCCGGAGGCAATCGCCGAGCTGGCGGACGTCGCGCGCGCGCTCATCGGCGGGATCGGGTCCGCGCTGGCCTCCGCCGCCGAGCAGCGGATGACCTCGCCAGCCCCGGGTGGGCACCACCGTGACGGGGAGGGCCCCGACCCGTCGACCGAGCTGTCGACCGAGCCGTCGACCGACGTGCCTGACCTCGACCCGCCGGCCAGCCCGCCGGATCCCGAGGGCTGATCCGGCCGGGGGTCAGTGGTCCGCGCGCCGGATCACAGCCGGGCGCCGTCGTCCCAGCCGCTGTCCTCGCGGGCATCCGGCATGAGCCACACGAGGGTGACGAAACCGGCCAGCGTGGCGAGTCCGGCAGCGATAGGGACGATGCTCGGGGGGTCCCAGCCGGCCAGCGCGATCAGCGCCAGCGTGATGGGTCCCCCGATGAGCCCCGCCCAGGCCATCCGCTTGGCGGGCGTCCCCGTCGGGATCTCCGGAGGAGGCGGCGGCACGAAGTGGCCCTCATCCTCCCAGTTGTCGACGAAGGCCCCGGGATCGTCAGGCCCCTGCGCGGGGGCCGGCTCGGGGTCTGGCTGCGACTGGGCTCGGCGCAGCGGCTCGAACAGGGCGGCAAGCCCGGCATCCGTGGCACTCGTCGTGGGCTCGGCGCCCGTGGCGTCGGTGCCGGAGGGCTCGCTGCCGGTGGGCTCGGTGCCGGGGGCTCGGTGCCGGGAGTCGAGCTGAGGTCCTCGACGATGCGGGCCCACGCCTCCTCGAACTCGTCGGGCTTCTCGGGCATGCTCCATGGTTGCACACCGGCGCCGGGCGCGACCGCCCGTCGCGTTGCCCGTTCGGCCGGGCGTCCCCTACGGTGGGCGTGGTCGAGGAAGGAACACCCGGATGCTCTACGAGATCATGAAGCACGCGGTCCTCGGCCCGCCGCTCATGGCTCTGTACCGACCCAAGGTTGAGGGGCTCGAGCACATCCCGGAGGAGGGTCCGGCGATCCTCGCCAGCAACCACCTGTCCTTCTCGGACTCGTTCTTCCTGCCCCTGGTCGTCGACCGCCGGATCACGTTCCTGGCCAAGAGCGACTACTTCACGGGGCCCGGCGTGCGTGGGTGGATGACCAAGCAGTTCTTCTCTGGGGTGGGCCAGGTGCCGATCGACCGCTCCGGCGGCCGCGCGAGCATGGCCGCCATCGACACCGGGGTGCGGGTGCTCCGGGAGGGCAACCTGCTGGGCATCTACCCGGAGGGGACCCGATCCCCGGACGGCCGGCTGTACCGCGGCCGGACTGGCCCGGCCCGCATGGCGCTGGCCGCCCCCGCACCGGTGATCCCGGTCGCGATGATCGGGACCGACCGGATCCAGCCGACCGGGCAGAAGATCCCGAACCTCTACCCGCTCACGATCAGGATCGGGGCCCCGCTGGACTTCAGCCGCTATGCCGGCATGGAGGACGACCGCTTCGTGCTGCGCAGCATGACCGACGAGATCATGTACGAGCTCATGGAGCTGTCCGGCCAGGAGTACGTCGACATCTACGCGTCGACGGCCAAGGAGCTCATGGCCAAGTACGGCACGAGCACCCCCACGCCGGACCAGATCGCCGCGGTGGACGGACCGCTGGACAGGTCCGCCTGAGGGTGCGGTCCCGCGCGGCTGGCTGACGCCCGGCTCCCTGGGTCAGCGCAGTGCCGCCCACCCCTTCGAGCGCTCGACCGCGACCCGCCAGCGTCGGTGCGCCGCTGGGTCGGCCGGCTCGGGGGAGAACCGGGCGTCGGCCGAGGCGCGCAACCGGGCCCCGACCTCGTCGGGAGAGGCCCACACGCCCGTGGCGATCCCGGCGGCGATCCCCGCCCCGAGGCCGGTGGCCTGCAGCTCGGCCGAGCGCAGGACGGGCACGCCGAGCTGGTCGGCCTGCACCTGGCACAGGAACCCGTTGGCCGCGGCGCCGCCGTCCACGGACAGCTCGGGCAGCTCGAGCCCGGCCTCCCGGGTCATCAGGTCCACGACGTCGCGCACCTCGAAGGCGATGGCCTCCAGGGTCGCCCGCGCCAGGTGCGCCCGGGTGGTGCCCCTGGTCACCCCGAGGATGGCGCCTCGGGCGTAGGGGTCCCAGTCCGGGGCGCCCAGTCCGGTGAGTGCGGGCACGAACACGACGCCGCCGGAATCCGGCACCGAGCGGGCGAGGTCCTCGGTCTCGGCCGCCGTCTCGATGATGCCCAGGCCATCGCGCAGCCACTGGACCGCCGCGCCGGTGACGAACACGGCCCCCTCGAGGGCGAACTCGCGGCGGCCGTCGGGATGCTGCCACGCGACGGTGGTCAGCAGGCCGGAGCGGGAGGCCACGACCTGCTCGCCGGTGTTGACCAGGACGAAGGACCCGGTCCCGTAGGTGCACTTGCTCGAGCCCGGCGTGAAGCACCCCTGGCCGAACAGCGCTGCCTGCTGGTCTCCGAGGATCGACGCGATCGGCAGGTCCAGGCCGAGGAAGCACCCCGGGTCGGTGCGTCCGAGCACCCCGTACGAGGACACGATCTCCGGCAGCGCCTGCCGCGGTACGCCGAACAGCGACAGCAGCTCGGGGCTCCAGTCGCCGGTGTGCAGGTCGTACAGGAGCGTGCGCGAGGCGTTCGAGGGGTCCGTCACGTGGTGCACGCCGCGGGTCAGCCGGGCGATCAGGTAGGAGTCCACGGTGCCGACGGCAACCTCGCCCGCCTCGACCCGGCGCCACGTCTGCGGGTCCTCCTTGCGCACCCAGGCCAGCTTGGTGCCGGAGAAGTACGGGTCCAGGCGCAGGCCCGTGCGCCGCTCGACCATCGGCTCGTGCCCGGCCTCGCGCAGGGTCGCGCACATGCCGGCCGTCCGACGGTCCTGCCAGACGATCGCCCGTCGTGGCGCGCCCATCGTCTCCCTGTCCCAGAAGCAGATCGTCTCGCGCTGGTTGGTGATGCCCACCGCGGTGGGTGGGTCGGCGGCCGCCTGCGGGCTGGCCATCAGGGAGCGGGTCGCAGCCAGGGTGGCCTCCCAGATCTCGCTGGGGTCGTGCTCCACCCAGCCGTCGGCCGGGAAGTGCTGGGGGAACTCGCTGTACCCGCGGGCCACCACGGAGAGGTCGTGGGAGACCAGCAGGGCAGTCACGCCGGTCGTTCCGGCGTCGAGGGCCAGGATGCTCATGCGCTGCACTCTAGGACGCCCGCGGCCTTCGGCCTCGGCCGGGCAGCGTCCCGACGGCCACGTCGGTACGGTGGTCCGCACTGGTCCGCACATCGACAAGAAGGGTCCCTCCATGGCCGTAAAGAAGGTCGCACTGCTCACCGCCGGCGGGCTCGCGCCCTGCCTGTCGTCCGCTGTCGGCGGACTCATCCAGCGCTACACCGAGCTCGCCCCGGAGATCGAGATCATCGCCTACCGCGGCGGCTACCAGGGCCTGCTGCTCGGTGAGAAGATGCCGGTCACCCCCGAGGTGCGCGAGAAGGCGCACCTGCTCCACGAATTCGGTGGCAGCCCGATCGTGAACAGCCGGGTGAAGCTGACCAACGTGGCCGACTGCGTCAAGCGTGGCCTGGTGCAGGAGGGGCAGGACCCCCAGCAGGTGGCCGCCGACCAGCTCGTCGCAGACGGGGTCGACGTGCTGCACACCATCGGTGGCGATGACACCAACACGGCGGCCGCGGACCTCGCCGCCTTCCTCGCCCGCAACGACTACGGGCTGCAGGTCGTGGGCCTGCCCAAGACGATCGACAACGACATCATCCCGATCCGGCAGTCCCTCGGGGCCTGGACCGCGGCCGACGAGGGCGCCCGGTTCTTCTGGAACGTCGTGTCCGAGCACAGCGCCAACCCGCGCACGCTGATCGTGCACGAGGTGATGGGTCGCAACTGCGGGTGGCTGACGGCGGCGACCGCAGCCTCCTACCGCACGCTGCTGGACTCCAAGGAGTGGCTGCCCGAGTTCGGTGCTCCGCGGGAGCGGCGCGACGTCCACGCCGTGTTCGTGCCCGAGATGGAGATCGACCTCGAGGCCGAGGCGGCCCGGCTCAAGGGCGTGATGGACGAGGTGGGCAACGTCAACATCTTCCTCTCCGAAGGGGCCGGAGTTGACTCGATCGTGGCCCAGATGGAGGCCGCCGGCGAGGAGGTCCCGCGCGATGCCTTCGGCCACGTGAAGCTGGATCTCATCAACCCCGGGAAGTGGTTCTCCGAGACGTTCGCCCCGATGATCGATGCGGGCAAGGTGCTCGTCCAGAAGAGCGGCTACTACTCGCGGGCGGCTGCGGCCAACACCCGGGACCTCGAGCTGATCCGCTCCTGCGTCGACACCGCGGTGGACACCGCCCTCTCCGGCGGGACCGGACTGGTCGGGCACGACGAGGAGCGGGGCGACGAGCTGCGTGCGATCGAGTTCGACCGGATCAAGGGCGGGAAGAACTTCGACATCGACGCGGCCTGGTTCGGCGAGCTGCTCGCCGGCATCGGCCAGGAGAAGCGCGCGAAGGTGGTCGTCGAGCACTGAGTGCGACAGGAGCCCGGGGCCGCGCGGTCCCGGGCTCCTGCGTGCCCGGGGCTGGGCGGGCGCGGCGGCCTTGGTCGGCTGCACCGTCAGCCCTGCAATACCCTTGTGTCCATGTCTGTCCAGGATGCGGCGCTCACCGCCGCGCCCGAGTCACCCGCCCGCGCCGGGGTCGCTGCCCAGCAGCCGAACTGGCCGGACCCGCTCGAGCTGTCGGCCGCAACCTCGACGCTGCGCGGCCTGCCGCCGCTGGTGTTCGCCGGCGAGTGCGACCAGCTCATGGAGCGCCTCGCGGACGTGGCGCGCGGGGACGCGTTCGTGCTGATGGGCGGGGACTGCGCCGAGACGTTCGCCGGAGCCACCGCCGACGCCATCCGCGCCAAGCTCAAGACCGTCCTGCAGATGGCGATCGTGCTCACCTACGGCGCGTCCATGCCGGTCGTCAAGATCGGTCGCCTCGCTGGGCAGTACGGCAAGCCCCGCAGCGCCGACCTGGAGGTCGTCGACGGGCAGTCGATCCCGAGCTACCGCGGCGACGCGGTCAACGACATCATGCCGACGCTGGCGGCCCGGCGCCCCGATCCGGCCCGGCTGGTGCAGGCCTACCACACGGCCAGCGCGACCCTGAACCTCGTCCGCGCCTTCACCCAGGGCGGTTACGCAGACCTGCGCCACGTGCACGCCTGGAACCAGGACTTCGTGGCCTCCACCGAGGCCGGCCGCCGCTACGACCTGATGGCCGGCGAGATCGACCGGGCCCTGGCGTTCATGCACGCCTGCGGGGCCGACCCCGAGGAGTTCCGCCGGGTCGAGTTCTACGCCGGGCACGAGGCCCTGCTGCTGGACTACGAGGACTCCCTGACCCGAATCGACTCCCGGACCGGGCTTCCCTACGACGTCTCCGGGCACTTCCTCTGGATCGGGGAGCGCACCCGGCAGCTCGACGGGGCGCACATCGAGTTCGCCCGTGGCATCCGCAACCCGATCGGGGTCAAGCTCGGCCCGACGACCACGCCCGAGGAGGCCGTTGCCCTCGTCGAGGCACTCGACCCGGACCTCACCCCGGGTCGGCTGACGCTGATCACCCGGATGGGGGCCGGCCGGATCCGGCACGCGCTGCCGCCGATCGTGCGCGCCGTGGCCGACTCCGGGCATCCGGTGGTGTGGGTGTGCGACCCGATGCACGGCAACACGTTCGCCGCCTCCAGCGGGCACAAGACACGGTCCTACGCCGACGTCATGGACGAGGTCACGGGCTTCTTCGAGGTCATGCGGTCGCTGGACGTGCACCCCGGAGGGCTGCATGTCGAGCTCACCGGCGACGATGTCACCGAGTGCGTCGGAGGCACCGCGGGCGTGACCGAGGACGGCCTGGGCCTGCGCTACGAGACGGCGTGCGATCCGCGGCTCAACCGCGTCCAGTCGCTCGAGCTGGCCTTCGCCGTCGCCGAGATGCTCGTCATGCGCTGATGTCGTCGGGGTCCTCCGTGGGGACCACCGGGTTGGGCTCCTGCAGGGAGTCCAACGGCAGGGCTGCCAGGCGCCGGGACATCACGGCCGTGAACCGCGCGGCGTCGGGGGCGTTTCGGATCGTGCTGGCCGGCGAGTCCCCGGGCGTGGCGTAGAGCGCGAGGATCATCCGCCCGCGCTGCAGGTAGGTGGCCGTGCCCGCCTGTGCCTGCCCGGCGGCGTCGGTCGCGGAGAACGCGTACGCCTGGCGCAGGACCCCGGGCTCCTGGGGCCAGTCGGCGTCGGGCGGGTCGGAGAACGTCCACGTCAGCGGCTCCCGGTCGGGCTTCGGGGGCTGCACCGCCGTGTCGGGACAGGCATCGCGAGCAGCTTCGAGCTCGGCCATCGCCTGCGCGGCCTCCTCCGGGACGGAGTACAGGATGGCTTCGCTGCTGGTCCAGGCCTCGCCGGCTGCATCGCTGACCGCGACCTGGTTGCGGCCCACCCGCAGCTGCTCGCTGGGGAACTGGCCGAAGCAGAGGTCCAGGGACGTCTCGCCGGCGACCCGGTCGCCGTCGGGGTACGGCTGGAGGATCGCCCCCGGGGCCGCGTCGGCCGTCGTGAGCGAGACGGCGGCCAGCAGCTCGGCGTCGGTCGGCCCGGACAGCACCTCGCGCACCTGCTGGCAGCCGCCGAGAACCAGGCTGGCAGCGACCGCCAGCGCAGCAGCCGGGCGGGCGTGTCGCCCCACGATGCCTCCTCTAGGCTCACCGATCATGCACATGGTCGACCTGCGCTCGGACACCGTAACCTCCCCCACCCCCGCCATGCGGCAGGCCATGGTCGACGCCGTCGTGGGCGACGACGTCTACGGCGAGGACCCCACGGTCAATGCCCTCGAGCAGCGGGTGGCCGACCTTCTCGGGCACGAGGCCGGCCTCTTCGTCCCCAGCGGGTCGCTGGGCAACCAGCTCGGCGTCCGGCTGCTGGTCCCGCCCGGCTTCGAGCTGCTGTGCGACCAGCAGGCGCACGTGGTCCGTGCCGAGCTCGGCGGCCACGCGGCCCTCGGTGGGGTGACGACCCGCACCTGGCGTGCCCCCCACGGGCGGCTCGACCCGGAGCAGGTGATGGAGCTCGCGGCCCCGTCCGCCGGCCCGTACCTGGTATCGACACGGGCCATCGCGGTCGAGGACACCCACAACTTCGGCGGCGGGACGGTCCAGGACCTGGCTGCGATGCGTGCGCTGCGCGAGTTCGCCGACGAGCACGGCCTGGCCCTGCACCTCGACGGGGCCCGGTTGTGGAACGCGCACGTCGCCAGCGGCGTCGCGCTGGATGTGATCGGCGGGCTGTTCGACACGGCGACGGTGTGCCTGTCCAAGGGCCTCGGGGCCCCGGTCGGGTCGGTGCTGGTCTCCACCCGCGAGCGGATCGTCGAGGCCCGGGTGTGGCGCAAGCGGTACGGCGCCGGGATGCGCCAGGTGGGCATCCTCGCCGCGGCGGGCATGTTCGCGCTGGACAACAACATCGACCGGCTGGCCGAGGATCACGCCCGGGCGGCCCGGCTCGCCACCGTGCTGGCCGAGGCGCGTCCGGGCGTGGCCGACCCGGCGCAGGTCGACACGAACATCGTCGTGCTCGACCTGCGGGACGGGCCGACGGCCCCCAGCCTGGCCGCGGCCGCGCGGGAGCGGGGCGTCGCGGTCAGCGTCCTCGGGGAGCGCGTCGCCCGGCTGGTGACCCACCTCGACGTCGACGACGAGGGGATCGACCGCGCAGGAGAGGTGCTCAGCGGGCTGCTCGCCGGCTGAGCTGCGGGCCCAGTTCCACCAGGTACATCGCGGCGATGATGCACAGCCCGCCGGCCACGATCCGCCCGGTCAGCTCGTCGCCGCCGATGGTCACCCCGAAGATCCCGGCGAACACGGGCTCCAGGGTGAGCACGATCGCCGCGCGCGGGGCGCTCATCATGGTCTGCGCCCACGCCTGCGCCAGGAACGCCAGGGCGGTGGCCACCAGCGCGAGGAACGCGATGGCCAACCAGACGCCGGCGTCGGGTGGCAGGGCCATCCCGCCGTCGGCCGGCGAGGCGGCCAGGCACATCACGGCGACGACGCTGAGCTGGAGCACCGTGAGGCCGTAGGCGTCCGACGCGGTCGACCAGCGGGACAGGCCGACGATGTGCGCGGCGAACATCACGGCGCAACCGAGGGTGAGCAGCTCGCCGATCCCGATGGACAACCCGGTCAGGCTGATGAGGGCCAGCCCAACGGTCGCGAGGCCCACCGCGCCCCACACCACCGGGGCCACGGGCTCGCCGAGCAGCACCCAGCCGAGGATGGGCGTGAACACCACGAACATCCCGGTGATGAATCCCGAGACCGTCGCCGAGGTGTGCAGCAGGCCGAACGTCTGCAGCACGTAGCCGGTCCCGAGGGCCAGGCCGAGGTAGATGCCGTGGCGCCGCTTCTCGGGGTCGAGGGCGGCCACCGCTCGGGGGCGCAGGGCCGCGAGGACCAGGGCGGCCAGCGCGAACCGCCAGAACAGGAACGGCAGCACCGGCATCCGCTCGACGGCGTCCTGCACGACCACGAAGGTGCCACCCCACACGGCGGTGGTGGCGACGAGGGCGAGGACGGCCAGCGTGTGGTGGCTGCGGGCCCAGGACGGGCTCAGCGACATCGAGGGCGCTCAGACGACCGTGATGGTCACGGTCGAGCCCTTGGGTGCCTCGGTCCCGCCCCGGGGGCTCTGCGAGTTCACGCCGAACACCACGAACCCGAGTGGCTTGTTGACCTGCACCTTGAACCCGGCCTTCTCGAGCTCGGCCCGCGCCGAGGACTCGCTCTTGCCGACGACGTCGGGCACGACGACGAGCGGCGGGCCCTTGGAGACGACAAGTGCGACGGTGTCGCCGCGCAGGACCGTGGTTCCCCCCGGCGGGTCGGTGCTGATGACCTTGCCCTTCGCCACCGACTCGTTGAAGACGTCGGAGCGGTCGACCGCCAGGCCGAGTCCCTTCAGCTGCTTCTGGGCGTCGTCGCCGTCGGCTCCCACCAGGTCGGGGACGTCCACCGGCTCCGGGCCCTTCGACACGGTCACGTCGACCGGGGTGCCGGGCTTCACCGACGCGCCCGCCTCGGGGGCGCTGCTGATGATCCGGCCCTTCTTGACCTTGTCGTCGTAGGCCTCCGTGGACGTGCCGAGCACGAGGTTGGCCGCCCCCAGGGCAACCTCGGCCTCCTTGAGGGTGAGGCCCTTGAGCTTGGGGACGTCGTAGCGCTCGGGGCCACGGCTGACGGTGGCCACGACCGTTCCACCGGTCCACAGCCGGCTTCCGGCCGGGGGCTCCGTGGTGATGATCAGGCCCTTCTCGACCTCCTCGCTGTAGTCGCTCTGCGAGGAGTCCAGCGTCAGGTTCGACGGGGCGAGCAGGGCCGAGGCCCGGTCAGGGGACATGCCCGCGAGCTCGGGAACGGTCACCATCTGGCCGAACACGACGGCGATGAGCCCCACGCCGCAGATCAGGGCGATGAGCCCGGCCCACAGGCCTCGGCGGCCGCGGCGCACCTTGGCCGGGGCGTCCGGCGCGGTGCCGTGCGTCACCGAGGTGATGTGCCCCTCGCCGGGGGCCTGCGGCGGGGGCCCCGGCGACGCGGTCGGCGCCTGGGGCGCGCGCGGTGCCTGCGGTGCGGCCCCCGTGCTCGCCGAGCCTGGGGGAGTCGAGCCGTTCACCCACGCGGGTGCGTCGAGCCCCGACCCGGTCGGTCCGGCAGCCGCCGGCGCGCCCGCATCCGCCGCCGCGCCCGCGCCGACTGGTGCGGCCGGGGCCCCGCCCGCCGCCGCAGCCCTCGCGGCTCCGGCAGCCCCGGCGGCCGCAGCAGCTCCCGCCGCGCGCGGCTCCGGCTCCCGCCGCTCCGCCGGCCGCCGCGCCCCCCGCTGTCGCCACGACGATGGTGTCGTTCGGGGTCGGGGACCACGGGGCCGCCGGGGGCAGCGCGGCCCGCAGCGTCCGGACCTCGGCCAGGAACGCGGATGCGTCCGGGAACCGCTCGTCGGCGGAGCGTCGGGTGGCGCGCTGGACAAGGCTGTCGACCCTGGGCGGGACCCCGGGCCGGATGCTCGAGGGCAGCGGGACATTCTCGTGAACGTGCTTGTAGGCCACCTGCATCGGGGCCGCGGCGGAGAACGGGACCTGGCCGGTGACCAGCTCGAACAGCAGGATGCCTGCGCTGTAGACATCGGAGCGGGCGTCGGTGTTGTCGTGCTCGACCTGCTCGGGGGACAGGTAGGCGACCGTGCCGAGCAGCAGGCCCTGGGTCCGCCCCGTGTCGGCTCCCTCGATCGCCCGGGCCAGCCCGAAGTCGGTCACCTTGACCCGGCCGTCGTCGGAGATCAGGACGTTCTCCGGCTTGATGTCGCGGTGGATGTAGCCGGCCCGGTGGGCCGCCGCCAGCGCCTCAAGCACAGGGTCCAGGATGGCCAGGGCCTGGGCGGGCTCCAGGGAACCGTGGGTGCGCAGGACATCGCGCACCGTGTGTCCGGGCACGTACTCCATGACCAGGTAGATGACCCCCGCGTCGTTGCCCTGGTCGTGCAGGCCAACGGCGTACGGGCTGTTGAGGCGTGCTGCCGCCCGGGCCTCCCGCTCGAACCGGTCGACGAAGCCCGGGTCGCTGGCGAAGGAGGGGTGCATCACCTTGATGGCCACGGTCCGGTCCAGGCGCAGGTCCGCCGCCCGGTAGATCGTGGCCATCCCACCGCGGGCGATGAAGCCCTCGATCCGGTACCGGCCGTCCAGCACCCTGCCGATCAGTGGATCGACCGCCGAGGGCGGGGGCTGGTTGGGTGTCACGGGCCAAGTCTAGGAGCCGCCGCGGGGGGCGGCAGTTAGGCTGCTTGGTCGTGGCGCATGTGCTGGTGGTCGGAGCCGGGCTGGCGGGGGCCCGGACGTGCACCGCGCTGCGGGCGGCGGGGTACACGGGCCGGCTGACCCTCGTCGGTGCGGAACCGGACGCCCCGTACGACCGGCCACCCCTGACCAAGGACCCGGGCGCGGAGGTAGACCTGCGTCCCGCGATGGGGATCGACGTGTGGGCGGCCGCCGACGACGTCCGGCTCGGCGTCGCCGCGCGTGGGCTGGTCGCTGGCTCCCGCGGGTCCCGGGTCCTCGTCGACGGCGGCGAGCTGACGGCGGACGCGGTGGTGATCGCCACGGGCGCCACGCCCGTCGTCCCCGCGGACTGGACCGGTCCCGGTGTCCACGTCCTGAGCACCCGCCGGCAGGCGGGCGCGTTCTGGGAGCGGGTCGGCCCCGGCACCAGCCTGGTCGTGGTCGGTGGGGGGTGGATCGGGTCCGAGGCGGCGGCGACCGCCGCGTCCCGCGGGGCGGACGTACGCCTCCTGGAGGCAGCCGACCAGCTGCTGCCCGGCCGGCTGCCCGCGGCCGTCGCCGCCCGGGTGTCCGGCTGGCTTGCGGAGGCCGGCGTCCAGGTGGGCATGGGGGCGCCGGTCCGGTCGCTGGCCCCGGATTCCCGGGTGCCCAGCGTCTCGGTCGACGGGGGTTCCCTGGCCGCCGACCTCGTGCTCGTCGCGCTCGGTGTCCGGCCGGCCACGGCGTGGCTCGAGGGAGGGCCGCTGGCCCTCGCGCCGTCCGGGGCCGTGCTCGTTGACGCGTGGGGCAGGACCGGGGTTCCCGGGGTCCTCGCCGTGGGCGACGCGGCTGCCCGATGGTCGTCGCGGTCGGGACGGCACCTGGCCAGCGGGCACTGGACCGAGGCCCTCAACGCCCCGCAGGTCGTGGCCCCGGAGGTCGTCCGGTGGCTGACGACCGGAGCGTGGACCGTTGGTGAACCGTCCGCGGACACCGGCGGGATCCCGGATGCGGTGCCCTACGTGTTCAGCGAGATCGCGGGGCGGACCCTGCAGGTGCTGGGCGAGGCCGGCGAGGGCGCCGGCGAGGGCCCCGACGAGGGCGCGCTGGGGCGGAGGCTGGTGTGGCGGGAGTCATCGGAGGGCTGGTCGGCCTTCTGCCTGGATGAGGGGGATCACCTCAGGGGCGTCGTCGGCGCGGGCCGACCCCGGGACATCGTCATGGCTCGGCGTGCGATCGCGGGCGCGGCCGGTTGGCCGCTGGCCGAACCAGGGGCGCTCGCTGACCCGCAGGCGGCGGCCTCGGTGATGTTCCCGGCCGGCAGCGGCGCACGGGACGACGGTCCGCGGGACGACGGTCCGCGGGACAACGGTCCACGGGACGAGGGTGCACGGCACGACCATGCACGGGACGACCGTGCACGGGACGAGGGTGCACGGGACGACGGCGCACGGATGGCGGGCTGAGTGATGGGGCACTGGTCCTACCTCACCGTCATGGCGTTCATCTTCCTGGGCACGGCATGGCTGGAGTGGGGCCTGCGCACCCGGGTCTATCGCCGGTGGCGCAGGCTGCTGCTGACGGTCGTCCCGGTAGTGGCGGTCTTCCTGATCTGGGACGCCTACGCCATCGCGCAGGGCCACTGGTGGTTCGACGAGGCGCTCATCACGGGGATCCGCCTGCCCGGGGACATCCCGGTCGATGAGCTCGTGTTCTTCGTCCTGGTCCCGATCGCCTCGGTGCTGACGATCGAGGCCGTGCGGTCGGCCACGGGCCTGCCGGTGGGGGACGAGGGCCGGGATCCCGGGCCGGGCCGAGCGGAGGACCCGTCATGACCTACACGCAGCTGGCCGTCCTCGGCGTCCTCCTGGTCGTCGTCTGGGACCTGGTGATCGTGCGCACGGCGCTGCTGCGCCGCCGGGTGTTCTGGATGAGCTACGCGATCATCATCTTCTTCCAGCTGCTGACCAACGGCGTGCTGACCGGCTTGCGGATCGTGCGCTACTCCGGCGACGCGATCCTCGGGTCGAGCACCCCGCCGGACTCCCCGCCGCCTGCCTTCGGGGACGGCCGGATCCTGTTCGCGCCCGTGGAGGACCTGCTGTTCGGGTTCGCGCTGGTCGTCCTGACGCTGAGCCTCTGGGTCGCCTGGGGGCGGCGCGGCGTCCAGCGCCAGCCGATGTCCGGCCCGCCGAGGTCGATCCTCGTGCCGATCCTGGCCAAGGTGGGCGGGCGCTCGCCCGACGCCTGACCGGGACCGGTCGCAGCTGTTCCCGGTGTCGGACGCCTCGGCTAGGGTTCGTACAGGTGTTCGATCTGGGGGAGGTCGCGATGGGGGTCGTTGGAGCGGGTGGTCCGGGGGTCGAGGCGGACGTGCGGACGGCGGCGGCGGTGGAGGAGGCCTCGCCGGAGGTCGTGGCCGTGTGGTGGCGTCTCGCCCAGCTGGCAGCCGGTGAGCTTCCGGTCATGGGCCTGACCGCGGGGGAGCGACCTGCTGCCGATGTCGAGGTCCTGTGCTCGGGTGTCGCGGTGGTTGAGTACGAGTTGGCGCGCAGGATGGCCGCCGCCTCGCGCGCGGGCAGCCTGCCGCTGGTCGGCGAGGGGGCGATGCCCTTGGCCCGTGGCTGGTCCCGCGGCTGGGCCCGACGCCTGGCCCGGTCGGGCGCGTTCGTCGCCGATCATCCGGCCCTGGCTGCCGTGTGGGCACGCGGGGCGATCACCAGTGAGCACGTCGACGCCCTGGCCCGGCACGTCGATCGGCTGTCGGGACCCGAGATGGCGGCGGTGATCGACGAGCTGACGCCGTTGTGGGGGCGCGTATCCCCGCATGGCGTGAGCCAGTTCGTGCAGCGCGTGATCCGGATGCTGCACCCGCTGCCAGACCCGGAGCCCGACGAGGCCGGTGCGTATGAGGCCCGGTCGTTGTCCTTCGCGCTGACGGCGGACTCGGTGGTCCTGTCCGGATGCCTGCCCCGTCTCGAGGGCGAGGCGGTGGTCGCCGCGGTCGAGGCGTTCGCAGAGCGGCTGCGCTGCGAGGCGGACCACGTCCCAGCGTCGGCTCGTCGCGCCGACGGGCTGGTGGCACTGGTGGATGCCGCATGCGCTGCCGATGCCGTCCCCAGCCGGGGTGGGCTGCCGGTGTCCGTCTCGGTCACGGTCGAAATGACCGCCCTGGGTGATCAGGTGTGGACCACCTCTCGCGGACACACCCTGACGGGTGCCGAGCAGCGGTTCACGTCCTGCGATGCGCAGGTCACCCCGATCGTCATCGACTCCGGGCAATGCCCCGACACGGTCGCCGAGCTGCTGGCGGCCACCGACCGAGCCCGGCCGCACACGTCAGCGTCGAGGATCGCCGCCCTGGCCTCGGCGCTGCTCGGCACCCGGGTGCCGTTGGCCGTTGGTCGCACGGCCCGCACTGCCACCCCCGCCCAGCGACGTGCGCTGGCGCTCCGGGACAAGGGCTGCATCATCCCCGGCTGCGCTGTCGCTGCCGAGGGGTGCCAGGCGCATCACGTCACCGACTGGTCGGGCGGCGGGGCCACGGAGCTGTCGAACCTCGCCCTGTTGTGCTGGGCCCACCATCGTCAGGTCGACCTGCGGATGTGGACCATCGTCGCCGCGTCCCCCGGTGATCCGGTGCCGCGGCCCGGGGCCGGCGCGCCCCCGGGAACCCCGTGGCCAGCCAACAACGGGGCGCCCTGGACCATCGTGCGCAACCCCCGAACCCGCTGGAGGCTGTGAGGGGCCCCCTCCCAAGCGGTCCCGGTCAGGCGACCGCGCGTCGCGAGGACCGACGTGCCCGCACGGCCTCCACCCAAGCCGCGCCCGCCACCCTGGCCCGTCGGCCGTTGCCCACCCGGGCGCGCCGGTCGAACACCTCGTAGTCGATCCCCTCGACGGCGTCGACGATGCCGCAGTACAGCTCGCTGGCCGCGGCGATGCACGGCTGCGCCTCGGGTCGGAGCAGGTCGATGCCGGGTTCAGCCCTCGCCTGGAGCTGGCGCACGCGGCGGACCTGTGCCTCGAGGGCCAATCGGATCTGTGGGGTCAGCACCCTGCGCTCGAGGTCGGCGCGGGTGACCGCGTAGTCGGCCAGTTCGTCGAGCGGCAGGTAGACACGGCCCCGCTCCAGGTCCTCGCCGACGTCGCGGATGAAGTTGGCCAGCTGGAAGGCCACGCCCAGGTCATCGGCCCGGTCCAGCGCCTCCGGCAGCTCACCGGGGTCCGTGGTGCCCAGCACATGGACCATCTCGCGGCCGATCACGGCCGCCGACCCGTGCACGTAGACGGCCAGGTCGTCGAAGGTGTCGTACTCGGTTACGGTCAGGTCCATCCGCATCGACTGCAGGAAGTCCGCGAAGTACTCATGCGGGATGGCGAACCGCAGGGCGGTGTCCACCAGCGCCCGGGCGATCGGGTCCCCGGAATGGCCGCGGTCCAGGTCGGCCAGGACCGCGTCCCCCCACTGGGCCAGGGCGTCGGCGCGCTGCTGCGGGGTGAGGCTGGAGTCGAGATCGTCGACGATCTCGTCGGCATAGCGGGCGAACCCGTACAGGGCGTGGACGAAGGGCCGCTTGCCGGGTGGAAGGAGCCGGGTGGCCAGGTAGTAGGTCTTCCCGTGCTGGGCGTGCAGGTGCCGGCAGGCCTCGTAGGCCGCCCGGAGCTCCGGGTCGGTGATCCCAGCCGCGTCCAGCTCCCGCCTCGACATGGGGCACATCCTCGCATCCGGGGCCGTCGCCCGTCGGTGCCCGGTGGGATCCGCGCCTGTGCCATGCTGCCGTCGTGATCAGCCGTCGCCTCGCAGCCGCGCTCCTGGCGGTCGTGGCCGTGGCCGGGTGCGCCACGGCTACGACCGAGGTCGGCACGGCCGCACCCGGCAGCACGACGGCACCGGGCCCGCAGTACGCCGACCTCGCCCCGACCGCGCCGACCTCGGACCTGCCCACCATGCGCGTCGAGCAGCTCCCGCCCGAGGGCATCGAGACCCTCGAGCTGATCGCCGGCGGGGGGCCGTTCCCCTACGGCAAGGACGGCAGCACGTTCCAGAACCGTGAGGGTATCCTGCCCGACCAGCCGTCCGGCTTCTACGGCGAGTACACGGTGATCACGCCCGGCGAGGATGACCGGGGCGCGCGCCGTATCGTGGCCGGGGACGACGGCTCCCGGTTCTACACGGCCGACCACTACAACAGCTTCCGAGAGGTGGTGTCCGGATGAGCAACCGGATCGCCCTGTGGCGCGAGGCCCCCGACGCCGACGCAGCCGCCGAGCTGGCGGCCCTCCTCGGGTGGGCGTCGGTCCTGGTCGACGTGCCCGAGGGCGGTGGGCGGGTGGAGTTCTTCGACACCTGCGCTGCGGCCTTCGGCTTCCCGGACTACTTCGGGCACAACTGGGACGCCTTCGAGGAGTGCCTGGAGTCCCAGGAGTTCGACGAGGTGGAGGACCTCGACGACGCCGACGGACTGCTGATCCTCTGGTCGGGGTGGGGCGAGATGGCCACCTCGGAGCCCGAGCAGTTCGCCGTGGCGATCGACGTCCTGCGCGACGTGCTGGCCGTGTGGGAGGAGTCCGACCTGGCCGCACGCGTGGTCCTGATCGGGGATGGCCCGGAGTTGTCCCTCGGACACCCCCAGCAGGCCACCGCCCTGTTCGACGACGAGGACTACGAGATCGAGGAACCGGCCCTCTGAACGACCAGGGCGCCGGCGCGCGCCCGACCGGCCGCTGACATCGGCCGGATGCCGCGATCCACGGGGTTGCCGAGGACCAGTCGCCGCTCGCCGGGGCTGGACAGCAGCACGACCGCCACCATCGTGATCGCCAGTATCGTCGCCAGCCCGTCGCGGAGGTCGAACAGCGTGTCGGCGGTGGCATTCGACTCGGCCATCCCCTGGATCGCCAGCACGGACGTGATCACGATCGCCACGCGCAGCGGGTCCCCGTCAGCCCGGTCGCGGCCAGCAGCGGGAGCGCCCAGAGCAGGTACCAGGGCTGCACCACCGGGCCCAGTGCCACGATCGCCAGCAGGGCGAGGGCCGCGCCGCGCACCGGGGATCGTCCCTCGGGACGCAGGACGAGGCCCAGCCCGATCAGTGCCCCCACGATCATCGCCGCGGCCCGGAAGAAGGTGATGGCGCCATCGACCGTGCCCAGCCCCACCTGGTCGAGCAGCCGGCCGAGCGCCATGCCCAGCGCGGTGGGCGGCGACAGCCACGTCCGGATGCTCCCCGGGGTGCTCAGGGAGGCCACCCAGCCCAGGCCGACACCTGCAACGACTGAGAGCGCCGCGAAGACCCCCAGGACCAGCACGGACGAGGCCAGCCACGCGAGCAGCCGTCGCGGCCACCGGGCGCGCGTCCCCGCCCAGAGCAGGCCCGCGAAGGGCAGCGCCACCAGTGCGATCGGCTTGACCGCCCCCGCCAGGCCCACCAGCAGGACCCCCTGGATCGGGTGGCGCTCGGCCCCGAGGGCGAGGCCCGCGACCAGCAGGCCGACCATCAGCGCGTCGTTGTGGGCGCCGGCGACGAAGTGCATGAGGACCAGGGGGTTGAGCACCGCCAGCCAGAGCGCCTTCGGCGTGGGGATCCCGTGGGCGTGGGCCAGGCGGGGGACGTAGACGGCCAGCAGGGCGACGCCGGTCAGGGCGATCAGCCGGAACAGGATGGCGCCGACGTACGCGCTCGTGCCGACGAGCGCGGCGACGCCCTGCTCGAGCAGCAGGAAGGCCGGGCCGTAGGGGGTGGGGACTCGGACCAGAGCGGATCCGCCCCGGTCAGGAACCAGCCGGGCAGCGCCGACACGCCGTTCGTGTAGGGGTCCAGGCCGGCCAGCATCAACTGGCCCTGCGCGAAGTAGGAGTAGGCATCGCGGCTGAACAGGGGCGGCATGAGCAGCAGGGGCGCGGTCCAGACCCCGAGGATCTTCAGGAGGCGGTGCTCGTCGCGCTCGAGGTCCTCGAGGACGTCATGGCCGAGGACCAACCACGCCTGCAGCAGCAGGGCCACACCGGCGAAGACCGCGATCCGGGACAGGATCTCGCCTGCCGTTGTGGACCGCAGCACGTTGACGACGGCCCAGTCCAGCATCGCCGAGTTGGCCGGCAGCCAGCCCACGCCCAGCGAACCCAGGGCCAGCAGGGAGCTGCCGAGGAGCCCGGGGAGCATGTAATGGGCCACCATCGCCCGCTCGAGTCGGGCGTCGGGGGTCCCCGCGCGCAGCGCCATGGTTGCGAGGGTACTGCGCGCTCCGGGCGTGGGAGCCGGCCCCGGCCCAGCCCAGCCGGCCCCGGCCGGCCAGCCCAGCCGGCCCCGCCCCTGCCCAGCCGGCCCGGCCGGCACCCCCGCCGGCTACCCCCGGGACAGCGAGTGGGGCAGCGACCCGACGATCCGCTCCGCGGCGATCCGCCCGGAGATCAGCACCATCGGGACGCCCACGCCGGGCTGGGTGCCCGAGCCAGTGAACACCACGTTCTCGCCCCAGCGGTTGCCCGGCCGGAACGGCCCGGTCTGCAGGAAGGTGTGCGCCGCGGCGAACGGCGACCCGCGCTCCATCCCCTGCTCGGCCCAGTCCAGGGGCGTGGTCAGGTGCTCCACCTCGATGGAGTCGCCGAAGCCCACGTACCCGCGCTGCTCGAGCACCTCCACCATGTGGTCGCGGTAGCGGGGAGCCTCGAGCGTCCAGTCGATCGGGGCGTCGAGGTTGGGGGTGGGGAAGAAGACGTAGTAGGACTGCTTTCCCTCGGGCGCCAGCGACGGGTCGCCGTGCGTCGGGTTGGTGACCAGCACGCTCGGGTCGGTCATCAGCTCGCCGCGGTCGATCAGCTCGTCGAAGACGCGCCGCCAGGACCGGCCGAAGTGGATGTTGTGGTGCGCGATCCGGGAGTACGAGGCCGAGGACCCCACCAGGAGAAGGGCGCAGCTCGGTGAGTACCTCAGGCGGCGCACCGACCACGGCTCGACGCCCAGCAGGTCCCGGTAGGCCACGGGCAGGTCGGGGTTGAGCACCACCACGTCCGCCGGGATGCGCTCGCCGTCGGTGGTGATGACCGCGGTGGCCCGCGAACCGTCGTGCTCGACCGAGGACACGGTCGTGGCGTAGCGGAACGTCACGCCGTGCTTCTCCGCCGCCCCGGCCATGGCGGTGGGCAGCGCGTGCATCCCGCCCTTCGGGAAGAACACGCCCGCGACGGAGTCCATGTAGGCGATGACGGCGTAGATGGCCAGCGCGTCCTGTGGGCTGAGGCCGGCATACATCGCCTGGAAGGAGAACACCCGCTGCGTGCGCGGGTCGGCCAGGTACTGGTCGACCTTCGGGGCGAGCCTGCGGAAGCCGCCGATCGCGGCGAGCCTGGCGAGGTTCGGGGTCAGCAGGTCGAGGGGGCTGTCGATGTTGCGGTCGATGAAGTCGCGCATCTCGAGCTGGTAGAGCTCGGTGACGAAGTCGACGTAGCGTCGGTAGCCGGCCGCCTCCCTCGGGCCGATCACCACCGAGATCTCGTCGGCCATCGCGTCGACGTCGGCGTGCACGTCGAGCTGGGAGCCGTCCGGGTAGTAGGCGCGGTAGAGCGGGCTGACGGGCTCGAGCTCCAGCCAGTCGGACATCTGCTCCCCCACGCAGGCGAAGGCGTCCTCGATCAGCCCGGGCATGGTCAGCACGGTGGGGCCGGTGTCGAACCGGTAGCCGCCGCTCTCGAGCAGCCCCGCCCGACCCCCGGGGACGGCCTCGCGCTCGAGCACCGTGACCTTGCGCCCGGCCCCGGCCAGGCGCAGCGCAGTGGACAGGCCGCCGAGTCCGGCGCCGACGATGACGACGTGGTCGGTGGGACCGACCACCGGGCCGGAACCGCGCAGGGAGGAGAGCATGTGCCCACGGTAGGGGCAGGGATCGAAGGCTGCGAACGCAGGTGAGGATGAGCCCAAGGCCTAGGCTGTGGGCCATGACGCCCGACGACCGCCTCACCGCCGAGCAGCTGCGCGGCTCGGTCCAGGCGACCCTGGACGCCTTCATCGCCGAGCAGGCCGGGATCCTGGCCGGGATCTCGCCGGACCTGGTTCCGTTCACCGACTGGCTGGGTGAGCTCGTGGCCGGGGGCAAGCGCCTGCGACCCGCCTTCTGCATCTGGTCGTACCTCGGCTCCGGCGGGGAGGACCTCGAGTCGGGGCTGCGGGCGGCGGCCTCCCTCGAGCTGCTCCAGGCCTGCGCGCTGGTCCACGACGACGTCATGGACGACTCCGACACCCGCCGGGGCAGGCCCGCCGCGCACCGCAGGTTCGCGACGCTGCACCGGGGCTCCGGGTGGCTCGGCGACGCCCAGCGGTTCGGTGATGGTTCGGCGATCCTGCTGGGCGACCTGTGCCTGAGCTGGGCGGACGAGCTCATGTACCGGTCCGGGTTCGGCCCGGCGGCGCTCGCCCGCGCGAAGCCCGTCTACGACCGGATGCGCACCGAGCTGATGGCCGGCCAGTACCTCGACCTGCTCGAACAGGCCCGCGGCGGGGGCTCGATCGAGCGGGCCATGCTCGTGGTCCGGTACAAGTCGGCCAAGTACACGATCGAGCGCCCCCTGCACCTCGGGGCCGCGCTGGCCGGGGCCGACCGGGCGCACCTCGACGCGCTGTCCGGGTACGGGCTTCCGCTCGGGGAGGCCTTCCAGCTGCGCGACGACGTCCTCGGGGTCTTCGGCGACCCGGAGGAGACGGGCAAGCCCGCCGGCGACGACCTCCGGGAGGGCAAGCGGACGCTCCTGGTGGTCACGGCGATGGACCGGGCGACCCCGGAGCAGGCGGCGCACCTTCGCGAGGGGCTCGGTGATCCGCACCTGGGGCCGGCCGCGATCGACGAGATGCGCGCCATCATCGAGAACACAGGTGCGGTCGACGAGGTGGAGTCCGTGATCGAGCGCCGGACCGCCGAGGCGATCGCGGCCCTGGCCGGTGCGGGGCTCACCGACGCGGCCCGCGGTGCGCTCGAGCAGCTCGCGGTCGCGGCAACCGCCAGGAGCGTGTGATGTCCGTCGCCCTGGCTGCGCGGCTGGCCTCGGGGGAGCCGGTCTTCTCGTTCGAGTTCTTCCCGCCGAAGACCGATGCGGGGGAGCGCCAGCTGTGGTCGGCGATCTCCGACCTGTCCCCGCTCGAGCCGACCTTCGTCTCGGTCACCTATGGCGCGGGCGGCTCGACCCGAGACAGGACCGTGCGGATCACCAGCCGCATCCTCGCCGAGACAGGGATGGATGCCGTGGCGCACCTGACCTGTGTCGGGGCCACGGAGGACGAGCTGCGCGAGGTGCTGGTCCGCTACCAGTTGGCCGGCATCACCAACCTGCTCGCCCTGCGCGGAGACCCACCTGGCGGGCCGTCGGCGCCCTGGGTCCCGGTCCCCGGCGGGCTGGCGCACGCTGACGAGCTCGTCCGCCTGGCCAGGCGCACCGGGGAGTTCACGATCGGGGTCGCGGCGTTCCCGGAGGGGCACCCGGAGTCACCGGACCTCGCCACGGATGCCGCCGTGCTCGCGGCCAAGCAGGAGGCCGGCGCGCAGTTCGCCGTGACCCAGTTCTTCTTCCGTCCCGAGGACTACTTCGCCCTTGTCGACCGGGCCGGCGAGCACGGCGTCACCATGCCGATCCTGCCGGGCATCATGCCGGTCACCGACGTCCGCCAGATCGAGCGGTTCGCGGTGCTGTCCGGGGCGGCGTTCCCCGCCGAGCTGGCCGCGCGGTTCCACGCGGTGGCCGAGGACCCCGCAGCTGTCGTGCACCTCGGCGTCGACGTGGCCACGGAGCTCGCCGAGAAGCTCCTGGCCGGCGGGGCTCCGGGACTGCACTTCTACACGCTGAACCGGTCGACGGCCACGCGGGAGGTGTTCGGCAGGCTCAGCGCCCAGGACAGGGCATGATCAGCGCACGCGAGGAGCAGGCACGCGAGGAGCAGGCACGGGAGGACAGGGCACGCGAGGTCAGGGCACGGGAGGAACGGCGCACGGGAGAACAGGGCACGGGAGGACAGGGCATGGACAGGGGACTGTGGGTCACCGGCTCGGGGACCGCGTCGGGGCCGCGCGACGAGTGCACGATCACCGTCGGCTCGGACGTGCGCCGGCCGACCGCCGCGGCGGCGCTGGCAGGATCCGCCGAGGTCGTGGAGCGGATGCGCCGGGCCTTCGTCGACGCGGGCGTGCCGGAGTCGTCGCTGTCCACCTCGGGGGTCAGCCTGAACCCCGTCTACGACGACTACCCGACCGTGGCGGGCTTCGTCGCGGCCGTCCAGCTCACCGGCCGCACCCGTGACATCGGGGCCGTCGGCGGCCTGCTGACCACCCTCGTGACCGCCGGCGGGGATGCGGCCCGCGTGCACGGGGTCTCCTTCGCCCACAGCGATCCCTCCGCCCTCCGGGCGCGCGCCCGTTCGGCGGCCTGGGCCGACGCCGCCGAACGTGCTGCGCAGCTCGCCGTCCTCGCCGGCCGCGAGCTGGGTGAGGTGGTGGCGGTGGACGAGACTGCTGGCCAGGCATCCCCACCCGGCCCGATGCGCATGGCGGCGATGGCCGAGGCCGCGCCCGGTGGTGGTATGCCGGTCGACGCTGGCGAGGGGTCGGTGGTCGTCCGCCTGACCGTCGGCTGGTCGTTGCGCTGAGGCCGGCTGCGATGGACCGTGCCAGCTACCTGCGCGCCTGGTCGGACCTGCATGGCGGTGCGGATCCCTCGGGGCGGCTGGTGGGCGGCTGGCTTCGCCTGGTCCATGCCGTAGCCGCACCCCTTGTCCGACTCCGGGTGCCGCCGGATGCGGTGACCCTGCTCGGTCTGCTGATCGCCCTGCTCGCGCCGCTGGCCGCCGGCCGGGGCGGCGCCGGGCTCCTGGCCGCCGCCCTGGTCGTGGCGGCCAGCGGGCTCGTCGACTCGCTGGACGGCGCCGTCGCGGTGATGACCGGGAGGGTCACGCGGTGGGGTGCCGTCCTCGACGCGGTCGCCGACCGGGTGTCCGACGCCGCCTTCGTCGCCGCCCTCTGGGCCGCCGGCGCGCCCGCCGAGGCCTGCGTGGCCGCGGTCGCGATCGGGTGGCTGCAGGAGTACGCCCGGGCCCGCGCGGGAGCCGCCGGCCTGACCGAGGTGACGGTCCTGACGATCAACGAGCGCCCCACCCGCGTGGTGATCGTCGCCATGTTCCTGCTGGCCGCCTTCGTCCGCCCGGGCGATGAGCCCGGCTGGGCCACGCTCGGGGCCTGGGCGCTGGTGGTGGTGGGGACGATCGGCCTGGTCCAGCTTCTCGTGTCCGTGCGCCGACGGCTGACCGAGGCTGGGTGATCGGGCGCCGTGGACGCCGAACAGGGTGCCTGGATCAGCCTGATCATCGGCGTGATCGTGCTCGCCGCGGTCGGCGGCGTCCGGGTCGCCACCCGGTTCGGCCTGCCCGGCCTGCTGTTCTACCTCGGGCTGGGCCTGCTGCTCTCCGACGAGGGGATGGGCGGGATCGCCTTCGACGACGCCGAGCTGGCGACCGCCCTGGGCTACGCGGGCCTGGTGATCATCCTCGCCGAGGGTGGCCTCACGACCCGTCCGTCGACCGTCCGGCCTGTGATCGTCCCGGCCACCATCCTGGCCTCGTTGGGGGTCGCGGTCAGCATCTTCGTGGTCGCCCTGCCGCTGCACTGGATCACCGGGCTCGACCTGCGGACGGCGGTCCTCATCGGGGCCGTGCTGGCGCCGACCGACGCGGCCGCGGTGTTCACGGTCGCGCGCGGCCTGCGCCTGCCCTCCCGGCTGCAGACCCTGCTGGAGGCCGAGTCGGGGCTCAACGACGCCCCGGTGGTCGTGCTCGTCGTCCTGCTGTCCACGTCGGCCGGAGCCGACCTGGCGCCGTGGCTGATCGCGGTGATCGTGGTGGCCGAGCTCATCGGCGGGGTTCTGGTCGGGGCGCTGGTGGGCATGTTCGCCCGCTGGCTGCTGCCCCGGCTGGCCCTGCCCGCGGCGGGCCTGTACCCCGTGGCGGTCATCGCGCTGCTCATGCTGTCCTACGGGCTGGCCGTCGCGCTGCACACGTCGGGGTTCGCTGCCGTGTACGTCGTCGCGCTCATCCTGGCCGCCTCCCGGCTGCCGCACCGCCGGTCGGTGCTGGGCTTCGTCGAGGGACTGGCCTGGACAGTGCAGATCGGCCTGTTCATCATGCTCGGCCTGCTGGTCGTGCCCGACCGTCTCCTCGAGTCCCTCGGGATCGCTGCCCTGGCCGGGGCCCTCCTGCTCGTGGCCGCCCGGCCGGTGAGCGTGCTCGTCTCCCTGGGCGGCTTCCTGCGGCCCGGCTGGCTGACGCGCGCGACCCGGACCCCGGCGATCCCCTGGCAGTGGGCCGCCTTCTCGTCCTGGGCGGGCCTGCGCGGCGCCGTGCCGATCATCTTCGCCACCATCCCGCTGGGGGCGCTGGAGGGGGATGGGGCGATCGTCTTCGACGTCACCATGCTGCTGGTCGTCGCACTGACCCTGCTGCAGTCGCCGACGATGCCGGCCCTGGCCCGCCGCCTCGGGCTGGTGCGGACCGACTCGGTCGGGGAGCTGACGGTCGAGGCCGCGCCGCTGGACACCCTGCGGGCGGCCCTGCTCGACCTGGACATCCCCGCGGGCTCGAACCTGGCCGGCACCTATGTCAGCGAGCTGCCGCTGCCGGTCGGTGCGGTGGTGTCGCTGGTGGTCCGCTCGGGCCACTCGATCGTCCCGGACCGGCACACGCGCATCAGGGTCAACGACCGGCTGCTGATCGTCGCCACCGAGTCGGCGCGGGCCAGCACCGAGCACGCGCTGCGCTCGGTCTCGCGCAGCGGCCGCCTCGCCGACTGGATCGACCCGTCCGCGACGGACTGAGGCCGATCAGGCGCGCCCGACGAGCCCGGCGACGATCTCGGCGGACATTCCGACCAGCGGCAGGCCGCCCCCCGGGTGGGCCGATCCGCCGACGAGGAACAGCCCCGGGACGGGCGAGGCGTTCTGCGGGCGCAGGAAGGCTGCCCGTGGCCCGTTGGACGAGGTGCCGTAGATCGCGCCACCGGGGGCTCCGGTCGCGCGCTGCAGGTCGGCCGGGGTGCGCAGCTCGCGCCACCGGATCCGGCCGGCCAGGTCGGTGCCCCGCTCGGCCAGGCGCGCCAGGACGCGATCGGCGTACCGGTCGGCCAGCCCGGGGGCGTCCCAGTCGATCGTGCCCGCCTCGTGCCCGCCGGGGGAGTGGCGCGGGGCGTTGACCAGGACGAACCAGGCCTCGTCGCCCGCCGGGCGCATCGCGGGGTCGTCCGGGACGCACGCATAGATCGTCGGATCGTCGACGGGTCGCGGGGAGCGGCCGAAGATCGAGTCGAACTCGGGGTCGTACTCGCGGGGGAACCAGACGTTGTTGTGCGTCAGCCCGGGGGTGCGCCCGGACACCGCCAGCAGCATCACGAATCCCGACAGGGACGGCGTGGCGCGCGCCAGGCGGCGCAGCGGATCGGGCGGGGCATCCGCGCCCAGGAGGCTGCCGTAGACGACCCGGGCGTCGGCGTTGGCGACGACGATGTCGGCGGGCAGCAGCTCGCCGCCGCCGAGCTCGACACCGGACACGCGCCCAGCCGTGAGCCTGATCCGATCCGCTGGCGTGGACAGCCGCACCCGAACGCCCCGCTCGTCGAGGCGGTCTCGCAGGGCATCGCCGAGGCTGCGCAGTCCGCCGGCGATGTGCCAGGCGCCGAAGGTGGCCTCGACGTACGGGATCGTCGCCAGCACGGCGGGGGCGCGCCGCGGATCGGAGCCGGAGTACGTGGCGTAGCGGTCGAGCAGCTGCCGGGCGCGCCAGTCCGACAGCGTCGCCCGACCCAGCCGGCGCAGCGTCTGCCAGGGGGCCACGGTTCGGACCGCGCTGAGGTCCCGGGCCATCGGCACGAGGTCTCGCATGCCGGTCAGCGGCGACTCGAGGAAGGGCCGCCGGGTGGTCGACCACATCCGACCGGCGCGCCTCATCAGGTGCCGCCAGTCCTCGCCGGCCTGTCCGCCGAGGACCTGCGCCATCACCTCCGCCCCGGCCCCCACGCCGACCCCCGGCATCGGCAGGTCCGTGCCGTCGGCGAACCGGTAGGTGAAGCCCGGGTCGAGGGCGACCAGCTCGACGCTGTCCTCGAGGGGGGCCCCGGTCTTCAGGAAGAGGTCGCGGTACACGGCCGGGATCGTGAACAGGCTCGGGCCGGTGTCGAAGGTGAACCCCTCGCGCCGGTAGGTGCCCAGCTTCCCTCCGTGCGTGTCGGCCGACTCGACGACGGTCACCTCGTGGCCCTTGACCCGCAGGCGGGCGGCGGCTGCCATGCCGCCCATGCCCGCGCCGATGACGACGACCCGTGCCACGACAGTGACCCTAGCGGTCCGGGCCGGCGACCAGGTCCGGGGCCGCCGCCACGGCACGGCCCTTCCAGGTGAGCGTGCCGCGGCGGTGCCGCCACCACGACAGGGCCGTCAGCCCGTCCAGCGCGAGGATCGACAGCGGGTGCGCCCACGCATCCGCAGCCCGGCCACCCGTGCGCCGGGCGACGAGGACCCGCCCGGCCACGCCCGCGCCGTACCCGAGGGCGCCGACGACACGGGTGGCCGGCGTGCCCGCGAGCAGCGCGGCAGCCGGGGGCAGCACGTAGACAAGCGTGAGCAGCCCGGTGGCGCCGAGGCTCCCGAGCGGGGTGCCGAAGGCCGCCCAGAGCGACTTCGCGTAGCCATCGGTGAGGTCGGCCGCCCCGTGGTACATCCGGCAGGTGGCCAGGTCCGTGCCGTCGGTGACGCCGGCCCGGCCCCCGGTGGCCTTCACCGCGCGCGCCAGCCCGATGTCCTCGAGGACGTCGCCGCGCACGGCCGCGTGGCCGCCGATCCGCGCATGTGCCGACGGTCGCAGGGCGAGGACCTGCCCGTTGGCCGCCGTGAGCGAGGGCCTCGGGGAGGTCTCGGCCAGCGACAGGGGGAGCGTGGTCAGCCACGACCACTGCAGCAGCGGCTGCACCAGGCGCTCGGCCCAGGTGCCGGTCGCCTGCCGGGGGTACGGGCTGGCGAGGTCCAGGCCCGACTCGACCATGAGCCCGGCGATCCGGCGCACGGCGTCCGGGGCCAGCACGACGTCTGCGTCGACGAACAGCAGCAGCTCCGGGGGCTCCGGCGCGGCCAGCGCGACGTCGGCCAGCCGGTGGCAGGCCCACGGCTTGCCGAGCCATCCGGGCGGGACCGGCCCCTCGCCACCGTCGAGGACCGTGAAGCGGGGGTCGGGTCCGACCATGCTGCGCACCAGCGCGCCGGTGCCGTCGGTCGAGCCGTCGTCGAGGACCAGCACCCGCAGGGCGGGGTGGTCCTGGTGGACCAGGCCGGTCAGGCAGGGACCGATCCGGTGGGCCTCGTCCCGGGCTGGCACGAGCACCGTCACGCGCATCCGCTCCACCGGGTCGCCGGGCGATGGGACGGGTGCCCGGCGCAGCTGCCGGGTGTTCCACGCGGTGTGGGCGGTCAGGCCGGCGGCGACCACGCCGGCCAGCGTCACGCCGAGCGTGACGGCACTGCGTCCCCGGCTCACGGCACCCTGCTGCCCGACCGGGACTCGCCGGCCGCTGCCGACGGCTGTCGGCCGCGGAGCTCGGGCAGGACCCGCACGGCGAACGGGATGACGGTCAGCCCCATGGCCGCGCCGCCCCAGAGCGCGACGGCGGGGCGGCCGAAGAACACGGCGGCGGCCATCACGTTGGAGACGTACATCCACAGCAGCAGGACCGCGGGCATCCGGTCGTCGGCGGGGGTGCGGGGCAGGCGGTCCAGGACCGCGAAGATCAGCAGCCCGGTGGCGAACCAGCCCGCGTAGTTGGTCAGCGGGATCCCCGGGGATCCGGGCAGGGCAGGGACCGGGTCGACGAAGGCCCAGTGACCCTCGGCGACCATCTGGGGGTCGAGGAACAGGTCCCACGCGGTGATCGTCCATGCGCCGATGAGCACCACCTGCCACGGGGCGCCGCCCAGTCGGCGAGCCATGAGCAGCATGGGGTAGGCGGCCATGCACCAGGCCAGGGGGATGAGCAGGGGGACGCCGAGCAGCATCGGGCCGAGCCGATCGCCGTACGTGTACGCGCCGAAGGGGAAGCCGGTGCCCGTTCCGAGGGCCTCCACGGCCAGGCCGATCCCGGCGGTGGCCAGGTACAGGCGCAGGGCCCACCAGGCCCCCCGGTGCACCGTCGCGTGGGCCGCCCCGGCCGCCGTCATGAGCAGCACGGAGGTGATCGTCGCCGCATCCCGGAGCTCGTCGGGGAGCAGGACCCAGACGATCTGGGAGAGCACGCCCGCGGCGCCGAGCGCCCAGGGCAGCCACCGCCACCGGAGGGGCGGGGGAGGCGGGGACGCGTGGGAGGGCGCGGGGGACGGCGTGGCCACGGCGTCGATCCTAGGTCGGGGTCACCGGCATGCCCGTGTGGGTCCCCTCGGCGTCCAGCAGGGCGAACCGGGCGAACAGCTCCTCGGAGTACCAGTCCAGCTGGCGGGTCTGGGCGATGACGGCCTGGTGCGGGCTGCGCCGGTAGGCGAAGTCGTTCATCGCCGCGCCGCTGGACCAGGTGGAGAAGGTGCCCTGCAGCCCGACCGGGGCCTCCCCGATGCCCAGCGCGAAGGTGAGCCCGCCGCCGTCGCGCACGTCGAGGGCGACGGGGGGGACGGCCGACCAGAACCGGCGCCACATGCGGGGCCGGATCCGCCCGCGGGTGATCGCGGCCACCGGCCCGTCCCACCGGGCAGGGACGGGGGCGCCGAACGGCTCCCGGCCCGCCCACCTGCCGTGGCTGGACAGGGGCCGCAGCCGCCAGGTGGCCGACTCCTCGGCGATCCGGCCCCAGTCGGTGCCGATCCGGGAGGTCGACAGCCGATCGGGTCCGCCCTCGTCGTCCCAGCAGGCCAGGATCCCCCAGTGCCGGCTGTCGGCATCCCGGGGCGTGAAGGTGCTCGCCGAGCCGGTGCCGAGCAGCTTGGCGAAGCGCAGGCCGGGCAGGGCGCGCAGGGGTCGGCGGTGCCGGGCCATCCGGGACACGGCCGCAGGGACGTGCCGGGCGGGGACTCCCCAGACGTGCAGGCTCACCACGGCCGGACCCGCGTCGTTGCTGCCCGATCGGGCGGGAGAGGCCCCGGCTGTGGTCATGTCCCCAGTATCCCCGCGACGGGGGTTGACGCTGTCAGACCGGGGGCGTACGGTTGTCCCAGTTCGAACACCTGTTCGAACACAGGTGGGGATCGGCCGGCGGCGACGAGGGAAGCGTCGGCCGCGGGCCGATCCTCCCACAGCCGTCTTCCCCGGCGCTCACCACTCGCATGACCGCCAGGAGGACGCCATGAGCCGCACCTACGCCGACCCGATCGATGTCCGGCGGGCCCGGGAGCCCGAGTCGGTCGGTGGCCCGCCGGGGGAGGGGCCCGCACAGTTCCTGTGGCGGGGTCGCCTCTACGTGGTCCGGGCGGTGATCGCCCACTGGATCGAGTCGACCACCTGGTGGGGCGGATCCCGCCGCGTCCTCGAGGGGCCGATCCCGGCCCACGAGCACGAGGTGTGGCGCGTGGAGGCGCAGGCCGGCCGGTCGGACCTCTGTGGGGTCTACGACCTGCGTCGGGACGTGGCGGCCGATCGCTGGGTGCTGTCCCGGGCGATGGACTAGCAGAACAGGAGCACATGATGACTGCAGCACCGATGAGCCCCCCACTGACCTACCAGGCACGCGAGCTGCTGGGCTCGGCCGCACGTGGGCTGCTCGAGGCCTATGCGACCCCGGAGCCGAGTCGCCGGTACGCCACCGCCCACCTCTCCGCGCTGCGGGCGGCCGCTGCCGTCCTGGCGGCCCGGGCGCACCCGGTGAGGCAGGGTCGCATCCGCAGCGTCTGGGTCCTGCTGCCGAGCGTCGCCCCGCAGCTGCACGAGTGGGCGGGCTTCTTCGCTGCCAATGCCGCGAAGCGGGCTGCCGCGGACGCGGGCCTGCCCGTGGTCAGCCAGCGGGAGGCCGACGACCTGGTCCGGGATGCCGAGACCTTCCTCATGCAGGTCGCGGCGATGCTCGGCGTCGACCAGCAGGTGATCCTGCGGGACGGGGCGTAGGAGCACGATGCCCGGTTTCGTCCACCTGCATGTCGCCTCGGGCTACTCGCTGCGGTACGGCACCTCCCGGCCGGAGGCGTTGGTCACCCATGCCGCCGAGCTGGGCCAGGACGCCCTGGCCCTGACCGACCGGGATGGCGCCTATGGGGCGGTCGCCTTCGCTCTGGCCTGCCGCGAGGCGGGCATCAGCCCGATCCTCGGTGTGGACCTCGCCGTGTCCGCCCACGCCCCGGATCCACCGCGACCCCGTCCCGGGACCCCCGCTCGGGGCGGGGTCGCGGTGGATCCGGGGCACCCCCGCGTCGTCCTGCTCGCCCGGGGAGCGGCTGGCTGGGCGTCACTGAGCCGGGTGATCTCCGCAGCCCACCTGTCCGGGGAGCGAAGCCGTCCCCTGGCCAGCCCGGCGATGGTCGCCGAGCATGCCCGGGGGCTGGTCGTCCTGCTGGGTCCCGACTCGGATGTGGGCCGGGCGCTGGCGCGCCGCCGACCCGATGAGGCCGCGCACCTGCTGGCCGGCTGGCGGTCTGTGCTGGGCGCCGATGTGCGCATCGAGCTGGTGTCCCACCGATGCGGCAGCCGAAGCGACCGGTCCACCCTGTCCAGCGCGTTCGCCGCGCGGATGCTCGGCTTCGCCGCACAGCACGGCATCCCCGCGGTCCTCACGAACGCCGTGCGACACCGGACGCCCGCCGAGGCCCCGGTGGTCGACGTCCTCGATGCGATCCGCCGGCTCGTCCCGCTGGACCCGCGGCACCTCGACCGCGCCAACGCGCAGGGCTACCTGAAGGGTGCCGACGAGATGCTGGAGGTGGCTGCCGAGGTGGCATCCGCCGCAGGCCAGGGGCGCTCCGCCGCGCACCGGCTTCTGGCCGCGACGCGTGACCTCGCCGACAGCTGCCGGATCGACCCGGCCGTTGATCTGGGCATCGGCTCGGTGCACGTCCCGGAGCTCGACGTGCTGTTCCCCGGCGGTGCCCCGGGGCTCAGCGGCGCCGCGCTGCGGTCCGCGCCGGCGCGGGCGCAGGCCGTGATGGCCGATCGGGTCCTGCGGCACCGCTGCCAGTCGGCGCTGGACGGCCGGTTCACGACCCTGCGGGAGCACCGGGCCGCGACGGAGCGCCTCGAGCAGGAGCTGGGGACGATCGCCACGCTCGGGTACGGCGGCTACTTCCTGACCGTCGCCGAGGTGGTCGACCTGATCCGGGGGATGGGGGTGCGGGTGGCGGCCCGGGGGTCCGGTGCCGGCAGCCTGGTCAACCACCTGCTGGGCATCTCCGGGGTCAACCCGCTGGAGCACGGGCTGATCATGGAGCGGTTCCTGTCCCCGCTGCGCCAGGCCCTGCCCGACATCGACATCGACGTCGAGTCGGCCCGGCGCACCGAGATCTACACCCGGATCCTCGAGCGGTTCGGCGGGGAGCGCTGCGTGGCGGTGTCGATGATGGAGACCTACCGGGTGCGCCATGCGATCCGGGACGTGGGCGCGGCCCTGGGCATGCCCCCCGGGGAGATCGACGTGTTCGCCAAGGCCTTCCCGCACATCCGGGCCCGCGACGCCCGCGCAGCCCTGGCCGACCTGCCCGAGCTGCGCAGCTCGGGCCTGGGTCGGCTGGCCGCGGGGGGACGCCTCGACGGGTTCCTGGACCTCGTCGAGGCCCTGGACGGCCTGCCCCGCCACGTCGCCCTGCATCCGTGCGGCGTGCTGCTCAGTGATGGCTCGCTGCTCGATCGGACGCCGGTGGAGGCCAGCTGGATGGGCTTCCCGATGAGCCAGTTCGACAAGGACGCCGTGGAGGAGATGGGCTTCCTGAAGCTCGACGTGCTGGGGATCCGGATGCAGTCGGCGATGGCGCACGCACTCGACGAGGTGGTCCGCATCGGGGGTGACCCGATCGACCTCGATGCGGTGCCGCTGGACGACCCGGACACCTTCGCGATGATCCGCACCACCCACACGCTGGGCTGCTTCCAGATCGAGTCCCCCGGGCAGCGCGAGCTGATCGGCAAGTTCGCCCCCGAGACGTTCGGGGACCTGATCGTGGACATCTCGTTGTTCCGGCCCGGGCCGGTGAAGTCCGACATGGTCACCCCGTTCCTGCGGGCCCGGCAGGGGTGGGACGACGCCGACCTGATCCATCCGGACCTCGAACCGGTGATTGCCGAGACCCAGGGGGTCGTGGTGTTCCACGAGCAGGTGATCGGCATCATCGCGGTGATGACCGGGTGCAGCCTGGCGCAGGGCGACGAGGTCCGCCGGACGATGGGCTCCCCGGAGGGGCAGGCGCAGGTCCGTGCCTGGTTCTACCCGCAGGCGATCGGCCGGGGCTACTCCCTCGAGGTCGTCGAGCGGGTGTGGGACGTGCTGCGGGCCTTCGCCTCGTTCGGGTTCTGCAAGGCGCACGCGGCTGCGTTCGCCCTGCCCACCTATCAGTCGGCCTGGCTCAAGGTGCACCATCCCGCGGCCTTCCTGGCCGGGGTCCTCACCCATGACCCCGGCATGTACCCGAAGCGGCTGATCCTCGACGATGCACGGAACCTGGGCATCAGCATCCTGGGCCTGGACGTCAACCGGTCAGGGTCCGTCTACCGGGTGGAGCCCTTCCCGACGCCGCAGGCCCGACCGACCATGCCGGGCCTGCCCGACGGCAGCGCCCATGGGATCCGGCTGCCACTGACCGAGGTCAAGGGGATCTCCTCCGCGGAGGTCGGGCGGATCGTCGACGGCCAGCCGTACGCATCCCTGTCCGACTTCTGGCAGCGCGCCCATGTGGCCGCACCCGTGGTCGAGAACCTGATCCTGACCGGCGGGTTCGATGCCCTCTACGGAATCGACCTGGCCACCGGCGCGCGGGCGCGCGGCCAGGTGACCCGTCGCGACCTGCTGCTGGAGGTCGCTGACTGCGAGCGGCTCGCGCGGGCCGCGCGCACCGGGCGGGCCCGGCACCGGACGCCGACCTCGTCGGTCCGGGCCCGCCCCGCCGGGTCGGAGGGTCTCCCCGGCCCCTCCGACCCGGCGGTGGCCGCGGCCGCCCAGTCGCAGGCGCCGGCCCGCGTGCGGGCCAGCGCCGTGCAGCTGGCCCTGGACCTCCCCACCGGCGGTGCCGGGCGGACCAGCGGCCTGCCGGAGATGACCGCGGGGGAGAGCGTGCGGGCAGAGCTCGATGTCCTCGGGATGGATGTCAGCCACCACGTGCTCGACTTCTACCGCCCGATGCTGGCCGATCTCGGGGTGGTGCCCGCCCGGGACCTGCTGGCCCAGCGCTCCCAGAGCGAGGTGTGGGTGGCCGGGGTGAAGGTCGCAACCCAGACCCCACCGATCCGAAGCGGTCGCAGGGTCGTCTTCCTCACCTTGGACGACTCGACCGGCCCGGTCGACGCCACCTTCTTCGAGGACGCCCAGGATCCCTACGCCAGCACGGTCTTCGCCGGATGGCTGCTCATGGTCCGGGGCCTGATCCGGCGGACCGGGCCGCGCGGGCTGTCGATCCGGGCGACGGGGTGCTGGGACCTCGGGGTCGTCCACGAGGTCTGGCAGGCCCATGGCAGGCCCGGGGTGGGGCAGTACGTCGGCTCGTTCCCCACGGTGGACACGACCCGCCGGCCGGCCGCGCAGGTCGTGGACGTCCCCGTGGCCGGGGACGCGAAGGCCGGGGACGCACCTGGGCGCTCCCCGGTCGGGATCGGGCGGACGGCGGCCGGCGGGATGGGCCAGCGAAGACGGGTGCTCGTGCACGCCAGTGGCTTCAAGCAGTCGCCGTACGCCGACGTCAAACCCGCGGGCGACGATCCGGCAGCCGTGCCGAAGCAGGCCCCCGCCGCTCGCACCCGGGCGCCCGGGAAGCTCTGGCACGCCAGTCCGGGGAGCAGCGGGTGGTAGGTGGGCGCGCTGTGGCACTGTGGGCGCCGGGAGGTGGGTCGTGAGTCGCAGCCAGATCACCCGGCCCCTGGCCCCCACCGGGCTCGGGGACGACGATGAGGGCTGCCCCATCCTGCACGTCGACATGGATGCGTTCTTCGCCTCCGTCGAGGTCGCCCGACGTCCGGAGCTGCGCGGCCTGCCGATGATCGTCGGCGGAACCGGCAGCCGCGGGGTCGTCGTCGCGGCCACCTACGAGGCGCGCCGGTACGGGATCCACTCGGCGATGCCCATGTCACGGGCCCTGCGACTGGCCCCTGACATCGTCGTGGTGCCCCCGGACCACCGCCACTACTCGGAGGTCTCCGAGGCGGTGATGGAGCTGTTCACGGCGATCACCCCGCTCGTGGAGCCGCTGAGCCTCGACGAGGCCTTCCTGGACGTCTCCGGTGCTCGGCTCACCCACGGGTCGCCCCGCCGGATCGCCGAGCTGATCCGCGCACAGGTCTTCGACGAGCAGGCGATCACCTGCTCCGTGGGCGTGGCGCCGACGAAGTTCGTCGCCAAGCTGGCCTCGACCCAGTGCAAGCCCGACGGGCTGCTGGTGGTCCCGGCCGACCGGGTCATCTCCTTCCTCCACCCCATGCCCGTGGGCGCACTCTGGGGCGTGGGGGAGCGGACGGAGGAGCAGCTGCACCGGCTCGGGCTGCGCACCGTGGCCGACATCGCCCACACCCCCCGCGAGACCCTGGTGCGCGCCCTCGGGCGGGCCGCCGGCGCCCACCTGCACGCCCTGGCGTGGGGCCGCGACGAACGGGTCGTGTCGACCCGGGAGCGGGAGCGCAGCGTGGGTGCGGAGGAGACCTTCGCGCGCGACGTCGACGACCCGGACGTGATCCTCGCCGAGCTCCTGCGGCTGTCGGAGAAGGTAGGGGCCCGGATGCGCCGGGCGGGCTTCTCGGGTTCGACGGTGTCCATCAAGGTGCGCTTCGCCGACTTCAGCACGATCACCCGGTCCCACACGCGCAAGGTGCCCACCGACACGAGCCGGGAGATCTTCCACGAGGCACGTGCCCTGTACCTGGCGCTGCGCCTGGACCGTGCACGTATCCGGCTCGTCGGCGTTCGTGTCGAGGGGATCGTCGAGTCCGACGAGGTCGAGGCGCAACTGCTGCTGGGCGCCCCTGAGCGCGGATGGCGGGAGGCCGAGGAGGCGGTCGACCGCCTGGCTGATCGCTTCGGCCGCGGGAGCGTGCGACCGGCGCGACTCCTGCCCGACACGCCGACGACGGGCGCGCCGGACGGGAAGTAGGGTCACGTTTCGGGCAACATGCGGTTTCGGGTTTCCAATCCGGCCAACCCTGCCTATTCTGATCCTGTCCACCGGTTGCGACGTCCGCAGGAGGTCCTCGTGCCGCTGTCCGAGCACGAACAGCGTCTGCTGGAGCAGATGGAGCGCGCCCTCTACGCGGAGGACCCCAAGTTCGCGACCAGCATGCGCAACCCGCGAACCTCTGCGGGCAGCAAGCGCCGCGTCGCTTTGGGAGTCGTGGCCTTCCTGGCCGGGATCGGATTGCTGATCACCGGCGTGGCCACCCAGTTCGTCGTCATCGGTGTGGTCGGCTTCCTCGGGATGCTCGGTGGGATCTGGCTCGTCGTCGCCGCCCTGCGCCCCCAGCCCGCCGAGCAGAACCCCCAGGCCGGCCCCACGCCGGCGCGCCCCGCCCCCCCGCGGCCCGGCCGCCCCTCGCGGTCCCGTCAGCGCAGCGGCGAGTCCCTGTCCGAGCGAATGGAGCAGCGCTGGCGCCGTCGCCGGGAGACCGGCGACTTCTGAGATCGCGCCTCCTGCGAAGGGCCGCGGCTCAGGCCTGCTGGTCCATGAAGGCAACTGAGGACTTGAAGATGCTGGGGGCGTCGTAGTCGAGGGTTGCCACGTGGTACGAGCGGGTCAGGTCGTGCTCCTCGATCGCCGAGCGCACCGTCGAGCGGATCAGTTCGGCGTTGTTGGGCGCCAGGACGTGGTCGACCGTGGACAGGTGCAGCTGGATGGGCGCCGCAACGAGGGGGAGACGCTCGCGCAACTCGTGGAACGCTGTGTTCAGCGTCGACGCGACGAGCACGACCGGGATCTTGTCGTAGCCGAGCTCCTCCTTCGAGGGGTCCGCGATGTCGCTGGCGACCCCGGGCAGGCTCTTGGTGAGGTAGGGCAGGAACCGCTGCAGGGGGGCCAGGTGCTTCTGCCAGCTCGCCACGCCGTCGGCCCGGATCCACGGGTTCACCAGGACCATCCCGGCGACTGCATCCGGGGAGTCGGCGGCGATCCGCAGCGCCAGGGCACAGCCGAAGGACTGCGCCATGACGAAGACCCGATCCGTGACGGCGCGCATCTCGCCGAAGGCCTCGTCGGCGGCACCCTGCAGGTCGGCGAAGGTCTTGGTGTTCGCGTCCTGCCAGGTGGTGCCGTGCCCGGGCAGGCGGATCGCGTTCACCCGGTACCCCTGCTCGTTCAGGTACTTCGCCCACGGCACGGTGCTGTCGGGCGAGCCCGTGAACCCGTGGATCAGCAGCACGCCGGTACGGGCGTTCTCGCCCGATCCCTCGGCCGCGAACGGCTCGCATCCGGGCTTGACCTGGTCCAGGGGGGGCTGCGTCATGGGTGTCCTCTGCGGTTCGCTGGAGGTCGGTCCGCCAGCGGGCCACAGCCTAGCCCGGGGGGCTCGTGGCCCCGAAGCCACCTGTGACCATCGCAGCCTCACCCCTGCGAGGGGCCGCCCAGCCTGCGGAGCACGGACTGCGGCAGGAGCGCTCCCCGGACCCGGCGGGGCCAGCCGGCCCGTCGTGCCAGCGCCCGGCGGACCTGCCGGGCAGCCAGCCTGAGCTCGGCCCGGCCGGCCCGAGCCTCCGCGGTGACGGATGCACGCTGGGCGACGGCGACGCCGCCCCGGGCCGGTGCGGGCGGGTTGACCACGCTCCCGATCGGCTGGGCCGGCGCGTAGCGCTGCACCTCGACCGCCACGAGGACCGTCCGCATCGCCTCCTCGAGGTCGGGGCCCGGCGGCACGCCACCGGATGCGAGGTGGGCCTGTACCTCGGCCATCGTCTCCCTCGGCGTGGCCCGCTCCGTCCCCAGTCCGAGGTCGAGCAGCGAGTCGGCAACCTCGAGGTAGGCGGACTCGGCATCCCCGACGCGAGTCCGGCGCCTGCGTCGGACCAGCCGCACGCTCCCCGGCACGAGCATCAGCAGGAGCAGGGCGCCGGCCACGACCCAGCGCAGCGGGAAGCCGCCGGCCTGCTGCCCTCCGGCGCCGACGGCCAGCTCGTCGGACTCGGGCACCCGCCCGGGCGCGTCCGTCGGCTGCTCGCTGGCGCCCGCCGTCTGCTCGTCGGTGGGCGCCGACGGGCCCCCGCTCGGCTGCGCCTGCACACGTGTGTAGGCCGGGGTGGTGGTCGTCGGCGCGCCGGGCGTCGGCTCGAACCGCACCCATCCCGCCGACCCCATCCACAGTTCCGGCCAGGCGTGCGCATCGGTGCCGCGGACGATCCACAGCGACTCGTCCTCGCGGCCCTGGGTGAAGCCCACCACGACCCGGGCTGGGATGCCGACGGCCCGGGCCATCAGCGCCATCGTCGCGGAGAACTGTTCGCAGTAGCCCACCCGCTCGGTCAGGAAGGCCGCCAGCGCATCCTCTCCCGCGCCGCCCTCGACCTGGGTGGAGTAGGTGAAGCCGCCCTGCGAGGTGAACCACCTCTGCAGGGCGACGCCAGCATCGAACGGGCTCGCGGCACCCGCCGTGATCTCGCGGGCGAGCTCGGGGAGCTCCGGGCCGACGAGCGGCTCGGGGTCGGCCACGTCCTCCGGGTAGAAGCCGGCGGCCTGGCGGAGGCTGGCGGCGCGCAACGTGGTCGCATCCGGGCTCGCGGGTGCCACGACCAGCCCGATCCGTTCCCCCTCGATGGTGGACCCGTCGCCGCGCCGGGGCAGCGACGTGCGCTGGTCCCAGACCACGGGCCAGTTGTTCAGGCTCTGGATGGTCCCGGTGGGGCTGGGCAGGGACGCGCCGGTCAGCGGCCCGACGTCGAGCCGGTACTCCGCCAGCGGCCCTGATCCGGCTCCTCCAGCAGGACCCGACGGAGGCTGCGGTCCCAGCTCCGTGGTCGCCGCGGGCCGCCACTGCTCGCCGTCGAACTCCTCCAGGACCGCCAGCCGGAGGTAGTCGGGCCGCTGGGCCGTGCTGGCGTAGGTGAGCACGACGCGATCGTCCTGGGAGACCAGCGACCGCCGCAGCGACACGAGCGCGTCGAGCTCGACCGTGCCGGACCCGGGGCCGATCCCGCCGCCGATGCGGGGCGGCTCGACAGGCCCGGCGAGGGTGACGAGCCCGCCGGCGGCCAGGGCCAGTGTCGTCGCCGCCGCGGCGGCCGCCAGTCCGCTCCCCGCGGAGCCGGGTCGGGCCTTGGGACTCCACAGCGCGGTCCGTTCGCGCTGCGTGACGGACAGCAGCGCCAACCACCCGACCGCCACTGCGACGAAGCTCCACCACGGGGCGCTGCCGCCATTGATCGCCCACGGGACCAGGAACAGCGAGGCCAGCGGCACGAGGCTCAGCCCGGGCAGGTCCAAGCCGGCAGCCAGGGTGTCGACGGCCAACGCGATCAGGCCGACTCCGGCCACGATGAGCAGCAGGAGGCCCTCGTCCGGGCCGGCCGGCGGCACCGTCGCCTCCGAGAAGGCCCGGCCCTGCGCGGCGAGGTCGCGCAGCCGGCCCAGCGCAGCCGGCCCGGGCACGATCCCCCAGCGTGCCTCCTCGCGGGCGAACAGCAGGGTGGCCGAGACCAGGAGGGTTGCCGCCTGGAGGATCGGCTGGACGGGTGCGGGAAGGCGAAGCGCCCGGGCGACCGCCCCGGCCGTGGCGACGGCCAGCACCATGGCCACCGTGCGCGGGATCCACCAGCCCCCGTCGAGCAGCGGCCGCATCGAGGTCGCGGCCAGCATCACGGCCACGACCCCGACCAGGCCCACGCGCACCTTGGCGGTGGCCAGCACGGTGAGGACCTCGTCGCTGGCCGTGCGCACGTCCGGACCGGTCACCGCGGACCCCCCAGGGCCGACCACGCCGCCGCGACCCCGGCATCGCGCTCGAGCGTGGTCGTGTGCCACCCGGATCCCCGGAAGACGGTCATCGCCTCCTCATGGGCCGGGAGAAGGCCGGTGGCGGGGCCCGCGCCGTGCTCGGACCTGTGGTCGGGGCCCGCCCACTGCTCAGAGGCGATCGAGACGAGAAGCCGCAGGGGGCTGTGCGGACCCACACCGGACAGGATCCGCGCCGAGGGGGGTGCGACCGATCCCAGCACCATGACCACCGGACCTGAGGCAGCGGTGTCGGACGTCGTGCCCAGCGTCGAGCTGGGCACTGAGGCGTGGCTCAGCGGGACGGTGGCCAGCGACCACAGCAGTGCGCGACGCTCCTGGTCGAGGCCGGTGATCGGTGAGCCCGCGAACAGCAGCCGGTCATCGGTCGACAGGACGGTGAGGTCCCAGCCCTGCTCCAGGGCCACGGTGCCGATGCTGGCTGCCAGGCTCAGCGCCACGTCGGCGGAGGACTCAGGCTCCACCCCACGATGGTCCGCGTTGTGCAGGTCCAGCACCACGGTGACCGCCGAGCGCCATGGGCGCTCCTCGCTGCGGACCATCAGGCCGCCGGTCCGGGCCGAGGCCTTCCAGTCGATGCGCCGGACCTCGTCACCGGGACGGTAGTCGCGGGGGATCACATCGTCGGCAGCCTGGCCCGGCGTGCCCAGGTGCCCGCTGCCCGCCCCCGACACAGCTGCGCTGAGGACCAGCGGGTCGAGGGGCACCACCCGGGGGGCGACCAGCACCTCGTCGCGGCCCCCGACGGTCACGACCCGGTGGATCAGGCCGAACCGGTCGACCAGGTGGATGCGCATCGGGCCCAGGTGATGCAGCCCACGGGCGCCCACCCGGACCCGGTAGTGCGGCCGTCGGATCCCCTGCCCGGTCATCCCGCTGAGTGCGAACCGGTGGGCCCCGCCGAGTGCGGGGGACGCGAGGTCCTCGAGCAGGAGGCCGCGGCCGCGGGGGAACCGGCCCCGGATCCCGACGGTCACCGTCAGCTCGTCGCCGGAGCTGAGCTCCTTGGCCGACAGGGTGCGCTGCAGCTCGAGGCGCGAGCTCGGTGCGCGGGTCAGCATGCCCGCGGCGACCGGCAGCAGGGCCAGGAGCGCACCGAACTGGACGGCCGGCACGAGGTCCTGCCACATCCCGATGAGCACCAGCCCGGCACCCAGGCCGACGAACGTCCACGCACGGCCGGTGAGGCCGCTGCGGGTGCGCAGCGTCCGCACCATCGAGGGCATGTCAGTTCCAGGCCGTGCGCGGGATGCGGGGGAGGATGCCGGCGATGACCTGCGGCCCGGACCGGCCGGCAGCTGCCGTCGGGGCGGACAGCAGCACCCGATGGCCCAGCACCGTCGGCGCCAGCAGGAGCACGTCGTCGGGGAGCACGAACGTCCGCCCCTCGAGGGCGGCCCACGCGCGCGAGGCCCGGATGAGGTGCAGGGTCGCCCGGGGCGAGGCGCCCAGGCGCAGCTCCTCGGCCCGGCGGGTGGCGGTGGTGATCGCCACTGCCAGGCTGCGCACGGGGTCACTCACGTGCACGTTCTGCACGGCGGTGATCAGCGAGGCCAGCTCCTCGTGGGTCGCCGCCGGCTGGAGCCCATCGAGCGGATCGGGGCCCGCGTGCTCCGCCAGCATCCTCAGCTCGTCGTTCGGCGCCGGGTAGCCGAGCGTGATCCGGGCCATGAACCGGTCGCGCTGTGCCTCCGGCAGCGCGTAGGTGCCCTCCATGTCGATGGGGTTCTGCGTCGCGATCACGAGGAACGGCGAGGCCAGCTCGTGGGTGTGGCCGTCGACCGAGACCTGGCCCTCCTCCATCGCCTCGAGCAGTGCCGACTGGGTCTTTGGCGAGGCGCGGTTGATCTCGTCGGCCAGCACGATGTTGGCGAAGATCGCACCGGGTCGGAACTCGAACTGCCTGGTCTCCTGGTTGAACACCGAGACCCCGGTCACGTCACTGGGCAGCAGGTCGGGGGTGAACTGCAGCCGGCGCACGCTCACCCCGAGGCTGCGCGCGAGGCTCTTGGCCAGCAGCGTCTTGCCGACCCCGGGCACGTCCTCGATCAGCAGGTGGCCGCCGGCCAGCAGCACGGTCAGCGACATCCGGACCGCGTCGGGCTTCCCCGCGAGGACCGACTCCACGCTCGCCCGGATCCGGGCAGCCGTGTCCAGGACCGTGCGGTCCAGCGTGTCGGTCACGGGTCCTCCTCGTCGGGAAATGAGTTCAAGCATCACGCATGGGGCGGGGTCGCGCCACCCCCGGCGTCGGTGGCCCGGCGGGCCGGTGGGAAGAATGGATCGACGCAATCCCCACCGAGGAGGAGCCCATGACGGTCCACAAGGCAGTGCTCGGACGATTCTTCGACGACTTCGAGGTCGGCGACACCTACCAGCACCCGTTCGGTCGCACCATCACCGAGACCGACAACGCCTGGTTCACCCTGCTCACGTGCAACACCAACCAGATGCACTTCAACGCCCACCTGTCGGAGCAGAACCCCATCACCGAGGGCCGGATCATCGTCGTGTCCGGCTTCACCGTGGGACTCGTGCTCGGGCTGAGCGTCATCGACATGAGCCAGAACGCCGTGGCGAACCTCGGCTGGAACAACATCAAGCTGACGCACCCGGTCTATGTCGGCGACACCCTGTATGCCGAGAGCCTCTGCACCGACAAGCGCCCGTCGAGGTCCCGGCCCGACATGGGGATCATCTCCATGAACACGCGCGCCCTGAACCAGCACGGCGACGTCGTGATGACCTACGACCGCTCCGTGATGATCCCGACGCGGGCCAGCGGCATCGGGCAGGACTACTTCCCCCAGGCGAAGGCCGGCCCGATGGAGATGCCCGCCGGATAGCGCCCCCGGCCCGGGGCAGGGCTCCTCAGGGCTCCGCTGGCGCGTCCACGTGGTCGCGCCAGCTGTGTCGCGCGGTGAAGCCGAGCACCTCGCGCGCGCGGCTGCTGGACAGCAGCGACTCATGCTCGCCGAGCTCGCGGCGGACCTCCACCGTGGGGTAGTGGCGCTCGACGAGCTCGCGGGTCGGGATCGGCATCGTGGTCTCGGGGCTGGCGATGATGAGCTCGTCGGCGCCCTCGACGTCGGCGGTGAGCGCCGCGCTGCAGGCGCCGGCCGCGTCGCGGACGTCGATGTAGCTCCACAGGTTGAACTGGCGCTGGGAGGGGTCCGCCCAGGCCTTCGGGAAGTCCGCATAGGCCTCGGGGCGGATGACGTTGGACAGCCGCAGGCCCACGAACGGGATCCCGGACCAGGCCGCGACGTGGCGGGCCGCCGTCTCGGCCAGGATCTTCGACAGCGCGTAGGTGGAGGTCGGGTACGGGCTGTGCGCCTCGTCCACCGGCAGGTAGCGGGGAGGGTTCCCGTCGTCGAAGTTCAGTCCGAGCGTGGTCTCGCTGCTGGCCCAGACGACGCGCTCGAGCCCCAGCTGGGCGGCGGCCAGGAAGACGTTGGAGTTCATGGCCATGTTGACGTTCATCGTCCGGGCCGGCGGGCGCAGCCCCGGCGCCGGGATGTTGGCCAGGTGGACCACGGAGTCGACCCCGCCCAGCAGGTCGACCGTGTCGCCGTAGTCGGTCAGGTCGCATTCGACGTACTGGAAGGTGGGCAGCGACCACCGCGGCGGCAGGTCCGGGGGCTGGGGGGCGATGTCGGCGCCGACGACGTGGTACCCGTCGGCCAGCAACCGCAGCACTGTCGCACTGCCGGTCATGCCCCCGGCCCCCGTCACGCACACGGTCCTCATGGCCACTCCTCGCATGCCGCTGGGGTCCGGGGGGCGCCCGGCTGGCCTCGACACTACGCCCGTGCCGCCGCCGTTCCCGCCCCGGCGGCGGCAGTCGACTCCGGCCTGCCCAGGCAGGGGCCGGAGGGCGCTCGTGGTGGAGCCGGCTGCTGGATCAGTGGCAGAGATGACCACGATGGGGAGACAAGTGGAGGGATGTGGAGTATGGTGGCGCGCTGAGGAGCCACGCGGGGTGGCCAGGGGAGGGCAGGGGAGGTGGTCGCGCCATGTTCCTCGGAACGCACTTCCCGAAGTTGGACGAGAAGGGCCGCATCATCCTCCCGGCCAAGTTCCGCGACGGCCTTGCCGACGGGCTCGTCCTCACCAAGGGCCAGGACCGCTGCCTGGTGGTCTGGCCCAGGGACGAGTTCGACGCCTACGCCGAGCAGCTGCGCGCCAACGCCCAGGCCAGCGCCCGGGTGCGCGCCATGACGCGCGTCTTCTTCTCGTCGGCCTTCGACGAGGCCGTGGACAAGCAGGGGCGCCTGACGATCCCGCCGGTCCTGCGCGACTATGCCGGGCTGGACCGCGAGCTGACCGTCGTCGGCGCTGACACCCGCATCGAGATCTGGTCGACCGCCGTCTGGGACGAGTACCTCGCCCGGGCCGAGGCCGACTTCGCCGCCCTCGACGAGGAGGGAGGTGTCGCCCTGCCCTGACCTGCGGGTCAGGTACGGACAGTCCGCAGCACGAGATTCCCCTCCGCGGGTTCGACGCCACTTCCCCGGTGCCGAACCTCACCCCGACGCCACTTCCCCGGCGCCGGAGCCGCGGCGGGGGGCCTGGTGGTACGGCCGAGCCCCGCCGAGGAGTCACCATGTCGAGCACGATGTCGAGCACGATGTCGAGCACGGTGTCGAGCACGATGTCGAGCACGATGTCGAGCATGCGCCGCCCCGTGATCGCCCTGCCCAGCGCCGTCCTGTGCACCGCGGTGACGCTGTACCTGCTGAACCTGATCGTGGTCGGCTAGGTGGACGCCTCCCCCCAGTCAGCCGCCCACGTCCCCGTCCTGCTCGAGCGCTGCCTTGAGCTGCTCGGCCCCGCCCTGGGGCGGCCGGGGGCGATCGCTGTCGATGCCACCCTCGGCCTCGGCGGGCACACGCAGGCCATGCTGGCCGCGTACCCCGACCTCACGGTCATCGGCGTCGACCGGGACCCCGAGGCCCTGGCCCTGGCCGGGGAGCGGCTCCGCGGCTTCGGCGATCGGTTCCGGGGCGTCCAGGCGGTCTACGACACGCTGCCCGCTGCGCTGTCCGGCCAACGGATCGGCGTCGTGGACGCGATCCTGTTCGACCTCGGGGTCTCGTCCATGCAGCTCGACCGCGCCGAGCGGGGATTCGCCTACGCGCAGGACGCGCCCCTGGACATGCGCATGGACCAGACCGGTGGCCCGACCGCCGCCGACGTGCTCAACACGTACTCCGCCCGGGACCTCGCCCGGATCCTGCGCACGTACGGCGAGGAGAGGTTCGCGACCCCGCTGGCCCGGGCGATCGTCCGGGAGCGCGAGCGGGAGCCGTTCGACACCAGCAGCCGCCTCGTGACCCTCATCCGCGAGACGATCCCCGCGCCTGCGCGGCGCACCGGGGGCAATCCGGCCAAGCGGACCTTCCAAGCCCTGCGCATCGAGGTGAACGCCGAGCTTGACGTGCTGCGCCGGGCCATCCCCGGGGCTCTGTCCGTGCTGTCGGTGGGTGGCCGGATGGTGGTGCTGAGCTACCACTCCGGGGAGGACCGCATCGTCAAGGTGGCCCTGTCGGCGGCCACGGATCCGGCCGTGCCGCACGGCCTGCCCGTGATTCCCGACGAATTGCTGCCGACTGCGCGTGTTCTGACCCGCGGATCGGAGAAAGCATCGGAAGATGAGGTCCTACGGAATCCCCGGGCCGCCTCCGTGCGGCTGCGGGCCGTGGAGAAGGTGCGGATGACCCGGGAGGACTGATGGGCGAGCCACGATCGAGGAGTCGATCGGCGCCACGTCGCACCTCGAGCACCCCGCGGACCGCCCCACGGCGTGCGCACGCCGCGCGGGCCGTCGGAGGATCGACCGCGACGCTCGAGCGCGCCGAGCCGGTCGAGGCCGCTGCCCCGGTCGAGACTGCCCCGGTCGAGACTGCCCCGGTCGAGGCCGATGCGGTGGCCGACCGGCCCCGTGGCCGATCCGGCTCCCGTCGCAACCGAAGCGCCCAGCGCGTCAGGGCGCCCCGGCATCGACTGCTCCTGGCCTGCACCGCGGTGCTGGCCCTCGGGCTGATCGGGGTGCTGCTGCTGAACACGATCATCAGCCAGGGGGCCTTCCGCCAGCACGAGCTGGAGATCGACCTGATCCTCACGGCCGAGCAGGAGGAATCCCTGTCCCGGGCCGTGCAGCAAGCGGAGACCCCGATCGAGGTGGAGAAGAAGGCCCGGGCGCTGGGCATGGTCCCGGCGGCGGCCCCCGTCTTCCTGCGACTGTCCGACGGCGCGATCCTCGGCGATCCGGTGCCGGCGCCGGCACCCACGGGCCCGGTCAGCTTCAAGGATGCCCCGGGCATCCAGCCGACGCCCAAGCCCCGGCTGGCGGGGGCCACGGGCGAGGAGGACACCACCGCGGACACCACCGCGGACACCACCGGGGACGCCACGGCGACCGATGGTGCGACCGATGCCGCGACCGACGCCGCGCAGGACCCCTCGACGCTGATCGACCCTGCCCTCGACCCGTCCACCGGGCTGGTGGACCCGACCCCGACCCCGACCCCGACCCCGGCGCCCAGCGCGTCGACGGTCGCTGCCAGCCCGGCGCCCGCCGCCCAGGATGTGAACCCGTGAGCTCCTACGCCCCGCCGCGCCCGCCGCGAACCCCCTCCGGGCCCGTCGCACCGCCCCGCCGGTTCCGTCGCGGCGACAGCCGCAACCGGGCCATCTACCTCACGTTCATGGTGCTCATGGTGCTCAGCATCTACGCCGGGCGGGTCTTCGACCTCATGGTGGTGAAGGGATCGACCCTGGCCGAGCAGGGCCAGTCCCAGCGGATGCGGGCGCTCCCGCTGCCGGCGGACCGTGGCCCCATCTACGACGCCGCGGGTGCCCCGCTGGCGATCACCGTCGAGTCCCGCAACGTCACAGCGGACCAGAACCTCATCGAGGACCCTGCAGAGGCGGCCGCCCGCCTGGCCCCGATGCTGGGCATCGACCAGGCCACGCTGCAGAAGCGGCTGACCGGTGACGACATCTTCGTGTACGTCGCCAAGGGGCTCACCCCCGAGCAGTGGCGACAGATCAAGGCGCTGAAGATCCGGGGCATCTTCAGCGAGAAGACGACCAAGCGCGTCTACCCGGGCGGCACGCTGGCCGCCAACGTGCTCGGATTCGTCAACTCGGAGGGCGTCGGCTCCGGTGGGCTGGAGATGGCCCTGGACTCCCGGCTGAAGGGCGTCGACGGCAAGCGCACCTACGAGCAGGGCGCGCAGGGGCAGGCGATCCCGTCGGCCGACGATGTCATCACCGAGCCCGTTCCGGGCCAGGGCGTGCAGCTCACGATCAACCGCGACATCCAGTACATCGCCCAGCGCGCGATCACCCAGCGGGTCAAGGATGCGGCCGCGGAGAGCGGCACCGTCATCGTGACCGAGGCCAAGACCGGCCGGATCCTGGCGATGGCCACCGCGCCCACCTTCGACCCGAACAACTACCTCAAGGCCGACCCGAAGAACATGGGCAACCGGCCCGTCTCGGAGATCTACGAGCCGGGATCGACCGGCAAGCTGCTCACGCTGTCGGGCGTGGTCGAGGAGGGCAAGGCCAAGCCCCGCTCGCACATGGTCGTGCCCCCGACGCTGACCCGCGGTGGCCACACCACGAACGACCACACCCCGCACGGGACGCTGCGGCTGACCCTGACCGGCGTGATGGCCCAGTCCAGCAACATCGGCACGATCCTGTTCGCCGACCGGATCGGTGGCGACAAGCTGTACGAGTACCAGCGCAAGTTCGGCATGGGCCAGCCGACCGGGCTGAACTTCCCCGGTGAGGAGCAGGGCCTGCTTCCCTCGCCGGACAAGTGGTGGCCCACCACCTTCCAGGCGCTGGCCTACGGGCAGAGCTACTCCGTCACCTCGCTGCAGGTCGCGCAGGTCTACCAGACCATCGCCAATGACGGGGTCCGGCTGACCCCACGACTGATCGACGGCTACGTCAACGCGGACGGATCCTTCGAGCCGGCCCCGACCCAGCCGGGCACGCGTGTGGTCAGCGCGAAGACCGCCCAGACCATGCGCAAGATGCTCGAGAACGTCGTCAGCGACGGCACCGCCAAGGTCGCGGCGATCCCCGGGTACCGGGTCGGCGCGAAGACCGGTACCGCCGAACGGGTGGTCAACGGCCGGTACTCCGGCTACACGGCGTCGTTCATCGGCCTGGCGCCGGCCGACGATCCCGCGCTCGTCGTCCAGGTCGCCCTGCAGGACCCGAAGAACGGCCACTACGGCTCGGTCCTGGCCGGTCCGGTGTTCAACACGGTCATGACCTACGCGCTGCAGGAGCTGAAGATCCCGCCGTCGGGCACCAAGTCCCCCGTCATCCCGACCGCCTGGTAGGCCGGCGGTGTCGGTTCGCCCCTCGGGGATCCGCCGCACGGGGCAGGAGCTGCGCGCCCTGCTCGGCCTGCCGCCCGGTCCACCCGACCACGTCACCGGGGTGACGCTCGACTCGCGCCGGGTCCGGCCCGGCGACCTGTACGCGGCGCTGCCGGGATTCACCACGCACGGCGCACAGTTCGGCTCCATGGCGGCCGGGGCCGGGGCCGCGGCGATCCTCACCGACCCGGCGGGCGCCGGGATCCTTGCCGCCGCCGGGGTCGACCTGCCGGTGCTGGTGGTGGCCGACCCGCGCGGCCGCCTCGGCGAGGTGTCCGACTGGCTGTACGGGCACCCGTCGCGGGGCCTGGTCACCACGGGGATCTCGGGAACCAACGGCAAGACCACGATGAGCTACCTGCTGGACGCCGCCCTGCGCTCCGAGGGCCGCACGACCGGCGTCATCGGCACCGTCGCCGTGCAGCTCGGGGACGAGGTCCTGCCCGCGACCCGGACCACGCCCGAGGCGCCGGACCTGCACGCGGTGCTCGCCGTGATGCGCCAGCGGGGTGCCTGGGCGGTGACGATGGAGGTCTCCAGCCACGCCCTCTCGCTCGGGCGGGTCGACGGTGTCCAGTTCGACCTCGCGGTCTTCACGAACCTCAGCCGGGACCACCTGGACTTCCACGGCGACATGGAGTCCTACTTCGAGGCGAAGGCCACCCTGTACGCGCCGAGCCGCGCGTCGGCCGCCCTGATCTGCACCGACGACGCGTGGGGCGTCCGCCTGGCTGGACGGGCAGCTGCGCTCGGGCTGCCGGTCACCCGGTACGGCCTGGCCGGAGATGCCGACTGGACCGCCCGGGACGTCCGCGTGGCTGATCGCGGGATCACCACGTTCGAGGTCCGCGGGCCATCGGGGCTGCGGTTGCCGGCCGGGGTCGCCCTGCCGGGTCGGTTCAACGTGGCCAACGCCCTCGGCGCGCTCGCGGCGGCCGTTCACCTCGGGGAGGACCCCCAGGGCGCTGCCGACGCGATCCGCGCCTGCCCTGGCGTTCCGGGGCGCATGGAGCGCGTCGACGCCGGACAGGAGCTCCTCGCGTACGTCGACTACGCCCACACGCCCGACGCCGTCGAACGCGCGATCGCCGCGGCCCGTGAGGTCTGCCACGGTCGCGTGGTCGTCGTGCTCGGCTGCGGCGGGGACCGGGACCGGGACAAGCGCCCGATCATGGGGGAGGTGGCCGCACGGGATGCCGATGTCCTGGTCATCACCGACGACAACCCCCGCTCCGAGTCGCCCGCGACCATCCGCGCCGCCATCATGGAGGGCGCCATGCGGGTCGGTCGCGGGGCACGCGCGGAGGTGCACGACGAGGGGGACCGACGCGCGGCGATCGCGCTGGCCGTACATCGAGCAGGGCCCGGCGACGCCGTGCTGGTGCTCGGCAAGGGCCACGAGCAGGGGCAGGAGGCGGCCGGAGTGATCACCCCGTTCGACGACAGGATCGAGCTGCGCAGCGCGGTGGGGGGCTCGGCATGATCCCGATGGACCTTGCCGCCGTTGCCGCCGTCGTGGGCGGCCGCATGGTCGACTGCCCGGACCCGTCGGTCGCGGTCACCGGTGCCGCGGCCGACTCGCGTCGGGTCCAGCCGGGGGACCTCTATGTGGCGATCGTCGGCGAGCGGGTCGACGGCCACGACTTCGCCGCATCCGCCCACGAGGCCGGGGCCGTCGTCACGCTGGGCTCGCGTGCCACGGGGCAGCCGACGATCGTCGTGGACGACGACCCGGTCGTGGCCCTCGGCCGGTTGGCCAGCCACGTGCTCGCCCAGCTGCCCGAGGCGCACGTGGTCGCGCTCACCGGGTCGTCGGGCAAGACCACGACGAAGGACCTGGTCGCCGGCCTGCTGGAGGACCTCGGCCCCACCATCGCGCCGGCCGGGTCGTTCAACACCGAGGTGGGCCTGCCGCTGACGGTCCTGCGGGCCACGGCCGAGACCCGGTTCGTCGTCCTCGAGATGGGTGCCCGCGGGGTCGGCCACATCGCGACCCTGTGCCGCATCGCCCGGCCCGACGTCGCCGTCGTGCTCAACGTCGGCAGCGCCCACCTCGGCGAGTTCGGCAGCAGGGCGGCGATCGCCCAGGCCAAGGGGGAGATGGTGGAGGCCCTCGAGCCGGCCGGCACCGCGGTGCTCAACGCCGACGACCCCCTCGTGGCCGGCATGGCCGAGCGCACGGCCGGCGAGGTCGTGACCTTCGGTGCGGGACCGTCCGGAACGGTGCGCGCCGAGGGCCTGGAGCTCGACGACCAGGCTCGGCCCGCCTTCACCCTGCGCACCCCCGAGGGCAGCGCCCCGGTCCAGATGCAGATGGTGGGCGAGCACATGGCCAGCAACGCCCTGGCCGCTGCGGCCGTGGCCCGACGGTTCGGGATGCCGGTCCAGCGGATCGCCGAGCTGCTCGGCACCGCAACGCCGCGCAGCCAGTGGCGCATGGAGATCACCACCACGCCACAGGGCGTGACCGTGGTCAACGACTCCTACAACGCCAACCCGGAGTCGATGCGCGCCGCCCTGCGGGCGCTGGCAGCGATGCGCCGGGGCGGGCGCACGTTCGCCGTGCTGGGGGAGATGCTCGAGCTCGGCGCGGACAGCATCGCCGAGCACGATGCGATCGGGCGGCTGGCGGTGCGGCTGGACATCTCGATGACGATCGCGGTCGGCGAGGGCGCCCGGCCGCTCTACCTCGGCGCCGCCCAGGAGGGCTCGTGGGACGGTGAGGCCCAGTGGGTGCCCGACGCCGCTGCCGCGGTGGGCCTGCTGCGCCGTGAGCTGCGGCCCGGCGACGTCGTGCTGGTCAAGGCCTCCCGCTCGATCGGGCTGGAGCGGGTTGCAGCGGACCTCGGGGAGGACCTCCCATGATCCAGATCGTCCTGAGCGCGATGATCTCGCTGCTGGTGGCGCTGCTCGGCACGCCGCTGCTGATCAAGGTGCTCACCCGGCGCAACCTGGCCCAGGCGATCCGCGAGTCGGCCGACGGCATCGTCTACCCCGAGCACAGCGGCAAGAAGGGGACGCCGTCCATGGGCGGCCTGGCCATCGTGATCGCCGTGCTGCTGGGCTACTTCGGCAGCCACCTGATCCAGTGGGTTCCCCCCAGCCCGTCGGGGCTGCTGGCCGTCTACCTCATGGTCGGACTGGCCCTCGTCGGGTTCGCCGACGACTACCTCAAGGTGTTCAAGTCGCGCAGCAGCGGCGTGCGCGCGCGGACCAAGCTGCTCGGCCAGGCGGCAGTCGCGCTGAGCTTCGCGGCCCTGGCCACGAGGTTCCCGGACAGTGACGGGTTGACCCCGGCCTCGCAGGCCATCTCGATCGTCCGGGACACCCCGTGGGTCCTTCCGCTGGGGGTGTTCCTGCTGTGGATCTGGTTCGTGGTCACCGCGATCACCAACGGCGTGAACCTGACCGACGGGCTGGACGGCCTTGCTGCCGGCGCCTCTGTGCTCACCTTCGGCGCGTTCACGCTGGTCGGCGTCTTCCAGTGGGGCCAGGACTGCGCGACCGGGAGCGGACCCGGCTGCTACGAGGTACGGGATCCGCTGGACCTGGCGGTGTTCGCCGTGGCGTGCGCGGGCGCGTGCTTCGGCTTCCTGTGGTGGAACACCAGCCCGGCAAGGATCTTCATGGGCGACACAGGAAGCCTCGCCCTCGGCGGGGGCATGGCCGCGCTGGCCATCATGAGCAGGACCGAGATGCTCCTCGTGCTGCTCGGCGGCCTGTTCGTGATCATCACCCTGTCGGTGGTCGCCCAGGTGGGGTCCTTCAAGCTGACCGGCAGGCGCGTGCTGCGGATGGCCCCGCTGCACCACCACTTCGAGATGCTGGGCTGGGCGGAGATCACCATCGTGGTCCGCTTCTGGCTGATCCAGGGCCTGTGCATCTCGGTCGGGCTGTCGGTCTTCTACGCCGAATGGCTGCGCCGATGATCGACTCACTGGATCGCGCCGGCGACTGGTCGGCGCTGCACGTCGGCGTGGCGGGGATCGGCGTGGCCGGCTTCGCAGCGGCCGACGCGCTGCTCAGCCTCGGGTCGCGGGTCAGCGCGTTCGATGCCGCCGAGGGGTCGCGGCAGGTCGAGCGGGCGAAGGTCCTCGAGACCCTGGGCGCCACGGTCCGCCTCGGCGACGGGGACACCCTGCCCGCCGGGCTGGACCTGCTCGTGGTCTCGCCCGGGCTCCCGCCCCGGTCGCCGGTGATCGCCGCCGCGCAGGCGGCAGGCGTCCCGGTCTGGGGCGAGCTCGAGCTGGCGTGGCGGCTGCGACCGACATCGGGCGCCGCGCCATGGCTGGTCGTCACCGGCACGAACGGCAAGACCACCACGACCCTGATGCTGGCGTCCATGCTGCGGGCCGCCGGGCTGCGGACCGTGGCCGCCGGGAACATCGGGGTGTCGATGGTCGACGTCGTGATGGGCGAGTCGACGACGCAGGGCGCCCTGGACGTCATCGCCGTCGAGGTGGGGGCGCCGCAGCTGCCGTTCCTGCACACCGTCAGCCCGCAGGCCTCGGTGTGCCTGAACATCGCCGAGGACCACGTGGACCTGTTCGGCACCTTCGAGGCGTACGTGGCAGCCAAGGCCCGCATCTACGAGCGCACCGAGGTGGCCGCCGTGTACAACGTCGCCGACGAGGTCACCCGGCGGCTGGTCGAGGAGGCCGACGTCGTGGAGGGCTGCCGGGCGATCGGCTTCACGCTGGGCGTCCCCGACATCAGCATGCTCGGGGTGGTCGAGGGCATCCTCGTGGACCGCGCCTTCATCCCGAACCGCGCCGAGGCCGCCCAGGAGCTCGCCGTCGTCGACGATGTGCACCCGGCTGCCCCGCACAACGTGGCCAACGCCCTGGCGGCAGCCGCACTGGCCCGCGCCCACGGGGTGCCGGCGGGAGCCGTCCGCGACGGCTTGCGCAGCTTCGAGCCCGCCGGGCATCGGATCGCGGACGTGGGCACCGTCGCCGGGGTCCGCTGGATCGACGACTCGAAGGCCACGAACTGCCACGCGGCGCAGACCTCGCTGCAGGCCTACGACCGGGTCGTGTGGATCGCGGGGGGCATGGCCAAGGGGCAGGAGTTCGACGACCTGATCCGCGCCACGGCCGGCCAGATGGTCGGCGTCGTGCTGCTCGGCGTCGATCGCGGCGTGATCGCCGAGGCGCTCGCGCGACACGCACCGGATCTGCCGATCGTCGAGGTCTCCCGGGCCGACACTGGTGCCATGGCAGAGGTCGTGGCGGCAGCTGCAGCCATGGCAGGGCCCGGCGACACGGTGCTGCTGGCCCCAGGGTGCGCGTCATGGGACATGTTCCGTGACTACGCCGAGCGGGGCGACCTGTTCGCCGAGGCCGTGGCGGCACTCCAGGAGGGCACGTGAGCTCAGCAACCCGGGCCGCACGCCCGCGACCCGAGGGCGACCAGCCGCACGACGGCCTCGTCGAGCCGGGCTGGCGGGACCGGCTCAACGAGCACCCGATGGCCCCGTACTACCTGATCCTCGGGTCGGCCATGCTGCTGCTCAGCCTGGGGCTGGTCATGGTGCTCAGCTCGTCCAGCGTGGAGTCCTACGACATCTACGGCTCGGCGTTCACCCTGTTCGGTCGACAGGCGATCTTCGCCGTCCTCGGGGTCGTGGCGATGTTCTTCATCTCGCGGCTGCCGATCTCGGTCTTCCGCCGGTTCGCCCTGGCGTTCCTGATCTTCACCGTGGTCCTGCTGTTCCTCGTGTTCGTCCCCGGCATCGGTGTGGGAGTGCACGGCCAGCGCAACTGGATCAAGCTCGTCGGGCCGTTCCGCCTGCAGCCCTCGGAGTTCGCCAAGCTCGCCCTCATCCTGTGGTCGGCCGACGTCCTGGCCCGAAAGGACCGCGTGCTGCACCAGTGGCGTGACCTGGCCTGGCCGTTCCTGCCGGTCGCAGCCGGCATCGTCCTGCTGGTCGTGGCCGAGGGCGATCTCGGCACGGCGATCATCATGGCCATCATCGTCGCCGGGCTGCTGTTCGTCGCGGGGGCGCCGATGCGGATCTTCGTCGGGCTCGGGGCACTCGGGCTGGCTGGTATCGGGGCGCTGTCGCTGACCGCGGGCTACCGGATGGCGCGCTTCACGGCCTGGCTCAACCCCGAGGCTGACCTCGACGGTGCCGGATGGCAGCTCACCCAGGGCAAGTACGCACTGGGCACCGGCGGGTGGTGGGGCGTCGGCCTGGGCGGCAGCCGCGAGAAGTGGGGGGCGCTGCCGGAGGCGCACACGGACTTCATCTTCCCCGTGATCGGGGAGGAGCTCGGCCTGCTGGGCGCCCTGACCGTCCTGGGCCTGTTCGCGGCGATCACCGTGTTCGCCCTCCGGATGGCCATCCGCACCTCGGACACGTTCGTCCGGATCACCTGCGTGGGGATCGTCTCCTGGCTGATCGGCCAGGCCCTGGTCAACCTCGGCGCCGTCCTGCAGCTCATGCCCATCACGGGCGTTCCCCTGCCCTTCGTGTCGTACGGCGGCTCGTCCCTGCTGCCCTCGCTGATGGCGATCGGGGTCCTGCTGGCCTTCGCCAAGCGGGAGGCGCGCCGCGCCGCGCGCCCGGACCATGTCCCGTTCACCGCTGAGCAGGGGAGCTGAGCCATGCATGTCGTGCTCGCAGGCGGGGGGACCGCCGGCCACATCGAGCCGGCCCTGAACCTCGCCGACGCACTGCGGCGTCGGGATCCCGATGTGGGCATCACCGCCCTGGGCACGGAGAAGGGCCTGGAGGGGCGCCTGGTCCCCGCTCGGGGCTACGACCTGCGCATGATCCCGCCCGTGCCGTTGCCCAGGCGGCCGTCGGCGGAGATGCTCACCCTCCCGGGGCGGGTCAGTGCGGCGCTCAAGCAGACCCAGGCGATCCTCGCCGACGTCGGAGCCGACGTCGTCGTGGGCTTCGGCGGCTACGTCTCGCTGCCCGCCTACCTGGCCGCGCGGCGCACGCGCACGCCCCTGGTGATCCACGAGGCGAACGCCCGGCCCGGGCTTGCCAACCGCGTGGGCGCGCGGTTCACGCCGTACGTGGCCGAGGCGGTCGACGGGACCCTCCCGGGTGCGGTGCGTCTCGGCATCCCCCTGCGCCGCAGCATCTCCACGCTGAACCGCCCAGCCGTGCGGGACCGGGCCCGGGCCGAGCTCGGCCTCGATCCGGGCCGGCCGGTGCTGCTGGTGTTCGGAGGTTCCCAGGGCGCCCAGCGGATCAACGCGGCGGTGTCCAGCGCCCTGCCGGAGCTCCTCAGCCTGGGCCTGCAGGTGCTCCACGCGGTCGGGCCGAACAACATCGACTCGGTCACCGATGCGCCCGAGGGATACCACCCGGTGGCCTACCTCGACCGGATGGACCTGGCCTACGCCGCGGCGGACCTGGTGATCAGCCGCAGCGGTGCCCTGACCTGCGCCGAGCTGGCCGCGGTCGGGCTGCCGGCGATCTACGTGCCCTTCCCGATCGGCAACGGCGAGCAGCGGCTCAACGCGCTGCCCGTCGTGCGTGCGGGGGGAGGGCTCATCGTCGCCGATGAGGACCTCGACGGCGACCGGCTGGTCGGGGGCGTGCGCGCACTCGTCGAGGATCCGGAGCGGCTGGTCGACATGGGGCGCAGGGCCGCCCGGCACGGCGTTCGCGATGCCGACGAACGGCTGGCCGACATGGTCCTGGCCGCTGCTGGCAACGCCCCCGGGGGCTCGGCATGAGCGGGGCGGCCGTGGACCTCAGCGGCAGGGTGCACATCGTGGGCATCGGGGGTGCCGGCATGTCCGGGATCGCGCGCATCCTCGTGGCCCGAGGCGCGCAGGTGTCGGGCAGCGACGCCCGGGAGTCCAAGCGACTGGTCGCCCTGCGGGCACTCGGCGTCGACGCCCGGGCCGGGCACGACGCACAGAACGCCGGGGACATCGACATCGTCCTGGTCTCGACCGCCATCAGCCCCGACAACGTGGAGGTCGTGTCCGCCCGGGAGCGGGGGATCCCCGTCGTCCCGCGGTCCGCCGCGCTGGCCGCCCTCATGGCCGGCAGCCGGGGGGTCGCCGTCGCCGGCACGCACGGCAAGACCACGACAACCTCGATGCTGACGATCGCGGTGCAGCACTGTGGCGTCGACCCCTCATACGCGATCGGCAGCGAGCTCAACGACTCGGGCGCCAACGCCCACCAGGGCAGCGGTGACCTGTTCATCGTCGAGGCGGACGAGTCCGACGGCTCGTTCCTGGTGCTGCCGGCCATCGCCGGGATCGTGACCAACGTCGAGGCGGACCACCTGGACCACTGGGGCACCTTCGAGGCCGTGGAGCAGGCGTTCCTCGACTTCGCCCGGGGGATCCGCGACGCCGGGGGGTTCGTCGTGGCGTGCGCGGACGATCCGGGGGCGCTGCGCATGGCCGTGGCCGCGCGCGCCGATGGCGTCGACGTGCGCACGTACGGGACCGGCCCCGATGCCGACCACGTGGTCTCGGAGCTGCGGACCTCGGCGTCCGGCGCATCGGCCCTCGTCAGCCGGGGGGAGCAGCCCCTTGCACGCCTCGAGCTGTCCGTGCCGGGCACGCACAACGCCCTGAACGCCACCGCGGCCCTGGTCACCGGCGTCGGGCTGGGCTTCCCGGCCGAGGAGCTGGCCGAGGGCCTGGCCCAGTTCACCGGGACCCGCCGGCGGTTCGACTTCAAGGGCGAGGTCCACGGGATCCGCGTGTTCGACGACTACGCGCACCACCCGACCGAGATCGCAGCAACCCTGCGGGCCGCCCGTGAGGTGGTGGGGGAGGGCAACCTGGTGGTGGCGTTCCAGGCCCACCACTACTACCGGACCGCCATGTTCGTCGAGGAGTTCGGGCAGGCACTGGGCCTTGCCGATCAGGTCGTCGTGCTCGAGGTCTACGCGCCGGGGGAGGAGCCGATCCCCGGTGCCAGCGGCCAGTCGATGGCAAGCCACGTCCCGCTGCCGGCGGACCGTGTCGTCTTCGAGCCGTCCTGGTCCGCGGTCGCCGGGCACCTGGCGCAGCGGGCCCAACCCGGCGACATCGTGATGACGCTGGGTGCCGGCGACATCGTCCTGCTCGGCCCGGAGGTCCTGGACCTCCTCGCGCAGCGCTTCGGAGGGACCCAATGACGCAGGCGCACGTGGACGCGACGGCCGAGGAGGCCGGTGTCGGGCCGGATCCGGACTCGGTCCCGGACGGCTCCGACGGCGGGCCTCCGACGGCCGGGCCCGCTCCCGAGCGGCGCCCCCGCGCCCGTCGTCGTCGGCGGCGCCTCATGCTGCTCGCCGCGGGCGGCGGCCTGGCGATGTGGTGGGTCGGGTGGGGCTCCCCGGCGACCCTGGTCGAGCACGTCGTCGTCGAGGCGCCGCGGGGGCTCTCCGAGGAGTCGATACGCCTGGCGTCGGGGATCTCGGCCCAGGACCACGTGCCCGCGGTCGACGCAGAGCAGGTGCGGGTCGCCATCATGACCGCCATCCCGGCCGTCGCCGACGTCCGGTTGGCACGCTCCCTGCCGAGCACGATCCGGCTCGAGGTGACCGCGCGCACCCCCTTCGCTGCGGTGCCCGAGGGCAAGGGCTTCTACGTCATGGACGCCGAAGGGGTGATCTACGACAAGGTCAAGTCCGCCAAGCGGATGCCCGTGATCCGGGCGAGCACCGAGGTGGGCCGGGAGACGGCCCGGATGGTGCTCCTGGCCCTTCCCGAGGACCTGCGCGTCCGCGTCACCAAGGTGTCGGCGGGGACCCGTGACGACGTCACCCTGGCACTGCGCGGGGGTGCCACGGTCCGCTGGGGCAGTGCTGACGATTCCGACCTGAAGGCACGCGTGCTCGCCGGCCTGGCGACGGTCAAGGCCCGCCGCTACGACGTCTCCGCGCCGCTGCTGCCGACCACGTCGGAACCGAGCGACGCGTCAGGGGAGTCGTCCGGCGGCTGAGGCGTGTTCGCTCTGCGCGAACACGGCGGGGCCTGATCACCCGGACCTCGCAGCTCGGACGCGGTGGCTCACCCGCCGGCGTCCACACGCTGTGCATGACGTGCCGATCCGGTTTCCACAGGCGGTGTCCACAGCTCGTCCCCAGCTGCCCGGCCGCCCTCCCCAGACCGTCCCCAGACCGTCCCCAGGGACGGCGCCGGGCTCGGAATCGGCCATCGCATCGGGGAAGGCGCCCATTCGTCCCGGCGCGACACGCCCGGACTCCCGGAGGTGCTTGAACAGGGCCCTCGGCTCGCCTACGTTCCATCCCAACCACAGGTTGACATAACTCTAAGCCTCAGGTTGAGGGTGAGAGTCGAGGAGACCGAAGGTGCACGCCCCCCGCGGCGGGACCACCCAGCCCGTCGCACCGAAGCCCCAACCCTGTGCAGCAGCAGGAAAGAGAAGAGGAGAGCCCCACGTGGCAGCCCCGCAGAACTACCTGGCAGTGATCAAGGTCGTCGGCATCGGTGGCGGCGGCGTCAACGCCGTGAACCGCATGATCGAGGTCGGCCTCAAGGGCGTCGAGTTCATCGCGATCAACACCGACGCCCAGGCGTTGCTGATGAGCGATGCCGACGTCAAGCTCGACATCGGCCGCGAGCTCACCCGCGGCCTCGGCGCCGGTGCTGACCCCGAGGTCGGCAAGAAGGCCGCTGAGGACCACGCCGAGGAGATCGAGGAGGTCCTGAAGGGGGCTGACATGGTCTTCGTCACCGCCGGCGAGGGCGGCGGCACCGGCACGGGCGGGGCCCCCGTCGTGGCCAAGATCGCCCGCTCGCTGGGCGCCCTGACCATCGGCGTCGTGACGCGTCCGTTCGGCTTCGAGGGGCGGCGGCGCAGCGGCCAGGCCGAGAACGGCATCGACACCCTGCGCTCGGAGGTCGACACCCTGATCGTCATCCCGAACGATCGGCTCCTCTCGCTGGCTGATCGCTCGATCTCCATGATCGATGCGTTCCGGCAGGCCGACCAGGTCCTCCTGCAGGGCGTGTCGGGCATCACCGACCTGATCACGACCCCCGGCCTGATCAACCTCGACTTCGCGGACGTCAAGTCCGTGATGTCCGGGGCGGGCTCGGCACTCATGGGCATCGGGTCGGCGCGCGGTGACGAGCGCGCCGTCGGCGCCGCCCAGGGTGCCATCGCCAGCCCGCTGCTCGAGGCCAGCATCGACGGTGCGCACGGGGTGCTGCTGTCGATCGCCGGCGGGTCGGACCTCGGCCTGTTCGAGATCAACGAGGCCGCGCGCCTGGTCGCCGAGGCTGCGCACCCGGACGCGAACATCATCTTCGGGGCCGTCATCGACGACACCCTCGGCGATGAGGTCCGGGTCACGGTCATCGCAGCCGGGTTCGACGGGGGTCACCCGCCGACCCGCCGTGAGACGGCCGCCGGCCGTCGCGTGGTCGACGAGTCCGCCGAGGCCCAGCAGCGGGTCGAGTCGCCGGTCCTGGTGCCTGCGGGCGCCCAGTCCGGCGTGGTGCTGCCGCCCGGGCTGGTCGGCTCGGAGAACCCGGGCGTGGACCTGCGCCAGCCGCGGACCATCTCCTTCGACGAGCCCGACGACCTCGACGTCCCGGACTTCCTGAAGTAGTCCCGACCGCCATGATCACCCACCGCCTCGACCTCGCCATGCCCGGCGGGGTCGAGGCACGGGTGGTCTTCAGCGGTCGGGGCGGTACGGCGACCGGGGGGTCGAGCCCGTCGCCGTACGGCGCGGCGAACCTGGGATCGCATGTCGGGGATGACCCGGCGGCGGTCCTGGCCGCCCGAATGGAGCTGGCCGGGGCGCTCGGCGTCCCGGCCAGCTCCATGACCTTCATGCATCCCGACCACGGGCGCGGCGTGGCCGTGGTGGCAGAGCCGACCGGCCCGGCGCCCGGCGCGGAGATCCGGGATGTCGACGCCCTGGTGACCGATCGGATGGGGGTGGCGCTCGTGGCCCTGGCCGCCGACTGCGTCCCAGTCATCCTCGTCGAGCCCGAGGCGCGGGTCGTCGCCGCCGTGCACAGCGGGTGGCGCGGGGTGGCCCTCGACGTCGTGGGCGCCGCGGTCGAGCAGATCCTTGCCCGGGGCGGCCGGGCCGATCGGATCGTGGCCCACCTCGGGCCTGCGATCTGCGGTGCGTGCTACCCCGTGCCGGCGGAGCGAGCCGAGCAGGTGGCGGCGGTCCGGCCGGAGGCCGTGACCACGGCCGCCGACGGTCAACCCGCCCTGGACCTGCGGGCGGGGATCGGCGCGCGCCTGGCCGAGCTCGGCGCCCACAGCGTGCTGGTGGGGGGATGCACCGCGGAGGACCCGGGGCTGTACTCGCATCGGCGCGACGGGCTCACCGGTCGTCAGGGCGGTGCCGTGGCCATGGTGGCGGCATGAGCGTCGAGGCACAGCTGCCCGGGGCCGCCGGATCCGATCCGGCCCGGGTGGCCGAGCTGTCCGCCAACCTCGCGCGGGTCCGGGCGCGGATCGCCGACGCGTGCCGGGCAGCCGGCCGCGCTGCCGACTCGGTGACGATCGTGGCCATCACCAAGACCCGGCCGGCCGCGGACGTTCGCAGCCTGGCCGGGCTCGGGATCGGCCACGTCGGGGAGAACCGTGACCAGGAGGCACGGCCCAAGGCCGCCGCGTGCGCGGACCTGGACCTCACCTGGCACTTCGTCGGCCAGCTGCAGCGGAACAAGGCGGCGTCGGTGGCGCAGTACGCGCACATCGTCGAGTCCGTCGACCGCCTGCCGCTGGTGGCGGCACTTGATCGGGCCGCCGCGCGGGTCGGCCGGCGGCTCGGCGTGTGCCTGCAGGTCGACCTGGCCCCGCGGCAGCATGGGGCGGATGGGGGCCCCGGTCACCGGGGCGGCGCCAGTGCCGATGAGGCGCTCGCCCTGGCAGACGCGGTGGCCGGGGCAGCCCAGCTCGACCTGCTGGGCGTCATGGCCGTGGCCCCGCTCGACGTCGACCCGCGCGCCCCCTTCGAGCGGCTGGCCCAGGTCCACGACCTGGTGCTGGCCGCGCACCCGGGCGCCACGATGCGCTCGGCCGGCATGTCGGCGGACCTCGAGGCCGCCATCGCAGCCGGAGCGACACACGTCCGCCTCGGCAGCGCGCTGCTCGGGCACCGCGCACCCCTGAAGTAACCTAACCGGAACGCCGAGGGCGGCTCAGCCGCCCCGGGATCAGCACGAAGGAGTTCACATGGCCGGCGCGATGCGCAAGATGGCGGTCTACCTGGGTCTCGTCGAGGATGACTTCGACGGCGACTACGAGTCCGACCACGTCGACGTCCGGGGGTCCGGCCGGGAGCAGTACGCCGCTCCCGCCTCGGAGGCCAGGCCCCGTCCCGCGCCCGAGCTGGCAGTGCGCCCGACACCGACGGCCGTGGCCGAGCGGCCCGTCGCCACCTTGAAGCCCACGGGCTCGACCTCGGGGGCCGACATGTACCGGATCACCACCCTGCACCCGCGTTCCTACAACGATGCCCGCCGCATCGGCGAGGAGTACCGGGAGGGGGTGCCGGTCATCATCAACCTCACGGGCATGGACGACAACGACGCGAAGCGGATCGTGGACTTCGCGGCGGGGCTGGTGTTCGGCCTGCGGGGGACGATCGAGCGGGTCACCAACAAGGTGTTCCTGCTCTCTCCGGCCAACGTCGATGTGGGGGCCGAGGCGCGCGCGCAGATCGCGCAGGACGGCTTCTTCAACCAGAGTTGATGCATGACCATCGTCGTCGGCCTGCTGTCGACCCTCATCTGGCTGTACCTGCTGCTCCTGATCGCTCGCATGATCATCAGCCTGATCGTCGTGTTCGCACGCGACTTCCAGCCCACGGGCGTGGTGGTGATCATCTTCGAGACGGTGCTCAGCCTCACGGACCCACCGCTCAAGGTGCTGCGGCGGGTGATCCCGCCCCTGCGGATCGGGCAGGTGTCGCTGGACCTGGCCTTCCTCGTGCTGTTCATCATCCTGCAGGTGGCGCTGCGGCTGCTGCAGGGACTTCTCTGAGCGCGATGACCGTGGAGGGAGGCACGCGGTGCTGAACGCACAGGACGTGCACGACAAGCAGTTCAAGCTGGTGCGGCAGAGCACCGGGTACGACATCGACGAGGTGGACACGTTCCTCGACGAGGTCGAGGTGGCGATCGCTGCCCTGACCGCCGAGCTCGAGGAGGCGAGGGCCACCGCCAGCGCACCTCCCGCGGAGGCCCCGCCCCAGGCCGACGGCGCGCAGGCTGCGGCTGAGGCCGACGTCGCGCCGGCCGAGGGCGTAGAGCCGCCCTCGTCGGCGGCGCGGATACTCGAACTTGCCCAGCTCACAGCCGACCAGTACCTGGCGGAGGCCAAGCGGGCTGCCGACGGCCTCCGCGCGGACGCCGAGCAGTCGGCGCGCGCCGCCGTGGCCGACCTCGAGGCCCAGCGCGTCGACCTCGAGGCCCAACGGGCCGACCTCGAGGCCCGCGTGGCGGCGCTGCGCAGCTTCGAGGCGCAGGTGCGCTCCCGGCTGACCGACTACTTCGAGGGCCAGTTGCGGGACCTGCGGTCGCTGGGTGCCCCCCCGGATCCGGGCCCGACTGCCTGACCGAGCGGCCCGGCTGCCGGATCAGGCCTGCCCGGATCCCTGGCCGATAGCCCGACGCGGGCTCGGGATGCCGCGCCGTCCGTACTCCTCGGCGGCGCGCCGACCCGCCCGTCGGCTGGCCACCGCCGACCCGGCCGCCGTCGCCGACCGACGCCAGGAGCCGCGTGCCGTGGACACCTCGCGGTAGTACTCGGTGACGGCCCGATCCCGTTCCCGCAGTGCGAGGGCGACGTGGTCCTGGCGGCGCTCCGCGTCCGACTCCATCCCGGCCCCCTCGGAATCGACCGGGGCCGCCGCGGCCGCGCGGGCGGACTCCGCGGCCTCGCGCACGCGATGGCCGAGCCGTTCGATGAAGCCCAGGCAGAAGGCGTTGCGCGCGACCCCGGCGGTGACCGGACGTGCGGCCCACGCCCCACCGGGCACGTACGTGGTGCCGCGCCAGGCGCCGGACCGGACGTGCTCATGTGCCCGGCCGACCATCATCGCCCCAGCGGTGGCGAACACCGACTCCACCTGGTCGAGGTCGCCGGGCATGCCGTAGCCGAGGACGTAGGTGGAGCCGTGGCCGATGTCCACGGTGACCGACCAGGACCTGGCTATCTCGACGAACAGGCTGACGAGCAGCTTGTTGAGCGCGCGGCGCGGCTCGCCGATCGTGACCATCCGGTGCGTCGGCGCCTGATGGGCCTGTCCGCCGGCCATGGCCGCGACGGCGAGGTCGATGCTGTGCCGCTGGGCGACGATGGCGGCCTTGGCGAGATAGGCCTCGGCCTCCTCGGCGGAGTCGGTCGAGGTCGCCTTGGCCAGCAGCGCGGACACGCGGCGCAGCTGCTCGTCAGCGGGGTCGGCCCCGCCGCGCGCCGTCGACTCGGGGTCGGGCACCCGGTCCAGGGGTGCCAGCAGGGTGCGCAGGAGCTCGGCTGCCGCTCCGAGGTGCAGCTCGTAGAGGTGCACGAGCGCTGCGCGGAACGCGGGGCCGTGCCCGGGGGCGCCGGCGAGGTGGTGGGCCACCTCGTGCAGCACGACGGCCCGGCTGAGCGCCCAGCGCCCGCGCGGGTCGGCGGTCGGGATGTGGATCTCACCCGCGCTGTAGGTGGCGGCACGGAACCCCCGCCGGGGTCGGACCACGACCGGCCCCCGGCCCGGGTACCGCGCAGCGGTCTGCGGCTCGGCCAGGACCGCGTCGACGAAGGACTGGATCGCGGGCAGCGTGCCGAAGCGGACCTCTGGCGGGAGGGTGACCACCGCGCTGCCGATCCGGACCGTCCGGTGCGGACGCCGCATCACCAGGGCGACGGTCTCCTCGGCCTGGTAGACCGCACCCCGGCTGCGGTCGACCCGCGGATCCAGCGTCTGCATGGGGACACCCTGCCATCCTGGTCCGACAGGGCCCAGCGACCGTCCACAGGCGCGCCCCTGGCCGCTGGCGCGTGGGCCTCCGCTGGGCGTGGCCCCGGTCAGGCCCGCCGCAGCCCGAGCGTGAGGCCGAGGTCCCCATCGGCCCCGAGCGCCGCACCATCCGGGGCAGGGCCGCTGGTCACCGAGACGGCCAGGACCTCGGCGGCGATGGCCGACTCGTGCTCGGCAACGGCCGAGGCGAGCTCCTCGGACTGTGTGGCCAGCCAGAGCTCGATCCGGTCGCTGACCTCGAGCCCCGCGGACTTGCGGGTCTCCTGGACGAGCCTGACCACCTCGCGGGCCAGGCCACGACCGACCAGCTCCGGGGTCAGGTGCAGGTCCAGGGCCAGGGTCTCGCCCGCGTCGGTGGCCACGGCCCAGCCCTCCCGGGGGGTCTCGGTGATCACCACGTCATCGGACGTCACCTCGACAGCCTCGTCGCCGACCTGCACCGTGGCCGTCCCGGCCTCCCGCAGGGCGCCGGTCAGCGCGACGGGATCGGCCCCGGTGATTGCCGCGGCGACCGGCTGGGTGCCCTTGCCGAACCGGCGGCCCAGGGAGCGGAAGTTCGCCTTCACGCTGACGTGGACCAGCTCGTCGGCGGTGGCGTCGCCGTCGCCGCCGAGGCTGATGACCGACTCGACGTTCAGCTCGTCGGCGAGTTGCGCCTTCAGCTCGGCCGGCATCCGGTCCCACCCGGGCGCCGACACCAGTGCGCGTCCCAGCGGCTGACGGGTGCGCACCCGGCCCTCGGCGCGCGCCCCCCGGCCCAGCTCGACGAGGCGGCGGATCAGCTCCACCTGGCCGGAGAGCTCGGCGTCGGCCAGGGCCCCCGAGTCGTCGGGCCAGTCCTGCAGGTGCACCGAGTCGTCGGGGGAGGTCGCGAACAGGTCCTGCCAGACGCGCTCGGTGACGAACGGGGTCAGCGGCGCCATGAGCAGGGTCAGCGTGCGCAGGCACTCGTGCAGGGTGTGCAGGGCCGCCTGGTCGCCCTCCCAGAAGCGCCGGCGGGAGCGGCGCACGTACCAGTTGGACAGGTCGTCGACGTAGGCCGACAGCAGCCGCCCCGCCGCCTGGGTGTCGTACTCGTCGAGGGCGCGCGTCACCTCCCGGGCCAGCCGGCTGGACTCCGCCAGCGCCCAGCGGTCGAGCACGGGGCGCTCGGCGACCGGCGGTGCGGTGGCCGGGTCGGGGACCCACCCGGAGGTGCGCGCGTACAGCGACTGGAACGAGACGGTGTTCCAGTAGGTGAGCAGGATCCGGCGCACGACGTCGGCGATCGCGGCGTGGCCGACCCGCCGGGCCTGCCACGGCGAACCGGCGGCGAGCATGAACCAGCGCACGGCGTCGGCGCCGTACTCGTCCATCAGCGGGATCGGCTCGAGGATGTTGCCCAGGTGCTTGCTCATCTTGCGGCCGTCCTCGTCGAGGATGTGGCCCAGGCAGAGCACGGTGCGGTAGGAGGACTGGTCGAACACCAGCGTGCCGACCGCCATGAGCGTGTAGAACCAGCCGCGGGTCTGGTCGATCGCCTCGCAGATGAAGTCGGCCGGGTACTTGCGCTCGAAGGTCTCCACGCCCGAGTGCGGGTAGCCCCATTGCGCGAACGGCATCGCGCCGCTGTCGTACCACCCGTCGATGACCTCCGGCACGCGCGTGGCCGGGGCCGCGCACTGGGGGCACGCGAAGGTCACGTCGTCGACGTACGGCCGGTGCGGATCGAGCTCGGAGAGGTCCTGGCCGGCGAGCTCGCCGAGCTCGGCCAGCGAGCCGATGCAGGTCAGGTGGTCCTCGGCGCACCGCCAGATCGGCAGCGGCGTGCCCCAGTACCGGTTGCGCGACAGCGCCCAGTCGACGTTGTTCTCCAGCCAGTCCCCGTAGCGACCCCACTGGATGGTCGGCGGATGCCACGCCGTGCCGGCATTCTCGCGGACGAGGGCATCCTTGATCTGGGTGGTCCGGATGTACCAGCTCGGCTGCGCGTAGTAGACCAGCGGCGTGTGGCAGCGCCAGCAGTGCGGGTACGAGTGCGTGAAGGCCTCGTGGCGGAACATCAGCCCCCGGGACTCCAGGTCGGCGACGAGGGTCGGGTCGGCCGACTTGAAGAACATGCCCCCGACCATCGGCACCGACGGCTCGAAGGTGCCGTCCGGCCGCAGGGGGTTCACCACCGGCAGCCCGTAGGAGCGGCAGGAGACCAGGTCGTCGGCGCCGAACGCCGGCGCCTGGTGGACCAGCCCGGTGCCGTCCTCCGTGGTCACGTAGTCGGCGAGGATCACGTAGTGGGCGTCCGGGATGTCGACCAGCTGGAACGGGCGCGCGTAGCCGGTGTGCTCGAGCTCCCGGCCGGTCAGGGTGGCCAGGACCTCATGGTCCTCCGGCAGCTTCGCCTCGCGCAGGTCCGCAGCGATGACCAGCAGCTCGGAGGCGCCGAGCGGGCCGGGGACGCGAACGACCTCGTACGTCGCGTCGGGCTTGACCGCCACGGCCGTGTTGGACACCAGCGTCCAGGGGGTCGTGGTCCAGACCAGCAGGTTGACCCCGGGGTAGCGCTCGGCGAGCGGGCCGCTGGTGACCGGCATCCGCACGTACACGGATGGATCGGTGACGTCCTCGTACCCCTGCGCGAGCTCGTGGTCGGACAGGCCGGTGCCGCAGCGGGGGCAGTAGGGCGAGACCCGGTGGTCCTGGACCAGCAGGCCCTTGTCGAAGATCTGCTTGAGCGACCACCAGACGCTCTGCACGTAGGCCGGATCCATCGTCCAGTAGGCCTGGTCCATGTCGACCCAGTAGCCCATGCGCTCGGTCAGCACGGCGAACTCGTCGACGTGGCGCAGCACGGACTCCCGGCAGCGCTCGTTGAACTCCGCCACGCCGAACGCCTCGATGTCGCCCTTGCCGGTGAATCCGAGCTCCTTCTCCACGGCGAGCTCGACGGGCAGGCCGTGGCAGTCCCAGCCGGCCTTGCGCTCGACGAGGTACCCGCGCATCGTCCGGAACCGCGGGAACACGTCCTTGAAGACCCGCGCCTCGACGTGGTGGGTGCCCGGCTTGCCGTTGGCCGTCGGGGGGCCCTCGTAGAACGTCCACTGGGCTGCGCCCGCACGGCGGCGCAGCGAGCGATGGAACACGTCCCGGTCGCGCCAGAACCCCAGGATGTCGCGATCCACCGCCGCGAGGTCGACCTTCGCGGGGACCGCGGCGTACGGCCGGGCGGTGCCGGGTCCCTCCTCGGCCTGCGGGCTTGGGGCCTGCGCGCTCATCATCACGTCCTTGCTCATCCGGGTGCGGGGCCAGATTCTACGTGCGCGCGGGCGCTGGGCCGTGCGCACGGACCGTGGCCGGGGATCACCCGGGCTGCTGCAGGAGGTCGGCCCAGCGCCGGGCGATGTCCTCGGGCGGGTCGCTGATCTCGACGAGCTTGTCGCGGGACTGCGCCCCTCGCACGACCCTGACCTGCCGGGGCCGGATCGCCAGGGCGGCGGCCAGGGCCCGTTCCGCGGCCTCGGTCGCCGCCCCCTCGACGGGACGGGCCCGGACGCGGACCAGCAGCGACGGGGGATCCCCGGGCCGCGCAGGGAGGGATCGACCGCCCACGTTGTCGGCGCGGCCGCCCGGCCGGACATGGATCGCCGCACGGAAGGGATGCACGGGGGATATCCTCGCCCTTGGCCCATCGGAGGGTGGGGGTGGGACGGGAGCAGTCAGGAGTCCGCGATGGGAGCAACCGACCGGGTCACCGGTGCGCTTCGACGTGCGGTCTCCAACGTCCGCTCGACCCTGCCGGGCGCCTCGGGGGATGCTCCCGCGACGCAGGCAGGGGCAGAACAGCCCGCACCGGCCCAGGAGAACGCGCCCAAGCCGGCCGCGACCAAGCCGGCCGCGAGCAAGCCGGCCGAGAAGAAGCCGGCCGCGAAGAAGCCGGCCGAGAAGAAGCCGGCCGAGAAGAAGCCGGCCGCGACCAAGCCGGCCGCGGCCGAAGCCGGCCGCGACCAAGCCGGCCGAGAAGAAGCCGGCGGCGACCAAGCCCGCCGCGACCCAAGCCCGCCGCGACCAAGCCCGCCCCGCCCGCCACGCCCAAGCCGGCTGCGCCCAAGCCGGCCGATGCCCCGGCCGGGCCGGTCCCGGCACCGGAGGCTCCCGCCGCGCCCGCGTGGACCTCAGCCGAGCTCGACACGTTCCGGGAGGCCCTCGAGGCCGAGATCGCACGCCTGCGCGAGGAGCTGGACATGGGGGAGGCCGACCTGGCCGACCTCATCGCCGACTCCGGGGACGGCGCTGGGGACGACCAGGCCGATGCCGGTGCCAAGACGTTCGAGCGCGAGCACGAGATGTCGGTCAACGCCAACACGCGGGAGATGCTCGACCAGGCGTTGCGCGCCCGACGCCGACTCGACGCCGGCACGTACGGGATCTGCGAGTCGTGCGGGATGCCGATCGCGGCCGGGAGGCTGCGCGCGTTCCCCCGGGCGACGCTGTGCATCACGTGCAAGCAGGCCGAGGAGCGCCGCTGAGGTGAGTAGGCTCCCGGTCACCCTGGGTGTCGCTGCGGGAGTGGTCGCCGTGGACCAGGTCACCAAGGCCATCGCGGTGGCCACGCTCGAGGGACAGCCGTCGATCGAGGTGATCGGCCAGTGGTTGAAGCTGACGTTCGTGCGCAACCCCGGTGCCGCGTTCTCCCTGGCGGGCAACTACACGATCGTCATCAGCGCGATCGCGGTCGTCGTCTCGCTCTTCATCGTGCGCACGGCCCGGACCCTCACCAGCACGTGGTGGGCCGTGGTCATGGGCGGGATCCTCGGCGGTGCGCTGGGGAACCTGGTCGACCGGATCTTCCGCGACCCCGCGCCGTTCCGGGGCTACGTCGTGGACTTCCTCGAGCTTCCCAACTGGCCGGTGTTCAACGTCGCGGACATGGCACTGGTCGGCTCGGCGATCCTTGCCGTGCTGCTGAGCCTTCGAGGGGTGGACATGAGCCAGGAGCCGCCCGGGGAACCCCCCGTTGCCGACCCCGACGGGTCGGCTCCGGAGCGGGCCACCGATGGCTGAGCCGCGCCTGGCGCATGTGCCGGACGGGCTCGCCGGGGAACGGGTCGACGCCGCCCTTGCGCGGATGTTCGGGCTGTCCCGCTCCCGGGCCGCGGAACTCGCCGAGGGCGGAAGCGTCCAGGTGGACGGACGTGTGGTTGGCAAGAGCGCGCGCGTCGCTGCGGGCGCGCTCGTCGAGGTGCTCATCCCGGCGGTGCGCCCGCTCGACGAGGAGCCGGCCGTCGACGTGCCCGAGCTCGTGGTCCTGCACGAGGACGCCGAGATCATCGTGGTCGACAAGCCGGTGGGCGTCGCAGCCCACCCGAGCATGGGGTTCGAGGGGCCGAGCGTGACCGGCGTGCTCCGCGCGCGCGGCCACCGGATCTCGACCTCGGGTGCCCCGGAGCGCCGGGGCGTGGTCCAGCGCCTCGACGTGGGGACCTCGGGGGTGATGGTGCTGGCCAAGAGCGAGCCGGCCTACAGCCACCTCAAGCAGCAGTTCCGCGACCGGACCCCCGAGAAGGTCTACCACGCCCTCGTGCAGGGGCTGCCCGATCCGCTGCGCGGCACCATCGACGCGCCCATCGGCCGGCACCCGAACCACGACTGGAAGTTCGGCGTGATCGCCGGCGGCCGGCACTCCGTGACCCACTACGAGGTCCTCGAGGCCCTTCGGTTCGCCAGCCTGCTCGAGGTCCACCTCGAGACCGGGCGGACCCACCAGATCCGCGTGCACATGGCTGCGATCCGGCACCCGTGCGTCGGCGACGTCATGTACGGAGCCGATCCGGTGCTCGCGCAGCGGTGCGGCCTGGAGCGCCAGTGGCTGCACGCGGTGCGCCTGGGCTTCCTGCACCCCGGATCGGGGGAGTGGGTTGAGTTCACCTCCCCGTACCCCGCGGACCTCGACCACGCCCTGCGGACCCTCGCGCCGGACTGATCCGGCGGCGCCGGGCGAAAGGCCGCAGTGGCATTCTGGATCCATGGACACCGCATCCCAGACCCCTGTCGTCCACGCCTCGGGAACCCTCACCCTCGGAGGTGACCTCACGGTCCGCCGCCTCGGCTTCGGTGCGATGCGGATCACCGGTCCGGGGATCTGGGGCGACCCGCCGGACCGCCGGGCCGCGATCGCCCTGTTGCGCCGCGCCGTCGAGCTGGGGGTGGACTTCATCGACACCGCCGACTCGTACGGGCCCTTCGTCTCCGAGGACCTGATCCGGGAGGCCCTGCACCCCTACGACGGGATCACGATCGCCACCAAGGGCGGCCTGGTCCGCCCTGGCCCCGACCACTGGGTCCCCGTGGGCAGCCCGTACTACCTTCGCCAGTGCGTGGAGATGTCCCTGCGCCGACTCGGCGTGGACACCATCGACCTGTACCAGCTGCACCGGATCGACACCAACGTGCCGCTGGCCGACCAGCTCGGGGCGCTGGCGCGCATGCAGGAGAAGGGCAAGATCCGGCACATCGGCCTGTCGCAGGTCTCGGTCGAGGAGCTCGCCGCAGCCAGGGAGATCGTGGACGTCGTCAGCGTGCAGAACCTGTACAACGTCACGCAGCGGGATGCGGAGGGCGTGCTGGACGCCTGCGAGGAGCAGGGCCTCGGGCTTCATCCCGTGGTTCCCGGTCGCTGCCGGACCGCTGGCCCGGCCGGACGGGCCGCTCGGCACGGTGGTGGCCAGGACGGGGATCCCCGCCGCCCAGCTGTCGCTGGCATGGCTGCTGCGCCGCTCGCCGGTGATGCTGCCGATCCCGGGCACATCGTCGATGGAGCACCTCGAGGAGAACTGCGCCGCCGCCGACGTGGTCCTCGATGACGTGACGTTCGCCGAGCTGACGGCCCTCGCGGCGCCGGAGCCGGACGAGGACGTCATCGAGGTGGACCGAACGTAGGCGGACCGCCCGGGGAGCCGGACCCCGCCCGGGTGGGTCGCCGGTCCCCGCCGACTGCCGAGGGACCGGCCCCGGCCCCGGCCCCAGCCCCGGCTCAGTCGCGGTCGCCGGACATCAGCCCGGAGATGGAGCCGTCCGGGCGCACCCGGATGTGCAGGGCCGCAGGATCGTGGGGGAGCCCGGGCATGGTCACGATGGACCCGGTGCTGGCCACGACGAAGCCGGCCCCCGCGGCCAGCCGGGCCTCCCGGACGTTCACGGTGAACCCGTGCGGGACCCCACGGCGCTTCGGGTCGTCGGACAGCGACAGGTGGGTCTTGGCGATGCACACGGGCAGCCCGGTGCCGACGGCGGCGGTGATCCGGTCCAGTTCGCGGGCCGCTGCGGGTGCGACCTCGATCCCGTCCGCGCCGTAGACGTGCCGGGCAACAGCGGAGATCTTGTCCGCGTAGGGGTCGTCGGGCGCGTAGGGGTGCCACGGCAGCGGGGGAGCCGCATCGGTGGAGTCCAGCACGCCCGCCACCACGTCGGCCAGCTCCTCGGCGCCCGAGCCTCCCTCGGCGAACCCGGAGCACGGGGACATCGGGACCCCGTGGGTCGCGCACCAGCCCGCGAGGACCGCGACCTCGTCCTCCTCATCGTCCGGGAAGCGGTTGAGGGCCACCACCGGCGGCAGGCCGAAGGCGCCCACGCTGAACAGGTGGTGCTCGAGCTGCGGCAGGCCGGCGATCAGGGCGGCGCGGTTGGGCATGCCCGCATCGGCGAGGGCGGCGCCGCCGTGCAGCCGCAGCGCCCGCAGGGTCACGACCAGCACGACGGCCCGGGGCCAGATCCCGGCGGACCGGCACGCGATGTCCAGGAACTTCTCGCCACCGAGGTCGAAGCCGAACCCGCCCTCGGTGATCACGTCGGCGCCGGTGGCCAGGGCCATCCGGGTGGCGATCATCGAGTTCGTCCCGTGCGCGATGTTGGCGAAGGGCCCGCCGTGGACGAGGGCGGGACCGCCCTCGGCCGTCTGCGCGAGGTTGGGCATGAGCGCGTCGCGGAGCAGCGCGGTCATCGCGGGCGCGGCGCCGATGTCGCCGGCGGTCACCGGCGAGGAGTCGGCCGACCACCCCACCACGATCCGGCCCAGGCGCTGCTGCAGGTCCGGCAGGTCGGCGGCAAGGCACAGCGCGGCCATCACCTCGCTGGAGGCGGTTATCTGGAAGCCCGACTCGCGCGGGATCCCGTCCAGCGGCCCGCCGAGCCCGATCACGACGTGGCGCAGGAACCGGTCGTTCATGTCGACCGCGCGCGGCCAGGTCACCCGGCGCGGGTCGATGGGCGCGGGCTGGCCGAACTGCAGGCAGTTGTCGACCAGGGCGGAGAGCAGGTTGTGCGCCGAGGTGATGGCGTGCAGGTCGCCGGTGAAGTGCAGGTTGATCGCCTCGGCCGGCTCGATCGTCGCCGCGCCGCCGCCGGTGCCGCCGCCCTTCATGCCGAAGACCGGACCCAGCGACGGCTCGCGCAGGGCGAGCACGGCACGCCGGCCGCGTCGGCGCATCCCCATCGCCAGGGCGATCGCCATCGTGGTCTTGCCCTCCCCCGAGGGCGTCGGCGTGATCGCCGAGACCAGGACCAGCCGTCCGGTCGGGGCGCGGTCGGACAGGGCGGCGAGGTCCACCTTGGCCCGATCCGGGCCCCATCCGACGACGTGCTCGCGGGCGATCCCGAGCTCGGCGGCCACCTCGGTCATCGGGCGCAGTGCGGACACAGTCGCCCATGCTGGCAGCCGGCCCCGGGGATGTCGCGCGGCCGGCCTGTCGGCCCGCGGCAGTAGGATCGGGCACTGCCGCGTCCGCCTTCCCCGTCAGGTCTCGGCAGGGAGATCGGTCGTGCCGATCGATCGTGGCGAACACCCGGGAGGACAGTCCGTGCCGAACGCGTCGAGCGGCAGCTTCGTGCACCTGCACGCCCACACGGAGTACTCCATGCTGGACGGTGCCGCTCGTGTGAAGGACCTGTTCGCCGAGGCGGCGCGCATGGAGATGCCCGCCCTGGCCATGACCGACCACGGCAACGTCTTCGGGGCCTTCGAGTTCTGGAAGGCCGGCCGGGCGGCCGGCGTCAAGCCCATCATCGGCATGGAGGGGTACTACGTCCCCATCGGGTCGCGCTTCGACCGGGCGCCCTTCTCGTTCGGGGCCGACGTCGGCCAGGACGTCGGCGACGAGGGAACCGCCAAGGGCAAGGTCAACTACACGCACATGACCCTGCTGGCCGAGACCACCGAGGGCCTGCACAACCTGTTCCGGATCTCCTCGCTGGCCAGCCTCGAGGGCCAGTACCGCAAGTACCCCCGATTCGACCGGGACCTGCTGGAGCGGCACGGCACGGGCATCATCGCCACCACGGGATGCCCCTCCGGCGAGGTGAACCGGTGGCTGCAGGTGGGCCAGTACGAGCGGGCCCGCCAGGCCGCGGCCGACTACCGCGACATCCTCGGGGCCGGCAACTTCTTCGTCGAGGTCATGGACCACGGGATCGAGATCGAGCGGCGCACGCTGCCCGACCTCCTGCGGCTGGCCAAGGACCTCGGCCTGCCGCTGCTGGCCAGCAACGACCTGCACTACACGCACGCGGCCGACGCGGACTCACACGAGGTGCTGCTGTGCGTGCAGACCGGCAAGACGATGGCCGACCCCAACCGGTTCAGGTTCGACGCCCGGGACTTCTACCTGAAGTCCGCCGACGAGATGCGCCGGCTGTGGGCCGAGCACCCGGAGGCCTGCGACAACACCCTGCTGGTCGCCGAGCGCTGCGACGTCGAGTTCACCGAGGGCCGCAACCTGATGCCGAGGTTCCCGGTCCCCGCGGGCGAGACCGAGGACTCCTGGCTGGTCCAGGAGGTCGAGCGCGGCCTGGCCCGCCGGTTCCCGGGCGGCGTGCCCCAGGACCGCCGCGACCAGGCCGCCTACGAGCTCGGCGTGGTCAACCAGATGGGCTTCCCCGGCTACTTCCTGGTGGTGGCCGACCTCGTCGCCTACGCCAAGAGCCAGGGGATCCGCGTGGGTCCCGGGCGTGGCTCGGCGGCCGGGGCGCTGATCGCCTACGCCCTGGGCATCACCGAGCTGGACCCCATGAGCCACGGGCTGCTGTTCGAGCGGTTCCTGAACCCCGAGCGCATCTCCATGCCCGACATCGACATGGACTTCGACGAGCGTCGGCGCGCCGAGATGATCAGGTACGCCACGGACCGCTACGGCGAGGAGCGCGTCGCCCAGATCGTCACCTACTCCACGATCAAGGCCAAGGCCGCGCTGAAGGACTCCGCGCGGGTGCTGGGCCACCCGTTCGCGGTGGGGGAGAAGCTGACCAAGGCGATGCCCCCGGCGGTCATGGGCAAGGACATCCCGCTGGCCGGGATCTTCGACGCCGGCCATCCGCGCTACAAGGAGGCGGCCGACTTCCGCGCCCTCTACGAGTCCGAGGACGAGCTGCGCGAGGTCGTCGACACCGCTCGGGGCCTCGAGGGCCTGCGCCGCCAGTGGGGCGTGCACGCGGCGGGCGTGATCCTGTCCGCCGAGCCGCTGCTGGACGTCGTGCCGATCATGCGCCGGGAGCAGGACGGCGCCATCATCACGCAGCTGGACATGGGGGCCTGCGAGTCCCTGGGCCTGCTGAAGATGGACTTCCTGGGCCTGCGCAACCTGACGATCCTCGACGACGCCCTGCGGCACATCGAGGCCAACCGGGGCCAGACGGTCGTCCTCGAGGAGCTCCCCCTGGACGACCGGCCCACCTACGAGCTGCTGGCCCGCGGTGACACGCTCGGGGTGTTCCAGCTGGACAACTCCGGCATGCGGGCCCTGCTCACGCGACTGGCCCCGACCAACTTCGAGGACATCTCCGCGGTCCTGGCGCTGTACCGCCCCGGGCCGATGGGGGCCAACGCCCACAACGACTTCGCCGACCGGAAGAACGGCCGCCAGCCGGTCACGCCGATCCATCCCGAGCTGGCCGAGCCGCTGGCCGGGATCCTCGGCGACACCTACGGGCTGATCGTGTACCAGGAGCAGGTCATGGCGATCGCCCAGCAGCTCGCCGGCTACTCGCTGGGCAGCGCGGACCTGCTGCGCCGGGCGATGGGCAAGAAGAAGAAGGAGATCCTCGACAAGGAGTACGTGCCGTTCGCCGAGGGCATGCGGGCCAACGGCTACTCCGACGACGCCATCAGGACGCTGTGGGACATCCTCGTCCCGTTCTCGGACTACGCGTTCAACAAGGCCCACACCGCGGGCTACGGCCTGGTCTCCTACTGGACGGCCTACCTCAAGGCGAACTACCCGGCCGAGTACATGGCGGCCCTGCTCACGTCGATCGCCGACGACAAGGACAAGTCGGCGATCTACCTCAACGAGTGCCGGCACATGGGGATCAAGGTGCTGCCGCCCGACGTCAACGAGTCCCAGTCCGACTTCGCCCCGGTCGGCACCGACATCCGCTTCGGCCTGTCGGCCATCCGGAACGTGGGCACGAACGTCGTCGACTCGATCATCCGGACCCGCACGAGCCGGGGCCGGTTCGCGGACTTCAACGACTTCATCGCGAAGGTCGAGATGACGGTCTGCAACAAGCGCGTCGTCGAGTCGCTGATCAAGGCCGGCGCCTTCGACGGCTTCGGCGACACCCGCAGGGGCCTGCTGGTCATCCACGAGCAGGCCATCGACGCGGCCGTGGACACCAAGCGTGCCGAGGCGGTCGGGCAGTTCGACCTGTTCGCCGGGATGGACCCCGAGCAGGCCGAGCCCGCGCCGGGCAGCCGGCTGGTCGCGCCCCCCACCGAGTGGGACAAGAAGACGCTGCTGGCCTACGAGCGCGAGATGCTCGGGCTCTATGTGAGCGACCACCCGCTGTCCGGGCTCGAGCACGTGCTGGCCTCGATGTCGGAGATGCCCCTGTCGGCACTGGCTGCCGAGGAGCGCAGCGACGGCCAGATGGTCACGGTGGCCGGCCTGGTCACCGGGATCCAGCGCAAGGTGACCAAGGCCAAGGGCGAGCCGTGGGCGATCATCACGCTCGAGGACCTCGCCGGATCCGTCGAGGTGATGTGCTTCCCGCAGCTGTACGCCTCAGCCGGGCTGCAGCTGGCCGAGGACGTCGTCATCATCGTCCGGGGGCGCCTCGAGAAGGGTGACGAGGGCGCTCCCCGGCTGCGCGGCATGGACATCACGGTGCCGAACATGGCCGACGCCAGCAGCAGCGGTCCGGTGGCCCTGCACCTGGACGTCGCCCGCTGCACGCCGCCGGTCGTCAGCCGGCTCCGTGAGGTCCTGGCCACCCATCCGGGCACGGTCGCGGTCCACCTGCACCTGCGCAACGGAGCCACCACGACGGTGCTGTCCATCGACGAGCGGTTGCGGGTCACCCCGACGCCGTCCCTCTACGGCGACCTCAAGGCCCTGCTGGGCCCCAACTGCCTGGGCTGAGCGTCCGGTCAGCCACGTCGGGCGATCGGTGCGACACGCGCCCGGGTGAGGCTGATGAGGTCCCCGGGCTCCAGCTCGACGTCCAGCCCGCGGCGCCCGCCGGAGACGAGGATCGTCCGGTGGTCCAGCGCCGATTCGTCGAGCACGGTCGGGTGCGTCGTCCGCTGGCCCAGCGGGGAGATCCCACCGGCGACGTAGCCGGTCGCCCGCTCGGCCCGCGCCACCTCGGCCATCGCGGCCCGCTTGCCGCCGACGGCCGAGGCCAGCGCCTTGAGGTCCAGCTGCGCGTCGACCGGGACGATGCCCACCACCAGGTCGCCGTCGACGTCGGCCAGGAGCGTCTTGAACACCCGGGCATGCTCCACGCCGAGCTCGTCGGCGGCCTCGATCCCGTACGAGGTGCTGCGGGGATCGTGCCGGTAGGTCCGCAGCACGTGCTGGGTCCCCGCGTCGGCCAGCGCGCGCGTGGCAGGTGTTCCGGTGCTGCCCGAGCCCTTGCGTGCCATGGGCCGATCCTGCCACCGGCCGCTGCGCCCCGCGCACCCACCCGACCAGGGCCGGCGCGGCCGGCGCAGGGCCCGCGCGCCGTGCGCGACCCGGCGAGTGGCCCTAGCCTGTGGCGCGTGCCGACGGTCCCGCTGTTCCCGCTGCGCACCGTGCTGGTCCCGGGGCGCGTGCTCCCGCTGCACATCTTCGAGCCCCGCTACCGACTCATGATCCGCATGCTCGACGACCTGCCGGAGGACGAGCGCGGCTTCGGGATCGTGGCCATCCGGCCCGGCGCCGATCCCGAGGTGGACGGCCTTGCGGCGCTCTACGAGATGGGCACCATGGCCCGGGTCACGAAGGTGGACCCCCTGCCCGACGGCCGCTACGACCTGGTGACCGTCGGCGCCCGGCGGTTCTCCATCGACTCCCTGGACAACGGGCTGCCCTACACCCGCGCGGAGGTTCGCCTCCACGAGGAGCCGATCGGCGATCCGGGGCGCGCCGGGGCCCTGGCGCACACCGCCACGCGCCTGCTGGCCGAGTACCGGGCCACGATCGCGGCCTGGGGTGTCATCGACATGCCGGACATCGAGCACCTGCCAACCGACCCCATCGTCCTGAGCTACCTGATCGCCTCCGCGATCGTCACCGACCTCCCGGAGCGGCAGCGGATGCTGGGCATCCCGGATGCCGAGCAGCGGTTGGCTGCCAGCTGCGCGGTGCTGCGCCGGGAGATCGAGGTCATGGCGACGCTGCCCTCGATGCCCGCCGTCGACCTCGCCGGGGCCCGGCAGTACAGCAACTGAGGGCGGCGGCCCCCGCCGACCGAACTAGACTTGGCGCCATGATCCGGCGACTGGACCTGCGTGGGGGGCTCCCGGCCAACATCGGGGCGGTGATCCCGCGGGCGGCCATGGACGTCGAGCGTGCCCTGGCTTCCGTGCGGCCCATCGTCGACGATGTCGCCCGGCGCGGCGCCGAGGCAGTCCTCGACCACGGGGAGCGGCTCGACGGCGTTCGCCCGATGCACCTGCGGGTGCCGGCGGAGCGGCTCACGGCTGCGCTCGACGACCTCGACCCGGACGTGCGCGCCGCGCTGGAGGTCGCCATCGAGCGCGTGCGCCGCGTCCACGCCGACCAGGTGCCCGAGGGCCACACGACCCAGGTCGTCCCGGGCGGCTCGGTGACCATGCGCTGGATCCCGGTCGAGCGCGTGGGGCTCTACGTCCCCGGAGGCCGGGCGGTGTACCCCTCGAGCGTGGTGATGAACGTCGTGCCGGCCCAGATCGCGGGGGTCACGTCCCTGGCGGTCGCCTCCCCGCCGCAGAGGGAGTTCGGGGGACTGCCGCACCCGACGATCCTCGCGGCGTGCGCGCTGCTCGGGGTCGACGAGGTGTACGCGACCGGCGGGGCGCAGGCGATCGCCCTGATGGCGCTCGGCGCGCCGCTGGACGACGGCACCGTGTGCAAGCCCGTGAACCTCATCACCGGCCCGGGCAACATCTGGGTCACGGCAGCCAAGCGGATGCTCATGGGGCGGGTCGGCATCGACTCCGAGGCCGGCCCCACGGAGATCGCGATCCTGGCCGACGACACGGCCGATGCCGGGCACGTGGCCGCCGACCTGATCAGCCAGGCCGAGCACGACGTGATCGCGGCCTCCGTGCTGGTGACGACCTCGCCGACCCTGGCCGCCGACGTCGAGGCCGCCCTCGAGTCGCGGGTGGCCGCCACCAAGCACTCGCTGCGGATCCGCGACGCACTCGGCGGGACGCAGAGCGCGATCATCCTGGTCAGGTCCCTGTCCGACGGTATCCGCGTGGTCGACGCCTATGGCGCGGAGCACCTCGAGATCCAGACCCGCAACGCCCGCGAGGTGGCGATGCGCATCCGCAACGCGGGGGCGATCTTCGTCGGCCCGTGGGCCCCGGTGTCGCTGGGTGACTACGCGGCCGGCTCCAACCACGTCCTGCCGACGGGCGGGTGCGCCTGCCACTCCAGCGGCCTCGGCGTGGCGACCTTCCTCCGAGGGGTGAACGTCATCGAGTACGACCGGTCCGCGCTGCAGGACGTCGCCGGGCACGTCGTCGCACTGGCTCACGCAGAGGACCTGCCTGCGCACGCGGCAGCCATCACGGAGCGGTTCGGGGAATGACCGCTGCCAGCGACCGGCCGGCGGGCCCGGTCGGCCTCCCGCTGCGGCCCGAGCTCGTCGGCCAGGTTCCCTACGGGGCGCCGCAGCTCGACGTCGCGCACCGGCTGAACGTCAACGAGAACCCGTACCCGCCCTCGGCCGGGGTGGTCGCCGACATCGCGCGGGCCGTGGCCGAGACAGCGACGGGGCTCAACCGCTACCCGGACCGGGACGCCACCGCGCTGCGGGCGGATCTCGCGGCCTACATCCGCTCGGATGTCCCCACCGGGCCGGCGGTCACCGCTGCCAACATCTGGCCGGCCAACGGCTCCAACGAGGTCATGGTCCAGCTCATGCAGGCGTTCGGCGGCCCGGGCCGATCGGTGCTGTCCTTCACCCCCACCTACTCGATGTACCCGGACTACTGCCGCGACACGTTCACCGCGTACCGGACGCTGCCCCGACGACCGGACTTCACCGTCGACGTCGACGCCGCGCTGGCCTTCATCGCCGCCGAGCAGCCGGACCTGGTCCTGCTCGCCTCGCCGAACAACCCGACCGGCACCGCCCTGGGCGCCGACGACATCTCGGCGATCTGCTCGGCGAGCGCCGGCATGGTGGTCGTCGACGAGGCGTACGCGGAGTTCCGGCGCCCCGGCACCCCGTCGGCCGTCGAGCTCCTGGCCGACCACCCGCGCCTGGTCGTCACCAGGACCATGAGCAAGGCCTTCGCGCTGGCTGGCGCCCGGCTGGGCTACCTCGTGGCCAGCGCCGGGGTCGTCGATGCGGTCCAGCTGGTCCGGCTGCCGTACCACCTGTCGGCTGTCACCCAGGCCGTCGCCCGCACCGCGCTGGGCCACGCCCCGGAGCTGCTCGCGGCGGTCGCCGCGCTGCGGCAGGAGCGCGACGCCCTCGTGGCGTGGCTGCGCGACCAGCCCGGGCTGGTCGCGGCGCAGTCCGATGCCAACTTCGTCCTCTTCGGCAGGTTCGCCGATCGGGACCTGGTGTGGCGGCGGCTGCTCGAGCGGGACGTGCTCGTCCGGGCGACCGGGCCGGATGGGTGGCTGCGGGTCAGCGCCGGGACGCCCGAGGAGATGGCGGCCTTCCGGGCCGCGCTCACCGCCAGCATCGAGCCGGACGACGTCCGGGCGTGAGAGCGTTGGGAACACCACACGAGGGAGGGGACGGCCGATGAGCCGGTTCGCGACAGTCGATCGCACCACCAAGGAGAGCTCGGTCCGCATCGAGCTGGAGCTCGACGGCTCCGGGACCGCGGACATCGCGACCGGAGTGCCGTTCTTCGACCACATGATGAGCCAGATCGGCAAGCACGCCGGGTTCGACCTGCGCGTGCGCACCGACGGCGACGTCGAGGTGGACTCGCACCACACCGTCGAGGACACCTCCCTGGCGTTCGGGGCCGCCCTGCGCGAGGCGCTCGGGGACAAGGTCGGGATCCGGCGCTTCGGCGACGCGCTGGTCCCGCTCGACGAGGCCCTGGCGCAGGCGGTGGTGGACCTGTCCGGGCGCCCGTACGTCGTCCACGACGAGCCGCCGATGGCCCCGCTCATCGGCTCGTACGACACGACCCTGACCAGGCACGTGTGGGAGTCGATCGCGGCGTCCGCCCAGATCTGCCTGCACGTGCGCTGCCTGTACGGCCGCAACCCGCACCACATGGTCGAGGCGCAGTACAAGGCGGTGGCGCGGGCCCTGCGCACGGCGGTCGAGATCGACCCGCGGGTGATCGGGGTCCCCAGCACCAAGGGCGCGCTGTAGATGGAGGGCCTGCCCGCCTCCGTGATGATCAGCTTCGTCGTCGCCGGGCTGTTCCTCGTCGGATGGATGGCCTTCGGGTTCCGTGAGTACCGCCGCACCGGTCGTGCGACGTGGCTGCTGCTCGGAGTCCTGATGGGGGTGAGCCTGCTGGCCGGGTTCCTCCGATTCCCCCGATGAGGCCCTCGACCGGGTACCGCCGCAGGAGGTGGGCATGAGCAAGCGGGTGGTCGTGCTGGACTACGGCTCGGGGAACCTGCGCTCCGCGGCGCGCGCCGTCGCGCAGGTCGGTGCCGAGGTGACCGTGACCGACGACTTCGACACGGCGATGGCGGCCGACGGACTGGTCGTGCCCGGGGTCGGGGCGTTCGCCGCGTGCATGGCGGGCTTCCGGGCGGTCCGCGGCCCGCAGCTCGTCGAGCACCGGCTCGCCGGGGGCCTGCCCGTGCTCGGCATCTGCGTCGGCATGCAGATCATGTTCGACCGGGGCGTCGAGCACGGCGTCAGCACCGAGGGCCTCGGGGAGTGGCCCGGCGTCGTGGAGCAGCTGCCGGCACCGGTGCTGCCGCACATGGGGTGGAACACCGTGCGGTCGCCGGAGGGCTCGGCGCTGTTCCGGGGCGTCGAGCGGGAGCGGTTCTACTTCGTGCACTCGTTCGCCGTCCAGCGATGGGACTGGGTGCCCCAGGACCCGTTCCACCCGCCCCTGGTCACGTGGTCCGAGCACGGTGGCCCCTTCATCGCCGCGATCGAGAACGGGCCGCTGGTGGCCACGCAGTTCCACCCGGAGAAGTCCGGGGACGCCGGGCTGCGCCTGCTGGCCAACTGGCTCGGCACGGTCGCGCCGCTGACCCACTAGCCTTCCACCGTGCGCACCCTCGAGCTACTGCCCGCCGTCGACGTCCGCGACGGCACCGCCGTCCGCCTGGTCCAGGGGGAGTCCGGCACGGAGACCTCGTACGGCTCCCCGCTGGACGCAGCCCTGGACTTCCAGTCCCAGGGGGCCCAGTGGATCCACCTGGTCGACCTGGACGCGGCGTTCGGCACCGGCTCCAACCGCGCGCTGCTCGCCGACGTGATCGGGCGGCTGGACGTGGCCGTCGAGCTGTCCGGCGGGATCCGCGACGACGAGTCCCTGCGCTCCGCCCTGGCGACCGGGTGCCGGCGGGTGAACCTGGGAACCGCCGCGCTCGAGGATCCCGAGTGGACGCGCCGGGTCATCGCCGAGCACGGCGACCGCGTGGCCGTGGGCCTGGACGTGCGGGGGACCACCTTGGCGGCCCGGGGTTGGACCAAGGAGGGCGGCGATCTCTGGGAGACGCTGGCGCGGCTCGACGCCGACGGCTGCGCCCGGTACGTCGTCACCGACGTCACCAAGGACGGGACCCTGCGTGGGCCCAACCTCGGCCTGCTGCGCGACGTGTGCCTGCGCACCGACCGGCCGGTGGTCGCCAGCGGCGGCGTCGCCACCCTGGAGGACCTGCACCGGCTGGCCGAGCTGGTCCCCGACGGCGTCGAGGGAGCCATCGTCGGCAAGGCCCTCTACGCCGGCGCGTTCACCTTGGCTGAGGCCCTGGCCGCGGTCGCCCCCCGCCGCGACACGATCTAGCGCCGACCCGGAGGTCGCCCATGACGATCCAGCGCTTCTCCAGCGGCGGCGTCTTCGAGGACACCGTGGGCTACAGCCGCGTGGTGGTCTGCCCCGGCCACGACGGGGCCACGGGTTGGACCGCTGGCACGACGGCGCTGGTCAACGGCGTCGTGCAGCATCCCGGCGACGCGTACCGGCAGGCCCTGGTCGCCTTCCAGGCGGCGTTGTTCGCCCTCGAGCGCGCGGGCTTCTCCCGCGGGGACACGGTGCAGACGCGCATGTACGTCGTGGGGATCGCCAGCCACGCCGAGGCCGTGGGGCAGGCGCACGCGCAGCTGCTCGGCTCGGTGCGCCCGGCGGCCACGATGGTCGGCGTCGCCGAGCTGATCGATCCCGAGCTGCTGGTGGAGGTCGAGGTCGTGGCCTGGCGGCCGGAGGACGGTCCGGCCGCCTGACCCGGTCGGTCGTCTGGCCCGGTCGGTCGTCTGGCCCGGTCGGTCGTCTGACCCGGTCGGTCGTCGACCGGGCGTCGCCGTGCCCCGCTCGATAGACTCCGGCGGTCGATCTGGGGAGGTGCGTATGGTCAGGCTCCCGTGGAACCGCTCGGCTGGGCCGAGCGGGTCGCCGGGCGAGGTGATCGAGCAGATCGAGGCGTCGGGGGCGTTCCTCAGGGCCGTGACCGAGCAGGCGCACGAGCTCGGAAGGCCGCTGGCCGAGGTCCGCCGCGAGGCCCATGGCGCCCTGACGGAGATGGTCGCAGCCGAGGACCGGCTGGCCACCGACGCGTGGAGCCGGCTGGGCGACTGGTTGTCGCGGGCGTACGAGATCGACACCGACCGGGCCAACCTCGAGCGGCTGCGCGACCTCGACCGGTCGCGCACGCTGGTGTTCCTGCCCAACCACCGCTCGTACCTGGACCCGTTCGTCCTGCGATCGGTGCTCGAGGGCGCCGGCTTCCCCCCGAACTACGTGCTCGGCGGCTCGAACCTGTCCTTCTTCCCGCTGGGCCCGATCGGCCAGCGCACGGGCCTGGTCTTCATCCGCCGCCAGTTCAAGGACGCCCCCGTCTACAAGGCGATGCTCGGCGTCTACCTGTCCCACCTGGTGGCCCAGGGGGCCAACCTGGAGTGGTACATCGAGGGCGGCCGGACCCGCACGGGCAAGATGCGCCCGCCCCGGATGGGGATCCTGAGCTACCTCGTCGACGCGTTCGAGGCGGCCGGCGCCGACGACGTGTCGTTCGTGCCGGTCTCGATCATCTACGACCAGCAGCACGAGGTGGGTGCGATCGCCGCGGAGGAGTCCGGCGGGACGAAGGCCCCCGAGAGCGTGTCCTGGGCCCTGCGGTACGCCCGTGCGCAGGGAGTGAAGCGTGGCAAGGTGCACCTGCGGTTCGCCGCGCCGGTGTCGCTGCGCGCGATGCTCGACGAGACGCGTGCCGCGACCGGGTCCGGGGAGGCCCGGCTCGTCGTGCCCAAGGTGGCCTTCGAGGTGTGCCACCGGATCAACGAGGTGACGCCCATCACCGCACCGGCGGTGGCCAGCCTCGTGCTGCTCAACGACACCGATCGGGCCCTCACCGAGGAGCAGATGCGCGACGGCGTGCTTCCGCTCATGCAGTACGTCGCGCAGCGCGGCCTTCCGATCGCCGGTGGCATGTTCCTCGACCAGGTCGACGTGCTCAAGGAACGGATGCCCTCCGAGGGCAGGCGGGCGCTGGCGACGCTGGTCCGCGAGGGGGTGGTCGCCAGCTTCACGAAGGGCGCCGAGGCGGTCTACTACATCCCCCGTGACCGCTACCTCGAGGCCGCGTTCTACCGCAACACGCTCAGCCACTTCTTCGTCACCCGCTCCATCGTGGAGCTGGCTCTCGTCGCGGCTGCGGAGGGCGGGTCGGCGGACCTGGAGAAGGCGGTCTGGGAGGAGGCGCTCGCGCTGCGGGACCTGCTGAAGTACGAGTTCTTCTTCTCCACGAAGGCGCAGTTCGCCGCCGACGTGACCGCGGAGATGGAGATCATGCGGCCCGGGTGGGAGCAGGAGGCGTCCTCCACCGGGGCCGAGCAGATCCTGCCCCTCATGCAGGACCTGCCGTTCCAGGCGGCCCCCCGGATCCTGTCGCCGTTCCTCGAGGCCTACGGCGTCCTCGCCGAGCGGCTCGCCGTGGCCCATCCGGACCGGCCCGTCGACCAGGACGCCCTGGTCGCCGAGTGCCTCGGGATCGCCCAGCAGCGGGTCCTGCAGCGCACGCTGCACAGTCCCGAGTCGGTGTCCAAGGACCTGTTCAAGAACGCCCTGCAGCTGGCGACCAACCGGGGGCTGCTCGAGCCGGGCGCCACCGACCTGGCCGCACGGCGCGCGCGGTTCGCCCACGAGCTCGTCGAGGTGATCCGTCGCGCCGCGATGCTGCGGGACATGGCCACCCCCCGCACGTCCACCACACCGGCACCGGACCCCATCGCCGTGCCGCCCTCCGACGCATCCCGAGACCTCGGGGAAGGGACCTCCACATGATCGACGTGGCCAAGATGATCCGCAGCGCCGCAGCGGTCGGCGGCCTCGGCGCGGGTGCGCTCACCGGCGCCGGGGTGGCGCTGGTCAACCAGGACCGCCGCACCGGCGTCAACGTGGCGGCCGCCCTGTCAAGCGAGCTCTCGCTGGCGGCGGCCGGGATCCACCTGCACGTCATCGGCGAGGAGAACCTCTGGTCGCACCGTCCGGCGATCTTCCTGTTCAACCACCAGAGCCAGCTCGACGTGCCGATCATGGCCGCGCTGCTGCGGCGCGACTTCACCGCCGTGGCCAAGAAGTCCCTGCAGGCCAACCCGGTGTTCGGTCCGATCGGTCGGTTCGCCGGGGTCGCGTTCATCGACCGTGCCGACCCCAGCGCCGCGCGGGCCGCCCTCGAGCCGGTCATCGACAGCCTCCGGCAGGGGGTCTCCCTGGCCGTCGCGCCCGAGGGGACCCGGTCGCTGGACCTCGGGCCCTTCAAGAAGGGACCGTTCCACATGGCGATGCAGGGCGGCGTCCCGGTCGTGCCCGTGGTCATCCGCAACGCAGGCCAGATCATGGCCCCGCACTCGTACATGGTGAACCCGGGGACCGTCGACGTCGTGGTCCTGCCCCCGGTCGACACGTCGGGCTGGACCGCCGAGACGGTGGAGCAGCACCGCGACGAGGTCTGGCAGATGTACCGCGACGTCCTCGACGACTGGCCGAGCTGACCCGGGCGACCCGACGCAGGTGCGGCCGGTCGGTTGCGCCCCAGTGTGGGAGGCTTGTCGCATCCGGTCCAGGGAGGTTCGATGCAGGACAGTCCGCCAACTGGGGCAGTGGGCGGTGCTCCCGCCCTCGGCGAGGCGCCGGCGCCGCCCGTGCCGCCGCCCGTGCCGCCGCGCGTGACGGATCCGGTGATCGAGGCGATCCCGCCCGAGGCGCGTGTCCTGGACGTCCCGAACGAGGCGATCCCGACGGTCGCCCCGCCGGACGCGACCGCCCCCGTGGGCAGCATCCCGGCTGTCGAGGCCCGCCGGGCGTGGGCCAGGCTGCAGGCCCTGAACTGGCGGTTGTACCTCGTGCGGTTCCTCTCGTCCGGGCTCGCAGCGGTCCTCACGGTGGCGCTGCTGCCGGGGTTGGCGTTCAACGGCTGGGAATGGGGGCAGTTCCTGCGGATCGCCCTGGTCTTCGGCCTGCTGAACGCGACGGTCAAGCCGGTCCTGCAGTTCCTGACCCTGCGCTTCATCTTCAACACCTACGGGCTCGTCGTCATCGTCATCAACGCGGCCCTGCTGGTCCTCCTCGGGATGATCCTGGAGGGGACCTTCGAGGTGTACCGGCCCATCGCGCTGCTCGCCGGAGGCCTCGTGGTGGGGGTTCTGGGCATGGTCCTCGAGACCCTTCTGGGCGCCAATCCCCCGGTCCTGGACCGCGACTACAAGGAGAGGAACGGCCTGAGGTGAGCAGCCTGGATGCCATCGGCGAGAACCGACGGCTGCAGCAGATCTACGGGGCCCTCATGCACTACGCGGCCGAGACCTCCGTGGACCGCAGCATCATCGGGGCGCCGCGCCGACGCTTGCAGAGGTGGGTCTACGGCCTCGACGAGCCGATCCCCACCTTGTCCCCGGCCAAGCGCACGCGGATCCTGCTCGAGGAACTCGGGCCGACGTACGTCAAGCTCGGCCAGATCGTCTCCAGCCAGGTCAACGTCCTGCCCGACGACTGGGGCGTCGAGCTCGATCGGCTGCAGAACGAGGTCCCCACCTTCCCGTTCGAATCCGCTCGGCAGATCATCGAGTCCGAGCTGGGCGCCCCGCTGGAGCAGCTGTACGCCGAGGTCAGCGAGCAGCCCCTGGCCGCCGCGTCGCTGGCCCAGGTGCATCGGGCCAGGCTCCACGACGGGACCGAGGTGGTCATCAAGGTCCAGCGTCCCGGGATCGACGATCAGGTGCGCGCCGACCTGGGCGTGGCGCGCAGGTTGGGGCGGGCCATGGAGGCCCGCAGCACATGGGCCCGGGAGGTCGGCTTCCGCGGGCTGCTCGACGAGTTCAGCAGCAACCTGGTCGAGGAGCTCGACTACTACGCCGAGGCCTACAACATGTCCACGCTGGCGGCCAACATGGCCGAGCTCCCCGGTGTCCATGTCCCGACGCTCTACCGCGAGCTGTCCAGCAGGCGCGTGCTCACCCAGGAGTTCATCTCCGGGGTGAAGATCTCGAACGTGGCGGCGATCGATGCCGCCGGGCTGGACCGCGCGGTCATCGGGGAGAACGCGCTGCGGGCAGCGATCAAGATGCTGCTGATCGACGGGTTCTTCCATGCCGACCCGCACCCCGGGAACCTCATCGTGAACCTGGAGTCCGGCACCGTCACGTTCCTCGACTCCGGGATGGTGGGCGAGCTCACGGTCCTGCAGCGGATCAACATGATCGCCCTGCTGTGGACGGTGGTCCAGGCCGACATGACGGCCATGGGCCAGCAGTTGCAGGTCGCTCAGCGAGCCGTTCCGGCCGGTCGACGACGCGGCGTTCGTGCGGGCGTTCGAGCGCAGGATGGCCAGGTACGGACGGGGCTCGGGCGCGGACTTCAAGGAGGTCCTGAGCGCCGGGATGGACGTCCTGCGCGACAACGGGTTGCGGCTGGATCCGAACCTGACGCTGGCCCTCAAGTCGATGACCCAGGCCTCGGCGTTCTTCGTGCCGTTGGCCCCCTCCGATCGCACGTTCACCGCAGCGGCGGTCGAGGCCGTGCTCGAGCAGGCGCAGGCCCCCTCGACCGAGGCCATGGTCAAGGAGATGGTCCGCAAGGAGGCGGTGAAGCTGGCGGGCCAGGCGGCCCACGCGGCACCGGACTACATCAAGAGCCTGCTGTCCTGGAACAACCAGTTCAAGAAGGGGAAGCTGACCGTCGCGGTGGACACGTCGTCGCTCAACGAGCAGGTCGTCGTGCTGCGCAGCGTCGCGAGCATGATCGTCGTGGCGCTCCTGGTGGCCGGGGGCGTCATCGGCTCCGCCATCGCCGCGTCCGCGTTCGCCGGCACGGGCGGTGCCATGGAGCGGTACGCGCAGTGGGGCTTCTTCGGCTCCCTCCTCCTCGGTGCCGTGCTCGTGGTCATCTTCACCGTCCGCACGTTCCGGTCGTCCGGCCCGGACAGGCGCTGAGCCATCCTGCTCGACCACGTGCGACCGGACGCCAGCGCCCTGTCGGTAGTAGGGTAGTGGTGCGCCCGAGGGGGCCCCGGACTCGCAGGTCGCGGGTTCGCATTCCTTGGAGGACCGATGGCAGAAGAAGAACTGCTCACGAGCGGCCCGATCGACTACATCGTCGTTGAGTTCGCCGAGCACAACCCGACCGGCGAGGCCTTCGCCGAGTTGCTCAACCTCGTCGAGGGCGGCCTCATCAGGGTCCTGGACCTGGTGTTCGTCCGCAAGCAGGATGACGACAGCGTGGTTGCCCTGAACTGGCACGAGGCCGCCGATGGGGTCCCGGAGATCGAGGTCTTCGAGGGCGCGAGCTCCGGGCTGCTGCACCAGGAGGACTACGACGAGATCGGCAACGCGCTGGAGCGCAACGCCGCCGCCGCGGTGATGGTCTACGAGAACGTGTGGGCCGCCCCGTTCGCCTCCGCCGTCCGCCGCGCGGGGGGCACCCTCGTCGCCAGCGGACGCATCCCCATCCAGGCGATCCTCGCCGAACTCGGAATCCAGGAGTAGCACATGCCAGGTCTGATCCGCGGGGTCGCCCGCACCGCCGTCATCGCCGGCACGGCCACGGCCGTCTCCGGCAACGTGGCCCGCCGCCAGCAGGGGCGCTGGGCCGAGAAGGAGCAGCAGGCGCAGGCCAACGCCTACGCCCAGCAGCAGTACGAGCAGGCGCAGCTGGCCGCGCAGCAGCAGGCCGCCGCCCCGCCGCCGCCCGCACCGGCGGCCCCCGCGGTCGACGTCGTTGGGGAGCTGTCCAAGCTGGCTGACCTCAAGGCCGCAGGCATCCTGTCCGACGCCGAGTTCGAGGCAGCCAAGGCCAAGATCCTGAGCAGCTGACCGGTTCGCCGACCGATGCCCCTGCCGACCCGGCGGGGGCATCGTCGCGTCCGGCCGGCGGGCCGCCGCGCACTACCCTTGGACCATGCCCGTCGCCGTCCGCGTGATCCCCTGCCTGGACGTGGACGCCGGCCGGGTGGTCAAGGGCGTGAACTTCGTCGACCTGCGCGACGCCGGCGACCCGGTCGAGATGGCTGCGGTGTACGGCGCGGCAGGGGCCGACGAGTTGACGTTCCTGGACATCACCGCGTCGTCCGGCGACCGCGAGACCACCTATGACGTCGTGCGGCGCACGGCCGAGCAGGTGTTCATCCCGCTCACGGTCGGCGGAGGGGTCCGCACCGTCGCTGACTTCGACGCGCTGCTGCGGGCGGGGGCCGACAAGTGCGGGGTCAACACCGCGGCGATCAACCGTCCCGAGCTGCTCGCCGAGGCTGCCGACCGGTTCGGCGCGCAGTGCGTGGTGCTCTCCGTGGACGCCCGGCGGTGCGGGCCGGGGACCTCGGCGCCCGACGTGCGCACCGAGTCGGGCTTCGAGGTCACGACGCACGGCGGGCGCAGCTCGACGGGGATCGATGCCCTCGGGTGGGCCGTCCGGGCCACGGAGCTCGGCGCAGGCGAGATCCTGCTCAACTCGATGGATGCCGACGGCACCCGGGGCGGGTACGACCTCGAGCTGATCCGGATGGTCCGCGCCGAGGTGAGCGTCCCGGTCATCGCCAGCGGTGGGGCCGGCCGCCTCGAGGACTTCGGGCCGGCGGTCGATGCCGGGGCCGATGCGGTGCTGGCCGCCAGCGTCTTCCACTTCGGCGACCTGACCATCGCCGCGGTCAAGGACGCCCTGGCCGCCTCCGGTCACGTCGTCCGTCGCTGAGCCGTGCCCGGCGGGGCGCCGGCGTGGGCCAGAATGTCCCCCGTGGAGTTCACCGAAAGCACGCTGGACCCCGAGCTCGCCGGACGGCTGCGGGCCGCCGGGCGGGCTCCCGATGGGCGGGCCCTGGTCACCGCGGTCGCCCAGGACGCCGACAGCGGGCGCGTCCTGATGGTCGCCTGGATGGATGCGGGGGCGCTGGCTGCGACCCTCAGCACGGGCCGGGCCACCTACTACTCGCGCAGTCGACAGCAGCTGTGGGTCAAGGGCGAGAGCTCCGGCAACGGCCAGCACGTGGTCAGCGTCGAGCTGGACTGCGACGGCGACGCCGTGCTGCTGCGCGTGCGGCCGGCCGGTCCGGCCTGCCACACCGGCCTCGAGTCGTGCTTCGACACGCTGCGGGTGCTGTCGGAGGGGGAGGTCGCGTGAGCACGACGCCCGACCTCGCCGGCTTCGCCGAGCTCGCCCGCGACCGGCGGGTGATCCCGGTGACCCGTCGGCTGCTGGCCGACGGGGAGACGCCCGTGGGTCTCTACCGCAAGCTGGCCGGCGAGCGCCCGGGCACCTTCCTTCTGGAGTCCGCCGAGCACGGCCGCGTGTGGTCGCGGTACTCCTTCGTGGGTGTGCAGGCCGCGGCGATGCTCTCGGAGGTCGACGGCCGGGCGGCCTGGCGGGGACGTGCGCCCCGCGGGGTGCCGACCGGTGGCGATCCGCTGGCCGCGCTGCGCGACACCCTCGCGCTGCTGCACACCGAGGCGCGCCCCGACGACGGGCTGCCCCCCTTGACCGGCGGACTGGTGGGGATGATCGGCTACGACGCGGTGCGGCGATGGGAGCGACTCCCCGACGACAACCCCGACGAGCTCGGCCTGCCCGAGCTGGCGATGCTGCTGGCGGTCGACCTGGCGGTCCTGGACCACTGGGACGGCAGCGTTGTCCTCATCGCCAATGCCGTGAACTACGACGCATCAGACGAACGGGTCGCAGAGGCGTGGGCCGATGCCGTGACCCGGCTCGACGCCATGGAGCGCGCGCTGGCCGAGCCGAGCCCCGCCAGCGCGGTGCGGCTGGGCCTGGCGACGGACTCCCCGGAGGTCCGGTCCCGGACCAGCCCGCAGCAGTACATGGCTGGCGTGGAGCGGGCTCGCGAGCACATCCGGGCCGGGGACGCCTTCCAGATCGTGCTGTCGCAACGGTTCGACCGCCCGACCACGGCCAGCGCCCTGGACATCTACCGGATGCTGCGGGTCAACAACCCGAGCCCGTACATGTACCTGTTCCGGTTCCCGGCGCCGGGGGAGGGCCCCGACCTGGGCCAGGAGGTGGCCTTCGATGTCGTCGGGTCCAGCCCGGAGGCCCTGGTCAAGCTCACCGACGGGCACGCGATGCTGCACCCCATCGCCGGGACCCGCCCCCGGGGGGCCACCCCGGAGCAGGACGTGGCGCTGGCCGACGAGCTGCTCGCCGACGAGAAGGAGCGGGCCGAGCACCTCATGCTCGTGGACCTCGGCCGCAACGACCTCGGCCGCGTCTGCGCGCCGGGCACGGTCGAGGTGGTGGACTTCATGTCCATCGAGCGGTACTCCCACGTGATGCACATCGTGTCCACGGTCACCGGTCAGCTGCAACCCGGGCGGACCGCCTACGACCTGCTGGCGGCGACCTTCCCCGCGGGCACGCTGTCCGGGGCGCCCAAGCCGCGCGCGATGGAGATCATCGACGACCTGGAGCCCGCCCGGCGCGGGCTCTACGGGGGTGCCGTCGGCTACCTGGACTTCGCCGGGAACATGGACGCGGCCATCGCGATCCGGACCGCCGTGCTCCGCGATGGCGTGGCGCACGTCCAGGCCGGGGCCGGGCTGGTGGCCGACTCGGTGCCCGCGACCGAGCACGAGGAGTGCCGCAACAAGGCAGCAGCCGTGCTCGCCGCGATCCGCATGGCCGAGGGCTTGCGCCCAGCCGGGCCCGGGGATGCCACAATGACCGGGCACGCGCCGGACGGCGGACGAGGAACGGAGTGAGATGGCCCACGACAACCACGGGCGGACCCCGGCCAACTGGACCGGAGCAACGATCATCATGCTGGCCTTCATCGTCGGCACCCTCGGCGTGGTTCTGAACACGCCGATCATGTTCTGGGTCGGCGTGGCCCTGATCCCGATCGGGATGGTCGTGTGGAAGGTCATGGCGGGCATGGAGGCAAGCTCCGAGGATGCGGGCTGACCTGACTCGTACGCGGCGGGCACGGGTTGCTTACCCGCCCGCGCCAGGATGGCCGGCATGAGCTCCGAGCCCCGGGGCCTGGTCCTCGTGGCTGAGGACGAGCGGCCCATCGCCGACCTGCTCGGCATGTACCTGCGCCGCGAGGGCTTCGGCGTGCAGGTGGCGGCCACCGGGCCCGACGCACTCGGTGCCGCGCGCCGCCTGCACCCGGTCGCCCTGATCCTCGACGTCGGGCTGCCGGGCATGGACGGCACCGAGGTCTGCCAGGCCCTTCGCGCCGAGGGCAGCACCGTGCCGATCCTGTTCTGCACGGCCCGCGACGACGAGATCGACCGCGTGCTCGGTCTGGAGATGGGTGGCGACGACTACATCACCAAGCCGTTCAGCCCGCGTGAGGTCGTGGCCCGGGTCAAGGCGGTCCTGCGCCGCAGCGCGGCTGTCGTGGGCGACGATGAGCGTGCGTTGGTGCTCGGCGCGATCGAGCTCAACCGGGCCCGGCACCGGGTCACCGTCGCGGGCGAGCCCGTCGAGCTCACCGCCACGGAGTTCGACCTCCTGGCCTACCTGATGGCGCGGCCGGGCCGGGTGGTCACCCGCGACCAGCTGCTCTCGGCCGTGTGGGGGTACGCCGCCGCTGCCGGCACCCGGACCGTCGACGTCCACGTGGCCCAGGTGCGCGCCAAGCTCGGCGAGGCCAGTCCCATCCGCACGGTGCGCGGGGTCGGCTACAGCGCCGACGAGGGATGAGCCGCCCCAGCCTCGCAAGGCGGCTGCCGCTGATCATGGCCGGAGTCGCGGCGCTCGCGGGGATCATCGCGGCGCTGGTGTCCTGGCCGCTGCTGACCTCGTCGGCCGACGTGACCGCCCGCAAGACGCTTGCCCGCACGGCAGACCTGACCGCCGAGGTGCTGCAGCGGGCCGAGGGGATGCCCTTCCGCGGTCCGGGCGGCGGCAGCCTCAAGCGGCTGGAGGACCTGCTCGCCGGCCAGCAGGTCACCGCCTTCGTGGTCGCCGCCTCGTCCGAGGTCGGGTCGCCGATGACCCCCGGCGACGTCGTCGCGGTGACCTCCGGCCAGGAGGTCAGCGACAAGCGGGTGACGAGCTCGGGGGTGGCCTACGTGGAGGGCCGCCCGGTCTCCACCGGGGTCGGCGTGCTGCTGGTGCAGCCGGCGGAGGTGGCCAACGACCTGAGCCAGCCCGCCCTGCGGCGCCTCGGGCTGGGCCTGCTCCTGGGCCTGACGGTGGCCGCTGGCGTCGGATACTGGCTGGCTCGCCGGATCACCCGGCCGCTCGGGCAGGCCGCCGCCGCGGCCAACGCGATGGGCGCCGGGCGTCGCGACGTCGTGGTGGCCCCCGAGGGCCCCCAGGAGGTCGCCGACATCGCCATCGCCCTCAACCGGCTGTCGGCCGCCCTGAGGGACAGCGAGGGCCGCCAGCGCGAGTTCTTCCTCACCGTCTCGCACGAGCTGCGCACGCCGCTGACCTCGATCAAGGGGTACGCCGAGGCACTGGCCGACGGGGTCGTCGAGCCTGATGACGTCGCGCAGGTCGCGGGCGTGGTCCGCGGCGAGGCCGACCATCTCGACCGGCTCGTGACCGACCTGCTGGACCTCGCCCGCCTGGGCGCCGTCGACGTCGCCGTGGAGCCGGTCGACCTCGACCTGGCCGAGCTCGGTGCGGACGCGGCGTCGGTCTGGTCGGCCCGGGCCGAGCGTGTGGGCGTCCGGTTCGCCGCCGAGATCGTCGGCGGTCCGACACCGGTGCGCACCGATCCCGTGCGGGTCCGCCAGATCATCGACAACCTCATGGAGAACGCGCTGCGCGTGACCGGCGAGGGGGCGCCCGTGGTGCTGCGCGTGGGCCCGGTTGCGGAACCGGGCTGGTTCGAGGTCGAGGTCCGTGACGGCGGCCCTGGGCTGACGGCGCAGGACCTGTCCGTGGCCTTCGAGCCGGGCGAGCTGCACACCCGCTACCGCGGGATCCGCAAGGTGGGGTCGGGAGTCGGGCTGGCGCTCGTCGCGCGGTTGGCCCAGCGACTCGGCGGCCGCGCGGAGGCCGGGACGGCCCCGGAGGGGGGCGCGGCATTCCGGGCCCTGCTGCCGGCGACCGGGCCCGGCGGCCCGACGGCCTGACGTTCGGTCAGGACGCCGTGGAGCCCAGCCACGGGATGGCCAGCCGGACGATCCACCACACGCCGGTGAGGGCCACGAGGCCGAGCACCGCGCGGCTCGGGATGGTCGGCGGCGGCTGAGCGGTCCACGCGCGGCGGCTCCAGGCCAGCCAGAGGGCTGCGGCCAGCGGCAGCAGCACCAGGACGAACAGGGCGTTGTGGTCCAGCGCCCCCACCAGGTCCCCACTGCCCAGGCTGGCCGCGGCGCGGGTCGAGCCGCAGAAGGGGCAGTCAAGCCCGGTCAGGGAGCGCCACACGCAGGGGGTCGGTCCGGAGTCACCGGGTCGTGCGACGGCCACGACCGCCCAGGCGGCGGCTGCGCCGGCCAGGACCCCCAGCGGCCCGGCCATCCGGCGTGCCCGGCCCCCCGTACGGGGCGCAGCGGTCACCGGCATGCCCAGCAGGGTACCCCGGTCCGGGTCGGTCGGCGTGGGCATCGCCGTGGGGGGCGGGGCGGTTCGGCAGGATGGGGTGACACTGCGTACCCTCGTGCCAGCAGGACCGCCGTTGACCGTTGCCCGCCCCCGGAAACGACCCGCCCCGCCCGTCGCGCGGCATCGTGGCCGACACGCACGCCACCCCTGAGAGGAGCCGCCATGACCGTGCTGGACGACATCCTCGCCGGCGTGCGCGCCGACGTCGCCGGGCGGATGGAGCGGGTGCCGCTCGAGGACCTGAAGCAGCGCGCCGCGGGCGCGCCGGAGCCGCGCAGCGGCGTGTTCGCGCTGCGGCGCGACGAGGTCACGGTGATTGCCGAGGTCAAGCGCTCGTCGCCGAGCCGGGGGGACCTGGCCCCGATCGAGGACCCGGCCGCGCTGGCGCGCGAGTACGAGGCTGGCGGTGCCCACGTGCATCTCCGTGCTGACCGAGGGCCGGCGGTTCGGGGGCTCGTTGGATGACCTGGTCGCGGTCCGCTCCGCCGTGGACGTCCCGGTGCTGCGCAAGGACTTCATCGTCTCGTCGCTACCAGTTGTGGGAGGCGCGGGCCTGCGGGGCCGACCTGGTCCTGCTCATCGTCGCCGCACTGCCGCAGGACGCGCTCGTCAGCCTGCACGAGCGGGCGCAGTCGATCGGGCTGTCGGTGCTCGTCGAGGTCCACGATGTCGAGGAGGTGGCGCGCGCCGTCGATGCCGGGGCCCAGATCGTGGGCGTGAACGCGCGCGACCTGCGCACCCTCGACGTGGATCGCGACCAGTTCGCCCGCGTGGCGCCGTACCTGCCGGACCACGTCGTGCGAGTCGCTGAGAGCGGCGTGCGCGGCCCGCACGACCTCATCGCCTACGCCAACGCCGGCGCCGACGCGGTGCTGGTCGGCGAGAGCCTCGTGACCGGGGGCGACCCACGCCAGGCGGTGCACGACCTGGTCGCCGCCGGCTCCCATCCAGCGATCAAGCACGGACGGCCATGACTCCTGAGCCCACGACCCGCACGACTGACGATCCGGGCACCGCACTGTCCGCGTTGGCCAACCTCGGGCTGCTGCCCTCCGAGGCCCCGGTTCCCGACGACTCGGGCCACTTCGGGGTCTTCGGTGGCCGGTTCGTGCCCGAGGCCCTCATCGCTGCCCTCGACGAGCTCGCCGCCGCGTATGCCGCGGCCCGCACCGACCCGGTGTTCCTCGCCGAGCTCGACCGGCTCGCTCGCTCGTACACCGGTCGGCCGACCCCGCTGACGGAGGTTCCGCGGTTCGCCACGGGCTGGGGGGGTCGCCGGGCGCATCGTGCTCAAGCGCGAGGACCTCAACCACACCGGCTCGCACAAGATCAACAACGTCCTGGGCCAGGCGCTGCTCACCGTCCGGATGGGCAAGACGCGGGTCATCGCCGAGACCGGCGCCGGCCAGCACGGCGTCGCCACGGCCACCGCGGCCGCCCTGATGGGCCTGGACTGCGTGGTCTACATGGGCCAGGAGGACACCCGGCGGCAGGCGCTCAACGTCGCCCGGATGAAGCTGCTCGGGGCCGAGGTCGTTCCGGTCACCGCTGGTTCGCGGACGCTGAAGGACGCCATCAACGAGGCCATGCGCGACTGGGTGACCAACGTCGAGGACACCCACTACCTGCTCGGCACCGTCGCCGGCCCCCACCCGTTCCCGCAGATGGTCCGCGACTTCCACCGGGTCATCGGCGTCGAGGCGCGAGCCCAGGTGCTCGATCAGTACGGGCGGCTGCCGGATGCCGTGGCGGCCTGCGTCGGCGGGGGGTCCAACGCCATCGGCATCTTCCACCCGTTCCTCGACGATCCAGGGGTCGCCCTGCACGGGTACGAGGCGGGCGGCGAGGGTGTGGAGACCGGGCGCCATGCAGCGACGATCACGGGCGGCTCCATCGGGGTCCTGCACGGCACGCGCTCGTACCTGCTCCAGGACGCAGACGGCCAGACGATCGAGTCGCACTCCATCTCCGCGGGCCTGGACTACCCCGGTGTCGGCCCGGAGCATGCCTGGCTGGCCCAGACCGGCCGCGCCCAGTACCACCCGATCACGGACGCGGAGGCGATGGATGCCTTCGCCCTGCTGTGCCGCACCGAGGGCATCATCCCGGCCATCGAGAGCGCGCACGGCCTGGCGGGTGCCCTGCGGCTTGGGCCGCGACCTGGGGCCCGACGGACTGGTCCTGGTGAACCTGTCCGGCCGCGGGGACAAGGACGTCGCCACCGCGGCTGCGTGGTTCGGCATCGACCTGGGCGGGGAGCAGGCATGAGCGCGCTGCACGCGGCCTTCTCCCGGGCGCGGGCGGAGGGTCGGGCGGCCCTCATCGGCTACCTGCCCAGCGGGTTCCCCGGCCAGGCGGAGGGCATCGAGCTTGCCACGGCGATGGTGGCCAGCGGCGTGGACATCGTGGAGATCGGCCTGCCCTACTCGGATCCGCTCATGGACGGCCCGACCATCCAGGCGGCGGTGCACCGGGCGCTGACGAACGGCTCGACCGTGGGCCGTGTGCTGGACACGGTGGCCGCGGTGGCCGCCACCGGCGCGCCCACCCTGGTGATGTCCTACTGGAACCCCATCGAGCGGATCGGTCCCGAGGCCTTCGCCGCGCGACTGGCCGCAGCCGGCGGGGTCGGGGCCATCACTCCCGACCTGACTCCCGAGGAGGCCGGCCACTGGCGGGCGGCGACGGACGCCCACGGCGTGGACCGGGTCTTCCTGGTGGCGCCGTCGAGCACCGACAGGAGGATCGCGGCCGTGGCCGAGGCCACGACCGGCTTCGTCTACGCGGCCTCGACGATGGGCGTCACCGGTGCCCGCGGGGCTGTCGGCTCCGCCGCGCGTGGGCTCGTCGCGCAGGGTGCGCGCGGTCAGCGACCTGCCCGTTGCGGTCGGCCTGGGCGTGTCCACGGGTGCCCAGGCGGCCGAGGTTGCCGGCTACGCCGACGGGGTCATCGTCGGGTCGGCGTTCATCTCCCGGGTCCTGGCCGCGCCCGACCAGGCGGGCGCCGTGGCGGCCGTCAGGGAACTGGCCACCGAACTGGCGGCCGGTGTGCGCGACGCTCAGAGGTACTTGTAGACCACCATCGCGGCCATGATGCCGATGAGCAGCACGACGCCCGCCACATCCGCCCCCAGCCGCAGGGGTCGCTCGAGCACCCGCTTGGTGCCGGCGCCCAGGTTGCCCTCGAGGATGTTCACCCGCGTCATCGAGGCGAAGACGAGGGTGGTCGTGACCGTGATCGCAAGACACCACGGGCACATGGCCCCGATGTTGAAGTACGCCTGGTAGAACAGCCAGTAGGCGAAGCCGAGCCCGATCGAGTACACGACCTGGGCCGAGAGCATGAACCAGCGGGGGAACCGCACCCCGCCGAGCGCGGCGACGGCGATCGTGATGACGACAGGTTCGGCGATCAGGCCGAGGAACGCGTTGGGGAACCCGAGCAGATTGGCCTGCCAGGTCAGGCCCACGGTGGCGCACGAGATCGTCGAGGATATGTTGCACGACAGGTCGGCCAGCGGGTCCTCGGCGAGCTTGACGGCGTCGATCGACAGGACCAGCGCGGCGATGAGGCCGATGATGCTGGACACCAGCATCTCGATGAAGGCGCCCGTGTGGTACCGGCCGCCCGGAACCGCCGGCGCCCCCGGCGGAGGGCGGCGGCGCCTTGGTCGATGCCTCCACTGCGGACCACCCCTTGCCTGGCTGCGGACGCGACCGCCGGACGCGGCGGACCTCGGGCTGATGGTAGTTGACGACCACCCGGACCGGCGGGGAGGAGCCCTGAGCCGGCTGTGCCGGATCCGGGCGCTTCGCACCGGCTGCCCGGAAGGTCCGTTACGCTGTGCCCCACTACACGGAGGTGGTTGATGGCACCGCAGTCGTCGGATTCGTCGGGATCCTCGAAGTCCCCCAAGCAGCTCGCCGCCGAGGCGCGGGCCGCGTCGGAGGCCGCCGAGCGCCGCCGCGAGCGGATGATCCGGATCATCGGCAGCATCGCCGTGCTCGTCGTCGTGGGCGGGCTCATCACGGTCGGCTTCCTGGCGGGTCGCGACGACGGCGGTTCGGGCTCGGTGGCCGCACCCACCCCGGATCCGGCGGCAGCCAGCCCGGCGGGCGTCAGCCCGGACACGTTCGGCGTTCCGTACGGCGCCGGCTGGGATTCGCCCGATGAGGCGAAGCTGCCGACGCTGGAGCTGTGGGAGGACTTCCAGTGCCCCGCCTGCGCCCAGCTCGAGGCCGTCGCCGGCGACGGGATCAAGAAGCTGGCCGACGACGGCAAGGTCAAGCTGCTCTTCCGCCCGGCCATCTTCCTCGACCGCGGCCTCTCGACGGACAACGTGGCCAACGGCAACCCCAACTCCTCAGCCCGGGCCACGTCGGCCTTCGGGTGCGCGGTCGATGCCGATCGGACCAGCGAGTACCACTCGGGCCTGTTCGACATCCAGCCGACCGACGAGGGCGTCGGGTTCAGCGACCAGGCCCTGATCGATCTCGGCTCGACGGTCGGCATCACCGGTGACGACCTGACGACCTTCACGACGTGCGTGCAGGAGGGCCGTTACCTGGCCTGGGCCGCGAACAGCAACGCGAAGTTCGAGGAGGCCGGCATCGGGGGCACTCCCACGGGCATCCTCAACGGGGTCGAGCTCAACGGGTCCCAGCTGGCGGACGTGGAGGGCCTGGCGAAGCTGATCGAGGACGCCACCGCGTCGTGATCGGCAGCTCCGCGGCGGCCTGGATCCCGGCGTCGATCCCCAGCCCTGACCAGTCGGTCTGGTACCTCGGGCCCCTGCCGATCAGGGCGTACGCGGTGTGCATCCTCGTCGGGATCTTCGTCGCCATGTGGGTGGGGGATCGCCGCTGGGTGGCCCGCGGGGGGCAGCCCGGGCTGGTGTACGACGTGGCCATCTGGGCCGTGCCGCTGGGGATCATCGGCGGCCGCCTGTACCACGTGATCACCGACTGGCAGCTGTACTTCGGGGCGGGCGGATCAGGGATCGGCGGGGCCGTGGCCATCTGGCAGGGCGGCCTCGGGATCTGGGGGGCCATCGCACTCGGGGCCGTGGGCGCCTGGATCGGCTGCCGGCGGGCGGGGGTGCCGCTGCCCCCGTTCGCCGACTCGCTGGCCGTGGGCGTCCCGCTGGCCCAGGCGATCGGCCGGCTGGGCAACTGGTTCAACCAGGAGCTCTTCGGGCGCCCGACCGACCTGCCCTGGGGCCTCGAGATCGACCTCCAGCACCGGCCGGCGGGCTACGAGCAGTACGAGACCTTCCACCCGACCTTCCTGTACGAGGCCCTCTGGCTGGTCCTCGTCGCCTTGATCGTGGCCTGGGCCGATCGGCGGTGGACGCTGGGGCACGGCCGGGCGTTCGCCCTCTACGTCGCGGCGTACTGCGTCGGCCGGCTCGGGGTCGAGATGCTGCGCATCGACCCGGTGAACCAGGTGGGCGGGATCCGCCTGAACGTCTTCACTGCGATCTTCGTCGGGATCGGCGCCGTCGTGTACTTCGTGATCAGTGCCAGGACACGTCCGGGACGGGAGTCACCGGATGCCCTGGGGGGTATAAGTGCAGGTCAGGGGCCGGTCGCGACCGACGATTGACGGGTCAACAGTCCCGTTGAACTCGGGACCATCGGCGGGCCGAAAGGTCCATGTCATTGAGGTTTCATCGGATGGTCGCCGGGCATAGTTGCCGTGTACGCCAAACGAAACCCGCTGAGAAGAGGACCTGAACATCATGTCGAAGACCCCCAAGGTTGTGGCCATCCTTCTGTACATCGCCGGCGCCGTGCTGCTCGTCGGTGGCGCAGGTACCTGGTACACCGTGTCGAACCAGCTCGCCGCGGAGAAGATCACCGTGACCCAGGACGCCGCGTGCCAGGCTGGCCAGGAAGTCAACGGCCCCATCGAGGCCTACTGCATGGCTGACATCATCAACGAGCACGCGCTGAAGACGACCGACGGCAAGACCTACGCCGAGCTCGACCGTGAGGACCCGCGCCGCGCGGTGGCCATGAACGGCTCCTTCCTGCGCGCGTCGCTGTTCACCTCCGTCGTGGCGTTCGGTGTGGCTGCCTTCGCGATGGGCGTCGGCGTGATCAGCATCATCGCCGGTGTCGGCATCTCCGCTCTGGACAAGCGGACCAGCACCGTCGAGGCCCCGGCCGAGGTCGTCACGGCCTGACGCAGCTCCCCGCGCCGCACGGCGCATGGATCCGGTGCCCGTCCCCAGCTGGGGGCGGGCACTGGTGCGTTCCCAGGGCTCACCAGCCCTCGGTGAACGCCACCTCCAGGGCCTCGAGGAGGTAGTCGACGCCATCGTCGTCGATGCACAGCGGGGGCTTGATCTTCAGCACGTTCATGTGGTCGCCGGTGGCCGCCATGACCACGCCGAGCGTCAGCAGCCGTTCGCACAGGGCGTCGGCGGCCTCAGTGGCGGGGGTGCGCGTCTCGGGGTCGGTGACCAGCTCGAGGCCGAGGTAGAGCCCGCGGCCGTGCACCGCACCAGCCATCGGGAACCGGGCGACCAGCGACTCGAGGCCCCGCCGCAGGCGGGCGCCCATCCGAGCCGCGTTGCCCATGAGGTCCTCGTCCTGCAGGGCCCGCAGGGTCGCGATGCCGGCGACCGCCCCGGCCGGCGTGCCGCCCATGGAGGCGAACAGCGAGCCCTCGACCGCGAAGCTCTCGGCGATCTCGCTGCGGCACACGACGGCCGACACCGGGTAGCCGTTGCCCGTCGCCTTGGCCAGGCAGACGACGTCGGGTACCACCGCGTGCATCTGGAAGCCCCAGAAGTGCGACCCCAGTCGGCCGTAGCCCACCTGGACCTCGTCGGCGATCACGACGCCGCCGGCCGCGCGCACGTCCGAGTAGACCTGGGCCAGGTAGTCCTCGGGCAGCTCGATCCCCCCGGCGTTGCCGTTGAGGGTCTCGCAGATGAAGGCTGCGGGTCGGCGCCCGGCAGCGCGCAGCTCGGCGAGGATCCGGCGCACGTCGTCGGCATACCGGCTTCCCGCGTCCGGGCCCGTGAACGGACCCCGGTAGGGGTTGGGCGGCTCAGCCAGGTGGATCCACTCCGGACGGGTCGCCAGGGCTCGCGGGTTGTCCATCAGGGCGCTGGAGACCTCGTCGGAGGCGGTCGTCCAGCCGTGGTAGGCCGTGCGCAGGGCGATCGTGTCCCGCGCCTGCGTGTGCACGCGGGCCAGCCGGAGGGCCAGGTCAACGGACTCGGAGCCCGAGGAGAGCAGGAACACGCGGTCCAGCTCGGGGGGCATCGTGGCCAGCAGCATCTCGGCGAACTCGACGTGCGCGGCGTAGTGGAACCGGGAGTTCGTGTTGAGCACGCGCAGCTGCCGTGCGACCGCGTCGGCGACCGCCGGGTGGCTGTGGCCGAGCACCGTGACGTTGTTGATCCCGTCGAGGTAGACCCGCCCGGTGGTGTCCACCAGGTGGTGGCGCCAACCGCGCTCGATCCTCGGTGGGTCGGCCCAGTAGTGCTTCTGGACCGAGGCCAGGGCGGCCTGCCGTCGCCGCATCAGGTCGTGTGGGTCGTCCGCGGCGGCGCTGGCCGGCAGGGCCAGCAGCGCGGACGGGTCGGGGCAGAGCCGGCGCCACAGGGGGGCCAGCGAGGGCGGCACGTGGGTCGGTGCGTCCACCCCCGAGGGGACCAGCTGCACGTGCAGGTGCTCGGGCAGCGCGGGATCCCGGGAGGTGGTCACCTCGGCGATGGGCGTGCCCGCAGCCACGACGGTGCCGGGTGCCACGCTCGTGCGGGCCCCGGCCAGGATGACGTCCCACCCGTGGTCGCCGACCAGGCGGGTGATCCATGGGTCGGCGACCGTGATCCGCCCGGGCCACGGCGCGACGGCGGCCGTGCCCCGGGGAAGGACCACGTCGACGCCCAGGTGGATCGTCGCCGGCTCGGCCAGGCTCGTGTGCCCCTGGCGGTGCAGGTGGGCCTGCCCGTACGGGATGACGTGGCGTGCCGCGGGATCAGCGGCGAGCGCCGAGCGCACTGCCGAGCGGACGAGATCCGGATCGGTCCAGGCGCCCTCGTCGAGCAGGGGGGACGTGGTGCCCAGGTCCAGCACCACGACCCGCCCCGGGCATGGCGGCCGGGGCTTCCACAGGCATTGCCACCTCACGCTCCACAAAAACCTCTCCGACAGCCGCCCTCGGGGATGAGGACGACCGCCAGTGATGCCAATCAGTGTTAGCATAAACAGGCCGGTGAGGATCAGGCCTATGACGGCCAGCCCAATGATCGCGCCAAGTTTTCGTTTGGACCGGGTTTCGGCTCATGTTCTTTCTCCTCGATGGTCAGTTGGTTTGGCTTAAAGACGAAAACCCCTGCCAAAAAGTTCCCTATCTCACGGGTCTGTTTGAGACTCTTGATAGAAAACGGGGCGTTTCAAAACCCTCGGCACCACGTAAGGTAATAGTCCTTTAGTACTACTCGAACCTGGTGATGAAATCTGTTATATTATTGAGAGAGCACTGGGTGCTTGGCTCACGTCACAATTACTCATTTTCTTATTTTTTCCCTCATTATATGCTATCGGATGCGAAAAGTGCCAATGTAGCTTTGTAGAAACCTGGCCCAGGGGATCAACTTCCTTGTCCTACCCATCATCTTCAGAGAATAACTGCC
>CAVOXP010000004.1:0-222758 GCA_963700455.1 uncultured Actinomycetes bacterium
CTCGACGTGCTCAAGGACAAGCCGTGAAGCGGCACGTGTCGCTCAAGGCCCTCGACGCCGACGAGCCGCGTCAGTCGGGCAAGGAGACCAAGATCCTGTGCACGCTCAAGGCCGGCATCTCCAAGGAGCAGGCCGAGCAAGCTGAACAAGCTGATCCGCGACCAGGCCCCCAAGGGGATCAAGTCCCAGGTGATGGGTGACGAGCGCGGGTCACGTCCAAGAGCCGCGACGACCTGCAGGCGGTGCAGCAGCTGGTCCGGGAGGCCGACCTCGACTTCGCGGTGCAGTTCGTCAACTACCGGTGAGCGGCGCCTCCCTGGCCGGGTCCGACCCGGTGCTGTTCGACCTCGACGGGACCCTGACGGCCAGCGGGCCGGGGATCCTCGCCTCCGTCCGCCACGCCCTGGCCGAGATGGGCGAGCCGATCCCCGAGCAGTCCGTGCTGGACCGCTTCATCGGACCCCCGCTGGCGCACTCGTTCCGCGACTTCTGCGGGATGGATGACCGGCAGGTGCAGGCCGCGATCCGGGCCTACCGGGTGTACTTCGCCGAGCGCGGGCAGTTCGAGAACTCGGTCTATGACGGGATCCCCGAGCTCCTCGACGCCCTGCTGGCCCAGGGGCGGGTCCTGGCGGTGGCGACCTCCAAGGCCGAGGTCTACGCCCACTCGATCCTCGACCACTTCGACCTCGCCGGACGGTTCACGGTGGTCGTCGGCTCGGAGCTCGATGGCCGGCGCACGGACAAGGCCGAGGTCATCGCCGAGGCGCTGGACCGGCTGGGGCCAGCGGCGCCCACGGGCGCCGCCATGGTCGGGGACCGGTCGCACGACGTGATCGGGGCTCGGGCCACGGGGCTGCCCTGCATCGGGGCCCTGTGGGGCTACGGATCCGCCGCGGAGCTGGCCGAGGCAGGCGCGGACGCCCTGGCCGCGGCGCCCGGAGACGTGCTTGGCCTCCTCATGGCCTGAGACCGCGCGGCGGCGGGCGGCTGGTCCAGACCCGGGCACGACCGGTGGGTCAGTCGGCCAGCTGCGCGATCCCGTGCCGCAGGCCGTCGGCCCGCCCCGTGGCCGAGACCGCGTCGGGCCGCCAGTGCAGCGCGTCGAACGGGCACACCTCGACGCAGATGCCGCAGTACATGCACAGGCCCCAGTCGATCGTGAAGCTGTCCAGCACGTTGGTCGTGCGCGGGCGACGCGCGCCCGGATCCCCCACCACCTCCTGGTGGGCGTCGAGGGTGATGCACCACGTCGGGCACTCACGCACGCAGATCATGCAGGACGTGCACGCCTCGGCGGACAGCGCGATCCGCGCGTGCGCGCTCACGTTCGACCCCGCTCCGGCGCGGGGCGGGCAGCGCAGCCCGACCGGACCCGACCGCCGGGTCCGCCGCGGGCCACTCGGGGGCACCCCCGGCGGGCCGGGGCGCGACCTCGGACGGGCCGGGACGCGGGCGCCGGTCCCGCCCGCGTCCGGCGGCCGATCGGAGGGATCGAACGCTCCTGGCCACGGCACCCCGACACGCGCCGGGAGCGGGGTCGTGCGCCGCAGCGGATGGCCCATCTCGCCGGTCGTGAGCAGGGGCCTGAGGTCGGGATTGCCGAGGAACCGGACCCCGAGCATCTCGTGGGCCTCCCGCTCGTGCCAGGCGGCGCCGGGCAGCTCCCCGACCAGCGAGTCGAGCTCGGGTGCCGATCGGTCCACCCGGGTGCGAAGCAGGTGGCGGGAGCGACGCTGCACGTCAACCAGGTGGACGACGACCTCGACCTGCCCGGACCCGGGCTCGTCGACTCCCGCCAGGAAGTCGAGCATGTCGGCGCCGGCCGCAGCCAGCTCCGCGCAGCGCGCCCGCCACCGCGCCGGGGCAACGAGCTCCTCATGGACGTCCACGCAGCACCTCCTCGAGCCCGGCGAGCAGGTCCGCCGGCCGCGGCGGGCAGCCAGCGACCCACGCGTCCACCGGCACCACCTCGTGGGCGCCAGGCAGCACGGCGTAGGAGTCCCAGTACGGACCCCCGGTGGCGGCGCAGGCGCCGAACGCGAGGACGGCTCGGGGCGCCGGCAGCAGCTCGTAGGCGGCGGCCAGCTCCGGGGCGAGTCGGGCGGTCACCGTCCCCGCCACGACGAGGACGTGCAGCTCGGCCTCCGCGGCGCCGACCGGGGCAGCGGGGTCACCGGCCGACCCGCCGGCCACCCGGCCCGCCTCGGCGGCGATCCGGCGGGCGGTGCGCACCTCGATCCCGCAGCAGGCCAGGCCCAGCTCGAGCACGTGGAGTGCGACGTGGCGGCCGGCGACCTCGAGCCAGAGCCGCTCCACGGTCGCCTGCGCCATGCGGTCAGGGTAGACCGGCGGACGCAACGTGTGGGGGGTGCGGGCGGGTCAGGACGCGATGGGACAGAATGGAGGCACACATGTGCAGTCCGCGCGGCGCGGACTGGAAGGAAGGCACGTTCCCGTGACCAAGCAGGTCGTCCAGCTCGAGAAGGTCATCATCCGGTTCGCCGGCGACTCCGGCGACGGCATGCAGCTGACCGGCGACCGGTTCACCCACGAGACCGCCTCCTTCGGCAACGACCTGTCGACGCTGCCCGACTTCCCGGCCGAGATCCGCGCACCAGCCGGAACCCTGCCCGGGGTCAGCGCCTTCCAGCTGCACTTCGCCGACCACGCCATCATCACGCCGGGCGACGCCGCCGACGTCCTGGTGGCGATGAACCCCGCGGCGCTCAAGGCAACCTCGCCGACGTGCGCCGCGGCGGCACGATCATCGTCAACACCGACGAGTTCACGAAGCGTGCCGTGCAGAAGGTCGGCTACGACGCCGACCCGCTCACCGACGGCACGCTGGATTCCTACGCCCTGAACGCCGTGAGCCTCACCACGCTGACGGTCGAGGCGCTCAAGGGCTTCGACGTGTCCAAGAAGGAGGCCGAGCGGGCGAAGAACATGTTCGCCCTCGGCCTGCTGTCCTGGCTCTACTACCGCGGCACGGAGGGCACCCGGGCGTTCCTGACCTCGAAGTTCGGCAGGAAGCCGGAGATCCTCGCCGCGAACCTTGCCGCGTTCGACGCGGGGTGGGCCTACGGGGAGACCACCGAGGACTTCGCGGTCTAGTACGAGGTCAGCCCCGCGCCGCTGCCGCCCGGCGTGTACCGCAACATCACCGGCAACATCGCCCTGTCCTACGGCCTGATCGCCGCCTCCGAGCTCTCGGGGCTGCCCCTGTTCCTGGGCTCGTACCCGATCACCCCGGCCAGCGACATCCTGCACGAGCTGAGCAGGCACAAGGAGTTCGGCGTGCGCACGTTCCAGGCCGAGGACGAGATCGCCGGCATCGGCGCGGCGCTGGGCGCGGCGTACGGCGGCTCCCTGGCGGTCACCACCACCTCCGGCCCGGGCATCGCGCTGAAGTCCGAGACGATCGGCCTGGCGGTGTCCATGGAGCTGCCGCTGCTGGTCATCGACGTGCAGCGCGGTGGACCGTCCACCGGCCTGCCGACCAAGACCGAGCAGTCCGACCTGCTGCAGGCCATGTTCGGCCGCAACGGCGAGGCCCCGGTGCCGATCGTCGCCCCGCAGTCGCCCAGCGACTGCTTCGACGCCGCCATCGAGGCGGCCCGGATCGCGCTCACCTACCGCACGCCGGTGATCCTGCTCTCCGACGGCTACCTTGCCAACGGCTCGGAGCCGTGGCGCATCCCGGAGGTCGCCGGGCTGCCCGACCTCCGGGCGCAGTTCGCCACCGAGCCGAACCACACGCTGCCCGACGGCACCGAGGTGTTCTGGCCGTTCAAGCGCGACCCCGAGACGCTGGCCCGGCCGTGGGCGATCCCGGGCACGCCCGGCCTCGAGCACCGCATCGGCGGCATCGAGAAGGCCGACGGCAGCGGCAAGATCAGCTACGACCCGGAGAACCACGACCTCATGGTCCGCACCCGCCAGGCCAAGGTCGACGGAATCGCCGACAGCATCGGGCCGCTCGAGGTGGACGACCCCAGCGGCGAGGCCCACGTGCTCGTCCTGGGCTGGGGCTCCACGTACGGCCCGATCGGCGCCGCCTGCGGGATCATCCGCTCCGAGGGCGGGGCGGTGGCGCAGGCCCACCTGCGCCACCTCAACCCGTTCCCGGCCAACACCGGCGACGTGCTGCGCAGCTACGACCAGGTGCTGATCCCCGAGATGAACCTGGGCCAGCTGCTCATGCTGATCCGGGCCAAGTACCTGGTCGACGCCATGGGCTACAACCAGGTGCGCGGCCTGCCGTTCAAGGCCACCGAGCTGGCCGACCAGATCAGGGAGCTGCTGTGAGCACCGACGCCTCGCCGATCGACCTCTCCTCCGCGCCCTCCCTGGCCCGGGTTCCCAAGACGGACGCCAAGCAGACCGCCAAGGACTTCAAGACCGACCAGGAGGTCCGCTGGTGCCCCGGCTGCGGCGACTACGCGATCCTGGCCGCGGTCCAGGGGTTCCTGCCCGAGCTCGGCGTGCGCCGGGAGAACATCGTGTTCGTCTCCGGCATCGGCTGCTCCTCGCGCTTCCCGTACTACATGAACACCTACGGCATGCACTCGATCCACGGGCGCGCGCCGGCCATCGCCACCGGGCTGTCCACGTCGCGGCCCGACCTGTCGGTGTGGGTCGTGACCGGCGACGGCGACGCCCTGTCCATCGGCGGCAACCACTTGATCCACGCCCTGCGCCGCAACGTCAACCTCAAGATCCTGCTGTTCAACAACCGGATCTACGGCCTGACCAAGGGCCAGTACTCGCCGACCAGCGAGGCGGGCAAGGTCACCAAGTCGACCCCGATGGGCTCGATCGACTACCCGTTCAACCCGATCTCGGTCGCCCTCGGCGCCGAGGCCACGTTCGTCGCCCGCACGATCGACTCCGACCGCAAGCACCTGACCGGGGTGCTGCGTGCCGCGGCCGCCCACGAGGGCACGGCGCTCGTCGAGATCTACCAGAACTGCAACATCTTCAACGACGGCGCCTGGGAGCCGCTGAAGGACGCCGACACCCGCGATGACAACCTGATCCGCCTCGAGCACGGGCAGCCGATCCGGTTCGGCAGGGACGGACAGAAGGGCGTGGCCCGCAGCGCGGACGGCGTGCTGCACGTGGTCGACGACGTCGCCGACTGCGACGGCGACTGCCTCTGGGTCCACGACGCGAGGGCCGCCGAGCCCTCGACGGCCTTCGCCCTGTCCCGGCTGGCGGACTTCGACACCTTGGAGAACACCGCGATCGGGATCTTCCGCGACGTCCAGCGGCCCGTCTACGACCGGCTCCTGGCCGAGCAGCTCGAGCGCGGCACGGCCGGCGGGCGGGGCGACCTCGCGTCGCTGCTGGCCGGGCACGACACCTGGACGATCGGCGGCTGACCCGCGCGCTGGTGGCAGGCGATTCGGCGCACTGGACGGCCTGCCTGACGCGACAGCACCTTCGGGGCGCGACGGACCGGCGGTGACTCAGTGCTTGCGGTGGCGAAGCACGACGACCGAGCCCTGGGCGTGGTGCAGCAGCTGCTGGCTGGTCGACCCGAGGAGCATGCCCAGGAACGCGCCGCGGCCGTGCGAGCCGACCACGGTCAGGCTGGCCCGCGAGCTGGCCTCGATCAGCGCTGGCCCGGGCCGGCCGTGCACGACGGTGGCGGTCACCGGGACGTCCGGGTACTTCTCGCCCCATCCGGCCAGCACCTCCTGGGTCACCCGGTGCTCGAAGTCCGAGGTCGCCTTGGTGATCTCGACCGGGGGCACGTACGGCACGACTCCCGGGTACACCGGGATCGCGTAGGCGTGCAGCGCCTCCACGGCCAGGCCGTGCCGGGAGGCGTGGTCGAACGCCCAGCCCACGAGGTCCTCGGACTCGGCCGACCCGTCCACACCCACGACGACCGGGCCGTCCGGGACACCCCCGGACATGACGACCACGACCGGGCAGTGCGCGTGCGATGCCACGTGCGAGACCGTCGAGCCCAGCACGGAGGAGGTGACCGCCCCGAGCCCCCTGGACCCGATGACCACCATCCGGGCGGCCCGGCTGTGCTCGACCAGCACCCCGGCGGTGGGCCCGCTCACCGACTCCGAGGTGGCCCGGCAGCCGGCCGCCTCCGCCGCCTGGACCGCCTCGACGAGGATCGTCGAGGCGTCGCTGGGCACCGCGGTGGCCAGGGTCGGCGCACCGGACATGCTCGCCGCAGCAGCGTCCCACCCGGACAGGTCGGGCTCCACGTACAGCACGCGCAGCCCGAGGTGCCGCGAGACCGCCTCGCGGATCGCCCATTCGAGGGCCGCTCGCGCATCCGGTGAGCCGTCGAAGCCGACCAGGATCTCCACGGAATCCGACATCGCCATCCCCTTCCACGCGACCTGCGCCCCGCGGGGCACAACTCCTCACCTCCATCGTGGCGGGTTGCCGGGCCGCCCGATAGGGACCATCGTCGCTGTCACGGCACGACGGATGCGCGACCGGGCCCTCGGGAGGACCTCAGGTGCTGCGCGGGCCGAACCGGGGAGCGGGGCCGGGCACCGGCTGGCCGCTCGCGGGGTCGACGACGAACGTGCCCCGGGCGGCCAGGTGCGGGTGGTCGGCCGCCTCGGTCATCTCCAGCACCGGCGTGACGCAGGCCTGGCTGTCGGCGAAGACCTCCTCCCAATGGGCCCGTGGCTCGGCTGCGAAGGCATCCGTGAACCGCTGCCGCAGGACCGGCCAGCCAGAGGGATCCCACTGCCCCGGGAGGTCCTCGTCGGCAATGCCGAGCCCGTCGAGCAGGGCGGCGTAGAAGGCCGGCTCGAGGGGACCGACGGCAACGAAGCGACCGTCGGCACATGCGTACGTGTCATAGAACGGGCACCCGCCGTCCAGGATGTTCGCCCCCGGAGGGTTCGGCCAGCGGCCCTGCACCCGCAGGCCGTGGACCAGGCTCATGAGGTTCGCCGCCCCGTCGACCATGGCCGCGTCCACCACGACCCCGCGGCCGGTCCGGGCGACCTCGATGAGGGCGGCCAGCACCCCGATCACGAGGTAGGTCGAGCCGCCGCCGTGGTCGGCCAGCAGGTTGAGGGCCGGCACGGGCCGCTCCCCGGGGCGGGCGGTGTGCCGCAGGGGCCCGGCCAGCCCGCTGTAGTTGATGTCGTGACCCGGGCGCTGCGACCACGGGCCGGTCTGGCCCCAGCCGGTCATCCGGCCGTAGACCAACCGGGGGTTGACCGCCCAGCAGTCCTCGGGGCCGATGCCCAGGCGCTCGGCGACGCCGGGGCGGAAGCCCTCCACCAGCACGTCCGACGCGGCGACCAGCCCGAGGGCCTCGGTGCGCCCCTCGGGGCTGCCGAGGTCCAGCGCGCGCGTGGGTCGCCCGCGCAGCAGCGGGTCGCGCTCGGGATCGTGGCCGAAGAACTGCCCGCCGGGCCGGTCCACGCGCACCCCGGTCGCGCCCAGGTCAGCCAGCATCATCCCGGCGTGCGGGACCGGTCCGATCCCGCCAACCTCCAGGAACCGGATGCCGGTCAGCGGCCCCGGTGCGCTCACGTGTCCCGGCGCTGGACCAGGTGCCCGAGGTCCCCCGCGTAGAGGCCGGAGATCTGCTCGTCGACCGCCTCGGCATCGTCGTCGTCGACGTCCCCCGCCAGGGGGGCGTCCCGGCGCGCAGCGACGCTGCGCTGGAAGGCCGCGGCACGCAGGTCGGCCGGGCTGAGGTCCGCCGGGGTGCCGCCGAGCGCGGCGACCACGTGGTCGAGGTCCCCGCCGTACAGGCCCGGGTAGTGCGAGATGGCGTCGTCGTCGGCCCTCGCGGCCTCGGCTCCGCGCCCGTCGGCAGCGGCATGCTGGATCACCGCGGAGCCCGCAGCCCGCAGGTCGCCGGGGTACCAGGTCGCCATCCCGGACTCCACCGCGGCCTCGTCCTCGGTGTCGGTCCCCGCCGGCCGGGCCCGACGCACCCGGATCGAGGCCAGCACGCCCACCCGGACCGGGTCCGCCCGCCCCTCGCAGATGGCCAGCACGTGCTCCTCGTCCAGGGCCAGGCCGATCACGCGCGACCAGCGCGGGCCCTCGTCGGTCTCGAGCAGGAGCTCATCGGACAGGCACAGGCGGGTGGCGGGGATCCTCGAAACGTCGGCGTCCATCGACTCATCTCGCTGGTCAGCAGGGGTACTCGCGGTGTGCTCGAGTCTACGCTCGCACCCCCGCGGGGGGTCTGGGGCACCCGGCACGGGCACCGGGCGACGGCGAGGGCACCGGGCACGGCACCGGGCGAGGCACCGGGCGACGGCACCGTCAGAGGTCCTCCACCGGGACAGCCCGCCCGGTGGCGCGGGAGTTGCGGACCGCGTCCACGGTGAACACGACCAGGGCGATCCACACCCCGACGAACCCCAGCCAGCGCTCCGGGGTCATCGGCTCGTGGAGCCACCACACGCCGATGGCCAGCTGCAGCGACGGGGCCACGTACTGCAGGGGACCGAGGACCGACAGGGGCACCCGGTGGGCGGCGAATCCGAAGAACAGCAGCGGCAGGGCGGTCACCGGGCCGGCGCCGACCATCAGCAGGGCGTGGCCCACGCCGTTGGACCCAAAGGCAAGCAGGCCCTGGCTCCACAGCCAGGCCAGGTAGCCCAGGGCCAGCGGGGTCATGTACAGGGTCTCCACGGTCAGGCTGGGGATCGCATCGACCCCGGCCAGCTTCTTGGCCAGGCCGTAGAGGCCGAAGGAGAACGCCAGGACCAGCGCGACCCAGGGCAGCCGCCCCAGCGAGAACGTCGCGTACAGCACCGCGATCCCGGCGATCCCGACCGCCAGCCACTGCAGGGGCCGCAGTCGCTCGCGCAGCACGAGCACGCCGAGGGCGATCGAGACCAGGGGGTTGATGAAGTAGCCCAACGATGCGTCGACGACCAGCTCGTTGGCGACCGCCCAGATGAAGACGCCCCAGTTCAGCGACACGACGATCGCCGCCCCGAACAGGATCGTCCGGCTCCGGCGGTCGCGCAGGACCGAGGCCACGACCGGCCACTGCCCGACGACCGTGACCAGGACCGCCAGGGAGGCCAGGGCGAACACCATCCGGGCGGCGAGCACCTCATACGGGGAGGCCGGCGCCAGGAAGCCCCAGTACAGCGGGAACAGCCCCCACAGGACGTACGCGACCAATCCGGAGGCGACCCCGGCGCGCAGTCCGCTGGGATCGCGGACGGTCATCAGCCCGACCGGTCCACCACGTAGTCGCAGAGAACGACCAGGGCATCGCGGGACGGTCCGGCCGGCAGCGTGAGCGCCGCACTGCGGGCCTCGTCGGCCCAGCGACGGGCCTCGGCGCGGGCCCGGCCCATCGCCGCGTGCCCCCGGAGCAGGGCCAGGGCCTCGGCATGGTCGGCGTCGTCGTGGATCGGCCCGGCGGTCAGCTCGATGAGCCGGGCGTCCTCGGGCGAGGTCGACTGGCGGGCGTAGAGAACCGCCAGGGTGGCCACCCCCTCGCGCAGGTCGGTGCCCGGGGTCTTGCCCGACTGCGCGTGGTCGCTGCCGATGTCGACCAGGTCGTCGGCCAGCTGGAAGGCCACGCCGATCCGCTCGCCGAAGCGCGCCATGGTCTCCACGATGTCCGGCGGGGCGCCGGCCATCATCGCGCCGAACCGGCCCGCGGTGGCGATCAGCGAGCCGGTCTTGTCAGCCAGGACGCTGACGTGGTGGCCGATCGGGTCCTCGCCGTCGGCCGGCCCGACGGTCTCGCGGATCTGGCCGGTGCACAGCCGCTCGAAGGTGCGCGCCTGGATCCGGACCGCCTCGGGGCCGAGGTCGGCCAGCAGGTCCGAGGCCCGGGCGAACAGGAAGTCCCCGGTCAGGATGGCGATGGTGTTGTCCCAGCGCGCGTTGGCCGAGGCGGCCCCCCGCCGCAGGGCGGCCTCGTCCATGACGTCGTCGTGGTACAGCGTGGCCAGGTGGGTGAGCTCGACCACCACCGCCGCGCGGATGACCTCGGCCGCTGCGGCATCGCCGAACTGGGCTGCCAGCAGGGTCAGCAGCGGGCGGAACCGCTTTCCGCCGGCATCCACGAGGTGCCGCGCGGCGCCCGTCACGAACGGGTACTCGCTGACGACCGACTCCCGCAGCAGCGCCTCGACCGCCACCATCCCCCGGGTGACCCGCGCGTCCAGCGCGGGGTCGGGCAGGGTCAGGCCCTCGGTTCTGCTCGAGGTCAGCGACGGCACGGGGACAAGTCTGTCCCACGCCTGCCCATCGCGCCGAATCGGCCCGCTCCGTCCCCAGCGAATCAGATGGTCGGCAGTTCCGCGAGGGCCGGGGCGAACCGGGAGTCGGGGGTGTCCTCGTCGACCATCCGGCCGTTCAGGTACGCGTCGTAGGCGGCGAGGTCGAAGTGCCCGTGGCCGCACAGGGCGGTCACGATGACCTTCTCCTCCCCGGTCTCGGCGCACAGGCGCGCCTCCCGGATCGCCTCGGCCAGGGCGTGCGTCGGCTCGGGCGCGGGCAGGATCCCCTCGGTGCGGGCGAACAGGATGCCCGCCTCGAAGCACTCCGTCTGGGGCACGGCCTTCGCGGTCATCAGGCCCAGCTCGTAGACGTGCGAGATCAGCGGGCTCATCCCGTGGTAGCGCAGGCCACCGGCATGGATCGGGTCGGGCACGTACGAGTGGCCCAGCGTGTGCATCTTCATCAGCGGGGTGAGCCCGGCCGTGTCGCCGAAGTCGTACGCGTAGACCCCACGGGTCAGCGACGGGCACGAGGCCGGCTCGACGGCGCGGATCTCCGGGTCGAACCGCCCGGCCATCTTCTCGCGCAGGATCGGGAACGACAGCCCGGCGAAGTTCGACCCGCCACCGGTGCAGCCCACGACCAGGTCGATCCGGTCCTCGCCGGCCTTCGCCAGCTGGAGCAGGGCCTCCTCGCCGATGATCGTCTGGTGCAGCAGGACGTGGTTGAGCACGGACCCGAGCGCGTAGCGGGTCTCCGGATCCTGGGCCGCGACCTCCACCGCCTCCGAGATGGCGATGCCCAGGGAGCCGGGGTGGTTCTGGTCGGTGGCCAGGATCGCCCTGCCGGACTCGGTCAGCGCCGACGGGGAGCGGTGGACGGTGCCGCCGAACGCCTCGATCATCAGCCGGCGGTAGGGCTTCTGGTCGTAGCTGGCGCCGACCTGCCAGACCTCGCACTCGACGCCGAACAGCGAGCAGGCGAACGCCAGCGCGGTGCCCCACTGGCCGGCGCCGGTCTCGGTCGTGATCCGGCGCACGCCCTCCTGGACGTTGTAGTACACCTGCGGGACCGCGGTGTTGGGCTTGTGGGAGCCGGCCGGGGACACACCCTCGTACTTGTAGTAGATGCGCGCCGGGGTTCCCAGTGCCTTCTCGAGCCGATGGGCCCGGTACAGGGGCGAGGGACGCCAGAGCCGGTAGATGTCCAGGACCTCGCCCGGGATGTCGATGAACCGCTCCGCGGACACCTCCTGCTCGATGAGCCCCATCGGAAACAGCGGCGCGAGCGCCTCGGGCCCGATCGGCTCGTGGGTGCCCGGGTGCAGCGGCGGCGGGGGCGGCTCGGGGAGGTCGGGGATCAGGTTGTACCAGGTGGTCGGCATCTCCTCCTCGGAGAGCAGGTACTTGTGCGTCCGCGGCGTCTCTGTCATACGCCGTAACGTACCCAACCGCACCCAGGGCCGCCGCCGTGCCCCATCGCCTGCACCCCGCCGCGGGCCACCGTCACGCCCCGCCGCGGGCCACCGTCACGCCCCGCCGCGAGCCACCGCCACGCGCCAGTGCTCCGCTCACGTGCAGGTGCTCCGCCTGGGCACTGGTGCTCCGGTCCAGACCGGAGCACGCGTCGCCAGGCGGAGCACTGGCGAGGGAGGGGACGGGTCCGCCGCTGGCCCTACCGCAGGAACCCGGCCGACTGCGAGGCCACGTCGAGGAGCGGCTGCGGGAAGACCCCGAGCAGGACGGTCGCGGCCACGGCCACGGCGATCGCCGTCGTGGTCAGCGCGCTGGGCACCACGACCGACGGGGAGTCGGCCGACGGGTTGGTGAAGAACATCAGCACGATGACCTTGAGGTAGAAGAACGCCGAGATCGCCGAGGCGACCACCGCGACGATGACCAGCCCGGCCGCGCCGCTGTCGATCGCCGCCGCGAAGACGCCGAACTTCGCGGTGAACCCGCTGGTCAGCGGCAGGCCGGCCAGGGCGAGCAGGAACAGGGCGAAGACGCTGGCCAGCAGCGGGGAGCGCTTGCCCATGCCCGCCCAGCTCGACAGGTGCCCGGCCTCTCCGGACGGTCCACGCACGAGCATGACGACGGCGAACGTCCCGACCGTCGTCAGGCCGTAGGCCAGCAGGTAGAACATCGTCGCCGCCAGCCCCGCGGCCGAGTACGCGATGACGCCGAGCAGGAGGAAGCCGGCGTGCGCGATCGACGAGTAGGCCAGCATGCGCTTGATGTCCGAGCTGGTCACGGCCAGCAGGACGCCCACGAGCATGGTGGCGATCGCCACCACCCAGAACATCGGCTGCCAGTCCCACTGGGCGCCGCCGAGGGCCACGTACATGATCCGCAGCAGGGCGCCGAACGCAGCCACCTTGACCCCGGCCGCCATGAACCCGGTGATCGGCGTGGGTGAGCCCTGGTAGACGTCGGGGGTCCACATGTGGAACGGGACCGCAGCCACCTTGAACAGCAGGCCGACGCTGACCAGCACGATCCCGATGACCTGGAGCCCCAGCGCGCCGGGGCGGTTGGTGAACGCGTCCGCGATGGCGCCGAGGTTCAGCGACCCGGCGTAGCCGAAGAGCATGCGCCGAGCCGTAGAGCAGGAACGCCGAGGCGAAGGCGCCGAGCAGGAAGTACTTGAGCGCGGCCTCCTGGGACAGCAGCCGGCGGCGGCGGGCCATGCCGGCCAGCAGGTACAGCGGCAGCGACATGACCTCCAGGGCCACGAACATCATCAGCAGGTCGTTGGCCGCCGGGAACAGCAGCATGCCGCCGACGGCGAACAGGAACAGCGGCCAGACCTCGGTCTGCGACCACCCGCGCCGGGTCAGCTCCTGCTCCTCGGTCGAGCCCGCCAGGGAGGCGGCCCGGGGCGCGAAGGCGTCGCCGGCGGGATCCACCCTCCGCTCGGCGACCACGAGCATGGCCGCCAGGGCCACCAGCAGGACCGTGACCTGCAGCAGCAGCGCCGGGCCGTCGATCGCGATCGAGCCCGAGGCCGCGATGCCCTCCTGCGTGCTCGGGGTCAGCACGGCCAGGACCAGCGCGGCGAGCAGCGCACCACCGGTGAGGGACAGCTGGATCGTGCGGCGTGCCCCGCGGGGCACGATCGCCTCGACGAGGACGCTGAGGATGGCCGCACCCAGCACGATGAGGATCGGGGCCATGGACCGGTACTCGAACGTGGGCGTGGTCAGCGTCTCGGCCATCGGGATGGCGAAGCTCATCGTGGGCTCACTTCCCCGGCTCGGCGATGGCCGGGGCCGGGTCAGTGGACCCGACGACGGTCATCGTCTGCTCGACGGATGGGTTGATCATGTCCAGCGCGACCTGCGGGAAGACGCCCAGGGCGATGATGATGGCCACGACCGGCGCCAATGCCAGCACCTCGCGGCCGCGCAGGTCGGTCATCCCCTCGACCCCGGGCTTGACCGGTCCGGTCATGGTCCGCTGGTACATCAGCAGGATGTAGAGCGCGGCCAGGACGATGCCGATCGTGGCGATGACCGCCGGGATCGGGTAGTTCGTGAACGTGCCGACCAGCACCAGGAACTCGGACACGAACGACGACAGGCCGGGCAGCGCCAGCGAGGACAGGCCTGCGATCAGGAACAGTGCCGGCCATCACCGGGGCGACCTTCTGGACGCCGCCGAAGTCGGCGACGAGCCGCGATCCCCGCCGGGTGGTCATGAAGCCGACGATCAGGAACAGCGCGGCGGTCGAGAAGCCGTGGTTGACCATGTAGAGGGTCGCCCCGCTCTGGCCCTGCGAGGTCATCGCGAAGATGCCCAGCGCGATGAACCCGAAGTGGGAGACCGAGGTGTAGGCGATCAGGCGCTTGAGGTCGGTCTGGCCGATCGCCAGCAGCGCGCCGTAGACGATGCCGACGATGGCCAGCACCATGACCATCGGCGTGAAGTACCGCGACGCGTCCGGGAACAGCGGCAGGCACAGGCGGATCATTCCGAAGGTGCCGACCTTGTCGAGCACGCCGACCAGGAGCACCGACGAGGACGGCGTCGCCTCCGCGGCGGCGTCCGGCAGCCAGGTGTGCAGCGGCCACAGCGGGGCCTTGATCGCGAAGGCGATGAAGAACCCGAGGAACAGCCACTTCTGCGTCTCGACCGGGATGTCCAGGCCGACCAGGGCCGCGAAGTCGAACGTGCCCGCACCGAGCTGGTCGACCGAGACGACGTACAGGCCGATCAGCGCGGCGAGCATGAGCAGGCCGCCGACCAGCGAGTACAGCAGGAACTTCACGGCCGCGTACTGCCGCTGGGCGCCGCCGTAGCGCCCGATGAGGAAGTACATCGGGATCAGCATCGCCTCGAACAGCACGTAGAACAGGAAGACGTCGGTCGCAGCGAAGACCCCGATCACCAGCCCCTCGAGCACGAGGATCAGCGCGAAGTAGCCGCGCGCCGAGCCCGTGGTCTCGTCGACGTCGACCCAGCCGGCGAGGATGCAGACGGGCACGAGGACCACGGTCATGAGGATCAGGACCAGGGAGATGCCGTCGACGCCGAAGGCGAGGTTCACGCCCAAGGCCGGGATCCACTCCCAGCTGGAGAGCAGTTGGAGCCCCGCGCTGCCACCGTCCTCCGGGAGCATGAAGGCCATTGCGACGACGATCCCGAGGGCCAGAACCAGCAGCGACACGCCCAGGGCGACGCGCTTGGCCAGTTCCGGGTTGCTCCTGGGCAGCATGGCCACGAGCGCGCCACCGAGGATCGGAAGCGCGATGAGCGCGACCAGCGGGAGGTAGCGTCGTGCTCATGCGAACCTCACCAGGACCAGGCCGGCGCGATCACGCCGACGACGACATCCGAGCACCATGGACAGGGCGTAGGAGCGGGCGTAGCCGGTCTGCAACCGCCGCAGCCGTGCGCTCAGGCCGCCGACCACGGCCGCCGTGCCGTTGACCGCCCCGTCGACCACCCTGTTGTCGAACCACACCAGCGACCGGGTCAGGTACTGGCCGGGCCGCATGAACACCGCCTCGTTGAAGGCGTCGCCGTACAGGTCGGCCCGGGCGGCCTGGGTGGCCCAGGACACCTGGTCGGCGCCATCCGGGGGACCTCGCGCATGGCGTACTGCCGCCAGCCCACCACGGCCCCGACCACGACGACCGACAGCGTCAGGGCGATCAGGACCGGGGTCGGGATGGCGCTGTGCGGCTCCTCGAACCCGATGACCGGCTCGAGCCACTCCTCGATGTTGCCGACGAACAGCAGCGCCAGGCCGCCGAGCACCGAGCCGAAGGCCAGCACGATCATCGGCACCGTCATGGTGGCCGGCGACTCGTGCGGGTGCACGTCGTCGGTCCAGCGGTTGTTGCCGAGGAAGGTCATCACGAACATGCGGGTCATGTAGAACGCCGTGACGCCGGCACCGATGAGGGCGAGCGACGCCGCGCCACGGGGTTCTCGGCGAACGCCGCCTCGATGATCTCGTCCTTGGTGAAGAAGCCGGCGAACGGCGGGATGCCGATGATCGCCAGGTAGCCCAGGCCGAAGGTGGCCCAGGTGATCATCATGAGCTTGCGCAGGCCGCCGAAGCGGCGCATGTTCACCTGGTCGTTCATGCCGTGCATGACCGAGCCGGCGCCGAGGAACAGCCCGGCCTTGAAGAAGCCGTGCGTGAGCAGGTGGAAGATCGCGAAGACGTAGCCGACCGGCCCGAGCCCGGCCGCCAGGATCATGTAGCCGATCTGGCTCATCGTCGAGCCGGCCAGCGCCTTCTTGATGTCGTCCTTGGCCGAACCGATGATGCGCACCGATGATCAGCGTGATCGCACCGACGACGATCGACGGCCATCCGCGCGGTCTCGGTGAGGTCGAAGATCGCGTTCGAGCGCACGATCAGGTAGACGCCGGCGGTGACCATGGTGGCGGCGTGGATCAGCGCCGAGACCGGGGTCGGGCCCTCCATCGCGTCGAGCAGCCAGGACTGCAGCGGGAACTGCGCGGACTTGCCGCAGGCCGCGAGCAGCAGGGCGAGGCCGATCCACGTGTGAGTGTTCGGGTCGGCCTCGCCGATCGCCGCGGTCGAACACGCCCTCGAAGGTGACCGAGCCGAACGTGGCGAACATCAGCATGATCGCCAGCGCCAGGCCGATGTCGCCGACGCGGTTGACCACGAAGGCCTTCTTCGCGGCGACGGCCGCCGAGGGCTTGTGGTACCAGAAGCCGATCAGCAGGTACGACGCCAGACCGACGCCCTCCCAGCCGACGTAGAGCAGCAGGTAGTTGTTGGCCAGGACCAGCAGCAGCATCGCGGCGACGAACAGGTTGAGGTAGCCGAAGAACCGGCGGCGGTCGGGGTCGTGCGCCATGTAGCCGACCGAGTAGATGTGGATCAGCGAGCCGACACCGGTGATCAGCAGCACGAAGGTCATCGACAGCTGGTCGAGCTGGAAGGCCGACGTCGGCCTGGAACCCGCCGACCTCGATCCAGTCGAAGAGGTGCTGGTTGATGGTGCGGGACTCCTCCGGCTGGCCGAGCAGCGCCACGAACAGCACGGCGCCCACGCCGAACGAGGCCAGCGCCGTGGCGACGCCCAGCAGGTGGCCCCACGGTTGGTGCGGCGTCCGCCCAGCAGCAGCAGGACCGCGCCGGCCAGCGGGAGGGCGATGAGCAGCCAGGTCAGCGAGAAGATCCCGCTGGCCTGGACGGCCTCGTCCAGCACGGGCTGTTCCGAGGCGCGCACAAGGGTGGTGGTCACAGGGGTCCCCTCACAACTTCAGCAGGTTGGCGTTCGTCGACCGAGGCCGAGTCCCGGGTCCGGAAGATGGTCATGATGATCGCCAGCCCGACGACGACCTCGGCGGCGGCGACGACCATGACGAAGAAGGCCACGACCTGACCGTCGAGGGTGCCGTTGATCCGGGCGAACGTCACGAACGCGAGGTTGCGAGGCGTTGAGCATCAGCTCCACGCACATGAACACGACGATCGCGTTGCGGCGCACCAGCACGCCGACCGCCCCGATCGTGAACAGGACCGCCGAGAGCACGAGGTAGTTGGTCGGGTTCATGCGCCCGGCTCCTGTCCCCCGCGGCAGACGGGCCTGCCGGCGTCCCGGACGGGTCCACCGTCACCGCCTCGTGGGCGCTCAGGTGCTCGGCCTCCTCGAGGGCGAGCAGGTCGGCGTCACGGGCATCGCCGCGCACGCGCAGCGGTGCCGGCACCGACTCCTCCGCGATCGAGCCGTCGGGCAGCAGCGCCGGCGTGTCGACGGCGTTGTGGCGCGCGTACACGCCCGGGTTGGGCTTGTTGACCGGGTGCGCGGTCGGGGGCGAACCGCTCGGTGGACAGCTGGGCCTGGGACTTCCGCGGCTCCACCCGCTCGCGGTGGGTCAGGACCATGGCGCCGACCGCCGCGGTGATCAGCAGCGCGGAGGTGACCTCGAACGCCAGCAGGTAGCGGGTGAAGATCAGCACGCCGATGCCCTGGACGTTGCCGCCGTGCTCGGCGTTCGCTGCGTCCAGGCCGACGACCGCGGTGCCGTCGAGTGCGTCGACGAGCCCGGACAGCAGCAGCCCAGGAACCCGACGAAGGCAACGCCGGCCAGCACCCGCTGGCCCTTGATGGTCTCGACCAGGGAGTCCGAGGCGTCGACGCCGACGATCATGAGCACGAAGAGGAACAGCATCATGACCGCGCCGGTGTAGACGATGATCTGCACCATCCCGAGGAACGGGGCGTCCTGGGCCACGTAGAGCATCGCCAGGTTGATCATGGTCATGGCGATGAACAGCGCGCTGTGCACGGCCTTGCGGGACAGCACCATCCCGAGCGCGCCGAGCACCGCGAGCGTGGCGCAGATCCAGAAGGTGACGGTCTCGCCGGCGTTGGTCGAGGCACCGGCCTGCGCGACCAGCGCGCCCAGATGTGCCAGGGCGTTCACGTCCCCTCCGTCCCCTCGCTCGCCGGCCCACCGGCCGCGGGCTCGGCCTGCGCCGCGCGCGCGGCGGCCTCGGCCCGCTGGGCCGCGGTGGCGCCGGTGACCTTGCCCTGGTAGTAGGAGCCCTCGTCGGTGCCCGCCACCATCGGGTGCGGGGGCGCCACCATGCCCGCCGAGCAGCGGGCCGAGCAGGTCCTGCTTCTCGAAGATCAGGTTCTCGCGGCTGTCGTCGGCCAGCTCGTACTCGTTGGTCATCGTCAGCGCACGCGTCGGGCAGGCCTCGATGCACAGCCCGCAGAAGATGCAGCGCAGGTAGTTGATCTGGTAGACGCGCCCGTACCGCTCACCCGGGGAGAAGCGCTCCTCGTCGGTGTTCGTCGCACCCTCGACGAAGATCGCGTCGGCCGGGCAGGCCCAGGCGCACAGCTCGCAGCCGATGCACTTCTCCAGACCGTCGGGGTGGCGGTTGAGCTGGTGCCGGCCGTGGAAGCGCGGCTTGGGCGGGTACTGGTCCTTCTCCTCCGGGTACTGCTCGGTGACGACCTTCCGGAACTGCGTGAGGAAGGTCGCCCGAAGCCCTTGATGAGCTGGGGCAGGTCAGTCACGGGGCGCCTCCTGGCGTCATCGGCCCTGTCGTCGGCGGCCGCCACCGCGCTGGGCACGGTCTGGCGGGCGCGCGGCGTGACACGAACGTCTGGCCGGGCATCGGTGGCACCGGGTGCGCCCGGTCGGCCAACGCCGTTCCTCGGCGACGACCTCGGCCTCCTCGCGCTCGCGGCGGCGCTCGCGGGAGCCCTCGATCGAGGATACGAGGCGACGAACACGATGACCACGGCGCCGATCGCCAGCGCGGTCAGCGTGGTGAGTCGCATCGAGCTCGTTGCGCAGGCCGCGGAAGGTGGCGACCAGGACGATCCACGCCAGCGAGACGGGGATGAGCACCTTCCAGCCGAACTTCATGAACTGGTCGTAGCGCAGCCGGGGCAGCGTGCCGCGCAGCCAGATGAACATGAACAGGAACAGGAGCACCTTGGCGAAGAACCACAGCAGCGGCCACCAGCCGTCGTTGGCATCCCGTCGCAGATCGCCGAGATCGGCCAGGGGGCCTGCCAGCCGCCGAGGAACAGCGTGGTCGCCAGCGCCGAGACGGTGACCATGTTGATGTACTCGGCCAGGAAGAACAGGGCGAACTTCAGCGAGGAGTACTCGGTGTGGAAGCCGGCGACGAGCTCGCCCTCGGCCTCGGGGAGGTCGAACGGCGCGCGGTTGGTCTCGCCCACCATCGCGGTGACGTAGATGATGAACGACGGCAGCAGGATCACGCGCGAACCACATCGGCTGCTGGGCGTCGACGATCTGCGAGGTCGACATCGAGCCGGCGTACAGGAAGACGGCGACGAACGACAGGCCCATCGCGATCTCGTAGGAGATCATCTGCGCGCTCGAGCGCAGCCAGCCCAGCAGCGGGTAGGTCGAGCCCGACGACCAGCCGGCGAACACGATGCCGTAGATGCCGATCGAGGCGATCGCAAGCACGTAGAGCACCGAGACCGGGAAGTCGGTCAGCTGCAGCGGGGTCCGGGTGCCGAAGATCGAGACCTCGGGGCCGAACGGGATGACCGCCAGGGCGAGGAACGCCGGGATCGCCGAGATGATCGGCGCGAGGATGAAGACGGCCTTGTCGGCGGCCGTCGGGAGGATGTCCTCCTTGAGGGCCAGCTTGACGCCGTCGATGAGGCCCTGCAGCAGGCCGAACGGACCCACGCGGTTCGGGCCGAGGCGGGTCTGCATGCGCGCCACGACGCGGCGCTCAACCCAGATCGTGAGCAGGACCAGGAGCACGATCCCGACGAAGATGGCCACGACCTTGAGGACCACCAGCCACCAGGGGTCCTGGCCGAACGGCGGGAACTCCGTGGCGGCCGGCACGGCCAGCGCCGCCGCGGCCGATGCTGTCGCGCTCATCGGGCACCTCCTGCGCTGATCCCCACAACGTCGCCGGGACCGACCCGCAGCGTCGCGTTCACGGTGCTTCCCGCGGAGTTCGCGGGCACCCAGACGACGCCGTCGGGCATCTCGGTGACGGCCAGGGGCAGGGTGATCGACCCGTGCTCGGTGGCCACCGTCACCGGCTCCCCGTCGGCGGCACCCAGGGCCTCAGCCGTCGCTGGCCGAGAGCCTGGCCACCGCGGGGCGGGCGGTGGCGGCCAGCGCGGGCTCGCCCGCCTGGAGCAGGCCCGTCGTCGAGCAGGTGCCGCCAGGTGGCCAGGACCGCCTGGCCGGCGCGGGCTGCAACGGGGGCGGCGGCACCGACCGCGGTCCCCTCCGGCGCGGGCCCTGCCAGCGGCCCAGGCCGGCGAGCTCGGCGCGCAGGGAGGCGACCTCGATGGAGCCCATCGGACGGCCCAGGGCACGGGCGAGCATCCCGAGGGCCCGGGCGTCGGTGATGGCCGTGCTCGCGCGCTGGACCTGGCCGAACGGCCGGGCCCGGCCCTCCCAGTCAAGGAACGTGCCCGACTTCTCGGTCACCACCCCGACCGGCAGGACGACGTCGGCCAGCTCGGTCACGGGCGTGGCGCGGGTCTCGAGGGCCACCACGAAGGGGGCATCCCGCAGGGCCTGCAGCAGGGCCCCGGGATCGGGGGCATCCGCCGGCTCGACCCCAGCCACCACGACGGCCCCGACCCGCGGCTGCGGAGCCGGCTCGCCGGCCTCGGGCCGCGGCGGCATCTGCGACGTCGGCCTGCACCGCGGCGACGAACCCCGCGAGGTCGAGTCCGGCCTCGGCGGGCAGGTCATCGGCCGGGATCCCCCAGGCGTCGGCGACCTGGGCGCGGGCCGCGGGATCGGCCAGCGGCCGACCCCCGGGCAGCAGCCCGGGCAGCGCACCGGCCTCGAGGGCGCCACGCTCGCCGGCGCGACGCGGAACCCAGGCCAGCCGGGCGCCGGAGGATCGGGCCAGCGCGAGCGCGGCCGTGAGGGTCCCGGGGACGGACGCCGGCCGCTCCCCGACCACGATCACCGCTCCTGCGGCCGCGAGGTCCGGCAGGTCGTCGCCGGCGGCAGCCCGGCCGAGCGCCGCCAGCACGCCGGGCTCCTGCCCGGGAGCAGCAGCCAGGACCCGGGCGCCGAGCTTGGCCGCGCCCGGCGAGGCAAACGGCGCGATCGTGAAGACGCGCGTGGCGCCCTGCCGCGTGGCCTTGCGCAGGCGCAGGAAGACGATCGGCGACTCGTCCTCGGGCTCGAGCCCGACGAGCACCACGATCGGCGCGGCCTCGAGGTCGGCGTAGGTGACGCCGAGGCCGGAGCCGGCCACGACGCTGCGAGGAGGTCCGCCTCCTCGTCGCGGAGGCGGCCGGGCACGGAAGTCGACGTCGTCGGTGCCGAGCGCCGCGCGCGCGAACTTCGCGTAGGCGTAGGAGTCCTCGAGGGTCAGCCGACCGCCGGTGAGCACGACCGTGCGTGGCCCCGCCGCGGCCAGCGCCGTGGCAGCCCGGCGGGTCGCCTCCGGCCAGGAGGCCTCCTCGTGGGCGTCCCCGTCGTCGCCGGGCACCCGGACGAGCGGCTCGTGCAGCCGGTCGGCCCCGAGGTAGCGGAACGCGAAGCGGCCCTTGTCGCAGTTCCACTCCTCGTTGACCGCGGGCTCGTCCCAGGCCAGGCGGCGCAGCACCGTGGAGCGGCGCACGTCGGTGCGCAGCGCACACCCGCACGCGCAGTGCTCGCAGGCGGTCGGCGTCGAGACGAGGTCGAACGGCCGCGAGCGGAAGCGGTAGGTCGCGCTGGTCAGCGCACCGACCGGGCAGATCTGCACGGTGTTGCCCGAGAAGTACGAGTCGAACGGGGTGTCCTCGGCGATGCCGACGCTGCTGGCGGCCGCCGCGCTCGTGCAGCGTCGATGAACGGGTCGCCGGCGATCTGGTCGGCGAAGCGCGTGCAGCGCGCACAGGACACGCAGCGCTCGCGGTCGAGCAGGATCTGCGCGGAGACGTTGATCGGCTTGGGGAACGTGCGCTTGGCGCATGCGAAGCGCGACTCGGCGCGGCCCGTGGCTCATCGCCTGGTTCTGCAGCGGGCACTCGCCGCCCTTGTCGCAGACCGGGCAGTCGAGCGGGTGGTTGATGAGCAGGAACTCCATGACGCCCTGCTGGGCCGTGTCGGCCATCGGCGAGGTGCCTGCCGTGCGCACGTTCATGCCCTCGGCGACCGTGATGGCGCACGCCGGCTGCGGCTTGGGCTGGCCCTCGATCTCGACCAGGCACATGCGGCAGGCGGCGACCGGCTCGAGCAGCGGGTGGTCGCAGAACCGCGGCATGTCGATGCCGATCTGCTCGGCGGCGCGGATGATCAGCGTGCCCTTGGGCACGATGACGTCGACGCCGTCGATCGGACGGTGACGCCGGTGGTCGGCGTGGTCGCGGGCGCGTCGGCGGCCCGAGGCGGTGACGGTCATCGCGGTGGCTCCCGCGGCAGGACGGTGGCGGCGACCGGGTCGAAGGCCACGTCGGCCGGGGTGTGGGTCCCCGCGACGAACTCGTCGCGGAAGTACTTGAGCGCCGCGGCGAACGGCGTGGCCGCGGCATCGCCGAGCGCGCAGAACGAGCGGCCGAGGATCTGGTCGCAGATCTCCTCGAGCATCTCGATCTCGGTCTCGCTGCCGTGGCCGGCTCGAACGCTCGAGGGTCTGGTCGAGCCAGCACGTGCCCTCGCGGCACGGCGTGCACTTGCCGCACGACTCGTGCTTGTAGAAGTCGATCCAGCGGGTCATGGCCGACCACCGACACGGTGTCGTCGAAGACCATCGGGGTGCCGGTGCCGAGCATCGTGCCGACGGCCGCCATGTCCTCGTAGGTCAGCGGGATGTCGAGGTGCTCGGCGGTGAGCATCGGGACGCTCGACCCGCCGGGCAGCCAGAACTTCAGCTCGTGGCCGTCGCGCATGCCGCCGGCGTAGTCGAGCAGCTCGCGCATCGTGGTGCCCAGCGGCGCCTCGTAGATGCCGGGGCGCCGACGTGCCCGGAGACGCCAACAGCTTGAAGCCCGGGGACTTCTCGGTGCCGAACTGGGTCAACCACTCGGCGCCGTTGCGCACGATGTAGGGGACGTTGGCGATCGTCTCGACGTTGTTGACCACCGTGGGCGAGGCGTAGAGCCCGGCGACGGCCGGGAACGGCGGCTTGAGGCGCGGCTGGCCGCGGCGGCCCTCCAGGGAGTCGAGCAGCGCGGTCTCCTCGCCGCAGATGTAGGCCCCGGCCCCGGCGTGCACCACGAGGTCGAGGTCGAACCCGCTGCCGAGGATGTTCCTGCCGAGGAAGCCCGCCGCGTAGGCCTCGGCGACGGCTGCCCGCAGCCGGCGGAGCACGTGCGGGACCTCGCCGCGGATGTAGATGAAGGCGTGGTTGGCCCGGATCGCGTACGAGGTGAGGATGCAGCCCTCGACCAGCGCGTGCGGGTTGGCGAGCATGAGCGGGATGTCCTTGCAGGCGCCCGGCTCGGACTCGTCGGCGTTGACCACGAGGTAGTGCGGCTTGCCGTCACCCTGCGGGACGAAGCCCCACTTCATGCCGGTGGGGAAGCCGGCGCCACCGCGGCCGCGAAGGCCGGAGTCCTTGACCAGCTGGATGAGCTCGTCGGGGTCCATCGCCAGGCCCTGGGCGACCTGGTCGTAGCCGCCGTGCCGGCGGTAGGCGCCGATCGTGTACGAGTCGGACTCGTCCCAGTGCGCGGTGAGGACCGGGGTCAGCGTCATGTCAGCGTCCCCCGTCCGCCGCCGGGACGCCGCGCTCCTCGGCGGCGCGCAGGCCCGCCAGCATGAGCTCGTCGGCGTTGGGGCCGTCGCCGGTCAGGCCGTCGTCGTCGATCCCGGAGATGGTGCGCGAGGCGGCCCGGAACCCGCGCACGACCGGGCCGCGGGTGGAGCGGACCTCCTCGCCGGCCGCCAGGCGGTCGAGCACCTCGACCGCCTCGTCGGGGGTGGTCCGGTCGAAGAACTCCCAGTCGACCGTCATCACCGGCGCGTGCGTGCACGCGGCCTGGCACTCGATGCGCTCGAGGTCGAAGGTGCCGTCCTCGGAGACCTCGTCGTGGCCGACCCCGGCCCGGGCGCTCACGGCGTCCCACACCGCGTCACCGCCGAGCAGCGCGCACATGGTGTTGGTGCACACCCCGACGTGGTGCTTGCCCGCGGGGCGGCGCTTGTACATCGTGTAGAAGGTCGCCACGGCGGCGACCTCGGCGGTGCTCAGCGCGAGCGTCTCGGCGCACGCCGCGATCCCGTCGGGGCTGACGTACCCCTCCACGGACTGCACGAGGTGCAGCATCGGCAGCAGGGCCGAGCGCGCGTCGGGGTAGCGCCCGGCGAGCTCGGCGAGCTCGCCTCGGGTGGTCTCGGGGATGGACATCAGCGGTCCACGCCTCCCATCACGGGGTCGATGCTGGCCACCGCGGCGACGACGTCGGCCACCTGGCCGCCCTCGCACATGGCGGCCACGGACTGCAGGTTGTTGAAGCTGGGGTCGCGGAAGTGCACGCGGTACGGTCGGGTCCCGCCGTCGGAGACCACGTGCACGCCGAGCTCGCCGCGCGGGGCCTCGATGGCCTGGTAGGCCTGCCCCACCGGCACGGTGAAGCCCTCGGTGACCAGCTTGAAGTGGTGGATCAGGGCCTCCATCGAGGTGCCCATGATCTGCTTGATGTGCTCCAGCGAGTTGCCCATGCCGTCGGCGCCGAGGGCGAGCTGGGCGGGCCAGGCGATCTTCGCGTCGCCCACCATCACCGGCCCGGGCTGCAGCAGGTCCAGGGCCTGCTCGACGATGTTCAGGCTCTGCTGCATCTCGGCCAGCCGGATCAGGAAGCGGCCGTAGACATCCGCCGAGGTCTGCGTCGGCACCTCGAACTCGTACTGCTCGTAGCCGCAGTAGGGCATGTCCTTGCGCAGGTCCCACGGCAGGCCCGTGGAGCGCAGGATCGGCCCGGTCAGGCCGAGGGCCATGCAGCCGGTGAGGTCGACGTAGCCGATGCCGGAGGTGCGCCCCATCCAGATCGAGTTGTCGACCAGCAGGTTCGCGGTGTCCGGCAGGCGCTTGCGCAGCAGGTCGATGGTCTGCTGGATGCGGACCTTGATGTCGACGCCCTTGTCGTCCTCTCGGGCAGGTCCTGGGCCACGCCGCCGGGGCGGATGTACGCGTGGTTCATCCGCAGTCCGGTGATGATCTCGAACAGGTCGAGGATGGACTCACGCTCGCGGAAGCCGAACGTCATCGCCGTCAGGGCGCCGAGCTCCATGCCACCGGTGGCCAGGCAGACCAGGTGCGAGGAGACCCGGTTGAGCTCCATGAGGATGACGCGGATCACCGTGGCGCGATCGGGGATGTCGTCGGTGATCCCGAGCAGCTTCTCGACGGCCAGGCAGTAGCCGGCCTCGTTGAAGAAGCTCGACAGGTAGTCCATGCGCGTGACGAACGTGGTGCCCTGCGTCCAGGTGCGGTACTCGAGGTTCTTCTCGATGCCGGTGTGCAGGTAGCCGATGCCGCAGCGGGCCTCGTGGATCGTCTCGCCCTCGAGCTCGAGGATCAGCCGCAGCACGCCGTGCGTGGAGGGGTGCTGCGGACCCATGTTGACGACGATCCGCTCCTCCTCCTGGGCGGGGTCGATGGTGATCTGGTCCCAGTCGCCGCCGGTGACGGTGAAGACCCGGCCCTCGGTGGTGTCGTAGCCGGGGGCCGCGTCGGCGGGTGCCGCGGCATCCGCGTCGGGCTCGAGGCCCTCGCCGGACTCGTAGGTGGTGGCCATCAGTTGTACGACCTCCGCTCGTCGGGCGGCGGGATGGTGGCGCCCTTGTACTCGACCGGGATCCCGCCGAGCGGGTAGTCCTTGCGCTGCGGGTGCCCGGGCCAGTCGTCGGGCATCAGGATCCGGGTCAGCGACGGGTGGCCGTCGAAGATGATGCCGAACATGTCGCAGGTCTCGCGCTCGTGCCAGTCCGCCGACGGCTACACCGAGGTGACCGAGGGCATGTGCGGGTCGCTGTCCGGGCAGGCCACCTCGACCCGGACCCGGCGCCGGTGCGTGATCGACAGCAGGTGGATGACCGCGTGCAGCTCGCGACCGGTGTCGGCCGGGTAGTGCACGCCCGACACCGAGGTGCAGATCTCGAAGCGCAGGCCCGGCTCGTCGCGCATCGTCCGCGCCACCTGCACCAGGTGCTCGCGCCTGACGAACATCGTGAGCTCGTCGCGGTCCACGACGACCTTCTCGATGGCCGACTCGGCCGGGAGCCCGGCGTCGGCCAGGGCCAGCTCGAGCTCCTCGGCGACGGCGTCGAAGTAGCCGCCGTACGGCCTCTCGCTCGGGCCCGGCATCTCGATCGGGCGGACCAGCCCGCCGAACCCGGACGTGTCGCCGGAGCCCGAGACGCCGAACGCCCCCTGCCGGGTCCCGATCGTCTCGGCGACCGGGGTGAGCCCCAGGTCGACCGCGCCGGCCGGGACGACGTCCCCGGCGGCGGCGGAACCGGAGCCGGCGGGAGGCTGCTCGCTCATCGCAGCAGCCCCTTCATGTCGATCGTCGGGGTCGCCGTCAGCGCCGCCGACTCGAGCTCGGCGATCTCGGCCTGGCGGTGGGCACCGAGCTTCGTGTGCTGGATCTGGTCGTGGAGCTTGAGGATCGCGTCCATCAGCATCTCCGGCCGCGGCGGGCAGCCGGGCAGGTAGATGTCGACCGGCACGATGTGGTCCACGCCCTGGACGATCGCGTAGTTGTTGAACATGCCGCCGGACGAGGCGCACACGCCCATCGCGATGACCCACTTGGGCTCGGGCATCTGGTCGTAGACCTGGCGCAGGACCGGGGCCATCTTCTGGCTCACGCGGCCGGCGACGATCATCACGTCGGCCTGCCGGGGCGAGGCCCGGAAGACCTCCATGCCGAAGCGGGCGAGGTCGTAGCGCGGCGCGCCGGTGGCCATCATCTCGATGGCGCAGCAGGCCAGGCCGAAGGTCGCCGGCCACAGCGAGCTCTTGCGGACGTACCCGGCCAGCACCTCGACGCTGGACAGCAGGACGCCGGACGGGAGTTGCTCCTCGAGGCCCATGTCAGTCCCACTCCAGTCCGCCGCGCCGCCACACGTAGACGTAGACGACGAGCAGGGTCGCGATGAACAGAAGCATCTCCACCAGGCCGAAGATCCCGAGCATGTCGAAGGTCACGGCCCACGGGTAGAGGAACACGATCTCGATGTCGAAGACGATGAACAGCATCGCGGTCAGGTAGTACTTGACCGGGAACTTGCCCCCGCCCATCGGCTGCGGCGTCGGCTGGATGCCGCACTCATAGGCGTCGAGCCGGGCGCGGTTGTAGCGCTTGGGACCCGTGATCCCGGCGGCCACCACCGAGAACAGCGCGAAGGCGAAGGCCAGGAGGCCGAGGATGAGGATCGGTGCGTAGACGTTCACTTCGTGGTCTCACGTCCTCCCATCGGGCTGGCACCTGCGCGGCGCGAGCGGGCACATCCTAGGCGTCCCGGTGCGCTGCCCTCCCGGCGTGGTCCGATCATGCCGCCGGAGCCACCCTGGACAGCGCATTGATGAGCCGGTCCATCGCGTCGGGCTGCTCGGTGTCGGTCAGGTTGGCCATCAGCTTGAGCGCGAGCTCGCGCAGGACCGGCACGGGCATCCCGTAGGTCGTGGCCAGCTTCATCACGGTGGGGTTGCCGATGGCGCGCACGAACCAGCGCCCGAGCGTGTAGTAGCCCCCGTAGTGCGCCTTGAGGTCCTCGGCGTACCGGTGGAGCTGGGCCTCGCGGCCCTCGACCCGGGGCTCGGCGAGCGCGGCGTCGATGCGGGCACCGGCCAGCGCACCGGCCTCGAGGGCGTAGTCGATGCCCTCGCCGTTGAACGGGTTGACCATGCCGCCGGCGTCGCCGACAAGCAGCATGCCCTTCGCGTAGTGGGGCTGTCGGTTGAAGCCCATGGGCAGCGCCATCCCGCCGATCGGGACGCTGTCGGCGTGCTCGCGCAGCGCCCAGTGCTCGGGCGTCTCGCGCATCCAGCGGCGCAGCAGGTCCCGGTAGTCGACGTTCTGGAAGGCCTGCGAGGTGTTGAGGATGCCCAGGCCGATGTTGACGGTCCCGTCGGCCAGGCCGAACACCCAGCCGTAGCCGGGCAGCAGCGCGCCGTCCGAGCGCAGCTCGAGCCAGGACTCCATCCACGGCTCGGCAGCCCGGGGGCTCGGCGCGTAGGCACGCACCGCCACGCCCATCGGGCGGTCATCGCGGCGGTCGAAGCCCATCGCCACGCCCATCCGCGAGGAGACCCCGTCGGCGGCCACCACCACGGGCGCCGTGTGGGTGACCCGGGGGCCGGCGGGCCGGCCGCGCTCGTCCACGGGCTGGGCGAGCACGCCGGTCACCCGCCCGGTCCGCTGGTCGCGGGTCGGGGCCAGCACCTTGGTGCGCTCCACCAGGCGCGCGCCGGCCGCGGCGGCATGCCGGGCCAGGATCTCGTCGAGCTCCATCCGGGAGCGGACGAGTCCGAAGTTCGGGAACCGCTCCAGCTCCGGCCAGGGCAGCTCGTAGGTCCGCCCGTCAGCCATGATCCGCAGACCGTTGTTGCGGGCCCACCCCTTCTCGGGGGAGATGTCCACGCCCATGGTGATCAGCGACTTCACCGCACGCGGCGTGAGGCCGTCGCCGCAGACCTTGTCCCGCGGGAACTGCGCCTTCTCCAGAAGCAGGACGTCGCGGCCGGCCGAGGCCAGGCGGTGGGCGGTCGCCGCGCCTGCGGGTCCTGCCCCGACGACGATGACCTCGGCGTCGTGGCCGTGCTGGGGCATGGGGGGGCACCTCGGGGGATATCGGCGGGTTGCCGGGATTCTAGCCCCGCAGGGACCGCCCCGCCGACCGGCGGAAGCCCGCCCCGAGCACCCGGGACCAAGGTCCCGGTTGTAGCGGGACCTCCACGGGCACGACTCAGGGAACAGACCGCGGGACAATGGGCCACCTGCACCGGATGCCCAGGGGATCCGCGCGGCGCACGTGCCGGACGGGCACGGCGCCTGACCGAACCGACGACAGGGAGTCGACGTGGCCATCACGACCGAGCACACGACCAGGACCGACCCGTGGCACGGCTTCGACGAGGGCGCCTGGCGCCAGGCGATCGACCTCCCGTCCTTCATCCGGGGCAACTACACCCCGTACGAGGGTGACGCGTCCTTCCTCGTCGGGCCCACGGAGCGGACCTCGCAGCTGTGGCGCTTCGTCGCGGACCTGATGGTCGTCGAGCGCGAGCGCGGCATCCTGGACGTCGACCCGCACACCCCGAGCACGATCACCTCGCACCAGCCCGGGCGGATCAGCCCGGACATCCCCGAGCTCATCGTGGGGCTGCAGACCGACGCCCCGCTCAAGCGCGCGATCATGCCCAACGGGGGCTGGCGGATGGTCGAGGGCGGGCTGACCGCCTACGGCTACCAGCCCGACCCGCGTGTGGCCGAGATCTTCACCAAGTACCGCAAGACCCACAACCAGGGCGTGTTCGACGCCTACACGCCGGCCATCCGGGCCGCCCGGCGCAGCCACGTCATCACCGGCCTGCCCGACGCCTACGGCCGCGGCCGGATCATCGGCGACTACCGGCGCGTGGCGCTGTACGGCGTCGACCGGCTGGTCGTGGAGAAGAAGGCGGAGAAGGCCCGGCTGGACAACCGGCTGTCCAGCGACGCGACCATCCGCGACCGCGAGGAGCTCTCCGAGCAGATCCGCGCCCTCGCCGAGCTCATCGAGCTCGGCGACATGCACGGGTTCGACCTGCGCCGCCCGGCGGCAAGCGCGCAGGAGGCCATCCAGTGGCTCTACATGGCCTACCTCGGGGCGATCAAGGAGCAGAACGGCGCGGCGATGAGCCTGGGCCGGGTGTCGACGTTCCTCGACGTCTACCTGCAGCGGGACATGGCAGCCGGCAGGCTCACCGAGGAGCAGGCCCAGGAGCTGGTCGACGACTTCGTCATCAAGCTGCGGATGGTGCGGTTCCTTCGCACCCCGGAGTACGACGCGCTGTTCTCCGGCGACCCGACGTGGGTCACCGAGGCGATCGGCGGGATGGGCTACGACGGGCGGACCCTGGTCTCCCGGACGAGCTTCCGGTTCCTGCAGACCCTGTACAACCTCGGCCCGGCCCCCGAGCCCAACCTCACCGTGCTGTGGTCGCCGGCCCTGCCGACCGGGTTCAAGGAGTTCTGCGCCAAGGTCTCGATCGACACCTCGGCCATCCAGTACGAGTCCGACGACCTGCTGCGCGAGTTCAACCAGTTCGGCGACGACTGCGCGATCGCCTGCTGCGTGTCGAGCATGCCGGTGGGCAAGCGCATGCAGTTCTTCGGCGCGCGGGTCAACCTGGCCAAGACGCTGCTCTACGCGATCAACGGGGGCCGCGACGAGATCACCGGCGAGAAGATCATCGACTTCGGCGAGCCCCTGACCGGCGACACCCTGGACTTCGACGAGGTCTGGACCCGCTTCGACGAGGCGACCACGTGGCTGGCCGACACCTACGTCAACGCCCTGAACGTCATCCACTACATGCACGACAAGTACGCCTACGAGCGCCTCGAGATGGCGCTGCACGACTACGACCCCGAGCGGACGCTGGCCTGCGGCATCGCCGGCCTGTCGATCGTGGCCGACAGCCTGTCGGCGATCCAGAACACCAGGGTCCACCCCGTGCGCGACGAGACCGGGCTGATCGTCGACTACGAGATCGAGGGTGAGTACCCGGCCTTCGGCAACAACGACCCGCGCGTCGACGACATCGCGGCCCGGATCGTGACGATGTTCATGGACAAGGTGCGCTCCTACCCGGCCTACCGGGACGCGACGCACACCCAGTCGGTGCTGACCATCACCTCGAACGTCGTCTACGGCAAGGCCACGGGCGCGACCCCGGACGGCCGCAAGGCTGGCGAGCCGTTCGCCCCGGGTGCCAACCCGATGCACGGCCGCGACAGGAAGGGCCTGATCCCGGCGGCGCTGTCGGTGGCTCACCTGCCCTACGAGGACGCCCAGGACGGCATCTCGATGACCGCCTCCGTGATCCCCTCGGGCCTGGGCAAGACCGAGCAGGAGCGGATCGACAACCTGATCGGCGTGCTCGATGGCTACGTCGACAGCCGCGGCTTCCACATGAACGTCAACGTGCTCAACCGGGAGATGCTGCTGGATGCGATGGACAACCCGATGAAGTACCCGCAGCTGACCATCCGGGTGTCCGGGTACGCGGTGAACTTCGTGCGGCTGACCCGCGAGCAGCAGCAGGACGTCATCGACCGCACGTTCCACATGTCGGTCTAGCCCACCTCGGCCGGCCAGGGTCCACCCCTCGGCGGCGGCACGAGCCGGACGGTCGGGAGATCATGGCGGCGGGCCCGCCCGAGCAGGAGGTTGCGCGTGCTGCATGACGCTGACGACGGCACGCGTGTCGGGTACGTGCACTCCACGGAGACGACGTCAGGGGTGAACGGCCCCGGGCTGCGCTACACGGTGTTCATGTCCGGCTGCCCGCTGCGGTGCCTGTACTGCCACAACCCGGACACCCAGCAGATGCGCCTGGGCGGGGCGACCACGGTCGGCCGGGTCATCACGGACGTGGCACGCTACCGGTCGTTCATCGCCCGGGGCGGCGGGCTGACCGTCACCGGTGGGGAGCCGCTGCTGCAGCCGGCCTTCGTCGAGGACCTCTTCGTGGCCGCCCGGGACGACCACGGCCTGCACACCGCGCTGGACACCTCGGCCACCGGCGGGCAGCGGGCCAGCGACCGGCTGCTGGAGCACACCGACCTCGTCCTGCTCGACATCAAGGCCGGCGACCCGGACCTGTACGAGCGCGTCAGCGGCGGCGGCCGGCTCACCGACGTCCTGGCCTTCGGCACGCGCCTGATGGAGCACGAGGTGGCGGTCTGGGTGCGCTTCGTCCTCGTGCCCGGCCTGACCGACGGCCCGGACGACGTCGCGCGGGTCGCCGACCTGGCCGCCGAGCTCGGCGACATCGTCGATCGGGTGGAGATCCTGCCGTACCACCGCCTCGGGGTGGAGAAGTACGCCGCGCTCAACCGCCCCTACCCGTTGCCGGACACCCCGACCCCCACGCCCGAGCAGGTCGAGGCCGCCCTGGCCGCGTTCCGGGAGCGCGGCCTGTACGCGCTGGCGTAGCCGCCCCAACTGTCGCGCCGGTGGCCGTGCGCAGGTGATGGGGGGCGCCTGCCGGCGAAGGCCGCGGGGACTCCTGCCGCGATCCTCCACGCCGGACGCGGGCGCGCGTGGTACCCATGGTTCACCACGACCGGGAGGTGCACCATGTCCGACCAGATGCCAGAGGAGCTTCGCGGCGCCAGTGACGAGGGCCGACAGGCGGTGGCGGCCGTGGCCCGGTGGTGGTGGCTGCTGCTCATCTCCGGCGCCGCGTGGTTCGCCGTGGCCTTCGTCATCCTGCAGTTCAACACCTCGTCGGTGGTGACGCTGGGCTACATCGTCGGCTTCATGCTGCTGTTCACCGGCATCGAGCAGTTCTTCGTGGCCTCGGCCGTCTCCGGATGGAAGTGGGTCTGGTACGCGTTCGGCGTCTTCTTCGTGATCGGCGGGGTCTGGGTGATCGTCAACCCGGGCGCGACCGTGGCCAACCTCGCCGTCAGCCTCGGCCTGCTCCTCGGACTGATCGGGGTGTTCTGGGTCGTCGAGGCGTTCGCGGCCCGGTCGGCCAACCCGCTGTGGTGGCTGGGCCTGGTCTCCGGCCTGCTCATGATCGGCATCGGCGTCTGGGTCGGCCAGCAGGGGTACGCCCAGAAGGCCATCACGCTGCTGACCTTCGCCGGGATCTGGGCGATCATGCAGGGAGTCACCGACCTCGTCCGCGCCTTCCAGCTCAAGCGCGTCGGCTCGCTGGTCTCCAGCTGATCGCACCCGGCTCCCGGGAGGGCCGCGGTCCGGCGCATCCGCGCGGGGACGCGGCCCTCCCGCGTGTCGGTGACGCGTTTGGGCGCCGCACGGTCCAGCGGCGATGATGTGCGCCGTGACCCGAGCGACCCTGGCCAAGGACCCCAAGGACGTGCAGTCGATGTTCGACCACGTCGCCGCCAAGTACGACCTGACCAACGACGTGCTGTCCCTCGGACAGGACCGGTACTGGCGCCGCGAGGTCGTGCGCGCCGTGGGCGCCCGCTCCGGACAGGCCGTGCTCGACCTGGCCGCCGGGACCGGCACCAGCTCCCTTCCGTTCCAGGGCGCTGGGGCCCGTGTGGTGTCCAGCGACTTCTCCCTGGGGATGCTGGCCGAGGGTCGTCGTCGCTACCCGCAGCTGCCCTTCGTGGCCGGTGACGCCACCGCCCTCCCGTTCGCCGATGACTCGTTCGACGCGGTGACCATCTCCTTCGGCCTGCGCAACGTGGTGGACATCGACGCCGCCCTCGCCGAGATGCACCGGATCACCCGCCCGGGCGGTCGGCTGGTGGTCTGCGAGTTCAGCCACCCGACGTGGAAGCCCTTCCGCACCGTGTACGAGGAGTACCTGATGCGGGCCCTGCCGCCGATCGCCCGCCGCGTGAGCAGTGCGCCCGACGCCTACGTCTACCTCGCCGAGTCGATCCAGGCCTGGCCCGACCAGCCCGAGCTGGCGGCCCGGATCTCGTCGGCCGGCTGGTCCAAGCCCGGGTGGCGCAACCTGACCGGCGGGATCGTGGCCCTGCACCGCGCCACGGCCTGACGCCCCCACCCCGCCCTCGCCCCCACCCCCACCGAATCCCCTCCGCAACCACCGATTTCCTCCGCGAGCACGCGGAGGAGATCGCACCGCGCGGAGGGGATCCGCTGCGCTGGGCCGGGCTGCTGGATCCGCTGTGGCGGGTACGATCGTGTGGTGACCGACGTGCTGCGCACCACGACCCATGGCCGGGTCGTGCGCACGGTCACCCTCGACGGCATCGACCGCGACCTGCTCTCCCTGCTCCCCCCAACCGGCGGGCACGCGTGGGTGCGCGAGGACTCCGGCTTCGTCGGATGGGGTGAGGCGGCCCGGTTCACCGTCTCGGGACCCGAGCGGTTCAGCCGCGCGCAGCGCTGGTGGAACGCCTGGTGCGAGCAGGCACGCGTGGACGACCAGGTGGGCCTGCCCGGAACGGGACCCATCGCCTTCGCGTCGCTCACCTTCGACTCAGGCCCGCAGGACTCGGTGGTGATCGTCCCCTCGGTGGTCCTCGGCCATCGGAACGGCCGCACCTGGCTGACGACCGTCGAGCCCGAATCGCTCACGCCACCGTCGGATGCTGCGCAGCGGGGACCGCGCGCCCCGCTCACCGACGACGGACTGGCCTGGTCGGCCGGCTCCCGGCCGGTGGAGCACTGGGCGCGGGCGGTGGCCGAGGCCATCGGCCGGATCAGCGCCGGCGAGCTGGACAAGGTCGTGCTGGCCCGCGACGTCGTCGCCGAGCTGCCCGAGCCGCTGGACGTCCCCGCCCTGCTGCGCAGCCTGGCCCGGGCCTACCCGGAGTGCTGGACGTTCAACGTCGACGGCCTGGTCGGCGCCACGCCCGAGCTGCTCGTGAGCCGGGACGGCGACCGGGTGACCTCGCGCGTGCTGGCCGGCACCGTGCGCCGTCGTGGCGTCGAGTCGGTGGACGCCGGGCTCGCCGAGGCCCTGCTCGCCTCCGACAAGGACCTCGAGGAGCACGAGTACGCCGTGCACTCGGTGGCGGACTCGCTGGCCGCGCACTGCACGGACCTGGACGTCCCGGCAGCCCCGCACGTGCTCTCCCTGGCGAATGTGCAGCACCTGGCCACCGAGGTGTCGGGCCTGCTGGCGGACGGAGCCCCGGCGCTGGCACTGGCTGCCTCGCTGCACCCGACGGCCGCCGTGTGCGGCACGCCCACGGAGCGGGCGGCTGCCCTGATCCGCGAGCTCGAGGGCATGGACCGCGGCCGCTACGCGGGCCCGGTCGGCTGGATCGACTCGCACGGCGACGGCGAGCTCGGCATCGCCCTGCGCTGCGCCGCGGTGGAGGACTCCCCGCGCGGCCCGGGCACCCGGCTGCGGCTGTACGCCGGGTGCGGGATCGTCGCCGGGTCCGACCCGGAAGCCGAGATCGCCGAGTCCGAGGCGAAGTTCGACGCAGTCCGCCGGGCTCTGCTCGACCGCTGACGGGGTTCGGACGGCGTGCGTCGTGGGGCGGTTGGCCCCACAATGTGCGCAACCGCCCCGACCCGAGAGGCACCCACCATGGACCTCATCACCGACATCGTCGACTGGTTGAACTCGGCGCTGTGGACCTGGCTGATGACCCCGCTGCTGCTGGGAGTGGGCATCTACTTCACAGTGCGGATGCGGTTCCTGCAGATACGCGGGTTCGGGCACATGCTGCACGTCATGCGGCACTCCACGCGGGCCGCGCACGGCGGCATCAGCTCGTTCGGGGCCTTCGCCACGTCATTGGCGGCCCGGGTGGGCACGGGCAACATCGCGGGCGTGGCCACCGCGCTGGTCGTCGGCGGCCCGGGTGCGGTGTTCTGGATGTGGGTCGTGGCGTTCATCGGGATGTGCACGGCGATGATCGAGGCCACGCTCGCCCAGGTCTACAAGCACCGCGACGAGGACGAGCCCGCGCTGTTCCGCGGCGGTCCGGCGTACTACATGAAGCGCGGGCTCGGCAGCCGGGCCATGGGCGTGGCGTTCTCGCTCGCGCTCATCCTCGCCTTCGGCCTGGTGTTCAACTCGGTGCAGTCCAACTCGATCGCGGTGGCCGCCGAGGGCGCATGGGGCGTGCCGACCGGGGTCTCGGGCCTGCTCATCCTGATCGCGGCGGCCGCGGTCATCTTCGGGGGCATCCGCCGGATCGCCACCGTGGCGGAGTTCGTCGTTCCGATCATGGCCATCGCGTACATCGGCGTGGGCCTGCTGGTGGTCATCTCCCGGATCAGCGACGTCCCCGAGGCGCTGTGGTTGATCGTCACCAGCGCGTTCGGAGTCGGCGAGGTCGCGGGCGGGGCGATCGGCTACACCATCGCCCAGGCCATCCAGAACGGGGCCAAGCGCGGCCTGTTCTCCAACGAGGCCGGCCAGGGCTCGGCACCCAACGCCGCGGCCACAGCTGACGTCGACCACCCCGCCGTCCAGGGCTACGTCCAGTCATTGGGCGTGTTCGTCGACACGATCATCATCTGCACGACGACGGCCCTGATCATCCTGCTGTCCGGGGTGTACGGGGACAACTTCGTCGACGGGGTCTACGCCGGCGATTCGTTCGGGGTCACCCTCACCCAGGACGCCCTGGCCGACAGCGTCGGCGCCTGGGGCACGCAGTTCATCGCCGTCGCGCTGATGTTCTTCGCCTTCACCTCGATCCTGGCCAACTACTACTACGGCGAGACCTCGCTGCTGTTCATCAACAACGGCAACCACCGTGCGCTCGCGCCCTTCCGGATCGCGGTGCTGCTGATGATCATGTTCGGCGCCCTGGTCAACGCCACGCTGGTGTGGGACATGGCGGACGTGGCCATGGGGATCATGGCCCTGCTCAACCTGATCGCGATCCTCCTGCTGAGCCAGAAGGCGTTCGCCGTCATCGACGACTACGAGCAGCAACGGCGCTCCGGGGTCGAGCCCACGTTCACCCGCGACCGGATCCCGGCGCTGACCGACGGGATCGAGCCGGACGTCTGGGTGGCCGTCGAATCCCGGGCTGGGTGACCTATACCCCTCGGGGTATGATGAGGGACCTGCACCCCCGCACATCCCGGAGGACACGACATGGGTTTCTTCGCCAACCTGTTCGGCGGCGAGAAGGTGGACACCACTGCCGCCACGCTCAAGCCCCAGGGCGTCCGGCTGATCGACGTGCGCTCGCGCGGCGAGTTCCAGTCCGGGCACTTCTCCGGCGCACGCAACCTGGACGTCGGCTCGTTCGACTTCGCCCAGGCGGTCAAGCGCCTGAACGCCAAGCACACCTACCTCGTCTACTGCCAGAGCGGGAACCGCTCGGCCCGGGCCGCCTCGGCGATGCGCCAGGCCGGCCTGACCGTGCTGGACGGCGGCGGCATGCGCACGATGCAGTCCAACGGCTGGACGATCGGCCCCTGACCCGGCCGTCGCTGATCCCGGGTCGCCGCCGGGGTCACCCGGCGCCGGGCCCGGCGAGCCGGGCGGAGACCTCGGCGCGGATCCGATCCAGCAGGGCGGCCTCGCCGGCACGGTCCGGGGCGTCGGCGACGATCACGTGCACCCCGCCGGGCGCGGCCAGCGCCCCGACCAGGGCCTCGTCGAGCTGCGAGCCGGTCCGGACCCGGCGCGCCGGGATCCCCGCCGCCCGGGCGACCGCGACGAGGTCCCGGCCCTGGGGGGTCCCGAAGAGCCGCTCGAAGGCGTCGGCGTAGTCGGCGCGCCCCTGCTCCAGCTGGTGGAAGATCCCCCCGCCATCGTTGTCCACGACGACCACCACCAGGTGCGGGATCGGCTCCGCCGGGCCCACGAGCAGCCCGTTGTGGTCGTGCAGGAACGCCAGGTCACCGAGCAGCGCCAGGGCCGGCCCGCCGCCGGCCGCCTGGTCGGCCAGTGCCGCCCCCCACGCGGTGGAGACCAGCCCGTCGATGCCGTTGGCACCCCGGTTGCCGATCACGCGCAGCCCGGCGCGCGCTCCCGCCACGGCCTCGACCTGCCGGACCGGCCAGGAGGCCGCCACCAGCAGCAGCCCGTCGGCCGGCGCCGCGGCCCAGGTGCGCGCCGCCACCGCCGATCCCGTGAGGGGGGCGCTGGGATCGGCTCCCACCTGCTCGGCCACGACCTCGGCGGCGACCGCGTCGGCGGCCCGCCACGCGGCCAGCCACCCGGGGTCGGCGACGGGCCCGGACGGGGGCAGCGGGATGCTCGTGAGGACCTCGCGGGCCGTCCGGGCCGGGTCGCACACCTCGCGACCCACCGTGGGCAGCTCGATGGCCACGTGCCGACCCGCCCGACGCAGCAGCTCCACGGTGGGCCGGGAGAGCCCGAACATCCCGACGCTGAGCACGAGGTCGGGCGCATGCTCGGCCAGGAAGTCCGGCGAACCCAGCACGAGCACCCCGTGGCCGAGCGCAGTGGGGGCCTCGTGCAGGTTGGCCGAGGGCTCGGCGACGATCGGCCAGCCGCAGCCGCTCGCCAGCTCCACGAGCCACAGGTGCGGGCCGCGCAGGGCGTTGCACGGCAGGTCACCCACCAGAAGCACACCGCGTGCGGGCACCTCGCCCAGGACCTCGCCGAGCTCCCGGACGTCACAGCCGGCCATCGGGGGCCGACGGACCCGGGCCGGCGACGGCACGGCCACGACCGGGTCCGGCCCGGCACCAGCACCTGCCGGTACCTCCGGGACCAGCGGGAGCCGGAATCCCACGTTCAGGTGCACCGGCCCGCCGTGGGCCACCACGTCCGGGCCCGGCGCCGGCCGGGCGTGTGCGCCGACGACCCCGACAGCGGCCGCGATGCACCGGCCCACGGCCGCCCGCGCTGCCCGCGGCGCGGCCTCGGGGTCCTCGATCTCGCCACGCTGGTCGGCGCCGAGGTCGGCGAAGCAGCGCACGACGCCACCGAAGAACTCGACCTGGTCGATCGTCTGGGGGGCCCCGACACCGCGGGCCTCGACGGGTCGGTCGGCCGAGACCACCACCAGCGGCACGGCGCTGTAGGAAGCCTCGACGACGGCCGGTGCGAGGTTGGCCAGGGCGGTCCCGGAGGTGCACACCACGGCGACCGGCGCCCCGGACACCTTGGCCAGGCCCAGGGCCAGGAAGCCCGCGCTGCGCTCGTCGACCCGCACGTGCAGCCGGATCCGGTCGGCCTGCGCCAGGCGCAGCGCCGCGAACGCCAGCGGGGCGGACCGGGATCCCGGGGCCAGCACGACCTCCCGGACCCCCTGGTGGACCAGCTCGTCCAACAGGGCACGGGCCAGGACGGTCGAGGGGTTCACCGGCGCACCGCCCGCCCCGGCGGCCGGACCGCCCCGGACGGGTCACGTGGCACGGCGCGCACCGCTAGATGACCGAGAGCAGCCGGGCGCAGCGGGCCAGCCGCTCGCGCCACCACATGACCCCCTCGGCGCCCAGCGCGTCGACCGCCCGGCCGAGGGCCTGCTCGTCGGGCAGGCGCCGGGTCACCGGAAGGTGCCCGTCGCGGGGCACCAGCGTGCTGGCGCAGACGTCCTCGGCGAGCAGCAGCCCCGTGCCCAGGCCGCAGGCACCGGCCAGGTCGGGCACGGCCGCCGCCAGGGCGATCCCGGCGCTGAGCCCGACCGAGGTGTTCATCTCCCCCGACACGACCACCGGCAGGCCGATCTCCTCGATCAGCTCCAGCGCCCGGGCGACCCCACCCACCGGGGCGACCTTCACGATCAGGACGTCGCCGGCCGACCGCAGCGATGAGGCCAGGTTGTCGGCGTAGAGGTCGCGGGCCCGGCGCAGGCCCTCATCCACGGCGATCCGCACCGAGACCTCGTCGTCGACGAGCCGGTAGCGCAGCTCGGCGAGCTCCGTGGTGGTCCGGCAGGGCTGCTCGAGGTAGTCCAGGACCGAGCCGAACTCCGCGGAGAACATGCGCGCGGCCCGCCGCGCCTCCGCCACGGTCCACGCCCCGTTGGCGTCCAGGCGGATCAGCGGATCGCGGACGCCTGCCTCGGACAGCGCGGCCCGGACGGTGGCCACGCGGGACAGGTCGTCGGCCAGCGCGGAGCCGGGCTCGGCGACCTTCACCTTGAACGTCGTGGCACCGGTGCGGGCCACCGCATCGGTCACGAAGCCGGCGATGTCGTCGTGGGGCAGCCAGGGCATGACCACGTTGACCGGCACCTCCGTGCGCACCCCGGCGGGCCAGGTCCCCCAGGCGGCCTCGACGGCGGCGGCCAGCCAGCGGGCGGCCTCCCAGTCGTCGTACTCCGGGAACGGGGCCCACTCCGACCATCCGCTCGGGCCGCAGAACAACAGGCCCTCGCGGTGCTCCACGCCGCGGAATCGTCGGTTCAGGGCGACCTTGAACGGGACGGCGACCGACGCCAGCTCCGTCGGGCTCGGCTCGGGCAGGGCCGGGCGGACGCGTGCGGACGCCGCCCGGGTGGGATCGGGAGCGGTGCCCACGGGGGCGGCCCCGACCGCAGCCGCGCCGGAGTCGGCATCCATCCGCTCGACCGCCATCTCTACGGCCGCTTCGGGAACTTGGCGAAGTCGGGCACGCGCTTCTCCTTGTAGGCGTCGCGGCCCTCCTGGGCCTCCTCGGTCATGTAGAACAGCAGCGTCGCGTCCCCGGCCAGCTGCTGGATGCCCGCCATCCCGTCGTCCGCGGCGTTCAGCGAGGCCTTGAGCATCCGCAGGGCGAGCGGCGACATGGCCAGCATCTCGCGGGACCACTGGAGGGTCTCCTCCTCGAGGTCAGCCAGCGGGACCACGGAGTTCACCAGGCCCCACTCGAAGGCCTGCTCGGCGCCGTACTGCCGGCACAGGAACCACACCTCGCGGGCCCGCTTCTGGCCGATCTGGCGCGCCAGCAGGCCGGAGCCGTAGCCGCCGTCGAACGAGCCCACCTTGGGACCGGTCTGGCCGAAGCGGGCGTTGTCGGCGGCGATCGTCAGGTCGCAGCAGATGTGCAGCACGTGGCCGCCGCCCATGGCGTACCCCGCGACCATGGCGACCACCGGCTTGGGCAGCCGGCGGATCTGCACCTGCAGGTCCAGGACGTTGAGCCGGCCGATGCCCTTCTGGGCGACCTCGTCGTCGCCGATGTAGCCGTCGTTGCCGCGGATCCGCTGGTCTCCGCCGGAGCAGAACGCCCAGTCGCCCTGCCCGGTGAGGATGATCACCCCGACCGAGTCGTCGTCGCGGGCCAGGTTGAACGCGTGCTGAAGCTCGAAGAGCGTCTGCGGCCGGAAGGCGTTGCGGACCTCGGGACGGCTGATCGTGATCTTGGCCACGCCGTCGCCGGACAGCTCGTAGCGGATGTCGCTCCACTCGCCCACGGGCTGCCAGTCGGCAGCCGGGCGGATGGTCGAGACGGAGGGATCGAGGTACGCCGGGCTGTCCTGGGTCACGACGGGGACGGGGGCATAGCGGTCGCGGGTGTCCACGGTGCACAGGGTAGGGCACCGATGGGGTGCCGACGGGTGAACCTGAGGGGGTATCACGGGCCGCTGGAGGACAATGGTCGGGTGAGCAGCTCCGCGGCACGGCCGCAGCCCCGCCGCAGGGGCCCGCGCGCCGGCGGGGCGGACACGCAGGCTGCGCTGCTGGCCGCAGCCAGCGAGGAGTTCGCCGAGAAGGGGTTCGCCGCAGCGACCGTCCGCTCGATCGCTGCCCGGGCCGGCGTGGACGCCGCGATGATCAACCACTACTTCGGCGGCAAGGCCGGCCTGTTCCGGGAGGTCACGCAGATCCCAGTCGACCCGGCCGAGGGGCTGCCCGACGTGCTCGACGGGCCGCATGAGGGGGTGGGCCATCGGCTCGCCCTGCACGTGCTGCGGATCTGGGAGGACCCGAGCTTCCGCGACCCCGTCCTGGCGATCGTCCGCTCGGCCATGACCGAGCCCGACGGGGGACGGCTGCTGCGGGAGTTCGTCGAGACCCAGCTGTTCCCCGTGGCTGCCACCGTGGCCCGCGGCGTCGACCCGCAGCGCCAGCTGGCGCTGGCGGCCACCCACGTCATCGGGGTGGTCATGGCCCGGCACGTGATCGGGCTGGAGACGATCCGCTCGGCCACGGTGGAGCAGCTGGCCGAGGAGATCGGACCCACCGTGCAGCGCTACATCGACGGCACGTACCGGGACTGACGTACCGGGACTGGCGCCCGCCCAGGGGGTCCCCGGGCGCGGCTCATCGCGCCCCCCGGGAGCCTCGCCGGTGCGCCGTCAGCCGGTGGACACCCCGCCGGCGAGCAGGGTCATCCGCTCCTCGATCGTGGCCGGCACCTCGCGCACGCCCGCGGCGATCCCGGCGGAGGCCAGCTCCCGGTGCACGCGCCCGGCGTCGACGCCGGCCACGCGGACCGCGGTGCCGGCCAGGGTCACCGGCAGCCCCGCCCTGGTGAGCACGTCGAATGCCTCGGCCCAGCCCTCGACCTCGACGAGCACCGCGCTGGTCCCGGCCACGATCTGCGCCTCACTGCCCTCGCCCACGAGCCGGCCGCCCGACATCAGCAGCAGCCGGTCGCACTGCTGGGCCTCCTGCATGTTGTGGGTGGTCACCAGGACCCCCACACCGGCCTCGGCCCGGCCGTGAATGGTGGCCCACAGGTCCCGGCTGGCCAGGGCGCCGACCCCGGAGGTGGGCTCGTCGAGGACCAGCAGCTCCGGGTCGTGCAGCAGCGCGCAGGCGAACGCGAGCTCGCGCTGGCTGCCCAGGGAGATCCGCCCGACCAGGTCGTCTGCCATGCCGGCGAGCACCGGGGGGATGGCCGGCCTCGACCGGCCGTACACGTCGGCGACGAACTGCAGGTTCTCGCCCACGCTCATGTCGGCGTACAGGCCCAGGCCCTGCGGGACGTACCCGATGCGCCGACGCGCTTCCCGGTCGGGTGACCCCCCCAGCAGGCGCGACACCCCCGCGGTGGGGGCGATCAGGCCCAGGGCGATCCGCAGCACGGTCGTCTTGCCCGCGCCATTGGCCCCGAGCAGGCCGACCACCTCGCCGGGTCGCACCTGGAAGGTCACGTCGTCGACGGCCACGAACTCCCCGAAGGTCCGCCGGAGGCCACGGACCTCCATCAGCGGACCGGGGGCGGGGCCGGCCGCGGCACCGGGGGCGCTCACGCCGCGCCCCCCCGGGCGGAGGCCAGGGAACCCAGGGCCCTGGCGATCACGACGTCCTCCAGATCGGGATCGACCACGGTCATCCCGGCCGGGACCGATCCCTCGGGCCAGACCTCGTGCACAACCCGGCCCCGTCGCCAGGCCCAGTCCGGTCGGACCGGCTCGGGTGCCTCGGTCATGGTGCCGGGCATGGCGCGCCGGACGGCGGCCGGCGGTCCTGAAATGAGCTCGCGGCCGCCGTTGAGCACCAGCACGTGGGCAGCGCGCTCGGCCTCGTCCAGGTACGTGGTGGTCATCAGCACGACGGAGCCGCGCGCGGCCGCCCGGGAGGCCAGCCGCCACAGGTCCACCCGGCTGACCGGGTCCACGCCGGTGCTCGGCTCGTCCAGGACCAGCAGCTCGGGATCGTGCAGGAGGGCCAGGCAGACCCCGAGCTTGCGGCGCATCCCGGACAGCTGCCGCGACAGCCGGTCGCGGAAGGGGTCGAGCCCGGCCACCGCGAGCAGCTCGTCGGCCCGGGCGGCCAGGTCCGCCCACGAAGGCCGTACGAACCGCCGACGAAGTCGACGTTCTCCTGCACGGTCAGGCCGAGCCAGCTGCCCGTGGTGGCGGGCAGTACCCGATCTTCTCGGGACCCGGCGCGACGATCGAGCCCGAATCGAGCGGCACCTGGCCGACCACGGCCCGCAGCATCGTGGTCTTGCCCGCGCCATCCCCCGACGACCGCCGTGACCTCCCCCGGTGCCGCCAGCAACGACACCCCGTTGAGGGCGACCGGTCGCCGTACCGGACACGGCATCGCGGACGGACACCGGCTGGGCGCTCACGCGGGCACCGCCTCGTCGGCACCGGCCCCGAGCTCGGCACGCCGTCGGCTGGGCGCCAGGTCGCGCCGGAAGCGCAGCACCGCCCCGGTGAAGATGAGGGCCGCCATGATGGACAGCGCCAGGAAGGGCAGCCAGAGGGTGTCGATGCCCGCGCCGCGGATCATGACCCCCTGGGAGATCATCGTGAAGTAGGTCAGGGGCAGCAGGTAGGAGATCCAGCGCACCCCCCACGGGATCGCAACCAGGGGGAAGATCATCCCCGAGAGCAGGATCTGCGGGAGCAGGAAGAAGAAGGCGGTCTGGATGGCCTGGCCCGGCGTTCTGGGAGATCGGTCGAGATGAAGATCCCCAGGCCCAGGACCACGAACAGGAACAACCCCGCACCGAGGGCGAACTCGGCCGGGTTGCCGTTGAACGGGACGTCGAACAGCAGCATGCCCAGGATCGTGACGATCAGCATGTCGATCGAGGCCACCACGAAGTAGGGCGCGATCTTGCCAAGGATCACCGAGCTGGGCTTGATCGGCATCACCGCGAGCTGCTCGAGGGTGCCCGACTCGCGCTCCCGGACCATCCCGATGCTGGTCACGATCGTGCCGATGAAGGTCAGGATCAGGCCGATGATCGCCGGGATCATGACCCAGGAGGTCTTCAGCTCGGGGTTGAACATGATCTCGATCTGGACCTGGTCGCCGAACTTGTTCAGCACCGAGACGGCGGCCTGGGCCGAGAACAGGTTGGACCCGTCGATCAGGGCCGTGATCGGGGTCGAGCCGGTCACGAGGGCGACGTCGACCTCGTTGTCGACGATGAGCTTCTCGGCCGCAGCGCGATCGGCCGCCGGGTCGACGTCGTCGAGGACGAAGAAGTCACCCTGGGATCCGACCTGCGCGGCGACCTGCTCGGCCTGGGGCCCGACGACGGCCGTTTCGACGCTGGTGATGGTGAAGTTGGCCGCGTAGCCGAAGACCACGAGCAGCAGCAGGGGCATCATGATCAGCATGCCCAGGGTGCGGTGGTCCCTGCGCAGTTCCCGGAACTCCTTGACGATCATTGCGCGCATCCCCGCAGCGTACGCCGAGGAGGAGGGCGGGGTCAACAACTGTTGAATTCGGTCCTGTGGGGCGGTGCGGGGCGGCTGCGGGGCGGGTCGGCGGCGGGGCGGCGGGGCGGGTCGGCGGCGGGGCGGGTCGGCGGCGGGCCGGCGGGGCGGGTCGGCGGCGGGGCGGGTCGTCGGCGGGCCCTGGCTGTCCGGCATAGGGTTGCCGCCGATGTCCACCACCGATGCCCGGCGACCGCTGATCGCGCTGGCCGTCCCCCCGGGGCTGCGGGCCTCGAGGCGCTGATCCCCGCACTGAAGGCGGCCATCGACGGCTCCGGCCCGGCGATCGCTGCGCTGCCGACACCGGCTCACCGGGCTACGGGAGAGCGCTCCGCGACGCCGTGCGGCCCGGGGCAGCCCGTGCCGGCCGGGCGTCGCCGTCGTGGCTGGCGACCTCCGGGCTCGACCGGCGACCCGGCCGGGGTCCTGCTCCCCGCCCAGGCACTGCGTTCCGCGGCCGCAGGGCTTCGCCGAGCTGTCGGGGCATCCGGGCGGGCCACCGGTGGGTCGCAGGCCTGCCGCTGCACCACGCCGGCGGACTCATGGTGGCGGTGCGGGCCGTGCACGCCGGGACAGCCCCGGTCGCCATGACCAGCCTCGGTGGCGCCGAGCCGTTCACAGCCGACGCGTTCGCGGCCGCCACCGATCGGGCGCTGGCCCTGTCGGATGCTGACCGACGGCCTGCCGTTCGCTGTCTCGCTCGTGCCAGCGATGCTGGCACTGCTGGACGGCGCGGGCGAGCGCGGTCGGGAGGCTGCTGGCCGCGTACGGCACCGTGCTCGTCGGCGGCGCTGCCCCCCGGCGGAGCCTTGTCGATCGACTGCGTGCGCCGGTGTCCACATCGTCACCTCCTACGGGATGACCGAGACGTGTGGCGGCGTGGTGTTCGACGGCCGCCCGCTGCCCGGGGTGTCGGTGGAGGCCGCACTCGGCCGGCGGCTGCGCATCACCGGGACCCAGGTGGCCCAGGGCTACCGCGACGGCCGCCGGGCGCAGGCGCTGGGGCGCGCAGCCCGACGGGCGGCGCTGCTTCGCTCACCGACGACCTCGGCGGAGGTCTCCCCGGAGGTGCTCGGTCAGCGTCTCCGGGCGCGTCGATGACGTGGTGCAGGTCGGCGGTGCCTCGGTCTCGCTGGGGGCCGTGGCCCGCGTGCTGCGCGGCCACCCCGGCGTCAGCGCGGCCGAGGTCGTCGCCCTGCCCGAGACGAGCGGTTCGGGTCACGGCTCGTGGTGGTGGCGTCGTCGCCCCGAACCGGACTCCGGGCGACCCGGATCACGAGCCGGGCGCTGGCCGACACCGTCGAGGACACGCTGGGCAGGCCCGCCCGACCGCGGGCCGTGCGGGTGGGTCGAACGCGATCCCGATGCTCGCCTCGGAAAGCCCGACCGCGCGGCGCTGGGGCGCTGAACGCGAGCCTGGCCAGCGCCAGCCCGGGATCGAGGTACGCGGGCGGGGACCTGACGACTCGGCGCAGGGCGGGGACGCCCTCCCGGGCCGGACAGGCCGCGGGAAGCACGTGGCAGGATCCGGCCATGACCTCGGCACACCAGTGGGTGGCCGGCGCACGCCCCGACCGCGGCCGGCTGGCGCCCGTGATCGTCGGCACCGCGGTGGCCGATGTGGGACGGCGCGTCCTGTGGGGCCGCGCGCTGCTGGCCCTCGTGGTCGCACTCGCCCTGCAGGTCGGAGTCAACTACGCCAACGACTACAGCGACGGCATCCGCGGCACCGACGCCGACCGGGTCGGGCCGATCCGCCTGGTGGGCCAGGGTCTGGCGCAGCCCGATGCGGTCAAGCGCGCCGCCCTGCTGTCGTTCGGGGTCGCGGCCGCGGCCGGGCTCATGCTGGTCGCGCTGTCCGGCCTGTGGTGGCTGCTGCTGGTGGGTCTGCGCTGCGATCGCCGCAGCGTGGACCTACACCGGGGGGCCGCGCCCCTACGGGTACGCCGGGCTCGGCGAGGTGTTCGTCTTCGTCTTCTTCGGGCTGGTCGCGGTCTGCGGGACCGCCGTGGTGCAGGTCGGGTCCATCAGCGGCCTGGCCGGGCTGGGCGGCGTCGGCGTCGGCGCGCTGTCCTGCGCGATCCTTGTGACGAACAACCTGCGCGACATCCCCGGCGACACGATCGCCGGGAAGCGCACGCTCGCGGTGCGGATCGGCGACCCCGCGACCCGCCGGCTGTACGCGGCCCTGGTCGGCGTCGCCCTGTCGGTGCCCGCCCTGGTCGGCGTCGCCGGGTGGATCGAGCCGGACACATGGCCGGCCGCGGGTGCGCTGGGCCTGGGCGCCCTCGTACTGGCGGTCGCGCCGCTCCGGGCGGTCCGCGGCGGTGCCGCGGGGCGAGCGTTGGTGCCGGTGCTCGTGGCGACAGGTCGGCTGCTGCTCGGCTACGGCGGTCCTGTTGTCGGCCGGCATCGCGATCGGGGCCCTCACCGGGCGGACGGGCGCGGGGCGGGGCGCGGGCGCGGGCGCGGGCGGGGGCGCGGCGGCGCGGGCGCGGCGGGATCGCCCCGCCGACCGACGATCCGCAGGTGCGCAGTAGCCTGAAATCGCTGCCGACCCGGGGCGCGGTCCGACGCCCGGCCCGGACAACCCACCCGAGGAGCCCGCCATGCTGCTGTTCAACCCCGCCACCTATGACCCCGCCTTCCTCGATGAGGACAGCCGCGCGGCGATGAAGGCGCTCGTGGGCTTCTTCGAGGCCAAGGGCCTGGCGGAGATGAAGGAGGAGTACCACGCCGGTGTCTGGTACAAGGACTTCCTGGACTTCAACGCCGAGCGCGGGCTGTTCGCCGGCGTCGCCACCCCGGCCAACGTGGCAGCCCTGCTCGATGGGGTCCGCGGCGACGGCCGCTGGGACACCGCGCGGATCAACGAGCTCAACGAGATCCTCGGCTTCTACTCCCTGGACCACTGGTACACCTGGCAGGTCAGCGTCCTGGGCCTCGGCCCCGTGTGGCAGAGCGCGAACGAGGGCGCCCGCCGTCTGGTCGGTGAGCTGCTGCGCGACGGCGGCATCTTCGGGTTCGGCCTGTCGGAGCGGACCCACGGCGCGGACATCTACTCGACCGACATGATCCTGACCCGGTCGGGCGACGGGTGGCGGGCCAACGGCGGCAAGTACTACATCGGCAACGGCAACGAGGCGGCCCGCCTCAGCGTCTTCGGCAGGTTCGCCGACGACGACCCGGAGCACGCCGGGGAGTACGCCTTCTTCCTGGTCGACACGCGCCACCCGTCCTACGAGCTGGTCAAGAACACCGTGCAGGCGCAGATGTACGTCTCGGAGTTCGCGCTGCACGACTACCCGGTCACGGCCGCGGACCTGCTGCACGTGGGCAGGCCCGCCTGGGACGCCGCGCTGGGCACGGTCAACGTCGGGAAGGTCAACCTGGGCTGGGCGTCGATCGGCATCAGCGAGCACGCGTTCTACGAGTCGGTGGCGCATGCCAACAACCGCGTCCTGTACGGCCGCCGGGTCACGACCTTCCCGCACGTGCGCCGGATGCTGGCCGACGCGTACGCGCGCATCATCGCGATGAAGATGTTCTCGGCCCGGTCGGCCGACTACTTCCGAGCCGCCTCGGCCGAGGACCGCCGCTTCCTGCTGTACAACCCGATCACGAAGATGAAGGTCACCTCCGAGGGCGAGCGGGTCATCGACCTGCTGTGGGAGGTCATCGCCGCGCGCGGGTTCGAGAAGGACACCTACTTCGAGCAGGCGGTGCGCGACATCCGGGCGCTGCCGAAGCTCGAGGGCACGGTCCACGTGAACCTCGCACTGGTCCTGAAGTTCCTGCCGAAGTACATGGCCGCCGCGGCCGGTTCCGCGGGGTCCTACGAGCCGGTGGGCGTGCGCCGCGAGTCAGCCGACGATGCGTACCTGTTCGCCCAGGGCCCGGCCTCGGGCCTCGGTCGGATCGAGTTCCACGACCCGCGCCCGGGGTTCGCGCGGTTCGCGCACCTGCCCAACGTCGCGACGTTCCTCGCGCAGGTGACTGCGCTCGGCGGCCTGCTCATGACGGCCCCCCCGTCGAAGGAGCAGTCCGAGGACCTGGACTTCCTGCTCACGCTCGGGCAGCTGTTCACGCAGGTCGTCTACGCCCAACTCGTGGCCGAGGCCGCGGGTCTGGCCCTCTCCGACGATCCCGAGGGGACCCGCGCCGGATCGGTCAGCGACCTGTCGGACCTGACCGAGGCCCACGTGGATCGCATGTTCGCCGTCTTCGTGCAGGACGTGGCTGAGTTCGCCGTCGCCCTGCACGGCCAGCCCTCGGCAACGCCGGCGCAGCAGCAGGGTGCGCTGGCGCTGATCCAGCGCCCGACCATCGACCCCGCCGCCGAGGACGCGTTCGTCGCCGAGGTGCTGTCCTACGACGGCGCGTGGACGATGAACCCCTGACCCTTCGCCGATCCCCTCCGCCGAATCGAATCCCCTCCGCGTGGACGCGGAGGGGATTCGATCGGGCGGAGGGGATTCGATCGGGCGGAGGGGATTCACGGTTGGGCGGTCGGGTCGAGCCGGCCGGCGAGGGCCGACAGCTCGGCGTGGAGCGCCTGGTACCCGGCGAGGTCGTCGACGAGACGGCCGGCAAGCGCGGCCGGCACGTCGAGGGCCCGCTCCCGCAGCGCCCGACCCGCCTCGGTCAGCTCGACAGTCACCCGGCGCTCGTCCTGCGCCGACCGGACCCGCGACAGCAGCCCGCCGGCCTCCATCCGCCGGAGCAGGGGCGAGAGCGTCCCGGAGTCCAGGGCGAGCCGTTCGCCGATGTCACCCACCCCGAGCCCGTCGTCCTCCCACAGGACCAGCATCACCAGGTACTGCGGGTAGGTCAGGCCCAGATCGGCCAGGAGCGGACGGTAGGCAGCCGTCAACTCCCGGCTGATCCGGTGGAACAGGAAGCAGAGCTGGTTGTCCAGGCGCAGCTGGGGCGAGGTCATCGCTGCACCACCGTCCCGACCCTCAGGCGGCCGCGTCGGACAGCAGCGACTCGATGTCCCCGGCGAGGTCGGCCGGCTCCGTCTTGGGCGAGTACCGCGTGACCGTGGTGCCGTCGCCGGCGACGAGGAACTTGGTGAAGTTCCACTTCACGGCCGACCCGAGCAGGCCGCCGGTCCGCTCCTTGACGAACTCGAACACCGGGTGGGTGCCCTTGCCGTTGACGTCCACCTTGGTGGTCAGCGGGAACGTCACGCCGAAGTTGATCCGGCAGAACTCCTCGATCGCGGCGTCGTCGCCGGGCTCCTGGTGGGCGAACTGGTCGCACGGGAAGCCGAGGACGACCAGCCCCCGGGGGCCGTACTGCTCGTGCAGGGCCTGGAGGCCGTCGTACTGGGGCGTGAAGCCGCACTTGCTGGCGGTGTTGACGATGAGCAGGGGCTGGCCGCGGAACTGCGCGAGGTCGATCTGCTCACCACGGTTGGTGGTCACTGACAGGTCATAGATGGTGGTCATGCATCTATTGTGCACTATTGAGTTGTGCACAACAAATCGAGCCACGTTGAGAGGGCGCGCGGGGTCTGCCCCCGTCAGGCCTGTGCGCCGTCGGTCGGGGCGTCCCCGGACGGCTCGGGGGTGGACCCGCCCTCGCCGCCCCCGGGTTCGGCCGCATCACCGCCCGGCCGCGCCGATCCCGAGCCGTCGGGGCCCTGGCGCTCGCGACGCAACCGCTCCATCCGCGCCGCCCACGACTGCTCGTCGAGGCGCCGGAGGAACTCGGGGTCGTCGTCGGGGGCGATCGGACCGCGCGTGGGGCGCGGACCCCCCGCGATGCCCCCGCCGCCACCGGATCCGCCGCCGCCGGACGAGGGGTCGACCTGGGGCCGCCCGAGCAGCAGGTACGCGATCGGGCCGAGCACGGGGATCAGCCAGACCACGAACCACAGTGGCTTGGGGATCGTGCGCACCTCGTCGGAGTTCGCCCGGACGAGGTCGACAAGGGCATAGACCTGCAGCGTAAGCAGAGCCAGCGCGATGACGAACTTGCCCACGAGCCCTCCCGTCGATGTCCCCCAAGGCTAGCCCGCGGAAGCCCCACCGGCCACCGAGCGCAGCCTCCGGGCCCCCGTGAGCGGGGCGTCGGCCCCGCGTAGGCTTGCGGGCCATGAGCGACTCGCACGCCCCCGACCCCTCGGCCCGGACGCAGACCCCCGCAGCGGTCCCCCCGACCAGCCCCGACGCGGACCCGGCGACCGGCCTCGCAGCCGTCCCCCACGCCGGCGCCCGCTACGCCGTCCTCCGGCTCGCGCTGCTCGTGACCGTGGGTGGACTGCTGTACCTGGTCGGGATGCGCGGATGGCCCCTGCTGTTCGCGGCCGTGCTCACCTCCGGGGTCCTGAGCTTCTTCGTGTTCCTGCGCCAGCGGGAGGCCGCCGCTCGGAGCCTCGAGGCCCGGCTGGGTGCAGCCCGCCACCAGGGGGCGACCGACACCCACCCCGCCGAGCAGCCCGACGAGCAGGACCGGGACGGCGAGCCGGCAGCCGGATCCCGGGCCACCGTCACCGCTGACCCGCCACCGACCGCTCCCTGAGCCGGGGCGCGGCGCCGAGCCCGGGCCGGTCGGCCTGCCACACTCCGGTCATGGCCCCCGCATCAGCACCCGCGCAATCGGTCCAGCAGGCGATCCTCCAGGCGCTCTACGCCCTCTTCCTCGGCGGCATCATCACCGCCTTCCTCGTCGTGACCCTGACGACGTTCTACCCGCAGCCCTCGTTCGAGACCCAGCAGATCGTCGAGCTCCAGCAGCGCCAGCAGCAGATCTACGAGTGCCCGGACGGGAAGGGCTGTGAGATCACCCAGGCCGAGCAGGCCGAGATCGCCCGGATCGACAAGGAGCTCGAGCCCCTGCGGGCGCAGCAGGAGCAGGCCCGGCAGGAGTGGGCCCGCAACGCCGGCCTGATCCTGATCGCCGCGGCGACCGCCCTGCTGGGACTCTCACTGGTCCGGTGGGACCGCGCGATCGTGCTGAGCAACGGGATGCTCCTCGGCGGGCTGTTCACGATGGTGGGCGGGATCGGGCTGTCGATCGCCGGCGGGGAGGGGGTGGCCCGCTTCCTCGTCCTCGCGCTCGCCCTCGCGCTGACCGTGGGCCTGGGCTACCTGCGGTTCGCCCGGCGCCCGGAGGAGGCCGCGACGGGGACGGTGGCCACCGGCGTCCCTCCGGCCCCGGGTGAGCCGGCGCCGGACGTGGCCGACCTGTCCGGCCGGGTCGCCGACCTCGAGACGCGCTTGTCCGACATGCGGCGCGCGCTGGGCGGCTGAGTGCCGCCGGCGCTCACACCCCGGCGTACGAGTGCAGCCCGCTGGCGAACAGGTTGACCCCGAAGAAGTTGATGAGGAAGCAGGCGAAGCCGACCAGCGCGATGACCGCCGCCCGGCGCCCGCGCCAGCCCGCGGTGGCCCGGGCGTGCAGGTAGGCCGCGTACACCAGCCACGTGATGAACGCCCACGTCTCCTTGGGGTCCCAGCCCCAGTACCGGCCCCAGGCGTCCTCGGCCCAGATCGCTCCGGCGATGACGGCGAACGTCCACAGCGGGAAGACGAAGGCGTTGACCCGGTAGGCGAGGGTGTCCAGCGTGCCCGAGTCGGGGATCCGGGCGGCGATCGCCCGGGAGACCCGGGCGTCGGGTACCCGCTCGGCACGGTCGGCCACCAGGTAGAGGACCGTGGCGGCTGCGCCGACGGTGAAGGCCCCACCCGAGATGATGGCCGCCGCGACGTGGATCACCAGCCAGTAGGACTTCAGGGCGGGCACGAGCTGCGGGCTGTCGTTGTACAGCAGCAGGACCGCGACGCCCAGCGTGATCAGGCTGGCCATCGTCACCAGCAGGCCCAGCCAGCGCACGTCCCGGCGCACGGACACCGCGAGGAACACGCCGGTGATCGCCACGGCCGAGGCCAGCGAGTACTCGTACATGTTGCCCCAGGGGGCGCGGCCGGCCCAGGCGGCCCGCAGGACGAGCGCCACGACGAGCAGGCCGAAGGCCAGCCAGGTCAGCGACATCCCGATGTTCGCCGAGCGTCGGCCCGGCGGCAGGGCGTCGTCCGCCGTCCCGCCGGAGCCGCCACGGCCCGGGCGCCGGCCCGCGGACTGGGCCATCTCGGCCTCGATCTGTGGTGAGCGCGCCCGCGCGGCGGCACGGGCCAGGGCCGCATCGTCGGCACCGGCGCCCACCGCCGCGCCGACCACCGAGGCCTCCGCGGGGACCGGCGCCGAGGCATCGTCGGCAGCTGCCGGCTCGGCTCCTCCCGCGGGCGCTGCCGATCCGGTCCGGTGGGCCGCGAAGGAGATCGCGAATGAGATGAAGGCCATCGCGTACACCGCCATCGAGGCGTACACGAACAGGTTGCTCCACTGCGCCAGGGTCACTGGTCCTCCTCGATCGGTGGCCCGCCGATAGTAGCCACCAGTCCATCCACCTCGCCGACGACGTCGGTCGAGTCGGTGCGGGACAGCCCGCCCACCTGCACCCGGTACCCGGCCGTGGCCGGGTCCTCGTCCACCCTGATCCAGATCCGCCGGCGGCGCACGAACAGCGACAGGCTCAGGCCCACGATCGCCGCGATCGATGCGACCAGGGCCAGCAGCTTGCCCGGGTCGTACGCGATCGTGAACGACGCCCAGCGATCGAGGCCGACGAACTCCAGGCTGCCCCTCCCGTCGGGCAGCTCCCAGACGTCGCCCGGTCGCATCGCCTGCAGGCCGACCTGCTCGAGGCCCTCGGTGTCGAGGGTGAACACGTTGCGCGGCACGCCGCTGTCCAGGCCGAGGTCGCCGGTGAAGACCGAGGCGAACAGGGCCGGATCGTCGGGCGCCGGGAAGACCGAGTGCGGGCCGCGCACCTCGTCGAGGGCCGCCGTGGGCAGGAACAGCGCCGTGATGCCCAGCTGCGGGGTGGCATCCGGGGCCTTGACGACACCGGTGGACGTGAAGCTGCCGTCCTGGGGCAGGAACACCACGGTGTCGTCGAGCACGACCTGGCCCGTGGAGTCGGTCAGGCGCAGGTGCGGTGCGTAGCCGTGCCCGACCAGGAACACCTTCGCCCCGTCCACCCGCAGTGGCGCGTTGACCGACACCTCCCGCTGCTGCACGGGGCCGCCGGGCTCCGAGCGGTACTCCAGCTGGGCCGAGAACGACCGGGGTGCCCCCCGTTGGGAGCCCTCGCGCTCGAAGGTGGCGTCGAAGTCCGTCATCGTGAACGAGAACGGCGGCAGGTCGTCCGGGGAGGCCAGCCGGCCCGGGCTGAACGAGTCGTACTGGGTGAGGGTGTTGGCGAAGCCGTTGCCCTCCCGGACGATGACGGTGCCCTTCCACCCGAGCAGGGCGCCCAGCGCCACGCCGACCAGGATCAGCACGAGCGCGATGTGGAACAGCAGGTTGCCGGTCTCCCGGGCGAACCCCTTCTCGGCGGCCAGCGAACCGGCCGGCCCGTCGCCCGGCCCGGGCGTGACCCGCCACCGGCCGGCGCGCAGCGCGGCGGCGGCCGTGACCAGCACGTCGGTGTCCGCCGTGGTCCAGCTGCGCGCGCCCGCCAACCGGTCCAGCCGCCGGGGCGCCGGAGGCGTCGGAGCACGCATCGCCCGCCAGTGCGCCCCGATGCGCGGCAGCACGCAGCCGATCAGGGAGATGAACAGCAGGATGTAGATCGCCGAGAACCAGGGCGAGGCGAAGACGTCGAACAGGCCGAACCGGTCCAACGTCGGCGCGCTGCCCGGGTTGCGCGCGATCCAGTCGTTGACCGCGAGCGGGTCGGAGGGCCGCTGGGGCAGCACGCTGCCCGGGATCGCCGCGATCGCGAGCAGGAACAGCAGGACCAGGGCCGTGCGCATGCTGGTCAGCTGCCGCCAGGCCCAGCGCGCCCAGCCGATCGGCCCGAGCCGGGGGCCCACGGGCGTCGCCCGCCGCCGGCGCGCGGCCCCCCAGTCCGATCCGAGGGTCGCCGCGTCCTGCGGCAGGCCGTCGGTGAGCCCGTCGAGCTCGGGCCCGGCCGTGACGGCCGGATCCGCGGGTCCGGCACTCACAGGGGCACCTCCCACCCGGAGATCCAGCCGCGCATCGACACGGTCACCGAGCCCCACAGACCGGTCACCATGACCAGGCCCAGGATGATCAGGCTGACGCCGCCGACCACCTGGATGGCCCGCGCATGCCGGCGCGCCCACGCCAGGGCGCCCAGGCCGCGCTCCATCGCCAGGCCGACGAGCAGGAAGGGCAGCCCGAGGCCGATGCAGTAGGCGACCGACAGCAGGGCGCCGCGGGCGGCAGACGCCTCCGTGAAGGCAAGCCCCTGCACGGCGGCGAGGGTGGGCCCGATGCACGGGGTCCAGCCGAGCCCGAAGAGGGCGCCGAGGATCGGCGCGCCCCAGATCCCGCGCGGGGGCCGGCGGTGCACGCGTGCCTCGCGCTGCAGGATCGGAACGGCCCCGAGGAACCCCAGTCCGAGCACGATGACCACCACGCCCAGGACTCGCGAGATGAGGTCCTGGTGGGTCAGGAGCGTGGCGCCCAGGCCACCGAACAGCGCGCCGTAGGAGACGAACACCGCGCTGAAGCCGGCGATGAAGCCCAGCGTCCCGACGACGACCCGGGAGCGGGTGCGCGCTGCGGGGACGGCACCGTCCGGAGCGGCCGCCACCGTGGGCCCCGGGTGCGCGGCGGCCGACACGGGCGCGGCGGCCGAGGCGGCCGAGGCGGGTGCCGCGGGCACGGCTCCCGGTACGGCAGCCGCCACCGGCGTCGCCGGCGTCCCGGCCAGCTGGGAGCCGGTGAGCCCGGTCACGTAGGACAGGTAGCCGGGGACCAGCGGGAGCACGCACGGGCTGGCGAAGCTCACGAGCCCGGCCAGCAGCGCCAGGGGGATGGCCACGATGAGCGAGCCCGAGACCACGGTCTCCCCCACGCCGGCACCCAGCGCGAGGACCAGTCCGCCAGCCAGCCCACCGGTCACGAGCCGCCGCCCGATCCGCCCCCGCCCGATCCGCCACCGTCGCCGGTCGGGGGCAGCAGCGGTTCGAGCAGGCCGAGCAGGGCGGAGCGGTCGACCGGGCCGATGGCGCGCGCGGCCACCCGGCCCTCGTCGTCGATCACGAGTGTCGAGGGGATGGCCGCCGGCGGCAGTGACTCGTGGAACAGCAGCTGCCGGCTGCCATCGGTGTCGATGACGTTCGGGTAGGTGATGCCGAACCGCTCCACGAACGCGTTGGCGGCGGCCTGCGAATCCCGGGTGTTCAGGCCGACGAACTGCACGCCCCGGTCGCCCACCTCCGACCAGACCGCCTGCAGGTCGGCGGCCTCGCCGCGGCACGGCGCGCACCACGACGCCCACACGTTCAGCACGACCACCTCGCCGAGGTGGTCGGCGAGGCGGAACTGCCCCCCGTCGAGGGTGGCGCCGCTCAACTCCGGCGCCGGGACACGGTCGGCCTCCGGCACGATCGTGACGGTGCCGTCACCGGAGACGTAGCCCTGCTCGGAGACGCCCTGCCCGCTGTCGACCGGATCCCCGGCCGCGACCTGTTCGGCACCGCATCCCGCGAGCAGGCCGACGACCACCGCGAGTGCGGCGACGTGCGACGGGATGCGGTGGGACATCAGGCTCCCTTGGCCTTCGAGGCCCTGGCCGCGAGGTCCGCGGACGGCTCGGTGTACGAGACCGCGACGAGCCGGTTGCCGTCGAAGGTGAACGAGGTGAGGGAGGCCAGCCCGCACTGCCGGTGGCGCGGGTCGTGGACGAACGAGCGGTCCTCGGCGTCCAGGCGCGTGACCCAGATCGGCAGCTGGTGGCTGACGAGCACGGCCTCGTGGCCGCGCGCCTCCTCCCGGGCGCGGCGCACGGCGTTGCGCATGCGGGCGGCGATCTCGGCGTACGGCTCGCCCCAGGACGGCGTGAAGGGGTTCCACAGGTGCCGCCACGACTTCGGCTGCTTGAGGATGCCGTCGCCCACGCCGACCCGCGTGCCCTCGAAGATGTTGCCGGCCTCGATCAGGTCGGGATCCACGCCGACGGGAAGCTGGAAGGTGGCCCCGATCGGCTCGGCGGTCTCCTGCGCGCGCTCGAGCGGGGAGGCCGTCACGACCGTGACGTCGCGGCCGGCCAGGGCGTCGGCCGCGCGCTGGGCCATCTCGCGGCCGAGGTCCGACAGGTGGTAGTCGGGCAGGCGCCCGTACAGCAGCCCCTGCGGGTTGTGCACCTCCCCGTGGCGCAGCAGGTGAACGGTCGTGCGCTGAGTCATCGTCGCTCCTGTCGGGTGGGGGAACCATTGTCGAGCATCGAGGTCCGGGCTGCTGCCGCGTCCCCGGCCGGCGGGAGCGCGGGGCGGGCGCGGCGGAGCGCGGGGCGGGCCGTCACGCGTCCGGCTCCGGCGGGCTGGCCGCCGCTGCGGCAGCAGCAGCCTCGGGGAGCGCGGCCACGACCCGGTCGAGGACGGCGTCGTCGTGGGCGGCGGACACGAACCACGCCTCGAAGGCCGACGGCGGCAGGTACACGCCGGCGTCGAGGAGGGCGTGGAAGAACGGCCGGTAGCGCCAGGCCTCCTGCGCCGAGGCACCCGCCCAGTCCCGGACCGGGCCGTCGGTGAAGAAGACGCTGAAGAGGTTGCCCGCCCGCTGGACCCGGTGCGCCACCCCGGCAGCGGACAGCGCCGACCCCAGCTCCTCGACCAGGCGCCCGGCCGCAGCGTCGAGCCGGGCGTACACGGCGTCGTCGCAGGCCCGCAGCGTCGCGAGCCCCGCGGTCGTGGCGACGGGGTTCCCGGCCAGGGTGCCGGCCTGGTAGACCGGTCCAGCCGGGGCCAGCAGGCCCATCAGCTCGGCGCGGCCGCCGAATGCGGCGGCCGGCAGCCCCCCGCCCATCACCTTGCCGAACGTGAACAGGTCGGGCACCCACCCCTCGTCCGCCCCGGTCAGGCCCCAGTACCCGGCCGGGCCGACCCGGAACCCGGTCATGACCTCGTCGAGGATGAACAGGGCGCCGTGCGCGGCGCACAGCCGGGCGATGCCCGCGTTGAACCCGGCCTCGGGCGGGACCACCCCCATGTTCGCGGCAGCCGCCTCGGTGATCACGGCGGCGATCTCCCCGCCGCGCTCGGCGAACAGGGCCTCGAGTGCGGGCAGGTCGTTGTAGGGCAGGACCACGGTCTCGGCGGCCTGCGCGGCGGTCACGCCCGGGGAGTCCGGCAGGCCGAGGGTGGCCACGCCGGAGCCGGCCGCGACCAGCAGGGAGTCCACGTGCCCGTGGTAGCAGCCGGCGAACTTCACGACCAGCGACCGGCCCGTGGCCGCACGGGCCAACCGGATGGCCGACATGGTGGCCTCGGTGCCCGACGAGACCAGCCGGACCATCTCCACCGGCGCCACCCGGCGCACGATCTCCTCGGCCAGCTCCACCTCCGCAGGGCCGGGCGTGCCGAAGGACAGCCCCCGGGCGACGGCGGACTCCACGGCCGCCACGACCTGCGGGTGCGCGTGGCCCAGGATCATCGGGCCCCAGGAGCCGACGAGGTCGACGTAGGTGCGGCCGTCGACATCCGTGAGGAACGCCCCCGACCCGGAGGCCATGAACCGCGGCGTCCCGCCGACGGCGCGGAAGGCCCGCACCGGGGAGTTCACGCCCCCCGGGGCCACCGCCCGGGCCCGATCGAACCAGGCCTGGGAGCGGACCGGCTCGGTCGGCTCCCCGTCACCGAGGACACCGGCGGGAGCCTTCGCCGCGGCCAGCGCCCGGGCCCGCTCGGCCGAGCGGACGCGGTCCAGCGGGCCGGGTGGCCTGGGCAGCGGCGGGGTCATCGGGGATCCTCCACCCGGTGCCCGCGCAGGCGGTCGGCGTACCCGGAGGCCAGCCAGCCGGCGACCTCGGCGGCCCAATAGGTCAGGACGAGGTCGGCACCGGCCCGCCGGATGACCGTGAGGGTCTCCAGGATCGCCCGGTCGCGGTCGATCCACCCGTGGGCGGCGGCTGCCTCGAGCATGGCGTACTCGCCGGAGACCTGGTAGGCGGCCACCGGGACCTCCGACACGGCCGCGACGTCGGCGATCACGTCCAGGCTGGTGCCGGCGGGCTTGACCATCACGATGTCGGCGGCCTCGGCCAGGTCCAGGGCGACCTCGCGCAGCGACTCCCGGCGGTTCGCCGGGTCCTGCTGGTAGCTGCGCCGGTCACCGACCAGCTGCGAGTCGACCGCCTCCCGGAACGGGCCGTACAGCGCGGAGGCGTACTTGGCGGCGTAGGCCAGGATCGCGGTGTCGGCGTGCCCGGCGGAGTCCAGCGCGATCCGGACCGCGTCGACCTGGCCGTCCATCATCCCGGAGGTGCCGACCACGTGCGCCCCCGCCCGGGCCAGGGCGACACCCATCTCGGCGTAGCGCGCCAGCGTGGCGTCGTTGTCCACGGACCCGGCCGGGGACAGCACCCCGCAGTGGCCGTGGTCGGTGAACTCATCGAGGCAGAGGTCCGCCATCACCACGAGGGCGTCGCCCACCTCACCGACCACGTCGGCCACCGCGAGGTTGAGGATGCCGTCCGGATCCGTGGCACCCGAGCCGGCGGCGTCCCGGGCGGCCGGGACGCCGAACAGCATCACCCCGCCGAGACCGGCGCGGGCCGCCTCGGCCACGGCGCCGCGCAGGGTGTCCCGGGTGTGGTTGACCACCCCGGGCATCGAGGCGACCGGGATCGGCTGCCCGATCCCCTCGCGGACGAACACGGGCAGGACGAGCTGGGCGGGATCGATCCGGGTCTCGGCCACCAGGCGGCGCAGCGCGGGGGTGCCGCGCAGCCGCCGGGGCCGCTCACGGGGAGCCACGCCGGCGCTCAGGTGGCGCGGCGGCGCGAGCCCCCGCGCCGACGGCCCGGACGCCATCCGGTCTCGCCGTGCTCGAGGGCGTTCAGGCGCAGCGACTCGCCGTGGGCGGCCAGGGCCTCGGCGAGGGAGGCCACGCTCGGCGACTCGGGCAGCACGTCCACCCGCAGCCCGTTCTCCTCGGCGGTCTTGGCCGTCTGCGGGCCGATGCAGGCCACGACGGTGGAGGCGTGCGGCTTGCCCGCGATGCCGACCAGGTTGCGCACCGTGCTCGACGAGGTGAACAGCACCGCGTCGAAGCCGCCACCCTTGATGGCCTCGCGGATCTCGGCGGGCGGCGGCGCGGCCCGCACCGTGCGGTAGGCGGTGACGTCGTCGACCTCCCAGCCGAGCTCGGCCAGGCCTGCGGCCAGGGTCTCGGTGGCGATGTCCGCACGGGGCAGGAACACCCGGTTGATCGGGTCGAACGCGGGGTCGTGCGCCGGCCACTCGTCGAGCAGGCCGGCCGTCGACTGCTCCCCGCTGGGCACCAGGTCGGGAACGATGCCGAACGAGCGCAGCAGCGCCGCGGTCTGCTCGCCGACCGCGGCGACCTTCAGGCCGGCGAACGACCGGGAGTCCAGCCCGTACTGGTCGAACCGCTCCTTCACGGCGCGCACCGCGTTGGCCGACGTGAACGCGACCCACTGGTAGCGACCGGAGACCAGTCCGTGGACCGCGCGCTCCATCTGCTGGGGGGTGCGCGGGGGCTCCACCGAGATCGTCGGCACCTCGACCGGGACAGCCCCGTAGTGCCGCAGCTGCTCGGACAGCGCCCCGGCCTGCTCCTTGGTCCGCGGGACCAGGACGCGCCAGCCGAACAGCGGCTTGTTCTCGAACCAGGCCAGCTGGGTGCACTGGCCGACGACCTCGCCGACGACCAGCACCCCGGGGCCCACCTCGCCCCTGGCCGCCTTGAGCGCCCCGGCGACCTCGCCGAGGGTCGTGATCAGCGAGCGCTGGTCGACCGTCGTGCTGTTGCGCGTGATCGCGACGGGGGTGCGGGGGTCGCGCCCGGCGATGGTCAGGACGCGGCAGATGTCCAGGGCCCGCTCGGCGCCGTCCAGCACGACCACCGTGGCGTGCGGGTCGGCGAGGCTGGGCCAGTCGACATCCGGGTCGTGCGCGTCGACGACCCGCACCTCCCGTGCGCGCCCGCCGGTCAGGGCGAAGCCGGCGTAGGCCGCCGAGCCGGTGACGGTGGAGACGCCCGGCGCGATCTCGTAGGGGATCTGCGCCTCGGCGAGGGCCGCGGCCTCGAGGGCCAGCGAGCCGTCGAGCACCGGGTCGCCGGCCATCAGGCGCACCACGTTGCGGCCCGCCGAGGCCGGGTCGATCACCAGGCGCACCCGCTCGGCGTGATCGGCGACCTGGCCGTCCTCGTCGACCGCGACGATGATCTCGGCGTCGTGCGGGGCGTGCGCGCGGGCGATCTGCTCGCAGTCCGGATCGGTCACGACGACATCGGCACCGTTGAGCAGCCCGACGGCGCAGACGGTCAGCAGGCCCGGGTCCCCGGGTCCTGCTGCCACCAGGCTCACCTGCGCGGTCGTCACTGTGGCGTTCATCGGATCGGTCTCCCTCTGTCGATGGTCGTCGGGCTGGTGGTGGTCGTGGGCGGGTCAGGAGCAGCCGGGCCGGCCTGGCTGCGACCCGCCGCGGGGTCGGTGGCGACCTGCCGCGCGCGGGGGTCGGCCAGCAGCCCGCGGGCGAGGTCACGGCCGACCTGATCGGCGCGGTCGACCGGGCCGGAGGCAGACTGGCGCAGCAGGGTGCCGTCGCCGGTCGCCAGGACGGCCCGCAGGTGGACGGTCGACGCGCCCGCCGGGCTGGTCGGGGGGGCGCTGCCGTCCACAGCGGCACCCCCGACGACGCCGAGGGCGCCGACCGGCGCGGAGCATCCGGCCTCCAGGGCGGACAGGAGGCTGCGCTCGGCGGTGACCGCGACGCGGGTGTCGGGGTCATCCAGGGCGCGCACCTCGGCGGCGACCTCGGAGCCGGTCCGCACCTCGATCGCGAGCGCGCCCTGGCCGGGAGCCGGCATGCACACCTCGGGATCCAGGTGCTCGGTGATCACGTCGGTGCGGCCCAGGCGGACCAGCCCGGCGGCGGCGAGCACGACCGCGTCCAGGTCGGGCTGGGCGGCCCGGTCGCCCCCGCCGAGCACGCGGGACAGGCGGGTGTCGACGTTGCCGCGGATGTCGATGACCTCGAGGTCGGGCCGCGCCGCGGCGAGCTGGGCCCGGCGCCGCGGTGATCCGGTGCCCACCCGGGCGCCCGGGCGCAGGCCGGCCAGGCCGGTCCCCTCCCTCGTCACGAGCACGTCGCGGGGGTCCTCCCGCGCGGGGACCGCGGCGAGCTCGAGGCGCGGGTCCCCGGTGGTGGGCAGGTCCTTCAGCGAGTGCACGGCGACGTCGGCGCGGCCGTCGACCACGGCCTCCCGGACAGCCGCCACGAACACGCCGGTGCCGCCGATCTGGGCCAGCGGGGAACGATCGACGTCCCCGGTCGTCGTGACCTCCACGAGCTCGAGCGTGCGCCCCGTCAGGGCCGCCAGCTGCTCGCCGACCGCCGTCGACTGGGCCAGCGCCAGCGCCGACCGGCGGGTCGCCACGCGCAGCGTCCGCCCGGTCGGCGGCGCCATCGTGCCGGTGGCCGGAGCAGGGGCGGTGGGGGCGCTGTTGCGGGCGGGCCCGGTGCCGGTCATCGGGCACCTCCGTCCGGGCCCAGATCACCGGTGCGGTCGACGACGGAGGCCGGCAACGAGGGGTCGAGGTCGAACAGCGCCGACAGCGCCTGCGCGTAGCGGTCCCCGCCGGGCTGCGCGGCCAGCTGCTTCATCCGGACGGTGGGGTTGTGCAGCAGCGTGGCCATGGCGCGGCGCATGGCGCGCTCGACCTCGGCCATGGTCGAGGCGTCGGCGCCGGCCAGGCGCAGCCGCAGGCGGGCCATCTCCGCCTCGAGGACGCTGCCGGCATGCGCGCGCAGCGAGACCAGGGTCGGCTCGACCTGCTGGGCGGCGGCCGCAGCGAGGAAGGACTCGACCTCGTCGGAGGCGATCGTCCTGGCCGCTGCGATGTCGGACTCGGAGGCCTCCGTGGCCGGCAGGCAGCCCAGCACCGCGAGGTCGATGCGGGTCACCCCCGGCAGGTCGGCGACGTCCGGGTCCGTGTCGTGCGGCACCGCGAGATCCAGGATGACGAGCGGGCGCACGTCCGGGCCCGGCCGGGCGGCGGCCCGACCCCCCTCGAGCAGCGCCCGGTCCACCAGGGTTCCCTGGGCGCCGGTGCAGAACAACGCCACGTCGGCGGCAGCCAGCTCGTCGACCAGGCCGGTCAGGTCGACCGCGCGGGCCCCCGGCACGGTGCGGGCGATCCGCTCGCCGGACGAGGCGGTCCGGTTGGCGATCACCACGCCGCCGGCCCCGCGGGCAGCGAGGGTCGCGCCGGCCAGCGCTCCCATCGAGCCGGCACCCACGACGAGGACCCGGCGCTCGGCCAGGTCGCCCACGATCTCGGTCGCTGCATCCAGGGCGACCGAGACCACCGAGACCCCCGAGCGGTCGATGCCGGTCTCGGCGTGGACCCGCTTGCCGACGCGCAGGGCGCGCTGGACGACGGCGTTCAGCTCCCGGCCGGCCGTCCCGCTCTCCTGGCCGTGCACGAGGCTGGTGCGCACCTGCCCGAGGATCTGCGCCTCACCGACCACCATCGAGTCGAGGCCCGAGGCCACCGCGAACAGGTGCGCCACCGCTGCGGAGTCGAAGTGCACGTAGCTGTGCTCGACCAGGAGCGCCCGGTCGACGCCGGACACCTTGGCGAGCAGGTCGGAGACCTCGACGACTGCGGGGTGGAACCTCGACACGTCCGCGTAGACCTCGACCCGGTTGCAGGTCGTCAGGACGATCGCCTCGCTGATGGCGTCATGCGCGGTCAGGTCCTCGGCCAGCCGATCGGCCCCGTCCCGGGTCAGCGCCACCTGGTCGAGCACCGGGAGGGGGGCTGAGTGGTGACTCACGCCGAGGACCAGGAGAGTCATGCGATCGGCCCCGACGGGCATGCGCAGAGGCCGGGTCCGGCAGTCGCATCCCGCGGCCCGTGGGCTGCGGATGCGACAGGTTCGGACACGGTGCTCCCGGCTCTGAGGGCCTGTGGTATAGGCCTTTTTGGCGTGCTCGGCCAACATAAGTGGGCGCCTCACGGGCCTCCAACTCGGAGCACAGAACCGTCCACATAGTGGACACAGGGCACCGTGGGACTCGTCCGCGAACCGGACGAAACGGTCACGTCCAGCATCCCGCGGGCTTGCGAGGTGTCGGCGGGGCCCTGCGGGCGGCCACCATGGGGCACACTCTTCCCATGACGATCCGGGTGTTCCTCCTCGACGACCACGAGGTGGTCCGTCGCGGCATCGCCGACCTGCTGAGCCTCGAGGCGGACATGGAGGTCGTCGGCGAGGCCGGCTCGGCCACCGACGCACTGCATCGCATCCCGGCCTCCCGGCCCGACGTGGCCGTGCTCGACGTCCGCCTTCCGGACGGGACCGGGATCGAGGTGTGCCGCGACGCACGGTCGATGCTGCCCGAGCTGAAGTGCCTGATGCTGACGTCGTACGCCGACGACGAGGCGCTCTTCGACGCCATCATGGCCGGCGCCTCGGGCTACGTGCTCAAGGACATCAAGGGCAACGACCTGGTCGAGGCCGTGCGGTCGGTGGCCGCCGGCCGCAGCCTGCTGGACCCGCGGGCGACCCAGCGGGTGCTCGAGCGGCTGCGCAGCGGCGCGAAGTCGGAGTCGAAGGTGGAGCAGCTCAACGAGCAGGAGCGCCGGATCCTGGTGCTCATCGGTGAGGGCATGACCAACCGGCAGATCGGCGAGAACATGCACCTGGCCGAGAAGACGGTGAAGAACTACGTCTCGTCGCTCCTGGCCAAGCTCGGAATGGAGCGGCGCACCCAGGTCGCGGCGTATGCCGCTCGGCTCGACGCCGAGAAGGACCACGGCCACCTGCAGTAGGTCCAGGACCGAGCACGGTCGCCGCCCCGCTCCGACCTCTCGCGCGCAACCACGTCCGCTTCACGCGCGCTGAGGCACTCGTTCTGCCATTGTGGGCACGCTCCGACAGGGAGGGCCAGGATGGCGCGAAGGACACGACGACCCGCGACGCGGGTTGCCGCAGCTCGGGTTGCGACTGCGCTGCTGGCGCTGCCCCTGCTGGTGGCGTGCACGGTGGACCCGCCGACGGCCTCCGGGTCCGGCGGCGACGGGGACGCCAACGCGCCCCACACCGGGCCGATGCGAATCGCCGTGATCACGCACGGCGACGCCGGGGGCTTCTGGTCGACCGTGCGTCGCGGTGCCGAGGACGCCGCAGCCACGCTCCCCGAGGTCACCCTCGACTACCAGGGCAGCGAGGGCGACGCGAAGCTGCAGTCGGAGATGATCAACGCCGCGATCACGCAGGGCGCTGATGGCCTTGCGGTGTCCGTCCCCGATCCGGGCGCGATCCGCGGCTCGCTGGACAAGGCGGCGGCGGCCGGCATCCCCGTCATCACCCTGAACTCCGGTGGCGAGCTGCTCGAGACGCGCGAGGGCATCATCACCCACGTCGGCCAGACCGAGCGCAGTGCCGGCGTCGCCGCAGGCGAGGCGCTGGCCAAGGCGGGCGCCGGCACGGTCCTGTGCATCATCCACGAGGAGAACAACACCGGGCTCCAGGAGCGCTGCGCCGGCGCCCGCGACGGCCTCGGCGGGGAGCTCATCAAGGTGCAGGTGACCGGTGCGGCGGACCCGGGCTCCACGGCGCGGGAGATCGGCGCCGCCATGGACGCGCGCTCACCGGACGCGGTGCTGACGCTGGATCCCGACATCGCCAGCGCCGCCCTCAAGGAGGTGACCTCGCGCGGGGCGATCCTGGCCACCTTCGACCTGTCGCCCCAGGTCCTCGACGCGGTGGCCGCCGGGCAGATCCTGTTCGCCGTCGACCAGCAGCCCTACCTGCAGGGCTACCTGCCGGTCATCTTCCTGGAGCTCGCGGTGCGCAACCGCAACGAGGTCGGCGCCGGCCAGCTCGTGGCGACCGGCCCGGCGCTGGTCACCCAGGAGAACGCGGCCACCATCGCCGCCCTCGCCGAGGAGGGGACCCGATGAGCGGTGCAACCCCCGTGCCCACGCCCGCGCCGGCGCCCGCCACACCGGCGGACGAGCGCCTGCGCACGCAACCGCTGTGGCGACGGGCGCTGGTCCGCCCGTCAGTCGGTGCGGCCATCGCCGCCATCGTGGTCTTCGTGTTCTTCTCGGCAGTCGATGAGACCGGGACGTTCAACTCCGCCAGCGGGGTGGCCTCCTGGATGGGCGTCTCGGCGTCCTACGGGATCATGGCCTGCGCGGTCGCGCTGCTCATGATCAGCGGGGAGGTGGACCTCTCCAGCGGGGTGATGACCGGGTCGACCGGATTGCTGCTGGGGATCCTGGTCTCCGAGGCCAACCTGAACTTCTGGCTCGCGCTGCTGCTGGTCCTGCTGTTCGCGGTCCTCATCGGCTTGATGAACGGAATGCTGGTCACCTGGACCAAGCTGCCGAGCTTCATCGTCACCCTGGCCACGATGTTCGTGCTCCTGGGCGCGAACTCCGGCATCACCCAGGCGATCACCGGCCAGGTCCGGGTGGGCGGCATCGACCAGGCGGACGGGTACTCGCTGGCCCAATGGGTGTTCGGGTCGCGGCTGGACTCCCAGTGGTCGTTCACCGTCGCCGCCGGCTGGTGGCTGCTGGCCATCGTGATCGGCACGTGGGTCCTCCAGCGCACCCGCCAGGGCAACTGGATCTACGCGGTCGGCGGGGACAAGAACGCCGCCCGGAACACCGGCGTCCCGGTCCGGCGCACGAAGGTGAGCATGTTCATCGTGGTCTCACTGGCCGCGGCCCTGGTGGGCACGATCAACGCCGTCGAGCTGACCTCCGTCAGCGCCGGCCAGGGCACCGGCTACGAGTTCTACTACATCATCGCCGCTGTGGTCGGCGGCACGTTGATGACCGGGGGCGCGGGCTCGGTGATCGGCGCCAGCCTCGGTGCCCTGATCCTGGGCATGACCACCCTGGGCATCCAGTACGCCGGGTGGGACTCCACCTGGCGGTTCACGTTCTTCGGGCTCATCCTCTTCGGGGCCGTGATGCTCAACATCTGGGTCCGCGACCGGGCAGGAGCCACGTCATGAGCGATCCGACGCGGGACGGCGACATGTACCTGCGCCTCGAGGACGTCGGCAAGACGTTCGGCAGCGTGGTGGCCCTCGACGGCGTGTCGATGGGGGTCAACCACGGCCGCGTCACGTGCGTTCTCGGGGACAACGGCGCCGGCAAGTCCACCCTGATCAAGATCCTGTCCGGGGTCCACCGCAACGACTCCGGCACGATGCTCGTGGCCGGGCAGCCCACGGTCTTCAACTCCCCGAGCGACGCCCGGGACGCCGGGATCGCCACGGTGTTCCAGGACCTCGCGACCATCCCCCTGATGAGCGTGTGGCGCAACTTCTTCCTCGGCCGCGAGCCGGTGAAGGGGTGGGGCCCGCTGCGCCGGCTGGACATCGACACGGGCAAGGCGATCACGAAGAAGGAGCTGGCCCTCTTCGGCATCGACCTGCGTGACCCCGACCAGCCGATCGGCACCCTGTCCGGCGGCGAGCGGCAGGCGGTGGCCATCGCCAGGGCCGTCTACTTCGGCGCCGAGGTGGTGATCCTCGACGAGCCGACGTCAGCACTGGGCGTCAAGCAGTCCGGACGGGTGCTGAAGTTCGTGCGCGACGCGCGCGACCGCGGCATCGCCGTGGTCCTGATCACGCACAACCCGCACCACGCCTACATGGTGGGAGACGAGTTCGTGCTGCTCAAGCGCGGCAGGATGACCAACCGCTGGCTCAAGGAGGACGTCGAGCTCGACGAGCTCATCGCCGCGATGGCCGGCGGGGCGGAGCTGGACGAACTCGCCCACGAGCTCGGCGGGTAGGCCGCAGGGTCCCGACCCGGGCGTCGCTGCAGCGGCGGCCGGACAGGGCGAGGTGACGATCGCGGGTATCAGGCGCATGATGGGCACATGAGCCTGTTCCATCGCCGGCCCGCGTTGCGCTGGGCCGTGCCCGCGACCGTTGCCGGGCTGGTCGTGGCCGGCGTCGCTGTCGCCCCGCTGGGCGCCGCCGCCGACGACGGCCTGCCCCCACGCACCGCCGAGGAGCTGCTCGTCTCCCTCCAGCAGCGCGACCCCGTGCCCCTGTCGGGCACGGTCGTCACGGAGGCGGACCTCGGGCTGCCCGACCTGCCCATGACCGGCCATCGCCGGGCCGAGATGTCCGACCTGGTCAGCGGATCGAACACGCTGCGGGTGTGGACCGACGGCGCCGATGGCAGCCGGGTCGCCCTGCTCGTGGACTCGGCGGAGGCCGACCTGGTGCGCAACGGGCGCGAGGTCTGGGCGTGGTCGAGCGCCGACAACGCCGTCGAGCACTGGACGCTGCCCGCTCCGGGGGCCCGACCCGACGCCGCCGACCTCCCGTTCTCGCCGGCGGACCTGCCCGCCACCCCGGAGGACGCCGCCCGGATGGTGCTCGACGCCCTCGACCCGACCACCGACGTCTCCACCTCGGGCGTCGGGACCGTGGCCGGTCGCGCCGTCTACGAGCTGGTCCTCAAGCCGACGCAGGACGACACGCTGGTCGCCAGTGTCTCGATCGCGACCGACGCCGAGACGGGCGTCCCGCTGCGGGTCCGCGTCACCTCCACGCAGATGTCCGGCCCCGCCTTCCAGGTCGGGTTCCGATCGGTCGACTTCGCGATGCCGGACCCCGGCGTCTTCGAGTTCACCCCGCCGGCCGGGGCAACCGTGACCGAGCACGACGCCGGCAGCATGGACACGCAGCCCGGCGCCGGCTCCGGAGCCGGGCCCCGCGCCGGGGTCGGCGCACCCGAGCCGACGGTCGTCGGTACGGGCTGGAGCACGGTGCTGATCGCCGACACGGGGACCGACCTGCTGGGATCGCTCCAGGGCAGCTCGGCTGACAGCCGGGGCGGCGGTGCCGAGCAGATCGCCGGCCTGCTCGAGGCGCTGCCCACGACCTCGGGAGCCTGGGGCACCGGGCGCGTGCTGCGCGGCACCCTGTTCTCGGCGATCCTGACCGACGACGGGCGGATCGCGATCGGGGCCGTCCCGCCGGCGGTGCTCGGCGACGCGCTGGCCGAGCGGTGACGCAGGCCGCGCCCTCACCGACCCGGGTCGAGGCGGCGGTCGCGACGGTCGGCCTGCGCAAGACGTTCGGCAGCCAGGCTGCCGTGGACGGCATCGACATGGTCGTCCCACCGGGTGCTGTGTACGGGTTCCTCGGCCCGAACGGGTCCGGCAAGACGACCACGATCCGCATGCTGCTGGGGCTGGTCCACCCGACCGACGGCCGGATCGAGGTACTCGGCGAACCGGTGCCGGACGCGGCCGGCGACATCCTGCCCCGGGTCGGGTCGCTCGTCGAGGGCCCGGCCTTCCACCCGTACCTCTCGGGCCGGGCCAACCTCGCCCGGCTGGACGCCGCCGACCGGTTCGCCGATCCGGCCACCTCCCAGGCGCGCATCGACGCCGCGCTCGAGCGGGTCGGCCTGCTCGCGGCCGCCCGCAAGCGGTACCGCGCGTACTCGCTGGGCATGCGCCAGCGGCTGGCGATCGCCGCGGCCCTGCTCGCACCCCGGGACCTCCTCGTGCTGGACGAGCCGACCAACGGCCTGGACCCCCAGGGCACCCGCGAGGTGCGGCACCTGGTCGCCTCGCTCGCGGCCGACGGGACGACCGTGCTCGTCTCCAGCCACCTGCTCAGCGAGGTGGAGCAGATGTGCTCGCACGTGGGCGTGATGCGCGAGGGCCGGCTGGTGGCGCAGGGAACGGTCGCCGAGGTGCGCTCCGCGGGGGCCCGGGCCGTCGCCGAGGTGACCACCGCGGACGGCGAGCTGGCCGCAGCCGTCCTGCGCGGGATGGGACTGGCCGCCGTCGCACAGACGACGACCGGGGCGTCGGCGATCGCCGGCGACACCCCGCCCGAGCAGATCGTCGCGCAGCTCGTCGCCGCGGGCGTCGGGGTGCGGGCCTTCGCCATCCAGTCGCCCAGCCTGGAGGACCTGTTCGTGTCCCTGACCGGGGAGGGGTTCGATGTCAGCGGCTGACGCCTCCGCGCCCGCCCGGGCCGAGTCGAGGGGGAGCGCCCGCCCCGCCGGGGGCGCCGGCACGGTGCGCGCCTCCGTGCGGCTGCTGCGCTCCGAGCTGCGGCTGATCGTCGGCCGCCGACGCAACCAGGCCGGCATGCTGGTGCTGGCAGCGGTCCCGGTGCTCATCGCGGTCGCCCTGCGCGTCTCGGCCGGGGACGAGGAGGGCGGCGGGGGGCTGCTGGCCCTGGCGAACAACGGGATCTTCGTCGCGCTCACGGCGCTGAGCGTTGAGATCGCCCTGTTCCTGCCGCTGGCGGTCGCCGCCCTCTCCGGCGACGCGATCGCCGGCGAGGCCAACCAGGGCACGCTGCGCTACCTGCTGACCGTGCCGGTCGGTCGCACGCGCCTGCTCGTGGTCAAGTACGTGTCCCTGGTGATCGGGGCGGGGATCGGTGTGCTGGTCGTCGCCGGCACCGGCGTCGTGGTGGGCGGCGCGCTGCTCGGGCTCGGCCCGACGACGCTGCTCTCCGGAGCGCAGATCGGCCTGGCTGACGCCCTGCTGCGGCTGGCCCTCGCCGGGGCCTACATCACCGCGGGACTGGCCGGCCTGGCCGGCATCGGCCTGTTCGTCTCGACCCTGACCGAGCAGCCCATCGGGGCGATGATCGCGGTGACCGTCGCGTCGACGGCGATGTGGATCATGGACTCGATCCCGCAGCTCGACTGGCTGCACCCCTGGCTGCTGGTGCATCGCTGGTCGGCCCTGGCCGATGCGTTCCGCGATCCCATCTTCTGGGACACGATGCGCACGGGCCTGCTCGTCGACCTCGCCTACGCCGCCCTCTTCACCACCCTGGCGTGGGCCCGGTTCGCCCGCAAGGACATCACCAGCTGAGGCGGTCCCGCGCGGATCGCTCATCGTCTCCAGCACGAGGACGATCGCGGGCCTCCCGCCCAACCGTCGCGCCTCCCGAGCGACTCGGCGCCCGCGACCTACCCTGCGTCCGGGACGGCACGCGCCGGTCTGCCCGCCGGTCCCCGGACCGCGCGGGAGGGAAGCGGGAGGGCCGACGATGGAACGGATCGACCTGCGCAGCGATCGGTCGATCGCCACCGTGCTGGCCGACCCGCGCCTGATGCCCGATCCGTCGCGGCAGCAGCCCTCGCTGTCCGTGGCCGCCAACCTGGCCCTCGACGAGCGCATCACCGAGATGGTGCGCCGCGGCGAGCCGGTCCTGCACATGGGATTCGGGGAGTCGCGCGTGCCGCTGCCGACCGAGGTCGTGAGCCTGCTGGCGGACGCTGCGCACCTCACGGAGTACGGACCCGTGGCGGGTCGCGAGGCCGCTCGGGCCGCGGTGGCCGGCTACTTCGGGCGGCGGGGTCTGCCGACGGGTCCCGACGACGTGGTCCTCGCCCCTGGGAGCAAGCCGTTGCTGCTGGCCCTGATCGCGGCCATCCCGGGCGATGTCGTGCTCGCCCGGCCCGCCTGGGTCTCCTACGCCCCCCAGGCACGGCTGCTGGGTCGCCGGGTGGTCGACGTGCCAATCCCGGCCGATGCCGGAGGGGTGCCCGACCCGGACCTGCTGCCGATCGCCCTGGCACAGGCCAGGGCGGCAGGGGCCGATCCCCGGATCCTCATCCTGACCGCCCCCGACAACCCGACCGGGACCACTGCCGGCCCTGACCTCATCCGACATGTGGTCGATACAGCCGTGCGCGAGGACCTGCTGCTGGTCTCCGACGAGATCTACCGCGACGTCCTCTTCGACGAGGACGCGCCGTACCTGAGCGCCGCCCAGGTCGCCGCGGACCGCACCGTTGTCGTCACCGGGCTGAGCAAGTCGTTGTCGTTGGGCGGCTGGCGGATCGGTGCGGCCCGGTTCCCGGCCGACCCCGGGGGACGCGAACTTCGTGGACGGGTGCTCGGGGTCGCCAGCCAGGTCTGGTCCAACGCCCCGGGCCCCATGCAGGCGGTCGCCGCCTACGCGTTCGACGAGCCGGCGGAGCTCGTGGCCCACCGACGGGCATCGACCCGCCTGCACGCCACGGTGACCCGGGCAGCCCACCGGGCGCTGGTCGACGCCGGCGCCCTCGTCCGCGAGCCGACCGGCGGCTTCTACGTCTACCCGGACCTCGCTCCCATGGCCGAGGACCTGGCCCGGCTCGGGGTGCGAACCTCGCAGGAGCTGGAGGACCACCTGCTCGAGGTGCACGGCATCGCCGTGCTCGGCGGCCACCATGGCGGCGACGACCCCGCCGCCCTGCGGTTCCGGGCGGCCACGAGCCTGCTGCATGGCGCCACGGACGAGGAGCGCCGAGCTGCCCTCCACGCCGCGGACCCCCTGGGGCTGCCGTGGATCGCCGACTCGATCGACCGCCTCGCGAGCCTGCTGCCGACGATCCGGGCCGCGGCACGCCGGGGCCACGGACCTCGCCCGGTCCGGTTCTCCGGGAGTCGCAGCTCGGCCTGACGAACCGGGGCCGGTCCAGCTCGTTGCGGAGGGGCGCTGGGCCCGGCTACCGCCTGCGCCGCTGCTGCATCTGGGCCACCGCCCGCAGGAGCATCCCGCCGGCCAGGAGCAGGCCAGTGAACCCCAGCCCGTACAGGTACCGCGCGGATGTGGCACCCTCCGCCAGCGCCCCGGCCCCGAGCAGGAGCGCCGACACGAGCAGCCCCCCGAGTCCGATGGCAGTGAACAGGACGCGGTCGAGCCAGGCGTCGACGACGTGGCGATCGTCGCCGGCACTGAATCGTGGCACGACCCGCTGGGACGGGCAACAGCCGGGGCACAGCGGGCACCCCGGGCACTGGACCGCCCGCCGGCCGGGTCTTCAGTGCGGCGGCCCGGGGGCGCGTTGGCTACCGTGCTCGCGTGCCGCACGCCCACCCCGAGCCCGCCGACCCCGGCCCGCCGCAGCAGCACGGGGCGCGGTCGGTCGCGGCCCGGCGCCGGGCCGTCTGGGGCCTGGGGTGGGCCATCGCGACCGCCCTGCTGCTGACCGTCGCGGTCGGGCTCGACGGGGCCATCCTGTCCGGGTTCGACGACTCCATCACCTCGTTCACGCGCAGCTGGGCCGACGGGCTGGGCTGGCCGGTCGACGTGGCGCACTGGATCGGCCTGATCACCGCCCCGAGGTGGTCCACCGTCGCCGCAGCCGTCGTCGTGGTGGCCCTGTTCCTCACCCGGCAGCGTGCCGCTGCGGCGCTGCTGGCCGGCTCGGCGATCCTGGGAGTGGCCCTCACCGAGCTGGCCAAGCGCACGGTCGGCCGGATGCGCCCGCCGGGGGCCGAGCAGTTCGAGCCGGACCTCGATCGGTCGTTCCCGTCCGGCCACTCGTCGGCGGGCATCTACCTGTACCTGGCGACCGGGATGATCCTGCTGCAGCTGGCGCGCCACCGCGGCGATCGCGCGCTCGCGGGGGTCGGCTGGACCCTCGTGGTGTTCGGACCCCTGCTGGGGCTCACCCGGCTGGTCCTGGGCGTGCACTGGCCCAGCGACGTCCTGGCCGGCTGGGCCTTCGGCTCGATCGGGCTGCTCACCAGCGCCGTGCTCCTGTGGTGGGCGCTCGACGCCGGCTGGCGGGGGACCGTCCGGACATCGCAGGCAGAGGTGCCGCCCGGGCCGTCGGGCGCGTGATCGCCGCGGCATCCACGCGCCGCACACGGCCGGGACCCTCCACGGGACCCCGAACGGGACCCCCCACGGGACGCCTCACGGCCGCCCGGACAGGGCACTGTGGCGCGGACCGCAGTGACCAACGGCCCTAATCGCCCACGGCGTGGTCGCCATAGCCTGCAGGGACAGCGGGAGGTGAATCGTGCCGGCCACGGTTGTCGACCTCCCCGGCCTGCAGGCCCTCATCGACGCCCTGCGGGCCCGGGGACGCCACATCATCGGTCCGGTCCTGCGGGACTCGGCGATCGTCCTGGCGGCCATCGACTCGGTCGCCGACCTGCCGCGCGGGATCGGCGACGCGCAGTCGCCGGGCCACTACCGGACGTCGGACCGCGCGGACGGGGCCCTGTTCGGGTACGCCGCGCCGGCCCAGTCGGCCAAGCAGTGGCTGTTCCCGCCCGACGAGCTGCTGTGGCGGGGCACCCGCCGCGCCGCGGGCGCCGAGGGCGCGCCGCCGCCAGCCCGGGAGTCGCCGGACGGCCCCGGGCCCGCCGAGGGGCCACTGGCCCTGTTCGGGATCCGCTCGTGCGACCTGGCCGCGCTGGCGATCCACGACACGGTGCTGCTGGGGCGCGCAGCCGCCGATGCACGCTACGCCTCGCGTCGGGCGGACCTGTTCGTCGTCGCCGTGACCTGCGGCACCCCGGCCGGCACGTGCTTCTGCGCCTCGATGGGCACGGGCCCCAAGCCCGGCGCGGGTGCGGACATCGTCCTGACCGAGCTGCTCGACGAGGGGCCGCACCGGTTCCTGGCCGAGGCCGGGACCCCGGCTGGCGAGGAGCTCCTGGCCGTCCTGCCCGCAGTCCCCGCCCCCGAGGCGGACCGGCAGCGGGCCCGGGCCGTGGTCGACGTCGCCGTGGCCCGGATGGGGCGCGAGCTGGACACCACCGACCTGCGCGACCTGCTGTACGCCGCCGCGGAGAGCCCGCGATGGCAGGAGGTCGCCGATCGCTGCCTGGCCTGCACCAACTGCACCATGGTGTGCCCCACCTGCTTCTGCACGTCCGTCGAGGACGTCAGTGACCTGTCCGGCGACGTCGACGAGCGGCACCGGGTGTGGGACTCCTGCTTCTCGCTGGAGTACTCGAGGCTGCACGGCGGGTCGGTGCGCACCTCGGGCGCAGCCCGGTACCGCCAGTGGATGACCCACAAGCTGGCCTCGTGGATCGACCAGTTCGGCACCTCCGGCTGCGTCGGCTGCGGCCGGTGCATCACCTGGTGCCCGGTCGGCATCGACATCACCGCGGAGGTGGCCGGGCTCCGCGAGGAGGCCGCGCACCGAGCCGGCGGTCGGCGCGGGACCTCCCGCAGGCAGACCGCGACGCCCTAGGAGGATCCATGCGCACCCTGGCCCAGTACCTTCCCGAGCACCCCTTCTTCGCCGGCCTGGATCCCGCCGCGATGGACCTCGTGGTCGGCTGCGCCCAGAACACCCACTTCCATCCGGGACAGGCCCTGTTCCGGACCGGCGACGCGGCCGACACGTTCTACGTGATCCGGCACGGCCGGGTGTCGCTCGACGTGCACGATCCCCGGCGGGGCACGCTCACGATCGCCAGCCTCGACGAGGGTGACGTGGTGGGCTGGTCCTGGCTGGTCCCGCCGTACCGGTGGATGTTCGACGCGAGGGCCGCCTCGGAGGTCAGTGCCGTCGCCATCGACGGCGCCTGCCTGCGCGGCAAGTGCGACAGCGATCCCGCCCTCGGCTACGCACTGCTCCAGCGCGTGGCCCGCGTCATGTACGAACGCCTGCAGGAGGCGCGGATCCGCCTGCTGGACCTGTACGGGAGCCCGACGTGACCTCGCTGACGGCCGACCGCCCCGCAGCCGCTGCCCCGGCGGATCCGATGCTGCCACGGGACTTCCGGATCGTGCGCACCAGGCTCGACACGCGCGACACCGTGACCCTCTTCCTCGAGCCGGTCGACGGCCAGCCGCTGCGCCACGCCGCCGGGCAGTTCACGATGCTGCACGCCTTCGGCGTGGGCGAGGTCCCGATCTCGATCAGCGGCGACCCCACCCGGCCCGGGCCGCTGCTGCACACGATCCGCGACGTGGGGGCCGTGACCCACGCCCTGGCCACCGCACAGCCCGGCACAACCGTGGGGGTCCGGGGACCGTTCGGCACCGGGTGGGACGTCGCCGACGGGGCCGGGGGCGATCTGGTCGTGGTCACCGGCGGGATCGGGCTGGCCCCGCTGCGTCCAGCACTCCTCGAGGTCGTGGCCCGGCGCTCCGACTACGGACGCGTCGTCCTGCTCTACGGTGCCCGCTCGCCGGAGGACATCCTGTTCGCCGACGACCTCGCCACCTGGGCGCAGCAGCACCGGATGACCGTCGAGGTCACCGTCGACTACGGGCCGCCGAGCTGGACCGGCCGCGTCGGCCTGGTCACCGCCCTGATCCCACGGGCGGGGTTCGACCCGCACAGCACCCTGGCCCTCGTGTGCGGGCCGGAGGTGATGATGCACTTCGCGGCGACCGCGCTGCTGGACCGGGGCGTCCCGGCCGACCGGGTGCGCCTGTCCATGGAGCGCAACATGAAGTGCGGGGTCGGCCTGTGCGGGCACTGCCAGCTGCGCGAGCTGTTCCTGTGCGTGGACGGCCCCGTCCTCGGCTACGACCGCCTCGCCCCCCTGATGGAGGTGCATGAGCTGTGACCCAGAGCACCCTGAGCCCCGCCGTGGGCGCCGCGGCCCCGCACCGACCCACCGTCGCCGTGTGGAAGTTCGCCTCCTGCGACGGCTGCCAGCTGACCCTGCTCAACTGCGAGGACGAGCTGCTGGCCGTGGCCGAGCGGGTCCAGATCGCGTACTTCCCCGAGGCGACCCGGGCAGTGGTGGCCGGGCCGTACGACATCAGCCTCGTCGAGGGCTCGATCACGACCCCCGACGACGCCCAGCGCATCCAGCAGGTCCGGGCGTCGTCACGTGCCCTGGTCACCATCGGGGCCTGCGCCACCGCCGGCGGGATCCAGGCCCTGCGCAACGTGGCCGACGTCCGCGAGTTCCTGTCAGTGGTCTATGCCCACCCGCAGTACGTCTCGACGCTGGACCGGTCCACGCCGATCGCGGCGCACGTGTCGGTCGACTTCCAGCTGCGGGGCTGCCCCATCGACAAGGGCCAGCTGCTCGAGGTGATCGCCGCGATGCTGCAGGGTCGCAAGCCGCGGATCCCCACGGGCAGCGTCTGCCAGGAGTGCAAGCGGCGCGGGACGGTGTGCGTGGCGGTCGCCGACGGGATCCCCTGCCTCGGCCCGGTCACCCAGGCCGGGTGCGGGGCGCTCTGCCCGGCGTTCCACCGGGGCTGCTACGGCTGCTTCGGGCCCGCCGACACGACCAACACGGCGGCCCTGGCCGAGCGCCTGCGCGCCATGGGCATGGCCGACCGGGACCTGGTCCGCCTGTTCCGGACCTTCAACGCCGGGGCGGAGGCGTTCCGGGCACAGGGCGCAGCGATCGAGGGAGCAGCCGGCGAGGGGGTGCCGCGATGACGCACAAGCTGAGCTCCGGCAACCAGGTGCTGTCGGTCGAGACGCTGGCCCGTGTCGAGGGCGAGGGCGGGATGCACGTGCACGTCCGCGACGGACAGGTCGAGGACGTCCAGCTGCGCATCTTCGAGCCGCCCCGGTTCTTCGAGGGGTTCCTGCGGGGACGGTCCCACACCGAGCCCCCGGACATCACCGCACGCATCTGCGGGATCTGCCCGGTCGCCTACCAGACCAGCGCGTGCCTGGCCATCGAGGACGCCTGCGGGGTGACCGTCCCGGACGAGATCCGCACCCTGCGGCGCCTGCTCTACTGCGGGGAGTGGATCGAGAGCCACGCCCTGCACATCTTCATGCTGCACGCGCCGGACCTGTTCGGCTACCCGGGCGCGATCGAGATGGCGCGCGACCACCGTGAGCTCGTCGAGTCGGCCCTGCGGATCAAGCGGGCCGGCAACGAGCTCATGACGGTCGTGGGCGGCCGGGCGGTGCACCCGGTGAATGTCCGCGTGGGTGGCTTCCACCGCCTGCCGCACCGCGAGGAGCTGGCCGTGGTGCGCCGGGACCTGGCGACGGCGCTGACGGAGGTGCTGGCCGCGGCGCCGATCCTGGCCGGCTTCGAGTTCCCGGACTTCGAGCAGCCCCACCTGTACCTGGCGCTGGACTCCTCGAACGGCTACCCGCTGGAGTCCGGATCGCTGCTGAGCAGCGCGGGGCTGTCCGCACCCGTCTCGGAGTTCGGCGACCACGTGGTCGAGGAGCACGTCGCCCACTCGAACGCCCTGCACGCGACCTTCGACGGGGGCACGTACGTCGTCGGGCCGCTGGCCCGGTACACCCTGAACTTCGACTCGCTGGCGCCCATCGCGCAGCAGGCCGCCGCCGACATGGGCCTGGGTCGGACGTGCCGCAACCCGTTCAGGTCGATCCTCGTGCGCACCGTCGAGCTGGTCCACGCCCTGGCCGAGGCCATCCGGATCATCGACGCCTGGGACGGCGCACCGGTCGCCGCGGTCGAGGTGCCGGCCCGGGCCGGCGTGGGGCACGGGGCGAGCGAGGCGCCCCGCGGGCTGCTCTACCACCGGTACGAGATCGACGCCGAGGGCACCATCCTGGCCGCGCAGATCACGCCGCCCACGTCCCAGAACCAGCCCGCGATCGAGGCCGACCTGCGGTCGTTCGTGCAGGACCACCTCGACCTGTCCCACGACGAGCTGACCCACCAGTGCGAGGTCACGATCCGCACCTACGACCCGTGCATCTCGTGCGCGACCCACTTCCTGGACCTGGAGGTCGAGCACCTGTGACCGGCCCGAGCACCTCCCCGTCCCGAGCACCCAGCTCGGCCCTCGTGGTCGGCCTGGGGTCGGTGGACCGCGGTGACGACGCAGCCGGGCCGGTCGTGGCCGCCCTGGTCGGTGACGAGCTCACCGCGCACGGTCCCGACGACGTGCACGTCGTCGAGCACGAGGACCCGACCGCCCTGATGGACCTCTGGCCGGGCTACCGGTCGGTGGTCGTCGTCGACGCGATCCGGTCGGGTTCCGATCCGGGCACCGTGAGCGTCCTGAGCATCGACCCGGGGCCGCAGGGCGCCGCCCTGCCGGCCCGGATCGAGCCCGGCCCGGCGGGCACCCATGGGCTGGGCCTGGCCGCGGCCGTCGAGCTGGCCCGGGCCCTGGACCGACTGCCGGAGCGGTTGACGGTGGTCGGCATCCATGGCGCGTCGTTCGGCCACGGGGAGCCGTTGAGCGCCGCGGTGGCGGCGGCCGTCCCCGATGCCGTGGGCATCGTGATGGCCTGCCTCGAGGAGGTGCGCGATGTGCCTTGAGCTGCCGCTGGAGATCGTGCGGGTCGACCCGGACGGTTCCGCGCGGGCCCGATCGGCGGGCCGGGAGGTCGACGTGAGCCTGGTGACCCTCTCGGAGCCGGTCCGGGTCGGCGACTGGGTGGTCGCGCACGCCGGGTTCGCCCTGCATCGCATCAGTGCGCAGGAGGCCCACGCGGCCCTGCGGATCCGGGAGGAGACCCCATGAACCCCACGCGACGCACCGGACTGCTCCTGGCCCTGGCCACGGCGGGCATCAGCGGGGTTGCGGTGTTCCTGAACTCGTACGGGGTCAAGGCCTTCGGCGACGCCGCCACGTACACCACGGCCAAGAACCTGGTGGCCGCCCTGATCCTGCTCGGGATCGTCGCGGCCGCCCCGGTGACCGGCGCCCGGATGACCGCCCCGACCCGGCCCCGGCAGTGGCTGGGGCTGGGCGCGGTGGCCCTCATCGGCGGCTCGATCCCGTTCCTGCTGTTCTTCGAGGGCCTGGCCACGGCGACCTCCGTGCAGGCGGCCCTCGTGCACAAGACCCTGGTCGTCTGGGTGGCCGTGCTGGCCGTCCTGGTCCTGCGCGAACGGCTCGGTCCGTGGCACTGGGCGGCGATCGCGCTGCTGCTGATCGGACAGGCTGGCCTGGGCGGCGGGCTGCTGTCCGGCTGGGGCCGGGGGGAGACCATGATCCTCGTCGCGACGCTGATGTGGGCCGTCGAGGTCGTGCTTGCCAAGCGGCTGCTCGGGGAGCTGTCGTCGTGGACGGTCGCCCTGGCCCGGATGGGCCTCGGCTCGGCCCTGCTGGTCGGCTGGCTGGTGGCAACCGGGGACGCGGGCGCGCTCCTGTCGATGACCGCCGACCAGTGGGCCTGGGTGCTGGTGACCGGCGTCCTGCTGGCGGGCTACGTCGCCACATGGTTCGCCGCGCTGGCCCGCGCCGGGGCGGTCGACGTCACCGCGGTTCTCGTGCTCGGCGCGATCATCACCGCCATCCTGTCGGCGATCGTGCGCGGCACGCAGCTGGCCCCGCAGGCGGGCTGGCTGGTGGTGCTGCTCGCCGGCGGCGCCCTGATCACCTGGCAGGCGTGGACCGCGCCGGGGCCGGTCCCGGCAGTCGAGGGGCCGGGGCGGGCGGTGCAGGGGGTCCGATGACGCGCACCGGGCTCCCCGACGCTGGCCGCCCGCGGGCGGCCCGGCCCAGCGGTGCCCTGCTGTTCGCCCGGTACGCGTACCCCCCGAACGAGCTGGGCTACTGCGGTCCCGACCGGTCGCGGCAGATCCTGGAGCAGGCGGCCACCGGCACCGACGACGCGGAGCTGCGCGGCCTGCTGCGCGGGTTCGAGGGGGCCTGGCCCTACCTCGAGCTGATCGCCGGGGCCGCCGGGCTCGACGACCCGCTGGACCCCCGGGTCGTCGAGGCCTACTGGGTGGGCAACACCCTGCTGGAGCGCGTCGGGATCGCGCCGATCGGCCGGTCGCTGGAGCAGCGCTTCCGCCCGCGCGTCACGAGCCGGGACTGGGCCGACCTGGCCGCGTTGGTCCCGGCGGGCGCCGTGCCGCACCACAGCCTGCACGTCTTCGGCGTCTACCCCTGGGTCGGGCTGCTGCGCGCGGGTCGGGTCGACCAGCCGCTGCACGTGCTGGACCGCTGCCGGATCCGCTGGGGCCAGGTGGTCGACGTGCTCGGCAGCACCGCACTGGTCCGCAGCGAGCCGCTCGTCTGGGACGGTCGCGCCCTGCGGCTGGGGCCGCCCGGCATCGAGGAGGTCCGGGTGGGCGGCGACGGTGGGGCGCTGGTCGAGGACCTGTCCGCCGGCCAGTGGTGCGCCCTGCACTGGGACTGGGTGTGCGACCGCCTGGACCCCACCCGCCTGGCTGCGCTCCGGCACTGGAGCGGCCGCACCCTGGACCTCGTCAACAGCCTGCCGCATCCGGCGCCGGCGGCGGTCCTGGGCTGAGCGGACTCATGCACCGGCCTGGGGGTCGTCACCGGCCAGCCGGGTCTCGAGGTCCGCGGCGAAGCCGGCTCCCGCTTCCGTGAAGACGTCGAAGACAACGTCGACCCCGAGCTCCCGGAGCTCCTGGGCCTGGTCGGGGTAGCGGCTCGTGGCCACCAGGCGGCCCCGGTACCCCCGGGTGCGCAGCCGCTCGACGGCCGCGACGTTCGCCTCGTGGGAGGCCATCGTCAGCAGGACCCATTCCAGGCGCGAGAGCAGGTCCTCGGTCCGCGACCAGAACTCGGGGTCGGTCGCGTCCCCTTCGACGACGTGGCGGCCGGCGGCCCGGTGCCGGGCCACGAGCCGGGGGCTCACGTCGACGCCGAGCACCCGGCCCGGATAGCGCCGCTCGGCGGCCTCCAGCGCGGCTGAGCCGATGCGCCCCACGCCGAGCACGATGGCCTCGACCGGCCGCAGGTGCAGGTCCTCGTCCCCCGGCAGGCGCTGCTCGCCCTGCAGCCGACGCAGGGGTGCCCGCCAGCGGTCGTACAACCGATCCCCCCGGGCGGCGATGGGCGCCGAGACGGCCAGGGAGGCACCCACCGCCACCGCCATGACGGCCAGGACCTCGGCGGGCAGGATGCCCGCGGTCACGGCCGCCGCCGTCACGATCAGCCCGAACTCGCTGTACGTGGCCAGGTCCAGCGATGCCTGCCACGCGGTGCGCGCACGCAGCCGGGCCCGGCTGAACAGCAGGAGGAACCCGGCCGACTTCAGGGGCAGCAGGAGCAGCAGTCCCGCGCCCAGGGCCAACGCCACCGGGCCGGCGGACACGGTCAGTCCAATGGTCACGAAGAAGCCCACGAGGAAGACGTCCTTGAGGCTGTCCATGGTGGCGCTGAGCTCGTCTGCCTTGGCCGACCCGGCCAGCAGCAGGCCCAGGGCGAGGGCCCCCAGGTCCGCCTTGAGCCCGGCGAGCTCGAACAGCGCGGCGCCGCCCATGGCCATGACCACCCCGTACAGCACGAGCAGCTCACCGTGCCCCACGTGGTCCAGCAGCCGCTGCAGGGGCCGGCGCAGCAGGGGCAGGGCGAGCAGGGCGACGGCCCACGGCTGGGGCCTGGCTCCCGTGCCCAGGGCCAGGTAGGCCACCGCGACGATGTCCTGGATGATCAGCACCCCGACAGCGACCCGGCCGTGCCGGGTGCGCTGGGCGCCGCGGTCCTCGAGCGCCTTGACCGTGAAGACCGTGCTCGAGAACGCCAGGGCCAGGCCGAGGGTCGCAGCGGCGCCCGGGGACAGCCCGGCCAGCGGAGCCAGGCCCAGCGCCCCGCCGCCGAGCACGAGCAGCGTGAACGCGCCCACGGACAGCGCCATGTGCGACAGGCCGACCGCCCACACCTCGGGGCGGGTGAGCAGCCGCAGGGACAGGTGCAGGCCGATGGTGAACAGCAGGAGGGTGACGCCGAGGTCGGCCGCCTCGAGCAGGAACGGGCCGGGCACCGCGCCGATCGCGTTGAGCAGGAACCCGGCTGCCAGGAAGCCGACCAGGGCGGGCATCCCGAACCGGCGGGCCAGCAGGCCCAGGCCCAGGGCCATCGCGATCCAGACGGGGTCGATCGGCTCCAGCGAGAGCCAATCGGCGACCATGCCTCGACCCTGCCGTACCAGGCCCCATGGCTCAACCGGGCCGGGCCCGCGGGGGCAGCCAGCCCGGTTGCCGCAGAATTGGGGCATGAGGCCCCTGGACCCCCGCCTGCTGCGGCACGCCCGGGCAACCCGGGGGTTCCTCCTGGCCGCCGTCGCGATCGGGGCGGCCTCGGCCCTGCTGATCGTCGCCCAGGCGTTCCTGATCGCCGGGGCGGTGACCGCGACGTTCCAGCAGGGGGCGGGGCTGGCCGACGCCCGCGACGCCCTGCTCGGGCTGGTCGGCATCGCCGTGGGCCGCGCCGGCCTGGCCTGGGCCGCCGAGGCAGTCGGACACCGGTCGGCGGCCAGCGCGATCTCGCAGCTGCGCATCCAGGTGCTCGACCGGGCGCTGCGCCTCGGGCCGGCCCACCTCGGGTCCACGGGCGCCGGGGAGCTGACCGCCCTCGTGACCCGGGGGGCCAGCGCCCTGGACAGCTACTTCGCCCGCTACCTGCCACAGCTGGTCCTGGCCGTCGTGGTCCCCGTGATCGGCGGGGTCGCGATCCTCACCCAGGACCCGCTGGCGGCGGTCATCGTCGCCCTGACCCTTCCGCTGATCCCGGTCTTCATGGTCCTGATCGGCAGGTACACCCAGGCGCGCGTCGATAGGCAGTGGGCCACGCTCGGCGTGCTGTCCGGGCACTTCCTCGACGTCGTCGAGGGCCTTCCGACGCTCAAGGTGTTCAACCGGGCCAAGGCGCAGGTCGAGACGATCCGCCGGGTCGGCGAGCACTACCGGGTCGCGACCATGGGGGTGCTGCGGATCTCGTTCCTGTCCGCCCTGGTCCTCGAGCTGCTGGCCACGCTGTCCGTGGCGATCATCGCCGTGGCCATCGGGCTGCGGCTGGTCGAGGGCACGATGGACCTGCGCACGGGCCTGGCGGTGCTGATCCTGGCCCCGGAGGTCTATCTGCCGCTGCGACTGGTCGGGCTGCACTTCCACGCTGCCGCCGACGGTGTGGGTGCCGCCGAGCGCATGTTCGAGGTGCTGGAGGCCGAACAGGGACCGATCGGGCAGACCAGGGTCGATGCCGCCACCAGCACGATCCGGGTCACCGACCTGCACGTGGCCTTCGGCGATCGGGTGGCGGTGCCCGGGGCGAGCCTCGAGGTCCACCCCGGTCGGGTCACCGCCCTGGTCGGCCCGTCCGGCAGCGGGAAGTCGACCATCCTGGCGGTCCTGCTGGGCCTCGTCGGACCGCCCGCCGCGACGGTCTCGGGCCGCGTCGAGGTGCTCGACGCCTCGGGGCGGAGCACCGAGCTGGCCGACCTGGACCTGGCCCACTGGCGCTCGCAGGTCGGCTGGGTCCCGCAGTCACCGGCGATGCTGGCCGGAACGGTCGCCGACAACGTGCGCTTCGGCCGAGCCGGCCACGACGACGCCGCGGTCGTCGGCGCGCTGCGGGCCGCCGGCCTGGATCCCGACGAGCTGGCCGCCGGGATCGCGACCGCCGTCGCCGAGGGCGGTGCCGGGGTGTCCGTCGGCCAGGCCCGTCGGATCGGGGTGGCGCGCGCGCTGCTGGCGGATCCGGCGATCCTGCTGTTCGACGAGCCCACCGCGGCACTCGACGGGACCCGCGAGGCCGAGGTCGGCGCGACCGTGGCCGCGCTCGCCGCGCGCGGGCGCACGGTCCTGGTGGTCACCCACCGCCGCGCCCTGGTCGACCTCGCCGACGAGGTCGTGCCGCTGGCGGGAGTCCCGGCGTGACGGGCAGGACGGGCGTGACGGGCGTGACGGGCCCGGCCGGCGCCCCGCCCACGACCGCGACGGACCGGGACGGCAGGCCGCTGCGCCGGCTCTGGCGGCTCGCGGCACCCGATCCGTGGCGCCTGGCCCTGGCGGCGCTGCTGGCGTTCCTCGCCCTGGCCAGCGCGGTCGGCCTGCTGGTGGTCTCCGCCTGGCTGATCTCGCGGGCCTCCCAGCAACCCCCGATCCTGTACCTGCAGGTGGCGATCGTGGCGGTCCGGGCGTTCGGGATCAGCCGGGGCGTCCTGCGCTACGCCGAGCGCCTGGTCGGCCACGACACCGCCTTCCGCAGCCTGACGTCCGTCCGGGTCTCGGTCTACCAGCGACTCGAGCGGCTCTCGCCCGCCGGGCTGGGGCAGTACCGGCGCGGCGACCTGCTGGCCCGGCTGGTCGGCGATGTGGACTCGTCGGTGGACCTGATCGTGCGGGTCGTCCTGCCCGTGGTCTCGGGACTGGCCGCCGGGGCGCTGGCCGTGGGGATCGGCTGGGCGCTGCTGCCCACGGCCGGCGCGGCCCTGCTGGCCCTGCTGGTCGTCGCGGGGATCGCGGCTCCATGGCTGGCCTCCCGGGTCGGCGCCGCGGCGCAGCGGGCCCGGGCCGGGGCAGAGGGGCGCCTGACCGCGCAGGTCGTCACCAGCCTGTCGGCCGCGCCCGAGATCCTGGCCTACGGGGGGGTGGACGCGGTCGTCGCCGGGATCGCCGCCACGGACGCCGAGCTCACCGCGATCGACCGGCGCTCGGCGCGGGCGTCCGGGATCGGACAGGCGCTGGGTGCCCTGGCCACTGGGCTGGCGATCGCCGCATGCCTCGGCCTGGGCATCAGCGCCGTCCGGTCGGGGGAGGTCGCCGGGGTGTGGCTGGCCGCCCTCGTCCTGCTCCCACTGGCCATGGCCGACGTGCTGTCGGGCCTGCCGGCCGCGGCACTGGCCCGGGCCCGGGTCGCTGGTGCCGCCGAGCGCATCCTGCAGGTGATGGACGCCCCCGATCCGGTCCCCTCAGCCGCCGCCACGCCCGGCTCCGGCCCGTCGGAGCCCCCCGGTGCACCCGGCGCCCCGGTCACCGTGACCCTCACCGACGTGGCCGCGCGCTACCCGGCGGCCGACGCCGACGCCCTCGCCGGGCTGGACCTGGCCCTGCCGCCGGGTCGACGGATCGCCGTCGTGGGACCCAGCGGCGCGGGCAAGTCCACCGTGGCGGCCGTGCTGCTGCGCCTGCTGGACCACCGCGCCGGCGACTACCTGCTCGACGGTGCGGACGTGCGCGACCTGGCCGAGGAGCAGGTGCGCACGCGGGTCGCCGCGATGGGCCAGCAGGCGCACCTGTTCGACACCACGATCGAGGAGAACCTGCGCCTGGCCAACCGTGCCGCCGGGCCCGACCAGCTGAGGGCGGCCATCGACGCAGCGGCGCTCGGGCCGTGGCTGGAGTCCCTGCCCGAGGGACTGGCGACCCGGGTCGGCGCGCACGGCTCGGCCGTCTCCGGGGGCCAGGCCCAGCGCATCGCCCTGGCCCGGGTCCTGCTCGCCGACCGGCCCGTCGTCGTGCTCGACGAGCCCGGCGAGCACCTCGACCCGGCGCTGGCCGACCGGGTGACCGAGGCGGCCCTGGCCGCGACCGGGGACAGGTCGGTCGTGCTGGTCACCCACCGCATGGCCCACACTGGGGCCTGTGACGAGGTCCTCGTGCTGATCGACGGCCGGGTTGCGCAGCGCGGCAGCCCGGGGGAGCTGGCCGGCTGGTACGCCGAGGCCGTGGCGCGCGAGCGCGGGGAGCCGCTGCATGGCTGATCCCCACGAGCGCGGCCTGTTCAGCGCCGTCGTGGCCGTGGCCGCCGGCCTCGAGCTGGGCGCGACCCTGCGCCGCATCGTCCAGGCCGCCGTCGACCTCGTCGACGCCAGCTACGGCGCCCTCGGCGTGCTCGGGCCGGACGGCGAGCTGACCGAGTTCGTGCACGTCGGCATCGACCAGGCGACGCAGGCCGAGATCGGCGAGCTGCCCCCGGGGCGCGGCATCCTGGGGCTCCTGCTGAACCACCCCGCCCCGATCCGCCTGGACGACATGACGACCCACCCGTCGGCAGTGGGGTTCCCCCCTGGCCACCCCGAGATGAGGTCGTTCCTCGGTGTCCCCGTGCGCGTGCGCGGCCAGGTCTTCGGCAACCTGTACCTGACCGACAAGCGCGGGGCCGAGGGGTTCAGCACGGCCGACGAGCGGATCGTGACGGCGCTGGCCGCCGCGGCCGGCGTCGCCATCGACAACGCCCGCCTGTACGAGCGCTCGGTGCTGCGGGAGCGCTGGCAGGCCTCGGTCGCCGAGATGCACGGCGCGGTGCTCGAGGGTGCCGACGCCGGCGAGGTGCTGACCATCGCGGCCACCCGGGCGCTCGAGCTCGCGGGAGCCCGGGCCGCGATCGTGGCCCTGCCCTCGCCGGCCGAGGTCCTCCGGGTGGAGATCGTCATCACGGATCCCGGCAGTCGTCCCACCTCCCGGTGGCAGGTCAACGCACGCCCGGACGCCGAGGCGGACGTGTCCGGCCTGACGGCCTGGCGCGGCGCGTCGGTCACCCGGGACGGCCCGATCGACCGGTGCTTCCGGACCGGCGAGGCCGTCGAGGGGCAGGAGGGACCCGCCGAGGGGGCCGGAGCCGGGCCCGTGCACATCCTGGCCCTGCCGCTGCAGACCCCGGAGGACGTCCTCGGGGTGCTCGCGCTCGTCCCCCGACGCACGACGTCGTGGACCGCCGACCAGCGGCGAGCTGGCCTCCAACGTCGCCGGGCAGGCCGCGCTGGCGCTGATGCTGGCGCGCGGTCGACGCGAGCAGGAGCGCCTCGTGCTGCTCGAGGAGCGCGACCGGATCGCCCGGGACCTGCACGACCTGGTCATCCAGCGGCTGTTCGCCACCGGGATCTCCCTGGCCGGGGCCGCCCGGGTCGCCGGGCACGCCGGGGCCGGTCGTGGACCGGCTCGACTCGGCGGTCGACGCCCTCGACACCACCGTCAAGGAGATCCGGGCGACCATCTTCGAGCTGCACCAGCCGGTGGGGACCGCTGAGGGCGGCCTGCGCGGGAGGGTGCTTGCGGAGGCCGCGGCCTCCGCCGTGGTGCTGGGCCACGCGCCGTCGACCCGGTTCCACGGGACCGTGGACGCGTCCGTCGACGACGCGCTGGCCAACGACCTGCTCGGGGCCCTGCGCGAGGCGCTGGCCAACGTCGCCAAGCACGCGGACGCCCAGCGGGTGGAGGTGCTCGTGGCCGTGGAGGACGACGCCATCCTCCTGCAGGTCACCGACGACGGCGTCGGCGTGCCCCGAGGAGCTCGGCAGGCGCTCCGGGCTGCTCAACCTCGCGGAGCGGGCAGCCCGCTACGGCGGGCTCCAGCACGATCCTGTCCCGGCCGCAGGGCGGGTCGGTGCTCAGCTGGCGGGTCCCGCTGGCCTGAGCGCGCCGGTCGGTGGCGCCGAGTCCGGTCAGACGTGCACCTCGTCGAGCGATCCGACCTCGGCGTCGGCGATGTGCTCGGCACCGACCCGCTTGCGGAACACCCAGTAGGTCCACGCCTGGTAGGCCAGGACGATCGGGGTGAAGATCACGGCCACCCACGGTCATGATCGTCAGGGTGTACTCGGTCGACGAGGCGTTGTCGATCGTGAGGCTCGAGTCGGCTCGGATCGATGTTCGGCATGACGTTCGGGTAGAGCACCGCGAACAGAACGCGACGACGGCCAGGGCGATCGTGACCGCGCAGAACAGGAACGCCCAGCCCTCACGCGGAGGCGGTTGGCGTCGAGCCACCGACCCAGCCAGCGCCACCACGGCGGCCAGCACCGGGATCCACGTCCAGGTCTTGTCGGAGTAGGCCAGCTGCGTCCAGAGCAGGAACACCACGGCCAGCACCGTCGCGACCAAGCCCGCGTGAGCATCGCCGATCCGGTTGGCCCGCTCGCGGATCTCGCCGTCGTCTTCAGCGCCAGGAACATCGCACCGTGGGTCAGGAACAGCGCGAGCGTCAGGTGAGCCCGCCGAGCAGGGCGTACGGGTTGAGCAGGTTGAAGAAGCCGCCGGTGTAACTCGACTGTCGCCGTCGTGCGGCTGCCAGCGGCACGCCCGCGGACGATGTTCGCGAAGGCCACGCCCCACAGCAGGGCCGGCAGGAAGGAGCCGAACGACGATGGCGTCGTCCCAGTTGGGCCCGCCAGGTCGCCGTCGACTGCGCTTGCTGCGGTACTCGAAGGCGACACCGCGCACGATCAGCGCCACCAGGATGAGGAACAGCGGCAGGTAGAAGCCGCTGAACAGGGTGGCGTACCACTCCGGGAAGGCGGCGAAGATCGCGCCACCCGCCGACCAGCAGCCACACCTCGTTGCCGTCCCAGACCGGGCCGAGCGTGGTGATGATGGCGCGGCGCTCGGCCTCGTCCTTGCCGATCACGGGGAGCAGCATGCCGACCCCGAAGTCGAAGCCCTCGAGGACGAAGTAGCCGATCCAGAGCACGGCGATGAGGATGAACCAGACGGTGGTCGAGTTCCATGGTCATGTTCCTCCTCGATCCGTCAGTAGGAGAGGTCAGCGACGCGTCGGGCTCGGCGCACCGCGTAGGGATCGGCGACGACCTCGGCGGCCCTGGCGGACTGCCCGGACGAGTCAGGCCGACCTCGATGACTGCCAGACGCGCGTAGAGCAGCGTGAACACGATCACCGTGGTCAGCACCTCACCGGCGGTGACACACCGGTGAGACACCGATCGCGGTGGGCATCAGGCCGTAGACGATCCACGGCTGGCGGCCCATCTCGGTGAAGATCCAGCCGAAGGCTGGCGCCGAACAGAGGCAGCAGCGGCAGCAGGATCGCGATCCGGAGCGAACCACTTCGTCGTCGGCACCCGTCCCTTGCGGGTAGGCCCAGAGGGCCCAGAGCGCGAAGAGCGAAGGCCAGCACGCCCATCCCGATCATCAGCCGGAAGATCCAGTAGGTGATCGGGATGTTCGGGGCGAAGTCGTCGATGCCGTACTCCTCGTCGGTCTGGGCGAATTCCTCCTGCAGGTTGTTGATGCCCTGGACCTCGCCGTCCCAGGTGCCCGGTGGCCAGGAAGACAGCGCCTCGGGATCGTGATCGCAGAAGACCTCGCTCGGAACCGTCCAGGGTGCCGACTGTGAATGATGGAGAAGGCGCCGGTGCGGCGGTCTCGTACAGCGCCTCGGCAGCCGCCATCTTCATCGGCTGCTGCTCGACCATGATCTTGGCCTGGATGTCGCCGGTGACGACGACGAAGACGAGGCCACGAGGGTCGTGACCAGGCCGATCCGGAGGGTGGCACGCCCCACGTCCGCACCCTTGTCCTTGAGCATCAGGTACAGGGAGATGCCGCCGACGAGGGCGCCGGCGACCAGGAAGCGACGTGGTGATCATGTGCGCGAAGGCGCTCACTGCGGTGTTCTGGGACAGGATGGCGACGAAGTCGGTGATCTCGGCGCGGCCGGTGACCGGGTTGTACTCGTAGCCGACCGGGTGCTGCATGAAGGAGTTGGCGGCCAGGATGAAGTAGGCCGACAGCATCGTGCCCGAGCGGCGGCCAGCCAGATCGTGGCCAGGTGCAGCTTCTTCGGCAGCCGGTCCCAGCCGAAGATCCACAGACCCAGGAAGGTCGACTCGAGGAAGAACGCCAGCAGGCCCTCGATCGCCAGCGGAGCGCCGAAGATGTCGCCGACGAACCGGGAGTAGTCGACTCCAGTTCATCCCGAACTGGAACTCCTGGACGATGCCGGTGACGACCCCCATCGCGAAGTTGATCAGGAAGAGCTTGCCGAAGAACTTCGTCGCCTGCAGGTACTTCGTCCTTGCCGGTGCGCACCCACGCGGTCTGCATGCCTGCCACCAGGAACGACAGTCCGATCGTGATCGGCACGAAGAAGAAGTGGTAGACGGTGGTGATCCCGAACTGCCACCGGGCGAGATCCAAGACGTCCATGGGCATCCTCGTGGTTCCGGACCGGGCGGAAGCCCCAGTCGGGGCCACTCTCCCACCGCCGCAGGTCCGGCAACGGATGACCGTCGGCCGTTTGTTCCGGGACGAAGGTCCCGTTTGGGTGGTTCGATGGTCGGTACCCCACAGGGTATGTGACGCGGCTCACGTCCAGGACGTGGGATCGGCCATGCAGTGGGCGAGGGAGCCTCCCACCCGGGGTCTCGCGCCCGGAGCCTCCCGCCGAGCCGCGGGCTACAGCGGCGGGGCAGGGGTGTCGTCCGGGAACACCGACTGGTCGGCGGGCTGCGTCGCCGACAGCCGCGCGAGCTCCTCGGGGGTCAGCACGAGGTCCGCGGCGGCCGCCGACGAGCGCGCCGTCGCCGGCCGCGTGGAGCCCGGGATCGGGATCACCTGTGGGCCGAGGCTGAGCAGCCAGGCCAGGGCCACCTGCTGCACGGCGATGCCCCGCTGCGCGGCGACCTCGGCGAACGCGGAGTAGCGGGAGCCCAGCTCGCCGGCCTCCGCGGCCCCGCCCAGCGGTGACCAGGGCAGGAAGGCGATGCCGCGCTCGGCGCACCGCACGAGCACGTCGCCGTCGGCCCGGTAGCGCGGCGAGAACTCGTTCTGCACGGCGGCGATCCCGCCCAGCTCGGGGCCGCCGACCAGGTCGAGTGCGCGGTCCAGCTGGGCCAGCGTCACGTTCGACAGCCCGATGTGCCGGGCGATCCCGTCGGCCCGGACCGCGGCGAGCCCGCCCACCTGCTCATCGAGGGGGACGCGTGGGTCCAGCCGGTGCAGGAAGTAGAGGTCGATGGCCTCCACGCCGAGCCGGGCCGCCGAGGCGCGGGCGGCGGCTCCCAGCGCCTCCGGGGTGCCCGCCCGGCCCCAGGTGTCACCGTCGGCGCCGGGCGTACGGGTGATCCCGCCCTTGGTCGCCAGCACGACGCGGTCCCGGTCGGCCGACGAGCCCGCCCAGGAGCGCACCGCCTCGCCGACGAGGATCTCGTTGTGCCCGAAGTGGGCACCGTCCGGCGCGTAGATGTCCGCGGTGTCCAGCAGCGTCACGCCGCTGTCCAGGGCGGCGTGCACGGTGGCCACGGCGCGGGGGCGCTCGGCGAGCATGTGTCGGTCCGACAGCGGCATGCAGCCCAGGCCGATGGGATGGACGGACAGGTCGGCGATCTCCCGGGTCGGCATGGCCGCAGCCTGTCACGGATGGGTACCCCGTTTCCCACTAGCCTGCGACCATGACCCTGCGGACCCGGGTGCTGGTCGTGGCCCTCGCGGCCCTGGCCGTCATCGGGGTCCTGGGCGTGCAGATGTTCCTCAGGTACGCGCAGGTGCGCGACAGCGTCGCCGAGGTGGTGCAGACCCTGGCCCCCGCCGGCGTCGCCGTCTCCGACCTGGACTCCGACGTGAACAACATGGACCGCCGCCTGCGGCTGCACGTGCTGTCCGGCGACGACGGGTACCGCCTGCTGTACGGGGCCTCGGTCGAGTCCGCCACGCGCAACATCGACGCCCTCATGGAGCTGCTCGGCGACCAGCCCCGCTACGACCGGCTCATCACCGACACCCGCACCAGCCTGGAGGCGTGGCTGGTCGAGGTGGGCAGCCCGGTCGAGATGGCGATGGCCGACGACGACCCGGCCGCCGCCCGGGCGATCCTGGACTCCCGCAAGGCCCAGACGACCTACCTCGAGCTGACCTCGGACACCTACCGGCTGGACTCCTCGATCACCTCCGACGCGGGGCGCGCCCTGACCGCCACCACCGACGCCGCGCGCCGGCTGGCCTGGTCGATGGCGCTGACCCTGGCCGTGGTGCTGCTGATCCCCCTGGCCAGCTACGTGGCCCTGCGCCAGCACGTCCTCGGCCCGATCAGCCGGCTGCGATCCCAGCTGCGCCGCGCTGCCACGCCCGAGCACCACGACTCCGTGATCGTCCCGGACGGCCCGCCCGAGCTGCGCGACCTGGGCTCCGACGCCGAGGCCCTGCGCCGGGCGCTGGTCCGCGAGATCGACGAGTCCGACGCGGCCCGGGAGGCGCTCGAGCAGGAGGGCCCGGTCGTGGCCGCCATCCGGCACGAGCTGTCCGCCCGCACCGGGCCCGGCCCCGACCGCGTGCAGATCTCCGGGGCCCTGCGACCGGCCGAGGGGGTCCTGGCAGGCGACTTCTGGGACCGCATCGCGCTGCCGGACGGGCGTGCCGCGGCGATCGTCTGCGACGTGTCCGGGCACGGCCCGCGTGCCGGGATCGTCGCCATGCGCCTGAAGACCTCGATCACCCTCGGGCTGGTCTCGGGCCAGCCGCTGCCGCAGATCCTGCACCGGGCCTGCGACGCCTTCGCCGAGGACCCGGCCAGGTTCGCGACCGCGGTGCTGCTCATCGCCGACCCGCGCACCGGCGAGCTCGAGTGGGTGAACGCCGGGCACCCCGCTGCCCGGATCGTCCGGGGCACCGGCGAGGTCGAGCGCCTCGGCCCGACCGGCCCGATGGTGTCGTGGCTGACCGGGACCTGGACCACGGATGTGACGACCATGGGGCCCAGCGACGTCTGCCTGGCGTTCACCGACGGGATCCTGGAGAGCCGGGACTCCTCAGGCGACGAGCTCGGCGACGACCAGCTCGACGAGCGGCTGCGGGCAGCCGCGGCCGACTCGGCCGACCCGGGGGAGATCACCGCCCAGGTGCTGGCCGCCGTGCGGGACCGGGCCGAGGACCTCGGCCGTGACGACGTCACGCTGGTGGCCCTGCGGATGGACCCGCTGCCCGGCGGGGGGATCCCGGCGCCACGCCGTTAGGTCGGGGCGTCGGTCGGCAATGGCCCAGGGCAGCCACGCGCGCCGTCACTGCTCGAGGAAGCCGCCCGACTGGTGCGACCACAGGCCGGCGTACTGGCCGCCGGAGGCCAGCAGCCCTGCGTGCGAGCCCTGCTCGACGATCCGGCCGTCGGCCAGCACCACGATCCGGTCCATGGCCTGCACCGTGCTCAGCCGGTGCGCGATCACGATCGTCGTGCGCCCCCGCATGGCCTCGGTCAGGGCCGCCTGGATGTGCACCTCGCTCTCGGAGTCCAGCGCCGACGTGGCCTCGTCGAGGACCAGGATGTTGGCCTCCTTGAGCACCGCGCGGGCGATGGCGATCCGCTGGCGCTGGCCACCTGACAGCTTGACGCCACGCTCGCCGACCATGGTGTCGTAGCCGCTCGGCAGCTTCGTGATGAAGTCGTGCGCGCTGGCCTTGACCGCGGCGTCACGGACCTGTTCGGGGGTGGCCCCGGGCCGGCCGTAGGCGATGTTGTCCGCTATCGAGCGGTGGAACAGCAGCGGCTCCTGGGCCACGTAGGCGATCGAGCGGCGCAGCGATGCCTGGGTGACGTCGCGCAGGTCCTGGCCGTCGATGCGAACGGCACCGGCGTCGACGTCGGAGAACCGCAGCAGCAGCCGGGTCAACGTCGACTTGCCGCTGCCGGAGTGCCCGACCAGGCCGATCTTCTCGCCGGGGGCGATGGCCAGCGAGAAGTCCTCGAACAGGGCCTGCTCCCCGATGCCGTCGTGCGTGAAGCGGATGTGGTCGAACTCGACGGCGCCCGGTCCGCGCACGAACTCCCGGTCCGAGGAATCGGCCACGGCCGGCTGGATCGACAGGATCTCGACCATGTCGTGGGCGTCGCCGAGGACCTTGTTGTAGTTGCGCATGACCTGGGTGATCTCCCAGAGCTGGTCGGTCACGGTCAGCGTGTAGGTCGTCGCCAGGTAGACGGCCGCGACGGACACGTACCGCTGGTCGGATGCGACGACGGCGGCGAGCACCGCACCGGTGTTGATGATCGCGATCAGCGCCGAGTACCCGGTCGAGTACCCGAGGAACGCCCGCATCACGCCCAGGGACCGGCCCTCCCACCGGCTGGCCAGCTCCCGGGCGCCCTCGTTCTCCGTCTCCTCCGCGCCTGCCGCCTTGACCGCGGAGATGTTGGTCATCACGTCGGCGAGGTACCCGGTCATCCGGGTCGAGGCCTGCGCCTCCTGCACGTTGCGGCGCTCCATGGTCCGCGCCGAGACGACGACGAAGCCGCCGAACGCCAGCGTCATCACCAGCAGGAAGACCGCGTACGCGGGCAGGATGAACGCGGTGAACACGACGGCCGCCACGACCGTGGTCAGCACCGGCACGACCTGCCAGACCACTGTGTCCCAGAACCTCTCGAAGGCCCCGGTGAACTTGTTCGTCTGCGAGACCAGCGAGCCGCTGAACCGATCGGAGTGGAAGCCCAGGCTCAGCGACGTGAGGTGGTCGAACACGCGCTGGTACAGGCGCCGCTGGGCCCTCACCTCGAAGGTCCAGGTCGTGTACAGCGCGATCCGCCAGCCGATGACCTGGCCCAGCAGCTGGGAGACCGCGTAGCCGACCACGAGCGGCCACCCGGTCTCCCAGGTGATCGTGTCCTGCTGGATCGCGGTCAGCAGCAGCGAGATGACGTACGGCCCGACGAACCGTGCGGTGAGCACGGTCAGGATCGGCACCGTCAGCGACAGGGCCAGCCGGACGGGGAACTGGGCGGCAGCCGACCAGAACAGCGACAGCGTCTGCCGGGTGAGCGCCGCGGGCTGCCTGCCGGTCGCCGCCTCCCGGGGCGTCCCAGCCGGGTCACCCGGCGCGGCCGAGCCGGGGACCCCGTCGGTCCCCCCGGTCTCGGGCTCGGGCTCGGCAGAGGGCATCGGACAAGCATGGACCCGGCCGGGACAGGGGCTCAAGCTGCGGGCCGCCCGGCCGGCGTCGCCCGCACCGGGCCGACCGGGGGGTCTAGCCGGCGCCGGCGAAGCCGTTCTGCCGCCAGGCCTCGTAGACGACGACGGCGACGGCATTGGACAGGTTCAGCGAACGGTTGCCCGGGAGCATCGGCAGGCGCAGGCGCCGATCGGCCGGGAACTCGGCCAGGACGGTCTCGGGCAGGCCGCTGGGCTCCGGGCCGAACAGGAACACGTCGTCGGGGTGCAGGTCGACCTCGGACGGCGCCGTGCCCCCCCGGGCGGTGGTGGCGAACCACCGCCGGCCCGCCAGGGCCGCGCGGACGGCGGGCCAGGACTCATGGACCGCGACGGCGGCCATGTCGTGGTAGTCCAGGCCGGCGCGCCGCACCCGCGCCTCGTCCAGGGTGAACGCCATGGGCTCGACCAGGTGCAGCCGGCATCCGGTGTTGGCGCACAGCCGGATCGCGTTGCCGGTGTTCGGTGGGATCCGCGGCTCGAGCAGGACGACGTCGAACATCGCCGGTCAGGACCCGGGCGTCATGATCAGCCACGCCCGCAGGTTCCCTGTCCTGTCCTTGCCGGTGTCGTCGAAGAGGAACGCGATGTCGGCGGTGTCGTTGTTCCAGCGCGATCCGGTGCCCGCGTAGAAGAACCGGCTGTCCCGGGAGCCGTCGGGCGCCACCCCCCGCTTGCCCTTGCTGGAGAAGACGACCACGTAGTCGTCGGGGCGCACCTTCGCCCCCTTGGGGAAGAAGAAGGCGTTCAGCGGCGAGGTGTCCTGGACCATCCACCCGGAGAGGTCGATCGTGCGGTCCGAGCCGTTGAACACCATGACGAACTCCTCGTTGCCGCTCCCCCCGCCGGGACCATCCGCGACGACCTCGAGCCGGAGGTGCTCCTGCGGCGCATCGTGTCCGCCGCAGAACGTCGGGTCGTAGAGGCCGACCTGGTCCTGGGACGCGCGCCAGCCGATCGAGAGGTACTCGTTGTTGTGCCCCTTCTCGCCGATGAACGGGAACGGGAAGACCAGCCCGCGGGCCAGCAGGCTCGGGGCGATGTCGACCCAGGTGCCGTCCCGCTTGACGTGCACCGTCCGCTTCAGCCGCCAGACGCCGCCGGGGGCGTTCCCGGAGCTGGCCTTGATCGACGCCAGCCGGACCCGAGTGCCCTTCGGCAGCAGCTCCTTCAGCGCGTCCGTGGCCTCCCGTCCCCCGCACCAGGTGCTCTCGGGGGCCTGGATCCCGTTGATCCGGACCCGGACCACGCCGGACTTGGTGCGCATGTCGAAGGTGTCGCCGTCCAGGACCTTGACGATGGTGCCGCTCTCGCGCCACTTCTCCTTGTCCGAGCGGGCCTGCGCCGAGGGCCCCACCATCAGGACGACGGCGACGGCGACCAGTGCGGCGATGAGGCGCCTCACAGCGGCACCCCCGATGATCTGACACGGCCGGCGAGGCTCGTCTGGGCGTCCACCGCGGACTCCTGGATCTGCGCCAGCAGGGCCGTGAGCTGCGTGGCGCCCTTCTTCGCGGCCTTCAGGTCGGCGCCGATCGTGGTCGCCTCAGCCTCGAGCTGGCTGACAACGGCACGCGCCCGCGACCGCCGCTGCGCGGCCGTCGCCAGGCTGGTGGCCGCGCTCTGCGCATCGGCACGCGTGCGCGCGCGCTCAGCCTTGGCCTGCTGCTTTCCGAACTCGGCCGTGGTCAGCGCAGCCTCGGCCGCCTGGGCGCCCACGTACTCATCGGTGGCCCGATCGTCGGCGAGGAACTGCCGGGCGTGAGCGGCCCGGTCCGCGATGGCGGCCATCTGCCACGACGTGAATGCCGTGCGCCGGGCCTTGCTCCCCGACTTCGCCTTGCGAACCTTCGCCTGCGCCCGCGCCACCGCATCGGCGGCGACATCGGCGGCTCCGGCGACGTCTGCGTAGCGCGCCTGGGCTGCGGCCAACGACTTCTCCGCCGCGGCCAGCTCAGCCTTGGCCGCGGTGCGCGCCCTCTTGGCCCGGCTGTACGCAACGCTGGCCGCCTCGGCTGCCGCCTTCGCCGAGTCCGAGGCCTTCTTCGCTGCCTTGAAGTCCTTGGCCGTCCGGCTCCGGCGGACGAGGGCCTCCTCGAGCTCGCTGGCGACCTGGTCGCGCTGGAGGCTGAGGGTGTCGATGCGCGCCTGGACGCTGAGCAGCTGGGCCTGGACGGAGCGGATCCGGCGCGCGAGCTCGGCGATGCGGTCCGATCCCCCGGACGCCATCGCCTGCGTCCCGTAGCGCGGTTCAGGGGTGATCCCGGGCGAGGGGGCGGCCGCGGCCACCCCACCGGCGAGGACGGCCACCGAGAGCGCGCCAGCCAGGATGCGATGACGCGCGGGCACGCCGAGGAGCCCGGCAAACGCCCCCCGGCCGGAGGACCCGACCGCACGCATACCCGCGAGGCTAGTCCCGGCCCGGGAGAAAGGGAACCCCCCGGAGTCGCAGGATTACGGAAAGTAGTCGAATGGGGACGCTCAGGTCAGTTCGGCACGGACGTAGTCGACCAGGGCATCCCGTACGTAGCCCGCCCCCTCCAGCCCGCCGTAGTTCGCGGCGAACCGCTCGTCGGCGACGTACATGTCGGCGAGCCCCGAGAGCTCGTCGGCCGAGGGCTGCCGTCCGCCCCAGCCCCGGGCGATCCAGGCGTGGTGCCGGGCGGCCAGCCTGCGGGCCTCGGGCCCGTCGACCGGAGCCGAGCGCTCCCGTAGCCCGGCCCACGCGTCCGCGATGGCACGGTGCTCGGCCATGAAGGCCTGCTGGCCGTCCGGCCCCTGGCCGCGCCACCAGGCGTCACTGTGCGCCCACGCCGTGGCGCCCCACCGCTGCTCGACCTCCGCGCGGTACCCGGTGTTGTCGAATCCGTCGACCATGTCCTGAGCCATGACGTCCTCGTTGCTCTCCATGCTGGGCATCGTGCCCTGCGCGCGGCCCACCTGCCGCCCATGCGGTCGGACTGCGTACTGCCCTCCCCACGGGGCGGCGCGGGGTGGTGGTGTCGTCCACGGTAGGCGCGGTCGCCGCCTGCCTGTCAAGCCCGGATGCTCGCTCCCGTCACCCGCCGAGCGCGAGCCGGACCGCGTACAGGGCGACGATGCCGTACCCGATCAGGGACACCGCGATGCGCAGCCGCTCGGTCATCCGGGAGCCCGCCAGGGCACCGCCGATCGCCAGGACCAACTGCCAGGCCACGGACCCGACGAACACCCCGACGGCGAACGCAGCGCCGGCACCGGCACCCGTGACCTGGTCAGCCAGGCCGGTCGTCAGCGCCACGAAGTAGACGGCCGTCATGGGGTTGATGATCGTGAGGGCGACGAAGCGCGCGAAGACGTGGGAGGTGGGCAGGGCGTCCGGCGCCGGGCCTGTGCCTGCGGACCCGTCCGGCGCCGGGCCGCCCCGGGTCGCGTACGCCGACCGCCGGGCGGCCTGCCGACGGAGGACCCATAGTCCGTGCCCCACGACGGCGGCCAGTGCCGATGCGCCCACCAGCTGGACGACCCGCTCGTACCCCTCGAGCCAGTCAGCGACCCGGCTGCCGAGCACGACGGCGACGATCGCGTACCCGAAGTCCACCGTCGCGACCGCCAGGGCAGCGGCCACCGCCGGCCGGATCCCGCGCTCGACCGCCTCGCGCACGATCAGCACGCCGATCGCACCGAGCGGCAGGGCGATCCCGAGGCCGGCGAGCACCCCGGCCAGGAACGCGGTCAGCACGGGCACACCCTAGATGCGGGCACCGCCCGGGGACGGGCCGGCTCCTCCGGGGAGCCACGGCCAGCACCGGGGGCGGGCTACACCTGAGCCATGTCGACGAACCGGCTGTAGTGCCCCTGGAACGCCACGGTGATCGTCGCCGTGGGCCCGTTGCGGTGCTTGGCGACGATGAAGTCGGCCTCGCCCGCGCGAGGGGACTCCTTCTCGTAGGCGTCCTCGCGGTTGAGCAGGATCACCACGTCGGCGTCCTGCTCGAGCGAGCCGGACTCGCGCAGGTCGCTCATCATCGGCTTCTTGTCCTGGCGCTGCTCCGGGCCGCGGTTGAGCTGCGAGATGGCGATCACCGGGACCTCGAGCTCCTTGGCCAGCAGCTTCAGGGCCCGCGAGAACTCCGCGACCTCCTGCTGCCGGGACTCCACGCGCTTGCCCGAGCTCATCAGCTGCAGGTAGTCGACGATCACCAGCCGCAGGTCGTGCTTCTGCTTGAGGCGGCGGCACTTGGCCCGGATCTCCATCATCGACATGTTGGGCGAGTCGTCGATGAACAGTGGGGCCTCCATGATGGACCCGGTCTTGCGCGCGATCTTCTGCCAGTCCGCATCGGACATCGTGCCGGAGCGCATGTGCGCCAGCGGGATCTGGGCCTCGGCGCTCATGAGCCGCATGACGATCTCGTTGCGGGCCATCTCCAGGCTGAAGATGACGCTGGTCATGTTGTTCTTGATGCTCGCCGCGCGGGCGAGGTCCAGGCCCAGGGTGGACTTTCCGATGGCCGGACGCGCCGCGATGATCACCAGCTGCCCGGGGTGAAGCCCGTTGGTCAGCGAGTCGAGGTCGACGAAGCCGGTGGGCACGCCGACCATCTGGCCGTTGTGGGCCGCGATCGCCTCGATCTCGTTGATGGTTCCGTCGAAGATCTCCCGCAGCGGCAGGTAGTCCTCGCTGGTCCGCCCGCCGGTGAGGTCGTACACCTCGGCCTGGGCGCGGTCCACGAGGTCGTAGACATCCCCCTCCGCTGCGTAGCCCATCTGCACGATGCGGGTGCCCGCCGTCACCATCCGACGAAGCGACCGCACGCTCGGAGACGATCCGCGAGTAGTAGGAGGCATTCGCAGCGGTGGGCACCATCGAGACGAGCGTGTGCAGGTAGGCCGCGCCCCCGATCCGCGCGATCTCGCCGGACTTCGTGAGCTCGCCGGCCACCATCACGGCGTCGGCCGGCTCACCGCGGCCGTACAGGTCGAGGATCGCCGAGTAGACGGTCGCGTGGGCGGGCCGGTAGAAGTCGTCGACCTTGAGGGACTCGACGACGTCGGCGATCGCATCCTTGCTCAGCAGCATCGCCCCGAGCACCGCCTGCTCGGCGGCAAGGTCGGCCGGCGGGGTGCGATCGAACTCCGGACTGCCCCCCACCGACAGATCGATCTCGGCGATGCTCACGATCCTCTCACCTGGACGTCTACCGCGTGGGTCTGACATCGCGAAGACGATGACCAGGCCGGACTCGGGTGAACCTAGGCCCTCGTGCGACCCTCGTACAGCCCCCCGTGGACAAAGATGTGGACAACATGTGTGACACACCGCACACGGGATGAGCTCGGCTGTGGACAAGCTGGGGAAACCAGCCGCAATGACCCCCACAACTGGCCTCTGACCTGCGATGATGCTGTCCCGATCGCGTGCGTGGAAGAAACCTGCAGGTGAATTCCGGCACCGTGCGTCGCCGGGGCGTTACCCTGCCGACACACATGCTCCATCAGAATGGGGCTCATGAGCACGGGAACCGCAGAGTTTTCCACAAGTCGCCCGCTGCGCGTGCTGATGGTGTGCACGGGCAACATCTGCCGCTCCCCCATGGCCGAGGCGGTCCTGCGCGCGGCCCTGCTCGAGCGCGGGATGGACGCCGTGGTGGAGGTCGACTCGGCAGGCACGCACCGGTACCACGTCGGCGAGGACGCCGACCGGCGTGCGCATGCCGTGCTCGCTGAGGCCGGCTACCCCCTGCGGCACCGCGCCCGCCAGGTCGACCCCGCGTGGCTCAGCGAGCGCGACCTCATCCTGGCCATGGACGCCGGCCATCTGCGGGACCTGCAGGCCCTTGCCCGCCGCCATGGCGCGCCGAGCGGCCACATCCGTGAGTTCCGCGACTTCGACCCGGAGGGGCCCGGCGACGTTCCCGACCCGTACTACGACTCCGTCGTGGAGTTCCGCCAGGTGCGCCACATCCTCGAGCGCACCATGCCGGCCCTGCTCGACCACCTCGCCGAGCTGGCCGACCACGCCTGACGCGTGGCCGCTCACAGGCCCGCACGGCCGCGGCACCTGCGCTACCAGCGCCCGATCACGCGGACCCGGGAGCCGTTGCCGAAGCCGCCCGCCTGCAGGGCGTCGACATCCCGGTGCAGCATCCGCACGCAGCCATGGGAGGCCGGGTAGGTCTTGACCAGCAGGTCCGTGGCCGAGCCGTGGATGGCCTGGCCACCGGAGAACTGCATGGGCTTGTACATCCGGGCCTCGGGATAGATCGTCGAGAAGCGCCACGTCCGGTGCGTGACGAAGACCCGGAAGGTGCCCACGCGGGTCCGGTGGCCGGCCTTGCCCGTGCTGGCTGCCATGACGCGTCGGTAGGCCCGGTCGCTGCCCACCCAGAAGGCAGCCTGGCAGGTCACGCTGATCGTCACGCCCTCGACCATGGCGGCGCGGGCACGTGGCAGCCCGGAGGTCGCCACGATGGCGCGGGCCTCCGCCTTGGTCGGAAGGCCCCGGTGCGCGCGACGGCCCGTGATGGTGCGCCAGGCGCAGACGGCGCGCCGGGTGCCCGCGTCATAGCGACCGTCGGCCCGCCCGACCGGCAGGCCCAGCCGGGAAAGCGCGGACTCGACCGACCTCTTCGTGGCTGTGGGTCCGGGCGTCGGCTCCGGCTTCGGCTTCGGCTTGGCCTTCGGCTTGACGATGACCTTGAGGCTGCCCCAGTCCCGAGCGCCGCGGGCGTCGCGAATCCGGTACCTGATGCGCACCGTTCCGGAGTACGACTTCGGCGCACGGAACACGATCGTCGAGCCGGACTTGCGGGCCGTGCCCTTCTTCGGCTTCCTGACCTTGTCGAGGCGGATACGGTCGCCATCGGCATCGCGGTCGTTGTCGAGGACCGGGATCCGGTACGTGCCCCCGGCCTGCACGGTCACGACGTCGGTGACTGCGACCGGCCGGGTGTTCCGGGCAGGAGCGGGGATCGGGGGCGGGGGCGGGGGCGGCGGAGGCGGGGGCGGCGGAGGCGGCGGAGGGGGCGGCGGTGCCGTCACGTCGATGGTGATGCTGCCCTGCGCGGTGGCCAGCCCGTCGGTCACCACGTAGGTCGCCTGCAGCAGGCCGACGAACCCTGCTGCGGCCGTCACGATCACGTCGTTGCCGGACTGGGCCGCCGTCCCCGCGGCCGGCGTGCTGACCGACACGGACACCAGCGACAGCACGTCACCGGGATCCGGGTCCGTGTCGTTGGCCAGCGGCAGGATCGTGATCGACTGGCCGGCCACCACGGCGGCCTGGTCGGCCACGGCCACGGGTGGGTTGTTCGTGTCGGCGAGGGCTGGAGCCGTGGGGCCAGCCAGCGTCAGGGCCATCGCCGCCGCGGCACCGATGGCGGTCCGGCGCAGCCGACCAGGTACCTCCTCGATCCTGGCCCCCCGGTCGGGCTCGCTACCCATGTCATCACACTAGGCACGCTGCGCAACGGCAGTCAATGACGCAGCAGGCCGTCCGCTGGGCGGGCGACCGGGGCTGGGAAGCACGACGGGCCACCCGCAAGCCCCGGGTGGCCCGTCGTCAGCGAGGCTCGCTCAGCCGGCCGCCACCTCGAGGGTGACCGTGGCCGAGACCTCCGGCGCCAGGGCGACCGTTGCCGTGTGCGTTCCCACGGACTTGATCGGCGTCGGGATGGTGATCTTGCGCTTGTCGAGCGCGGGGCCGCCAGCGGCCTGGACCGCGTCGGCGATGTCCGCCCCGCCGATCGAGCCGAACAGGCGGCCTCCGCTGCCGGCCTTGGAGACCAGGCGCACCGGCGAACCCTCGAGGAACGCCTTGATCTCCTGGGCGTGGTCGAGGTCACGGACCTCGCGCGCCGAGCGGGCGCGCTTGATCTGCGTGACCTGCTTCTCGCCGCCCCTGGTCCAGGGCGTCGCCAGCCCACGGGGGAGCAGGAAGTTGCGGCCGTAGCCGTCCTTGACCTCCACGACGTCACCGGGAGCGCCGAGGCCGGGGACGTCGGACGTGAGGATGAGCTTCATCGTCGTGCTCCCTTCTCAGCGGGCGGTCGAGGTGTAGGGCAGCAGGGCCACCTCACGGGCGTTCTTGACCGCCATCGCGATGTCGCGCTGGTGCCGGGTGCAGTTCCCGGTCACGCGGCGCGCGCGGATCTTGCCGCGGTCGGAGATGTACTTGCGCAGCAGCGGCACATCCTTGTAGTCGATGGGCGCGACGCCCTCCTTGCAGAATGCGCAAGCCTTCTTCTTGGGCTTGCGGACAACGGCCTTGGCCATCGTGGTGCTCCGTTCCTACGGATGCCCGGCTCGCGCCGGGATGGTCGTGTGGTGATGGTGCGGGCCAGGCTCGGCCCGCGGCTCCGGCGCTGGCGCCGGGGTGAGGGTCAGGGTCAGAAGGGCGGTGGCTGGTCGTCGCCACCGAACCCGCCGGACTGGCTGGACCACGGATCGGACTGCGAGCCGCCGCCGAACCCGCCGGACTGCCCGCCGAAGTTGCCGCCGCCCGAGCCGCCGCCGAACCCGTCGCTGCGGGCGATGCGGTTGACCTTGGCGGTCGCGTTCTTCAGCGCGGGGCCGACCTCGTCGACGTCGCACTCCACGGACGTGCCCTTGCCCCCCTCGCGGGTCTCGTACTGGCGGACCTTGAGTCGGCCGGTGACGATCACCCGGGTGCCCTTGGTCAGCGACTCCGCCACGTTCTCCGCGTACTGCCGCCAGACGCTGCAGCGCAGGAAGATCGTGTCGCCGTCCTTCCACTCGTTGCTCTGCTTGTCCAGGAAGCGACTGGTCGACGCGACAGTGAAGTTGGCGACCGCCTGCCCGGAGGGCGTGAAGCGGAGCTCGGGGTCGGCGGTGAGGTTGCCGACGACCGTGATGTTGACGTCACCGATTGCCATGGCCGGCCCCTACCTGATGTCCGGACGCATGACCTTGGTGCGCAGCACCGACTCGTTCAGCCCCAGCTGACGGTCGAGCTCGGCCACCGCGGCCGGAGCGCACGTGATGTCCAGGACGGCGTAGATGCCCTCGGACTTCTTGTTGATGTCGTAGGCGAGGCGACGACGGCCCCACACGTCGACGGAGCCGACCGTCCCACCATCCTGACGGATGACATTGAGGAACGTGTCCAGGCTCGGCGCGACCGTGCGCTCCTCGAGCTCGGGATCGAGGATCACCATCACCTCGTACTGACGCATGCTCACTAACCCACCTCCTTCGGACTCAGGCGGCCACGGTCCATCCGTGACAGGAGGGTTGCAGCGTCCTGGGCCGTGCCGCCCCCCATGGACCGATGATGGCCCGGGGGTCAGACATCCGCTAACGGCCATCCACAGCCGCCGCGTGCCCAGCGAACCCCTAGGGTACCCGGACCACGGGTCGGCGGGGAAATCCCAGCGGCGGGAGCATCCGGGGGCACCGATCGATAGCCTCGGCCCATGCCACTGTCCGTCCGGCGGATCTCCGCCGAGCAGCACCTCGCCCACATCGCCGCCCGCGCCGCGGGGTCGGGCTCGGTCAGCGTCCTGCAGGTCCCCGCGTGGGGCGGCGTGAAGTCGGACTGGCGCAACCAGTCGCTCGGCTGGTTCGACGACGACGCACTGGTGGGTGCCGGCCTCGTCCTCTACCGGCAGGTGCCGCGCCTGCCGCGGTTCCTGGCCTACCTGCCCGAGGGACCGGACATCGACTGGCTCGGCGAGGGACCCGCCGCACGCGGCATCACGGGCGCACCGGAGCGCGTCCACCCGTTGGCCGACTGGCTGGACCCGTTGCTGGCCCACCTGAAGTCCGCGGGGGCGTTCGCAGCCAAGGTCGGCCCGCCGGTCTGGACCCGCCGCTGGACGACGCCCACCCTGAAGCAGGCCATCGCCTCCGGGACGGCCACGGCCCTTCGCGACCTGCCGGCCGACGAGACCGACGGGCGGGCCATCGCGGTGGCCGATGTGCTCGAGGCGTCGGGCTGGACCCAGCGGCCCTCGACAGGTGCGGGCTTCGGCGACGTCCAGCCCCGGTACGTCTTCCAGGTGCCGCTGGCCGGGCGCACCGACGACGAGCTGCTCGCAGGTTTCAACCAGCTCTGGCGGCGCAACATCAAGAAGTCGACCAAGGCCGGTGTCGAGGTGCGCCAGGGCGACTCCGAGGACCTGCCGACGTTCCACCGCATCTACGTCGAGACCGCCGGGCGCGACCGGTTCCACCCCCGGGGCCTGGCCTACTTCCAGCGGATGTGGACAACGCTGCGCAGGGAGGATCCCGACCGGATCCGCCTCTACCTGGCCGAGCATGAGGGCACGGTGCATGCGGCGACCCTGTGGTCGAGGGTCAACCGCCACTGCTGGTACACCTACGGCGCCTCGACGACCGCCGGACGCGACCTGCGGCCGAGCAACGCCATCCAGTGGCAGATGATGCGCGACGCCCGCGCGGCAGGCGCCGACACCTACGACATGCGCGGGATCAGCGACACCCTGGACCCGCAGGACCACCTGTTCGGCCTCCTGCAGTTCAAGGTCGGCACGGGGGGCTTCGCGCAGGAGTACTCCGGGGAGTGGGACTATGCCCTCAGGCCGGCGCTGAACCGGGCCTTCGAGGCCTACATGCGCCGACGCTGACCGCGGCGCCGCGCAGGCGCGCTGCCACCATCGAGAACGACACGAGGGGTCATGAGCTTCGTCATCCGGATCGACACCCCGCGCTGGCACGCCCACCAGGACGCCGTCCGCGATGCCCTCACCTCCGCCGGGGCCGAGCTCGTACCGGTGGCCAAGGGCAACGGGTACGGCGTCGGCAAGGCCCGGCTGGCCGCGGAGGCGGTTCGCCTGGGGGTTCCCGCGATCGCCGTGGGCACGGTCCACGAGGTGGCGGCCGTGCTCGACACGCAGCCGGGGCTCGACGTGCTGGTGCTGGAGCCGGTGACGCTGCGCACCGAGGTCGAGGCGGCTGCCTGGCGGGCACTGTCCGAGCACCCGGCCGCGGGGCGGGTGATCCACACGATCGCATCGCCCCAGGGCGCCGCGGAGATCGCCCAGCTGGGTTCCCCGGGCGCCCCCCGGCGCGTCCTGCTCGAGGGGCTGACGTCGATGCGCCGGTTCGGGATGACCGAGGACGAGGTCGCCTCGGCGATCACCACGCTGGCCGGGCCGATCGCCTCCGGCGCCGTGCGCCTCGAGGGCCTCGCGCTGCACCTGCCGATCGCGACCCCGGAGGAGCCGCGGATCGGGTCGATGGCCATGCTCCGCGTCGACGGCACCCCGTCGGAACCCATGGTGCTCGGCTCGGCCCGGGTCCACGAGGTGGTGGCGTGGGGACTCCTGTGGCCGTCGCTGCTTGCCAACCTCGCCGGCGTGGACGACGCCGGCGCCCTGTGGGTCAGCCACCTGGCGGACAGCGAGTGCTCGGACATCCGGACCGCCGTCCCGGACCTCCCGCTGCGCCTGCGGGTGGGCACGCGGCTGTGGCTGGGTGACCGGGGCGCCCTGCATGCCCAGGGAAGCGTCCTGGCGGTGCACGCCACCGCGGAGGGCCAGGCCGCGGGCTACCACCAGCGCCGGGCCCCGCGCGAGGGTCACGTCATCGTGGTCAGCGGTGGCACCTCACACGGGGTGGCGATGACCGCCCCCCGGCCGGCGCGCAGCGTCCGGCAGCGCGCCGCCGCGGCCGGGACGGGGGCACTGGAGGCGGCGGGCCGGTTCCGCTCCCCGTTCCACCTGCCCGCCGGGGCCCACGCGTGGTTCCTCGAGCCCCCGCACATGCACGTCTCGATGCTGCGCATCCCCAAGGGGACCATCCCGCCGCCGGTCGGCGAGTACCTCGACTGCGACGTCCGCTTCACGACGGTCCAACCGGACGCGATCCTCGGCTGAGCCGTGGCGCGGTCCTCGACCCGAGGTGCCGCGGGCCCCGGAGCAGGGCCCCCGCACCTCAGCCCGGGGTGGACAGCGGGGCCGTCCGTGCCGACCCGATCGTTCCCGTCCCCAGGGGCCCGCGGGCAGCGCCGTCGAGCACCCCGCCACCCGGGTCGTCCTCGTCCTCGACGAACCCATCGGTGCGCACGGGGTCATGCGCCGGCAGCCACGCATCCCGCACGACCAGGGACATGAACCAGGCCGTGCCGAACCAGTGCGCTGCCGTGGCGGCCACGTACCACCCGTCCGCCAGCCCCTTGTCGTCGGTCCCGTAGCCCACCAGGTACCACCAGATGCCCACGAAGTAGGCGGCCTCGAGCGCCTGCCACACCAGGAGGTCACGCCACCGGGGCCGGGCCAGGACCGCCAACGGGAGCACCCACAGCACGAACTGCGGCGAGTACACCTTGTTGGTCAGCACGAACGCGCCGACCACCAGGAGGGCAAGCGCGGCGAGGCGGGGCGGCCGGGGGGCCCGAAGGCCCAACCATGCGATGCCGAGGCACGCCAGCACGAACGACGCGAGGGCCATGCTGTTCACCGACCCGGCGGGCACGTCGACTCCCAGCAGGGTCAGGGCGTACCACGGGGAGCCGAAGTCCAGGCCGCGCTCCCGGGAGAAGTCGTAGAACCGGACCCAGCCGTCGAAGTCCGCGAGCATCACGGGCACGTTGACGGCCAGCCAGGCCGCCAGCGCCCCAGCCGAGAACCGGACCCCCGCGGCCACGGTGCCCCGGCGGACGCACAGCACCAGGACCGGCCCGATCAGCAGCAGGGGGTAGAACTTGGCCGCGGCGGCCAGGCCGAGCAGGACCCCGGCCAGCAGTGGCCGACGGCGCGCCCAGGCCGCCAGCGACGCGGCGGTCAGGGCGACGGCGAGCAGGTCCCAGTTCACGAAGCCGGCCAGTGCGACCACCGGCGCGAGAGCCACCATGAGCGCGTCCCACGGCCGGCGGGCGACCGTGCGCCCGGTGCTCGCGATCGTCCACGCCAGCAGGGCCGCAAGGCCCACGACGGTGACTGCGAAGAACGTCGTCCCGTCACCACCGAGGATGCGGGTGACCCAGGCGCTGAGGTACATGAAGACCCCGGTCAGCACGGGGTACTCGAGGACCTGCTGGCCCGGTCCGGGCTCGAGGAGGTACGGGAAGACCCCGTCGGCCAGGCCGCGGGCCTCGTACAGGACCGGGATGTCGGAGTAGCAGAGGTACATGTACCGCTGCGGGGAACCCCACCCGTTGGCCACGCAGTAGCCCTTGGTCAGCCATCCCAGCGCGTAGACGAGCAGCCCAGCCATCACCGAGACCCGGATCGGCGTCCACCAGCTGCCTCCCAGCAGCGCGTGCCGGCCAACGGGGCCACCCAGCAGGGGGCGGGCCGATCGCGCCACCGGGTCGGCGTCCGTGGGGACCACCCACGGACGCTCCCGGATGCCAGCCACGCGGTCAGGCTACGGTGCCACGACCCCGGGTGGTCCGACCCGCCCGGATCGGTCGCGTGCGCGTCGCTACGGGCTCGGGCTGACCGCCGCCTGGCCGCCCTGGCCCGGTTGCCCACCGCCCGGCGTCGGCGACTCCGTGGTCGGCGGCTCCGTGGTCGGCTCCGCCGTCGGCGGCTCCGTGGTCGGCTCCGTGGTCGGCTCCGGCGTCGGCGGCTCCGTGGTCGGCTCCGGCGTCGGCGACTCGGTGGTCGGCTCCGGCGTCGGCGACTCCGATGCCGTCTCGGTCGGGGTCGGGGTGGGGCTCGCCAGCCCACCGCCCTTCGGCGGATCGACGGGGGCGACGAAGCCCAGCACCTCCTTGCCCTCGAGGGCGCCCGTCATGAACGCGGTCCATACCCGGGCCGGGAAGCCGCTGCCGAAGAACTGGGGCTGGCCACCGGTCCCGGACAGCGAGATCGGGTTGCCGTTCTTGTCCTCCTTGCTGAAGCTCACGGCTGCGGCGAGCTGCGGGGTGTACCCCGCGAACCAGGCCGACTTGTAGTCGTCCGTGGACCCGGTCTTGGCGGCCACCGGGCGGCCCAGGGCCCTGGCCGGGCCGCCGGTGCCGTTCTGCACGACGCTCTGCAGGGCGTAGTTGACGACATCGCACGTGCTCTCGTCGAACGTGCGGCTCGTGTCGTTCTGGCGCTCGTAGAGCAGGCCGCCATCCGCGGTGCCGACCCGGCGGATGGTGGTGGTCGCCGCCTGCTGCCCCCGGGCGGCGAACGTGGCATAGGCCCGGGCCACATCGATGGTGTGCGGGGAGTCGGTGCCCAGCGCGAAGGTCACGTCCGGGGGTCCCTCCATCCCGTTGGTGTCGGCCGGGATCCCGGCGCGCAGTGCGGCATCCTGGACCGCGTCTGGGCCGACCTCGGCGGTCAACGGCACGTACACCGTGTTGACCGACTGCTCGGTCCCCTTGAGCAGGGTGATCCATTCACCGTAGGAGTTGCCCGCGTAGTTGTTGACGGTGTAGTTGCCCACCTTGTAGCCGGTGTTGCCGGGCCACAGCGAGTCCAGGCCGATGCCGGCCTCCGTCGCCGCGGCCAGGGCGAACGGCTTGAAGGTAGATCCGGCCTGGGCGATCGCCTGCGTTGCGTTGTTCAGGCTGTTCTCCAGGTAGTCCGCACCCCCGTACATGGCCTTGACCTCGCCGGTGATCGGCTCGACCGCGGCCAGGCCGATGCGCACCCCCTCCATCCCGGTGGTGGGGGCCTGGTTGGCCACGGCGTCCTCGGCTGCGCGCTGGGCGGCGCGATCGAACGTGCTCACCACCCGCAGGCCTCCGGCGTTGATCTCCTGCTCGGTGAACCCGAGGGTGACCAGCTCGTCCTGGACGGCGCGGATGAGGTGCCCCTTCGGGCCGGCGTAGCGCTGGTCGCGTCGACGCTCGGAGATCTCCGGGAAGTCGCCCTTGGCCGCCTCGGCCTCGGCAGGATCCAGCCAGCCCTGCTCCACCATGCCGTTGAGCACGTAGGCGTACCGGTTCTGCAGGTTCGTCAACCCCTGCTTCTCGTCGGGGTTGTACAGCCCGGGGGCGTTGATGACCGAGGCCAGCACGGCGCCCTGCTCGAGCGTGAGGTCCTTCGAGTTGGTCCGGAAGTAGGCCTGGCTGGCGGTCTGGATCCCGTAGGCGCTGCGGCCGTAGAAGATGACGTTCAGGTAGTCCTCGAGGATCTCGTCCTTGCTGCGCTCCACCTCCAGCTTGACCGTGAGCACGGCCTCCCGGAACTTGCGCACCAGCGTCTGGTCGCTGGTCAGGTAGGCGTTCTTGGCCAGCTGCTGGGTGATCGTGGAGCCGCCGGACGTGCTGCCCCCCGTCACGTTGTTCCACAGCGCCCGCATGATGCCGGTGATGTCGAACCCGTTGTGCTCGTAGAAGCTGCGGTCCTCCGCCGAGAGCACGGCGTACCGGACGTGCTCCGGCACCTCGGACAGGGGAACGGAGATCCGGTTGGTGTCGCCGAGGCGGGCCAGCTCGTTCTTGCCCCCGCTCCAGTAGACGATGGTCGTCTGCGCCTCGGCGACCTCGTTGGGCTCGGGGATGTCCGTCGTGAAGTACGCCACCGCGAAGATGACCGCCCCGAGCAGCGCCCCGCCGATGGTCAGCGTCGCCATCGATCCGAGCACGAGCTTCCAGGACGGGATGAACCGCCGCCAGCCCTCGCGGTCGTCCCGCGGGTAGTTGATCCTCACGGCGAGCAACGGTAGCCGAAAGGCCGCGGATCGGTGGTCTGTGCGACCGCGCTGGCCTACTCTGGCTGGATGGCCGGCCCCCGCACCTCGAGCATCCGGGGCTCGCGCACGCCCAGGCCCACCCGTCCGCCGGCCCCGCACCCCGACGAGTTCGCCGCCGAGGAGGTCTCCGACCCGGAGAAGCCCCGGGACGTCATCTCGTTCGCGCTGGCCCGCCGCTCCGCGCTGGAGACCATGCGGCGCGGCGGCGCCTTCAACAGCGACTACTGCGACGCCGATCCGGGCCTGCTCCGCGCAGCCAAGCATCACGGCGAGCCGGCCGGGCGGGACTGCCCCGTGTGCCGGCGCGCCGAGCTCGTCGAGATCACCTGGGTCTACGGGGCCCAGCTCGGCCCCCTGAGTGGCTCGGCGCGAGCCACCGACCAGCTGCCCGGGATGGCCCACGAGTACGGCCGCTTCCGCGTCTACGTGGTCGAGGTCTGCCGGTCCTGCGCGTGGAACCACGTGGTCCTGTCCTTCACGCTGGGAGACGGCCGGGCCCGCCAGGTGGGCCGGCGGCGGGCCGACACCTAGCGCCGCGCGGCATCGGCGCAGCGGCCCGTGGCACCCTGTCAGGGTGCCCGAGCTGCCGGAGGTGACCGCCCTGGCCGAGGCACTCACGCAGCGCGCCGCAGGCCTTCAGGTGCTCCGGGTGGAGGTGGCGGCGATCAGTGCCCTGAAGACGTTCGACCCGCCGGTCGGCGCGGCCGCGGGCTGCGAGGTCCTGGGCCTGTCGAGACTCGGCAAGCACCTCATCCTCGACCTGGTCGACCCCGACGGCGAGCCCCTGCACCTGGTGATCCACCTGGCCCGGGGCGGATGGGCCCGCTGGCGCGACGACCCGCCACGCGCACCAGCCCCACTGGGCGGCCGGGGTGGGGGGCGAGCCGTCGGAGCCGCCCTCGCGCTGCGGGTGCTTCTCGCCGACGCCGCTGCCCCGCAGGTGCCGGTCGCCGCCATCGACGTGACCGAGGCCGGCACGCAGAAGCGCCTGGCGGTCCACGTCGTGCGCGACACCGACCAGGTCCCCGGGATCGCCCGGCTCGGCCCGGATCCGCTGTCGGACGGATTCGACCCCGCGGCCTTCCATGCGATCCTCGCCGGGGCCGGCCGGGCGCAGGTCAAGGGGGTGCTGCGCGACCAGTCCCGGATCGCGGGCATCGGCAACGCCTACTCCGACGAGATCCTCCATGCGGCTCGGGTCAGCCCGTTCGCCCCCGCCGGCGCACTGGACCCGGAGGTGGAGCAGCGGCTGTACGAGGCCGTGCGCACGACGCTGGCCACGGCCGTCGCGACCGCCCGGGGCACCGACCCCAGCAGCCTCAAGGCGGAGAAGAAGGCGGCGATGGCCGTGCACGGGCGCACCGGGTCCGCCTGCCCCCAGTGCGGCGACACGATCCGGGAGGTCAGCTTCGCCGACTCGAGCCTGCAGTACTGCCCCTCCTGCCAGACCGGCGGGCGCCTGCTGGCCGACCGGCGGATGAGCCGCCTTCTGAAGTAGGCCTCGGCAGCTGGCGGGTCTAGTCTGGGCGACCATGGCATGGCTGATCACCGGCGGGGCCGGGTACATCGGGGCGCACGTGGTGCGCGACATGCGGGCCAGCGGCCGCGACGTGGTGGTCCTCGACGACCTCTCGACCGGCCGGGCCGACCGCCTGCCGGACGGCGTGCCGCTGATCACCGGGTCGGTGCACAACCGCAGGGTGGTGCGCCGCGCCCTGCGTGACTCCGGCCAGGAGATCACCGGCGTCATGCACTTCGCCGCCCGCAAGCAGGTGGGCGAGTCCGTCGAGCGCCCGCTGCACTACTGGTCGCAGAACGTGGGCGGCCTGCAGGTCCTCCTCGAGGAGATGGTCGAGCACGACATCGAGCAGATGGTCTTCTCGTCGTCCGCGGCGGTCTACGGCCAGCCCCTCCTGGCCGAACCCCTCGACCGGATCACCGAGGACACCTCGTGCCTGCCGATCAACCCGTACGGGGCCACCAAGCTCTCCGGCGAGTGGATGGTCGCCGGCACCGCGCGCGCCCACGGGTGGAAGGCCCTGAGCCTGCGCTACTTCAACGTGGCCGGCGCGGGCTCGCCCAGGCTGGGCGACCCGGCAGCCCTGAACCTGATCCCGCTGGTGTTCCAGGCGCTCGAGGAGGGCCGGCGCCCAAAGGTCTTCGGCGACGACTACCCCACGCCGGACGGCACCTGCATCCGCGACTACATCCACGTCTCGGACCTGTCGGCAGCTCATGTGGCGGCCGTGCGGGTCGTGGAGGCCGCCCACGCGACCGCGCAGAGCTCGATGGATCCCGCGGCTGCGGTCCGCACCGCGGGCGAGCGGGTGCACCAGGCCGCCGAGCTCGCCGAGCACGCCGCGACCCGGCTGCCCGGCGGTGCCCTGGCGGTGGGGGTCGCCAACCAGGGCGCCGAGGTCGCCGAGGCCGCCGTCGACGTCGCGGGCAAGACCGCCGCGCGGGCCATCGACAAGGTCCCGGTCGCGGCGCGGGCCATGGAGGCAGCCACCCATCGCCTTCCCGAGGCCCTTCGGGCCACGAGCACGTCGAGCGGCCGGCGGGGGCAGGCGACCGACCTCGTCGCGGGGGTCGCCTCACAGCTGGGGTCGATCGTCGCCCGGGTCGCCGGCATGGAGGAGCCGCCGCCGTTGCGCGACCACCTCGCCCTGAACATCGGCACCGGCCGGGGCTACTCCGTGTTCGAGGTCATCGAGGCCCTGCGGGAGTCGGTCGGCGACGAGTTCGCCGTCGACATCGTGGGCAGGCGCGACGGGGATCCGCCGGCGCTGGTCGCTGACCCGGCCCTGGCCGGCCGGGTCCTCGGGTGGCACCCCCGCCGCGGGCTGTCCGACATGACGAACTCAGCCTGGGAGGCCTGGCAGCACCGGCGCTGACGGGCGCCGTCGGCCGGGCCCGGTGTGGGCCCGGTGTCGGCCCGGCATCGGCTCAGCCCCGGCCCTCGTGGAGGACGAACATCCCCGCCCGCGACGCCTCAGGGCGTGGGAGGCGCCGACAGTCCGGGGTTGGCCCCTGCCTGATCCGTGCCGCCGGCGGTGCCGCCCCCGCCGACCCCGTCAGCCCCACCGCCGGACCCGTCCACCGACGGAGGCGTCTCGGTCGGCGTGGGCGTCGGCGTGGGCGTGGGCGGGGGTGGCGCCTTGGCCAGGGTGAGCGTCACCAGCGACCCCTTCTTCGCCAGCGTCCCGCCGTCGGGCGTCTGGGCGGCGACGGTGCCGGGCGCGAACTGGTCGGTCTCCACCTCCGCGGCGTACTCGACCTCGAAGCCCAGGTTGAACAGGGCGGTCCGGGCCTGAGCCTCGGTGCGCCCGATCACGTCGGGCACCTCGACCCTCGCGTTGGAGATCCAGATGGCCACTGCGGACCCGGCATCGACGTTGGCGTACGGCTCCGGCTCCTGGCGCAGCACGGTCTCCTCCGGCTGGTCGGAGTCCTGCTCCGTGACCCTGCCCAGGACGAGCCCGACGTCGTTGAGGGCCGCGCGCGCGTCCTCCACCGAGCGGAAGTCGATGAGGTCGGGCACCTGGACCTGCTCCTTGCCCGCGGAGACCACGACGTTGACTGGTGAGCCCTCCTCGATCCGGTCCCCACTGCGCGGGTCCTGGTCGATGATCGTGTCCTTGGGCCGGTCGGAGGTCTCGAAGTCCTCCCTGCCCAGGGTCAGTCCCGCATCCTGCAACCGCTGCTGGGCCTTCGCCACGGTCAGGCCGGCCAGGGACGGCACCTCCACGGTCGCCGCTGGCGACGGGACGAGCAGGGCCCAGGCCAGCCAGCTGCCGAGACCCAGCAGCCCGGCGACGAGGGCGAAGATCCCCAGGCCGCGCAGGAACCTCGCACTCTTGCCCTGCGCCGGCTCCGCCGGGACGTCGGGCTCCGGTTCGTAGGGCTCCCCGGCGCCACCGGGGATCACCGGTGACATCGCGCCGGTGGCCGCGGCCGCCCCGACGGCGGCACCAGCCGCTGCACCCAGGACCTGGGTGGCGTCGGCCGCCCGTGGGCGGCAGCACCTGGGTCATGGGGACCCCGGCGATCGCCCGCTCGACGTCCGCGCGGAACTCGACCGCGCTCTGGTAGCGCGCCGCCGGGTCCTTGGCCAGCGCCTTGAGCACCAGTCGGTCCAGGGCCGCCGGCACCGTGGGTTCCACGGAGCTGGGCGCCGGCGGGTCCTCATTGACGTGCGCGAAGGCCACCGCGACCGGCGCATCGCCCCGGAACGGGGTCCGCCGGGTGAGCAGCTCGAAGAGCACCACGCCGGTGGAGTACAGGTCGCTGCGCGCGTCCACGGTCCTGCCCTGGGCCTGCTCCGGGGACAGGTAGGCCGCCGTCCCCAGGACCGTCGACGTGCTGGTGCCGGTGTGGCTCGCGTCGGCGGTGGCCCGCGCGATCCCGAAGTCCATGACCTTGACCGTGCCGGTCGTGGTGAGCATGACGTTGCCCGGCTTGATGTCGCGGTGGATGATCCCGTGCCGGTGGCTGTAGTCCAGTGCCGCCAGGATCCCGGCAGTGATCTCCAGCGAGCGCTCGGGCACGAGGGGGTTGCCCGAGTGCAGCAGCTCCTTGAGGGTGATTCCCTCGACGAGCTCCATCACGATGAACGGCACGACCGTGGCACCCGGGCCATCGCCCAGGGAATCCTCGCCGGTGTCGTACACGGCAACGACGTTCGGGTGGTTCAGCGAGGCCGCGCTCTGCGCCTCACGGCGGAACCGGGACAGGAAGGCCGGGTCGCGGGCCAGCTCGGGCTTGAGGATCTTGATGGCCACCCGGCGGCCGAGCCGCAGGTCCCGGCCCTCGTGCACCTCAGCCATGCCCCCACGGCCGAGCAGCTCGCCCACCTCGTACCGGTCGCCGAGCCGTCGCACGTCGCTCATCGCCGTCCTCTCCTACTGCGCCATCCCGCCCGCCCCTGACCGGCGTCCGGCGCCAATCTACCGTCCCGGCCGCGGGCCGACCGGCAAGCGCGTCCCGCGGCCGGGCCGGCTAGCTGGACAGGACGGCCTGCATGACGGCCCGCGCGATCGGGCCCGCGAGGGCGTTGCCGCTCACCTCGTTGGTCCCCGCATCCTCGATGGCCACGGCCACGGCCACCTGCGGGTCCTGCGCGGGGGCGAAGGCGATGAACCAGGCGATGCTGGGTCGACCGCCGCCGGTCTGCGCGGTCCCGGTCTTGCCGGCCACCGCGACCCCGGGGATCCGCGCGCTGGAACCCGTGCCGTTGCTGACGACGCCGACCATCATGCGGGTGAGCTCCGCGGCGTTCTCCGGGGACATGGCCTCGGCGAAGTCCCGCGGCGTGAAGGTCTCGAACGGTTGCAGGTCCGGGGCGCTGGTCTGCTCGACCAGTCCCGGGCGCATCGTGACCCCGGAGTTGCCCACGGCCGCGGCGACCATGGCCATCTGCAGGGTGGTGGCCCGCACGTCGAACTGTCCGATCGCCGCCTGAGCCGTCTGCGAGGCGTCGGGGTCCTCCGGGAACCGGGAGGTGGCGACCCGCAGCGGCGTCTCGAACGACTCGTCGAATCCGAACTTCTGGGCCTGGTCGCGCAGGGCGTCGTCGCCGAGCTCGTTGCCCAGCCACGCGAAGGCCGTGTTGCACGAGATGGCCAGGGCCTCGGCGAGTGTCACCTCCCCGTTGGGGCCGCACGCGGTGCCGGTCCAGTTGGGCAGATCCACGTTGGTCCCCGGCAGCCGGTAGGTCTTCGGGCCCGGGATCACCGACTCCGCCGTGAACCGTCCGGACTCCAGGGCCGCGGCGGCGGTCACCACCTTGAACGTCGAACCGGGCGGATTCGTCTTGGCGATCGGCCGGTTCAGCAGCGGCTTGTTGGGGTCGGCCTCGAGCTTCGCGTAGTACTCGCTGATGGCCTTCGAGTTGTGCGAGCTCAGCTTCTCCGGGTCGAACGACGGGCTCTGGACCTGGGCAAGGATCCGTCCCGTGGACGGCTCGATCGCAACGACCGATCCCACCTTGCCGCGCAGCCCGTCCCAGGCCGCCTGCTGGGCTGGCCCGTTCAGCGTGGTGGTCACCGCTCCGCCGCGGGTCTCGCGCCCGGCGAACAACTGCTGCATGCGGTCGACGAACAGCCGGGGATCGTTGCCGGACAGGATCGCGTTCTCGGCCTTCTCCAGGCCGGTCGCCCCGTACACGATCGAGTAGAACCCGGTCACCGAGGCGGTCGCCGGCCCCACGGGGTACTGGCGCAGGAACTTCAGGGATCCGTCGGTCTCGATCGACTCGGCGATCGGCGCCCGGTCGACCAGGATCGGGCCCCGCTCCCGCGAGTACTCGGTGAGCAGGGTGCGCTGGTTGCCGGGCCGGGCGTTCAACTCGTCGGCCCGGAACACCTGGATCCGCGTGAGCTGCACGAGGAGCGCCACCATCAGCAGGAACAGCCCGAAGGCCAGGCGGTTCAGCGAGCGACTCACGGCTGGCGCACCACTTCGGTCGTGGAGTCATCCGGGCGCACGATCACCGGGTCGGGACGGCGGACGTGGTCGGAGACCCGGAGCAGCAGGCCGAGCATGATCCAGTTGGCGAGCAGCGACGAGCCGCCGGCCGACATGAACGGCGTGGTCAGGCCCGTGTGCGGGATCAGCTTGGTGACCCCGCCGACAACGACGAAGGTCTGGACCCCCCAGATGATCGCGAAACCCGCGACCAGCAGCGTCCCGAACGGGTCCCGGCTCGCGTGCGCGACCCGAAGCGCGCGCTGGATGAGCACCGCGAACAGCACGACCACGGCGAAGACGCCCACCATCCCGATCTCCTCGCCGAGGGCGGCGAAGATGAAGTCGCTCTCGGCGTAGGGGACGAGCTGGGGGTATCCCTTGCCCCAGCCGGTGCCCATCATGCCGCCGTTGGCGAACCCGAACAGGGACTGCACGATCTGGTAGCCCTCGGCGTTGGCATAGGCGAAGGGGTCCAGCCACACCTTGACGCGGACCTGGACGTGGCCGAACAGCAGGTACGCCACCACGGCTCCAGCGGCGGTGAGGATCGTCCCGAGCACGATCCAGGAGCGTCGGCCGGTCGCCACGTACAGCAGGCCCACGAACAGGCCGAACAGCATCACCGCGGTGCCCAGGTCCGTCTGGAGCGCCATGATGACCAGGGCCATCAGCCAGGCCACAAGGATCGGGCCGAGGTCCCGGCCCCGGGGTACGCCGAGGCCCAGGAACTTGCGCCGCACCAGGGCGAGCGACTCCCGGGTCTGCACCAGGTACGAGGCGAAGAAGATCGTCAGCACGACCTTGGCCAACTCGGAGGGCTGGAAGGTCATGCCGGCAACCTGGATCCACAGGTTGGCCCCGTTGATGGTCAGCCCGAGGCCCGGGACCATCGGCAGCAGGAGCAGGCCGAGCCCGAGCAACCCCCAGATGTAGGTGTACCGGCGCAGCATCCGGTGGTCCCGGACGAGGAAGAGGACCGCGGCGCACGCCAGCACCCCGACGGCCATCCAGACCGCCTGGTCGAGGGCGTCCGACGACGGGATCGGGTTGCCGGCGCTCTCGGCCCTGCGCGCCGCGGCGATGTCCAGCCGCCCGATCATCGCGATGCCGAGCAGGTTCAGGGCAGCGGCCGCGGGCAGGAGGATGGGGTCGGCGTAGGGCGCCAGCCAGCGGACCACCAGGTGCATCCCGAGCAGGAAGCCGCCGGTGATGGCCGCGACCGGCCAGATCCCCGGGAGCACCTCGTCGGCGGCCCCGGCACTGGCCAGCACCATCGCCAGGATCCCCACGAGCCAGACCAGGACCAGCAGGGCCAGCTCGCTGCCACGGCGCGTCGGCTGGCTCGAGGGCGGCGTCGAGGCCCCCGTGCTGACGACCACCGGGGTGCTCATCGCGCTGCCCCGAGGGTCGTGGTCGCGGTGGCCGTGGCGCTGGGGCCGGGCGCACCGGGGCTCGGAGCGGGCGTGGGCCCAGCTGCCGGCGGGCATCCCAGCGGCGGCGGGTCCGCCTTGCAGGCGGCGGCCTTGCTGGCGAGGTCGGCGACGATGCGCTCGGCCTCGGCCTGGGTGGCGGCGTCGATCGTGCGCTCGAGCTGCTGCTGGTCGTAGTAGGGCAGGTCGGCGACCTCGAGGGCGGTCTGGGTCGCCACCCGGTTCAGCGGCACCCCGGCGATGCTCTGCGGCACGCCCCGGTAGACCGCCACGTAGCCGACGTGGCTGCCCACGAACCACTGGGAGGCCAGCCACCACATGAACCCGGCCACCGCGATCAGCAGCCCTGCGACCACTACGGCCGTCAGGGCCAGGGCCCCGGCGTGGCGCCGGGCGAAGCCTGGCCGATTCGCATCGCCGCCGGGGGAGGCGGAGCCGGCGTCCTCGGGCGTCGCCGGATCGGTCACCTCCCCGAACGACGTCGTCGCCGGGGACACCGTTCCGGAGCCCGGCTCGGAGGGCCCCACGTCGTCCGGGAACTGCAGGCCAGGCAGCGCCGCCCGGTTGCGCGGCTCGCCGGCCGCACCGACCACGACCGGCGTGATCAGCGCGGACTCGCGGGCTGCCTCGTCGTCGTCGGCCTCGATGACGTCGGCGACGACGGCCGTCACGTTGTCCGGGGCTCCGGCCTCCAGTGCCAGGTCCACCAGCGCCGTCACGGCCGCGGTGGGATCGGGCACCGTGCGCAGGACCTCGGTGATCTGCGCGTCGTCCACCACGCCGGACAGGCCGTCGCTGCAGAGCAGGTAGCGGTCCCCGGCCTGCGCCTCCCGGACCGAGGACTCGCCCTCGGGCAGCTGCGTGCCGTCGATCGCCCGCAGGAGCAGGTTCCGCTTCGGGTGCCGCCTGGCCTCGTCCGGGGTGATCCGACCCGCATCGATCAGTGACTGCACGTAGGTGTGGTCGTGCGTGATCTGGCTGAGCTCGCCGTCGCGCAGCAGGTAGGCCCGCGAGTCGCCCACGTGGATGACCGCGAGCCGGCCGGCCTGCCACAGGATCGCGGTGAGGGTCGTGCCCATCCCCGACCGGGAGGGGTCGGCCTCGATGTACTGGCCGATGCGCTCCGCTGAGGTGAGCACGGCGTCGTCGAGGGCGGTGAGCAGGTCCCCGGACCCGAGGTCCTCGGAGTCCAGCTCGGCCAGGGTAGCGATGGCCGCCGAGCTGGCGAGCTCGCCGGCCGCGTGGCCCCCCATTCCATCGGCGACGGCCAGCAGGGCCCGGCCGGCGAACCCCGAGTCCTCGTTGGCGCTGCGCACCATGCCCACGTCGGACTTGGCGGCGTACCGCAGGAACAGGGTCATCGGTCCGCCCTACCGCTGCAGCTGAAGGGTCGTGCGACCGACGCGGACCTTCGCACCGACCCGAAGGACGGTCGGTCCGGTGATCCGCGTTCGGTCGATCCAGGTGCCGTTGGTCGACCCCAGGTCCTCGACGATCCACTGCCCGTCCGAGGGGAAGAACCTGGCGTGCCGGCTGGACGCGTAGTCGTCCTTGAGCACCAGGGTGGAGTCGGCGGCGCGGCCGACCGTGATCGGAGAGGTACCCAGCGGGATCACCGTGCCGGCCAGCTCCCCCTCGACGACGGACAGCTTGCGGGGCGTCGTCCCGCCGCGCGAGGCCCCTCGGGGCTTCGGCTGCGGGGGGACCGGCGGGGCGGTCGGCGTCGGGAGGCCCGGGCTGGACCGAGCGGCCTGGGGGCGAGCCTCCCGGGGGGCCGCGAGGTCGCGACGCAGGACCACGACGATGCCGAGGACCCCGAACCAGAGCGCGGCCAGGAAGCCGAACCGCATCAGGGTCAGGGCCAGCTCCGACATCGGCCTCACCTGGCCCGGTAGGTCAGCGTGGTGGAGCCCATCTGGATCCGGGCCCCGTCCTCCAGGACGACCGACGTGATCATCCGACCGTTGACGAGGGTCCCGTTGGTGGAGTTGAGGTCCCGGATGGTCACGTCCGTGCCCAGCACGATCTCCGCGTGCCGCCGGGAGACGCCCGGGTCGTCGATCCGGATGTCGACCTCGGTGCCCCGGCCGAGCGAGGTCACCGCGTGCAGGGGATAGGTGATGCCGTCGACCTCGAGGTGCGGCTCCCCGGACACGTCGGCATGGGCCGGCAGGTCCGGCTGCGGCCCGGGGCGCACCTCCGAGCGGATCCGGAAGACGCCCGTGCCGAGGTTGGCATCGGTGGCCAGGTGCACCTCGGCGGCGCCCACGAAGGCATATCGCTGCTGCTGGGCGTACTCCCGGACCAGTCCGGCCAGCTCATCGCTGACCGTGTGCTCGAAGGCCGCCAGGCGCTCGTGGTCGGCGGGGGACAGCTCCACGGTGAAGATGTTCGGCACGACGGTGCGGGCTCGGCTGACGATCGTCGCGCGGTCGTCGAGCTCGCGCTGGAGCCCGGCGGCGATCTCCACCGGCTGGACCTCGGACTTGAAGGCCTTGGCGAAGGCGCCGTTGACCAGGCGGTCCAGCTTCTTCTCGAAGTTGTCGAGCATGCCCACCAGCCACCTCCCTTCCGCCCTGCCCCCATCTCCGGGCCAGCCAGGGGCCCAGCCCGGGCCCGCGGCCCGATCCTAGCCACTGGCCGGCGTGGGGCGCAGGCTCCAGGCAGCCGTGGCGGCCAGCAGCACGCCCATGCCGGCCCACAGGGTCGGTGAGACCCCACTGGCCTCCACCGTGAACGCCGTCAGGAAGATCCCGCCCACCAGGGCGACGTTGAGGACCACGTCGTAGAGCGCGAAGACCCGGCCGCGGAAGTCGTCGTCGATCTCGCGCTGGAGGACGGTGTCGCCGGCGATCTTGACGGCTTGGCCGGAGAAGCCCATCACCAGCGAGCTGACGATCAGCAGCGGCAGCGTGAGGCGGGCGATGGCCAGCGGGGCCGCCACCGAGGCGACCAGCACCGTCAGGCCGGCCCATCGGGTGATCCCGAGCCGACCGGCGAGCCGCGGGGTCACGATCGCCGCGAGCAGGCTGCCGGCGGAGGCGCCGCCGGCAGCGAGCGCGAAGTCAGCCAGGGCCGCATCCGCCTGGCTCGGGACGTTGAGGGTGTTGCGCACCAGCAGGAGGGTGTCGACGAGCAGGGCGCCGAACGCGAACCGGTGCAGCACGACCACCCCGAGGGCACGGCGGGCCGTGGGCCGGGTGTGGATGTGCCCGATCCCGGCGACCATTCCCCGGACCACGTCAGCCAGCTCCGCCAGGATCCGGCTGCTCGGTGGTGCCTCTGCCTCGTTCGGGCCGAGGTCGTCGCGGGGGATCCGCGACGCGACCACCGCCGCGGCCACGAGACCGCCAGCCACCCCGAGCACGAGGTGGGCTGCGCCGTCCGGCCCCAGCCTCGGCATCAGGAGGAGGCCGGTGACCGTCGCGATGGCAGCCGCGATCGTGCCTGCGGTCGGGAAGAGCGCATTCGCGGTCACGAGGTGGCGGCTGGCGACCACGTGCGGCAGACCGGCGGACAGCCCGGCAAGCACCAGTCGGCCGAACCCCATCGCGACCAGGACGGTTGCGCCCAGGTCGAGGCCGTCGCGGTCATTGGCGACGAGGGCCGCCACGGCGAGCATGACCGCCGCTCGCGCGAGGTTGGCCCCGACCAGGATCCGCGCCCGGCTGAACCGGTCGAGCAGGACCCCGGCGAACGGCCCGATCAGTGAGTACGGAAGCAGCAGGAGGGCGAAGGTTGCCGCCACCTGTGCCGCGGTGGCCTGCCGCTCAGGCGAGAACAGGACGAACGAACCGAGGGCGGCCTGCAGCAGGCCGTCCGAGGCCTGCCCGGTCAGCCGGGTGGCCAGCAGCAGGCGCGAGTTCCGGGTGGCCAGCACCGGCCAGCGCGGCTGGGTTGGCGGCGCGGCTGGGTCGGTCGGGTCGACGGGGTCGGCGGGGTCGGTGGGATCGGTCGGCGGGGCGGACCCGGTCGGGCCGGGCGGGACCGGGCGGGCAGGGCGGGACTCCGGCGGTGGGGCGGGCACCGGTGCGGCGGGCGGGACTCGTCGGCAGGGCGGACCCGGGGGGCGGGCTGCCACGACCGCCAGCATGCCGGTACCCGGTCGGTCCAAGGCGGACGGTCGGCCGGGCGGACCCGGTCGGCAGGCGCGGGCTCCGGTCGGCAGGGCGGGTCAGGTCGGAGGGCGGGGTGGGTCGGCAGGGCGGGACCGGAGCATCGGCGCGGGACCGGAGCAGGGCGGACCGGTCGGCGGGGCGGACCCGGTCGGCGGGGCGGACCCGGTCGGCAGGTTCGTGCCCAGGGGCGAGCCGGACCTGCCGGACCCGCCGGACGATCCCGCAGCGCCCGGTTGCTCGCCATCGGCGTGCGGGTGGCCACCCGGGGGCCCGGTTCGACCCCCGGGGCTCGTCCTGACCCGGGGGGTCGGCACCTGCCACGCGCGCCAGCATGCCGGTACCCCGGCTCGGCGTCCACATCCGCCTCGCCCCGCCCCACGCGCACCCACCAGCCGCCCCGCCCCGCCCCGCCCCGCCCGCGCAGATGCTCCGGCTGGAACCGTTTGCTCCGGTCCGGACCGGAGCATCTGTACCGGACCGGAGCATCTGGATGACGGGTGGGCAGATCTCCACCTGAGGCGGATACTGGCCGCCATGGACTCCGGCTGGTCCGAGCAGGTGAGGGCCGCTGTACTGGCGCAGGACGACACGGCCCTCGTGGCCGGATCGAGGCGGCCATCCGCGCCGAGGGCCGGCAGGGGGCGTCCCGCTCGCGGCTGACCGCGGTCTCGGCCTATGACGCCGACGCAATCACCGGCTGATCGCGCTCGTCGACCTCAGAACCACGGAAGCCCCCAGACGCGAGGAACCTCCCCGAGGCGCTCGGGGAGGTTCCTGCTCCGTGCGGAGTTCGTGCGGAGGCGGTGCCTCAGCGCTCGATCTCGCCGTCGATGAACTGCTCGACCTTCTCGCGGCAGATCTCGTCGGGGTACTGCTCCGGCGGGGACTTCATGAAGTAGCTCGACGCGGACAGGATCGGTCCGCCGATGCCGCGGTCCTTGGCGATCTTCGCCGCGCGCAGCGCGTCGATGATCACACCGGCCGAGTTCGGGGAGTCCCAGACCTCGAGCTTGTACTCCAGGGTCAGCGGCACGTCGCCGAACGCCCGACCCTCGAGGCGGATGAACGCCCACTTGCGGTCGTCGAGCCACGCGACGTAGTCCGACGGGCCGATGTGCACGTTGCGGGCGCCGATGTCGCGGCTCATCTGCGAGGTGACCGACTGGGTCTTCGAGATCTTCTTGGACTCCAGGCGATCACGCTCGAGCATGTTCATGAAGTCCATGTTGCCGCCGACGTTGAGCTGGTAGGTCCGGTCGACGGTGACGCCGCGATCCTCGAACAGCTTGGTCAGCACGCGGTGGGTGATGGTGGCACCCACCTGGCTCTTGATGTCGTCGCCCACGATGGGAACGCCGGCGTCCTCGAACTTCTTGGCCCACTCCGGCGTGCCGGCGATGAAGACCGGAAGCGCGTTGACGAACCCGACCTTGGCGTCGATGGCGCACTGCGCGTAGTACTTGGCAGCGTCCTCCGAGCCCACGGGCAGGTAGCACACCAGGACATCGGCCCGGGTGTCCTTGAGCATCTGGACGACGTCCACGGGCTCCTCGTCGGACTCGGTCACCATCTCGCGGTAGTACTTGCCCAGGCCGTCGAGCGTGTGGCCGCGGGACACGGTCACGCCGGTCGGCGGGACATCGCTGATCTTGATGGTGTTGTTCTCGGACGCGAAGATCGCGTGCGAGAGGTCCTGTCCGACCTTCTTGGCATCGACGTCGAACGCAGCGACGAACTCGATGTCGCGGACGTGGTAGTCGCCGAACTGGACGTGCATGAGACCCGGGACGCGATCGTTGGGATCCGCGTCCTTGTAGTACTCAACACCCTGCACGAGGGAGGAGGCGCAGTTGCCCACGCCCACGATGGCCACACGAATGGCACCCATCTGTTGTTCCTTTCTCACCCGCGGGTTCGCGGGCGACGCGGCCCGGCCCCGGTATCTCCGGTTGGGATGTCGGTCGCGCCAGGGGATCCGGCGCGCCGTACGTTCTCGTTCTCTATCAACTCGTTGAGCCAGCGGACCTCACGCTCGACGCCCTCGAGGCCGTGCCTCTGCAGCTCAAGCGTGTAGGTGTCGATCCGCTCGCGGTTGCGCGCCATCGAGGCGTGCAGGTTGCTCAGTCGCTCCTCCATCCGGCTGCGCCGGCCCTCGAGGATGCGCACCCGGACCTCGGCCGGCGTACTGCCGAAGAAGGCCATGTGCACGCCGAACGCCTCGTCCTCCCAGGACTCCGGGCCGGTGCGCGAGACGAGCTCGGCGAACCGGTCCTTGCCCTCAGCGGTGAGCTCGTAGACGATCTTGGCGCGCCTGCCCGAGAGCACCGGGGCGCTGGCATCAGCCGTTCCCGCCTCCGTGATCAGACGCCGGTCGAGCAGGTCCTTCAACGCCGGGTACAGCGAGCCGTACGAGATGGCGCGGAAGGAGCCGAGCACCGAGTTGAGCCGCTTGCGCAGCTCGTATCCGTGCATGGGAGCGTCGTGCAGCAGGCCCAGGATGGCGAACTCCAGTACCCCGCTGCGGCGATTGGATGCCATGGCGCAGTACTCTCCCTCCGCGTCGTCCAGGATCTCCGGCTGATGTATCGAGTCGATACATCGAGTAACTATAGGTGGTGTCCGGGGTTCGTGCAAGCGACATGCCCGGTTCACCTTCCGCAAACCGGGACCTCCGGCCGTACGTGCGGGGCATTCGGCCCCCGTCATCCCGTGCGCCGCCGCGGGAGGATGGCCCCCATGACGTTGCATGCGAACGCCGAGTCCCTGGCTGCCGTCCTGGGGAGCCTGCCACCGGACCCCCGGGTGGTCGTCTCCGGCAACTTCGCCGCCCCCCGGACGGCGCTGGCCCTGGTCGACGCCAACGTCCCCGAGTGGCGGTTGTGGACCCTGAACGCGCAGCTCGGCCTGCCCGAGCGCGACGGGATCACCCCCGAGACGCCGTTCGTCGGCCCGGGTATGCGGCGCAACCCCCAGCTGCGGTACGTGCCCTGCCGTCTGAGCCACGTGCCCGCGCTCTTCGCCGGGCCGATGGTCCCGGACGTCGTGCTGCTGCACACCTCGACGCCGCGGCATGGTGTCGTGTCGCTGGGCATCGAGGTCAACGTGCTCCCCGCGGCGATCGAGGCCTGCCGCGCCCGCGGCGGCAAGGTGATCGCCCAGGTGAACCCCCGGATGCCGTTCACGTACGGCGACGCGATCGTCCCGCTGAGCTCGATCGACGTCCTGTTCGAGGCCGAGGAGCCGATCACTGCCGCCACGCACGCGCCCCTCGATGACACCAGCCAGGTGATCGGCGACCGGATCGCCGCCCGCATCAAGGACGGGTCGACCCTGCAGATGGGGATCGGCGGCGTGCCGGACGCCGTGCTGAACGCCCTGAGCGAGCGTCGCGGCCTGCGGTTCTGGACCGAGATGTTCTCCGACGGCGTGCTCGCGCTGGACCGGGCAGGTGCCCTGGACCCGGACACGCCCCTTGCGGTGTCGTTCCTGTTCGGGTCGGCCGAGCTGTACGAGTGGATCGACGGCAATCCCCGGGTGCGGATGCTGCGCACCGAGGCCTCCAACGACCCGGGTCTCATCGCCCAGCAGCCGCAGATGACCTCGGTCAACTCGGCCCTCCAGGTGGACCTGTTCGCCCAGGCGAACGCCTCGCGCATCAACGCGCGCATCTACTCCGGCTTCGGCGGGCAGAACGACTTCATCGTCGGCGCCCTGCACGCGCCGGGGGGCCAGGCGTTCATCGCGCTGCGATCCTGGCATCCGAAGGCCGACGTCTCGACCATCGTCCCCCTGCTCGACGAGCCGGTCACCTCCCTGCAGCACACCGGCGTGGTCACCGAGAACGGCCTGGCCGAGATCTGGGGACGGTCCCAGGACGAGCAGGCCCGCAACCTGATCGAGCAGGCGGCCCACCCGAGCGTCCGCGAGGAGCTGCGCGAGGAGGCCGAGGCCCTGGGCCTGCGCGTCGGCTGACGGGCGGGTCGGCCCTGGGGCACAGGGTCGCGGCGGCTCCGCCGATGGGTGCGCAGCTCGTCGGCAGTGACGATCGCACGCCCGTTTCGGGGTGGATTGGGCGCGTATGCGCTGTGACGTCCCTCACGAGGCCGTGTGGGCATGGGCCAGGTCGGGTACCTGCAGGGGAGTCGATCAAGGAGTCCCCCCACATGTTGTTGCACCCCAGCCTCCGCGTCGCCGCGGTCACGGTGGCCGCCGCGGGCCTGCTCGCCGCCGGACCCACCCTCTCCCGGGCCATCGGCCTTGGCGACACGCCGCCCGGGCCCATGCCGGCGGCATGGGAGGCCAGCCGGCAGGTCTCGGCCGACGCCGCCGCGGAGAGCCACGCGGCCGTGCTGGACGCCGAGGCCGAGCGCAAGCGGGCTGAGAAGGAAGCCAAGCGGAAGGCCAAGGAGAAGGCCGAGCGCAAGGCCGCCCAGCAGCGCAAGGAGGCCGAGGCAGCGGGCCGCCCGTGCCCGGGCCGCGCAGGGCGGGACCCCGGCGCAGAACCGGGCCCTCGGCATGCAGATGTGCGCCGACCGCGGCTGGTCGGCCAGCCAGTGCGCCGACCTCGGCCGGCTCTGGCAGAGGGAGTCCGGCTGGAGCCACCGGGCCCACAACGCGCGCAGCGGCGCCCACGGGATCCCGCAGGCCCTGCCCGGCTCGAAGATGAGCAGCCACGGGTCCGACTGGGCCACCAGCGCCGCGCACCCAGATCGCCTGGGGCCTGGACTACATCGCCGGACGGTACGGCAACCCGAGCAACGCCTGGGCTCACGCAGCGCGCACCGGCTGGTACTGATCCCGGCGACGGTGCGCCCGCCGTGCGGCCGCCCGGTACCGTCGTCCACCTGCGGGGATCGTCCACCTACGATCGTCGATCGTGACCCCCTCAGGCGAGCAGCACCCGGCTGCGGCGGCAGCGCCTGTGGCACATGCCGTTGCCGGCAGCGGTTGGCGCGATCATCGCCGCGGGGCTGTCGCTGGCACCCTCCCTCATGCCTCGGTCCGGCCCGATCCAGGGAGTCGTCACCGGCCTGGCGGCCGCGACCGGGTACGGTCTCGGCCTGCTCCTGGCCTGGTGCTTCCGTGAGCTGACCGGTCGCGCCGGGACCACCCCGGTCTGCCCGCACCTGGCACGTCGTCCTGCTCGCCGGCGGGTGTGCGGCCTCGCGGGCCTGTCGGTGCTTGGCCGTGCCTGGCAGGACGACGTCCGCGACCTGATGGGCGCGCGATCCCTCGCTCGTCTGGTACGCGCAGGCCCTCGGGGTCGCCCTCGTGGTGCTCGTGCTGCTCGTGGGGATCGCCCGGCTCGTGCGTCGGATGGCCAGGGTCCTGACCTCCGTTGCGAGCCGTCACCTGCCGGCCCGCGCCAGCGGGGCCTTGGCGGCGATCGCTGCAGCGAGCGGCGTCACGCCTCGGGGTGGCCGCGCTGGTCGGTCAGCGTCGCCTACGGCTCGTGCCGACCTCGCCTTCGCGACGGTCAACGAGCACGATCGACCCGCAGGTGGCACAGCCCGGCAGCCCGTACGTGTCGGCCGCGCCGACATCGGCCGTGCGTGGGAGGACCTCGGCGCCGACGGACGCGCCTTCATCGCCGGGGTGCCCTCCCGCGAGCGCCTCGCGAGTCCGGACCGACCGGCCGCAGGCCGACCCGATCCGGGTGTACGCGGGCGTCGATTCGCAGCCCGGACGCGAAGCGTCCGCGCTGATTTGGCAGTGCGTGACCTGGAGCCTTCGGCGCCTTCGACCGCTCGGTGCTGCTGGTAGTCGCCTCCACCGGCACCGGCCTCGTGGATCAGCTGGCCATCGAGCCCGTCGAGTTGATGTACGGCGGGAACACCGCCGTGGTATCCACCCAGTACTCGCACCTGCCGAGCTGGTTGTCCTTCGTCGTCGACCAGGATCGCGCCCGTGAGGCTGGGCGTGTCCTCTTCGACGCGGTCCACGCCCGGTGGTCTGCCCTTCCGCAGGCCAGCCGACCCACGCTGCTCGTCTTCGGCGAGAGCCTGGGCGCGTTCGGCGCGGAGTCGGCCTTCACGGGTGTCACGGAGATGGTCGACAAGACCGATGGGGTCATGCTCGTGGGCCCCCCGCAGCAGAGTCCCGTGCACCGCGCGGAGACCGCCGGCCGTGACCCGGGATCACCACAGTGGCAACCCGTCGTTGACTCCGGCGCGACCCTTCGATTCGGGTCCCTGCCCACCGACCTCGACAAGCCTGGCGGTACCTGGCTGGCGCCTCGGCTGGCCTATCTGCAGAACGCCTCGGACCCCGTCGTCTGGTGGTCCCCGGAGCTCGTTCTGAGGAGGCCGGACTGGTTGGCCGAGCCACGTGGCCCGGATGTGTCACCACACATGCGCTGGTGGCCGATCCTCACGTTCCTGCAACTGTCCGGCGACATGATGGACTCGACGTCGGTCCCGACGGGTCACGGACACGTGTACGGCTCGCACCAAGCCGCTGCGTGGGCCCGGATCGCGCCACCCTGCGTGGACCGACGCGGACGAATCGCGGCTGGTGAACCGTACCGCTGGCGGGGTGGGGATCTACAGGACTCAGGCCCGGCCGACAGGCACCGCGGTCGGCTGGGCTGATCCGCCGGAACCCTGCCGGCCAGGTGAGCCTCGGGCGGACGGGAACCCTCCGCCGCGGCCGCATCGTCCTCCACGTCGTCCTCGGGCCTGCGGAGTGCCCTTCGGCAGGGCCAGGGTGGCGAGCAGACCGAGGAAGACGAAGCCCGGCGGCGGTGAAGGCGGTGACGCGCACGGAGTTCGGCGAACGCCTGCGACGCGGCATCCTGGATCTGTGGGCTGCCGGGCGGCTGGTCGAGGCCGGGATCGCGGTGCCCGCGGACTGCTCGACCACGTCGGCCACCTGCTGGGCCGGTCGACGGGGATGCCCGAGCGCCTCGACCTGCTCGGCCGTCTGCCCGTTCAGAGAGCACGAACAGCACCGTACCCAGGATCGCCGTCCCCATGGCCGACTCCGATCTGGCGGGCGGTGCTCTGGGTGCCGGAGGCCTGCCCGCTCTGCCGGACCGGGACATCGGCCAGGATCAGGCCGGTCAGCTGGGCGCTGGCATAGCCCGACGCCCATGCCGTAGATGACCAGCCAGATCACCATCTCGGCGCACCGAGTGGTCGGGGCTGATCGTGGCCCCCAGGCCGACGATCCCGACCACCTCGAGGCCCATGCCCATCCGGGCGACGAACCGCGGGCCGTACCTGTTCGCCAGGGTGGCTGCGGTCGGGGCCGACACGAACGAGCCGAGGGCCAGGGAGGCGAGCAGCGCTCCGGCACCGAGCGCCGTGTAGCCCAGCACGCTCTGCAGGAACAGGGGCAGGGAGAACAGGATCCCGAACTCACCCAGGCTGACGATCAGGGCAGCGGTCGAACCAAGGCCGAACGTGGCGATCCGGAACAGGCCGAAGTCGATGAGCGCGGACTTGCCCGCCGCTGTGCGCCGGGTCTCCACGAGGTACAGCGCAGCAGGCAGAGCAGGCCCGCAGCCAGGGCGATCGCCACCGGCGAGACCGGGCCGACGCGGAAGTCGACACCGAACAGGCTGGTGTCCTCCTCGATCCGCGGTCCAGCCATAGTTGCGACCCTCGATGAGGCCGAAGACGATGAGCCCCGATTCCCAGTGCCGACAGGATCGCGCCGGCGACGTCCAGACCCTTCGTGTCGCCCGGATCCCTGCTCTCCGGGACGTAGCGCAGGGCCCCGGCGATCACGACGATCCCCAGCGGGACGTTGATCCAGAACGCCCATGTCCACGAGAAGTTCGTCGTGAGGTAGCCACCGACCAGCGGGCCGAGGGCCGCCATCCCGCCGATGATCGATCCGTAGATAGCGAAGGCGATGTTGCGTGCGCGACCGGCGTACAGGGAGTTCACGAGGGACAACGAGGACGGCGACATCATGGCCCCGCCGATGCCCTGCAGCGCGCGGGCCGTGATGAGGTGGTCACCGGAGCGCGAGGATGCCGCGTAGATGCTGGCGGCAACGAAGACCAGCGCGCCGAGCGTGAAGATCCTCCGGCGGCCGACCCGGTCGCCGATGCGGCCGAAGACGATCAGCAGGGCGGCGAACGTCAGCGCATAGATCGCGTTGACCCACTCGGCGTCGATCGAGCTCAGCCCCAGGTCGGCGATCATCGAGGGCAGCGAGACGTTGACGATCGTCGCGTCCATGATGATCAGCGCCGTGCCCATCCCGATGAACACCATCGGGATCCAGCCGTGGGCCGGGGTCTCGTGCGTGCGCGGGGCGGGGGACGTGGACGCGGGTTCGGTCACGAGGCCGCGAGCCTACGACCAACCCGGGCGATCGGTTGGCTCCCGCAGCGCGAATGCCCGGAAGCCCGTCATCCATTCATCGTGACGGCGCTCCGGCAAGCGGAGGGCCCCCGATCCGCTCATGCTGTGAGGGATCGAGGGCCTCGGTGTGGTGCGCGAGGGGGAAGTCGAACCCCCACGCCCTTACGGGCACACGGACCTGAACCGTGCGCGTCTGCCTATTCCGCCACTCGCGCATCGTCCCGCGAACGTGCCGGGATGACGTCCACGATGGTACCGGCGCGCCCGTGCCGCGGCCAAATCGCCGCGGGCAGCCCCTACTGCTCGGTCTGCACCCCGGCCGCCTCCGCGACGATCCGCGTGAGCTCGCGCGCGCCCTTGGTGGTCAGGTGCACGCCGTCCTTGACCATGTAGTCGCGGTTCTCCGCCGAGGTGCCTGCCCAGTCCGCCACGACCACGTTCGGGTAGTCGACGGCAACCCGCTCGATCAGGGAGTTGTTGGGCTTCATCCACGGGCGTGGGACCCGCACGTTGACGACCACGACCCGCGGCACGCCGGCCAGGGCGTCGAGCATGCCGCGCATCTGCTCCTCGGTGATGATCCCGTTGTTGCCCACGTGCAGGAGGGCCAGGTCGCGCACCTGGCCGGATGCGGCCTGCCGCTTGATCCGCCGCTCCAGGTCGGCGGCCTGCTCGGCGACGTGCGCGTGCAGGTCGACGTTGAAGACCTCCTCGAGGGCGCGCGAGCTGCCCAGGAGGACCGAGTCGCCGAAGGCCGTCACCTTCGGCCGGGGGTCCCTGCCCTCGGCCTCGCGCATGCGGGCGAAGTCGAGCTCCAGCGGGGCCCGGGCCGGAGCCAGCGCCGCCAGTTGCTCGTCGCTGAAACCACCCGCCGCGGCCGGTGCAGGTGCGGTCCAGATCCGGACCCCGGCGAAGGCCAGGACCACCGCACAGGCGGCGGCAACCCCGGCGGCGGTCGGGGTCGGCCGTGCGACGTCCCCATCGCGGATGCGCTCCCAGGCCCGCCCGAGGGCGCCCCGCCGGACCGGCATCTCCAGGTAGCGGTAGCTGAGCTCGGCGACAACGAGGAGCAGGGTGATCCGCACCGCGAACGCAAGGGCGCCGTCGACGGGCAGGTCCGCCCCGGGCCGGGTCACCATGAACAGCGGCCAGTGCCACAGGTAGATCCCGTACGAGCGCTCGCCGATCCAGCGCATCGGCGGGTTGCCCAGCCAGGAGCCGAACGGCACCCCGCGGTGGCTGGCGGCCGCGACGACGATCGCCGACACCAGCGCGATGAGCAGGAAGCCCCCCCGATAGAGGAACGTTGAGTACTCGCCGATCGACGTGAAGGCCAGCACGAGCAGGCCCAGGGCCACCGCGCCCGCCACTGTGATCACCGCCTGTGCCTGCCTGGGCAGCACCGGCGAGGTGCGACCCGGGCGCCACACGACGGCCAGCGCCGCCCCGACCAGGACCCCCATGGCGTGGGTGTCGGTGCCGAAGTACAGCCGGCTGGGATCAGCTGCCCCCGGCATGTCGCCGACGAGGGATCCCACCATCATCGCCACGGTGGACAGCAGGGCGCCGGCGAGGGCCACCAGCCCGACCGCGCGGGCGCCGCGCCACCGGTAGGCGAACAACGCGATCGCCGGCCAGAGGATGTAGAACTGCTCCTCCACAGCCAGCGACCAGAGGTGCTTGAGCATCGGGGGTCGGCCGATGAACTCGAAGTACGACGTCTCGGTGAGGATGTTCGACCAGTTCGAGTAGTAGAGCAGCGCGCCGGGCAGGTCCCGGCGGAAGGCTCCAGCGGCGTCGTAGGCGATGGTGGCGACCAGGGCTGCGGTCACCACCAGCACGGCGATCAGGGCCGGCAGCAACCGGCGGGCGCGTCGCGCGTAGAAGCGCCGGAAGGAGATGCCCCCGGTCCGGTCGAGCTCGACGAGGAGCAGTGAGGTGATCAGGAATCCGGAGAGGACGAAGAACACGTCGACGCCGAGGAAGCCGCCGGAGATCCCGGGCACATCCGCGTGGTAGAGCACCACGGCGATGACTGCGACGGCGCGCAGCCCATCGAGGCCCGCCAGATGCGGCAGTGCCGGGGCCCGGACGGCCCGGCGCTGTCGGGTGAGAGTCCCGGACACGACAGTTCCTTCCCAGGGCATCCTCGCTCGACCCTGTCCGGATGCCGCGCTCCATTGAACCCCAGCCGACTGACACCGCCCGGGACATCGGGCCGGTGTCGGCCAGGTGTTCCCAGTGGCGCAGCGGGCGGTGGCTCAGACCCCCGGCGCGCCCCCGCGCGAGGCCCACCAGGTGCGCAGCTCCTGCGCGGCCCGGTCCTCGCCGAGTGGGCCCTCGTCGAGCCTGCGCTCGAGCAACCACCGGTACGCCTCGCCGACCTCCCGGCCCGGTCCGATCCCCAGCACCTCCATGATCCGGTTGCCGTCGAGGTCCGGCCGCATCGACGCGAGCTCCTCGGCCTCGGCGAGCTCGTCGATGCGGCGTTCCAGGTCGTCGTAGGTCCGCCGCAGGGCAGCGGCCTTGCGCGCATTGCGGGTGGTGGAGTCCGCGCGAGTCAGCTTGTGCAGCTGGACGAGCCGGTCCCCGGCGTCGCGGACGTAGCGCCGGACGGCCGCGTCCGTCCACTCGCCGCTGCCGTACCCGTGGAAGCGCAGGTGCAGCTCGATCAGGGTGGCCACCTCGTCGACCATTGCGCGCGGGTAGCGAAGGGCGGTGAGGCGCTTGCGCGCCATCTTCGCCCCGACGACCTCGTGGTGGTGGAAGCTCACCCGCCCGCCGCGCTCGAACCGTCGCGTGCGTGGCTTGCCGATGTCGTGCAGGAGCGCGGCCAGCCGCAGCCCCAGGTCCGGCGCCGAGGCCGGCCGGTGGGAGGACTCGAGGTCGATCGCCTGCTCCAGCACGATCAACGAGTGCTCGTACACGTCCTTGTGCCGATGGTGCTCGTCGATCTCCAGCTGCAGGGCGGGCAGCTCGGGCAGCACGTGCGCCGCCAGTCCGGTGTCGACCAGGAGCTCGAGGCCGGGCCGCGGCCGCTGGGTCAGCAGCAGCTTCGACAGCTCGTCGCGGACCCGTTCGCCCGACACGAGCGCGATGCGCCCGGCCATGGCCTGCATCGCGGCGCGCACCCCGGGGTCGACCCGAACGCCCAGCTGCGCGGTGAACCGGGCCGCGCGCATCATGCGCAGCGGGTCGTCGGCGAACGACTCCTCCGGGGTGGCCGGAGTCCTGAGGATCCCCGCGGCCAGGTCGGCCAGCCCGTCGAACGGGTCCACGAACGAGCGGTCCGGCAGGGTCACGGCCATGGCATTGATGGTGAAGTCCCGCCGGTGCAGGTCGTCGTGCAGCGAGTCGCCGTAGGACACGGCGGGCTTGCGGGACGCGCGGTCGTAGGCGTCGCTGCGGTAGGTGGTGATCTCGAAGTCGTGCCGGCCCTTGCGCGCGCCGACCGTGCCGAAGTCGATGCCCACGTCCCAGACCGCATCGGCCCACCCCGCGAGGATCCCCAGGACGTCCTCGGGGCGGGCCGAGGTGGCCAGGTCGAGGTCCATCGCGTCACCGAGGCGCACCGCGTCACGCACCGACCCACCGACGAGGGCGACCTCGTGACCGGCAGCCACCATCCTGTCGGACAGGTCGATCAGCTCGGGGGTGCGCTCGAGCAGGTCCTCGATGGCCATCCGGCTGGCAGCGGCCAGCGCCGCGCGGGGAGGAACGTCGGGCACGGGCCGACAGCCTACGTGGCCGCTATCCTGACCGGCATGGTCACGCCGCCCACTCCTGTGCCGCCGCCGCGGCGCGAGGGGCGGCGGTTCGCCATCCCGACGCCCGCGGACCTGCGCCATCCCCGCCAGCGACGCCCCGCCGACGGCGACGGCGAGGACGACAGCGCGCCGGAGGGGGCTTCCACGGCGGCCCCCGAGGCCCTCGAGCCCGCGGCCGTGGACCTCCCCGCGACTGCCCCCGCGTCAGGTCTCGCGTCGGGGTCCGCCCCGGAGGCCACCGTGCCCGCCGGGACCGACCCGGCCCCGCCGGGACGCCCGCCTCGGCAGGTCCGGCCCCGACCCAGGCGGCGACCCCACGGGTCCCGACCCCCGGGACGCTGCCCAGGCCCCGTGCGAACCGAGCCGCTCCCGCCGACCTCGGACCGGCCGCCGGGCCGAGCGTGGCCCCCGACGTCGGCGAACCGGCCGACGAGGGCGCCTCGCCGGGGCGTCGCTCGTTCCCCAACCCGGCCACGCTCATGGCGGCAGGGCGCGGGGCCCGGAAGGTGCGCCCGCACGGGCTGCGCGCCCGCCGGCTGCCCAAGGTGGAGGAGACCTCCGCGGGGGGCGTCGTGCTGGACCTGAACGCCGATCCGCCTGCCGTGGCCCTGATCGCCCGCCACGACCGGAGGTCCAGGCTGCTCTGGAGCCTGCCCAAGGGCCACGTGGAGGAGGGCGAGACGCCCGAGATGGCGGCGCTGCGGGAGGTCCAGGAGGAGACCGGGCTCGAGGGCCGGATCATCGCCCCTCTGGGGGTGATCGACTTCTGGTTCGTCGTCGAGGACAAGCGCATCCACAAGACCGTGCACCACTACGTGATCGAGGCCGTCGGGGGGGAGCTGTCCGACGAGGACATCGAGGTGGAGGCCGTCGAATGGATCCCCTACGACCAGGTGGTCCGCCGGCTGGCCTACGGCGATGAGCGCCGACTCGTGGAGAAGGTGGCCCAGATCGTCCCGGGTGTGAGGTGACCCACGGGCCCGGGCCCGTCGCTCGGCGATCTTCCCTGGTCACGGCAGTCGGCGCCGGGGTCCTCGCCCTCCTGCTGGCCCCGCCCGCGCTGGCCGCATCTGCCGCGACGGCGGGCAGCGGCCTGCCCCCGCTGGAGCGCCAGGCAGTCGGCGCCGGGAGCCTGTCGGTGCGCATCACCAGCATCGAGCCGGCGATCCCCGCGCCGGGCGACACGCTCACCGTGCGCGGCACCATCACCAACGGGTCCGCCGACGCGGTCACCGAGGTCTCGGCCGTCCTGCGGGTCTCCACGTCGCCGCTGCCCAGCCGGGGCGAGATCCCGGAGATCCTCAGCGGGGCGGGGCAGCGGGTGGGCCTCCCGGTCCCCGGGGCCGGGGCCGCGGACGCGGTCAGCGACCGGCTCGAGGCCGGTGCGTCGGCGCCGTTCACCCTGCAGGCGGAGGTGGACCGTCTCGGCCTCGGCCCAGCGGGTGCCTACATGACCGGCGCCGAGGCCCGGGGCAGCACCGGCGGGCCGGTCGTCCGCCAGGACATCGCTCGTACGTTCCTGCCCTGGTGGCCCGACGGCACGCAGGCCCAGCCGCTGGCGCTGTCGACGCTGTGGCCCCTGACCACCGCCCCCGTGCGCGACGCCACCGGCGCCCTCATGAGCGACGAGCCAGCCGTCGCGATGTCCCCGGCGGGCCGGCTGGCCAACATCCTGGGCGCCGCGCGCTCGGCACCCGGGGCGATGACCCTGGTCCTGGACCCGGAGACCGTCGAAGCAGCAGCCGAGATGGCCGACGGGTACGACGTGCGGACCGGCGAGGGCGTCGAGCCGGGGACCCGGGCCGCAGAGGTGGCCAGGTGGCTGGCACAGCTGCAGGAGGCGGTCGAGGACCCACGGGCCGAGGCCATCTCCACGCTCTACGCGATGCCCGACCTGGTGGCTGCCCGCCGCGGCCGGCTGGTCGGCACCCTGCTGCGCCAGCGGGAGGCCATCGACCGGGGCACGCAGGAGGTGCTGGGGCGCCCCGTCCCCTCGGACCTCGCCCTCCTCGCGGACGGGGTCTCCGATGCGGGCACCCTGTCCCGGCTGGCCCGCGGGGGGGTCCGCGCGGCGGTCCTCTCGGACGCTGGCGTGGTCCAGGCGGACCCGTCCTACTTCACGGCGAGCGGGAACATCGTGCTGCCCACGGGGATCGGGGGACCTTCCGGTCCTGGTCAGGGACTCGGGGCTGGACGCGGCCCTGGCGATGCCCCTGGCCGACGAGTCGGATCGGACCGCCGCCCGCCAGCGGCTGCTGGCCGAGACGCTGGTGACGATCACCGAGCTGCCCGAGACCCCACGCCTGCTGGTCGCCGCGACCGACCCCGCGTGGTCGCCGCCCTCGGCTGGCGCCCGGATGGTCGCCGAGGTCCTGTCCGGGACCCCGTGGATCGAACCGACCTCCGTTGCCGCGGCGCTGGCCCGGCCGCCGAGCAGCGTGCCCCGCGAGCTGGCCGAGTACACCGACCAGATGCAGTCACGCGAGCTGTCCGGCCAGCACGTGCGCCAGGTCGCCGAGCAGTTCGGGGCCGTCTCCCAGTACGCCGAGGTCCTCTCCGATCCCGCTGACCTGTCGGCTGACGCCAGCACCGCCCCGTCCCGCGGGATGGCCTCGTGGTTCCGGGCCGACCCGGCCGCCGGCACCCGGCTGGCCGACACCGTCAGCGCGCAGCTCGGTGCGGCGCTGGCGTCGGTGCGCATCGTCTCCAGCGGCTCCATCTCGGTCTCCGGTGCCTCCGGCACGATCCCGGTGACGGTGGAGAACCTCGGCCCGGCCCCGGTCACCGTGGGACTGACGATGGGCTCGGATCCCCCCCAGCTGTTCACCGCCGATCCCATCGAGCCGTTCCGGATCGATCCGGGTCAGCGGACCTCCCTCGAGGTGCGCGCGCAGGTCGCGTCCGCCGGTCCGATCCCGGTGACGGTGCGGCTCACCACGGCGGCAGGAGAGGCCTTCGGACGACCCGCCGTGCTCACCGTCCAGTCCTCGGCCTACGCCAACGCAGCGCGCATCCTCGTCCAGGGGGCGCTGATCGCCCTCGGCCTGGCCGTCATCGTCCACGGGGTCCGTCGCGCCCGCCGGATGCGTCGGGCGCGACGACCCGGTGAGCCGGCGCACGCACCCGACGATGCGCCGGAGGTGGCCCGTGGCTGAGCGCCCCCCAGACGATCCCGACCTCCCCGAGCTCCCGGAGCAACCAGGACCCGCGGAGGCCGACCAGCCGACGCCCGGGCCCGGGGGACCGGACCCGACGGCCGGTGACGACCTGGAACCCATCGAGGACCAGGACCCGATCTCCGCCCCACGGCAGGGCGAGCTGATGGCCCGGGGCGCCGGAATGGCGCTGGGAACCATCGTCAGCCGGGTGACCGGGCTGGCCCGCGACATCGCGATGACCGCGGCCCTGGGCCTCGGGATCGTCGCTGACCTGTTCACCGTCGGCAACACCGTCCCCAACACCGTCTACGTGCTTACCGTCGGCGGGGCCATGAACGCCGTGTTCGTCCCGCAGCTGGTGCGGCGGATGCGCGACGACTCCGACGGCGGTGCCGGCTTCGCCGACCGCCTGCTCACCCTGACCGGGGTCGTCCTGATCGGCCTGACCCTGCTCGCCATGGCGATGGCACCGCTGCTGACCCGGATCTACGCCTCCCCGCAGTACACCGCCGAGCAGCTGGAGCTGGCTGTCCTGTTCACCCGGTTCTGCCTCCCCCAGGTGTTCTTCTACGGGCTGTTCACCCTGCTGTCGCAGGTCCTGAACGCCCGGGACCGGTTCAACCCGCCGATGTATGCGCCGATCGTCAACAACCTCCTGGCCATCGGGGTCTTCGTGTCCTTCCTCGTGGTCGCCGGCCCCACGGCGGTCGCGGGCGGGACGGTCTCGCCCCAGCAGGCCGCCTGGCTGGGGATCGGCTCCACGGTCGCCGTGGCCGGGCAGGCGCTGATCCTGATCCCCTTCGTCCGGGCCTCGGGCTACCGGTGGCGGCCCCGCTTCGACTGGCGCGGCTGGGGGCTGAGCAGGACCGGCGGCCTGGCGCTGTGGACACTGGGCCTCCTGGCGGCCAACCAGGTGTCCTTCATCGTGCACAGCCGGCTGGCGACCACGGCGAACGTCCTCGCCTCGCAGCAGGGCACCGCGGAGGCGGGCATCGCGACCTACCAGAAGGCGTACCTGATCTTCTTCCTGCCGCACTCCATCGTCACCGTGTCCCTGGTGACCGCGCTGCTGCCCGGCCTGTCCCGGGTGGCCCACGCGCGCCAGTACGACGTGGTGGGCCGGGTCCTGGCGGACACCACCCGGACGGTGACGGCGCTGGTGGTGCCCATCACGGCCGTGCTGCTGCCGCTGTCCCCGCTGCTTGCCGCTGTGCTGTTCGGCTACGGGGCCGCCGGCCGCGAGGCAGCCCTCGTCGTCGGGTTCACGACCATCGGGATGCTCGCCGGTCTCGTCCCGTTCTCGATCTACTTCATCCTGCTGCGCGGCTGGTACGCGATGGAGGACACGAAGACCCCCTTCTACCTGTCGCTGGTGCTCAACGGCATCAACGTGGTGCTGTCCATCGGCCTGTTCGCGGTGGCGCCCACCCAGCTGAAGGTCCCCGCCATCGGAGTCGCCTTCGGCCTGACGTACTGGCTGATGATGCCGGTGGCGTGGCCGCTGCTGGCCCGCCGCGTCGGGGGCCTGCACACGGCCGCGACCTGGCGAGCTGTGGCCCGGATGGTCGTCGCCGGGGTCCTGACCAGTGCCGTGACCGCCGTCGCGTACGTCATCCTCATCGACCTGTGGGGCGGCTTCCTGGATGAGGCCTGGAAGCGGGTGGTCGTCCTGGCCCTGGCCGGCCTGGCCGGCCTGGTGTCCTACCTGCTCCTGGCCCGGGTGCTGAACATCCGGGAGGTCGCCGACGCGGTCGCCACGGTGCGTCGGAGGCTGGGACGCTGACCCAGCCCAGGACGAGCGATGTCCCCGGGGCATGGGGTGGGTCAGCCGCGGCGCGGCCTCAGTTGCTCTCCGCCGTTCCGACCGCACGCACGGTGAGGTACTTGCGGAGCTGGGGGATGTGATCGAGGGCGAGGGCGTTGGCCCGACGGCTGACCGTGACGTGGACCTCCCCGGATTCGTCGACCCACCAGTCGCGGGGGCGCATCCGCACCCCGAGCTCCTCGGCCTGCGCCACCGACACGGCCTTCGCGGCCTCATAGGTGCCGGGGTTCTCGAGGAGCTCCTGTGCCCCGGTGCTGGCGACGATCGCCGCATCGTCCACCGTGCGGACGTTCGTGTAGGCCAGCGAGAAGACGTCGAATGCCAGCACCCCCATCACCAGGAGGGTCACGGTGACACGCATCAGCCACCCCAGGACGATGCCGCCCCGGTCCGTCGCGCCCGCTAGGCCCCGCATGACCCTGTGGTCGGCATGGATCGACCCCGACTTGACCCGGGTTCGCCGAGTCGGGTCAGCCGCACGGTGACCCGGGTGGCTTAGCATTCAGGTGTGTCCGACAACCGGGGAAGCCTCGCACCGAACCGGCAGATCGGCCGGTTCACGCTCACCGACCTGGTCGAGGAGCGGTACGGCTGCCAGGTCTGGCGTGGTGCCGACAGCACGCTGAATCGCGAGGTCGCGCTCTGGCTGGTCCCCTACGAGGAGGGCCTGGCCGCCGACCTGGAGCTGTCCACCCAGACCGCGGCGACCGTCGAGGACCGGCGGATCGTCAGGATCCTCGACGTCTTCAGCACCGACGAGCACGTGGTCGTGGTGACCGAGTGGGCGTCGGGTGAGGTCCTGCGTGACCACCTGGCCGACCCGCTGTCGCCCGGCGAGGCCGCCCGCATCTCCTTCGAGGTCGCCGGCGCCCTCGAGTCTGCCCATGCGCGGGGCATCGCCCACGGTCGCCTCCGGCCCTCGAACATCCTGATCGGGCAGGACGGCGAGGTGCGCATCACCGGGCTGGGCATCGACGCGGTCCTGGCCGGCATCGATCCCATCGCCGGCGATGACCCCGTGCAGGCGGACCTGCATGGCATCGGCGCGATCCTCTACGCCTGCCTGACGGGTCGCTGGCCGGACGGTGCGGTCGACGGCGTGCCCGCCGCCCCGGATGTCGGCGGTCACACGCCCCCGCCCTCCCGGCTCGTGGCCGACATCCCCGAGCCGCTCGACGACCTCTGCTCGAGGACCGTCCTGACGATCGTCAACCCCCGGAACCGACCGGCCCCAGCGTCGGCGGCCCAGACCCGCGAGCTGCTCGGCGGGACCCTGACCGACCTGACGGGCCTGCGCCGGCCCTACCCCGCGCCGGCCGATGAGCGCACGCCGGTCCTGACCCGCGTCGCGGCTGGAGTCGGGGTCCTGGTCGTGGTGAGCGGTCTCGCGTGGTTGGGCTGGAGGATCCTCGGCAGCGCCGACGAGGTCGCCGCACCCACGCCCACCGCCACCCCGTCTGCCGCAGCCCCGAGCGATCAGGCCTCGCCCGCGCCGCCCACGTCCGTCACCTACACCATCGCCGCGGGACGCGACTTCGACCCGCTGGGCAACGGCGAGGAGAACCCGGGTCGGGTGCCGTTCGCCTACGACGGCGACCTGAACACGGCGTGGCGGACGGTCACGTACTACGACAAGGGCCTGGACAACAAGCCCGGCGTCGGCCTCGTCGTCGACCTCGGGGCACCCCGCTCGATCGGGAAGGTCACCCTCCACCTCGTGGGCAACGGCACCGACCTTCAGGTGCTGACCAGCAACGAGGCCGGCGAGAACCCCCAGGACTACGACCTGATGGCCCAGGCGACTGAGGCCGGCAAGACGGTCACCCTCAAGAGCCCCAATCCCGCATCGGCGCGGTACGTGCTCGTGTGGCTGACCGGCATGCCCCAGGTCGACGGCGGCTGGCGCGGCGGGATCCGGGAGATCGAGGTCAGCAGCTGAGCGACGCCCGCGGGGGTGGCGCGGCCGGCGGGCGGAATGCCCCGCCGCCATAGGATGTTCCCCAGTGACACAGCAGACGATGCAAGGGGTGCACGACCATGTCCGAGGTCAGGGAAATGATCATCGTGGGCTCGGGGCCCGCGGGCTACACCGCGGCCATCTACGCAGCTCGGGCCGCCCTGCGGCCCCTGGTCTTCGAGGGGGCGGTGACCGCCGGCGGAGCGCTGATGAACACCACCGAGGTCGAGAACTTCCCCGGGTTCCCACAGGGGATCATGGGCCCGGACCTGATGGACAACCTGCGCGGGCAGGCCGAGCGGTTCGGCGCTGAGCTGATCACCGACGACGTCACGGCGATGGACCTCGGCGGCGAGGTCAAGGTCGTCGTCGACGGCGAGGGAGTCGAGCACCGGGCCAGGGCCGTGATCCTGGCGATGGGGTCGGGTTACCGGGAGCTGGGGCTCCCGGACGAGAAGCGACTGTCCGGACACGGTGTCTCGTGGTGCGCCACCTGCGACGGGTTCTTCTTCCGCGGCCAGGACATCGCCGTGGTCGGGGGCGGGGACTCCGCGGTCGAGGAGGCCCTGTTCCTCACGAAGTTCGCGCAGACCGTCACGATCGTGCACCGGCGCGGTGAGCTGCGTGCCAGCCGGATCATGGCCGAGCGCGCGCTGTCGAACCCCAAGATCCGCTTCGCCTGGGACAGCACCGTGGCCGCGATCAACGGCGGGGAGAAGGTGTCGTCGATCACCCTGGCAGACGTGAACACCGGCGCCACCCGGGAACTGCCGGTGACCGGCGTCTTCATCGCGATCGGCCACGACCCGCGCTCCGAGCTCGTGCGCGACCAGATCGAGACCGATGCGGAGGGCTACGTGCTCGTCGAGGGCCGCGGTACCCAGGTCCGCGCCGCCGGCCGCGTCCTGCCCGGCGTGTTCGCCGCAGGGGACCTCGTCGACCACACCTACCGGCAGGCCATCACGGCCGCGGGCAGCGGGTGCGCCGCGGCGCTGGACGCCGAGCGCTACCTGGCCGCACTGGAGCACGAACTCGTGGCAAGCGCCTGACCGGCGATACGATCTGACATCCGCGAGACCGAGGAGATCCCATGGCCCTGAAGACCGTGACCGACGCCACCTTCACCGAGGAGGTGCTGATGTCGGACAAGCCGGTCCTCGTCGACTACTGGGCTGTCTGGTGCGGGCCCTGCCGGATGATCGCCCCGATCCTGGAGGAGATCGACGCAGCCCACAGCGACAAGCTGCAGATCGCCAAGCTCAACGTCGACGAGAACCCGCGCACGGCCTCGGACTACGGGATCGTGTCCATCCCCACCCTGAACGTCTTCCAGGGCGGCCGGGTCGTGAAGCAGATCATCGGCGCCAAGCCCAAGGCGGCGCTGCTCAAGGACCTCGCCGATTTCCTCTGACCTGTGACCACGTCCCAGCCCGCCCGGCCCACGGGCCGGGTCCGCTGCCGCCTCCACGACTCGGGACCTGACGTCGCGGAGGTCCGAGCGCGCCTGCACCGGCTCGGCCTGATCGCCGAGGGTCACGGCGACGTGTTCGACGCGGAGGTCGATCGCGCCGTCCGGCAGTTCCAGCAGGAGCGCGGCGTCGCCGTGGACGGCGTGGTGGGCCCCCAGACCTACCGGCGGCTCGAGGAGGCGCGCTGGCGCCTCGGCGACCGGGTCCTGCAGTTCCTCCCCGGGCACCTGATGGTCGGCGACGACGTCCTGGCCCTCCAGGAGCGGCTCACCGGCCTTGGCTTCTCCCCCGGCCGGCCCGACGGGATCTTCGGTCGCAACACCGACCACGCGGTGCGCGAGTTCCAGCTCAACACGGGGCTGCCGACCGACGGCACCGCGGGCCCGGAGACCTTCCGGGCGCTCGCGCGGCTGACCAGGACGGTCAGCGGCGGAGCCTCGACCCTGCTGCGCGAGCAGCAGGCCTTCGAGGTCCTGCGCACCGGCGTCACGCACAAGGTTGTGCTCATCGACGCCGGTCCGGACCACGTCAGGCGGGCACACTCGGGAACCGGGCTCGCCGAGGATGCGATCGCCTCGGACATCGCCGCTCGGGTGGAGGGACGCCTCGCCGCCTTGGGCACGACCGTCCTGGTCACCGGACCTGCGCGCGCGGGTCACACATCGTTCGACGAGGCCCAGCGAGCTGCGATCGCCAACGACGTCGGCGCCGACGTGGTGGTCTCCCTGCACTGCGACGCCCACGTCAACCCGGCCGCGTTCGGGGTGGCAGCGTTCTACTTCGGCACGGTGACCGGGCAGACCCGGTCGGTGGCCGGACAGGCGCTCGCCGAACTCCTGCTCGACGAGCTCGTCGTCCGCGGCGCCGCTCGCAACTGCGGCGCCCACCCCAAGGCATGGGAGATGCTGCGGCTCACCCGGATGCCTGCGGTCCACCTCGACCTGGGGTACCTGACGAATCCGGACGACGCTGCCCGGCTCGGGAGCCCCGAGGGCCGCGACGCGGCGGCGCGCGCGATCACGGCCGCCCTGATCCGATTCTTCGCCCCACCGCCACAGGACTGACCAGCACCAGTCCGCCCGGCCGCCCCCGACAACCCCAGCGCCCGACCCGGCCCGCCGCCGAGCGAGCCGGGAGCTCGGTCTCCTCAGCCCTCCAGGGCGCGGATCTCGGCGTCGGACATCCCGGTGACGTCGAGTTGCTGCGACCCGGACAACTGCAGCAGGAACGTCTTCGACTTCTTCTTCTTCTTCTTGACGCTGTTCTTGGCGACCACCTTCTTGAGGTAGTCGTAGTTCTGCTTGTACTGGGCATAGACGGCCGGCGTGTTCTGTATCTCGGTGACCAGCTCATCCGAGGATCGCAGCCCCGGAGAGGACCAGTTGGCCGATCCCGTCATCACGTACTTCTGCGGCTTGCCGTGGATGTAGCCGTTGACCAGCATCACCTTGTTGTGGGTGAAGATGTCGTTGCGGATGCAGTCGACGGCCCAGATCTTCTTCACCGGGTCGTACTTCGGCTTCACCGGGCACGACATGCGGACGGTGAGCCGCCCGCCCTTGTAGGGGCTCTTGCGGTTCAACCACACGCCCGTGGAGGTCACCGGGACGGAGCCGCGCAGGGACCCACCGCTGCAGTAACCGTTGGGTCCGTTCAGGGAGTTCTTCACAACCTTGCGCTTTGCCGGCCGGCCCTTCGAGGCCTTCTTCACGACAACCTTCGTCGGTGGCGTCGACAGGCAGTCCGCCGCTCCGTAGCCGGTGGGCTCCCCATCCTCATTGGTCAGCCACTTGCCGTTGGCGCCCTTCAGCCGCTGGCTCATCTGCGTGTACACGATCTCGACGTTGCAGCCCTTCTGCATCGCGAGCTTCCACAGGTCGGCAGCGACGCCCTTGCGGGTGAACACGAACATCGAGACCCGCACCGCCGTGCGCTTCCACTTCTTGCCGACCTTGTAGCGGCACTTGATGGACTTCAGGATGCTGCGGTTGATGTCCCCGGACCGCTGGGGAAGCAGGTGCACGGTCGTCGGCGACGCGCCTGTCGCGGGGTTGCCCGGGCTCTGGAAGGTCCGGAAGTAGTCCGGCGAGAACAGCTCCCCGCGGGAGGCCCTCACCAGGTCCCCCATGTAGCCGGTGAAGATGTCGTAGAGGGCCTTGTCGCCGACAGCGATGTTGAGGTTGTTGAACCCCTTGCGCGACTGGTAGTAGGTCGGGTTGCCCGAGCTGTAGCCGCTGACCCACTGGCGCTGGTTCTTCCCGGTGCCCACCGTCGAGAACAGGTAGATCTTGGAGTGCAGCGACGGGTACATCGGCTCGAGGTTGTCGGGCAGGGTCTTGTCACCCGTGGTGGTGTGGGTGATCCCGGCCGCATCCGTGACCGTCAGCGACGTCCGGTACGTCCCAGCCTTCTTGTAGGTCTTCGTGTGCGGGCCCTGCCCGTCGGCGAAGGTCCCGTCACCGAAGGCGTAGCGCCACGACACGATCGGCTGGGCGCCGGGGATGGAGCGGTCGCTGAACACGACCGTGTTCGAGGTCAGCGTGGTGGCCTCGGCCGCGAACCAGGCCGTCGGGGAGCCCGGCGGCGGGGCGGCGCGCGGGGTGAGGCAGCCGGACCAGCAGGTGGTCGCGAAGTTGGCGGCGCGGGAATCGCCGCCCAGGTCCTTGGCCAGCTCCTGCCATGAGTCGTACTTGTCGGAGTGGCTGTTGGTGATGGCCTGCACCGAGACCCCCCGCTGGGCGGCAGCGGAGAGGGCTGCCTGGACGGGGGCGTACGACAGTGAGTAGAAGCTGAACTTGATGGTCGCCCGGGTTCCGTCCGGGTTCAGCGGGGGCGTGCAGTCGATCATGTCGATGAGGTAGCGCATCATCTGGTACTGCTTGGCCTGCGAGCCCGACGGATCGTTGAACATGGTGCGGGTCGTCGGCGCGAAGCTCTGGTTGCACGCGCGCGGCGGCGCCTGGATCCTGATTGGCACCAGCAGGGCGGCGGTGGCTCCGTCAGCGGCCTTCGCGTTGACGATGAACTCGTCGGAGCCCGTGTACTCGGGCAGCCGGTCCTTCGTCCCCGGGTAGAACCCCGGAAGGTAGCGGAAGTTGCCGTTCGCCCCGTTGAACTCGATGTTGCCGACGAAGGGTCCTGCCACGTCGAGCTGGTAGGGCTGGAGCGCGTAGGTGACTTGGAGGCCACCCGAGTGGGTGCACGTCACGTTTCCTGACACCGGGGTGTCCATGAAGGTGGGTACCGGCAGCGGCGAGGTGGTGACCGAGCACGTGATGGTGCCCGCGCCGGCGGCGGTGGCAGCAGGCACGACCGTCCCGAGGGCGCCCAGCACGAGTCCGGACACCGTGGCCGAGACGATGGACAGTCGGGCAGCCAGACGCACAGCGGACTCCTCCCGGCGCGGTCCCCCCACGCGTGGTGCCAATGTAGACCACGAGTCGGACATCCCACCGGCCGGTTGGCTATCGCGCCGCTAACCCGTGCCCAACGGTTGCCGCGACCCGGCGAAATCCGCATAGCGCCTCGGCCGCAGCAGCGACGCGAGGAATCCGAGCGCGGCGCCCGTGGCGACCGCCACGCCTCCCAGCACGATCCAGCCGACCACCCGCATGCTCGCCACCTCCATCCGGCATCCTAGGGACATGAGCCCAGGCACGCGCCTCGATCCGTGGTTCCACAGCTATGCCCAGCGGGCCCACGGCCTGGCCGCATCCGAGATCCGGGCCCTGTTCGCAGTGGCCAGCCGGCCCGAGGTCGTGTCGCTGGCCGGCGGCATGCCCTATGTCACTGCCCTCGAACCTCGACGCGGTGGCCGACACCGTCGCCCGTCTCATCCGGGAGCGGGGCGCCACGGCCCTGCAGTACGGGTCGGGACAGGGCGACGAATCGCTCCGGGAGCAGATCCTCGAGGTCATGGCCCCGGTCGGGATCTCGGCACACCCGGACGACATCGTGGTGACGACGGGCTCGCAGATGGCCCTGGACCTGGTCGTGCGGACGTTCTGCGATCCCGGGGACGTGGTCCTCGTGGAGTCCCCGTCCTACGTCGGGGCCCTGGGCGTGTTCCGGTCCTACGAGGTCCGGGCGATCCACGTGGCCATGGACGACCAGGGACTGTCCCCGGTCGCGCTGTCCGAGGCCATCACCCGCGTGCGCGCCGAGGGGGGGCGGGTGAAGATGATCTACACGATCCCGTCGTTCCACAATCCGGCCGGCCTGACCCAGGGACCCCAGCGTCGCCTGGACATCCTCGAGGTAGCCCGGTCGAACGGGATCCTGGTGCTGGAGGACGACCCGTACGGCCTGCTGGGCTTCGACGGGACGGTACCCAGGGCCATGCGGGCCGACGAGGAGACCGGCGTGATCTACCTGGGGTCGTTCTCCAAGACGATCGCCTCAGGGCTCCGGGTCGGCTGGGCCGTGGCGCCGCACGGCGTCCGGGAGAAGCTGGTGCTCGCCGCCGAGGCGGCGGTCCTCTGCCCGTCCAACTACGCCCAGCTCACGGTCTCCGAGTACCTGGCGACCAATCCCTGGATGGCCCAGATCGAGGTCTTCCGCGGGATCTACCGGGAACGCCGGGATGCCCTGCTGGCTGCCCTGGCCGACCACATGCCACCCGGCACCACGTGGACGGAGCCGACCGGCGGCTTCTATTCGTGGGTCACGCTCCCCGACGGCCTGGACGCCCGCGCGATGCTGCCGCGCGCGGTCGCGGCCCTCGTGGCCTATGTCCCAGGGACGGGCTTCTACCTCGGGGAGGCGGAGCAGGAGGCCAACCGGCGCAGCCTCCGGCTGAGCTACTGCTACCCGCCGCCGGAGCGGATCACCGAGGGGGTCCGACGCCTCGGCAACGTGATCGACGAGGAGCTCGGGCTGCTCGACACCTTCGGGGAGGGCCCGCCAGGAGCGTCCTGGCACGGCAGTCCCGAGGCCACGCTCACCACACCAGCGCCGGACTTGGCCTAGGACAAGGGGTAGGACAATGACGGATTCCCTCATGATCTTGGCTGGTGGGCTGTCGCATGAGCGCGACGTGTCCATCCGGTCAGGGCGACGTGTCGCCGAGGCGCTGCGGGCCCGGGGCGTCGACGCTGTCATCCACGACATCGACCACACGCTGCTGCAGGACCTCGATCGGACCCGGCCCAGTTGCGTGATCCCCCTGGTTCACGGGGCGAGTGGGGAGGACGGGTCGCTGCGCGACGTCCTCGACGCGCTCGGGATCCCCTACGTCGGCTCGCGGCCGGACGCCTGTCGCCTGGCGTTCGACAAGATGGTCGCAAAGGCCCATCTCGCCGAGGTGGGGATTCCCACCCCGCCAGCGGTGGCGCTGCCCCATCCCACCTTCCGCGACCTCGGCGCGGGCGCTGTCCTCGACGCGCTCGTCGCGCGGATCGGGCTGCCCCTCGTGGTCAAGCCGACGCGTGGCGGCTCAGCGCTCGGCGTGACCATCGTCCGCGACGCCTCAGAGCTGCCGACGGCGATGGTCGGCTGCTTCTCGTACGGCGACACGGCGATGCTCGAGCAGTACGTGCCCGGCACCGAGGTCGCCGTGTCCGTCATCGAGCGCGCGGACGGGTCCCTGCTGGCCCTGCCTGCCGTCGAGATCCGCCGGACTCAGGCGCCTACGACTTCGCCTCGAGGTACACAGCCGGAACCACGGAGTTCTTCGCCCCCGCCCGGCTGCCCAGTGAGGTCGCCGAGGAGGCTGCCCGCATCGCCCTGCTCGCCCACGAGCACCTCGGGCTTCGCCACCTGTCGAGAGCCGACCTGGTGGTCCGGGCCGACGGGACGGTGACGTTCCTGGAGGTCAACGTCGCCCCCGGCTGTACGGAGACCTCCCTGTTCCCGCAGGCGGTCGAAGCTGCCGGGCTCGACCTCGGTGCGGTCTTCGCCGACCTCGCGGCCCTGGCCCAGCAGCACTGACCGCCGGCGCGGCCCCGCGGGATCTCGGGTCGCGCCGACCGTCGGCTCCCGCCCGGGGGGCCCGCGTGAGGCGATCAGCAGGGCTGTGACCCACTAGTCCTAGGTCGTGTCACTGGTACGTCACTGGCTAGTCCTAGGTCGCTGTCCCAGTCGTCGAGCACGTGCTCACTTGCTCTGCCACCACCGTCGGCGCTTGACCGGCTGGTTGGCGGCCGGCACGTAGCCCCCCGTGCGTGCCGCCTCGCTGCGGGCGAGGGCGAGGTCGCCCGAAGGATCTGCGGGTGCGCCGACCCCACCGACGCCCGCGACGTCGATCGCGGCCCCGGTGACTGACGGTCCAGCGGAGGCGGCCTCCGTGACCTGGTGGCCAACCGGAGCGGCAGCCGCCGGCACGGGCTCGGCCTGGAGCATCATGGCACCGTTGCCGCCAGGGCCCTCCTGGGCAGGCGGCGCTGGCGGGCCGGACTCCGGCCGGCCACCGACCACGGGGACCGCAGCGGGGCCAGCATCTGTGCGAGCAGGGGCGGGACCGGCCGTCAGTGCACGCAGGGCCAGGCGGGCATCGGCGAGCGCGAGGTCCCGCTCAGCGGCCTGTGCCTCAGCCCGGGCCAGCCGGATGCGCAGGTCATCCCACCGATCCCGGGAAACCGTGATCATGTCCGGGCCGGCCGGCGGCGCAGGGCGTGGCGCCACGAGGCTCCCGCTGGACGGGCGCGTGGGCTCCGGGGCCTCCGCGCGCCGTCCCGGGAGCGATCGTCCTGGATGGAGACCAACCGCGAGCAGGGCCTCGACGGGGATCCGCCAGACGCCGTCCTCGTCCTTGGCCGCCCCGTGCTCGGCCAGGTCAGCGAGCTTGCGGGTTATCGTCTTCCGACTCACCGCACACGCGGTGGCGGCCTCCGTGATCGTGAACACCGGCCTCGACTGGCGCGGGGGACGCGGCGGGCTCCCCGCCCGGGTGTCCTGGGACATCGTTCGGGGTGGGCTCCGCTCCGGTCAGGTCGATCGTCGTCACGTGGGCGAAGCTCGGTCGGGATGCTGGTGTCCTGGGTGATGCTCATGCCCGAATGCTAGGTCGGCTGACCGCCCACTCCGGGCACATCGCCCACAACCGGCCCTCGTGTCCCACCTGGGACGTACGGTGTCACGACGTGACGTCGGTCGCTGTCTCAGGGTCGCGCAGGGTCGCCAGGATGCGATCGAGGTCGTCCCTGCCCGCGAACTCGATGGTGACCCTGCCCTTCGTCCGTCCCATGGTCACCTGGACCCGGGTGTCCAGGCGGTCCGACAGGTACTCCGCGACATGTTCGAGGCCCGGTGTCGAGGTCGTCCTGCGGGGCCTGCGGACAGGGGGCTCCGGGGCTCCCACCTCTCCCAGCGTGACGATCTCCTCCACCGTGCGCACGGACAGCCCCTCCGCCACGATGCGCCCGGCCAGCACCTCCATGCTGGCCTCATCCGGCAGGCCGAGCAGGGCACGGGCATGTCCCTGGGACAGCACACCCGCTGCGACCCGTCGCTGCACCGCGGGGGGGAGGCGGAGCAGGCGGATCGTGTTGGTGATCTGTGGCCGTGAGCGACCGATCCGGTGGGACAGCTCCTCCTGCGTGCACCCGAAGTCCGCGAGCAGCTGCTGGTACGCCGCCGCCTCCTCCAACGGATTGAGGGCAGCCCTGTGCAGGTTCTCGATGAGGGCGTCACGAAGCAGGTCGTCGTCGTCGGTCGGCCGGATCACGACCGGGACCGTTTCCCACCCAAGCTGCCGGACGCTGCGCAGCCGGCGCTCCCCAGCCACGAGCTCCCAGGAATCCACAGGCCCGGGCTCCCCCGGCCGCACCACCAGGGGCTGCAGGAGGCCCACCTCAGCGATCGAGGCGACCAGCTCTAGGAGGGCCTCCTCGTCGAACACCTGGCGGGGTTGACGCGGGTTCACCCGGATTGAGTCGACCGCCACCTCGGCAAGGCGGATCGCCGGTTGGCTGGGCGTTTCCGGAGCACCCGGCCACTCCCCGCTGTCCCCGACGTCCTGTCCGTGAGGTCCCCCTGCGCGGCGCGCCATCTCACTGGCGACCACGGATGTGATCTCGCTCACATCTCCTCCTCTTCTCCGCACCGGATCCTAGGGCCCGCCCGCACCCACCCCTGTTATCCACAGGAAGCCTGTGGATAGCGTGGGGACGAAATGCCCGTTTCGTCGGAACCTAGGTGCCGACCGGTGGCCACCCCGCGCTCAGCCTGAGCGTCGCACCTGACCCATCGAGGCGCGGTGGACCAGGACGGTCCGTGTCGGGGATGCGAGCACCCCTGCGCCGAACTCAACCACGCGGGCAGGCTGCCCCCCGAGGCGGGCGATGACGTCGGACGCCTCAGTGACCTCGTCAGCCGCTCCAGCCCCCTTGAGTGCGATGACCCAACCGCCGACCTGGGTCAGGGGCAGGGTCCATGCGGCGAGTTGGGACAGCCGGGCGACCGCCCGCGCCGTCACGACCTGGAACTGCGTGTCCAGATCCTCCGCGCGCGATCGGACGACGGTGACCCGGTCGCCGAGGGCCAGTTCCTGCACCACCTCGGTGAGGAAGGTCGCCCGTCGGAGCAGGGGCTCGATCAGGGTCACGGTCAGGTCAGGCCGGACCAGGGCCCACACCAGCCCGGGCAGGCCGGCACCGGAGCCCACGTCACCCACCGTGCTTCCCAGGGGCAGCTCCGCATGCGCCTCCTCCGCAACGACGGCGCAGTTCGCCAGGTGGCGCGGCCAGAGCCGCTCCACCTCGCGAGGCCCGATCAAGCCCCGCTCAACCCCGCGCGTGGCGAGGATGTCCGCGAACTGCAGCATCCCTGGGACAGCTGCGTACCGATCGATCAGTGCCGAAGTTTCCCGTGAAACGTCGGTCACGCCGGCATGACCACCACGCGTCGAGCCGGGCCCTCGCCCTCGCTCTCACTACGCATGCCGGCCTCAGCGACGGTGTCGTGCACGACCTTGCGCTCGAAGGCGCTCATCGGGGCGAGCTTCACCGGCTCACCAGTCCTGCGGACGTCGGCGACGGCACGCTCGGCCAGTTCGGCCAGCTCCTGACGCCGACCTGCGCGGTAGCCGGCGATATCGAGCATCAGGCGGCTGCGCTCACCGGTCTCCCGGGTCACGGCGAGGCGGGTGAGCTCCTGCAGCGCATCGAGGACGCGACCGTCCTCACCGACCAGTTCATCGAGGTCACCCCCCACGATCGACACCATCGCGCGGTCCCGCTCGACGTCCATGTCGATGTCGCCGTCCAGGTCCGCGATGTCGAGGAGCGCCTCGAGGTAGTCGGCGGCGATGTCGCCCTCGCGCTCGAGGTCCGGGGCGTTGCTCATAGGTTCCTCCACATGTCCATGGGACAGCTCACTTCGACTTGGGGGGTGGTCCCGAGCGCTTGCTGCGCGGTTGGCGCTTGGGTTGGGTGCGGCCGCGCGGCTGATCCGGCACGATCTCGCCCTCGATGACCGCAGTCCCTGTGACAGTCCCACCTGTGCCCTCGACGGGCAGGCCCTTCTTGGCCGCCTTCTGCGCCTTGCGCTCGGCTGCCGCGGCGGCAGCCGGCGTACCCGGCTGCGGGTTGTTGCGGATCACCCAGAACTGCTGGCCCATGGTCCAGACGTTCGTCGTGAACCAGTAGATGAGCACACCGATCGGGAAGTTCAGGCCGCCGACGGCGAACATCACCGGGAAGATGTACATCATGATCTTCATCTGCTGGGCGATGGGGTTGTCGCTGGCAGTGTTCTTCAGCAGGAGTTGGCGCTGGGTCAGGAAGCTCGTGACCGACATCAGGATGATGAGGATGACGGCGAGGATCCGGGTGGCCTGTGGGTTCGGGGTCTCGTCGGCGTGGGCGAATGTGCCGTACAGCGGAACGCCGAAGATCTCCGCGTCGTGCGCGGAACTCAGCAGGTCGGCGTACCTCTCCCACTCGAAGACGCCGACCGGCACCTCGTTGGCGATGTTGCGCAGCACGCTGAACAGCGCGAAGAAGATCGGCGCCTGCAGCAGGATGGGCAAGCACGAGGAGAGCGGGTTGGTGCCCGTCTCCTTGTAGAGATTCATCATCTCCTGCGACTGCCGCTCGCGGTCGCCGGCGTACTTGGCCTGGATCTCCTTGAGCTGCGGCTGGATCGCCTGCATGTTCCGCTGGGCCCGGATCTGCTTCACGAACAGCGGGATCAGCAGGATACGGATGACGAGGACGAGGCCGACGATGGACAGGGTCCAGGACCACCCGCTGTCCGTCCCGAAGAAGGTGGACCAGAACTGGTGCCACAGCACCAGGATCCAGGAGACCCCATCCAACAGCCAGTGCCACAGGAACACGAACTAGCTCCCTACTCGTTCAGCGGAGGGGCGGACGTCCTTGCCGCCGCTCCAGGACCCCTTGTCGGGCACATGGTCGATCCCACCCGGGGACCACGGATTGCACCGCAACAACCGCCAGGTCGACAGGATGAACCCCTTGATTGGTCCATGGGTGCGAACCGCCCCCAGAGCATATGCCGAGCAGGAGGGGTAGTAGCGACAGCTCGGGCCGAACGTGGGGGAGATGTACCTCTGGTACCCGCGGATCCCCCCAACGAGAACCAGCGACAACACGCGTCCCAGCGTCATGTCCCAGACTCTGACTGCTCCGCGACGGATGCTGTCCCAGGCTGTCACTGGGTCACCGCCCCCACCGGGACAGGACCGTGTCCCACCTTGGCGAGGCAACGCTCCAGGCCTCGACGCACATCGGCTGCCAGGCGCCTGGAATCGGCGTCAGCGGATGCGGGCAGGGCGCGCACGACAACGCCGGTGCCCGGCGGGACGGAATCGAGCATGCCGGCCAGGATGTGCCGGAGCCGGCGGGTGACCCGGGAGCGGACGACTGACCCGCCCACGGCGCGTCCGACGATGAAGCCGGCGCGGGCCCGGTCGGCACCGGGGGAATGCGGCGGGTCGACGTCGGCCCGTGTGGGCAGGGGTCCCACGTGCACGACGACGGTGCCCGCGGAGGCCCTGGTGCCGGAGCCCAGCACGGAACGGAACTCGTGTCCCCGCCGGATCCGCCGGCTCGCGGGCAGCACGAGGTGAGGTGGACTAGGCCGAGAGGCGCGCGCGGCCCTTGCCGCGCCGGCTGGCGAGCACGGAGCGGCCGGCGCGCGTGCTCATCCGGGTGCGGAACCCATGCGTACGGGCACGGCGCCGGTTGTTGGGCTGGAAGGTGCGCTTCATTGGCTTCAATCCTTGCGGCTGGGGCTGGTCGCGGCGAAGAGGTCCTTCCGCGGCACGGGCACTCGCCGGACAGACGTCTTCCTGAGTACAAAGGTACGCAACGGCCCGCACGGGGGTCAAACGCGCGCACTCCGGGGCACGGCGGCGCCTGCCCCCGGACCGGCGCGCCGGGGTGGTGCTGAGCATCCACCAACCTGTGGAAAACTCTTGCCCCATCGTCGGTCGGACCGCTAGGTTCGCACAGCCTGTCCCGGTCATCTCCGGGATGTCTCACCTGCTCGGAGGTTGAACGTGGAAGACAGCGCAGACCCGGCGGAGATCTGGAGCAGCGCAGTCCGATCCCTCGACGGAGCAGCGCTCAGCCGTTCGCACCGCGCCTTCCTCCAGTTGAGCCGGCTGGTGAACATCTACGGCAGCGTCGCGGTGCTGGCCGCGCCGAACACGTTCGCCAAGGATGTCCTGGAGTCGCGCCTGCGACCGCCGATCGAGAGCTCCTTGGGCACCCTGCTCGGTCGGGAGATGAACCTCGCGGTCACCGTCGACCCGACGCTCGATGTCGACGACGACCTCGCCGACATCTGGGCGGACTCGACCTACGCCGACACCCTCGAGGTGACCGGGCCGCAGCCGGTCGTACGACCGGCCGGCTCCGCGCCGGTGGCGCAGACCGTGGCCACCCGGGTCGCCGAGGCCCCGCGCCCGGAGCTGTCGGCCCGGCTGAACCCCCGCTACACGTTCGAGACCTTCGTCGCCGGCGCGAGCAACCGCTTCGCCCACGCCGCTGCCGTCGCGGTCGCCGAGCAGCCCGCACGCAGCTACAACCCCCTGGTCATCTACGGCGAGTCGGGCCTGGGAAAGACCCATCTGCTCCATGCCATCGGGCACTACACCCAGACGCTCTACTCCGGGACGCGCGTGCGCTACGTCTCCAGCGAGGAGTTCACCAACGAGTTCATCAACTCGATCCGCGACGACGCCGCCCTGCAGTTCCAGCGCCGGTACCGCGACGTCGACGTCCTGCTCGTCGACGACATCCAGTTCCTGTCGGGCAAGGTGCAGACGCAGGAGGAGTTCTTCCACACCTTCAACACGCTGCACAACGCCAACAAGCAGATCGTCATCACCTCGGACATCGCCCCGACGAAGCTCAAGGACTTCGAGGATCGGATGCGCACCCGGTTCGGCTGGGGACTGACCACCGACGTCCAGCCGCCCGACCTCGAGACCCGGATCGCGATCCTCCGGCGCAAGACCGACCAGGAGGGCATCCAGGTTCCCGCCGACGTGCTGGAGTACATCGCGAGCAAGATCTCGCGGAACATCCGCGAGCTCGAGGGGGCCCTGATCAGGGTGACCGCGTTCGCAAGCCTGAGCAAGCGCCAGGTCGACCTGGGCCTTGCCGAGGAGGTCCTGCGCAACGTCATCCCGAACGAGACCGGCCCCGAGATCACGGCACCGGCCATCATGCTCGAGACGGCGAAGTTCTACTCCGTGACCATCGATGACCTGACCGGCCAGTCCCGGTCGCGCACGCTGGTCACCGCGCGCCAGGTCGCCATGTACCTGTGCCGCGAGCTGACCGACCTGTCGCTGCCCAAGATCGGGGAGCTGTTCGGGGGTCGGGACCACACCACCGTCATGCACGCGGACCGCAAGATCCGCCAACTGATGGCCGAGCGCCGCTCGCTGTACAACTCGGTGATGGACCTCACCGCGCGGATCCGCTCCTCTGCCGCGACGCGCTGACCCGTCGCCCGGCCAGTCCGCCCGGCCCGTCCGCCCGAGTCGGGAGTGCCGGCCCGCCCGGGCGGAGCTCCTGTGGACGAGCAGTGCACCACCGGGACCGCCCGGCCCACTGTCGACCCTGCGCTTGTGGAGCAACCGGGCCAACGGTGTGCACCGACCCGGGTTGTCCACGAGTCACACGGGTCCGACTCAGGTGGACACACAGGCCCTGTGGGCACCAACACGCGGCCTGACCTGCGACGACGTCCGCTTTCCACAGTACCCACAGGACCTACGACGACTACAAGACATATAGCTGGAGGGATCAGCCGAACAGCCACCTGGGGACCGCCCGCCTGTGGACGGACCAGTCCGACGCACGTGCATGACGACCACGTGCCAGCGGCGGTTCACCCGCCCACGGCGATGCAGACGGGTTCCTGTCAGCAGCACGTCGTAGGGTGACCCAGCAGACCCCCCAGGAGGATGTCGTGAAGTTCCGAGTCGATCGTGACCAGTTCGCCGATGCCGTCGCGTGGGCTGGGCGCACCGTGCCCGCCAGGCCGGCCCTGCCCATGCTCTCCGGGCTGCGCCTCGAGGCCTCCGAGGGGTCCGGGTCCCGGCTGTCGATCGCCAGCTACGACTACGAGGTGTCCGGTCGCGTGGAGGTGGAGGCCGACGTGGCCGGCGCCGGCGTGAGCCTGGTCAACGGGCGACTCCTCGTGGACATCGCGCGCTCGCTGCCTGCCCAGCCCGTCGATGTGGAGACCGAGGGGACACGCCTGCGCGTGCGCTGCGGCAGGTCCTCCTTCGAGCTGCCCACCCTGCCCGTCGAGGAGTACCCGCCCCTGCCGGCGATGCCGGAGTCCAGCGGCAGCGTCCCCGGTCCGGTGCTGGCCGGCGCCGTGGCGCAGGTGGCGGTGGCCGCCGGCCGGGATGATGCGCTGCCCTTCCTGACGGGCGTGCGCATCGAGGTCGACGGCGAGCAGGTGACCCTGGCGGCCACGGATCGCTACCGCCTGGCAGTGCGGACGTTCAACTGGCGGCCGGTGGTCGCGGGGTTCTCGGCGGCGGCCCTGGTGCCGGCACGGACGCTCGCCGACACGGCCAAGGCCCTCGCGCACGCCGATGACGTGCACCTGGCGTTCGGGTCGGCCACGGTCGGCGAGGGCCTTCTGGGCATCGAGGGGCTGGACCGCCGGACCACGACCCGCCTGCTCGAGGGTGACTTCCCGAAGTACCGCACGCTGCTGCCCTCGGAGTCGCCGACGGTGGCCCGCGTCGAGACCGCGGCGCTGACCGAGGCCGTCAAGCGCGTGGCGCTGGTGGCCGAGCGCTCGTCGGCGGTCAAGATGATCTTCAACGAGCAGGAGCTCGTGCTCGAGGCCGGTGCCGGTGACGACGCGATCGGCGTCGATGCCATCGAGTGCGTCGTCTCGGGGGAGCCGATGGAGCGCATCGCGTTCAACCCCGGCTACCTGCTGGAGGGCCTGGCCGCGATCAACCAGCCGGTCACCAACATGGCCTTCACCAACCCCAACAAGCCGGCGGTGCTCACCGGCGCCGCCAGCATGGAGGCCGACGCGCACGACGACTACCTGTACCTGCTGATGCCCGTCCGCCTGCCCTCCTGAGCGTGCACGTCACCCACCTCGGCCTGGTCGACTTCCGCTCCTACGAGTCGGTCGAGCTCGACCTGTCGCCCGGGGTGACCACCTTCCTGGGTGCCAATGGGAGGGGCAAGACCAACCTGATCGAGGCCCTGGGCTACGCGGCGACCCTCCGGTCGCACCGCGTGGCCACCGACGCACCACTGGTCCGGCAGGGGGCGCCGCGGGCGATCGTGCGCGTGCGGGTCGATCGGGACGGGCGTGACACCCTGATCGAGCTCGAGATCAACCCGGGCCGGGCCAACCGCGCCCGGCTGAACAGGACCGCCGTGCCCAAGCAGCGCGATGTCCTGGGACTCGTGACCCGGGTGCTGTTCTGCCCCGAGGACCTGACCCTGGTCAAGGGTGACCCCGGGGACCGTCGGGGTTACCTCGACGAGGTGCTCGTGTCCCTGTACCCGCGCTTCGACGGTGTCCTGTCCGACCTGGATCGGGTCCTGCGCCAGCGCAACTCGCTGCTGAAGTCGGCCTCCTCCCTGCGGGGTGGTGGCGCGCGCAGCCGAGCCGCGGCCGAACAGACCCTGTCCGTGTGGGACGACCAGCTCGCAGCGCTGTCCGCCGACGTGATCGCGGCGCGCAGCGTGCTCATCGAGCGCCTCGCCGAGCCCGTGGCCGCGCGCTACCGGACAGTGGCGGCTGCAGACCAGGATCCCGGGGTGCTCCTGGAGTACGCGTGCGGCGTTCCCGACGCGGATCGGCTGGACCGCGGCGCGATCCCGGACGCCGTGCGCTCGGCGCTGGCCGGCAGGCGGGAGGAGGAGTTCGCGCGGGGGGTCACGCTCGTCGGCCCGCATCGCGATGAGCTGGCCATCGGCCTCAACGGGATGCCCGTGCGGGGCTATGCCTCCCACGGCGAGTCCTGGTCGATGGCGCTGGCCCTGCGGCTCGGGGCCTTCGACCTGCTCCGCTCGGACGCCGGGGCCGCGGGTGATCCGGTGCTGGTCCTCGACGACGTCTTCGCCGAGCTCGACGCTGGCCGCAGGCAGCGGCTTGCCGAGGCCGTCCAGGACGTCGAGCAGGTGCTGATCACCGCCGCGGCCGTCGAGGACGTCCCGGCGGCGCTGGTCGGCCGCGCCGTGCCGATGGGCGACCTGGTGGGGGCCGGCACATGACCACCGGCGGTCCCCCGGCGGGAGCGACCGGATCCGGGCCGGCACCGCCCGACGACCCGGTCGTCGTGCCCGACGTGGCCCGCGCCGTGCTGTCCCGGATGCGTGCCGCCGCGCGGTCCGCGCCGGGGTCCGACCAGCCCCGACCGACCACCAGGACCCCGGCCCAGCGCCCGCGTCGCAGGCGCGTGGGCGGCTTCTCCGGGCCGGGTCCGGATGACCGGGACCCCACACCGCTGGCCGGCGCCTGGGGCCGCCTCGTGGCGGAGCAGGGGTGGAGCACCTCACTGGATGCGGCCCGGCTGCACGGGCTGTGGCCGGAGATCGTCGGCCCGGCCAATGCCGAGCACGCCGCCCCCGAGCAGTTCGACCCGGCGACCGGTGAGCTGGTGGTACGCACGTCGTCGACGGCGTGGGCCGAGCAGCTGCGCCTGATGCTGCCGGCGCTGCGCTCGGCCATCGAGGCGCAGGTGGGCACCGGGATCGTGCGCGAGATCCGCGTCGTCGGTCCGGCGCCGCCCCGAACCCGGGGCCGCCTCCGGGTCCGCGGGCGCGGGCCGCGGGACACCTACGGCTGAGGTCCGTCCACTCACTCGAACCGCCGGAACGGCCGGCTGGGCGCGCTCATCGGCGACCATGTGGGGGGGATCGAATCCGCACCTGCAAGGCGCAGGACGGACTCTGATGTGGATTTCCCGGGGTCCACCCCCGAATTCAGGGTAGGATCGGGCCATCAGTTGGTGTTCCTCCCGTACCCCCGCCGCTCCTGCCTGCCGCCCCGTGCGGCTGTGCTGATCGGGCCCGTGCGCGGGGGTGCTGCCCGTCAGGAGTCAGGAGTCCCACGTGTCCTACGACGCGAGTGCCATCACCGTCCTCGAGGGGCTCGATGCCGTCCGCAAGCGGCCGGGCATGTACATCGGCTCCACGGGGGAGCGCGGCCTGCACCACCTGGTCTACGAGGTCGTCGACAACTCCGTCGACGAGGCCCTGGCCGGCCATTGCGACCGGATCGACGTGACCCTGCTCGCCGACGGCGGGGTCCGGGTCTCGGACAACGGGCGCGGCATCCCGGTCGACATCGTGGCCAGCGAGGGCAAGCCCGGCGTCGAGGTGGTCCTGACCGTCCTGCACGCGGGCGGCAAGTTCGGCGGCGGAGGCTACGCCGTGTCCGGCGGCCTGCACGGGGTCGGCGTGTCCGTGGTCAACGCCCTGTCCTCGCGGCTCGAGGTGGAGGTGCGCCGCGAGGAGCACGTCTGGCGCCAGTCCTATGTCCATGGGGTACCCCAGATGCCGTTGTCCAAGGACGAGGTGACCCAGGACTCGGGAACGACGGTGACCTTCTGGGCCGACGGGGACATCTTCGAGACCACGCACTACGACTTCGAGACACTGTCCCGGCGATTCCAGGAGATGGGCTTCCTGAACCGCGGGCTGACGATCTCGCTCGTGGACCAACGGGTGCACCCGACTGACGACGACACGGTCGAGGAGCAGGCCGGTCCCCGCCAGGTGACCTACTTCTACGAGGGCGGCATCGCCGACTTCGTGCGCCACCTGAACGCCAAGCGCGGGCCCGCCCACCCGAACGTCATCGAGTTCGGTGCCGAGGACGTGGCCAAGGGGATCTCCGCCGAGATCGCCATGCAGTGGAACGACGGGTTCAACGAGAGCGTCTACACGTTCGCCAACACCATCAACACCACGGAGGGCGGCACCCACGAGGAGGGCTTCCGGGCCGCCCTGACCAGCCTGGTGAACCGGTTCGCACGCAGCTGGAACGTCCTGAAGGAGAAGGACCCGAACCTCTCGGGCGAGGACATCCGTGAAGGACTCACCGCGATCGTCAGCGTGAAGCTGCGCGAGCCGCAGTTCGAGGGCCAGACGAAGACCAAGCTGGGCAACACCGAGGCCAAGACCGTGGTCCAGTCCGTGGTCTTCGACCAGCTCGGCGCGTGGTTCGAGGCCAACCCGGCCGAGGGCAAGGAGATCGCCCGGAAGGCCGTGCAGGCCAGCCACGCACGGATGGCCGCTCGCAAGGCGCGCGACCTGGCCCGCAACCGCAAGGGCCTGCTCGGGGGTGGGGGACTGCCGGGCAAGCTCATCGACTGCTCGAGCCGCGAGCCGGAGGAGTGCGAGCTGTTCGTCGTCGAGGGGGACTCCGCCGGGGGCTCGGCGCGTCAGGCGCGCGACCCGCGGACGCAGGCGATCCTTCCGATCCGCGGCAAGATCCTCAACGTCGAGAAGGCACGCATCGACAAGGTGCTGCAGAACAACGAGGTCCAGGCGCTCATCTCCGCGATGGGCACCGGCGTGCAGGACGACTTCGACGAGGACAAGCTTCGCTACCACAAGCTCGTGCTGATGGCCGACGCCGACGTCGACGGCCAGCACATCCGCACCCTCCTGCTGACCCTGCTGTTCCGGTACATGAGGCCGCTGATCGAGCACGGGCACGTGTTCCTCGGCCAGCCGCCGCTGTTCAAGCTCAAGTGGATCAAGCACGCGCCCCAGTACGCCTACTCCGACCGGGAGCGCGAGGCGCTCGTCGAGGCGGGTTTCGCCGCGGGCCTGAAGCTTCCCAAGGAGGAGGCAGTGCAGCGCTACAAGGGCCTCGGCGAGATGAACTGGCAGGAGCTGCGCGACACCACGATGAATCCCGCCGAGCGCGTCCTGCTGCAGGTCACGCTCGACGACGCGGCCCAGGCCGATGAGCTGTTCATGACGCTGATGGGCGAGGACGTCGAGAGCCGACGCTCGTTCATCCAGCGCAACGCCCGCGACGTGAGGTTCCTGGACATCTGATGACTGAGACGACTGACCCCGGCGTGCACGGCCGGATCGAGCCCATCGACCTCCAGGTCGAGATGCAGCGCTCCTACCTCGACTACGCGATGAGCGTGATCGTGAGCAGGGCGCTGCCCGACGTGCGGGACGGCCTGAAGCCGGTGCACCGCCGCGTGCTGTACGCGATGTACGACGGCGGCTACCGCCCGGACCGCAACTTCTCCAAGTCAGCTCGCGTCGTCGGCGACGTCATGGGCAACTACCACCCGCACGGTGACCTGGCGATCTACGACACCCTCGTGCGACTGACCCAGGCCTGGGTCCTGCGCTACCCGCTTGTCCAGGGACAGGGGAACTTCGGGTCCCCAGGCAACGACGGCGCGGCGGCCTCCCGGTACACCGAGTGCCGGCTGGCCCAGCTGGCCATGGAGATGACCCGGGACATCGACGAGGACACCGTCGACTTCGTCGCGAACTACGACGGCCGGACCCAGGAGCCCACGGTCCTGCCCGCGCGCTTCCCGAACCTCCTGGTCAACGGCTCGGCCGGGATCGCCGTGGGCATGGCGACCAACATCCCGCCGCACAACCTGCGCGAGGTCGCCGCCGGTGTGCAGTGGTCCCTGGACAATCCGGAGGCCTCGCGCGAGGAGCTGCTCGAGGCGCTGATGGAGCGCATCCCCGGGCCGGACTTCCCGACCTCGGGCCAGATCGTGGGCCGCCGTGGCATCGAGGACGCGTACCGCACCGGTCGTGGCCTGATCACGATGCGTGCGGTCGTCGAGGTGACCGAGGACAGCCGGGGTCGGACCATGCTGGTCGTCACCGAGCTGCCCTACCAGGTCAACCCGGACAACCTGCTGGCCAAGATCGTGGAGCTGCACAAGCAGGGGAAGATGTCCGGGATCGCGGACATCATCGACCAGTCGAGCGGGGACTCGCTGCGCCTCGAGATCATCCTGACCAAGGACGCCGTGGCCAAGGTCGTGATCAACCAGCTGTACAAGCACACGCAGCTGCGCGAGACGTTCGGCGCCAACATGGTCGCGCTCGTGGACGGTGTCCCACGGACACTGCCCCTGGACGCGTTCGTACGGCACTGGATCTCCCACCAGATCACGGTGATCCGGCGCCGGACGACGCACCGGCTGCGGGTGGCCGAGGAGCGGGCCCACATCCTGCGCGGGCTGCTCAAGGCCATCGACCAGATCGACGCCGTGATCGCCCTGATCCGGGCGTCGTCCTCGGCAGCGGAGGCCCAGGGCGGCTTGATCGAGCTGCTCGACATCGACGAGGTGCAGGCCCAGGCGATCCTCGACATGCAGCTGCGCAAGCTGGCGGCGCTGGAGCGCAACGAGCTGCAGAGCCGGTTCGACGCGCTCATGCGCGACATCGCCGAATACCGGGACATCCTGGCCAGCGAGGAGCGCCAGCGGCGCATCGTGAGCGAGGAGCTCGGCGAGATCGTGGCCAAGTTCGGCGACGAACGGCGCACTGTCATCGTCCCCGACGAGGGCGAGGTCACCGACGAGGACCTCATCGCCGAGCGCGACATCGTCGTGACCCTCACCCGGGGTGGGTACGCCAAGGCCACCGACACCGCGCTCTACCGCGCCCAGCGCCGCGGCGGCCGGGGCGTTCGCGGGGCACAGCTGCGCGGCGACGACATCGTCAGCCACTTCTTCGTCACGACCACCCACCACTGGATCCTGTTCTTCACCAACAAGGGTCGGGTCTACCGGGCCAAGGGCTACGAGCTGCCCGATGCCGGCCGGGACGCCCGCGGCCAGCACGTGGCCAACCTGCTGGCCTTCCAGCCCGACGAGACCGTGGCGCAGGTCCTGGACCTGCGCGACTTCTCCGACGCCGACTACCTCGTGCTGGCAACCCGGGACGGCATGGTCAAGAAGAGCCGGCTGCGCGAGTTCGACTCGATCCGATCGAACGGCCTGGCTGCGATCAACCTCAAGGACGGCGATGAGCTGATCTCGGCCCAGCTGGTCGGTGCCGAGGACGACCTGATGCTGGTGTCGGCCAAGGGCTCCTCTGTCCGGTTCCGGGCGGACGACTCGACGCTTCGTCCCATGGGACGGGCCACGTCCGGCGTCCAGGGGATCCGCCTGCGTCCCGGGGACACGGCCCTGTCCATGGAGGTTGTCCGTCCTGGGACGTTCCTCGTGACCGTGACCGACTTCGGGTATGCCAAGCGGACACCCGTCGAGGACTGGCGGACCCAGGGACGCAACACCTACGGCGTCACGGCGATGAAGCTGGTGGAGGAGCGTGGCTCACTCGTCGGGGCGCTGATCTGCGACCAGGACGACGAGCTGTTCGCCATCGCGAGCAACGGCGTGGTCATCCGGACCCGGGTGGACCAGGTCCGGGCGACCGGCCGGTCGACGATGGGCGTGTCCCTGATGGACCTCGCCGACGGCGACAGCATCGTCGGCGTGGCCCGCTCCGCCGAGATCGACGAGGAGTCGGAACCGGGCGACGAGGTGGCGACAGACGCCCCCTCGCCCGGATCCGAGGTCGATGTCCCAGACGGGGCAGGCGATGCCGTGCAGGGGGCCGGCGCCGCGGCTGATCCCGAGGCCGCACAGGAGCCGCAGTGACCCGGGCGCACAGCGGGGCCGTGCCAGGCACAGGGCACCTCGGCCGCGGGCCGCGGCGCCGTGGCGCCGGTGGGATCGGGCCGGCCGGTATACCATCCGGACAGGTCGTGGCTGTTCGCGCGGCTGAGTGGACGACAGGAGAGTGTCGATGGCTGAGCACGTGCAGGGTCAGCCGGGCGCTGACCGGGCCGTGGGCCGACCGGGCCCTGCGGCGCGCATGGGGGAGCCAGAGGAGCCGCGCCGTCGTCCGAGCGTCCTCATCTCACCGGTGAACCCCTCGACTGCACCGGCCCCCGCCCCCGCCGGGCCGGCGGCGAACGCGCCCGCACGGCCGGCCCCTCCCCCGGCGTCGGGCGCGCCAGGGTCCGCCGCACCCCCGGCCGCGGCGCGGCCGACCCCACAGCCCGCACCACCTGGCACTCCGCCCGGCGCGGGCCCGAACCGTACGGCACAGGCACAGGCACCCACGCGCGCGCCACAGGTCGCCCGGTCGGTCGTCCAGCCGGGCGGTGGCCCCCGGTCCGCGCGCCTGTACCTCACCCACGTCGATCCGTGGTCGGTCATGAAGCAGGCCTTCCTGCTGTCCATGGCCCTCGCGGTGGTCATCCTCGCGGCCTCCGCCACGTTGTGGATCGCGCTGGATTCAGCCGGTGTGATCGATGCGATCACACGGACGGCGACCGATGTGGGGGGCGCCAGCGCAGCGGGCGTGACCAGCTACCTGAGCCTCGGCAAGGTCATGGGCGCCTCGTTGGTGCTCGCCGGGATCGAGACCGTCCTGGTCACCGCCCTGGCCACGTTGTTCGCCTTCCTCTACAACCTCGCCGTCGGGATCGGCGGCGGGTTGGAGATCACGCTCTCCGAAGAGGACTGAACCCACTCGTTTGGGTCACCCGACGTCGCTGGGGTACCCTTCTGCGCGGTGCCTCGAGCACCGGCGGGCCTATAGCTCAGACGGTTAGAGCGCTTCCCTGATAAGGAAGAGGTCAGTGGTTCAAGTCCACTTAGGCCCACTCGGCGCGAGCCCACTCGCGCCTCGCCCCTGGAGGTCGCTGTGCTCAAGAAGCTGCTCGTCCTGGCCGCCATCGCCGCCGCGGGGTACGCCGTCTACACGAAGGTGACCGAGGCTCAGGAGGAGCGCGACCTCTGGAACGAGGCAACGTCCTCGCCGGATCTGCGCTGACTCCCACGGGGACGTAGCTCAACTGGCAGAGCACCGCCTTTGCAAGGCGGGGGTTAGGGGTTCAAGTCCCCTCGTCTCCACGCATGCCGAAGCCCTGGGGCTCGTCCCCGGGGCTTCTGCATGCGGTGGGTCGGCTGGGCTGTGCACGACCGGCCGCGGACCGGCACGGCATGTGGCAGGATCTCGGTCCATGACGACTGCAGTCCTGCACACCAACCGCGGTGACATCCGCATCGAGCTGTTCGACAACCACGCCCCGAAGACCGTCGCGAACTTCATCGGGCTCTCCGACGGATCGCGGGAGTGGATCGACCCGCGTACCGGGCAGCCCGGCCAGGGCGCCCTCTACACAGACGTGGTCTTCCACCGCGTCATCGGCGGATTCATGATCCAGGGCGGGGATCCCACTGGTACCGGACGGGGCGGCCCGGGCTACCAGTTCGGTGACGAGTTCCACCCGGAGCTCGCGTTCAGCCGGCCCTACCTGCTCGCCATGGCGAACGCGGGACCGGGCACCAACGGCAGCCAGTTCTTCATCACCGTGGCCCGGACGCCGCACCTGAACCGCAAGCACACGATCTTCGGCGAGGTGGCCGACCAGCCCAGCCGCGAGGTGGTCGATGCCATCGCCGGAACGCCCACCGGCCCGGGGGATCGCCCGCTGCAGGATGTCGTCATCACCTCGGTGACCATCGAGCAGTGAGCTACGGACTGCCGGCGGACGCCGCGCCGCCAGCGCCGACCTGCTACCGCCACCCCGAGCGGGAGACGTGGATCCGATGCACCCGGTGCGAGCGGCCCATCTGCCCTGAGTGCATGACGGCCGCCGCGGTCGGCTACCAGTGCCCCGAGTGCGTGGCCCAGGGACGGGCCTCTGTCCCGGAGCGCCGCACGGTGTTCGGCGGGCGGGTCACCCGCGAGGGTGGCGTGACCATGTCGATCATCGGCGTGTGTGCGGCACTGTTCGTGTCCGTCTCGCTGCTGGGCATGTTCGGAGGGATCACCAGGTGGGGGATGCAGCCGCTGGCGATCGCGATCAACGATGAGTGGTTCCGGCTGGTCACGTCGGTGTTCCTCCATTCGAACTGGCTGCACATCGGGTTCAACATGTACGTGCTGTTCCTGCTGGGCCCGCCCCTCGAGCGCGTCCTGGGCCACGGGCGCTTCGCCACCCTGTACCTCGTGTCTGGCATCGGGGGCTCGATCGCCTCGTACGCCTTCTCCCCGGCGAACACGCTGTCCGTCGGGGCAAGCGGTGCGATCTTCGGGCTGATGGCCGCATGGATCGTCGTCGGACGGCGCCTGAACCGCGACACCTCCCAGGTCGTGGTCCTGTTGGCCATCAACGTCGTCCTGGGCTTCGTGGTGCCGGGGATCGACTGGCGCGCCCATCTCGGCGGAGCGGTGACCGGTGCCCTCGTGGCCCTCGCGCTGACGACTGCGCGGGGGACCGCCGCCAGGGGCCGCCTCGGGCAGCAGGTGGCGATGACCGCGGTGATCTGCGCCGGATTGCTCATGATCGTCGTGTGGCGGACCGTGCAGATCCGCGAGCTGGTCCCGTTCTGAGCAGGTCCGGGCCGCAACGGCGCTGGGCTGCACGTCCGGTACGATCGGCGTCACTGACGTCGCAGGAGGTCTGATGCCCGAGTCCAAGGGCCGGCGCAAGCCCAAGCCCCGCATCCCGGTCGATCCTGCGGCCCAGGCTGCGCCGGCGACCTCCCCGCGTTGGCTGGTCCCCGTCATGCTGACGGCCTTCCTGCTCGGGCTTCTGTGGATAGTCCTCTACTACCTGGTGCCGACCATGCCCGTGATGTCGGAGTTGGGCAGTTGGAACATGCTGATCGGCTTCGGACTGATCATGGTCGGCTTCGGCCTGTCGACGCGGTGGCGCTGAGCACGGGCGTATAGAACTTAACGACCAAATCGCCATGAGGCGGTCACTGGGAGTGAGCACCGGCCTCAGGCGGATGGGTGAGTCAACGCGATCGAATCTCACGTTGAGCATGCGTTCCGTGACTCTGGGTCGATGAATTACACGGATGTAAGTCTGTCCCCACCTGTGGATAACCCTGTGGAGAAGGTCCCGGAGGAGTCCACCGTCACGTCCGTGAACGGCAGGCGCGGCTCGAGCCACGGGAAGACCCAGAGGAAGAGCGCGGCCACGATGGCCAGCGCCAGCACGGCACTGATCAGCGCCTTGACGGGCACGGGCCCCGGCAGGTGGTTCCAGATCCACGCGTACATCAGCGGCCCGCCAGGATCGCATCCGGCGTCTGGCCGGTCTTCTTGTCGATCGTCTCCACCAGGCTGCCCCACCAGATCCATCTCTCGTAGCTGGCCCAGCGCGGGTTGCACGTGGTGAGGGTGATCAGCTGCTCGGTGGGGGTCGCTGCGGGGTCCCCGGGCACCGGGGCGATGACCCACACGTCCTGGGGCTTGACGATCTGGTCGCGCTCGAGGGTGTACACGAACCACGTGTCGCGCGTCTCAACGTAGACCAGGTCGCCCACCCGGAGCCGGTCGATGTCCCGGAAGGGCTCGCCGTTCGTGGCCCGGTGCGCGGCGACGGCGAAGTTGCCCACCTCGCCGGGCATGGCGGCCTGCGTGTAGTGGCCGATGCCCCGCGCGAGCTCCGCGGCTCCCACCCCCGCGACGATGGGCGTGGCCCACACCTTGTCACTCAACCGGGGGATGTACATCAGCGCGAACGCGCTGCCGAACTCCGGCTCCACGTAGTCCGGCGTTGCCTGGCCGGAGTCCCCGGGGGTCCGGCGCCAGGAGTCCTGCAGCTCGGCGACCGCCTCGTCGGCAGCGCGGGATGCCTCGACGTTGGTCCACCAGAGCTGGTAGACGACCAGCAGCAGCAGCAGCGCACCCACGGTGATCAGCAGCTCGCCGACGACCCCGACCACCGCCCAGCCCCGGGTGGCAGCGGGGCGCTGCTTCGGCTCTGCCGAGTCGACGTGCGTCATTCGATGACCTGGGCGTACTTGGGCGACAGCGGCCCGGTGTACGCGGGCAGGACCAGCTCGGGTGCGCTGGTCTGCTGGTAGCCGAGGCCGACCACGGCGGCCCACTCACGGAAGAACCGCACGGACTCGTCGGCGTCGAGTGCGGCCTCCAACCGGGCCACGTCCCCCACGGCCTCGATCACGAACGGGGGCGAGAACACGCGTCCCTGCAGGATCACGGTGTTCCCGACGCACCGCACCGCACTGGTGCTGACCAGCCGCTGACCCATCACCGTGACCCCCGAGGCCCCCCCGCGCCACAGCGCGTTGACGACCCCCTGCACGTCCTCCTGGTGCACGAGGTAGTCGTCGCCGGTGTAGCCATCGGGCAGCGTTGCGGGCGCGTCCGCGTCGTCGAGCGACACGGTCACCCCCGGGCCGCGCACCTCGGTCAGTCCCACCTGGGGGGAGAGCTGCGCGATCTGCTCCTGCGTGGCCTCCAGTGCTGGTCCGGAGGTCGCGGACTCCTGGAGGTACGCAACCCGGGCAGCCAGGGCGTCCACGTTGGACTGCAGGGCGACGTTCTCGTCGGAGAGGTCGAAGATGGCCTCGCGCAACCCGCCGCTGCGTTCGACGCGGAGGTCCCCTCCCCCGGAGGAGGCGGCCCCCGCCACGAACAGGGACCCGGCGATCGCGAACATGAACGCGGCGACCAACTCGGTGCCCAGCGGCAGGCGGCGGCGCGCCCGGGCGGGGCCAGCACCTGCCTCGGCCAGGGAGGCGGTGGGTTCGAGCAGCACCCGGATGGATCCCGCGTCGTCCGCCGCAACGGTGTCCGGCGACTCGTCGGGTGACGACGGGGTGTGCACGGGCCAACGGTACCCGCGACAATGCTCCCGTGGCGCCCAGCATCCTGATCGTGGACAACTACGACTCCTTCGTGTTCAACATCGCGCAGTACCTGGCCCAACTGGGCGCCCGGGTGGAAGTCCGGCGCAACGACGAGGTGACCACCGCCGACGCCGCGCACTACGACGGTGTCCTGCTCTCCCCCGGGCCCGGCGACCCGCACGACGCCGGCATCTGCATGGAGATGGTGGCGGCCTGCGCCGGGCGGGTCCCCCTGCTCGGGGTGTGCCTGGGCCACCAGGCGATCGGCGCCGTCTACGGCGGGACCGTCTCCCGGGCCCCCGAGCTCCTGCACGGCAAGACGTCGATGGTCCACCATCGCGGCGAGGGCGTGCTGCACGGACTGCCCGACCCGTTCCGCGCGACCAGGTACCACTCGCTGGCCGTGGAACGCGACTCGGTGCCCGACGCGCTCGAGATCACCGGGTGGACCGACAGCGGCGTGGTGATGGCACTGCGCCACCGGGAGCTCGACGTGGAGGGGGTCCAGTTCCACCCCGAGTCGGTGCTCACCGAGGGGGGCCACCTGATGCTGGCCAACTGGCTGGTCCGCTGCGGCGACCCCGACGCCGTGGCCCGCAGCACCGGGCTGGCCCCGGTCGTGGGCCGGGTGGGAGCGCAGGCCGGGTAGGGGGGCACGAGCCGAGGGATTGCCGGTGGTCGGAGCGGGGCGCGGCTACCCGAGGGCGGCGGTGAGCCGTCGCAGCGCCTCCTCGAGGACCTCGGGCCGCTTGCAGAACGCCCACCGGACCCAGGCGTCCCCGACGGCGGGGTGGTCGCACAGCGGGCGCACCGGGATCGCCACCACTGCGGCCCGGGTCGGCAGGTCGGCGCAGAACTCCTCCCCGGTGGCATACCCCACACCGGTCACGTCGGTGAGCAGGAAGTAGGTCCCCTCCGCGGGCTGGACCCGGAGGCCGAGGCGGTCGAGCCCGGAGGCGAGCAGGTCCCGGCGTTGGGCGAGGTCGGCCCTGAACCGGTCCCAGTGGCTGCGCGGCAGCCGGGTCAGGCCCTCGGCCACCGCGTACTGGAACGGCCCGCCGGAGACGTAGCTCAGGTGCTGGCGCACCACCCGGACGGCTCCGATGAGCTCCGCCGGGCCGGTGGCCCATCCGACCTTCCACCCGGTGAACGACAGGCTCTTGCCCGCCGATCCCACGGTGATCGTGCGCTCGGCCATGCCGGGCAGCGTCGCGATCGGCACATGCGGATGCCCGTCGAACCACAGGTGCTCGTAGGCCTCGTCCGCGAGCACGACCAGATCGGCGGCGCGGGCCACGGCGGCGACCTGCTCCAGCTCGGCCGGGGTCAGGACCGCACCGGTCGGGTTGTGCGGGGAGTTGAGGATGAGCATGCGGCTGCGCGGTGTGATGGCAGCACGCAGCGCCGCCGGGTCGGGGCGGAACGTGCCGGGTGCCGGCGGCACGCTGACCCGCACCCCACCGGCCAGGGCGATCACGGCGGCATACAGGTCGAACCAGGGCTCGAGCACGAGGACCTCGTCGCCCGGCTCCACGAGGGCCAGCACGGCCGCGGCGATGGCCTCCGAGGCACCGGTCGTGACGACGACGTCGGTCGCCGGGTCCCAGCTCAGGCCGTACCAGTCGCGCTGATGGGTGCAGATGGCCGCGCGCAGCTCGGGCACACCGTGGGCCGGCGGGTACTGGGCGCCGTGGCCGGCCCGGATGGCGGCCAGCGCCGCCTCCCGGACCAGCGCAGGCCCCTCGGTGTCGGGGAACCCCTGGCCCAGGTTGACCGCTCCCAGCTCTGTCGCCAGGGCGGACATCTCCCCGAAGATCGATCGGGTGTGGGGCTGCATCCGCCGGACGAGGTGGTGGGTCACGGTCGTACCCCACCCCGTCGGTGTCCCTGGGACCGGCGGGTCACGGTCCGGTCCGCCGGGGTCTGGTCGCCATGGCGGTCATCCGACGGACAAGGGGGCGCGGGACGTACTGGGCCACCATGGACACCGCTGCGTAGCGGGTCGACGGGACACTCACGGCCCGGCCAGCACGGGCGTCGCGCAGTCCGTCCTGGGCCACCCGGTGCGAATCCAGCCAGGCCCAGCCGGGGATGTCGGTGACCTCCATCTGGGCACGCTCATGGAACTCGGTGCGCGTGAAGCCCGGGCACAGGGCGGTGGCGCTGACCCCGGTCCCGGCGAGCTCGCCGGCCAGCCCTTCGGTGAACGTCGTGACCCAGGCCTTCGCGGCTCCGTAGGTGCCGGCGGGTACCCACCCGGCGATGCTCGACACGTTGATGATCACCCCGGATCCCCGCTCGACCATGCCCGGGAGCGCGGCGTGGGTCAGCCGCATCGTGGCTCGGACGAGCACGTCCAGCAGGCGGTCCTCGGCGGCGAGGTCTCCCCCCACGAAGGGCTGGTTGAGCCCGAAGCCAGCGTTGTTGACCAGCAGCTCGACGGGCCTGGCGGGGTCGGCGAGGCGGGCCATCACCGCGGCGGTGCCCGCGTCGGTCGCGAGGTCCGCGTCCAGGACCGCCACGGAGATGTCGCGGCCCTCGGCCAGTTCCGCGGCGAGCGCCTCGAGCCTGGGTCGGTCCCGGGCCACCAGGACCAGGTCGCCCCCCTCCGCGGCGAGGATCTCGGCGAAGGCGCGGCCGATGCCGGCGGTTGCTCCCGTGATGAGTGCGGTCATGGCCCCAGTCTGCCCGAGGGCATCACGCGTGGTCGGGCCATGTCCGCGCCCGGGCGAGCACCACGTCGGCGGGATCGTCGCGGGTCACCTGCCACCCGCGCAGCGCCGCCGGCCGCACGTCCCCGGGATCTCCCGTCGGGCCCTGCACGTAGAGGACCGGGGCGTCGGGCCAGTCGACGGCGCCCGGGCTCGGGGTCGGCGGGGGTCCGTCGACGAGGATGTACCCGACGACGCTGTGGCGGGCTGCCCGCTGGGACATCGCCAGCGCCGGCACCCCCCGGATGGCCGCCCCGTGTGCCACCAGCAGCAGGGGCCCCCGGAGCTGGGCGGCGGTGATCGCCACGGCCTGGTCGGCGACCCAGCCGGCGACCGCCAGCCGGTCGGCGGCCGGGTCGCGGGTCGCTCCCGGAACCGGCTGCGGCCGGTCGGCCAGCTGCGGCGCCAGGGCGGGGATCCCCTCGGCGCGCAGGGCCCGGTGTGCCCGCGCGACCCACGCGGGATCGGCGAGGTCCGGGGCGAGTGGGGGGCACAGCACGACCGTCGGTCGCACGACGTGGGCCAGGTCCATCGGCGCCCTCACATTCCGGTCGGTGGCCGTCGTCGCGCCGGCCCGGGGCAGGTCGGTCCCGGCAGTGGGGGTCAGTCCAGCCCCAGGTCGGACAACTGGTACACGGCGCGGTACTCCAGCCCGGCCTCGGCGATCGCCGGTGCGGCGCCCCGCTCGACGATGACGGCCACGCCCACGACCTCGGCGCCGGCCTCCGTGAGGGCCTGCACCGCGGTCAGGACCGACCCTCCCGTGGTCGAGGTGTCCTCGACGGCCAGCACGCGCCGGCCGGCGACGTCCGGCCCCTCGATGCGGCGCTGCAGCCCGTGGGCCTTCTCGGACTTGCGCACCACGAAGGCGTCCAGCGCGCGGCCCCGGGCAGCGGCCGCATGCAGCATGGCGGTGGCCACCGGGTCCGCGCCGAGGGTGAGCCCGCCGACCGCGTCGTAGGACAGGTCGGCCGTGGCGTCGAGCATGACCTGGCCCACCAGGGGCGCGGCCTGTCCGTCCAGGGTCACCCGCCGCAGGTCGACGTAGTAGTCGGCCTCCCGGCCGGAGGAGAGAACCACGCGGCCGTGCACGACGGCCTTGGTCCGGATCTGGTCGAGGAGGTCGCGCCGCGCATCAGTCACGCCGCACAGCGTAGTCGTGCGCGCGGCCGGCTCCGGCGGCGCGGCCGGGACCGGACGGGCCGCTACGGGACCTCGGTGGCCGTCGGCTGCGCGGCCGCCGCCTCAGCCGCCGACAGGCGCCGGTGGCGCAGCGCCTCGATCGTGATCGGGACGACCGACAGGGCGACGATTCCGATGAGGATCAGCTCGATGTTGTCCTTCACGAAGGGGATGTTGCCCAGGAAGTAGCCCATCAGGGTCACCCCGGTGGCCCAGAGCACGCCGCCGATCGTGGAGTACAGCGCGTAGGTGCGCAGGTTCATCCGGCCCACGCCCGCCATCGCGGTGATGAACGTGCGCACGATGGGGACGAACCGGGCCAGGACGATCGCGCGGGCGCCGTACCGGTCGAAGAAGTGATGGGTCTTGTCGACGTACTCGCGTGCGGAACAGCCGCGAGTCCGGCCGGTTGAACAGCGGTGGGCCGGCGCGGTGGCCGATCCAGTAGCCGGTCAGGTTCCCGGCCACCGCCGCGATGGTCAGCAGCAGGCAGGCGACGCCGATCGGGAGGTCGATGACGCCGCTGGCGACGAACAGGCCCACCATGAACAGCAGCGAGTCGCCGGGCAGGAAGAAGCCGATGAGCAGCCCGCACTCGGCGAAGATGATCGCCATCGCGATCCAGAACGCCGCGGTGCCGAACCGGTCGAGGTTCTGCGGGTCGAGCCACTCGGGCCCGAGGGCGGGCAGGGTGGCGGCAATCGATGCGGGGCTCACTCAGGAAGGGTAACCCCGGACGCAGGGTTGGCGGGCCCGTGCTGTACCTGCCAGGTGTGCATGGCGATCGCTGCGGCGGCGGCGACGTTGATCGACCGGGTGGAGCCGTGCTGGCTGATGCTGAGCACCGTGTCCGCGAGCGCGAGGGCGTCGGCGCTGAGGCCGGGACCCTCCTGGCCGAAGAGCAGCACACACGCGGGGGGCATCCGGTGGCCCTCGATCGGCAGGGATCCCGGCACCACGTCGACGGCGACGACGGGCAGGCCCTGCGCGCGCGCCCAGGCGCCCAGTCCGGCGGCGTCCGGGTGGTGGTGGATGTCGAGGTAGGCGTCGGTCACCATGGCCCCGCGCCGGTTCCAGCGGCGGCGGCCCACGATGTGGACGCCCCCCACGTTGAAGGCGTTCGCCGTGCGCACGATCGAGCCGATGTTGAGGTCGTGCTCGATGTTCTCGATCGCGACGTGCAGGCGGGTCCGGGTTCCGGCGAGGTCGGCCACGATGGACTCGACGGTCCAGTACCGGTAGCGGTCGACCACGTTGCGGGTGTCGCCCTGGGCCAGCAGGTCCGGATCCAGGCGCGGGTCGTCGGGCCACGGCGCAGGATGGGGACCGACGGGCACCCGGCCAGCCTACGCACGCCCCGGCGATTTCTTCCACGGCGCTGACCGCCCGTAGAATCGTCGCGCGGTGGCGTGTCCGAGCGGCCAAAGGAGCACGACTCGAAATCGTGTGTGGGTTAGTAGCCCACCGTGGGTTCGAATCCCACCGCCACCGCTGCGCGAAGCCCCCGGCTCGGCGACAGGTCGGACCCCAGGGTTCGGCCTTCTCGCTCGTCCGGGGGCTTTGGCCGTCGGTGGCGGCGTGTCGATGGGGCCGATCGAGCGGTCCGTCCTCCCGGGGCGCACGCGGGTGGTTCGGCGTAGGCTGGAGGGGTCGTCGCAGCATCGCAGCGACCCCCCGACGGACGACCCGAGGAGTTCGCCATGAGCCCCGTCCACGACCTGCTCACCGAGCAGATCGGCCACGAGTTCTTCGCCTCGCAGCAGTACATCGCCATCGCCGTCTGGTACGACCAGCAGGCGCTGCCGCAGCTCGCGTCGCACTTCTACGCGCAGGCGGTCGAGGAGCGCAACCACGCGATGATGATCGTCCAGTACCTCATGGACCGGGAGTCCGATGTCGTGATCCCGGGGGTGCCCGCCGTCCGCAACACGTTCGGGTCCGTCGTGGAGCCCCTCGAGCTCGCCCTGGCCCAGGAGCGGACGGTCACCTCGCAGTTCGAGGCGCTCATCGCACTGGCCCGCAAGGAGAACGACTACCTCGGCGAGCAGTTCATGCACTGGTTCCTCAAGGAGCAGGTCGAGGAGGTCTCCTCGATGGCCACGCTGCTGCAGGTGGCCACCCGGGTGGGCGACAACGTCATGCTGCTCGAGGACTACCTGGCGCGGGAGGCCGCCCCCGCGGGGGGCACGGATCCGACGGCCCCGACGGCGGCCGGCGGCGCCCTCTGAGGGATCACATCGCGGTAGTTACAGCGGTGTGACTTATCCCCAGCTGTGGACGGATCTGGGGATATCGGACACTGCCCGCCGCTGTCGGTGCGCACCACTAGGGTGAGCGCGTGGCACTGGCGCTGTACCGGACCTATCGGCCGGGCTCGCTGGCCGAGGTGATCGGCCAGGAGCACGTGACCGATCCGCTCGCGCGCGCCCTGGACGCTGGGCGCACCCACCACGCCTACCTGTTCAGCGGGCCACGTGGCTGCGGCAAGACCTCGACCGCGCGGATCATCGCCCGGTCGCTGAACTGCGAGCAGGGTCCAACCGCCACGCCCTGCGGGACCTGCCGCAGCTGCGCCGAGCTGGCACCCAACGGCCCGGGTTCCATCGACGTCGTCGAGCTCGATGCCGCGACGCACCGTGGCATCGACGATGCCCGCGAGCTGCGCGAGAAGGCGATCTACGCCCCCGCGGCCAGCCGCTTCAAGATCTACATCATCGACGAGGCCCACCAGCTGACCAACGAGGCGGCCAACGCGCTGCTCAAGCTGGTCGAGGAGCCCCCGCCGCACCTGCGCTTCATCTTCGCCACCACCGAGCCGGACAAGATCATCCCAACGATCCGGTCCCGGACGTTCCACTACGGCTTCCGCCTGGTCCCTGCCCGCGTGCTCGCCGAGCACCTGGCGGGGGTGTGCGCGGCCGAGGGGGTCCCCGCTGAGGGGCCCGCGCTGGCCGTGGTGGCCAGGGCCGGGGCCGGCAGCGTCCGCGACAGCCTGTCCGTCCTCGGCCAGCTGCTCGCCGGGGCCGGACCGGAGGGCCTGACCTACGCCGACGCGGTCTCGGCGCTCGGGCTGACCGACGCGAGCCTGATCGACGCGTTCGTCGGTGCCCTGTCCCGGGGCTCCGCGGCCGAGATGTTCGGCGTCGTCGACGAGGTGATCTCGGCCGGTCACGACCCGCGCCGGTTCGTGACCGACGTCCTGGAGCGCCTGCGGGACCTCATCATCGTCCGGGCCGACCACGGTGCGCTGGAATCCGGGCTCGTCGACGTCCCCGACGATGCCGGTGAGCGGCTGCTGGCCCAGGCCGAGTCGCTGAGCCTCGCTGAGCTGTCCCGGTCCGCGGATCTCGTCAGCGCCGGCCTGAGCGAGGTGAAGGGTGCGACCGCCCCGCGGCTGCAGCTGGAACTGCTGTGCGCCCGGCTCGCCCTGCCGGCCGTCGGCGACGACCACGTGTCGCTGGTGACCCGCCTCGAGCGCCTGGAGCGCGCCCTGGCCTCTGGGGGCGGCACGGGCGGCCCCGGGGCGCCCGCGCCCGCAGCCGCGGCCCGGCTCCGGCCGGGAAGCGCGGTGCCGCCCCTCCCGCGTCGTCGACGGCGATCGGTCAGGGTCCGGAGCAGGCGCTGGGCGCCGAGGTCGAGGCCGGCTCGGCGCCATCGCCCACCCGGCCGGCGACGGCACCGCCGAGGCGGCCCTCCCTGCGCAGCCAGGACCCCGCCGCCCAGCCGTCGCCCGCGGGCGCGCCGGCGCCCGGCGGGCAGGCCCCCACGGCACAGGCGGCCGGGTCGACGGCTCCGCCCGGGCATCCGGGTCCCGAGGGGGAGCCGCCCGCGGCTGCTGCGGCGGCCGATGCGTCCCGCGTGGAGCCCGTCCCGGGCCCCGCGGCCCAGGCACCCCAGGCACCGGCTCCGGCACCCCCAGCACCCCCGGCCCCGGCAGCACCCCAGGCACCGGCCCCCGCCGGTCCGGGTCGAGCCGGGGGCGCCACCACCGGGGACCTCGCCGCCGTCAGGGCGGGCTGGGAGCAGGTGCTGGCCCGGCTGGCCAGCGACTCCCCGGGTGGCATGGACCGCCTTCCACGCGGCTGCTCCGATCTCCCTGACCGGAGGAGTCCTGGCGGTCGCGGTCGCCGAGCCGGGGCACGTGCGCGCGATCGCCCAGCGCGGGCACGACGAGCGGCTGCGGCAGGCGATCATCGATGCCCTGGGCCTCGATGTGCGCATCGACGTCCTGCACGACCCGGACGCTGCCGGTGGCGGACGCGCTGCGGCCCCATCGGCGCCAGCCCCGGCATCCGACGCGGCGGCGAGCCGACCGCAACGCCAGGGGGCGTCACCCGGGGCCACCGGCGCCGCCTCGCCCGGCGGTGGGCCGTCCCAGGGTGCCCGGGGCAGCGACCTCGTGCGGGCGGCGGCGGGGGCTGGCGCGCAAGCGGACCCCGAGCCTGCCGACGAGCCCAGTGAGGACGATCCCGACCTGGACTCCTCGGGAGGCGGCGGGTTGGCCCTGATCACCCGTGAGCTGGGCGCCCGGCCCATCGGCGAGATCGACCACTCGTAGGGGCTGGCGTGTACGAGGGGATCATCCAGGACGTCATCGACGCGCTCGGTCGCCTGCCCGGGATCGGGCCGAAGGGTGCCCAACGGATCGCCTTCCACCTCCTGAAGGCAGACCCGGCCGAGGTCTCGGCGCTGGCTGAGGCACTGCTCACCCTGCGCGAGCGGGTCCGCTTCTGCGACGTCTGCGGAAACGTCTCCGAGCAGGAGACGTGCGCGATATGCCGGGACCCCCGGCGGGACCCGAGCCTGCTCTGCGTGGTCGAGGAGAGCCGCGACGTCGTCGCCATCGAGCGCACGCGCGAGTTCCGCGGCCGCTACCACGTCCTGGGCGGGGCGATCAGCCCGATGGAGGGGATCGGTCCTGACGACCTCCGGGTGCGCGAGCTGATGGCGCGCCTGGCCGACGGGTCGGTGACCGAGGTCATCATCGCGACCGACCCCAACCTCGAGGGGGAGGCCACGGCGGCCTACCTGGCGCGCCTGATCTCCCCGCTCGGCTTGACCGTGTCCCGTCTGGCAAGTGGACTGCCGGTGGGTGGTGACCTGGAGTTCGCCGACGAGGTGACCCTGGGCAGGGCGTTCGAGGGACGACGCAGGATCGGAGGGCACGTCTGATGGTGGAGGAAGCACCGATCGAGGGCGCGATGGCGGTTGTGTCGACGCCGGCCACGGAGGTCGAGGCCGACCTCGTGACCCTGGCTGAGAGCCTGGCCGACGCCTCAGCCCGCTTCGTGCAGACGGCGGAGGCGGTCGCGTCGGGGATCGCCGGGGATCAGGCGATCGCCATCCTGCTGCTCGAGGTCGCGGACGTCCTGGCCAACGGTGCCCGGCTCGGCGCGATCGCCGACGTCGTGCCCGAGGGCCGGTTCGAGCCGGACGCCGGGGTCGAGCCGGACGTCGACCGGCTGCGGGCCAACCTGGCCGAGCAGCTGGCCCCCGTGGACGCCTACGTGGAGGTCTTCGATCCGTACGCCAGGCCCGAGCTGGTGGCGGGGCGGCTGTCCGACGACCTCAGCGTGATCGTCTCCGACCTCCTGCACGGCCTGGCCCACCACGCGGCCGGCCGCACGCTGGAGGCGCTCTGGTGGTGGCAGACGACGTACCTGTCCTCGTGGGGCGATGCGGGATCCAGCGCCCAGCGCGCGCTTCGCTCCCTGGTCTGGCACGTGCGGTCCGGCGCACCACTCGAGGTGGCCGAGCAGAGTTAGGCATGCCTCCGCGCGCAGTCCGACTAGAATTCGCAGGGCAGTCCGCCGTCCAGGCCCAGGAGTAGCGCGCATGGCCCTGATCGTCCAGAAGTACGGCGGCTCCTCCGTTGCCGACGCCGTGAGCGTGCGCCGGGTGGCCCACCGGATCGTCGAGGCCAAGCGGGCCGGCAACCAGGTCGTGGTGGTCGTCTCCGCGATGGGCGACTCCACCGATGAGCTGATCGACCTGGCCAACCAGGTCAGCCCCAACCCCCCCGGCCGCGAGCTCGACATGCTGCTGACCGCGGGCGAGCGCATCTCCATGGCCGTGCTCGCGATGGCGATCCACGACCTCGGCGAGGAGGGTCGCTCGTACACCGGCTCGCAGGCGGGGCTGATCACCGACTCCGCCCATGGGGCCGCCCGGATCATCGATGTCACCCCGGGCCGGATCCGGCATGCCCTGTCCGATGGCGCGATCCCGATCGTCGCGGGCTTCCAGGGCGTGTCCTACGACAGCAAGGACGTGACGACGCTCGGTCGCGGCGGGTCCGACACGACCGCCGTGGCCCTCGCGGCCGCCCTCGGGGCGGATGCCTGCGAGATCTACACCGACGTCGACGGGGTGTTCTCCGCCGATCCCCGGGTCGTCCCAGCCGCGCGCAAGGTGCCCCGCATCGGCTACGAGGAGATGCTCGAGCTCGCCGCGGCGGGGGCCAAGGTGCTGCACCTGCGGTGCGTGGAGTACGCCCGCCGCTACTCGATGCCGATCCACGTGCGGTCGTCCTTCTCGGACATCCAGGGCACGTGGGTGCTGGCCCCGAACGATCCGCTGCCTGAGGCGGCCCGACCCCTCGAGGGGAAGACTGTGGAGCAACCGATCATCGCCGGGGTCGCCCATGACCTCAACGACTGCAAGATCACGGTCGTCGGCGTTCCCGACCGCCCGGGTGAGGCCGCCCAGATCTTCACCGCGCTGGCCGACGCGGGGGTCAACGTCGACATGATCGTCCAGAACGTCTCGGCCGTGGCGACCGGCGTCACCGACGTGACGTTCACCTGTCCGGTGTCCGCCCGGCAGGCCGCCCTCGACGCCCTGCGCGTGGCCAGGGACACGATCGGGTACCGCGAGCTGCTGGCCGACGAGGGGATCGCCAAGATCTCGCTCATCGGGGCGGGCATGCGCTCCCATCCCGGGGTGTCGGCCACGTTCTTCCGGGCGCTGGCGGACGCGGGCATCAACATCAGCATGATCACGACCTCGGAGATCCGGATCTCCGTGGTCACCGACCAGGACGTGGCGATCGACGCCGTGCGGGCGCTGCACAGCGCCTTCGGGCTGGACGCCGACGGCGAGGCCGTCGTGTACGGGGGGACCGGCCGATGAGCGTGCGCGTGGGAGTCGTGGGCGCCACTGGGCAGGTGGGCGGGGTCATGCGCCGGCTGCTCGACGGGTCGGGGCTCGACATCGAGTCGGTCCGCTTCTTCGCCAGCGCCCGCTCGGCGGGATCGACCCTGCCCTGGCGCGGCGGCGAGGTGCTCGTCGAGGACGCTGCCACCGCGGATCCCTCGGGCCTGGACATCGCCCTGTTCTCGGCCGGGGGGTCGACCTCCAAGGCGCTCGCGCCGGCCTTTGCCGGGGCGGGGGTGCTCGTGGTCGACAACTCGTCGGCCTGGCGGATGGACCCGGAGGTGCCCCTCGTGGTCTCCGAGGTCAACCCGCAGGACCTCGACCGGATGCCGAAGGGGATCGTGGCCAACCCCAACTGCACCACCATGGCGGCGATGCCGGTGCTCGCGCCGCTGCATGCCCGTGCTGGCCTGCGACGGCTGGTGGTCAGCACGTACCAGGCCGTCTCGGGCAGCGGCCTGGCCGGGGTGTCGGAGCTGGCCGACCAGGTGCGCGCCGCTGTGACCCAGGACATGGCCGGGCTGGCCCATGACGGGTCGGCGGTCACCTTCCCGGCTCCCGTGAAGTACGTGGCGCCCATCGCCTTCGACGTGATCGCCCTGGCCGGCAACCTGGTCGACGACGGCTCCGGCGAGACCGACGAGGAGCAGAAGCTGCGCAACGAGAGCCGCAAGATCCTCGGCATCCCCGAGCTCCTTGTCTCGGGCACGTGCGTTCGCGTGCCCGTCTTCACGGGGCACAGCTTGAGCATCAACGCCGAGTTCGACCGGCCGATCAGTGCGCAGGAGGCGCGCGGCCTTCTCGCCGATGCTCCCGGTGTCGCGCTGGCCGACGTGCCCACCCCGTTGCAGGCTGCCGGCGCGGACCCGTCGTTCGTGGGCCGGATCAGGGCGGACGGCTCCGTCCCGGACGGGCGGGGCCTGGTCCTGTTCGTGTCCAACGACAACCTGCGCAAGGGAGCCGCCCTGAACGCGGTCCAGATCGCGGGGCTGCTCGCCGCGCGGCTCGGCTGATCCCCGGCCTGCCCGGGGGACCCAGGGGGCTGCGGAGCACGGTTTGGGCTGCGCCGGACGTCGGGCTAGAATTCGGCACGTACTCGGGATGTGGCGCAGCTTGGTAGCGCGCTTCGTTCGGGACGAAGAGGTCGTGGGTTCAAATCCCGCCATCCCGACGCAACAACAGGGGCCCCAACGGGGCCCCTGTTCGCGTGGGGTGGCCTTGGATTTGGGAGGAGGGGCCTTGGCCCCGACGGGTCCCGCCATCCCGACGCAACAACAGGGGCCCCAATGGGGCCCCTGTTCGCGTGGGGGTGGATGTGGTCGTCCAGCGAGTTGGGCGCCCGCCGCCCGAGGAGCCGTCAGGAGATCCCGTGGTCGTCGCGCGCCTCCCCTCCGGAGTGCGCCGCGCCGCTGTGGCGCTGGTCCTGCTCCTGGCCCTGGGCGCCTGCTCGTCCGGGGAGGACCGGGCGGCAGCCGAGTCGCTGGCCGGAAGCCTGGCGACAGCGCTCACCGCGCGCGAGCTCGGTGACCTCCCGCTCGTGGGCGGGGGCCAGGACGAGCTCGACGCGATCCTGGCCGGCATCGACGACATCCCCGCGACGGTCTCCGTGGACTCGGTCGAGCTCGATGGCGACACGGCGAGCGCCACCCTGGCCTGGAGCTGGGCCACGCCGGGCCCTCCGTGGGGCTACACCACCACTGCGGCCCTGCTGAAATCCGAGGACGCGTGGGCGGTGCAGTGGGCGCCCACGGTCGTGGAACCGTCGCTGGCCGCTGGTGAGTCCCTCCATGCGGACCTGCGCCAGCCGGTGCGCGCCGACATCCTCGGCGCCGACGATGAGGTGCTGGTGACCCTGCGGCCGGTCATGCGCATCGGCATCGACAGGACGAGGGTCCCCGCCGAGGAGGCGGCAGGCTCGGCGCGAGCCCTGGCGAGGCTGGTCGGGATCGACCCGGACACCTACGCCGCCAGGGTCAAGAAGGCCGGCCCGAAGGCGTTCGTCGAGGCCGTGGTCCTTCGCGCGGCGGACGCCGACGAGATCGGCCAGGCGGCCGTGGAGGCGATCCCCGGGGCTATCGGCATCGCCGACGAGCTCCCCCTGGCGCCCACGCGCGACTTCGCCGCCGAGATCCTGGGCCGCGTGGGGCCGGCCACCGCCGAGATCATCGAGGGGTCCGGTGGGTCGGTCCTGCCCGGCGAGCAGGTCGGGTTGTCCGGCCTGCAGGCCCGCTACGACGAGCAGCTGGGCGGCCAGTCGGGGCTCGTCGTCACGGCGGTGTCCGGCGAGCGGGAGCGGGTCCTGCACGCGGTCGAGGAGGTCGCCGGCACACCGCTGCGAACCACGCTCGACCCGGCCGTGCAGCGTGCGGCGCAGGAGGCGCTCGCCGGCGTGGCCCCGGCCAGCGCGCTGGTCGCGATCCGGCCGTCCACCGGCGACATCCTGGCCGCGGCCAGCGGGGACGGCTCGGATGGCTTCAACACCGCGACCTTCGGCCAGTACCCGCCCGGCTCGACGATGAAGGTCGTCACGGCGCTGGCGCTGATCCGCGCCGGAGTGGCACCCGGCGACAAGGTGCCGTGCACGCCGACCGTCGAGGTCGACGGCCGGTCGTTCACGAACTACAGCGACTACCCATCGATCGGGATGGGGAGGATCCCGCTGCGCAGCGCGGTGGCGTACTCGTGCAACACGGCCCTGATCTCGCAGCGTTCCTCCCTCGGCGATGGCGACCTGGCCGGGGCCGCCGCCGCGCTGGGACTCGGGGTCGACCACGATCTGGGCTTCCCCGCCTACTTCGGGCAGGTTCCGGCACCCGGGTCCGCGACCGAGGAGGCGGCCTCCCTGATCGGCCAGGGCAGGGTCCTGGCCTCGCCGATGGCGATGGCAGCGGTCGCCGCGTCGGTGGCCGACGGTCGCGCGGTGGTGCCGCGACTGCTGCCCGACATGGCTGCCTCCCCGGAGGCCGATCCCGCGCAACCGCTGACCGCCGAGGAGGCCGACGCCCTGCGCGACATCATGCGCGCCGTCGTCACCGAGGGCACGGCGGGCTTCCTGCGCGACGTCCCCGGCGACCCGGTCCTGGCCAAGACCGGCACCGCCGAGTTCGGCACCGCGAGCCCGCCGCAGACGCATGCCTGGATGATCGCGGCGCAGGGCGACCTGGCGGTCGCCGTGTTCGTCGCGGAGGGGGAGTCCGGCTCGCAGACCGCGGGACCGATCCTCGAGGAGTTCCTGCGCTCGGCTGGGTGACGGCGTGCTGCCCGTGTCCGCGGGCGGCCCGGATCACCCCGAGACGACCAGCAGCGTCGCCTCCGGCCGGCACGCCAGCCGGATCGGCGTGAACGGACTCGTGCCGAGGCCCGCGGAGACGTGCAGCGCGGCACCGTCCCAGTCCGACAGTCCCTTGGCCTGCGAGCGTGGCAGGTCGCAGTTGGTGACCAGCGCACCCACCCCGGGCAGGCAGACCTGGCCCCCGTGGGTGTGCCCGGCCAGGATCAGGTCGGCGCCGTCGGCGGCCAATGGGTCCAGGACCCGCCGGTACGGCGCATGGGCCACCCCGAGGCGCAGATCGGCCCCGGCATCGAACGGGCCGGCGACCTCCGCGTACCGATCGCGGCCGATGTGCGGGTCGTCGACCCCGCGTGCGTCGATCCGCCAGCCGGCGACCTCGAGCTCGACCTGGTCGTTGTCGAGGTCGTGCCACCCCGCGGCTCGCAGTCCCTCGTCCAGCGGGGCGACGTCGATGGGCGCCCGCTTGGTCCGCAGCTCGCTGGGCCCCATCAGGTACTTCGCCGGGTTGGCCGCCGACGGGGCGTAGTAGTCGTTCGAGCCCCGCACGTACAGACCGGGCCGGCCGAGCAGCGGCCCGAGCGCCTCGAGGGCGAGCACGGGGCCGCGGGGGTCGCCGTGGAAGTCCCCGGTGACGACGGTCAGGTCAGGGGCGAGGTCGCCGAGGGACTGCACCCAGCGGATCCGGTCCGTGTCGCGCGGGGACAGGTGCAGGTCGGACAGGTGCAGGATCCGCAGCGGACCCGGCCGACCAGCCGACGGGCGACGCAGGTGGGCCTGCGCGGTGCGCAGCGTGTACTGGCGGGCCTCCCAGAGGCTGTAGGCGAGCGTCGCGGCCCCGAGGCCGGCCAGTCCAGCGCCGGCGCGCAGGACTCGTGGGGAGGGGTGGCGGGCCGGCACGTCGCCATTGTCACAGGCCGAGCGGCCGCGTGCCGCCCGGCGCGGTCAGGAGTCCAGGGCCTCGAGCAGGTCCGGGCCGGAGAAGATCAGCAGGCCCACGCCGAACACCAGCGCGACCAGCCCGGCCCAGAACTCCCCCCGCCGGACCAGCCAGTCGGTGAAGGAGGACATGACCAGGTCGCGCCGGTGGTGCGGGCCAGCAGGATCGGCATGAAGGCGATCCCGATGGCGTCGATGGCGGCCAGGCCGAGGCCGGCAACCTCGGTCAGCAGACCCCAGTCCATCCGGCCCCCTCGCGCGCCACGGGCGTGTCGTCGCGACCGAGCCTACGGGGACCGACCGGCCCGCGACCGCCCTCGGCCGGGTCCGCAGGGGACAATGTCGAGATGAGCGACCTCAAGGCCACCCTCCGGTCCGACCTGACCGATGCCATCCGTTCCCGCGACGAGCTGGCCGCGGCGACCCTGCGCATGGCCCTGTCGGCCGTGACCACCGAGGAGGTGGCCGGGAAGGCCGCCCGGACGCTCTCGGATGCCGAGGTGGTCGGGGTGCTGACCAAGGAGGCCAAGAAGCGCAGGGAGTCGGCCGCGGCCTTCACCGAGGCCGGCCGCACGGAGCTCGCCGCGCGCGAGGAGGCCGAGCTGGGCGTGCTGGCCCGCTACCTCCCTGAGCCGTTGGGCGATGAGGAGGTTGCGGCCATGGTGGCCGAGGCGGTCCGGGCGGCCGCCTCGGCCGGGCTCACCGGGATGCCCGCGATGGGCCGGGTGATGAAGGACCTGACGGCGCGCACGGCCGGGCGCTTCGACGGCGGGCGCCTGGCCGGGATGGTCCGCGGCGCGCTCAGCTGAGCCGGTCGGCCCCGGCCTACTGACCGGGCTGCGGTGCGGCCAGGGCGCCGCCCCGCGAGGCGAACTCGTCGTACTGCCGCTGCCACCACGGGGTCGTCGGCGTCCTCCGCTCGTAGCTCGCCGTCTGGGACGGGGTCCCCGTCTGCCGGGCCGGCCGGAGGTTCCACTCGTTGCGCAGGTCCATGGGGACCGGATCCTTGCCGGCCAGGGCGCCCTGCATCGAGGCCTTCCAGGTCGGACCCGGGATGGAGGAGCCGAACACCTGCGGGTAGTAGCGGCCGTTGATGGTGATGTTCTTCAGCGGGTACCGCTGGGCGCTGCGCGGGTCGTAGAGCATCACGGCGGCGGCCATGTCCGGGGTCGCGCCCGCGAACCACACGGCGGCGTTGTTGTTGATCGTGCCCGTCTTGCCGGTCGTGTCGCGCCCGATGCTCATCGCGCCGCCGGTCCGTCCGGAGATGTTCCCATCGACCACGTTCGACAGCACGGCGGCCGCTGCGTCGGCGACGTTCCGGCTGACCGCCTGGTCGCACTTGGGCGCCGGGACCGGGATCTTCCTGCCCTCGCGGTCCTCGATCCCGGTGATCACGCGCGGCTCGCAGTAGACGCCGTGCGCGCTGACGGTCGCGTACGCGTTGGCCATCATCAGCGGGGTGACCTCGGTGGAGCCGAGGGTGAACGACGCCACCTCCGCCCGCACGGGCTGGTCCGCGGGCTCCTTGCCCAGCTCCCAGCCGCCCGCGTGCCGGATGCCCAGCCGCTTGGCCACGTCGACCGTCTCGCACACGCCGGCGCGCTTCTCGAGCTCGACGAAGAAGGTGTTCACCGAGTAGGCGGCGCCGCGGAACATGTCGAAGTTGCCCGACGACGTCGAGTTGGAGACGTTGTACGGCTCGTCCGGGTACCCGCCGCTGCCCTGACCGGCCATCAGCTGGCCGTCGCAGTCGACGAAGCCCGTGAAGGACTTCTTGGGCGGGGAGTTGATGACCGTGTACGGGCTGATGCCCTGCTCCAGGGCCGCCAGCATCGTGAACACCTTGAACGTCGACCCGGCCGCGGCGCCCTGCCCGCCGCCGTCCTCAGCGCTCACTGCGTAGTTGTAGCTGGTCTCCCACCACCTCTTCTGGGGATCTCCGGCGCCCCAGACGCGGTTCTGCGCCATCGCCTGGATGTTGCCCGAGCCCGGCTCGACCATGGCAACGGTGAGGGCCTTCCTGCTCGGGTCCTTCGGCGGGATCGCGGTCTTCACGGCCTTGTCGGCGGCCTTCTGGGCCTTCACGTTCAGCGTGGTGTACACCTTGTAGCCGCCCAGGCGCCACGCCTCTGCCCGCTGCTCCGGGGTCTCCCCCAGCGCACGCATCTTGGTGACCTGCCGGACGGCGTAGTCGCAGAAGTACGGCGCGAACGACGTCGTGCACCCGTTGTACTGGACCTTCGGGTCGAGGTAGTCCTCCACGTCCATGGCCTTGGCCTCGCGGGCCTGCTCGACGGTGATGTAGCCCAGCTCGGCCATCCGGTTCAGCACGACGTCGCGCCGGGCCTGGGACAGGTCCGGGTTCTGCAGCGGGTCGAAGCGGGACGGCTGCTGGACGATGCCGGCCAGGGTCGCGGCCTCGACCAGGTCGAGGTCCTTGGCGCTCTTGGAGAAGTAGCGCTGCGAGGCGGCCTCCACGCCGTAGGAGCGCGCGCCGTAGTAGCTGATGTTCAGGTAGCGCTCGAGGATCTCGTCCTTGGTCAGGCGCTTCTCCAGCGCCATCGCGTACCGGATCTCGCGGACCTTGCGGATGATCGTGTCCTCCCGGGCCGCCGCCTGCTCGTCCTTGTCCTGGGCCGCGGTGAGCAGCACGTTCTTCACGTACTGCATCGTCAGCGTCGAGCCGCCCTGGGCGATCTGCCCGGTCGTGATGTTCGTGATGGCCGCGCGCAGGAAGCCGCGGGGGTCGAAGCCGTTGTGCTCGTAGAACCGGGAGTCCTCGATGGCCACGACCGCATCGCGCATCACGGGCGCAACGCTGTCCAGCGGCACCTCCTTGCGGTTCTCCTCGTAGATGGTCGCGATCTTCGTGCCGTCGGCGGCGTACACGCGGGTGCGCACCGGCAGCTGCGGCTCGCGGAAGTCCCGCGGGAGGTCCTCGAAGGACTCGATCGAGTCGCGGGCCAGGAGGCTGACGGGCCCGATGACGGGCAGGGCCATGCCGGCCACCACCACACCGGCCAGGCCGGCCACCGCGACGAAGCCGAAGACCCGCGGTGTCGCCGAGGCCAGGGTGCGGCGGGGGCGCCGTTGTCGGGGGGTCACCTAGCGATTGTACGGCGGGTGGGCGTGTGCTACCGCTGAACGCTGTCGGGCGGGTCGGTCCCCTCCCCGAGCAGCATCCCGATCCGGCGCAGCCCGTCGAGGTCGTGGACGTCCTGCGGCAGGGCGGTGACCGCCACGACCGGGACCCGCGGGTTGGCCGCGACGAACCGGTCGGCGACGTGGTGCTGGCGGGCGGCCTGGCGCATCCGGTCGGCGTGCAGGTCCAGCAGGCTGGCTGTCAGCGCCTCGTCGGAGTCCGGGGCGGGGTCGGCGTCGCGCAGCCGCTCCGCGCCGCCGCCCGCCAGCTCGGGGCTGAGCTCGGGCAGCCGGACCGGCGAGACGCGGTTGAGCACCAGGCCGGCAAGCGGCATGTGCTCCTAGGCCAGCCGCTCGACGAAGTAGCTGCGCCTCGCGAAGGGCGTCGGGCTCCGGGCGGCAATGACGAGGAAGCGGGTGCCGCGGGCCGATAGCAGGGCGTGGTGGCCTCTGCCCGTTCCCGAAATCCGCCGAAGAGGGCATCGAAACAGGCGACGAACATCTGCAGGTCGCGCAGCACCTGGGTACCGATGATCTTGGTCAGGACGTTCGTGAAGACCCCGAGGCTGGCCGACATCACCCGCGACGTAAGCCCGTCCTGCGCCCCGGGCTGGGGCGGCGAGGATGCGGATCAGCCGACCGTCGAGAAACGAGCCGAGTCGTTTGGGTGCATCGAGGAAGTCCAGCGCAGAGCGGGACGGCGGGGTGTCCACGACGATGAGGTCCCAGGTGCGTCGGCCTCGGACTTCCGCGTGCAGCTGGCCGAGCTTCTCCATCGCCATGTACTCCTGCGTCCCGGCGAACGAGGACGACAGCGCCTGGTAGAAGGGGTTGGCCAGGATCGCCCGCGCCCGCTCGGGCTCGGCATGCGCCTCCACGATCTCGTCGAAGGTGCGCTTCATGTCCAGCATCATCGCGTCCAGGGAGCCGCCCCGAGCCTGGTCGATCCCGCCGATCGGCGCGGGGGTGTTGTCCAGCTGGGACAGTCCCATCGACTGCGCGAGCCGGCGCGCCGGGTCGATCGTGAGCACGACAGCCCGCCGGCCGGCCTCCGCCGCTCGCACGCGATCGCCGCCGCGGTGGTCGTCTTGCCCACGCCGCCCGACCCGCAGCACACGATGATCCGGGTACCAGGGTCGGCGAGGATCGCGTCGACGTCCAGGCGGGTGGTCGCCATGCCAGAGGGGGCGTTATGGGGTCGGCTCTTCACCGATACCGGCCACCCGCAGGTCTGGGCCAGTCGTACAGGGCACCGAGGTCGACGCCGGTCGGGATGTGGGGCAGGGACATCATCGGCACGTGGCCGGCAGCCAGGCGCGCGCGCTCCTGCTCGGCGACCTCGACCCGCTCGGCATGGTCCGGGGCCTCGAGCAGCAGCGCGTCGACGACCTGGTCCACCGAGGGGTCGTTCCTGGCGGTGACGACATCGGCCCGCGGACCGCCCGCGCAAGGTGGCCCGGTCGAGGGTGCCGGCAGCGGCGTCCTCGAGCGCGCGGGTGCCAGCACCGGGGGCCGGTCCAGGTTGACCACCACGGCACCGACGGGCAGCCCCGCGGCCTCGAGTTCGACGATGCCGTCGACGGTTTCCTGGACGGGCATCTCCTCGAGCAGGGTCACCAGGTGGACCGCGGTCGAGGCGCGAGCGCATCACCGCCATGACCGAGTTCGCCTGGCCATGGATCGGCCCCATTCGGGCGATTCCCGCGACCTCGGAGTTCACGTTGAGGAAGCGCGAGATGCGCCCGGTCGGGGGGGCGTCCATCACCACCGCGTCGAACACGAAGCGACCGCCACTCGGTCCGTTTGATCGACTTCGATGGCCTTTCCGGTCAGCAGCACGTCACGCACGCCGGGGGCGATGGTCGTCGCGAAGTCGACGGCTCCGATCCGGGACAGCGCCGACGCCCGCGCGGCGCATGTTGTAGAACATCTCCAGGTACTCGAGCAGGGCCGCCTCTGGGTCCACGGCCAGCGCGCTAACGTCGCCGCCGTCCGGGGCCTGCGCGACGCTCCGTTCTTCGTAGGGCAGCGGGGGATGTCGAACAGCTGCGGAGATGCCCTGCCGGCCCTCGACCTCGATCAGCAGCGTGCGCCGGCCGCCCGCGGCCAGTGCCATCGCCAGCGCCGCCGCGACCGTCGTCTTGCCGGTGCCCGCCCTTGCCGGTCACCACATGCAGGCGCACGCTGGGCGTCAGGCGCGGGCTGCTCACGCCGTCACACTAGCCAGCGGTCAGCGGTTCCGCCCGGTCGGTGAGGTACTCGACCTGGGCGCTCAACGACAGCCGGGCCGCCCAGCGCAGGTCCGCCGGGACCTCGGGGTAGGTCGCCTCCAGCAGCGCCTCGGGATCCGTGATCCCCCGGTGCAGGGCCGCCTCGACCAGGGCCAGCCGCTCCCGCCGGTGCGTCACGTAGTCGGCGAGCAGCCCAGCCGGGTCGGGGTTGGCCGGCCCGTGCCCGGGCAGCACCCACCGCGCGCCCGTGGAGCCCGCCAGCTCGGCCAGCCGGGCCAGGGAGGCGAGGTAGGCCCCGAGGTGGCCGTCCGGGTGGGCGATCACCGCGCTGCCGCGGCCCAGGATCGTGTCGCCGGTGAGCAGCGCGCCGTCCGCGGGCAGGACGAAGGTCAGGCTGTCGGCGGTGTGGCCCGGGGTGGGCACGACGTCCAGCTGCAGTCCGCCGCGCTCCACGACGTCGCCGCCGCGCAGGCCCTCGTCGCCCAGGCGGTGCGCAGGGTCCAGGGCTCGGACCGGCGCCCCGGTGAGCTCGTGCAGGCGGGCCGCCCCCTCCGCGTGGTCGGGGTGCCCGTGGGTGAGCAGGATCAGGTCGATGCGCGCGGACCGTTCCTCGGCGGCGCGCACGAGGGCCGCCAGGTGCGCCGGGTTGTCCGGGCCGGGGTCGATCAGGATGGCCAGGGCCGAACCGGGCTCGACCAGGAGCCACGAGTTGGTGCCGTCCAGGGTCATCCAGCCCGGGTTGGGCGCCAGGATCGCCGTGGCGCGTGCGGTCACCGGGCCGGCGCCCCAGGGACCGGTGGAGCCGAGGGGCCTCATCCGCCGACGCCCCGCTCCTCCGAGCCGGCCGGCTGCGCCGAGCTCATCAGCACCTCGCCGGTGGAGCCGTCGACGAGGTCCCAGACCAGGTCGTCGCCGACCAGCCGGGGACGGGGCAACAGCGGCTGCACCACCTGGCTTCGGGCCCAGGCCATCGCGTCTGCGGTCGATCGTTGTCCGGCGAGGTCGCTGAGCACGGCCACGGTGGGGGGCAGCATCGGGCGCTCGCCCGCGCGGTGCTCGGCGAGGGCGGCCCCGGGCGTGGTCCAGTGCGCGGCGTCGGTCTCCGTCTCGTGGGCATCCACCTGCTGGCCGGCCGGGAGGGCGGCGGCCAGGAAGCGGGTGTCGAACCGGCGCGCCTCGACCTCGGGCGTGATCCAGTGGGCGATCGGCGTGAGCAGGTCGGCGTCGAGGTGCAGGCGGCGGCGGTGCAGGACCTCCGGGAAGCCGCCGGAGCGCTCGCTGGCCGCGCGGTCGCGGGCCCACTCGTCATCGGGGACGGCGGGCCGCCCGGAGCGATCCAGCGCCAGCAGGACGCCGGCCTCCTCGAAGGTCTCGCGCACTGCGGCCACGACCAGGGCAGCAGACAGCCCCGGATCCGCCCACGTGCCCGTGGGCAGCGTGCCGCGCACCGGGATGCGGGCGTCGTCCACGGGGTCGACCCGGCCGCCGGGGAAGACGTGCATGCCCGGCGCGAACGCCATCGTGCCCGGCCGGCGCATCAGCAGGACCTCGGGCCCGGCAGCACCGTCGCGCAGCAGGACCACCGTGGCGGCCGGGACCGCCTCGGGCGGGGTCCAGTCCCCACCCGAGGCCAGGGCGCGAGCCCGGGCCACGAGCTCGTCGGGCATGCGCAACTGCATCCCTCAGCCGACCTCGACGACGACGTCGACCTCGACGGGGGCCCCGAGCGGCAGGGCAGCGACCCCGACCGCCGAGCGCGCGTGCACGCCGGCCTCGCCGAACGCGGTGGCGAACAGCTCGCTGGCGCCGTTGACCACGCCCGGCTGTCCCGTGAAGCCCGGGGCCGAGGCGACGTAGCCCACGACCTTGACCACGCGCACGACGCTGTCGAGGTCGCCGACCACCGAGCGGATCGCGGCGATCGCGTTCAGGGCGCACTGCGCAGCCATCTGGGTGGCCTGCTCCGGGGTCACCTCGGCACCGACCGTGCCGGTTCCCATCAGGGTGCCGGACACCATCGGCAGCTGCCCGGAGGTGTAGACGTGGGAGCCGGTCCGGACCGCGGGCACGTAGGCCGCGACCGGAGCCGCCACCTCGGGCACCTGCAGGCCCACCGCGGCCAGGCGGTCCTCGACGGCCCCCATGTCAGTCGACCGGTCGCTTGAAGTAGGCGACGAGCTGCTCCGGGTTGGGCCCGGGGACCACCTGGACGAGCTCCCACCCGTCGGAGCCCCAGTTGTTGAGGATCTGCTGCGTCGCGTGGATCAGCAGGGGTGCGGTTGCGTACTCCCAGCGGGTTCGGTCAGGCATGGTGCCAATCTAGCGCCAGCGGCCGGGCACGTGCGCCCGGCCGGCAGCACGCCCGCTACCGGGCCCGGCGGTCCAGCCGCTCCACGTCGAGCAGCGTCACCGAGCGCTGCTCGATGCGGATCCAGCCCCGCTGGGAGAAGTCCGCCAGCGCCTTGTTCACGGTCTCCCGCGAGGCGCCCACCAGCTGGGCGAGCTCCTCCTGGGTCAGCTCGTGGCGGACCACCAGGCCGTCGGCGGACTCCTCGCCGAACTTCGAGCCGAGGTCCAGGAGGGCCTTGGCCACCCGCCCGGGGACATCGGAGAAGACCAGGTCCGCCAGCGCCTCGTTGGTCCGGCGCAGGCGGCGGGCCAGGGCCGCCAGCAGCGCCACGGCCAGGTCGGGCCTGCCGACCAGCCACGGCAGGAGGGCCTCATGGCCCATGGACAGGACCTTGCTCGAGGTCACCGCGACGGCAGTGGCCGTGCGGGGTCCCGGGTCGAACAGCGACAGCTCGCCGAGCATCTCCCCGGCACCGAGCACGGCGAGGATCGACTCGCGGCCGTCCGTGGCCGCGTGGGCGAGCTTGAGCTTGCCCGACTCGATCACGTACAGCTTGTCGCCCGGGTCTCCCTCCGTGAAGAGCACCTCGCCCTTCGTGAGCCTCTGCTCGATCATGGACATCCGCAGCGCCGCTGCTGCGTCGTCATCGAGTGCGGAGAACAGGGCCGCGCTGCGCAGCCGATCCTGCACGTCCAACTCCTCCCGGGGGCGCAAGGGCATACAACCCCCCGCGTGGTCCTTCAGGGTATTGGCTAGCGCAGCCCGATGTCGGGCAGGGCGCTCAGCGCCTGCGCCGGATCCTGGCGGTAGCGGGCGATGAGCTGCCCGGTCGCCTCGTCGAGGCGGTGGTGGATCTCCCGACGCATGCCGGACAGGGTCTGCTCGGCCTCCTGGAGCTCCTCGATGAACGACTCGACCGCGGCCGCGTCACGGGTGTCGACCAGGCGGGTCCAGAGCGAGTGCAGGTCCGGCAGTGCCGCGATGTCCTCGGCCGGGCGCACCGACAGGTTGGCCAGTCGGCGGTGCACCGCCCCGCTCTCGGCCAGCACCGTCGTGAGCCGCTCGACGAGGTCGCCGTCGGGAGCGCCCTTGGTCAGCAGGTCGATGCGGGCCTGGATGATCCGGCGCCAGTAGGAGACGCGGGCCTCCTCGTCGCCGAGCTCCTTGCGCAGGCCGCGCAGGTCGTCGAGCGAGAGCGTCGCGTAGGCCGGGTCCAGCTCCGGCGGCTCCGGCGCGGGCTTGGTGGCCATGTCGATCCCCTCACTGGTCTGGGTGCGGGCTGGGCTGGTTGCGCTCGCCGCTGCGTGCCTCGGATTGCGCCTAGGCTATCGACATGCCCACCGCGAGCCCGCCGCCGACGCGCACGGCGCTGGTCCGCCGGGCGCGACGGATGGGCCGCATCCTCGCCCAGACCTACCCGGATGCCCACTGCGAGCTGGACTTCGAGTCGCCGCTGCAGCTGCTCGTGGCGACGATCCTGTCAGCCCAGTGCACGGACGCGCGGGTCAACATGGTCACCCCGGCGGTGTTCGCCGCCTATCCGACGGCAGCCGACCTCGCGGGAGCCGACCGGGCGGAGCTGGAGGCGATGATCGCCTCGACCGGCTTCTTCCGCGCGAAGGCCGCCTCGCTGCAGGGGATGGCGGCCAGGGTCGTCGCGGAGTACGACGGACAGGTGCCCGGTCGGCTGGCCGACCTCGTGACGCTGCCGGGGGTCGGGCGCAAGACGGCCAACGTGGTGCTGGGCAACGCGTTCGGCACGCCCGGGATCACCGTGGACACCCACTTCGGGCGGCTGTCCCGCAGGTTCGGCTGGACCGCCCAGGAGGACCCGGTCAAGGTCGAGGCCGAGGTGGGATCGCTGTTCCCCCGCTCGGAGTGGACCCTGCTGTCGCACCGGATGATCTGGCACGGCCGGCGCATCTGCCACTCCCGCAGGCCGGCCTGCGGGGCGTGCCCGCTGGCCGCGCTGTGCCCGAGCGTCGGCCTTGGTCCGACCGACCCGGCGGAGGCCGCGCGACTGGTCAAGGGGGCCTGACCCGTGCTGCCCACCGATCCCGTGCTCCCGGAGTGGTTCCGGCAGCTGTCCGAGCGACTCGACGGCGTGCACGGCGGTGAGCTGGCGAGGTTCACCCCGCCGGAGGATGCCGTGACCAGGCACTCGGCGGTCCTGATGCTCTTCGGCGACGGGCCGACCGGACCCGACGTGCTGCTCATCGAGCGGGCGGCCGACATGCGCTCGCACGCCGGCCAGCCGGCGTTCCCCGGCGGCGCCGTCGACCCCGGCGACGACGGCGCCGTGGGCGCGGCCCTGCGCGAGGCCGAGGAGGAGACCGGCCTGGATCCCGCCGGGGTCACGGTTGCCCGGACGCTGCCGGACCTGTGGCTGCCGCCCAGCGGGTTCACCGTGACGCCGGTGCTGGCCTACTGGAGCCGGCCCGTCCCGGTGCGCGCCATGGACCCGCGTGAGGTCGCCCGAGCCGAGCGGGTCCCGGTGGGGGACCTGGTCGACCCCGCGAACCGGGTCACCGTGGTCCACCCGTCCGGGTACCGGGGGCCCGGCTTCGAGGTCGCCGACATGCTCGTCTGGGGCTTCACGGCGATGCTGCTCGACCGCCTCCTGGAGATCGCCGGATGGGCAGCACCCTGGTCGCCCGAGCGCGAGGTCGGGGTGCCCTGGTGAACGTGAACTGGGTCGACCTGGCCCTGCTCGTCGGCGTCCTCGCGGTCGCGTTCGCGGGCTGGCGGGCCGGGGTCATCAGCACCACCGCCGCGTTCGCGGGCTTCATCGGCGGCGCCCTGGCCGGGGCCTGGCTGGTCCCGCAGCTGCTCGCCGGTTCCGATTGGCCGAGCGTGCTCAAGGCGATCGCCACGATCTCCGGCATGCTCGTCCTGGGCATCATCGGGCAGGCGCTGCTCGGCATGGTCGGCCGGTCGATCCGCGACGCCCTGAGCTTCACGCCGCTGCGGGTCCTCGACAGTGCGTCGGGCATGGTGGTGAGCACGGTGGCGTTCCTGCTCAGCTCGTGGCTGCTGCTGTCCGTGGTGGCCTCGCTGCCCCAGGGCGCGGCCTCCGACGAGGTCCGCCAGTCGCGGGCCTTCCCGTTGCTCGAGTCGATCGTGGGCGGGCCCGGGTCGGCGCTGGTCGATGACGCGCGCGGCCTGCTGGCCTCCCTCGAGCTGCCGAGCCTGCCGTTCAACCCGGCGACGCTGCCGCCGGTCGAGGACGCAGGCGATGTGGAGTTCACCGAGGCGCTGGTCGCGGCGGCCGACAGCTCCGTGCTGCAGGTCGCGGCCGACTCGTCGCGGTGCGCGACGTCCTCGCTCGGGTCGGCGGTCGTGGTCTCCCAGGAGCGCGTCGCCACGAACGCCCACGTCGTGGCTGGAGCCGGCCGGATCACCGTCCGCGGCCCCGACCAGCGCAGTCGCGGGGCGCGGCTGGTCTACCTCGATCGCGCCACCGACCTCGCGATCCTGTACGTCCCCGGCCTGGACGCGCCCCCGTTGCGGTGGCGCGCCAGTGCCGAGCGGGGCACCGAGGGGGCAGTCGCGGGCTACCCGGGCGGCGGCCGGCTGACCCTGCGCGGGGCCCGCGTCCGCGGGCAGGCGACCATCGATGACGACGCGGGCTCCGGCCTGCGTGAGATCGTCGTGTTCCAGGGCCTGGTCCAGCCCGGCAACTCCGGCGGACCGCTGCTCGACCTCGACGGACGCGTGCTCGGGCTGGTGTTCGCCAACTCCAGCGTCGATGACCGGACCGGCTTCGCCCTGGCTGCCTCGGAGGTGCGGCCGGTGATCGACCAGACCCGGGATGCCAACGCGGAGGTCTCCAGCGGCGCCTGCCCGGCTCCGCTCGGCTGAGCGATCCACGACGGGAGACCCACCCGCACCCGGCCAGCCCGGGCGTTGGGGCCGCGCCCCACGGGGCTCCGGCTCAGGTGGTGGACAGGAAGTCGAGCAGCTCGGCGTGGAAGGGCTCGGGCAGCTCCTCGTGGGGGAAGTGCCCGCACCCGTCCAGCTCGAGCCAGCGATACGGCCCCTGCACGTAGAACTCGGAGCCGCGGGCGCTGCTCGGCAGGACGGTGGGGTCGGCCCCGCCATGGACCTGCAGGACCGGCGCCCAGATCGGGTCCTTCATGCGCCGGGCGAACCGGATGCCGTCCGGACGGGGGATCGAGCGCAGCGCCCACCGGTGGTACTCCAGGGCACAGTGGGCCGTGTTCAGGTGCAGCATCGCCGCCCGGTAGGTCGCCGACGCGCGCTCGTCGGGCCACTGCGGGCTCGCCGACCACGCGCGCACCAGCCGCCCCACCTCAGCCGCGCCGTCCTCGAGCAGGTCACGCTCCGGACTCGCCGGGACCTGGAAGCCGAACACGTAGGCCGACGCCCGGCGCTGGGCCGCGTCGCCGAGCAGTGCCTCGCGCAGCCGTCGCGGGTGCGGCATGGACATCGGGACGATCCCGCGGATCGCCTCCGGGTGGAGCACCGCGGCCGTCCAGGCCAGGAAGCCGCCCCAGCCGTGCCCGACGACCACGGCGTTGCGCTCGCCCAGTGAGCGGATCACGCCCGTGACATCAGCAGACAGCGTGAAGGGGTCGTACCCACGCGGGGGGTGGTCGCTGCCGGCGTAGCCGCGCAGGTCCATCGCCGCGGCGCGGTAGCCGGCTGCGGCGAGTGCGGGCAGCGCGTTGCGCCAGGTCCACCAGAACGTGGGGAAGCCGTGCAGGAACAGCACGAGCGGGCCGGACCCCATCTCGGCGACGTGGAACCGCGAGCCGTTGGCCGGCACGTCGCGATGGATCCAGGGGCCCTCCTCCCGGATGACGGCCTCGGGGTCGAGCAGGGTCACGTTGTCGGGACGGTCTCGCGCGGGGTGCTCACGGCGACGGCGGCGCTCGGCGTTCCCCCGCTTCCCGAGGACAGCGCGGACTTGGTCCTCTCGATCTGGGCGACCGCGCGCTCGGGACCCTTGATCTGGTTGGCGCGGTTGCGGCCGAGCAGGCCGAGGATGGCGGCGATCAGCAGCAGCGCCCCGGCGACGATCAGGAAGCCGGCCCATTCGGGCAGGCCCGCGGCGACGATGCCGTAGGCGCCGGCCACGAGCGCGAAGACGAAGGCGAGGAACCCCAGCGTCGCGGCGCCGATGAGCATGCCGGAGGTGGCCGCCGCCTGCTTGGCGGAGTCGGACAGCTCGGCCTTCGCCAACTCGATCTGCTGCTTGACGAGGTTCTGCCCGTCAGTGATCGCGGAGTTGACGAGCGCGCTGATGCTGGCCTGCGGCTGGGTCTCCATGCGCGGGTCCTTTCCCTGGGTCGCCGACAGGCTATCGCGCGGCAGGGCGGCTGCGGGGGCAGCGGCCCGGTCTCGTACACATCGGGGATACCGTCCGCGTCGAGGTCGGCCTCCTCCGTCGCGATCAGGTCGCCGAGCGCCTTCTTGCGACGGCCGAGCACCAGGGACGACAGGATCGCCGCACCCAGGGTGGCCGTGAGGATGCCCAGCTTCGCCTCGGACAGCAGGGTCGCGTCCCCCTTGAAGGCCAACTCGGCTATCAGCAGGCTCACGGTGAAGCCGATGCCCGCGAGGAACCCGACGGCCACCATGTCGGCCCAGCGCAGTGCGGGGTTCAGCGTCGCGCGGGTGAACCGCGCCATCAACCATGCCCCGCCGATCACGCCGATCGGCTTGCCCACGAGGAGGCCCACCAGGACGCCGAGCGTGACCGGCGAGGACAGCATGCTCGACAGGGGGTGTCGCTGCTGCCCAGGGCCACTCCCGCGGAGGCGAACGCGAACAGGGGGACGGCGACGCCCGCGACGAACGGCCGCAGCGCGTACTCGGCCCGCTCCCCGGGCGACTTGTCCTCGCCCGCGTCGGCGTGCACCCGGGTCGCCAGGCCGAGGGCGACGCCGGCGACGGTGGCGTGGACGCCCGACTCGTGGGTCAGCCACCAGGTGACCATCGCCAGCGGCAGGTAGACCAGCAGGCTCGCGCCGGCTCCGGACACGCGACGGTGCTGCAGCACCCACCACACCGCGACGCAGGCGATCGCCGCGAGGAAGAACCCCAGCTTGAACTTGTCCGAGTAGAAGATGGCGATGACCGCGATGGCCCCGAGGTCGTCGACGACGGCCAGGGTCAGCAGGAAGGCGCGCAGCGCCAGTGGGAGCCCGCGCCCCATGATCGCCAGGACGGCCAGCGCGAACGCGATGTCGGTGGCCATCGGGATGCCCCAGCCGGTCCGTTCCTCCGGCAGCGACGCGGTGAACGCCAGGTAGAGCGCGGCCGGCACGACCATGCCGCCGATGGCGGCCACGACCGGCACGGCCGCCTGGCTGGGACGGCTCAGGGTGCCGTGCTGCACCTCGTGCTTGAGCTCGAGGCCGGCGAGGAAGAAGAAGAAGGCGAGCAGGAAGTCGGCCGCCCAGACGCTCAGCGGCAGGTTCAGGTGCAGCGCCTCGGGGCCGATCTTCGTGCCGATGATCGCCTCGTAGACATCGGCCCACGGCGAGTTGGCCCAGATGAGGGCGATCACGGCGGCCGTGAGCATGAGCAGGCCGCCGACCGTCTCCAAGCGGAGGATGCGCAGCAACCAACTGCGCTCGGCGAGCGTGGGGCGCTCGAACAGGGGCTCAGGCATCGGGACACAGGATGGCAGCAGAATCGGACAGTGTCGACCAGTCTCCCGACTACCTGTGGATGCACCGGAGCCTGGCGCTGACCCGATCGGTACCCTTGCCCAGCCCGATCCCGAGGAGCACGACCATCCCTTCGAGGAGGCCCACCATGACCACGCCCGGGTTGCAGAACCTGCTCCACGAGGATCGCTCGTTCCCGCCGGATCCCGCCTTCACGGCGCAGGCCAACGCCACGCCGTCGCTCCTGGCGGCCGCCGCCGACGACCGGTTGGGGTTCTGGGCCGATCAGGCCGAGCGACTCGACTGGGCACAGCGCTGGGATCAGGTGCTGGACTGGTCCGACGCGCCCTTCGCGAAGTGGTTCGTCGGGGGCCGGCTCAACGTGGCCGTCAACTGCGTCGACCGGCACGTGGCTGCGGGCAACGGCGACCGCGTGGCCCTGCACTTCGAGGGCGAGCCGGGCGACACCCGCACCATCACGTACGCCGAGCTCGCCGCGGAGGTCTGCCCGGGCAGCCAACGCACTCGCCGCCCTGGGCGTGCGGGCCGGGGACCGGGTCGCGATCTACCTGCCGATGATCCCCGAGGCGGTCATCGCGATGCTGGCCTGCGCCCGGATCGGCGCCGCCGCACTCCGTGGTCTTCGGCGGGTTCACCGCCGAGGCGCTGCGCTCGCGCATCGACGACGCCCAGGCCGTCCTGGTGATCACCTCGGATGGCGGCTACCGACGCGGTGCCGCCTCACCGCTCAAGCCCGCCGTCGACGAGGCGTCGCGCCAGTGCCCGAGCGTCGAGAACGTGCTGGTGGTCGACCGGACCGGCGGGGAGGTCACCTGGAGGCCGGTCGGGACCATCTGGTGGCACGAGCTGGTCGAGCGCCAGCCGGCGTCCCACGAGGCGGAGGCGTTCGACGCCGAGCACCCGCTGTTCATCCTGTACACGTCCGGGACCACCGGGAAGCCCAAGGGCATCCTGCACACGACGGGCGGCTACCTGACGCAGGCCGCGTTCACGCACCACAACGTGTTCGACCTCAAGCCCGAGACCGACGTGTACTGGTGCACCGCCGACGTCGGCTGGGTCACCGGGCCACTCCTACGTCGTGTACGGGCCGCTGGCCAACGGCGCCACCCAGGTGCATCTACGAGGGCACCCCGGACACCCCGCACAAGGGTCGCTGGTGGGAGATCGTCGCGAAGTACGGCGTCACCATCTTCTACACCGCACCGACCGCGATCCGCACGTTCATGAAGTGGGGCGACGAGATCCCGGCCGCGTCACGACCTGTCGTCGCTGCGACTGCTCGGCTCGGTCGGTGAGCCGATCAACCCGGAGGCGTGGATGTGGTACCGGGAGCGTCATCGGTGGCGACCGCTGCCCGATCGTCGACACGTGGTGGCAGACCGAGACCGGCGCCATCATGATCAGCCCGCTGCCGGGCATCACGGCATGCAAGCCCGGCTCGCGCCATGCGTCCGCTGCCCGGGATCGGCGCCGAGGTCGTCGACGACGCAGGGCCACCCGGTGGCCCCGGCGGCGGCGGCTACCTGGTGCTCGACCGAGCCGTGGCCGTCGATGCTGCGCGGGATCTGGGGCGACGACCAGCGCTACGTCGACACCTACTGGTCGCGCTGGCCGGGCAGTACTACTTCGCCGGGGATGGCGCGAAGCTCGACGACGACGGGGCGATCTGGCTGCTGGGCCGGGTCGACGACGTCATGAACGTCTCGGGCCACCGGATCTCGACCACGGAGGTCGAGTCCGCGCTCGTGTCGCACCCGTCGGTCGCGGAGGCCGCGGTCGTGGGGGCCACGGATGCCACGACCGGTCAGGGGATCGTCGCGTTCGTCATTCTGCGCGCCGGGCATGGCCGATGGCGACGAATCGCCGTCGCCGAGCTGCGCGGCGCACGTCGCCCAGCGAGATCGGCCCGATCGCCAAGCCCCGCCAGGTCCTGGTCGTCGCGGAACTGCCCAAGACCCGCTCGGGCAAGATCATGCGGCGGCTGCTGCGCGACGTCGCGGAGAACCGCGCGCTCGGCGACGTCACCACGCTCGCTGACCCCACGGTGATGAACCTGATCGGCGAGGGGCTCGCCGGCGGATCGTCCGAGTAGCCGTGCCGGGACCTGCTGCGTCCGCCCAGCGACCCGGGGGGGATCCGCTGGACGGGGTGCTCGCGCTGCCCGGCGTCGCCGAGTCCGTCGATTCGGCGCGCTCGGCCGTCGACGCACTGCTCTGGGACCGGGCCGTGGCGGCCCAGTCCGCCGAGGTCGCCGTCGAGTCCACGCTGCGGGGCGCCTGGGCCAATGCGTGGTTCGAGGGCGCCGAGTGCGGGCTCCCCGAGCTGCGCTCCGGGGCCGCGGTCGACGGCTCGCCGGTCGGCCGTGTCCTGGGCAACGCTGTCGCCCTGCAGGCCGAGCTGCCGAGCCTGGTGGGGGTCATCGGCACCGCGCCGGCGCAGGCGCTGGCGCGGATGCATGCGATCGCCGCCCACGGCTTCGTCGCGGACGCGGACCTGGGCCGGCCACGCTCCGTGGACGCTGCGGACGACCCCCTGCGCATCGGCGGCCTGCCCCCCGCCGCGGAGGTGCCCTCCCGGATGGCCGCCCTGGGTCGCGTGCTGGTGAATTCGACGGCGCCGGGGGTGCTCGTGGCCGCGGTGGCCCATGCGGAGGTGGCCTCGGCGCGGCCCTTCGGGTGGGGCTCGGGCCTGGTCGCCCGTGCCCTGGTGCGCCTGGTGCTGGCCCAGCGCGGGGTGGATCCCTCGATGCTGGCCGCCCCCGAGCTCGGGCTGCGCGCTGCCGGTCGCCCGGCCTACGTGCGCGCCGTGCGCGCCTACGCGGCGGGTTCCCCGGAGGGCGTGGCTGGCCTCGTCGGGCTGGTTGCCGGCGCGGTCGAGGTGGGTGCGCGCGAGCCGTCCGGCTGGGTCGCGCAGCTGAGCTGACGGGGGTCGGCACGGTCCGTGGCGGAGGAGCCCGGGACGATCTGGGCGTTTCTGCCGGGAGGTCGTGCTCGACCCCGGCGGAATCCTGTCTCCGGGGGGTTCCGCCTGTTGCATTCCCACCGGGCAGGCCCCATGCTTTCCCTGTCCGGTCCTTGCTGACCGAACCGTCGGCTCCTCCCCCCCGAGCTGACGTTCTGACGGCCCCCGCACCCCCCGGCGGGGGCCGTCGCACGTCCGGGGCGGTGCGCCCGGCCGTGCGGCCCGGCACGTGCCGGAGCGTCCGGCTCGGCGCTCATCCACAGGTTCTCGCGCGAGGGGTTCCGGATCCGGGGCCTGCGCGCGATCGTTGCCCTGTCGCGTGGTGTCGGGGGTGGGGTCGTGGACGGACGGGTCGGGTTGTTCGGGGGGCGCCCGGAGGTGCTCCGGCAGGTGGCGGCGATCGCGTCGCACGCTGGCGTCGAGTTGGTCCCGCTTGCCACCGACGGGCGCGGATCCGACACCATCTCGCCGGCGGACGGGATCCACCTGCTCCTCGTCGACGGGGGCCCGGATGCCGGGTCCGCCCGAGCGGAGGGCGCGGCCGAGCTGGGCCGGTGGGCGGCCACGGGGGAGCCGCGGGTGCAGACGATCGTCGTGCACCTGCCCGACGAGGGCACGTCGGCGAGCGTCACCGCCGGGCAGCTGGGCGCGTCAGCGGTGGTCGAGCTGCCTGCCGGCAGCGAATGGCTGGCCGAGCGGCTGCCGGGTCGGCGGAGCAGCCCGATCCTGGCGGTGGTCGGGGCTGTGGGCGGGGCAGGGGCGACGACCGTGGCGCTGGCCTGCGCCGCTGCGGCCGAGGGGCGGGTGCTGCTCGTGGACGCCGACCCGCTGTCCACGGGCCTCGACCTCCCCCTGGGGATCCCGTCGGACGCGGGCGGGCGCTGGGCCTCGGTCCCCGACACCGACGAGCCGCTGGTGGCCGAGTCGCTGGCCGCCGCGCTGCCCAGCCGCCAGGGCATCACGGTCGTCACGGGTCCCATGCCGGACCCGGCAGGGGGTCGGATCGCCGGGGTCGTCCACGTGGGCCGCACGTCCTACCGGGACACGGTCGTCGACTGCGGCCGATCCCCCGGCATGGTGCCGCTGGAGGAGATGGACGCCGTCATCGTGGTGACGCCCGCCACGCTCGCGGGAGTGGTTGCGTCGTGGCGCGTGCTGGAGGCCGTGCCGGTCGATCGGGTGGCGGTGGCCCTGCGGCCCACCGGGTGGCTGCCAGCCGACGAGGTCGCCGAGCGGCTCGGGATCGGCCGCCTGATCGAGGTGCCGCACATTCGCCGGTTGGCGGAGGGTGTCGAGTGCGGGGAGGTCCTGTCCGGTCGGGCGGGCCGTGACCTGGCCAGGCTCGGGGCTCGGGTCCGGGCGGTGGTGGCGTGATCGCCGTGGAGCCGGCGCTGCTCGAGCACGTGCGGGCACGGCTGGTGGCCATCGACGCCCCGCCCACGGCGCAGGCGATCGGCCGGGTGGTCCGCGATTCCGGCCTCGTCCTCGACCGGGTCGCACTGGCCCAGCTGACCACCGCCCTCGCCGATGAGCTCGGGGGGCTCGGGCCCCTGGACGAACTGGTGCGCGACCCGGCTGTCAGCGATGTCCTCGTCAACAGCCCGGACGAGGTCTGGGTCGACCGCGGCGCGGGGCTGGTCCGCGCACCGGCCGGCTTCCGGGACGAGGCAGCAGTCCGGCAGCTGGCTGTCCGGCTGGCCGCGCGTGCCGGCCGCCGGCTCGACGACGCGCAGCCGTTCGTCGACGCACGGCTGCCCGACTGGGGCCCGGCTGCACGCGGTCCTCCCGCCGTTGGCCTGGCGCGGCACGACGATCTCCCTGCGAATCCCCAGTCGGCGCCGGTTCGAGCTGCCCGACCTGGTCGCCAGCGGGACCGTCGACGAGCAGGGCGCGGAGCTCCTCGCGGCCGTGGTGCGCTCCCGTGCCGCGTTCCTGGTGACCGGCGGAACGGGGTCCGGCAAGACCTCGGTCCTCGGGGCACTGCTGGGACGGGTCGGGCACGACGAGCGGATCGTCATCGTCGAGGACACCACCGAGCTGCGCCCCGCCCATCCGCATGTGGTCAGCCTGGAGTCCCGGCCGCCCAACGTGGAGGGCACCGGCGAGGCGTCCCTGCGGACGTTGGTCCGGCAGGCGCTGCGGATGCGCCCGGACCGGCTCGTCGTCGGGGAGGTCCGGGGTGCCGAGGTGGTCGACATGCTCGCCGGGTTCAACACGGGTCACGAGGGCGGGTGCGGGACGCTTCACGCGAACTCCGCCTACCGCGGTGCCGGACCGGTTGGCGGCCCTCGCCCTCGCCGCCGGGATGAGCCTGCCCGGGGTCACGGCCCAGATGCGTGCCGGCCTCGACCTCGTGATCCACCTGGCCCGGCGCCCGGACGGCCGCCGCGTGCTGTCGGAGGTGGGGATGGTCACCGGCACCGGGAGGCAGGTGGAGGTGGTCAGTGCCCTTGTCCGGGGCTCCGGGGGCCTGCGCCCGGCGCCGGGCCATGCGCGGCTGCGCGAGCGGGTGGGGTGGTCGCCGTGAGCCGGACGGCCGTGGTCCTGGTCGCCGCGCTGGCGGCCGGCCTGGCGGTCTGGCTGCGGGGTGCAGGCATGTCCCGGGGGCGGGCAGGGCGGCAGGGGACGGGAGGGCGCGCCGCACGGGGGCTGGCGGGGAGGGCCGGCGGTGAGGAGATCGCGACGGCACGGGTGGGCGGGCAGGGCGGCCGTCCGGGCGCCCGGCTGGCGCAGTTGTGGTCCCGGGTCCGCCCCGGTCGAGGGGCGCCGGTCGCCGAGCTCCTCGCCGGGCTGGCCGGCGAGCTGTCGGCGGGCCAGCCGCTGGACGCGGCCCTCGAGGCGGCCGCAGCCGGGCTGACCCCGGATCCCTGCCCGCATGCCCGCCGGGCGGCCCGGATGGGCGACTCCGTCCCGGCCGGCCTGCGGCGCGATGCCCGGGCCCGTGGTGCGCACGGCCTGCGGGCACTGGCGGCCTGCTGGGAGGTGGCGCAGGGCTCGGGCGCCGGCCTGGCGCAGGCGGTTGACCGGCTCGCCGATGGCCAGCGGGCCTCTGCCGAGGCACAGGCCCAGCTCGACGCTGAGGTCGCCGCGGTGCGCACATCCGCCCGGCTGCTCGCGGCCCTGCCCGTGGTCGGGCTGCTGGGTGGTCACTGGATGGGCGCGAACCCGATCGGCTGGCTCGCGGGCTCGTGGGTGGGGCGCGCCGTGCTGGTCGTCGGGCTCGCCCTGCAGGCCGCCGGGCTTCTGTGGCTGCACAGGATCGTCGCCTCGGTGAGGTCGGGCATATGACGGCGCTGGCGGGCGCAGCGGTCCTCGCGGCGTTGGCTGCCTGGCTGGTGGCGTCCGGCCCGGGTGCACCCCGGCGGGCCGACCGCGTGGGCGGATCGGTGCGTCGAGCGGGTCCCGCGCGGCGCCAGCCCGAGCCATCCACCGAGCATGCACCGGACGCCGCTGCCCGATGGGCCAGGCCGGCCGCGGTCCTCGCCGGGGTCGCGATGTGGCTGGCTGTCGGCGGCGTGACGGGAGCGGTGGCGGGGGCGCTGACCGTGGTGGCGGTGCCGCTGCTCGTGAGCCGACTGGAGCCGGCGCGGGTGCGTCAGGAGCGGCTCGAGCTGGTCCGGACCGCCCCGCTGGTCGCGGACCTGCTGGCCGCTTCACTTGCCGCGGGCGTGCCAGTCCCACTCGCACTGCCCGTGGTGGCCCGCGCAGTCGGGGGACCGTCCGAGCGGCTCCTTGTGGTCGTCCAGCGGCGCCTCGAGCTCGGGGAGGCGCCTGAGCGCGCGTGGTCGCCGGCGGTGTCCGCTCCGGGTCTCGGCGGCATCGCGCGGGCGGTCGCCCGATCCAGCCGGACGGGGGCTCCGCTGGCCACCCTGCTGTCGTCGGCGGCGATCGACCTGCGCGCTGAAGCCTCCGCGGCAGCGCTGGTGCAGGTCCGGGCGGCGTCCGTGCGCTGCGTGCTGCCCCTCGGGCTGTGCCTGCTGCCGGCGTTCGGCCTGCTGGGCATCGTCCCGGTGGTGGCGGGGCTGCTGCCCGCCCTGTGACCGTCCGTGGCCGAGGCCGCTCCCGGGCTGCTGCGCCCGCGTTCCTGTTGGGGCCAGCCCACGCCGACCACGGCCGTTCGCCGTGGCCCTGTCCCACGCCTGCCGCCCGCGCCCTGCGGGGTTGTCCACAGATTCCCAGAAGCCCGTTCCCCCGTCGGGGCGGCGGCGGCAGAGTGTGGTCACCCCCCAGATCGGGGGGGCCGGGAGACCGGGAGAGATACGGGGGTACGAGATGAACGAGCTGGCGATCCGCATGCGGGACGAGGAGAAGGGCATGTCCACGGCGGAGTACGCGGTCGGGACCGTGGCAGTCGCGGGCCTGGGCGGGCTGCTGATCAAGCTGTTGACCAGCGAGCAGTTCGCCAACCTGCTCTGGCAGGTGCTGTCCAAGGCCTTCTCCTTCCTCTTCTCGTGATCGGGGGGCCCCGGATCGCGTCCCGCGGCCGGGAGACCGGGTGGTGGTGCGCCGCCACCCGGTCGCTGCCCTTCCTCGGCCCGGGGAGGTCAGCCCGGGTGCGGGACAGCGGGATGGTGACGGCAGAGCTGGCGCTGGCCGTGCCGGCCCTGACCGCGGCTGTGCTGGCCCTGGCCTGGGTCCTCGGGCTCGGTGGGAGCCACCTGGCCCTGGCTCAGGCCACCAGGGAGGGCGCCCGGGCGGCGGCGCGGGGAGAGTCTGCGGCGCACGTCCGGTCTGTGGTCCAGGAGCTCGTGCCGGGCGCCACCGTGCTGGTGCGCCGGTCGGCCGGCCGGGTGGTGGTCACCTCGGTCGTGCGGCGGACACCTCCGGTGGGGTTCCTGAGACCGCTGGCGCGCGACGTCCGGGCAACGGCGACCACATGGTGGGAGGGGACATGATCGGGCAGCGGGCCGGCCGCCGCGGGTATGCCCTGAGTGGCGCCGCACAGGGCTCGGCCAGCCTCCTGGCCATCGTCTGGGTGGTCGCGCTCACCGTCGTCGCGGGTGCGGGGATCGTCCTCACCGCGGTGTTCTCCGCTCGTCAGGACGCGCAGTCGGCTGCGGACCTCGGCGCGCTGGCGGGGGCGAGTGCGGTGCTGGAGCGGCCGTCGACTGCGTGCGAACGGGCCGGGAGCATCGTGACAGCGAACGGCGCGCGCCTGGACGGCTGTCAGGTCCGGGGTGCCGGCGTCCGGATCGAGGTCAGCGCCTCGGCGCCGGCTGCCGTCACGTGGTTGGTGCCGGGGCGCGAGGTCGTCGTCCGCGCCCGCGCCCATGCCGAGCTGGTGCCGGAGGGATGGTGACCGACAGCCACGTCAGAGGGGGTCGCCTGCACGGTCCGTGCCGGCAGCGGCTGTCCGCACCAGCAGCGCTCGGGCAAGCCGCAGGGCGGCCGCCTTGTCGAGCGGCTCGTTGCCGTTGCCGCATTTGGGCGACTGGACGCAGGCGGGGCACCCGTCGGCGCAAGCGCACCCCCCGATGGTCTCGGCTGTGGCCGCGAGCCATCGCTGGACCTGGTCGAATCCACGCTCGGCGAAGCCAGCACCTCCGGGGTGGCCGTCGTGGACGAAGATCGTGGCCTGCCCGGTCTGCGGGTGGTGGGCTGTCGATACGCCACCGAGGTCCCAGCGGTCGCAGGTGGCCAGCAGCGGCAGGATCCCGATCGAGGCGTGCTCGAGGGCGTGCACCGCCCCGGGGACCGCCGGTTCGGCGACGCCAGCCTCGTCGAGGACGGCCTGCGGGATCACCCACCACATGGCCGTCGTGTGCAGCGTCGTGGCCGGCAGGTCGAGGGGATGCTCCGCGAGGACCTGGCCCGAGGGCCACCGGCGCACCAGGTAGGAGGTGACCTGGCTGGTCACGAGGACCTCGCCGAGGTTCACCGTGACGTCCCGCCACGCGATCCGGCTGCGCACACCCTCGATGTGCACGTCGGACGTGCTGCGCGCGTGGGTGCTGAGGTCCGTGACAGTGGCCGTGGCCGAGGCGACCCGGGCGTCGAGGTCGAGGTCGCCCACCTCGAACGTCTCCCCCTGGTGCACGTACAGGGCGCCTTCGTGCACCGCGGCGGGAGCGCTGGAGGGGTCCACGGTCCCGAGCAACCGGCCGGTCCCCTGCTCCACGACACGGACCGGCCCCCCGGACGCGCCCCGCAGGTCGACCAGGTCGGCCGGCCGAGTCGAGCCCGTCCAGTACCAACCATCGCGGCGCCGGCGGAGCATCCCGCGGTCGGCAAGGACCCTGCACAGCGTCGCGGCACCTTCGCCGAACCAGGTTGCCAGCTCGTCGTCGCGCAACGGGGACTCGGCGGCTGCCGAGCAGAGGTGCCCGGCAAGCACGTAGGGGTTCGTCGGGTCGAACACCGTTGCCTCGACCGATCGTCCCGTGAGGACCTCGGGATGGCTGACCACGTACTGGTCGAGCGGGTCCTCGCGGGCCAGCAGGACGGCCAGCGCGGCGCCACCCCGGCGCCCTGCCCGCCCGACCTGCTGCCAGAAGGAGGCCCGGGTGCCCGGCCAGCCGACGAGGATCACCGCGTCGAGGCCCGAGATGTCGATGCCGAGCTCGAGGGCGTTGGTCGCGGCCAGCCCGCGCAGCCGTCCCTCGCGCAGGTCCGCCTCGAGCACGCGTCGCTCCTCGGGGAGGTAGCCACCTCGGTAAGCACGCACGAGCTCACCAGCGCGCGCGGAATCGCGCACCCGGGCGGCCAGGACCTCGACCCCTCGTCGGGAACGCGCGAACGTCAGGGTGCGCACGCCGGCGTCCACGAGCCAGGTCATCAGGTCGGCGGCCTCCGCCAGCGTGCTTCGGCGCGTCGCCGGAGGGGCCGCGTCGGGATCCGCCCCGTCGGCCTCCGGATGCTCCGCACCGGCGGCCGCACCGGCGGCCGCACCGCCGGACGCACCGATGGACGTACCGGCGGACGCACCGCCGGCCGCACCGGCGGACGTGGGCTCCACGGTGCCGGGCCGCCACAGCAGGAGCGTGACGGCGCCCCGTGCGCTGTCGTCGTGGTCCACGACCCCGGTCTCCACGCCCAGCAGCCGGCTGGCCGTCGCCCCCGCATCGGCGACCGTGGCCGATGCCGCGATGAACGTGGGGGAGGCCCCATGCAGGGCCGCGACTCGGCGCAGGCGCCGCAGGACCTGGGCCACGTGGGAGCCGAACACCCCCCGGTACACGTGCGCCTCGTCCACCACGACGTACTGCAGCGTGCGCAGGAAGCCACGCCAGCGGTCGTGCGCCGGCAGGATCGCGCGATGCAGCATGTCCGGGTTGGTGACCAGCCAGCGCGCATGCGACCGCGCCCACTGCCGCTCCTCGTCCGGGGTGTCACCGTCGATCGGTGCGGCGCGCAGGCCGGACAGCCCGAGGGCGGCCAGGCCAGCCAGCTGGTCGTGCGCCAGCGCCTTGGTCGGCGCGATGTAGAGCACGGACGGCCCGCGACGACCGACCCCGTCGGGCGGCTGGAGTGCCGCGGTCAGGGCCGGCATGCCGAATGCCGCCGACTTCCCGGAGGCGGTTCCGGTGGAGATCACCACGTGCTGGCCGGCCCACGCCAGCTCGGCCGCCTGCAGCTGGTGCAGCCACGGCCGCGCGATGCCCCGGCGGGCGTAGGCCTGCCGCACGTCCGGGTGGAGCCAGGCCGGCCAATCGCCGGACCGCCCGTCCCGCTGGGGCAGCTGTACCGTCCCAACCGTCCGAGGATCCTGCGCCAGCTGCCCGGCCAGCAGCGCCAGGTCGGGTCCCGCCGGCGGGGGCGAGGGGATCTCGGGCACGTGGCCATCCTGCCCCGACCCGCCGACTGCGTGGGCCACCCGGCCCCCCGGCCCCCGGCCCCCCCCGCCCCCGGCCCCCCCCGGGCCTGGTCCTGTCTCCCGTCCCTTCCTCAGAACCTGGTGCCGTACCGACACAAGAGAGTCGTTTCGGCACCAGGTTGCGGCCGGCGCGGGGGCCGGCCGGCCCGCCCCCGCGCCCCCCCGCCCGCCCCCCGCCCGCCCGCCCGCCCCCGGCCCCCCGCCCGCCCCCCCGTCCGCCCGCCCCCGCCCCCCCGCCCGCCCCCGGCCACGCCGTGCGCGCCCCGAACCCACCACCACGGCCCGCGTGTGCCAGAGTTGGCCGCGACACGGGAGGAGGCAGACATGGACCTGCAGGTGGACACACGGCACGAGGGTGACGTCGCGGTGCTGGCCGCAGCCGGCGAGGTGGACGTGTTCACCGCGCCCGACCTCGACCGTGAGATCTCCGCCCAGCTGGCCGACGGGCGCGCCCGGCTCGTCGTCGACCTGTCCTCGGTCAGCTTCCTCGACTCAACCGGTCTGGGGGTCCTCGTCAAGGGCCTCAAGGGTGCCCGCGAGGCAGGTGGCAGCCTTCACCTGGTCGTCACATCCGATCGCATCCGCAAGATCTTCGACATCACCGGACTCGACGCCGCCATGCCGCTGTTCGACACGGTCGACGCCGCGCTCGAAGGGTGACGCTCCGGGGCGATCCCCGGGTGTACAACGGGATGCACGCACCGAAGTGCTCAGGCGAGAGGGGTCAACGATGGCCACGGCGACACTGACGATCCCCCCGCAGGCCGAGCAGGTCCGCACCGCCCGGCTCGTGACCACCGCCGCCGCTCGACGGTGCGGGGTCTCGGAGGACCGGATCGACGAGATCCGGCTGGCCGTCGGCGAGGTGATCGCCCGTTCGGTGCTCCGCCAGCAGCGCGCCGGCCTGCCCACACCCGTCGTGGTGGACATCACCGACGACAACGAGCTGTTCACGGTCCGGGTCCAGGAGGCGACGAGCCTGGACCTCGTCGACGAGGACGGCGGCCTTGCCCTGTCGGTCGCCGAGGCCCTCGCGTTCGAGTGCGAGGTGCACGAGTCCGGCACCGGCTGCCAGATCCGGATGGCGTGGCCGCTGGCCGAGGATGCCCTCGAGGTCGAGTAGCGCTCGCTGCTGGTTCCCCCGCCCCGGCCAGCACGCGGGCCGTGTGCGCCGACGTCCCGTCTCGCGTCCAAGCACCCCACGACGGTCGAATCCGGGCGTCCGTGACGGGCCGCCGCATCGCCGGTGCGGCCCTTGGAGGGGGGGTGCGTTACTGGCCAGTAGGTGCGTGCCTAGACTTCCCCTGAACCGACCGTGGGCCATTCGACCGCCCCGGGTGAGACCCACCTGAGCGGTCCGGCGAGTCCGGGCCCTGGCAGCCGAGGAGAAACGCATGCTCAGTCAGGCATCAGCAGTAACTCTCGAGACCAGCGGCATGGTGACGGTCGGCGTGGTCGCCGCCATCTCCTTGGCCGCGCTGGTCGTGGCGGCCTTCCTCGCCAAGGAGGTCCTTGCCGCCGGCACCGGCACCGTCAAGATGCAGGACATCGCCTCCGCGATCCAGGAGGGCGCCTCGGCCTACCTCAGCAGGCAGTTCCGGACCCTGAGCGTCTTCGCGGTCGTGGTCTTCTTCCTGCTGTTCGCTCTGCCCGCGAACACCATGAGCGAGCGGATCGGACGGTCGATCTTCTTCCTCGTCGGTGCGGTGTTCTCGGCCACGACGGGCTACTTCGGGATGTGGCTGGCCGTGCGCGGCAACGTGCGCGTGGCCGCGGCAGCCCGTGACGGCGGTGAGCAGCCGGCCATGCGCATCGCGTTCCGCACCGGTGGCGTCGCCGGCATGTTCACCGTCGGCCTGGGCCTGCTGGGTGCCGCGGTCGTGGTGCTGGTCTACAAGGGCGAGGCGCCGCGCGTGCTCGAGGGCTTCGGCTTCGGCGCGGCCCTGCTGGCGATGTTCATGCGTGTCGGCGGCGGCATCTTCACCAAGGCCGCGGACGTGGGCGCCGACCTGGTCGGCAAGGTCGAGGCGCACATCCCCGAGGACGACCCGCGCAACGCCGCCACGATCGCCGACAACGTGGGCGACAACGTGGGCGACTGCGCCGGCATGGCCGCGGACCTGTTCGAGTCCTACGCCGTCACCCTGGTGGCCGCGCTGATCCTGGGCACCACGGCGTTCGGGTCGCTCGGGCTGGTCTTCCCGCTGGTCGTCCCCGCGATCGGCGTGCTCACCGCTGTCGTGGGCATCTTCGCGGTGACGCCCCGCCCCGGCGACCGCTCCGGGATGAGCGCCATCAACCGTGGGCTTCTTCATCTCCGCGGGCCTGTCGGCCGTGCTGGTGACGATCGCCGCCTTCGTGTTCCTGCCCGACCGGCTCACCCGGATCACGGGCCTGCGGCTGGAGGCCCTCGACCTGGACGTCGTGCGCGCCGAGACGTTCAACCCCCGCCTCCTTGCGATCGGGGCGGTCCTCATCGGCATCGTGCTCGCCGCAGCCATCCAGATGCTCACCGGCTACTTCACGGAGACCGGTCGCCGGCCTGTCGATGATGTCGCCAAGTCCTCGCTGACCGGCCCGGCCACGGTGATCCTGGCCGGCATCTCGGTCGGCCTGGAGTCGGCGGTGTACTCGGCGCTGCTGATCGGCGCGGCCGTGTTCGGGGCCTACTCGCTGGGCGGCGGCTCGGTGCGTCCTGAGCCTGTTCGCGATCGCCCTGGCCGGCACCGGCCTGCTCACCACGGTGGGCGTCATCGTGTCGATGGACACCTTCGGTCCGGTGTCGGACAACGCCCAGGGCATCGCGGAGATGTCCGGCGACGTCACCGGCGAGGGCGCGGCGATCCTGACCCAGCCTCGACGCGGTCGGCAACACCACCAAGGCCATCACCAAGGGCATCGCGATCGCGACAGCCGTCCTGGCGGCCACCGCACTGTTCGGCGCGTTCCGCGAATCGGTGACCTCGGCGGCGCCTCGAGGCCGGGCAGACCGCTGCCGACACCCTGACCAACCTGGCAGGGCCTGGGCCAGTACCTCGGCGTGCTCGACGTGGCCAACCCGCGCAACCTGGTCGGCCTGCTCGTCGGTGCCTCGGTGGTGTTCCTGTTCTCCGGACTCGCGATCAACGCGGTCTCCCGGGCGGCGGGCGCGGTCATCTTCGAGGTGCGCCGCCAGTTCCGCGACCACCCCGGGATCATGGCCGGCACCGAGAAGCCCGAGTACGGCCGCGTGGTGGACATCGTGACCCGCGACTCGCTGCGCGAGCTGAGCACCCCGGGCCTGCTGGCCGTGCTGACGCCGGTCGCGGTCGGGTTCGGCCTGGGCGTCGGTGCCCTGGGCACGTTCCTCGCCGGCACCATCGCCACCGGCACGCTGATGGCGGTGTTCCTGGCCAACTCCGGCGGCGCCTGGGACAACGCGAAGAAGTTCGTCGAGGACGGCCACCTCGGCGGGAAGAACTCCGACGCGCACGCGGCGACGGTGATCGGCGACACGGTCGGCGACCCGTTCAAGGACACCGCCGGCCCGGCCATCAACCCGCTGCTCAAGGTGATGAACCTGGTCGCGCTGCTGATCGCCCCGGCGGTCGTCGCGATGACGCTGAACGAGCAGACCACCGAGCGCGTCGCGATCGCTCTGGCGGCGGTGGCGATCGTCGTCGGATCGGTGATCGCGTCGAGGCGCCACCGCGGGGTGGGCGACGAGATCGTCAACAGCATGGCCGACGCGCTGCAGTCCGAGCGTGATGCGGATGCCGCCACCGCGCAGGTGCCGGCCGGCCAGTCCGCGTCGTTCAGCGACGAGAGCACCCCGGCTGGGGCCCCGCAGAAGTAGGTCGGTGGCGGCAGGGGGCGTGGCGGGATCCCTCGCCACGCCCCCTGCGCCGTGTCACGCCCGGTCCGGCGACGCCCCGGCCTCCCGGGGCCCCCGCGCCGCCCGACCCCGATGCCCCGGCCGCGCGGGAGAATCGGGGGGTGACCGCCCACGAGCACGACAGCGCCCCGATCGCCGCCCGCGTACGCCAGTACCTGCTGGACTGCGGGTTCACGGCCGACGGGGTGCTCGCCCGGGTCGGGTCCGCGGCGTTCGCCGCCCTCGGGCGCGACCTGACCGTCCCGGTCCGCCGGGCCCTCGCGGACCTCCCCCACCGGCCGGTCGACGCGCTGGTCACGCTGTTCCTGCTCGGCGACCCGATCCCGATCGGGGACCTGCCCGAGGGTGTCGCCGCGGACCTCGCATCCCTTGGCCTGGTGCGAACCGAGCCGGGCGGGCTGGTCCCGATGGTCGAGGTGCACCCGTACGGCGAGGCCGGACACCGACTGGTTCCTGGTCAGCGACATCGGTGCGCCGAGCGACCCCCGATCACGTCCTGGGCCTCGGCGGCGCCTCGCTCACCCTGGCCCGGATCACCCCGCGCCGGGACGTCGGCCGTGCCCTGGACCTCGGCTGCGGCGCCGGCGTGCAGCTGCTGCACGCGGCCCGGCACGCCACCCGGGTCGTGGGCACCGACACCAACCCCCGGGCGCTGGCGATGACCGCCCTGTCGGCAGCGCTGTCCGGGATCCCGGCCGAGCAGGTCGACCTGCGCGACGGGTCGCTGTTCGGCCCCGTGTCCGACGAACGGTTCGACCTGATCGTGTCGAACCCACCGTTCGTGATCTCGCCCTCGCACCAGTTCACCTACCGGGACGCGGGGCTGCCCGGCGACGAGCTGTCCCGGCTGGTCGTGCGCGGGGCGGCCGCGCACCTGGCGCCCGGCGGGATGGCCGCCGTGCTGGGCAACTGGCTGCACGTGTCCGGGGAGGAGTGGAGCGAGCGGGTGGCCGAGTGGGTGTCCGGGACCGGCGCATCGGGCGTGGATCGTGCGAGCGGGACACGCAACCCGTGGCCGACTACGCCGCGACGTGGTTGCGCGACGCCAGGTGTCCCGGAGGGCCCGGAGTTCGACGCGGCCATGCAGCAGTGGCTCGACGCGTTCGCCGATGAGGGGTGCCGACGAGGTGGGCTTCGGCTGGGTGGTCTTGGTGGCCCCGCGGGGCCCGCAGGATGACACGGCCCCGGCCCCCGGCCCGTGGGTCCTCGTCGAGGACCTCGCGCACGCCGAGCGGCTGCCCCGCGGCGACGAGGTCCTGGCCTTCCTCGCGGGCTGCGCCGCCCTCGAGGAGCTGCACCGCCCCGACCCTGCTGGCGGCCCGCGCCCGCCTGGCCGACGGGGCCACGATCACGACCACCACCCACCTCGCCCGGGGTGCACACGTCGACGCGCCGCCGCGCCTCGGGCTGGCCGGGAGCGTCGGCGCCGGCGGCTGGCGACCGTCGGTCACCGTGCCGCCCGCGCTGCTCGTTGCGCTGCTCGCCGACCCCGACACGCCCATCGGGGAACGGCTCGATCAGGCAGCGCAGGCCGAGGGCCTGGACCCCCTGGACGTGCTCGGACCGGCGCTGATGGGTTTGCGCGAACTGGTCCGGATGGGCATAGTGCGCACCGAATGACTGAGCGTCCGACTGGCGTTTGCGATGATGGAGGCGCTCCACGCCGGCCGACCAGCGGCCCGACGGGTAGATCGGGACCGCGAAGGCGCCCAGTGAACGACCACGCCGGTCGGGACCCTCCACCGGCGCCCGCCGGGGGAGCACCCGGCACTGCAGAACCAGATGAGGACCCGTGCCCGCTCGAACGACCGACTCCCGCCGCCGCCTCGTGATCGTCGAGTCGCCGGCCAAGGCCAAGACGATCCAGGGCTACTTGGGCTCCGGCTACGACGTCCAGGCCTCGGTCGGGCACGTCCGCGACCTGCCCAACAGCGCGGGCGAGGTGCCCGCCTCCATCAAGGGCAAGCCGTGGGCCCGGCTGGCGATCGACGTCGAGGACGGCTTCAAGCCCTACTACGTGGTCACCGCGAGCAAGCGGGCCAAGGTCGCCGAGCTGAAGAAGGCGCTGGCCTCGGCCGATGAGCTGTGGCTGGCCACGGATGAGGACCGCGAGGGCGAGGCGATCGCCTGGCACCTGCGCGAGGTGCTCAAGCCCAAGGTGCCGGTCCGCCGGATGGTGTTCCACGAGATCACCCGTGACGCGATCAACGAGGCAGCCGCCAACACCCGTGACCTCGACCAGGACCTCGTCGACGCCCAGGAGGCCCGCCGCCTGGTGGACCGCCTGTTCGGCTTCGAGGTCTCGCCGGTGCTGTGGAAGAAGGTGCTGTCGGGGCTGTCGGCGGGTCGTGTGCAGTCGGTGGCCACGCGCCTGGTCGTCGACCGGGAGCGGGCGCGGATCGCGTTCCGCTCGGCCGGGCTACTGGGACGCCTCGGGGACGTTCGATGCCGACGGGTGGGGAGTTCCCCGCGAAGCTGGTCGCGATCGACTGGGCGCGGGTCGCCGGCGGCTCGGACTTCGGCGACGACGGGCAGCTCAAGGCCGGCCGCGGCCAAGGCCGGCGCGGTCCGGCTCGACGAGCCTGCGGCGATGGCCCTGGTGGCCGCGCTCGACGGTGCGTCGTGGTCGGTCCGCTCTGTGACGGAGAAGCCGACCACGCGTCGGCCGTCGGCGCCGTTCATGACCTCGACGCTGCAGCAGGAGGCCTCCCGCAAGCTGCGCTGGGGCGCCCAGCGGACGATGCGCGCCGCCCAGGGCCTGTACGAGAACGGCCACATCACCTACATGCGCACCGACTCGACGACGCTGTCGGCGTCGGCGCTGCAGGCGCCGCGCGCCAGGCGGCCGGGGAGATCTACGGTGCCCGAGTTCGTCTCCGAGACGCCGCGCACGTACGACCGCAAGGTCAAGAACGCCCAGGAGGCGCACGAGGCGATCCGCCCGGCCGGGGACTCCTTCGCCCGGCCCGCCGAGCTGGCCGGACGGGTCGGAGCCGACGAGTTCGCGCTGTACGAGCTGATCTGGAAGCGCACGATCGCCTCCCAGATGGCCGATGCCCGGCTGGCCACGACGACCGTGCGGCTCGGGGCGACGGCCGCCGACGGCCGGGACGTGGAGTTCACCGCGTCGGGCACCGTGACCCTGTTCGCCGGCTTCCTGGCGGCCTACGAGGAGGGCACCGACGAGGTGCGCGACAGCGAGTCCGGCGAGGGTGGCGCGGGCGGGCGCGCCGCCGACCGGCGGCTGCCGGCGATGCGCGAGGGCGACGCGCTGGGCTGCACGGCGCTGGACGCCGAGGGCCACGCCACGACCCCGCCGGCCCGCTACACCGAGGCCTCGCTGGTCAAGGACCTCGAGGAGCGCGGGATCGGCCGGCCGTCGACGTACGCCGCGATCATCGCGACGATCGTCGACCGCGGCTACGTGCGCAAGAAGGGCACCTCGCTGATCCCGACGTTCCTGGCGTTCAGCGTGACCCGGCTGATGGAGCAGCACTTCGCCGCCCTGGTGGACTACGGGTTCACCGCGCGCCTCGAGGAGATCCTCGACCTGGTCGCGAACGCCTCGACCGACCGCCTCCGCGTGCTCGAGGGCTTCTTCTACGGCGATCCGACCCGGGACTTCCCCGGCCTGGACGCGCTCGTGAACGGGTCTCGGCGACATCGACGCCCGGGCGATGGCGTCGTTCCCGATCGGACCGGACGGGTTGTCCGAGGGGCCGGTCACCGGGGCGCCGGACGAGGTCGTGCTGCGCGTGGGCAAGTACGGGCCCTACGTCGAGCGCGGCGAGGAGAAGGGCAACGTCGGCGAGGAGGTGGCCCCCGACGAGCTCGACCTGGCGATGGCCGAGGAGCTGCTGTCGGCACCGTCCGGTGATCGCGTGCTCGGAGTGCACCCCGAGTCCGGGCGGGAGATCGTGGCCAAGGTCCGGGCGGTACGGGCCGTACGTGACCGAGGTCCTGCCCGAGGACGCACCGAAGTCGGCCAAGCCGCGGACCGGGTCGCTGCTGACCGGGATGTCGCCTGGACACGCTGACCCTCGAGGACGCGCTGCGGATCATGAGCCTGCCGCGGGTGGTCGGCGTCGATCCGGACGGCCACGAGATCACCGCGGCGAACGGTCGCTACGGGCCGTACATCGCGCGCACGGTCGACGGCAAGGCGGACTACCGCTCGCTGGCTCGCGAGGAGCAGCTGTTCACCGTGACGCTCGAGGAGGCGCTGGCGCTGTACGCCGCGCCGAAGCAGCGCCGCGGCCAGGGCCGGGCCGCCGAGCCGCTGCGCGAGATCGGCACCGACCCGACCAGCGGCGGGACGATCACCCTGCGCGAGGGCCGGTTCGGGCCCTACGTGACCGACGGCACGACCAACGCCTCGCTGCGCAAGGGCGACGACCCGGCGACGATCGACTCTGGATCGCGCCGCCGAGCTGCTCGCCGACCGCCGGGCGGCCGGACCCCCCGCGAAGCGCACAGCGAAGAAGACCGCGGCGAAGAAGAGGGCCCCAGCGAAGAAGGCGACGCGCGAAGAAGGCTCCCGCCGGCGAAGTAGGCGTCGGCCAAGGCCCCAGCGAGAACCACGCAGAGCCGACCCCAGCCGAGTGCGGGGCCCCTATTCCGCGATCCGTCCCGTAGAGGCCAGATCCTCCGCGCCGACGGGGAGTATCTGTCCCTTCGCGGAGGGTCTGCGGGTGGATCGGCGGTGGCATGCCGCCTCCTGCGGACGTGGCCATCGGTGGAGTCGTGCGGGCTCATGCCCGGGGTGTTCGTGGTCTTCGAGGGCGGCGAGGGGCCGGCAAGTCCACCCAGTGCCGCCTGCTGGCCGATGCCCTGCGCGCCCGGGGCCGCGAGGTGGTCGTCACCCGCGAGCCCGGCGGCACCCCGATCGGCGAGGCGATCCGCGAGGTCCTCCTGGGCGCAGGCAGTGACGGGATGTCCGCCCGGACCGAGGCCCTGCTGTTCGCGGCTGCCCGCGCTGAGCACGCCGCTGCGCTGATCCGCCCGGCGGTCGCCCGCGGTGCGGTGGTCATCAGCGATCGCTACCTCGACTCGTCGGTGGCCTACCAGGGCGCCGCCCGGGGCCTGGGCGAGGACCGGATCGCCGAGCTGAGCCTGTGGGCCACCGAGGATCTGGTCCCCGACCTCACCGTCGTGCTCGACGTCGCACCCGGCGTGGGCCTCGGCCGCGCCGGGGACGCCAACCGGATGGAGGCTGAGCCGGCCGCGTTCCACGCCGAGGTCCGCGAGTCGTTCCTGCGCCGGGCGGCGGCTGCTCCCGACCGGTACCTCGTGCTGCCGCCGACCAGCCCGGACGAGGTGGCCGAGACGGTCCTCGCGCGTCCGAGAGTCTGGCCAGCGGCCGGGCTGCGCGGTCAGCCGTCCCGGGCGGCTACGTCGGCGAACCGAGGGGGCTGCCGATGACCGCCCCCGCGACCGCGGCGCCGCACGCGCTGTGGGACGAGGTCATCGGCCAGCCCGAGCTCGTGGCCACGCTCGCCCATGCCGCCGCCGACGCCGCGCGGATCCGGCGGGGTGAGCCGGGCCCGTCGATGACCCACGCCTGGCTGCTGACCGGACCGCCCGGATCGGGTCGGTCGACCGCCGCGCGGGTGTTCGCCGCGGCCCTGCAGTGCCCGGACGGCGGGTGCGGCACGTGCGACACGTGCCACCAGGTGCTCGACCCGCGGGCACGCCGATGTCGACCAGTTCACCCCCGAGAAGCTGCAGATCACCGCCGAGGAGTCCCTCGAGCTGATCCGCCGCGCGGCGATGACCCCGATCATGGGCCGCTGGAACGTGCTGATCGTCGAGGACGCCGACCGGCTCAACGACGTCTCCGGCAACGCCCTGCTCAAGTCGCTGGAGGAGCCCAGCCCGCGGACGGTGTGGATCCTCTGCGCGCCGACTGCCGAGGACGTGCTGCCGACGATCGTGTCGCGGACCCGGCAGGTGCGGCTGCGCACGCCGACGACGCGGGAGGTCGCCGACGCGCTGGTCCGCCGTGAGGGGGTCGATCCCGCGCTGGCCTCCTTCGCGGCGCGCGCCGCCCAGGGCCACATCGGCCGGGCGCGCGCCCTGGCCCGCGACGAGCAGGTCCGGCTGCGGCGCAGCGAGGTGCTGGCGATCCCCGGGACGCTGCGCGACGTGACCTCCTGCTTCATCGCCGCCCAGAACCTGCTGGACGCGGCGACGGCCGACGCCGCTGCGATCACCGACGCCCTCGACGCCACCGAGCTCGCCCCGCTGAACCGTGCCTACGGCGAGGGTGCCACCGGCGCGATGGCCGCCCGCGTGAAGCGCACGGCCTCGGCGGCCACCAAGGACCTCGAGACCCGGCAGAAGTCCCGGCGCACCCGGACGGTCCGCGACCAGATCGACCGAGCGCTGCTGGACCTGACCGGCCTGTACCGGGACGTGCTCGTGCTGCAGACCGGCGCGACGGTCGAGCTGATCAACGACGAGATGCGCCCGACCCTGGAGCGGATGGCCGTGCACAGCGCCGTGCCGGCCACGATGGCCCGGCTGGCGGCCCTGGACCACGCTCGGCTGGCGGTCGCGGCCTCGGTGGCCCCGTTGCTGGCCCTCGAGGCGTTGATGGTGACGCTGGCGCGGGGGGTGTGAGGGACGGTCGGGGGAGATCCGCCGCGGCCGCTGAGCGTGCGTGGGCAGGCTGTGCGGCCAGCCGCGCGGACGAGGAGCTCGCCTCGCCCGGACGCGGATCGGAGGCTCGCCGTGCGCCGCGACCCGGCCGTACCCTTGAGGCATGCCTGCTGGCAAGCCCTCCCCCAACCCCAACGCGGGCAAGGGGCTGGAGCGCGCGATCTCCGCTGGGATCGACCTGGTCCGCCAGGCGCGCGAGGCGTCGAAGGCCAGCTCCCGGCCGCCGTCGCGGGAGCGGCAGATCGCTGAGGCGCACCGGGCCGCGCTGGTCCGCTACGAGGCCGAGGTGCGCCGGCACCAGGGCCAGGTCGCTGGGCTGAAGGCCGGCGCGGTGGTCGGGGGCGCGGGCACCGTCGCCATGGGGGCTGCCACGGTCGGCTCGCTGGGCTCACCGGGCCAGATGGTCCTGTTCGGGGCGCTCGCGGCGGCCAGTGCCGCCTTCGGGTTCCGTTCGCGCCCCCGGGCCAAGCAGCTCCAGGCCCATCCACCGGTCCCCGCCCTCCCGCCGCTGCCCCCGGCCCGGCTGCGGCCGGGCGCCCGGGGCGCCGACCAGGCCGATCGCGTGGCCAACGCGCTGCTGCACCTCTACGACCTCGTGCCCAACGTCGGTCGGCTCTACCCGCAGGCCGGGCAGGAGCTGTGGCGCGCGGTCAGCGACGTCGAGCCGCTGCTGCGCGGCCAGGTCGAGCGGCTGGCGTCCCTGGACCGGATCGAGTGGGAGATGCCCGGCTCACGGGCTGCCGAGGCCGCGATCGAGGCCGGTGCGGAGATCACCGGCCGCCTGCGAGCCGGGGCCGACGCGCTGGAGGAGCTGATCGCGGCAGCCGCCCGGATGCTGGCGGCGCCGGACATCGGCGACGGGGTCCCGGACGCCCTGGCGCCGGCGATCGACTCGCTGGAGGCCTTCGCGCACGGCCTCAACGCCGCCAACGCCGCGCGGCTGGGCGGGGCGTAGCCGGCTCGCGCATCTACCGGGCGCGACGCTTCATCCGACGTAGGTACTCCGTCGAGCGCCAGGAACGGCTCGGCGACCTGCCTTCAACGTGGCCGCCGCGGCGTCGCGTCCGGCTACGGCCGTGTCGCGTTCGGCAAGCGCTCGACGTCGCGTGCGGCGAGCGCTCGATCGCGTTCGGCAAGCGCTACGTCGCGTTCGGCCCGTGCGGCGTCCCTCTCACCAATGGCCGCGACTCGCGAGGAGTTGGATCGGACCACGCTCGACTGGAGCTGCTCGATCAGCACCTCGTCGAAGCCGCGTGCATATGGCAAGTCAGTCATCAGTCAGGGCCCCTATCGCCATGCGCCAGTTCTCCAGCACGATGGTCTGAAGTTCCTCGGATCGGGCGACCCGTTCGCGGGCAGAGGGCTCAAGGGCCGCTTGGAGCTGCCCACTGATCTGGTGGCCCTCAAGCGCACCGAATGAGGCGATATCCCACTCTGCGGCATAGTCGAGCGCCTTCGTCACCCCGAACGATACGGCTGGCACACCGAAGGCCATGCTCAGGACCCGGTAGTGGAGGCTTGAGGCGACGACAAGTCCCGCCGAGGCGATCCTGCGGGCGATTGCCAGCGGGTGCACCTCGAGGAAGGGCCGCGCCCACCCCGCCGGCGAGATCGAGTCCAGGGCTGAAACGAGCTCCAGGACGTCGCTGAATCGATCATGGAACGGAGCCACTCCCGCGATGCCGACCTCCAGCCGGTCGAACTGGCGCGACAATGGGGCGAGGGCGGCAACGAGATCGGGACCGAACGTTGCGGCGAGTGCATGGGAGACCTGCAGCAGGATTCGAGCTCTCTCGACTTGTCCGCGACCGGGATGCGCTCCAGCACGCCTGGCAGGGCCGTGACGAGGTCCGGGTGAAGCGCCGCCTCCAGGCCCAGGGAGGCGAGGTTCACCTGCGACGTCCTGTCCCTGACCGACACCCAAGCGGCCTCACCAAGCCCAGCCGCAAGGCCGCGTTGCAGGTCTGCGGGGAGTAGGGGGATCTCCCGTCCTCCCACGCCGAAGAAGGCTCGTGGACCCCAGGTGACCTGGTGATCGAGGAGGGTCTCCGTGTACGGGGGTGACGTACGCCAGCGATCGACTGATCGGGACGAGTTCACGCGGATCGTGTGACTCGTCGGCTTCAGGGGCCAAGGACTCCGGTGGCCGGAAGGAGCTGACAGGCGAGGGTCTCGCCGCCGACGTGGAGGATTGGCAACGTGGACTGGCCATTCGGCTAACGTCCCAGACGGGCACGAACCGGCCGCACCGGCTGGTCATCCCGACACCCATACGTCCCAGGACGTTGATCCACGTCGTGTCCCACGAGGTCCCGAGAAGCGCATCGGCGGTGTACGCGAGCAGCCAGTCACGAAGTTGTGGCGTTCGAACGCGGCGACGAGGCCCAACCGACGTGGACACGGAGGGTGCCAAGGTCGTGGCCACGCGGATCGCTGCCTCCTGTGCGAGGTGGGCCCCGGATCGGGTACCCGGACGATTGTGGTAACGGCATGCTAGGGGCCAGGTCGGGCAGGGACTGGACGGCATCCGGGCGGCGTGGCTCGGCGCGGCGTAGCCGCCCCGCCCAGCGCCTGACCGTGCCCTCCGTCGCGGGCAGCAGGTACCCTGCTCAGGTGTTCCGGCGCCTGCTCTG
>CAVOXP010000005.1:0-322984 GCA_963700455.1 uncultured Actinomycetes bacterium
TCACATTGCTCTGGGAAGGTCTCGCATGTATATTTTTATCTGATTTTTGGCTGGGGGCCTTTGCGTACGTCTGCATTTGGTCATATAATGTTCACCAATGTTGAATAAATTGACAATTCAGATGGAAGATGCTAACGCGTTCTACAAACAGCACTCATCGGCGATCCCACTGCGCACTGCGGATCAACGGGCCAGGTGCTCCACGTCCAGCAGCGTACTGGTCACCCAGCTCGTCCAACCTGGGCCGCTCGGTCAGCAGTTACATTGGTCGGCCGCTTCGGCCGCCAGGTGAACACGGGCCACTTCAAACCGCTGTTCGACAAACTCGGGCCAGATCGATCGAGAGTCGCCAGTACGGCGAAACCTACGTCGCTGAACACCATGAAACAGAACTGGTCGAAGCTCGCCCCCAAGCTCATGAAGATCGACGTCGATCGCGCACGGGATCTACGACCACTCGGAAGTGTCGCTGTGAACAAGCGCAAGCGCCTGATGCGGTCAACGGAAAACCGAGCATCGGCCGGTGTGTTCGGTACGGGCGACGGCGCCGGCCATCGCTTCGTGTCGCGGGTTCAGCACCGAAGCGAGCGCATCCGGCGAATGGCCGAGCATATCCGCGACGCCGAGCACCGCCCACCCCGTGGTGGAACTCGACGAGAGGGTCAACGTCGACGAATGAGACGATTACGCCGCGAGCGGAAACGTGACAATACCAAAACGGAGTAAACCGACGGCCCTTCGTTCCCGTTTCGGCGTCGCTTTCGTGGAGAGGTTCGCTGTGCGTGCCGCTGAGGGAGTTCTGCTAGTATTCCGGTCTCGAAGGTACTGCGTCGCGTTCGAAAGGGCCCTTTCTCGTAGAAGAACAAAACCTATCGGATTAATTTTGTTGGTGTTTTGGGTTGGTTGTTGGGAGCGGCGGCTCCGGCGTCCGCCTGGAACGCATGATGTCGAGATGCCCTCGGCGCCAATCACGTCCGCGCAGCGTTCCGGTTATGGCTTCCCAACCGAGATCGAGGATGTAGGCGCATCCTCGCGGCCGTACCTCGGTCGAACGGCCAATCAGAGCTCAGGTCGAAATCGCCGGCAGGCTCTGCAGGCATCTGACTCGCTCGCGGGCGTTCGAGCCTCCACCAGCAAGCTGCATGAAGAACAGGACGATCGACACGCATCAACGTAGCGGGGGAAGCGGAGGCTTTTCTCGACGCCCTTGCGCGCCTGGGCACGATGGCGGGTCACCCCGCGAGATTGGGATGTCGCTGCTTCCGGCGGGCATGTCCGCCTGGAGGCGAGTTCAACGAACCCAGACTGCGCTGTGGAAGCCGGAGCGGGCTCGCATCGAATCCGAACCGTCAACAAGGGCGGATACCGACTACTCGGCACTAGCCCTGATCTCAGGCTCTGCACGTTCCGGGAGACCTTTTACTCCGGTGAAAACTACCTGGCGTTTCCAATGACATCATCGGTGGGCATCCACCTCATTAACCGCAGGGCGCGGGGTGTTCGCGGGGCGCTCGTGGTGGAGCCCGGCAGTGTCGCCCACAAAGCGGCTCGCTCATAAGGACATGTGCGATGATTTATGAGGATTTCTTCTGGATTTGGAGCTCACCGGCCGAGACCCATCAGGCAGCACCTACTGCTGCGAGACTTGGCGACGGTTGGTGGCGATCGAGCGTCGAGCGAGTGATCGATGGAGTCGCGAGATCACCCCCACCACGGCTTGACGGAGAAGCTGGCGGGAGCATGGAAGGCCATGATCCGGGGGCCCGTTGGACTGCCACCTGGAAGTTCAGCGATACTGCGGATCAGCCGAGACCCGTATCGTTCCAATTCTGGCAGTGCCCCGTCGATCGGCAGCCAGCGGGCCACCAAGGCGTACCGGCGCGAGCGGGATCGACGGTGCGCCGAGTCCACGGCTTCGATCACCGTCATGTCGATTTCTAGTCGGTGGCGGTGATCTCGCCGCGGCAGCACCGAGTAGATCAACGGGTTTTGTCAGATCGGCACCATGAGCATCTTGGAAGCCGTGTTTCAACCGATCACACCTACCAAAAAGGTGACACGGACCCAATATTTACACGGTCCGACTGAAGCAATGCGCCATATGGAGTGAGCTCGATCAAGCTCAACCACCGCGAGCCATCCCTTCACCCCGAGATCTTCGTCCTCGTTCGTGAAGGAGCCGACGCAGTCGGCTTCCCCGACATCGACGACGAACACCAACGGCAACGGCCTGGAACGGAACGCCCGGAGCTTTTGCACCGTTCCAGGCGGTGATTCTCGATGTTCTGTCGACGCCGCGGATGCCGAACAATGCCAGCGAGTTGGGGCGCAGGCTGGATGTTCTTCGGCATTCAGCAGCGACTGAGAAACGCGGGCGCAGGGAAAGAGCGCTCCGGATTGCCGCATTCGTGCGTCGGTGCGGACGTTTCTCATCTGCGCCGCTGATGTTCGGATAGCGGGCGTTGATGGAAATGTTTGGAAGAACGACATGGTAAGTTCAATACCTGCAATACCAATTACGAATAAGGACTTCCCCGCAGTAGGGATTAACCAGTGGAAAGCCGCGGAGTGGGCTTCGCAGCGCCGCGGAGTTCCAGTGCCCCATGTTCCAGTTTGGCGCATGGTCGTGACCTGGGCACGGGAAGACACCACGCCGTGCTGCCAGGGTTTCACGCTCCAGATCCACGGCGCAAGGTCGACCGGCGCGCAGAGTATTCAAAACGGATGGCAACTCCAGCGAAAACTCTGATCGCTCGCCAGCCCATCGTGATCACGCTGGCACCAGAAGAGTAATAAGGCTAAAGAGCTCATTTGCCGTCACTGTGCGGTTAAGAACGCATCCGCATCGCCATCAAACTCAGCTCGACGGTCTGCTGCCGCGCTTCAAGTTAACGCAGCCAGGCTCGGTATTCGTAATGACAGCGAACGGACGGCTTTCCCAGACGCCTGCTCGTCCATATTTTCAAAAGTTCGCTTCTTCCCAGCTTTGAAGTTCTTCGCGCTTCTCTCAAAAATCGATCGATGCTTGTGCATACCGCGGATAAGAACGTGAGCAATAAACGGTTTGCTAAAATCCGAGAACATGAGCGGTGATGGCGCGCGCTAACGCGGGATCACGATCTGATCGCGAATAGTTTTTCATCTCTGGGCTGCGTAATTTTTACTCTGTATCATCCGCTTCGAGACGAAACGCTGCCTTAAGCGTTTCGGCATCGCCCCAGTCCTTTGGCCTACGGTGTCCTTTTTCATTCGGTAAGACAATCCCCTGCTGGAACTGAACGCTCACGGTGAGGTTGTTAATTTGATGCTCTGCAATACTCAGATGTCGCTTGAGTCAGAACGCTGCCCTCAAGCGCGTAAAGCAGGACAACGACAAGCTCAACGTTCGATCTGGAGGCAGACAACGGCACGGGCCGGGCAAAGTCACCGAGAAGATCCTCGGACGCGATCTCATCGATGCTGGAACGGCTGGAACACGGTAGTGAAGCGCTGTGGTTGAGCGGAACATCGCTCTCCGGCAGCCACAGGAAGAATATCCAAATCCTCCGTTTGCACCAGGGAGGCCGAGTAAATTCATGGAACGGCTCCGAAACCTGTTTGTAAATCTTCCTCGTCGACGCCGAGGACGCGGCTTCTTGATGATCGAAATCGATTTGGTATCCACTCAGACAGCCTCGGAATTGATTCTCGACACGACAGTCGAGGCAGAAACCGGTGCGTCGTCCATGACGAAGCGTCGGCGATGATTTCGACGATTTCGAGCATCGCGGCCGCATCTTTGTTCTCGCTCGTCGGGTCGGTGATGTTGACGCTCGGCGCGGATTGGCTCGCGGCTGTCCAGGCTCGCCGCTCAGTTCGGCAATTAGCTCCCGGCGCAGGATCGGGTACGCCGACGGCTTCGGCACCCTTCCTGATGGCAAACCTCAGCGCCGTAGATCTGCTGCGAAGTCCTCGTCGCCGCGGCCGCCGGCTACCCCGAGATGACGGTTGGTAACGTTCTAGCAACGTCGCCATCGGCCTCATCCTCTGGAGGATCTGCGTTGCTCTGGCGATCGCTCCTTCCACATGCGCGAGCTTCCGATCCTCGTCGGCGAGCCCGATGCTGCTTTTCGGATACTTCGCGCTGCGACTCGAGATCGGGCGCCTGCCTGGGCTCGTCTTCATGGTCGACGATCCCTTCAACGTGTTGACGCTTCGTCGGGCTCGAACGTACTCGAAACCGGCATCGAACCCGGCCCGAGCCGAAGAGGGAGAAGCTTGTCGCGAAGCTCGAAGATCACGATATCGTCGGTTTTCTCGGTTCTCGTATCTTTGGCTTGGTGCACAGCTTCTCGTCGCGGGCGGGGGTCTCATTGCTTGGGGCTATTCCGTCTTTCCGAGTTCATCATCATCGGCGAACGGCTCGTCGCCTGGCTGTGGAACTGACCGCCCAGGAAACGGTGATGTTGGTTGTAGCCGAAATGGAAGAAGGATGGTCTCGTCGTCGGCGCTATCGTGGAGGCAATGCTTCCAGATCTCGGCGAGGGCTTGCGGCGATGATCCAGCCATCGTACCGCTTGGCGTTTTCATCAGCTTCCAGTCGATCGCGTTCACGCTCGCGATGGCTGTTTTTTCCTCGACGACGGGAATGGTTCGCTGGGAAGTAGGTTCTCCTTGGCTGGCTACGTCGCCTTCATCGCGACGATCGTTCCGACGACCCATCGAACGACTCTTGATCGGCGGCAAGCGCGACAACTCGAAACCAGACGTTCCCCGCCGCGAGCAGCTCAATACGTTGGTGGTGAAGGTCCAGGACGCCTCACGACACCGTCGCCGAAATCGACGAACTTTAAGAGCGTCCCAGACCCTCGGCCAGCGTATCACATCACCACGCTCTCCTCGACATCTTCGGCCACCGTCCTCTGGAGTTTCAGTGATTACCAGAGCGAGGCCACCGAGCACATACGTCAGGGCTTTGTTCGAGATCGCGCTATCGACACTTCGTCCCTGTCACAGCTCGGTGTTCAGTTGGTGACGTGATGGTTTATCGTCGGAGGACCTGTCGATGGATTAATACGAAGCTCCGGCGGTCGCGGGACATGGCGAACTTTCGCCTGCGGACGTACTCCAGGGTCACCACTGTGTAGGCGTAGCTCCGCCGCAACGCCCGCACGCTTTAACGCTTCGACGACGTCATCGACAGTCTGACGACCGCGACCGATTGTTTGGCTAAACCAGTAGAGCTTTAAAGTGTCGTGCGCGGCTCGTGGCTCCTGGCGCGGTACTGGCGGGCAACGAAATGAATTGCGGATCGTCACCGGCGACACCGTAGCTTTCCTCGCCGATAGGCGTCGGCAATGCCGCCGCTCGCTGGCGGGTCAGGAGTTCAGCGCCGCCCAGGACGGGTTGAACTTGTCGATCAGCTCGACCAATGGATGCGGACGATCGCCAGAATAGCAAATCCTTGAGATTCAGCGCAGCGTGGTCCGGCTTCGAGCTGCCTCGAACGTTGCCAATCCGCCGACCGCATCCACCGTACAACAGCGACCTCGGTGAGCGCGGCGCGCAACGCTGCTGGGTGTGGCGATGCGCGCGAGCGCTTTCGTCGGCGACGACGAGTTGAACGGCTCGAGCCGTAACGGGGCCACCGCCGCGCGCAGCGGCCTGGTACGCCGCTCGCGAAGTACGTCCATGGCGCGCCGCTGTCGAAGTAGTCGACGACGATCGCCGAAACATCGGACGGTCAGGACGAGGTGCTCTTGTTCTGCAGCCGCGGCCCACTCGGTGGCGCGAAGTCAACGTGTCGTCTTCTTCGGCCAGGCGCTGCTGCCTTGAGCATGCGCGGGCAGGTGCTCGAACACGCCCGGCGGGTATGACTGCTACGTTCGACGTCGCTCATGGACCAGCGACTGAGCTGCGACTGGGTATGACTCAGCTCAGGTTTTCGAGCGGGATCGAGTGTCTGCTGCGAGCTTGGCGATCTACTTGTTGTGATACGACTCGAGCGCCACCGTTTCCCGTTGATCCCTCGACCCGTCTGGCATCGGGGTTGGCGGCCGTCAGGACGACGAGGGAGGAGAAGGTCGTTGAGGTCACGAGTTTCGCCTGAAACAAGTAGCGCTAGCGGGAGCGTTCTCGATTCGACTCGCGAGGGATTCGATACACGTGGCTGCGTCCAGAAACACTTTGAGTGAGCCTGACCGCCGGGGTTCTTGTAGAGGAACCCGCTGCACCTTCTCCAGGCCCCTTGAACAAAGGGATGACTTCGAAGCCCGGCGACAGCAGGCAGCGACCGCAAAAACCCGAAAACTGCGCAAGAAGGCTGCGCACGTGCTAGGTGAAGCACCGCGTCACGCGACTGGTTTGCGACGGATCCGGATCGATCCACTCCTCGGATGCGGATCGACGACAGACGAAGGCCGGAGTTCGTCATGCTCGACGCGGCCAAAGTGATCGTTGCCGAACAGGTAGGCCGACGAGATGAAGGCGGCGGATCTCCGCGCTTTCGAGAAGCCGGCCCAACTCTTCCACCATGTCTTCGATAGTCCTCGGGCCGGGCGCTGCGCGAAATCGCTCAGGAAACCCGCACGGTCATAGCTGACCACGCGAGTCAGCTCCGCGAGGCGCGGCTGGGTCTGGACGAACGAACGACTGCAACTCGCCAGTGCCGAGTCGATGGACAGTCGGCGTTCCGTTGCCGGTGCTTTCAGGCCAGCCAACGTCTCCGATAGAGACCAGCTCCCCCGCGTAGGAGGATGGCTTCGGCAGTCAGGTCGGCGAGCCGTACCGCCGGTGCAGGAAACCCCGCAACAACGCCGAAGAAGACAATCGCCGCACCGAGGCCGACATACACATTGTCCATCAGGCCTCATGACGATTGGGTGCACGCAGCGGAAGACGGTCTTGCTGTTACTGCCGATGTCCACCGCACCTCCGTGCTTGACAAGAGCCGCGCAGGCACGGGCGCTCGCCAACATCTACGGCCATCGCGAGCACCGGCAAGCCCCATGAACCCGACAACGAGAACGATAAGCATATCGACGACCTGAAAGCTCGCGAAATCGGCGACACGCTCCACCACGGTCGCCGTTGGTGCGGATGAAAATACCGCCAGTACAATCCTGGATGCGGCTGCTCACACCCGGTTTTTCAGGGCCGGAACACGAGAAGTCCGAAGCCAATGCGCTGGCTGGCATAGACGCGCGGTTCATGATGAGTCTACCGACGCGGCAGCAATGAACTGGCGGCCTTGTCTCGGGTCGATACCAGGCGAAGAGCTTGCCGTCTTGTTGAAGAGTTCCATAGTCCCCCTCAATGTTCTGATAAAGCCGCGCCACCCGGAGAGCTTTGATCCCGATGCGCCACGAAGGTGACCGGAAGGGTCGCCCAGGCGTGACTTTGCCGCCGACCTCCACCGAAGTCTTTACCCACGCGCTGCATAAAGCTGCTCGCTGACCTATCTACCGCGTAGCCTTTCGTGGTGATGCCGGTATTGCATCGAGTGATCCAGCTCCTTCGCTGACGATGGTGGTGTCGTCATCGAGCAAAACGTGTCCGATAGCCACGAGCGCAGTTGCCGGCAGGGCTTCGACTTCGTCGGCGGCGGGGACACGCTGGACTTCCGACGCTCCGGCACCAAATCCCCAACTTCCGGATCAGCTCGGCCCGACGGTCACGTCGAGCTGAGCTTCACCAGCTTGCTGGATCCTCCTTGCTGGTATCCTCAAAATCTTCCAATCCCTCGATCGTATAGCTGGAATCTGACGTCTGCTGGAAACCCATCGAACCCATACCTTGACTCGGAAACTAGTGCGTCTAGAAGTCTTGGATTCGATATCGTCGAGCGTTCTCTTGCACGGCTCTCGAGATCAGGATGTGTTTGCTTTCGGTCAGCGTCCCCACAGACCTGGACCAGGTACGTCGACCCCTTATGGCCGCCTCAAGCTTGAGGCTGCCTCGGGGAGGTTCGGAGGTCGAGGATGGCACAGAAGCGAGCGTTACGGGCCACCCACGAAGTGTGATGACTCAATGCTCAATGGCTGCTGAATGCCGCACTAACCAAATCGTCGTACACGCTTGCGTCAGCACCGACACTATTGAGCATTTGGAATAAGCTTCTAGTATAAGCGGATCCTGCATAGAGCACCGACGTCCTCGGACTCTGCATCCTTTTACAAGTGATTGTAGAGCACTTGATGGATGAAGCCCGTGTAGCCGGTCCATCAGTTCTTCCAGCAGGGGCTGAAAGCGCCAGATGCCATCTTGTGGGCTTGACGTTGACCGCCATGACCAGGCGCTGTAGGTCCGGATTGTCGGCGTTGCAAGAGCATAATCGCCAAGATAGCCTTTCAGCCGCCTGCTCGCCATAAACTTCTTGATTGAGGGGCCGTTCAGCTCAGCTAGAGACTTGCCGGCTTTCGGTAAACTTGCGATATCGGTCGAACGGTGGCACGTGGAGATATTCTCGTTGCCAGGATCTCGTTGTTCTCTCATCAGCCGGGCTCAGCAGGTTGGCCGAATGGAGTGGTGCTTTCCGAGGGACTCAACAGACTATTCCGTGTGACCTCTGAAATATTTGGATTCCACATTCTCGTCATTAAGACCCAACCTCAGAATCATCTTTTCGTTACAGAAGCATAGTAGGCACGGGTTCTCCTCATCGGTAAAGGGAAAGCCGGGCAAATGTCGATCTTGCGCGGCAGGTCAAGTGCACCCTGACGAGTTTATCGCCTTGGGTCGAGCCCGAAACCAAGAAGGTTTCTTCACCAGAATCCATCTGCTGACCAATCAGGACAGCGCCCTCCCCCGGAGTCGGAATTCGACACGCAGGAACCAGTTGATGTTCTCGTGTATTTGCTTATTCGGTACTCTAATCGTTCAGGCTGCATCATGGAGGTGGATGAGAGCTGAAAAACGATCGCAGCGTGGTCAGGTAGAGTTGGCAGGTGTTGTTGTCAAAAGAAAATCTCATCGATGTCAAGCGAGGATCTGGACAGCTCATTGGTACTTCAAACCTTTCTCCTCGCTTGGATGCCCTGGCTGATCTGGTGATCAGCAGCGACACGTAAAACTGGAACCAAGCAACAGCGCCAGCATAACGATTGTGAGCCGCTGATCGCCCAGATCAGCCAGGGGCAGTACAGCGAGAAGGCTGAAGTACCGATCAAGCTGCAGATCCTCAGCCTCGACGTGATCGATCTTGACAACAACGGCCGCCCCGAACTCTACCTGACCGCGCTCGATGGTTTTCAGCTCTCATCGCTGGTGGTCCAGTTTCGCGACGGTGAGTACCAGATCACCAATGCCAACATCAACTGGTTCCTGCGTGTCGTTGAACTGCCGGGGCAGGCGCTGTCCTGATTGGTCAGCAGATGGATTCTGGTGAAGAAACCTTCTTTGGCACGCCTTTTCGGGTTCAACCCGAAGGCGATAAACTGGTGCGGGGTGCCGCTATTGACCTGCCGCGCAAGATCAACATCTACAGCTTTGTCCCTTTTACCGATCAGGAGAACCGTGCCTACTATGTTATCTGACCAAAGATGATTATCTCAAGGTGGTTGCTGCAGATGGCACAGAAATGTGGGAGTCCACGGAATATTTCGGTGGCACGGAATCGTGTTTCGAGTCCTCGGAAAGCGCCCAGCTACAGTTGAGAAGGGCGACCTGTATCGGCTCCCGGCTCATCAAGACCCCGAACAACGAGATCCTGGCGGCGCAGAATGTTGGCGTGCGCATTTTCGACCGATATCGCAAGTTTACCGAAAGCCGGCTGGTCTCGCTGAGCTGGAACGGCTTTCAGATGGTGGAAAACTGGCGGACGGCGGGGCTGAAAGGCTATCTTGGCGATTATGCTCTTGCCGACGCCGACAATGACGGCAAACAGCAGCTGGTCATGGCGGTCAAGTTCAAGCACAAGAATGGCATTTGGCGCTTTCTGAGCCTCTGCCAGAAGACAATTGGACCGGCTACACCGGTTTCATCCACCAAGTGCTCTACGATCACTACTTGAAGGACCACGAGAGTCCTGAGGATGTCGAGTACTATCTTTGCGGTCCGCCGCTGATGCTCAAAGCATGTTTCCAGATGCTCGATAGTTTGGGTGTCGAGCCCGAGAACATCCTGTACGACGATTTTGGTTGATCCGCTATCAGCCATCGGCTATCAGCAGATGAGCGTTCGTAGCTTCGTTGTAGCCCTTTCGCTTTCCATCACTGCGTGCCGTCCAGCAACTTCTCCTGAAGTGGCACGGTTCGAGGGAGAGACCATGGGCACCACCTACCTGGTGCAGGTCTCGGACTCGGTCAGTGAAAGTGAGCGCATCCTTATCTCGAGAGCGGTGCAAGAAACGCTCGACGACGTCAATCGAAAGCTGTCGACGTATGTCGCCGAGTCCGAGGTGTCCCGGTTCAATCAGGCTCCTGCCGCGACGCCGGTTCGGCTATCGATAGAGGGGTTCGAGGTCTTTGAGGAAGCCGCGCGAATCAGCGAGCTTACCGGCGGAGCTTTCGACGTTACCGTCGCGCCACTGGTCCGCGTCTGGGGCTTTGGCGCGGGTGCGTCGGTGGACCAGAGCGTTCCCACGGACGATGTCGTTGCCGCGTCGAAACGCCTCGTCGGTTTTCGCCACGTCGTTCTCAATGACGACCCTCCGTCGGTCACGAAAGACCTGGACGGACTCGAGTGCGATCTCTCCGGTATCGCCAAGGGATACGCGGTGGATTTGGTGGCCGAACTGCTCGCCGAGCGTGGGTGGAGAAACTTCATGGTGGAAGTCGGCGGGGAAGTCCGCACTTTGGGAAAGAACGCCTCGGGTGCCGCCTGGCGCATCGGGATCGAGAAACCACTTCCGGGAATTAGAGAGCTTCAGCGAACGATATCGTTGAGCGGGCTTTCACTCGCAACCTCGGGGGACTATCGGAACTTCTACGAGGAAGACGGCAAGCTCTATTCCCACCTCATCGACCCGAGACAAGGCCGGCCGGTTGCCCATACGCTCGCGTCGGTGAGCGTCGTCGACCTCACGTGTATGCGGGCGGATGCTTTGGCATCGGGACTTCTCGTGTTGGGGCCCGAAGCCGGTTACGAGGTCGCCGTTCAGGAGGATCTTGCGGTGTTGTTTCTCATCCGCTCGGCGGCGGGGAGCGTCGAGGAGCGCGCCACGCCGTCTTTCCGCGACCTTTTTGGCGATGTGTCTAATATGGGATCGTGACGGTATTTGTTCTTGTCCTCGGCTTCATGGGCCTCGCTGTGGTCTCGATGGCCGTGGGAGTGATCTTCAAGCGTCCTTGTCTGCGTGGCTCCTGCGGGGGCCCGGAGGTCATGGGCGGTGACGGTGAGCCGATCTCGTGCGCTGCGTGCCCGAACCGTCACAAGGCCCACAACGGCTGATGGGAACGATGGTTTCCGTGTGAGTACGCGCTCGCCCCAGCGCTACTTGGATGAGGCGGCTTCTTGAGTCTCGGAGTCGTTGTTCTCGCCGCACCAGTTCTGTTGATCGCCTTCCTTGCCGCTGCGTTCACGTACCATCGCGTCGCTTCCCAGCGTGAGCGGCGCGACCACCCTCCCCTCGGGGAGCTCGTCTCGATCGGAGACATTCGGCTGCATTTGAACAGCGCTGGCAGCGGAGCGCCGACGGTCGTGCTCGATGCCGCGTTGGCGGGCTCGTCGTTGAGTTGGTCGGAGACCCAGCCGCGCCTCGCGGAGTTGACCCGAGTCGTCAGCTATGACCGCGCCGGGTTTGGCTGGAGCGACCCGAGCGCAGCCCCGAGGTCGGTCGAGAATATGGTCGAAGAACTGGGTCGGCTACTCACGAGCGCCGGGATCGCACCGCCCTACGTTCTCGTAGGGCACTCGTACGGGGGTTGGATCGCGCAATTGTTCGCGTCGAGACATCGTGAACAAGTCGCCGGTCTCGTTCTCGTGGACTCACCCCACCCGAGGGAATGGATGGAGCCCGATCCGTCACAAACGAGCCGCGTCGCCCGAGGCGCTCGACTAGCGCGCCGCGCCGCCCTGCTCGCGCATTTCGGCCTCCTGCGCTGGTTGTTCGTGCTCGGAAACATTCCTTTCTTCAGAGAACATGGCAAAGTCGCAAGGCTTCTCGCAATGACCCCCCCGGCAGTACGGACCCAGCTCAGAATGTTCTGGGTCCAACCACGAACACTCGAGTCTCTCGCGAGCCAGATTGAAAACGCTCCCGCGAGCGCTCGCACCGTTTTCACCGAAACTCGTGATCTCGACGACATGCCACTCATCGTCTTGACCGCCGCGAATCCCGATGCTCGACGGCTCGAGGACCAACGGGACACGGTTGGACTCTCGCGTGTGGGAAAGCAAGTCGTCGCCGCTCACAGCGGTCACTGGATCCCACTCGAAGAACCCGACCTCGTCGTCGACGCCGTGCGCGACATCATGGCATCGTTGCGATGAGCGACATACTCGATGACCGTGACGGTCCCGTCCGTGACACTTTCGTAAAGTTCCCTGAGAAAAAGCGCATCGCTGTCGTCACCGCGGGGCATCTATCGACGTGCCCGCGTATGCTCAAGGCGGCCGATGCGCTTGCCGAAGAGGGACACCACGTTCACGTCGTGAGCACTCGTGCCACGGACTGGGCCACCGCCGCCGATGAAGCGCTGCGACAGCGTCGACGCGAACGGTGGCAATGGAGTGTCGTCGACTATTCGAGACGTGGCGCGCCGTGGACATACTATTCCAGCGGTGTGAGGCAGCAGATCTCACGACGGGTTACTCGGTACGGCTCGAGGCGCTCGTTCGCTTTGGCGGCAAGGGCGCTCGCCCGTGTCCACAGCGAGCTCATCCGCGCCGCGCAATCAACCGACGCCGACTTCTTCTACGGCGGTACGGTCGGCGGGATTGGTGCGACGTTCGAGGCTGCGCGACGCTGCGGGAGAGACTACGCGCTCGATTTGGAGGATTTCTATTCCGGCGACCATCCGGGCGACCCGAATCTCGTCGGAAGCATTGAGCGTGTGGAAACCGAAGTTTTGGGCGGCGCCCGTTTTCTCACCGCCGCGAGTGTCGGAATTGCCGACGCGTACCGTTCGAGCTACGGCGTGGAGCCGGTGACGATCCACAACACTTTTCCCCTGCCCGCCGCGGCGCCGGAAACACCTCCGTCGAGCGACACCTTGAAACTCTACTGGTTCAGCCAGACGATCGGTCGTGGTCGTGGTCTCGAGGATGCTGTCGAAGGGGTGAGACGCGCGGGCATACCGGCAGAGCTGCATCTGCGCGGAAATCCTGATCCCGGCTACGTGACGCGTCTCGAAAGCTTTGTCTCCGAGAACGTGCCGCAGCTTCGTCTCGTCATCCACCGACCTATCCCACCCGACGAGATGGTCACCCGGCTCGCCGGCTACGACGTAGGTCTTGCCATCGAACAACGGACGAGTGTGAACCGAGAAATCTGTCTTACCAACAAGGCTCTGACCTATATGCTCGGCGGCCTCGCTCTCGCGATGACCGAGACTGAGGGGCAACGGCCGCTCATCGAAGAGCTGGGAGACAAAGCGATCACCTATGCGCCGGGTGACGTCGATACGCTTGCCGCTGGCCTCAAACGCCTCGCAACCGACAAGGCTTTTCGGGAACGATGCCGCCGCGCTTCTTGGGAAGCCGCGAAGCGCCGCTGGCATTGGGAGCACGCAGACGAGCGAGGACGTCTCGTTCAACTCTTTGCCTCCATCGAGTAAGCGATGGACGACGTTTATCGAAACAACAGCGCGATGAACGCGACGTACCCGCCGAGAAGAAAAACACCTTCCAGTCGAACCAAGCGTTTCCCCGTGTAGAGAAACAGCGCCGTCGCAAGCGTGAACGCGATCAAAGCAGGAAACTCGAAGCGCAGCAGCGCCGAGTCGACTTGGATGGGTTGGACGATCGCGGAGAGTCCCAGCGCTCCGAGAATATTGAAGACGTTGCTTCCTACGATGGCGCCGATGACCAGGTCCGTTTGCCCTCTCATGCCGGCCACGACGGAGGTTGCGAGCTCGGGGAGCGACGTGCCGATGGCGACGAGCGTCACCCCAATGATGAACTCGGAGAGACCGAAGGAGCGCGCGATCGAGACAGCCCCGGCGACGAGAAGCTGCGCGCCCCCGAGAAGAAGTCCGAGCCCCAGGATTGTCAGCACGGAGCTTCGCGACAGACTCTCTCCTTGCGGAGGTGGGCTTGCGGAGCCGTCGGCGTCGGCGCGCGCCCAGCGAAGCGACAACGTGTTGAATAGGATCATCAGACCGATAAAAAGGAGACCAACGCTCCGACCGATCTCGAGGCGAGACGCGAAAAAGCCGAGCAGGAGCGTCACGCCGACCAAGAATGGAACTTCGCGGCGCAGGACCGACGGTGCGATCGCAAGTGGCGCCAAAATTGCGGTCACGCCCAGGATGAGTCCAACGTTGGCAACGTTACTGCCAAGGACATTTCCAACCGTCATCTCGGGGTAGCCCGCGGCTGACGCGACGAGGCTCGCCACAATCTCCGGCGCCGAGGTTCCATACGCGACTACCGTCAACCCGATGGCGAGAGGGCTGATCCCGAACTGGGCGGCGAGTCGAGAGGCACCGCGCACGAGCCAATCCGCTCCGACGGTCAGCAAAACGAGCCCGATGAGCGAAACGACGGATGCGGCTGCGAAACTCACACGTCGTGCCTTTCGTGACTCCGCGTCAAGAAGCGTCGTAGGGGCCGTGCGTGGCCTTGACTCGACCGCTCTCGTCTTCGTCGGTAAGGATGATCACTTGGTAGGACGCACCGCCTCGCTCGACGCACGATGATATGTCCCGCGTCGCTTTTAACCTGGCTCGCGCGCGGACCGATCGTGGCTTCGTCGGCTCGCGAAACTGCACCGCAAAGACGTCGCGCGGTCCGTAGGCTCGCGGAGACAGTATCCGTTTCAAAACGCTCGGCGCGGGATGTGTCGCTGACGGAAGGGATGATGTGGATGCGCGGCCTCAGCGCCGCGAGAAACTCCGCGCTGCGGTGTCGATCGAGCCGTGGTGGTTGACCACGTGGACGTCGACCGGACCCACGATGTCAGCGATCGCCTGTTTCCATGTTCTGCCAATCGGGATGGCCGATGTTGGGAATTCCGGTGACGATCGCCGCCGGTGTAGTAGGTGAACGCGCCGTAGCGGAGACGAAACGAGAGGCTACAAAGGTTCTCTGAGGGGTAGTCCGTCTTCGGCGAGCGTCGAGAGCGGCGGAATCTGTTGTCGTGTCTCACCGTCGTTTCCCGTCCAGAGCTCGCCGTTTGCGGTGAGATTTCTGATCTCGAAGTCGGGATAAGTCTCGGGATGATGGGTGAGAACGATTTGGTCGCGTCGCCCGGGCCTGAAGGCCTCGACCTCGAGTTTTGCGGTGGGCTCCCGGTACGAAGGGACGAGCGTCGAAGTCGATCGGGACGGGGTAGTCGTAGTCGGGCCACCCCCGATCCAGGACCGCTCCAATTGGGATCGCCCGCGCGACGTCTTCGAAGCCTCCCATGTGATCGGGGTGGAAGTGGGTGATGAGTGCGTAGTCGATCCCGCGTGGGTGAATCCTCTGGGATGTAGCGAGCGATCCACTCGCCCGGGCGACGCGATCCGTCCGGGCGCGGTGTTGCCGAGATCGCTCTTGGGCGCAGCGCCAAGCGTCGACGAGCAAGCTCGTGCCATCCGGAAATACAAAAAAAGTCGCGTTCCCGCGTCCGGTGCTAATGTGATGGATATCGAGCTGACCTTCGCTCCAGGGCGCGAGAGCTTGAAGGGTAGGAGGGAGACAGCGGCGAGCTGCACGTGGCCTTAGACTTCGACGGCGATGGGCGTCGGCTTCTTCGTCACCGCGCAGTTGACGGCAGATGGGCTCGCCTGCTTGCCGGGTCGATCCCACGTGCGCTCGCGGTGGGCGCGCCGCAGGCGATCGAAGTTCTCGCTCGCCCAGGCCTCGCGAATGCTCTGACGCGTCCGGCCGACGACCGCGCCGCCGTCGATCTCGAGGGTGAAGCCCTGGCAGCACGGCATCGTGTGTCTTGCCGTCCCAGGTGACGACCATGCGCCGGAACGGATCGGCGCACTGGAACTCCGCGGCGCTCAGCGCTGCCACTCGGCGGCCTTCCACTGGTGTGCGGCGCCGGCGGGGAAGTAGCACTCGCTGATGGACATCCAGTCGACGCCCATCTCGTCCTTCCAGAACGCCTCCATGCGACCGCTGTCGACGTCGTCGGCGTTGACGAAGGTGCGCACCACGGAGGCGCGGATGCGGCAGTCCGGAGCGCCCTTGCCCTCGGCCCGCGCCTGCGACCGCCGCGCGCACCGAGTGCAGCAGAACGTCCCACTCGCCGCCGACGCGCTGCTTGGCGTAGCTCTCGGGGTCGCAGGCGTCGACGGAGAACATCAGGTCGGTGATGCCGGCCTCGACGAGCTCGGCGAACAGCTCCGGGCGCGTTCGCGCGCCAGGCCGTTGCCGTTGGTGTTCATCATGATGTCGGGAAAGCCGAGCTCCGCCGCCTCGCGCGACGAAGCGACACGATCTCGCGGGTGAAGCGAGGGCTCGCCGCGATAGTTGAGCTTGATCGAGCTCACCCCCATGTCGGCGCATTGCTGGATCAGGAGCCCGTAGAGCATCGGGTCCATGTAGCCGCGTCTGGTAGGTGTGCTCGTCGAAGCCCAGCTTCCGGATGTGCTCGTGCGTCCAGATCTGGCAGAATCCCTGGGGGTCTTCCTCGGAGCTGCCGCAGCGCAGGTCGCAGACGGCCACGGACTCGAGGTCGACGTGGACCGGGATGATCGGAGCCGTCCAGCTCGGCGCCGCGCCGATCCCACTCACGGCGGTACGCCTCGTAGCGCTCGCTGCGATCCGACGGAGCATTTCCCAGCATTCGGAACGTCGGGTCTTGGCTCATCCGGAGTATTCTAGCGTGATTTCGTCGGGGCCATCGGGCGGCAGGTAGGCCTAGAAAGGCTCTCCGGTGGTCACGGCGCGCCACGCGTCCGCGAGTTTCTCCGTCGGCAGCCAGGCCGTCGGAGTCCGCTGCTCGGGAGCATCGTGCGCGGGTTTGCACTGATTCGATGCCGGATCGCAGAAAAAGCCGTCGCCGAGCTTCAGGGCACGCAGCACGGTCTCATTGCGCTCCGCCAGGCGCAACGCCAGGAGGTCTTCGTAGAACATCACGGCCATCTCTTGTGAGCGGGCGACCTCATGCGCAACGCCGGGCTCCACCACCAGCGCCCACAGCGACCGTGCTCTGCGGTTGATCGAGTAGATCCCGCGGATGATGTCGTTACGAAACGCGAGGTCGTCTTCACCGACGAAGAACAAACCCGGTACATCGCGCGCCTGTGTGGACGCGAGTGCCGAGTAGTAGATGCCGCCTTTGTTGACGACAAATCCGATGACTCGTTCCGGCTTCCACAACGCCATCTCATAGTTGAACTCGCCGCCTGCCGACATGCCCCACAAAAGAAACGGAGCGCTCGCGATCTCGGAATGCCTGGCCATCTCGCCGAAGCGGGTGAGCGCGTCCAAGAAGGCCTGACCGCTGCCGCCGCTGACATCGATGTAGTGCTCGATGAACATGTGCTCGTGCGGCTTGTCGGTGAGCTGGACGCCCACGAGAGCAAGGTGGTGGCGCGTCGCGAATTCCTGCCAGAGTGGCGTTTCGACTTGATCTCTACCGTCGCCATTCGAGCCGGGCACGAGCACGAGGATCGCTCGCACCGTTTCGACGTCGTCGGGTAGCCAAATCCGGAATGCCGCGCGATCGTAGTTGGCTCCCGGCGGCATCTCGACTTCATGCGTCTCGGCGAACGCCGGAGCCGCCGCTCCCAACGAGCACAACCAAAACACGACGAGGATCGATCCGATAGGTTTTGTTCTTCTCACGAGAAAGGGCCCTTTCGAACACAACGTAGTCTTCGAGACCGGAATACTAGCAGAACTGCCTCAGCGGCACGCACAGCAACCTCTCCACGAAAGCGACGCCGAAACGGGAACGAAGGGCCGTCGGTTGCTCGGGTTTTTGGCATTAACGCTCACGGCGTTAGTGCCGTTAACGTTGAGGACGTTGACCCTCTCGACTCAGAACTCCCACCACGGGTGGGCCGCTCCGTCGGGGCGGTTCGCCAGGACGTGCTCCGCCATTCGCCGGATGCGCTCCGCTTCGGTGCTGAACTCGCGACCGAAGCGATGGCCCGGCGCCGTCGCCCCAGACGAACACACCGGCGACGTGCGGGTTCTCGGTGGACCGCATCCATGCCTGCATTTGCTTCACCGCGACGTTCAAGTAGTAGTCGTCCATGTCGCCGCAATAGACGTGGATCTTGCCGATCGAGCTTGGGGCCGAGGCTCGACCAGTTGGTCTTCATGTAGGTGCAGCAAGTCGAAGTTCTCGCGCCAGTACTCGGCGACTTCGCGATCGATCTCGCCGCGTGCGCTTGTCGAACAGCGGCTTGAAGTAGCCGTCCTCGCCGAGCGGACCGAAGACCGCCGACCAGATGTCGAGCTGCTCGCCCGAGCGGCCCCGGGTGCCGGAGACGAGCTCGTAGCGGTTTCGCTGCTCGGACGTGAGGACTCACCTCGCCCAGTTTGATTGCGGGTGTTGGCGGTGGGGACGCGCCGCCACTCGTGCTGCTTGTAGAACGCGTTCACGTCTTCATAGATGTTGATGCCTTCGACGTTGGTGAACGTGACCGGATCGGGAGCGTACGCGAAGGCGCCGCCGAAGAAGTCGGGATAGAAGATCTGCATTGCGAGCGCTTCCCAGCCGCCGGTGGAGCCGCCGGTGAGAATTCGGGCGTAGGGCTCGTCGATGACACGGAAGCGGCTTTCGATCTCGGGGATGAGCTCTTCGAGGATCGCGTCGCCGTAGGGGCCCACGTTCACCGAGTTCACCGAGTACGACGTGTCGAAGTAAGGCGTCGGATCCTGGAACGTGACCACGATCATGCGGGGAAAGTTGTCGCGGATCCATTGGCGATGGAGATCCTCTCCTTCTTTGAAGCGCATCGGATCGGCGGTGGAGAAGTGACCTTGAAGGTAGACGACGGGATAGTCGATCGTCTCGCGTTCGTAGCCGCGTGGTAGCAACACGGTCGCGCCGAAATAGATCGGCTTTCCCCAGAACTCGGTGAGGATCTGGCTCTCCATCTTGAAGCGTTTGACCCATCGCGTGTCCGCCGGAAGCGGGATCGGTGGGATGATTTGATCGACGACGAGCTCGTGCTCGTAGCCGGCCTCGGCGTCGAGCTTCAACTTGGCGCTCACGCTGTGAGGTTGCCCGGAGAGCGCTCCCACTGCTGCCCGTCCCACTGGTCGTTCGGCATCCACACGGTGTGGCCGTCCGCGCGGGGGAACTCGGTGTAGACGTTGATGAACCCTTGGACGAAGTACTCACCCGGCGGGATCTCCAGATAGAGACACGACGGGAGATCCCAGCGCGCTGAGCGTCGATCGGTATCGGCTGGCCGGGTGCCACGTGCTCGAAATCCCGTCCGAAGAACGGAACGCCGGTGCGGCCGACTTGAAGGCGCGGCTCCTTCTCGTTCGTTCTAGAAATCATGACGTACGCGCGACCGGTGAGGGGCCCGCTATTCACGGCGGCCGGGTAGGAAAGCCGAAACGTCTGATTGGATTCGGCGGCAGCCACGAGGGCACGAGGAGCAGGAGCGCGAAACTTAGTCGGAAGCAGCATACGTAGAGTCACCTTCGAACCGAGGAAGTTCTACAGCATCGAAGAAAGTTTTGCGTGGCGGTTGAACGAGCGTTAAACTGAGTTACCACTTGTTCAAATCACGTCCGAAACACGCCGCGAGCCTTCAACCTATTGACAGCTCATGAACTTACTCCAAGAGATCGAATCTGCCGAGCCGGGAGTGAGCTCGAGGAGCACTCGGCCATCGAGCGACTCATTCTCAAGCACGCGATGCGAAGCTTCGGCCGCCGTGGCTACGCGGCCACGACGCTGCGCGGCATTGCGGCCGAGGCGTCGGTGACCGCGCCGCTCGTGAGCTATTACTTCAAGAGCAAGGAGAACCTGTTTCTCGAGGTTGCCGAGATCGTGATGGCGAGCCTCGAGGCTGAGGTCGCTCGGGCGCTCGAGACCCCGCGCCCTTCTACGAGTCGGTGGTGGCGATCGTCCAAGCGCACGTCGACCTCGTCGAGCGCTCGCCGGCCGCCGTCGAGTTCATGTTCTCGATGCTCTACGGACCTCAGGAAGGACAGCCGTCTCCGGATCTCGAAACGATGTACGCGGGCACGCGCCAGCGTATGCTCGGCGTCTTCGAGCGCGGGATCGCCTCGGGAGAGCTCAAGCCCCGTCCCGGCTTGACGGTGAGCTTTCTCGTCGAGCAGCTCGGCAATCTGACCCACTCGTACGCTTCGTGCCGGTTCAAGGCGGCGCGGCTCATCGAGCGCTATCCGGAACAGCGCGAGCAGATCGAATGCGGCATCGAGCGATGTCGCTCGAGATCGCTCTCGAGCACTTTTTCTTCGGCGCGGGTGACGTGCCCGCGCTCACCAAAAGCGTAGTCACTGTCCGACCGAGGAATCCCGATGGAAGCAAAACGACGAAACACTCTGACTCGACTCTCATCTTGCATCGTCCTATGCCTCTCGCTCGCCCTCGTCTGCCTTCGCCTCGCGTCGTTCGCCGCCGGAGATGGTGACGCGCAGCTCGACGTCGTGACGTTCACGCTGAATCAGGCGGTGGAGCTCGCGCTCGCGGCCAACCCCGAGGTGCTCTCGGTGCGCGAGAAGACCGTGGAGTTCTGCCCAGGCGGTGCGTGAGGCCGAGGCCGAGGCTCTACCTCAACTAGACGCGCAGCTCTACCTGGCGCCAGACGCGCGATCCGGGTCTGCGAAACAGCAATAGCCCTTTTTTCAACGAGCTCGATCCCAGCCAGTTTCCGCCAAACGCTTTCGACGCGTTCTTCTTCTCGAACTACCTCTGGAACATCGAAGTCTTGCAGCCCATCTTTACCTTCGGACGCGTGTCGAACGCGATGGACGCCGCACGGGAGGAGCGCGGCGGGTGAACCTCGACGTCCAGGCATCGAGAACCGCGTCTCCTTCGACATGGTGCGTGCTGCTATGCGTTCTTGTTCGCACACCACAACCTCCGCGTGCTCGAGACCGAGCGTGCAGTCGCGCCAACGTCAGCTCGAGCAAGTGGAGGCACGATTCGAGCTCCAGGATGCCACCAAGCTCGACGTTCTCCGCGCCCGGGTGGCGCTCGCGAATCTCGAGCCCGAGGTTCTCGCGGCCGAGAACAACCTGTCCGGTCGCGCTCGCCTCGGTGAACAACACGTTGGGTCGACCCATCGATGCGCCCATCGAGGTGCTCGCCGAGCTCGACGCTGCCGGACCCGGTCCCGAACGTTATGCGGCCCGAAGCGCTTCTCGAGATCGCCGGACAATACCGTCCGGAGCTGAGGCGCTACGCCGTCGACCGCAACGTGCTCGACGCTCGTGTCGGTGTCACCAAGTCCGAGCTCCTGCCCCAGATCTGCGACCGCCGGGTTCGGTGTCAACACGTTCGGCGCCGCGAACGTCACCGACCTTGCCCTCCACACGTGGAACGTGGGCGTTGTCTTCGACTGGAAGCTCTTCGACGGCCATCGGCTCACTCCCAGGTGGAGCGCTTCGTTCGCAGAAGACTCAGAAGGAGTTTGACGAGCGCACGTTCCGAAACGCTTTGTCCGTGGAGCCTGAAGCAAGCCCACGGCACGTGGACCGGGCGCTCGAAGCGCTCGAGGTGACGACGCTCACCGTGGAACAAGCCCGCGAGGCGGAGCGGGTTGCCGAGGAGTCGCTGGCGATGGGGGCGGCGACGACACTCGACGTTCTTCAGGCCACGCTCGCGCTTCGCCAATCCGAGCTCAACCAAACGACGGCAGCGCACGACGCGCTCGTCGCGCTCGCGGAAATGAAATACCTCGTCGGGTTTCGCGCCGATGCCCCGAACTCGACGATCGAGGCGCCGCATCGATCGCCAGGGCCGAGACGAGTCCGAACTAAGGGAGCCAACCTTGATGCTTAGAACCTTAGGAACTGTTCCTTCTGCTTCTCGCCGCGATGGCGCTCGCGGTGTTGACTGGGCTGCGGCGCGAGGAAGTGGCCGAGGCCGAGCCGCACGCGTCGTCGGAGCCACCCGCGGTCAACGTGTCGTGCATGAAACTGAAGCCGGCGACGCTCGACGACGAGGTGAAGCTCGCCGGCCGGCTCGAGCCGTGGGTCGAGGTGCAAATCTCGACCGAGCTCGGCGGTACGGTCCAGGAGGTCGGCTTCGACAAGGGCCATCGCGTCGCCAAGGGACAGGTTCTCGCTCACATGGGGACCGACCTCTTCGAGGCGGCGCTCGCCGAGGCCGAGGCGGCGCTCCCGCACGCCGACTCCGACTTCACCAAGACGACGGAGCTCTTCGAGCGGCAGGCGGTCCCGCGCCAGGAACTGATCTCGGCGACGTCGGACTTCCACGGCGCCCAGGCGCGAGTCCAGCAGGCGAAGCTGCGCGTCGAGCGCTCGATCATCCGCTCGCCCGTCGCGGGCATCGGCGTCAGTCGCGAGATCGAGCTCGGCGAGTTCGTTCCTGCGGGCACTCTCGTCACCACGGTCCACCAGGTCTCGCGGCTCAAGGCGATCGTCGGCATTCCCGAGGACGACATCGCGTTTTTCAAGGTGGGCGGCGCACGCCACACATCGAGAGTCGACGCCTATCCGGACGAGTCCTTCACGGGCGCGATGCACTTTCTCGCCCCGGCGGCGACGGGACAGAACCGCACTTTCCCGGTGGAGATCGCCATCGACAACGCCCGCGGCGAGCTGAGGCCGGGCATGATCGTGCGGGTGCCGCCTCGTGCGCCGCGTCTTCGACGGACGCTCATCGTCGTCCCGCGAGACGCGATGCTCGAGCGGGACACCGGCCACGTCGCCTTCGTTCTTGAAGGACGGCCGCGCGGTACTTCGTGACGGTTGCGACCGGCCCGAGTGAGCGCGGCGAGATCGTCGTCCTCGAAGGGCTCGCCCCGGCGAGGATCTCATCGTGACCGGTCATCGAAACCTCGTCGACGGGCAGACGCGTGCGCGACTCGCGGTCGCCAGGACGCTCTCGTACGCCGACAACAGGAGGAGTTTTCGCGTGAACGTGACGGACTACAGCATCAACACCGTCTGACGATCTACGTCCTCATCGTCCTCATCGTCGTGGCGGGCGTGACGTCGTACTTGTCCCTGCCTCGGGAGTCGTTTCCGGAGGTCAAGATCTCGCTGATCCTCGTTTACGACGGTCTATCCGGGAGTCAGCCCCGGAGGACATGGAGACGCTCGTCACCCGTCCGATCGAGACGGAGCTCAAGGGGATCTCGGGCGTCAAGGAGATCCGATCCACGAGCTCGGAGGGGCTGTCGACCATCCAGGTCGAGTTCAACCCCGAGGTGGACCTCGACACCGCGCTCCAGAAGGTGCGCGAGAAGGTGGACCTCGCGAAGGCCGACCTTCCACCCGAGGTCGGAGGACCCCACGGTCCAGGACGTCGACATGTCGCAGATCCCGATCCTCGTCGTGAGCCTCGCGGGTGACGTCGGCCTCGTCCGCCTCACCGACATCGCCAACGACCTACAGGGACGATCTCGAGGCGATTCCCGGCGTCAACCGGGTCCAGATCATCGGCAGCAAGATGCGCGAGGTGCACGTCTACGTGGACCCGCGCCGGCTGTCGTTCTACGAGCTGGGTCTGTCCGACGTCGTCCAGCGGTCGGCGCGCGAGAATCTCAACATCCCCGGCGGCGAGATCGACGTGGGACGATTGAAGTATCTCGTGCGGCTTCCGGCCGAGATCGACGGATCCGCAGCGAGATCGAGGACTTCGTCGTCAAAGTTCGCGACGGTCGAGCCCATCTATGTCCGCGACGTCGCGCGGGTCGAGTACGGCTTCGAGGAAGAGAGCAACCTGTCGCGGGTCGACCGCCAGTCCATCGGTCACGTTGACCGTGGAAAAGCGCACCGGCGCGAACCTGATCGCGGTCGCCGACGACGTGAAAGCGGAGCTCGCGCGCCAGGAAGCGTCTCTTCCCGAAGGCACGGTGGTGACGGTGCTCGGAGACCAGTCGAAGCAGATCCGCAGATGGTGAACGAGCTCGAGAACAACATCATCTCGGGGCTCATCCTCGTCGTCGTGGTGCTGATGGCGTTTCTCGGTTTTCGAAACTCCGTCTTCGTCGCGGTCGCGATCCCGCTGTCGATGTTGATCTCGTTCGTCGGGATTCAGCTCATGGGCTACACGCTGAACATGATCGTGCTGTTCAGCCTGATCCTCGTCCTCGGGATGCTCGTCGACAACGCGATCGTGATCGTGGAGAACATCTACCGCCATCGCGAAGACGGGCGTCGACGCGCGTCACGGCCGCCTCGTTGGGCACCAAGGAAGTCGCGATGCCGGTCATCGCGTCGACGATCACGACGCTGTGCGCTTTCGCGCCGATGTTGATCTGGCCCGGAATCGATCGGCGATTTCATGTCCTACCTGCCGATGACGCTCATCATCGGACTCATCCGCGTCGCTCCTCGTCGCGCTCGTCTTCAACCCGACGCTGTGCGCCTACTTCATGACGGTGCAAGGCAGAAGAAGGAGTCCGCGCGCGAGAGCGGCCGCTTTCTCGACGCGCTATCGAGCGTTCTCTCGTGGGTTCTCGACGCCCGGCGCCCGACGAGGGCACGAAGAGATAGTTTCTCCGGAACTGGGCGCTGCCGCTCGTGTTCGTCGTGCTCGCCTCGCCGGGATGGCAGTCGCGCTCACTCGCGATGCTCGTCGAGACCCAGAGCCCCGCGGTCTTCAGCTTCGCGGGCGTGTTGATCGGCGTGGGAGCCATCGCCTTCGCGCTCCAGGGCGTCGCTCTGGCTCGTGTGGAGTCTGCGCTCGCCGCGGTGACCGGATGGACCCCCTACGTGACCGACCGGCGCTCGGGGGTCATCTGGGCGATGGGTGCGGTCTTGGCGTTCACGTTCGTCGCCTACGGGCTGCTCGGCCAAGGGCGTCGAGTTCTTTCCCGGAGATCGAGCCGCGAGCAGATCTTCGTCGACGTCGAGGCGCCGAGCGGCGCCACCCTCGAGACCTCGGACGACGTCGTGCGTCGCATCGAGGAGAACACGTCAAGGACACGACCGACTTGCTTCACACCGTCGCCAACGTCGGCTCGAAGGGGATCAGCATCGAGGGCGGCGACGCGATGGGAGGCGGAGGCGGAGGCGTTTCGAACAAGAGCCGCATCACCCTCGATCTGAAGGATCGGACCGGAACGGAGCGCCAGCAGGAACTCCGTCGACTCACGCTCGATGCGGTCCGGGAAGCGATCTCGCGTCTCGACGGCGCGGAGATCAAAGTCGACAAGCCGCAGGAGGGCCCCCCGTGGGCAAGCCCGTGACCGTCCGCGTCGTCGGAGACGACTTCGACGTCCTCTCGAGATCTGACGCAAGAGAGTCAAGAGACGCCATCCGAGGCGGTGCCCGGTCTCGTGAACCTCGATGACGACCTCAATCGCGGCAAGCCCGAGCTCCGACTCCACGTGGACCGCGTCGAGGCGATGCTCGCGGGCGTCAGCACGTCAGGAGATCGCGAGCACCGTCCAGACCGCGGTGCGCGGCACCGAGGCGTCGAAGTATCGCATGGGCGAGGACGAGTACGACATCACCGTCCGGCTCGCCCCCGAGTCGCGGGGCTCGCTCGACGACCTCGGCGATCTCACCGTCCCCGACGAAGACGGCATGCCCATTCCGCTGCGGACGCTGGTGACGCTCGAGCCCGGCGTGGGGCCCGCCGCGATCAACCGCGTCGATCTGAAGACGCGTCGTGACGGTGGAGGGCGACGTCGTGCGCGCGCCGCGGTCGCACCGAGGACTCAGGTGCGCGCGGAAGTGGCGGACCGGCTCGGTCAAGATCGTCGTTTCCTCCCGGCTATCGCTGGATCGTTCGCGGGCTCGAATCAGGACGAGCAGGAGTCGCAGGCGTTTTTGCAGCGGGCGTTCGTCATCGCGCTCCTTCTCATCATGCTCGTGCTCGTGACGCAGTTCGACTCGCTCGTCCTGCCGTTCACGATCATGGTGTCGGTCGTGCTATCGCTCATCGGCGTCTTCTGGGGGCTCATCATCACGGCGACGCCGTTCGGCATCATCATGACCGGAATCGGGGTGATCTCGCTCGCGGGGATCGTGGTCAACAACGCGATCGTGCTGTGCGATTTCATCCAGCAGCTTCGAGCGGCGGGGTGGAGAAGACGAAGGCCGTGATCGAGGCGGGCGTGATTCGGCTTCGGCCCGTTCTGCTGACGGCGGTGACGACCGTGCTCGGACTCATTCCGCTGACGCTCGGTATCAATCTCGATTTCTTTCGCGGCACGCTCACGTTCGGGCGGTGAGTCCTCGCAGTGGTGGTACTCGATGGGGGTTGCCGTCATCTTCGGGTCTCACGGTGGCGACGGTGCTCACGCTCGTGATCGTGCCCGTCACCTACCACAGCCTCGACTCGCTCTCGGGTGCTCTCGCGAGTCCTCCCGAGAGGCTCCGGGGGAGGCGAGGAGACGGGGCCGAGCGCAGCTCCCGGCGAGCGGATCGGAGTGTCCAGGCGCGTGAGAGGACGGGAGGCTGCCGGGGTATAATCCAGGCTCGGCGTGCGGCGTCCGCGCGACGAGGTCAATCCGTGGAGGGGTGCAAGAGTGGCTTAATTGGCTAGCCCGGAAAGCTAGAGTACCGGCAACGGTACCGTGGGTTCGAATCCCACCCCCTCCGCCACTTCGGGAGCTCGTAGAACGCGAGCGGCGACGGTCGAATGATTTGTGCCCTGCGGCTCAGGTCCCGTGCGAGTCGAGCCCACGAACTCCGTCAGGCCCGGAAGGGAGCAGCGGTAAGAGGATCCTCGACTGTGCCGCAGGTTACCTGGGCCGCGGGCTCCATCTTCTCGAGGAGTTCGCGCGTTTTGGAGCGATAGCGTCCCACATGACTTACGAAGTTCTGGCACTCAAGTACCGACCCAAGGTCTTCGAGGATCTCGTGGGTCAGGAGGCGGTCACGCGCACGCTCACGAGCGCGATCCAGCAGGGTCGCATCGCCCACGCCTTCCTGTTTTCCGGTGTCCGCGGGGTCGGCAAGACGACGACGGCGCGCATTCTCGCGAAAGCGCTGAACTGCGCAAGCGGCCCGACGGTGAGGCCCTGCGGCGAGTGCTCGGCGTGCAAAGAGATCGCGAGGGGCAGCTCGCTCGACGTGCTCGAGATCGACGGCGCGAGCAACAACGGCGTCGAGCAGGTGCGCGAGATCGTCGAAGGGTCCCGCTACGCGCCCTCGCGGGATCGCTTCAAGATCTACATCATCGACGAAGTCCACATGCTGAGACAGGCGGCGTTCAACGCGCTTCTCAAGACGCTCGAGGAGCCGCCCCCGGCGTGAAGTTCATCTTCGCCACGACCGAGCACCACAAGATCCCGGACACCATCCTCTCGCGCTGCCAGGAGTTCGAGTTTCGCACCGTGCCGCCCGCGCGAGATCGCGGCTGCAGCTCCAGAAGATCGCGAACGCCGAGGCCATCGAGGTCTCCGAAGCCGCCCTCGCTGCGCTCGCTCGAGCGGCCTCGGGGAGCCTTCGCGACGGCATCTCCGCGCTCGATCAGGTCATCGCCGCGACCGGCGAGAGAGGATCGAGGAGCAAGACGTCACCGAGCTGCTCGGCCTCATCGAGCGCGACGTGCTTTACGACAGACCATGCGCTCGTCGATCGATCAGGACACCGCGACGATCCTGACGCATCGTCGACGGACTCATCCGGGGCGGCCGGGACTTCCGCTACTTCACGACGGCGCTCATGCAGTATCTGCGCGACGTTCTCGTCGCGAAGGTCGCCCCGGCGGCTGCGGAGCTCTTCGAGATTCCGGACGAGTCCTCAGAGCTCGACGCGCTCGCCGAGTGAGCTCTCCGAGGAGGACCTCCTGCGGAGCGCTCGACGTCCTGACTCAGACCGAAGACGCGCTTCGCACGTCTCCCGGAGCCGAGGTTCCATCTCGAGATGGCGCTCCTGAAGCTCTCTCAGCTTCGTCGGCTCGCCTCGTTCGAGGAGCTCCTCGCACGCTTCGAGGCGCTTCGTATCAGGGGGAGCCGCCCGTCCGCCCTCTCGTCCGGCTCGGCGCCGGGAAAGCAGCTCCCGAACGCCCGCGAAGACACGCCGCGCGGAGATCGCCCGGGCAGAGCCGCGCCGAGAGCTCCCGAGGCTCGGCCGAGAAAGCAGCGGAGCGAGCGACCTCGCGTCGTCCGGTCGCTCACGCGGAGGAAGGCGCTCCGACGCCGGACGATGGACCGGGAAGTGCCTCGCCGCCGGGGCGGTCGACGAGCGAGCTCGATCTTCGGCGCTCGCTCGTCCGCACCTCAAAGCGTCGCAAGCCGATGTTGCACGCGCTCGTCTCGCACCACGAACGCGCCGCGCTCGACGGCGACCGGCTTGACGCTGACCTATCGTCGACGAGCCAACGAGTGCTGGCCGAGCAGCTCCAGCAACAAGGCTCTGAAAGAGCTTCTCGAGGAGCAGGCCTCGAGCGCTCGCGGGCCGCGAGCTCGGTGTCGTGTCGAGATCTGGAGGCGTCGACCCGTCGATGCGAACCAGACGGAGCCGTCGTCGAGCTCGCGCGAGGCCGCGAGACTCCCGTCAACGATGCCGGCGTCGCCGCCACCTTGCGCGAAAGAGCGGAACACTCGCGACCCGCTCGTGCGCCGAAGTTCATCGACACGTTTCAAGGGGAGATCGAAGAGCGTTCGCACGAGCACCGATCGCTAAGCGCATTCTATCGTTCAGACCGTTTGGAGACAGACAATGAAGATCAATCAGATCATGAAGCAAGCCAAGCGCTTCAGGAGAAGTTGCAAGCGCCAGCTCGAGGACCTCTCCGTCGAGGCGCCGCCGGCGGCGGCATGGTCAAGGTGCAGATGAACGGCAACAAGACCGTACTGGGCGTAAGCATCGACCCCGAGGTCGTCGACAAAGACGACGTCGAGATGCTCCAGGATCTCGTCACCGCGGCGGTGAACGAAGCGTGCCGCAAAGTCGACGAGGAAGCGCAGCAGCAGCTCGGCTCGATGGCGGGCGGCCTATCCCGGGCGACTCGTTCTGGCGCCGAAACCATCGTGAAGGACTATCCGGAGCCGGTCGTCGCGATTGATCGCCGAGCTCAAGGAGCTCCCTGGAATCGGAGCCAAGTCGGCCCAGCGCATCGCGTTCCACATCCTCCGGCTCGAGCCTCGAGGAGGCGCAGCACCTCGCTCGCGCCATCGTCGACGTCAAGGAGAAGATCGTCACCTGCTCGGTGTGCAACAACGTCACCGACGAGGATCCCTGCGGATACTGCTCCGAGCACGAACCGGAGTCGGAAAGCTTCTGTGCGTCGTCGAAGAGCCCCCGAACGTGGTGGCCATCGAGAAGACCCACGAGTTCAAGGGACGGTACCACGTGCTCATGGGGAGCCTCTCGCCGCTGTCGGGTATCGGTCCCGAGCAGCTCAAGGTCGCCGGGCTTCTCGCGCGGCTCGCGCGAGGGCGAGATCGAAGAGGTGATTCTGGCGACGAATCCCAACGTGGAGGGCGAGGCGACGGCGATCTACCTGTCGAAGCTCATTAAGCCGCTCGGGTGCAAGTGACCCGGATCGCGATGGGGATCCCGGTGGGGAGCGAGCTCGACTACGCCGATGAAGTCACGATGGGAAAGGCGCTCGAGGGTCGCCGCGAGTACTGACGCGAGCGTTCGGGAACACCGTGAGGGGCCGACTGACCGCGCTTGCCAAGAGGCGTGTCTTTTCGCTATACCTATTAGGTAAAACAAAGCCCGCAGTCTTCATTCCCTTAGCGCGTATAGGTCTCGGACGGAGGAAATCAGAGTCATGGCGACCACTGATGTGGTGATGTATGACGAGGAGTTCAATCAGATCAAGACGATTCTGAGCAAACTCCGCACCGACGCCAACGCGAAACTGGTTTTTCTGGTCGACAAGAACGGGCAGCAGATCGCCGCGCACGGAAACATCGACAACCTGGATACGACCTCTCTCGCGTCGCTCACTGCGGGCAACGTCGCCGCGACCGACGCGCTCGCGAAGCTCATCGGGGAAAAAGAGTTCTCGGTGCTCTTTCACGAGGGAGAGAGAGACAACATCCATATTTCTATCGTCGGCCTCCGCGTCATCCTGGTCGTGATCTTCGACGAGCGATCGTCGCTCGGACTGGTTCGCCTCCGCGTCAAAAAGGCGGCGGTCGAGCTCAATGGAGTGTTCGACAGCATCATGCAGAAGGTCGAGGCCGAGAAAGCGTCCTCGGGAGCCAGCTTCGAGTCACCCTTCGCCGAGATCACCGACGAAGACATCGACAGCTTGTTCAGCGAGTAGGGCCGGCGCGATGACGTTCATCAACTACGCATCACGCGAGATCAACTGCAAGATCGTCTACTACGGTCCGGGTCTGTGCGGGAAGACGACCAACCTCCAGTTCATCTACGAGAAGACGAATCCGAACGCCAAGGGAAAGCTCATCTCGCTCGCGACGGAGACGGACCGCACGCTGTTTTTCGACTTCCTCCCGCTCGAGCTCGGCAACGTTCGCGGTTTCAAGACCCGGTTCCACCTCTACACCGTACCGGGACAGGTCTTCTACGATGCGTCCCGGAAGCTCATCCTCAAGGGCGTCGACGGCGTCATTTTCGTCGCCGACTCCCAGCGCGAGCGAATGGACGCGAACGTGGAGAGCCTCCGCAACCTCGAGCAGAATCTCAAGACCCAGGGCTACGACATTCGCACCATCCCCTACGTGCTGCAGCTCAACAAACGCGACCTTCCGAGCGCGGTGCCCGTCGAGGAGATGAAGGCGAAGCTCGCCATGAACAACGAGCCCGTCCTCGAGGCGATCGCCGCCTCCGAGGAAGGCATCGGCGTCTTCGACACTCTGAAGGCCGTCGCGAAGCTCGTTCTTCAGGACCTCACGAAGTCGAGCTGACGCGCTTGAGGCCGGGCCCGAAGGTCGTGTTATAATCCCCGCTTTGCGTTCCCCGGTAGCTCAACGGTGGAGCGACGGACTGTTAATCCGTAGGCTGTTGGTTCGAATCCAACCCGGGGAGCCAACCCTCCACCTCCCTCGATAAGTCTCGGCGCGGGCCCGATCGGTGTGAGTACGAATAGCTGCATCGAGTCCACCAGGTTAAGGAGATCTTTCAATTTGACCGAGATGAAGCCTTCGCGAGTCGACACCGATCTGCTCGAGCTCAGCGGGCGAAAAATCTATTGGCCTCAGAAAGTCGCGGTGTCGAAGCGTGGGATGATCTCGACGGCCCACTACCGTGCGACCGAGGCCGGGGTGGAGATACTCGAAGCGGGCGGCAACGCCTTTGACGCGGCGGTTGCCGCGGCGTTCGCGCTAGGCGTTTGCGAGCCGGCAGCGTCGGGTCTCGGCGGGCAGACGATGCTCATGATCCACCACGCTGAAACGGGACAAACAGTCGCTCTCGATGGATCGTCGCGTGCTCCGAACCGAACTTCGACGGAGGCGCTCTCGAAGCTCGATCGTCGCGTCGGCTACCGGGCGACCACGGTTCCGAGCACGCCCGCGGTCTTGCGCTACGTCCTCGAGATGTACGGCAAGCTTCACCTTTCGACTGTGCTCGAGCCCGCCATTCGTCTCGCCGACGAAGGGTACGAAGTGACCGTGCTCCAGCGAGCTCTTGCGCGTCGTGAGCTCAAGAATCTGCGAAAAGGTACAGCCGGAGCGATCTTTCTCAGAGAAGGACAAAAAACCCACCTCGTCGGGACCAATTTCCAACAGCCAGCCTTGGCAGGGACGCTGCGACGGATCGCGAAACACGGTGTGAAGGACTTCTACTCCGGCGAGATCGCGAAAAAGATCCACGAGGACATGGTCGCGCACGATGGGCTGATCCAGCTGGACGACCTGGCCCAGGTTCCGCGCCCCATCGAGCGCAGGCCGGTTACCACCCGCTTCGGCGGACACCGGGTTTTTACGTTCCCGCCGCCTGGTGCGGGCCGAACGCTGATCCAGATGATGAACGCCTACCAGCAGCTCCCCGCGAATCGACGAGACCTGGACACGCCCGAAGGCGCTGTCCTGTTTGCGGAGATCATCCGCCGTGCGTTCGTGGATCGCCAGGACCGGCCGTTCATGCCCAGCTATTTCGCTCAAGTCTCCGAGAAGACGATGCTGAGCCAGGACTACGCCAAGAACATCGCGAAGCAGTCGCTCAAGCGCCTCCGCGGCTCAGGTGAGACGACTCATCTGTCGGTCATGGACGCCGATGGCAATGCTGTCGCCTTGACCCAATCCATCGAGCGGGTTTACGGCTCGTACTCCGCGACGCCGGAGCTCGGCTTCTTGTACAACAACTACATGACCGCGTTCGAGTACGAGGACATGTCGCACCCTTACTATCTTCGACCGAACGCTGCGCCGTGGGCGAGCGTGGCTCCGACGCTCGTGTTCCGCGGGAACAAACCCTGGCTCGCTATTGGCTCTCCGGGGAGCGAGCGCATCACCTCCTCCATTCTCCAAGTATTGATTCGCTTGCAGACGTCGAGCCCTTACGCCGCTGTCGAAGCGCCGCGATTGCATGCAGCTCTCACCGGCAAGGTGTCACTCGAAGCCAGTCGGATGCGCAACGATATTCCGGGTGCGCTTGCCCGCTACGGGTTTGAGATCGATCTTCGCGATCCCTACTCGTTCTATCTGGGTTGTGTGCAGCTCGTCATGCGAGAGCGCGACGAGTTCATCGGTGTCGCGGACCCGCGTCGTGACGGCGCGGCCAGTGGTCCCGCGAAAGGAGCCTCGGCGAAAATTGGCTCTCACACCGCGAAAGCCGCGCGCACCACGCCGAAGCGCTCGCCCAAGACCTCGAAGAAGACGGCCACGAAATGAAGCTGCCGCTGCTCGTCTCGGTCCCGCACGCCGGGTGGCGAGTTCCCGAAGAGGCGGAGCCGTACTGTGTCTTGACGCAGCAGGAAGTACTCGAGGACGGAGACGTCGGCGCGTCGGAGATCTACGCGCTCGAGGCGGAGTTCGAGGCCTACCTCACGACGGATATCGCGCGCGCGATCGTCGACCTCAATCGGGCTGAAGACGATCGCCGCGCCGACGGTGTCGTCAAGACGCATACGTGCTGGAACGTTCCCGTTTATGAGGAGTTCCCACCGGAGAGTGTCGTCGAGTCCCTGTTGGACGAATACTACCACCCGTACCACGAGCGTCTCAGCGTGCTAGCGAAGGCGGGAGTGCGCTGCGGCGTTGATCTGCACACCATGGCGGCCAAAGGACCACCGGTTGGACCCGATCCGGGCGTCGAGCGGCCATGGGTGTGTCTCGGAAATGTTGATGGGACGACGAGCCCGCCGGAATGGATCGACTCCCTCAAGGATTGCTTCGAGGAAGGCTTCGGAGACAACGTACGCGTGAATGACCCGTTCAAGGGAGGATTCGTGACTCGCTCGCATGCCGCCGAGCTCCCTTGGATTCAAGTGGAGCTATCGCGTGGGTCTCACATGACAAACGAAGAAAAAAGCGCGGCCGTCCTCAAGGCCCTCACCCTCTGGTGTCAACGGATTTTCTGACCGCGCTTGACGAGCCAGTCCGCGATGCGATTCCGCGGGCATTTTTTGTTAAGATTCAGAAAGCAGCAATTTCAAACGACACATTGATTTCGACGGGCTCGGCCGTCCCTGCCGCGCGGGGTCGCTGGCGCTCGAGCTCGACTCGAGGTTCGTAATGAGTTCCACGCGTGACGTGAAGAAAGAAGTCGCCTCCCCGTCAGTCAACCTGAATTTGAACGTGCGGGGGCTGCTGCCGTCGGCAACGCTCGCGATCAACGAGCGAAGCGCCGAGCTCATTGCCTCGGGGCGCGACATCATCAAGCTGGGTCTCGGCCAGTCGCCCTTCCCGGTGCCCGAGGTGGTTGTCGAGGCGCTGAGGCAAAACGCTCGCGAGAAAGACTACCTTCCCGTTCGCGGCCTAGCGGCGCTTCGAGAGGCGGTCGCGGCCTACCACCACCGCAAAAACGCCGTCGTGCGAAAGGGCGAGCACGTACTGGTGGGACCGGGCTCCAAAGAGCTGATGTTCATCATCCAGCTCGTCTACTACGGCGACTTGTGCATCCCGACGCCGTCCTGGGTGTCTTACGAACCGCAAGCGCGGATCATCGGCCGCCGCGTACATTGGCTGCGCACCACACAGGAACACCATTGGGGCCTGCAACCCGAGGAGCTCGAAGAGCTGTGTCGTGACGACCCCGACCGCCCGCGCCTCGTCATCTTGAACTACCCGAACAATCCGACGGGCTACACCTACGACGCCGACAAGCTTCGGGCAATCGCTGACGTCGCACGAAAGTATCGTGTCGTCATGCTCTCGGATGAGATTTACGGCGAGGTTCATCATGAGGGCAATCACCGCTCCATCGCCGAGTTCTATCCGGAGGGAACGATCATCAGCACCGGGCTCAGCAAGTGGTGCGGCGCGGGAGGCTGGCGCCTCGGCACGTTCACCTTCCCTGACGATCTCAAATGGCTGCTAGAGTCGATGGCGGTTGTGGCCAGTGAAACCTTCACGGCGACCAGTGCCCCCATCCAATTCGCGGCGGTGCGAGCGTTCGAGGGGGGAGACGAGATCGAGGAGTATTTGACGCAGAGCCGTCGCGTGTTGAAAGCGCTTGGACTCTACTGCGCGCAGAGACTGCGTGAAGCGAACGTTGCCGTCGGCAATCCCGATGGTGCGTTCTACCTCTTCCCAGACTTCGTCGCCTTTCGTCGTCGCATGAGGGAGCAAGGCATCGCAACGAGCGCGCAGTTGTGCGAGAGGCTTCTCGACGACGTCGGCGTTGCCACCATTCCAGGGTCGAGCTTCGGTCGCAGACCGGGCGAGCTGTCGCTGCGTTTGTCCTACGTCGACTTCGACGGAGCCGAGGCGCTGGTGGCCGCGACCCGCAGGTCGGGAGATCTCGATGCGAGCTTTGTGAAGGATTTCTGCCCGAGACTCCACGATGCTGTCGAGCGCATCGCGAACTGGTCGTCGTCTTTCTAAGACGCCCCTTCTCTCTAGCTCTCCAGCTACCGCCACCACGCGCTTCGTTCGACCCCTTTGGCGCCTCTCTGGCCACAGCGGAGCATGGCTGGGTGTCCATTCTCGCTTCTTAAGGTGTAAGCTTCCCTCGAGTTGGTCGAGCTGCGACCAGGACTTCTACTCGAGGACAATTGATGCCTGACTTCATTGCATGGCTGCGAAACGCCTTGCAGTCGAACAACGATCTCGAACCGCGAGTGCTCGCGACCATAGCGGTCATCTTGCTGTTCGTTTTTCTCCGCTACGTCGCGCTGAGAATCGTCTACCGCCGCATCGACGACACCAAGGCGCTCTACCAATGGCGCAAGACGCTGACCTACACAGCGTTCATTCTCGGATTCTTGGCAGTGGGTCGCATCTGGATTCGGGGATTCGATTCGGTGTCGACGTTCCTCGGCTTGCTCACGGCCGGTCTCGCGATCGCGTTGCGAGACCCGATCGTGAACCTTGCTGGGTGGCTGTTCATTATTTGGCGACGGCCGTTCGATGTCGGCGACCGAATTCAAATTGGCGATCACCGGGGCGACGTCATCGACGTGCGCATCTTTCAGTTCACGCTGATGGAGATCGGCAATTGGGTCGACGCGGACCAGAGCACCGGACGAGTCATTCATGTTCCCAACGGCAAGGTATTTCAAGAGACCCAAGCAAATTATTCCAAAGGTTTCCAACACATTTGGAATGAGATACCGATCTTGGTGACGTTCGAAAGTGACTGGAAGAAAGCCAAACAGATTTTGACCGAGATCGCGACGAAAGACGCCGAGAGGTTGTCGAAGGCGGCGGAAGAGAAAGTCCGAATTGCGGCACGCAAGTTCATGATCTTCTACACTCATCTCTCGCCCGTCGTGTACACGTCTATCGCGGACAGCGGGGTTTTGCTCACGGTGCGCTATTTGTGCGAGCCGCGGAAGCGGCGCGTGACCGAGGAGCAGATCGCCGAAGATATCCTGGAGCGGTTTGGCGAATGTGACGACGTCGACTTTGCCTACCCCACGACGCGTTTCTACGACAACCCCGGGGAAGGCAAACCGGCGGCGAGAGCGCCACAGCCGAAGTCATAGGGAGGCGAAACGATGATGGATCTCGCCAGTTGGGTCGACTATTTGAGAACGGCTTTTGCTTCAGTTCTCACGAGCGTGTACGCGTACGTGCCTCGTCTCGTAGGCGCATTGGTCATACTGCTGATCGGTTGGGGGTTGGCCAAGGTGCTTCGTTTCGTGGTCGGACGCTTGCTCCGACGCGCCAAGTCGCTCGTCCCCGCGGGTATCCTGGGCGACGAGCATCAAGAGTCGGTCGGGTTTGTGATGCGAGTCATCGGCGGCCTGTCCTTTTGGCTGGTGGTTCTTCTCGCGGCCGCGGCCGCCGCCGAGGTTCTCGGCTTATCCGCCCTAACCGGAGGCTTCAGTGGCCTCGCGAGCTACGTTCCTCGTCTGATCGGGGCCGTTCTCGTCCTGCTCGGCGGTGTTGTTTGTGGAACGATCGCGGCGAGCTGGATTCGATCTTTCGCACGCGGGGAGCGTATCGCGTACGGAGACTCCGCCGCTCGCGCCGCCCGCTCGACGATCATTTTGTTCGCGTCGGTCGTCGCTCTCGCACAAGTGGGGATCGACAGCACGCTTCTCGTCGTCGGGGTCGCGACCGTGCTCGGCGCGTTTCTCGGGGCCGTCGCGCTGGCGTTCGGTTTGGGCGCGAGGGCAACGGTTGCGAACATCATCGGCGCACACTATGTCCAGCGCGCCTACAAGGTGAACCAGCGTGTTCGCATCGGCGACCATGAAGGGCAGATTCTCGAGATTCGCCCGACGGGTGTTTTGCTCGACACCCGAGACGGCGTCGTGCACGTTCCGGCGAGCAGCTTCAGCGAACAAGTGTCCACCGTTGTCGGGGAGGCCGCACCGTGACGATCGAACGCCAGATCGCCGAGTCGTTCGCCGCCTCACGCCCGGTCGAGGCCGCCTACGCTCTCGAAACACTCAGCGACGACGAGCTTCGCGCGCTCCTGGACGGATGTGACGCCCAAGTCGCCGCCGGTGTGGTGATGGCGATGGCTCCGCTGTACGCCTCCCGCTATCTAGCGCGAACCACGAAATCGAGGGCGGCGGAGGTCCTGAGTCAGCTACCTCTGGATCGCGGTTCAGATTTGCTGCGTCGCCTAGATTCGGACGAGCGAGCCCGTGTGTTGGCGTCTCTACCCGCGGAACGCCGTCGTCACTTCGAGAAGCTTTTGAGCTATCCGGAGCTTACCGCTGGTGCTCTCATGGAGCCGCGCGTCGCGTCCTTTCACCGGGAACAAACGGTGGAGCAGGTCATGGCGGAGGTGCGGCGCCGGGGGAGCGAGCTCAGGTACTACATCTACGTCACTGACGAGGAGCAGAAACTCCTTGGCGTATTGAGCCTCAGGGAGCTCATGCTCGCCGACGGTGACGCGTCGCTCGGCTCGATCATGACGAGCCCGGTCGATCATCTCTTGGCGCGAGCGCACAAGAGCGCGATCCTGACGCATCCGGCCTGGCAGCGGTTCCCACTGCTTCCTGTCGTTGCTGACTCGGGTCGTCTCGTCGGCGTTTTTCGGTACGAAACGCTTCGGATGTTGGAGGGGCACTCGGGCGACGAGCACGGGCCTTCTCCGCTCGGTGTCACCCTGGCGCTCGGCGAGTTGTTCTGGTTCGGTGCGTCGGGTCTGGTTCAGGGTTGGGAGACTTCCGACAATGAGTGAACAACAACACGGAGCCATCAGCACGCTCGTCGAGAGTGCTCTCGACCACCAACCAGAGCATGTCGCCCAGATCATGGATCGCGAATCGGTGGAGGAGGCGGCCAAACTCGTTGCCCGCTATCCCGGATCGCACTGGATGAAGGTGTTCAAGGCGCTATCCTCCGAGCGCGCAGCCGCGATCGTGACGTCGCTTTCGGTTAGTGACAGCGGACGGTTGGTAGGGACACTGGAGCCGCCACTCGCGGCGGCCATCTTGTCGCGGCTGGAGCCCGCCGCGCGGGACTCCGTGCTGATGGGTGCGGAGCCGGCAGTGGTCTCCGAGTTGAGCCAGTTGCTTCAGTTCCCCCCCAACACGGCGGGTTCGCTCATGGACCCGCGCGTGATGACGTTTCTCCCTACGGCGACGGCGGGCGAGGTTCTCGATCGACTCCGTTCGAGCGCGTGGAAACGCGTTTTCAATCTCTTTGTCGTCAACGATCAAGGCATTCTTCAGGGGAGCGTTCCGTTGCAGGAGATCGCGGTGTCGTCGTCGTCGACACCTCTGAGCGAGATCCAACGACCGCCAGCAGCCGCGGTCCAGTCGATTGCTTCGAAAGAAGAGGTCGTCGAGCTTTTCGAGACCAAGAAGACTCCGGTTCTCCCGGTGTTGGACTTCGATGGGCATTTGCTCGGCGTCATTCGCTACGACGCCTTGATCTCCGCCGCCCAAGAAGAGGCGAGCATCGACATCCAAACGATGGTCGGAGCAAGCAAAGAAGAGCGGGCGTTGTCGAAGGTGTCATTCGCCGTAAGAAAGCGTCTCCCTTGGCTCGAGGTCAATTTGGGAACCGCCTTCCTAGCGGCGTCCGTCGTCGGCCTGTTCGAATCGCTCATCGCGCAGTTTACGGCGCTCGCGGTGTTGCTGCCTGTTGTCGCAGGTCAATCCGGCAACACCGGTGCTCAAGCGTTGGCGGTCACGATGCGCGGGTTGGCGCTTCGCGAGATCCGAGTGCGCCAATGGGCACGAGTGCTGTTCAAGGAGTTCCGCGTTGGGCTTTTCAACGGCGTTGCGGTCGCATTGACGACGGCGTTTTTTGTTTTCATCTGGAGTCGCTCCGTGGGGCTCGCGATGGTGATTGGTTTTTCGATGGTCTTGTCGATGGCGTTGGCTGGCCTCTCCGGCGGAGCGATCCCCATTTTGCTGACTGCAATCGGACAGGATCCCGCTCAATCGTCGTCGATCATCCTCACGACCGTTACCGACGTCGTAGGTTTCTTCAGCTTCTTGGGTATTGCGACCCTTCTTTCTGGAATGATCTGAATGTGGCGCGAGCCCTAGCGAATGCCGTCAACCGTGAGACTGGTCGATCTGGTCGACATCGTGTTGGTGGCGGCTCTCGTGACCGGACTCCTCGTTTGGGTTCGCAAGATCCGTGTGGGGCGCGTTGCCGGAGGGCTCGTCGTCGTTGTGGCGGTGTACCTGGGCGCTCGCTACCTCGGACTGTCTCTGCTGTCTGGATTATTCGAAGGCACGTTTGCGCTGTTCATCCTGATCGGGGTTGTCATCTTTCAGCGGGAGCTGAGGCGCTCGTTCGAGACCATGTGGTTGCCGGGTTTCGACCGGTCGGGGTTGGTCACGAGCCAACAAGGCCAAGACGTTCTCGTCGAGACGCTTTTCAGTTTCGCGAGTCGAGGTGTCGGTGCTTTGATTGTGATGCCGGGCAAAGAGTCCGTCGAACCCCATGTTTCCGGCGGTGTCGAGCTCTCGGGCAAGCTGTCGCGACCTTTGCTCCATAGTATCTTCGACCCTCACTCGCCCGGACACGACGGGGCGTCGATTCTCGAGGGCGACCGGATCGCTCGCTTCGCCGTACACTTGCCGTTGTCGACGAACTACCAGTTGCTCGAAGACATGGGCACCCGACACGCAGCGGCGCTGGGGCTTTCGGAGCACTGCGATGCTGTGTGTCTCGTGGTTTCGGAAGAGCGACGCCTGGTGTCGGTTGCACGCGCCGGAGAGCTTACCGTGATGCGCAGTGCGCCCGAGCTCCGTGCCCTGCTCGAGGAGGCGCAGAGCCCGGAAAAGAGCGAGCTTCGGTCCGAATCGAACCTGCTCGCGTGGCTGCGTCGCTATTGGGTCGAAAGCTTTCTTTCGCTTGCCGTCGTTGCAGGACTCTGGTTCGTTCTCATCTCGGGCTCGGTCTCGATCGAGCGAACCTATCAGCTTCCGGTGCGCGTTGTCGATGTTCCGACCGAGCTCGAGCTCCTCGCGGTTCGACCCGAGATGGTCGCGGTGACGTTTCGTGGTCCCTCTCGCGATCTCCGGGCGGCGACCGCATCGGATTTCGACGTCACCGTGGACGTTGCCCTCGCTCGCATCGGACAACGAGGCTTCGCGATCCGGCCCGAAGACATTCAGCGCCCGCCCGTGCTCGAGATCATCGAGATCCAACCGGGACGGATCGAGCTGACCGTCGAGCCACGATAGCTCGCAGTAACGGCTCCAGCCCAGCGCCCGACACGCCGCATAACTCCCACGCTACAATGGACTTCGCCCGGGCACAGCAGACCGCGCCATATGAATCGACGAAAGTTTCTAAGCGCCACCGCCATCATCGTGGCCGCGGCGTGCGCGGTCGCGTTCGCGGTTCACACAGCGTGGTTCAAGGACGTGGCCCGTCGCCGCGCCGTCGTTTTTCTGGCCGAGCGTCTCGGTGGCGACGTGGGGATCGACGAGCTCGAGTATCAACTTTGGCGGGGTCACGTTCAGGTGGCAGGAGTACGGTGGTCCGCTGAAAATGGAGGCGTGACGATTCGGGCCGACGCGGTCGGTCTCGAGCTCTCTTGGTTGCGGCTCTCCTCTGTAACCGTCGATGCAGCCGAAGTGCGCGTTGGAGGGGACGAAGGCGAATCGTCTGACGCCGCCGCCGTTTCCATCCCCGAGTGGCTGTTCGACGTCGCCGTAGAGCTCACTAGCGGTCGGCTCGTTACAGACGCCGTGGAGCTCGACGGCGTCGAGCTTCGCCTCGATCCTGGTGGCGGGAGGTGGAACGGTCGCGCTTCCGCTCGCAGCGTCGGCCTGGCGTACGGCGACGAGCTCGTGAATCTCGAATCGCTCCGTACACAGTTCGTCGTGGAGCCGAACCGTGTCGAGATCCTCGAGGCGCGGCTCGAGCGCGGCTCGTCGTACATCGACGGGACTGCCACGCTAGACGAGCTGATGTCCGCGGCGCCGCTTTCGTATCGAAGCAAGCCTCACTTACGCGATCGAAAGTTCGTTCGCTCGTGAGGTCGTTGCCGATCTAAGCGTCGATGGAAGTTTGCTCGGCGATGCGACGCTTCGGCTCGACAACGACGTTTGGCTCGGTGAGGGGGACTTGCGATCGAGCGCGCTGAGCGTGTCACCTTTGGAGCCTCTCGATATCCAGGCGCGTTGGCGACTCGAGCCTGGCGTGTTCCGCATCGAGCGAGCCGACGTTTCGGGTTACGGCGGCCAAGCCGTCGTGACAGCGACGCTCGACCTCGCCGACAACGCGCAAACCCTCGACGCTACGTTCGATGGCCTCGAGCTCGACCCTCGCCTCGGAAGCCGCTTGGCGGGGAGCGCCTCGGCATCGTTTCGGAACTGGGAGCCCGAAAGTAGCGACGGTCACGTGGAGCTCGAGCTTCGACCGGAGCGGGGCCATGACGGGCTCGCCTTGCGGGGCGCTGTAAGTTTCGATCTCACGGCGCCTCGCTTACCGTCAGCGCACCTCGATTGGAAGGACCCGGGTTCGAGCTCGCAGTCTCGGGCGAAGTGAGCGAGGTCCTAGCGCTTCGTTACACGGCGCGAGCCGACGACGTTACGACGCTCGAATGGGCGCGCGGTCTTGTCTCCGCCGGCTCGGCTCTCATGGAAGGTGAGATCGAAGGCCCCCTGATCTCTCCGCGTGTTAGTGCACCGTGTTTCGAGCGAGGGAGTCGTCGCGTTGGAGCTTCCGCTCGAGCTCTCCGCCCGAGCGAGCGTGACAATCTCGGGAGTCGAGTTGGAATCGCTCGATGTCCGTCGCCGTTCAGGTGGTGCCTTTGAAGCTCGCGGAAGCTACGACTTCGAATCTGAAGAGTTTTCCATTCGAGGCCGAGGCGACGGCTTTCCCATTCGTAACGTCGCCGCGCTCGAGTCCTTCGAAGCCGACATTTCCGAAGTACAGTTCGAGTTTTCTGGTTCTGTCGAGGCGCCTGTCGGCTCCGCGACCGCGGACATTGAGAACATTCGGTTGCGCGACGTGGCCCTGCCTGCAATACGTCTCGACGTCGAAGGAGACGGCGCCGGCGCTCGACTCAATGCCACCATGAGCGGCGAGGTCATTGCGACGGCCCGGGTGAGCGAAAGCCCCGTATGAAACCGAAGCCGAGCTCATCCTTTCGGAGATGCTACCCCTTGGCGACTTGTTGCGTACGCTTCCGGAGTATCTCGACACCGAGCTTACGGTCGAGGGAAGGCTCAGCGCCAACGGATCGTTATCGAAGCTGGAGTCGTTTCGTTTTCGTCTCGACGCGGAACAAGTCGTCGGCTCTTATCGAGGAGTTGGCTTCGGTGTGAGCTCGCCGTTCGCAGTCGATGGAGACCGTGCGTCGGTGACCGTTCACGACTTGACTCTAGTCGGTGCGGACACCGCGATCGGCATCGACGGCGTACTCCCATTGTCTGCCGACGGCGACGATGGACTTGCACGCTCGGGGAGTAGCGCGTCTCGAGCTACTCAGCCTCTGGGTGCCCGACATCAGCCCCGCGGGCCAAGTCAATCTCGAGCTGCGAGTCACTGGTGCCTTGCAGGAGCCCGAGCTCAGTGGCGACATCGGTGTGTCCGGCGCGAGTGTGCGAATCCAAGACCTGTCGGTCGACGAGGTTGACGCGCGAGTGCGTTTTCACGAAGGTGCGATTACGGTCGAACAATTCACGGGTCAGTTCCTTGGTGGGCGCTTTCAGAGCCGAGGGAGAAGCTCCGTCGGGTTGGCGCGACGATGCGTTGGCACGGGTTCGCTTTCGAATCGATGGGCTCGACCCGAGCGTCGTGGACGTCGACAACGAATGGCAACTTTCGGGGATTCGTGGGAGTTGGACCGTGTCGGGTGAGCTCGCTGGCCCGCCGTTCGCGCTCGCGGAGTGGAATGGCACCGGTCAAGTCGAGGACTTCGTCGCTTCGACCGGCGCGCTCGAGTTGCGCAGCGACAGTGCGGCTCCGTGGACGCTCTCGCGAGGCAGGCTCCGCCTCACCGAGCTTCATTTGGTCGGCGCCGAGACGGACTTCACTCTCGAAGCGGAGGTCAGCCCCTTCGCTGAGCCGTTCACGTGGATGCGGGCGAGCTTCGGGGCGCATCGATCCTGCGTTTGCCGCACCCGCACTCGCCGAGCTCGGCATGGTGTTCACTGGCGCGACCGAGTTCGACGTGAACGTCCGACAGGGACGTCGAGCCGTTGTCGGTTGACGGCCGGATCTCGGTGGACAACGGTCGGCTTACGGTCCGAGAACCTGCCCTTGCGTTTACGAATCTCAGTGGCGAGCTCGTGCTCGCGAACGACGACGGTGACGCTGACGCGTCTCGATGCCAACGTCGGCGGCGGGACGGTGCAGGGGGAGGGGGAAGTCTTGCTCGCGGGGGCGTCCGTGGCGTCGGTGGAGCTTCGTGGGCGGGCGCGCTCGGTTCGACTCAGCTATCCGGAGGGTCTTCGGAGCGAGATTGACGGAACGATCCGCTTGTCGGGTGTGCCTCCTGCAATCAAGTTGACGGGGGATATCGCGTTGGCAGCGTGCGATTTTCAGCCGCAACATCAACGTCCAGTCCGAGCTGCTTCGGTCGTTGTCGAGCGTTCGACCCTCACTCCGACCGAATCGTTCGCCGACGCGTCGATCTCGACGTGCGAGTTCGGACGCGGGACGGGCTCCGCGTCGACAACAACCTCGCCCAGATGGACGCGTCCGCCAACCTCACCCTCGGCGGAACTCTCGCCGCGCCCGAGCTGTTCGGAATCGTCTCCGCCCGCCAGGGCGGCGAGTTCCGCTTCGGTCGCAACGTCTATCGCATCGAGTCTGGAGTCATCGAGCTCGACGGCTACCCGGTGGAGCCGCCCGAGCTCGACATGACCGCGCGCACCACGGTCTCGGACTACGATCTGCGACTGGTCGGTCGCGGAACCACCGACGACCTCGGCACGAACATCTCGGGAACGTCGAAGCAGAACGGGAGGATATCTCACAGGCCGACGTCGCCGCCCTGCTCGTCACCGGCAGAACCGTCGACAGCGTCTCGTCCGAAGGACGGACGATGCTCGGAGAGCAGATGGCCTCGTATCTCGGCGCGTCGCTCGCCGACCTCGCTCAGTTCGGCCTCGCCGGAGCTCTCCCCTTCGACATCGTGACCGTCGAGCCCGCGCTCATCGCCGGTGAGGCCGACCCGAGCGCCCGGTTCACGCTCGGGGCGGCGTTGACCGACGACTTGACCGTCGTGTACTCGGTCGGTCTGAACGACGCGGAGAATCAGATCTGGATCGTGGACTACAAACTTCCTCGAAGCACTCGAACCCAGCTCATTCGTCAAGAGGACAACGAGTTCACGTTCGCCTTCGGCCAGCAGGTCGCAGTTCGACTCGAGAAGAGCAGGCGCGACGCCCGAGGTGCGCATCGCGAGCGTGGGCTTCTACTTCGTCTCCGGCGAGCCGGGAGATCTCGAGACCGACGCGCGCACTCGGTTTCGGGTCGACGATGGGACAGCCCTACGAGTATTGGAAGACGTGGGAGCGTGCCGAGGACCTGAGAGATTGGCTCCGGGAGAGCGGTTTCCTCGAGGCCACGGTGGACTTCAACGCCAAAACTTGCGGCGAGGGCTGTGTCGATCTCGATGTGCTCGTCATCACTGGAAAGCGGGTTCGTTTCGTCTGGGAAGGAGACGAGCTCGACAACAGCTTTGAAGCGCGAGCTGGTTGCGTCATGGGACGGTACATGACGCCCGCTTTTCTCGCGTCCGACTTGCGATGGCTCGCTGAAGGGGCGCTGTTTCGAACGGCGCTACTATCTGGCCCGCGTCGAAGTCGACGTCGAGGAGACGACGAGCGAGACCGTGGTGATCGTTCGAGCCACCAGGGCCCGCGGGGAGCGCGGGTGGACGTCGACTAACCGGCAACGAGGCCGTCGCCGCGCCGAGCTCCTCGTCGCGCTCCCCAAGCGCTCGACGCGCGAGTTTCACGAGCTCATCACCACGAAGCGCCCGCGGCTGAAACAGATTCTCGAAGTCCAGTATGCGTCGTTCGGATATCTTCAAGTCGAGATTGGCGATCCCAAGACCAACTTCGACGCGTCCAGGGGTGTCCTCGTCGTCACGATTCCCGTCGTCGAAGGCGAGCCGGCGTTCGTGGAGCGCAGTCGAGCTCGAAGGGGTTGAACGGCTCGACGAAGCGACACTCCGAGTCGCGGCTGTCGCTGCGCGAGGGTGCGCGTTTCCGCGTCACGCAGTTCGTCCAGGATCGGTCCGCGCTCGCGTCCTTCTATCGGCGCGAAGGATTTCCCGAAGTCAAGGTCGACTCGTCGGTGCTGAGCCGGGACGCACCCGGATCACTCGTCGTCCGCTTCGTGTCGACGAAGGCCCGCGGACGATGATGGGGAGCTGCAGATCGCCGGCAACGACTCGACGCGGGACAGCGTGATTCGACGCGAGGTCACGCTGACGCCAGGTCGAGCCGCTCAGGCTCTCGGACGTGAGCGCGACTCAGAAACGACTCTACGAGCTGGGCATCTTTCGTTCCGCCGACGTCGTCATCGCCGATGTGGAGGCGATGCGATACGGGGCGTCGCGACGTGATCATCGAAGTGGCCGAGGTCCCGGACGTCACGGTGAACTACGGCCTGCGCTATACGACCGGCGGGAGTGTTTCAGGTGCTCGCGGAAGTCGGAGCGCCCAACGTACTCGGCCGCGCGCAACGCATCGGCTTTCGCACGCTCTTCGGCGCCGACGAGCGCATCTTTCGCTTCAGCTACCGTACACCCTACATCGCGCGCTACAAACTCGATACGGATTTCTTCTTGGAGCGTGACATCTCGGAGACGACTACCGAGGACAGCTTTCTTCGTGGATCGTGGATGGAGAGGTGACCGCGCAACAGACGCGGCCTCTTCGAGAGAAGAGAGGGCCTCCAATGGAGCTACTCCTTCCGACGCACGGCGACGGAGCTCATATCTCGCTCTCGGACGAACCGTCGTTTTTTCTGCGAAATCGTTCCATTTTCACCCTGGCGTTGATTGGCGACTTGCGCAACAACGTCGTGAGCCCGACTCGAGGAGCGTTTTGGAATGTAACGGCCCAGGCTGCGCCGGAGATGCTGGGGGCGAGTAGCAAGTTCGTCAAGGTGTACGGCCAGGTCTACACGTTCGTTTCCCTCGGCGGCGGCGTCGTCTGGGCATCGGGCTATCGCCTTGGCTTGACAACGACTACGGCGAACCTCTCGATGAGGATGACCGCTTCCAGGCCGGCGGTCCGAGCTCGGTTCGAGGCTTCGAACAAGGCACGCTTGGCCCCATCGACGAGCGCGTCCCGGCCGAGTTAGGAGGTGCGGCCGTAGTCGTTGTCAACCAAGGAGATCCGCTTTCCTCTCGTGTGGCGATTACGCGGCGTCGGCTTCTACGACGTCGGCAACGTCTTCGCCGAGCCCTCGGACGTCAGCTTCTCGGACCTCCGGCACAGCGTCGGAGCCGGGCTGAGACTCGAGCTGCCTTTCGGCCTGATTCGGCTCGACTGGGCCGAGTTCTCGACCCTCGAGAAGGCGACCGTTTGTCGCGCTTCATCTTCAGCCTCGGCCACGCTTTCTAGAGTCGCGACAGGAACGACCGAACCGCCGGAGCCTCGGGAGCGTTGGGCGCGAGCTCGACGAAGCGACGCAGGTGCGGGATCGCCAGGTGAGACTGTCCTTTCTCGTTGTACGCCGTCGCCAGGTAGAAGTGTGTGTAGGCATCGTCTGGGTTGAGCTTCCACGCTTTTTCGAGCTCGACAATCGCATCGTCGAGCTTCTTGAGCTTGAAGTTGACGAGGCCGAGCCCGAAGTGGGCCTCGGCGTTGTTCTCGTTTTTGGCAATGGCCGCTTCAACGGCTCCATCGCGCCGGCGGTGTCTCCCGCGAACACGCGCGCGAGGCCCAAGTAGGTCATCACGCGTTCGTTTGCTGGGAGCCTGGTCGAGCTCGGCTTTCAAGACACCCGCCGCCTCGGCGTATTTGCCTTCTTTGTACAGAGCGATACCCTGAGAGTCCTGGGATAGCGGCAGGCAGCGCCGTGACGAGCAGAAGAGTGCGGTGGTCAGGGTTAGGGATTACAGTTCATTGACGTCCTCCAAAGTAGACGCTTACGGGGCGTCCGTCGTTCTTATCTCAAATGTTTGCACATCTCGTGCCATTTCTACGTCTTTTCTTCGTTGGTGGGTGGCTCGTCTTCCTGACTCTGTCTCGTTTCTTTCCCGACTCTGTGTTTCTCGGAGCTGGCCTCTTCGGCGCTGTTTGGCGAGCTCCTGAAGATCCGCGGTGACATCCACCTCGTCCATGATCTCTTGTCCGATGACGGACTCGACGACGTCCTCGAGAGTCACCACGCCGACGACACCGCCGAACTCGTCCGCGACCGCGAAAAGATGACGGCGGGTCTTGATGAACTTGTCGCAGCAGGATGTGGCCGGGCGTGTCTTCGGAGATGAAATCGAGCGGCCTGGCGAGGGCGCCGAGAACGGTGTCGTGCTCATTGCGCGCGTGAGCGGCGAGGATGTCGCGCGATCAAGACGACACCGACCCAGGTCTCGGGATCGGTTGCTGCGTCGAAAATACGGTATTCGTGAGTACACGCGTCTTTCTCGACGTCGAGTAGCGGCCTCGCGTACGCGTCGTCGCGTCGGACAGCTTCTCGACGACCGTACGCGGCGTCATCATCTCGCGTCGCGGTGACCTTGTCGAGAGCGAGTGAGTTCTTGACGAGCTCCGCTTCGAGCTGCATGATGCTTCCCTCTTCGGCGCTGAGCATCGCGAACTGGCGTACTTCGTCCTCGGGCGCGGCGATCAAGAGGCCCCTTGGGCTTGAGCCGTTTCGAGACACGCTCGACCATGGAGATGATTGGATGCAGCAGGGTGACCAGGGCGTTTAGCGGCAACGCAGCGTGACGCGCGACGGGGCGGCGCGTGGAGCACGCCGACCATCTTGGGAATGATCTCGGAGAAGAACAGCACGGAAAGAGTAAACAGGATCGAGAACGCGAGCAAAACGTGCTCACCGAACAGATGGTTGGCCTGCGCGCCGGCGACGGCGGCTCCGGCGGTGTTGGCCGCGGTGTTCAGAATCAGGATGGCGCGCGATCGGGACGTCCCATGTTGTGCTTGAGCTTGAGGAAGCACCGCGCCGGAGGTGCTTCCGGAGTCGGCGAGCCGGCGAATGTAGGGGAGGCGGACGGAGTACAGCGCGGCTCCGTGAGCGAGCACGACGGCCGACACCACGAGTACGGCCGCGACCGACAAGATAGAAGACTCGTCAAATTTGGGCTCAATGCACATTGTACTCCGCGAGGACTTGCGCCATCGCGGGGACGTCCCGCGCTTCGCTCAGAAAAGGGTCATGAGACGCGTCGGCTTGACGAGGTGTGGACGACACCGACGATGATACTTCATGAGGGCTCCACACCGGATCACGCCGCCCTATGTCGATAGCTTGTCGATGCTGTGGTGCCGTATCAACATTAACACGGTGCGAAACTCTCGCTGATTACGAGGTGGACGAATCTGAATCGAAGCCGCCGCCGCGTTTCTCTCACGCGCTGATGCTCGACCGCGACCAAAAGCGAAATGTCCCCGCCTTGTGGTCAGCAAGCTCCGCGAAAGGCGCGTCGCGACGGCGCACTATCTCGCGACCGCCGCGGGCGTCCGCACTCTCGAGAGAGGGGCAATGCCATCGACGCGGCCGTTACCGCGGCGTTTGCCCTCGGCGGTGTGCAGGCCGCCGGGTCCGGCCTCGGGGGCATGGCAATGATACTCGTCCACACAGCAGGGTCGAGTCGCAGCTTTGCGGTTCCGGGCGCATGCCCGGCGCCGATCGCGGCGACACCCGCCGACGTTATGGGCGCGGATCGCAACCGCGGCTACCGCTGCAGTGGCCGTCCCCACGAATCTCGCTGTTTTGCGCCACGTTTTGAAGCGCTACGGCACGATGAAACCGCGCTGCCGGTGCTCGAGCCGGCCATCGAGCTCGCGGACGCCGGCTTCCCGCTGACGAGCGCTTCAGCACCGGACTACGACCGAGTTTGCCGAATACTCTGCGGGCGGGGCAACGCAAGCCGCGATGTTCCTCGATAGCGACGGCGCACCGCACCCACCGGGGACGCGTGATCCGGCGGCCGGTCCTCGCGAAGAACTCTCCGCCGCTTGGTCAGCGAGGGGCTCGAGGACTTCTATCTCGGCGAGCATCGCAAACGAGATTTGTCGCGACATGGCCGCCAACGGTGGGTTCGTCGATCGCGAAGACCTGAGGGCCGCGCTCGACGTGCAAGAGTGCGCTACCGTTGAAGGTGAGCGTTCTGCGAGTCAAGACGTGATGACCCTTGGACCGCCGGCGGGTGGCCTTGCGCTGCTGCAGATGCTCCGCATGGCGTCGTTTCTTTCGCCCAGACGAGCGCGACATGAATAGCGGCGAGGGAGTGGCTCGAGTCGCGGCGATCATCGGCCGCGCTCGAAAGGACCGGACAGAAGTATCGCTCTGCGGACACTGGCCGATGGTGCGGGAGACGCGATCGAGCTGTTGGATGACGACTACGCTCGCCGTGCGGTGCGAAGCGGCGCTCGATGAAGTTCGGAGAGTACCGTACGAGTTCCGACTCCGCGGGAAGACTCCTCGGGAGAGACGACGCATCTTTCGGTCATGGACGCCTGCCGGCAACGTCGTTGCGCTGACGCAGTCCATCGAGAAGAGCTTCGGGGCGACGGTGGTGACACCGACACTTCGGCTTCTGTACAACGGGTATCTGCGCGCGTTCAAGGTCAAAAACCAAGAGACATCCGCACTATCTTCGTCCGGGCGCGCCGGCACGCTCGAACGCGGCTCCAACCATCGTCTTGCGCGACGGGCGCGCGCTACGCCAGCGTCGGCTCGACGGGCTCAGAGCGAATGGCGTCAGGGATCTTCGAGGTGCTGCTGCGCCTCGCCAATCACACGACGCCATTTGAAGCCGTTCACGCTCCCCGTTTGCACTGCACTCCGGAGAGAACCGTGTGTTGGGAAGAGGCCCGTTTCCCGAATGGCTTCCGCGACGCCCTGCTGCGTCACGGGTTCACGGTCGAAGCTACTCGATCCCTACTCCTTCAAGATGGGAGGGTTGCAACTGGTCGGTGCGACAAGACGGCCAGTGCGTCGGCGTCGCCGAACCGCGACGAGACGGCGCGGCCGGAGCTCCGCTCAAATCGCGAACATCGCGAAGGTGTCGTCGAGACGGCGAGTCTTTCAGCCGCGCGGCATCGGTGCGCACGCAAACAGGCTCTCGAAGACCGAGATCAGTTGCCATCCGCTCCGGATGGAACTGAACGCCGATCCGTTTGCCGTCATCGGTCTCGATCGCCTCGATGACTCCGTCCGCCGACGTCGCCGAGACTCGAAACGATGGGCCGAGGGTCGCGACGGCTTGGAGGTGACGGGTGTTGACCGTGGTGGCTCGAGTGCCGAGGATCGCGTGCAGGTGAGTCTTCTCGCGAACCTCGATCGGGTGGTCCTCCCCGCCCCGTTTCGGGCTGTGGGCGAGGGCGCCGTCAAGTTGCCTTTCGACGTCCGCGTAGATCGTGCCGCCGTCGAGGGCGTTGAGAAGCTGCATCCCATAGCAAATGCCGAGGATGGGCTTTTCGCGCTCGATGAACGCGCTGAGCGATCCTGCGGTCGGAATCCGCGCGGAGCGGATCGGTTGCGAGCCAGATCGTCAGGAAGCTCCCCGATCAGCCCTTCGACGATCGCGGGACCACCGGGGATCACGAGCGCATCGAGACGCTCGGCGAGCTCACTCGCGAAACCTTCGCGCTCGAGAGAGGGAACGAGCACCGGAATTGCTCCGGCCCGCTCTACCGCGCCCACATATGCGTGTCGAAGGCGGTGGGTGTCGCCTTCGAAGGCCATCGTGATCCCGACAAATGTTTGCATCATGGTTTGTTGCGACCTCTTGGTTGCGTTTCACGCGGCTCGAGCCTCACAATGAATCAAGTGAGGGCCACTCCGTTCCCAAGAAACCGAGCTCATCGTAACGCTTTCCGACTCCGACGCCCAACCCGTTTCGTCGGTACACCGGCCGAGCCGCCCCCTGGCTCGCCGAAGCCTTGGCGAAGGCGGGTATGAGCGCCAAGCTCAGACGACCAAGGCGAACTTCGGGACGCTTCCCGTCTTTCTCACGTCGCTCTCGACGATCCTCGGAGCGATTCTGTTCCTTCGCTTCGGCTACGCGGTCGGAAACGTCGGGTTTCTCGGCACGATGCTGGTGATCACCGTCGGCCACATGGTCACGATCCCGACGGCGATGGCGATCTCCGAGATCGCGACCAACCAGCGCGTCGAGGGCGGCGGCGAGTACTACATCATCTCGCGCTCGTTCGGGATCATCATCGGTGCGGCGATCGGCGTCGCGCTCTTCCTCGCCCGCGCGGTCAGCGTCGCGTTCTACCTCATCGCCTTCGCGGCCGCGTTCTCGCCGCTTATCGCCTGGCTCCAACAGCGATACGCGCTTCCGTTCTCGGACCTTCGGTTCGTGAGCCTGCCCGCGCTCGGCGCCTTGACCTACATCATTCTCAGGAAGGGCGCCGACCTGGGCATGAAGGTGCTCTACATCGTGGCGGGTACGCTGGTCTTGTCGCTCGCGATGTTCTTTCTCGGCGAGCCCGAGATCGCGACCAACCGAGGGCTTCACCGCGCTCATTCGAACCGTCGACAACCCGGCGCCGCTGTTCCTCGTCTTCGCGATCGTCTTTCCCGCGTTTACCGGCATGACGGCCGGCGTCGGCCTCTCCGGCGACCTCAAGTCTCCGAGCCGGTCGATCCCGCTCGGCACGATGGCGCGACGCTCGGAGGGATGGTGGTCTACATCCTCGTCGCGTACAAGCTGGCCGTGTCGGCCGACCCCGACGCGCTCGCGACGGACGAGCTCGTGATGAGCCGGATCGCGCTCTGGGGACCGATCATCCCGATCGGCCTCGCTGCGGCGTCGATCTCGTCGGCGATCGGCTCGTTCCTGGTCGCGCCGCGAACGCTGCAGGCGATCGCGGGCGACAAGGTCTTCCCGTGGCCCCGGATGAACACGTGGCTCGCCGTCGAGCGCGGCGGGGTCGGGCGAGCCCGTCAACGCCGCCCTGGTCACGGCCGGCGATTGCCGCCGTGTTTACGTTCATGGGCGACATCGACTTCGTCGCGCAGATCATCTCGATGTTCTTCATGATCACCTACGGATCGATCTGCTCGATCTCGTTCCTCGAGCACTTCGCGGCCGACCCCGCCTATCGTCCCGGCTTTCGTTCACGCTGGTACATCTCGCTCTTCGGCGCGCTGAGCTGCTTGTGGCTCATGTTCCAGATGAACCAGTTCTACGCCATCGTCTCCATCGCGGTCATGGTCGTGCTCTACATCACCGTCAGCTACTACAACGCCGACAAACGCGGGCTTTCGAGCGATCGCTCAGGGCGCGATCTTTCAGATCAGCCGGAAGCTCCAGGTCTTCCTGCAGAAGTCCCGCACCCAGGAAGAGCACGGATGGCGACCGTCGGTCGTCTGCATCAGCCGGGCGTCGTTCGACCGCCACGACGCCTTCGACCTGCTGCGCTGGATCGCGCACCGCTACGGTTTCGGCACGTTCATCCACTACATCGAAGGACACCTGTCTCGAGCCACCGGACACAGGCGCGAGCGCGGCGCTCGAGCGACTCGTCCGTCTGGCGGACTACAGCGGCAGCAACGTCTACGTCGACACGATCGTGAGCCCGTCGTATACGCACGGCGATCTGCCAGCTCATTCAGCTCCCCGGAGTCTCCGGCAAGAGAACAACACGGTGCTGTTCGAGTTTCCGAAGTCCGATCCCGAGGAGCTGGAGGACATCGTCGACAACTATCAGCTCGTGACGTCGACCGGGTTCGACGTCTTCATCCTCGCGAGCTCGGAGCGCGGCTTCGGCTACCGCAAGGAGATCGCGATCGTCTTGTCGCCGTCGGATTTCGAGAACGCCAACCTGATGATCCTGCTCGCCTACATCCTGCTCGGCCATCCGGATTGGAGAAATGCGACGATCAAGATGTTCTCCAGTATCCAGAAGAGCCGGCTCGAGGAAGAACAGGAGAGCCTGTCGCGTCTCATCCGAACCGGCCGCCTGCCGATCTCCGCGAAGAACGTCGAGGTGATCGCGCAGGAGCACGGGCAGGACCGGCGCGGCATCATCAACGAGCGATGTCGGGATGCGGACCTCATCATTACCGGCTTCGAAGGCAAGCTCTTGAAGAAACAAAAGAGCGCTCTCTTTCGGGGCTATGACGACGTCGGGAGTGTTTTGTTCGTGAATACGACGAAGGAGATCGAGCTCATTGGCGAGGACGCTCCCGAGGAGGAAGAGGTTATCCCAACGACGGAGGTAGCCGAATCCGAGCCCAGTGCGAAGGAAGGACGCGTGAGTAAAGAGGAAAAGGGCAAGCCGAGCGAAAACGCTGAGATGGCCGAAAGAACGACAGTGGGTCGTCCGTCTAGTTCAAAAAACATGGATCCAGTTTAAGGTGCCCTACCCCAGACCCCGCTCCTTCTCATAAGCGTGTCCTAGCGACGCCGCGAGCGTGAACATCGTCGAGGCGTAGTAGAGCCAAAGGACAAAAAAGATCAATCCACTCAGCGCGCCGTAGAAACCGGTGAAATCCTTCGCTTGCTCCACGTAGAAGCCGAACAGCCATTTCGAGATCTCGAACAGGCAAGCGCCCGTGAGCGCTGACGCTACGAGCGCGCGCTGGCTCAAAGTCTTCGCTGGAGCGACTCGGTACAGGAGGTAGAGAATCGCGCCGGTGAGCGCAAAGCCGACAACTCGGCCGACGGCCACCCAGCCAGACTCCACGAGCGGGGCGATCCAGGCGACGCGAGCTCCATAGTCGCGAGTGAGCTCGAGAAGAAAAGTCAAGACGATCGTAAGGCCAAGGAGCGCGCCCATCGCGAGCATGACCATGACGTCCGCTCCCAATGCCTGCCAAAGCGGTCGCTGCTGCGTGACCTTGAAGACGACGTTGAGTACATATCGCGCGGCATCGAAAAGAAAAGTCCCGAACAGGAGGAAGGAGATGACGCCAATGCCGCCGAGGAGCTCGCGTTGGTTCACGAGCGCCTCCAACGTCGAGCTCGTCAGCAGCCCGGATGTAGGTAGGAGTTGTCGGAGGAGACCCTCGACCGCCTCCATCGCGCGTTGTGAGCTCAACGCGTACCCGAGCGCGCTGGTGAACAGCAGCAGCAGCGGGAAGCAGTAGATGAGCACGTAGAACGATAGTCCGGCGCTGAGGAACAATCCGTTGACGGCGAAAAACTCTTTCACGCCGTTGGACGCGACTCGCGCGAACAAGCGTAGAAGTTGTCGCCGCGGTGCCGGCGGCGCCTTGGGGTCTGGTGGGGAATGGGCTTCCATCGCGAGGATTCCAAGCTCGAAACGAAGATAGCACAACGCATACTATGACCGGCCACGACGTGTTGCGTTGACACCCAAATCCCACGTTTGCCACGCGAACCGTGCACGGTGCGACCTCGATGGGGTAGATTAGCGACCGCATGGAATACTTGTTGCTACTCGCCGGGTTGACGGCGCTTCTCATTGGCGCGGAGATTCTCGTTCGCGGAGCGACCCGGCTCGCAACGTCATTCGGAATTTCTCGCCTCGTCGTGGGACTCACGGTTGTGGCCTTCGGCACGAGCGCACCCGAGCTCGTCGTCAGCGTCGGCTCTGCCGTGTCCGGCCAGCCGGGCATCGCTCTCGGCAACGTTGTCGGCAGCAACATCGCGAACGTCCTGCTAATCGTCGGCGTCTCTGCGTTCATCTTGCCGATCGCCATCGCGACGCGCGTTGTTCGTTGGGACGTTCCGTTGATGATCGCGGTCAGTTTGGGTTTTTTCGCGATGGCACTCGACGGAGAAATAACCCGGTTTGACGGGATGGTGCTTCTCGTCGGGATTTTCGCTTACACCTGGTGGCAGGTTCGAGAGGGTCGACAGACGCCGGATCGCGACGCGGAGAAGCCCGCGGTGGCGCCATCGCGCGGGTTGTCCGCGGTGTTGGTGCTCGTTGGGCTTGCCGCGTTGTGGATCGGAGGCCGCTGGTTCGTCGCCGGATCGGTGTCTCTGGCCCGTGCTTGGGGTCTCAGCGAGCTCGTCATCGGGTTGACCGTGGTGGCGGTGGGCACTTCCCTACCCGAGGCCGCTACGTCCGTTGTCGCGAGTTTTCGCGGCGAGAGCGATTTGGCCGTGGGTAACATTGTCGGGAGCAACGTCTTCAACGTGCTCGCGGTGATGGGCGCATCGGCCTCGATGGCGCCGGAGGCGATCCAGATCGCCCCGACGGCGCTTCGCTTCGATATTCCGGTGATGGTTGCCGCGGGCGTCGTATGCCTGCCGATCTTCTTCACCGGTGCAGTGGTCGCTCGCTGGGAAGGAGCTGTGCTGTTCGGCTACTACATCGCGTACGTAGGGTTCGTCATCTGGAGCGTTCGCGCACCGGCGCTGGCCCCCTACTTTGGGCGATTAGTCGTCGGGGTCGTGATTCCGGTGACGATCGTCACGCTCGCGTTTAGCGTATTCACTTCGCTACGAGCACGACAACGCTAGACAACGGCACCTACTTTTTGTGAAGTCTTGCTGGCTTCCGCATGAGTTTGCGGGTCACGTACGAACGTCCTGGATCGACGATGGCGTAACCACGCAACGCCTGGCGTCCGAGAAGCATGCGAAACCCCATCACATCGCGCTGGGTCAAAGTTATCTCGATCGGCCATTCCACCCCGCCCACGTCGACTCGCGTGAGGATGACGGGTCGGAGCTCGAGCGAGCCACTCGAGCTCTTGACGCGACGCTCCCCGACGAGAGGGGCGAGCGCTTCGATCGCCAACCGCTTGTTGCGTTGTCGTGGGTGGATGGTAAAGCGGACCAGACGACGTCCGCCGCGCCGTACGAAACGCACGTTCTCGGCATGCAACGCTGACGTTCGCGCACCGGTGTCCACTTTCGCTTTGATCTGATTCACGCCGAGCTCAGGGAGGCGGAGCCATTCTCTCCAGCCGACAACGAGCTCGACCCTCTTCACATCAAACTTCCGCGATGTGTACGATGGCGTCTCCGCGGTGAACGAGCGCTGTTTTCAAAAGGCCGATCACGATCCCGCCAGAGCGTGCTCGGATCTCGAGCTGTTTTCCGTCCATGCTATCGGAGATGGTGGCGATGCGCTGACCTTGGTCGACGACGTCACCGAGCTCGACCCGCGTATGGCAGAACCCGCTCCGACCGGCCCGCATCCATCGGCTTTTCCGCGAGCACGGGGCGAGCGTCGAGGGCCCACTCGGGGCATCGTCAATCATCCCAAGCGAGTGAAGCACGCGAAGCGCACCGTCCACTCCACAGCGAATGGCGGCCTCGTCGAAACGATCCGCTTCACCACCCTCATAAAGGAGCACACGGGCGCCGCGCTTGCAGGCGGCTGCCCGGAGAGAACCGTCGCGCAAGCTTGCGTGAAGTAGTAGCTCGGGACGAAATACTTCCGCGAGCTGGCGTGTCTGGGGGTCGTCCAAATCGCAGCGCACCTGGGGAAGGTTCGAGCGTCCTCGTGCACCGGTGTGGAAATCGAGCCCAATCTCGCAGCGGGCCGCGACGTGCTCGAAGAACAGGCTCGCGAGTTGAGAAGCGAGCGACCCACGGCGAGAGCCGGGAAAAGAGCGATTCAGATCTCGGCCATCCGGAAGGTAGCGGGAAGACGTCGTGACGCCGAATACATTGACGATCGGTACGGCGAGGATCGTGCCTGCCATGGCCTTGGGTCGCAAGTGACCCAGCAAGCGTCTTACGATCTCGACGCCGTTGAGCTCATCGCCATGGATCGCGCCGCTCAGCCAAACGGTTCGGCCGGGACGACTCCCGCGTACGACCGCAACCGGCATCGTAGTCCAGGTTCCTGGTGGCAGTCGGGCGATCGGTATCTCTATCGTCCGTGCGGTGCCGGCGTGGACCGCTTCATCGCCGATGGAGAACGGCTCGCGTGGGTCAGCCTTTGATGCGATCTTTGGTGCGGCCGCGCGGCGCATGCTCCTCCAAGAACTCGATGATCGCCGCGGCGATGTCGACTTCCGTCGCGCGCTCGATCCCTTCGAGCCCGGGCGAAGAGTTCACTTCCATCACGACAGGCCCATGGTTCGACCGGAGCATATCGACTCCGGCTACTTTGAGCCCAAGAATCTTGGCGGAGCGAACCGCAGTGCTTCGTTCTTCGGGTGTCAGCTTGACCTTGGATGCCGTTCCACCGCGGTGTAGGTTCGAGCGGAACTCTCCTTCGGGGCCTTGTCGCTTCATCGACGCGACCACTTTGCCGTCCACGACGAATGCACGGATATCCGCGCCACCCGCTTCTTTGATGAACTCCTGCACGAGGATATTCGCGTCGAGCTGGGCGAACGCAGCGATGACCGACTCGGCCGCCTTGGTCGTCTCGGCGATCACCACACCGACGCCTTGCGTACCCGCCAGTAGCTTGATGATCAAAGGCGCTCCGCCGACGAGCTTGATCAGTCCGTCGATATCCCGAGTCGAGCGCGCGAACCCGGTTACCGGCAAGCCCACGCCTTCCGCGGCGAGAAGCTGCAAAGCCCTGAGCTTGTCCCGTGAACGTGCGATCGCTTGCGATTCGTTCGCGGAGAATACATTCATCATCTCGAACTGGCGAACAACCGCCGTGCCATAGAACGTCTTCGAGGCACCGATGCGAGGGATGACGGCGTCGAACACCTGAGGCTCGCCTCTGAGCAGCACTTGGGGCTTGTGTGACGTGATGTTCATGTAACACCGCGTGTAGTCGATGACCTGGGTCTCATGCCCCCGCTGCTTCGCGGCCTCCACGAGTCGCGAGGTGGAATAAAGAGATGCTTTTCGGGACAGAATTCCGATTTTCAAATTACCTCCGCTTCGCCGAGAGCTCTTAGGTCCGCTCGCGCGCGAGAAGATCCCGCAGGTAATCAAGCACGGATTTGTGCTTCAGATCGGTGAACTCGCCGGCATCGAGGAAGATACCGTAGCATACTTTGCACGACTCGAAATGGATGTGAGGCTGCTCGCCGTCGACCATCCGAATCATGGGCGTATGGCATTCGGGGCACTCGATCCGGTCTTTCGAGTCGAATTGCTTGCCGAGTTCGGGGTCCCCGATGTCGATGGCTTCGGATCCCTCTACGGACCTCAATCGCTCGACCGATTGGACCTGGAACCAGAGACCGCGGCACGACGTGCATCGATCCACTTCATCACTCGCGACACTGACCTTCTCGAACGCACTGCTACACTTCGGACATTTCATGCTCGTCGCTCCGCCGCGGGACGCCGCGGCCAAGTTTCAGCTCGTCGGTTCATCGGTGGTTGGGACGGCCAAGCTCTGGGAGAGCAATCGTACGGGCACGGCGTGTCCGGGTTCGGCGAGCTGCCCCGCGGTGGGCGCACCGTTAGCCCCAAGCGCCGACGCCAGGGAGCTCGCGAGCAAAACACGCAGCTCGGCCGCGCTCAAAGGCAGGCTGTCGCCGCCGCTTTTGAGCTTGATCTTCAGCTTGCCGCGCTTGACTTTGATCTTCATCTTTTTTCCCATTGTGTCCTCATTCGACGAACGAATCGTCCTATTTCTTCGGGGTGCGCTTCTTTGTTGCCGCGCGTCGGGCTTTTCGTTGAACAATCGGTGTCGAGCCCCTTCGCATCGCGGCCGGAATCATCGATTGGCGCTCCGTCGGGAGCTTGGTTTTGCTGTCGATCTTGGAGCCGACGAGGCTCGAGCTGTCGATGAACGCTCCTCGAAGGTCGGCGCCCGCCAGATTGGCGCCGCGAAGATTCGCTCCGGCGAGATTTGTGTGTCGCAACTTCGCCCCTCGGAGATCGGCGCCCGCCAAGTTCGCGCGAAGCATATTGGCTTGGCTCAGATTTGCGAGGTGCAAGCAAGCGCCGGTGAGATTGGCGCGCAGCAACGTGGCCTCTTGCAGCATGGCTCCGGTAAGGTCCGCGCCGGTCGCTTTCGCACGATGAAGGTTGGCCTCTCTGAGGTTGGTTTTGACGAGTTTCGCATCGGCAAACTTGGCCCGCTGCAAGATGGCCTCCCGAAGATTCGATCCACTCCAGTCAGCGCCGCTGCCGTTAGCACGGCGGAGGTCCGCGCCGAAGAAGTTGCTCCCGGCGAAATTCCCCCCCTTGAGCTTGTACTCGGCGAGGTTGGCTTCGCTCAGATCCGGAACAATGGTCGGGTTTTGGATTCGCCAAAGATTCCATAGCCGCGGCCCGTCTTCGAGAAGCTCGAGCTGTTTCTTGTCTGCCATGATCGATTTTGCGATTCCGTCGTCGTCTCAGCTGTCTTTCTTGCTGGGCTCTTCTTTCGGCCATCCGGCAGGGCGCTTCAAACCAGCCGGCAGCTTGGTCGTCGAATCACCTTTCGCTGCGTCGACTTGCGATTGGGTCAACCCGATCGTCGTACCGAAGTCCGTCTGGTGCAAGTTGGCTCCTTCGAGCTTTGCGGAGGTAAGGTCCGCGCGGTCGAGCTGAGCTCTCTCCAAGTCAGCGCCGCTCAAGTCCGCCTGGACGAAATTGGCGCCAATGAGATTCGCCTTGCTCAATTCTGCTCCGGTGAGCACTGCCTTCGCGAAGTTCGCGCCCCGCAGGTCGCTCTTGCTCAAATCGGCTCGAGCGAGATTCGAATCGTGAAGATCGGCCTCACGCATGTTGGATTTCCGAAAATCCGTACCCTTTAGATTTGCTCCGAAAAGCTTGCCACTCCGATAGAGACCGGCGTTCAAGTCAGCACCGCTCAGATCGGGAGCGATGTCGGGGTTCTCGTCGCGCCAGCGATTCCAAACTCCGATCGCGTAGCCGGCGCGTTTGACGTGATCCTCATTTGCCATGTTTCCATCCTTTCCTTCGAGACAAACCCCCAAAACCAGTTCGGGAGCCGCTCAGCTGAGCCACCTCCCGATAGATCTGAGAAGGTGACTCAGCTCAGCGGCCGATCGATGCTCGGCACCGAGCTGACCACCACTGTAACCCAAGATCCGTGCCAAGTGGCCGAGTCTTCTTCGCCGACTTTCGATTCGGCGACGAAGGTGAAACCCCGTTCACCGATCGTCTACTCGGATAACGCAAATCGTCCCCATCCGTGGGATCATACGCGTGAGGGTCAGCCGCGATGGAGCTAATCGAAATGCCATGGGGAGCCATCACCCTGAGGTTATTCGGCGGCTTGGCGCTGTTTCTTTACGGCCTCGACCTTTTGACGGCGGGTCTGAAGGCTGCGGCCGGTCCTCAGTTGCAACCGCTCGTCTCACGCGCGACCCGCTCTCGGCCCCGCGCGGTTTTCACCGGCGCTTTCATTACGGCGCTCATCCAATCCTCGTCGGTGACGACCGTTTTGGTCGTTGGCTTCATCTCGGGTGGACTGATGACGCTGCCGCAGTCAGTCGGGATCATCATGGGTGCCAACATCGGCACGACGGTAACGGCTCAAGTCGTTGCCTTCAAGGTCGCCTTGTACGGCCTCGGTATGATCGCCGTCGGCTTCGCGCTGCCGCTTCTGGTACGGCACGAGAAATCAAGGCATGTCGGCTCGGCGTTGATGGGACTGGGGATGGTTTTTTTCGGAATGGAGCTGATGAGCGAGGCCACTGGCCCGTTGAGAGACCATCAGACTGTGGTGGACGTGGTGAGACAGACCGCGACCCCTTATATCGGCCTCATTGTAGGAGCGCTGTTGACGGCTCTCTTGCAAAGCTCTTCAGCCGTCACCGGGATCGTGATCGCGCTCGCGAGCGAAGGCTTCATCAGCCTGCGCGCGGGCATCGCGCTCGCCCTCGGCGCGAATGTCGGAACCTGCGTCACCGCGCTCATCGCGGCTTTGGGGAAGCCCAGGGCTGCGGTTCAGGCAGCGGTGGTTCACGTGTTGTTCAACGTTATTGGGGTCCTCTTGTGGATCGGATTCGTCGACGAGCTGGCGATGCTCTCCACCGCGATCTCTCCGTCCGCGCCGGAGCTCGATGGCATGGCACGGCTGGCCGCCGAGACCCCGCGACAGATCGCAAACGCTCACACGATCTTCAACGTGTCGAACACACTCGTCCTCATTTGGTTTACCGTCCCTCTTGCTCGGCTCGCCGACCGATTGATTCCCGAGAGGGTGGGGCTCGCGCCCGAGCGCGTTCAGCCCAAGTACCTCGACGAGATTCTCCTGATGACACCGTCGCTCGCTGTCGACCGCGTTCGGATGGAGTTGGCCCACATGGCGGGGTACGTGATTCAAATGATGCGAAACGTGTTCGATGCAGTCTCTCGTGCCAGCGCGGACGAGCTGCGAACGATCGCGCAAATGGATGACGATATCGACAATCTTCACGAAGCTATCATCAGGTATTTGCGTGAGCTGTCGGTCCGCGACATGAGTACGCGAGACTCGGCAGTGTTGGCCGACGAGGTTGAGTTGGCGAACTACATCGAGAGCATCGGGGGATACGATCGAATCGAACCTGGTGCCCATCGGCATCGAACGAGCCGAGCGTGGGGTCACCATCAGCCCGAAAACGCTCGAAGCGATGGGCGCGTTGCAGGATTTGGTTTTGCATGCCACCGAGCGAGCGGTCGTCGCGATGGCCAGCTCGGACAAAGACGTCGCCCGCGAGGTCATAGCCCTCAAGCCGGAGGTAAACCGCCTGGCTGCCAAAGCCCAGCGCCAGGTGGCGAGCCGGTTGGTGGCGAATGAGCCGCATCGCGTCACGACGTTTCGCATCGAGTCCGATCTCATCGAGATGACGAAGCGTCTTTACTACTTCGCCAAACGGACCGCCAGAGTCGTTGCCGAGTCGAACAGCGACGAGGATCAGCCCGAGCCCACTACGTAGAGCGTCACTGCGCGGTTGCGCTCCATGCGCTGCGAGCTATGCCCCAGCTGCGTCTGCGGGTCCGGCTGGTCGGGCAGAGCTATCGTACGACGACATCTACGGTTAGCGTCCTCGCACTCACGCGGCACGATCCTTGTCTATCCGTTAGCAGGGAGGGTTTTGCCGTGGAGCTCACCGGAAACGCCAGGGACACGATCGAGCGAATCTCGCTACGCTCGCTCAGCATTTGAATAGCCAGCTTCAAGCCATGGTCGAGGGGCGCTTGTGGCTGAAAGTGATCCTGGGAATGGTTTTGGGAGTGATCATGGGAATTCTGGTCGGGCCGTCCATGGGGTGGTTGCCCGCGGAGACTGCGTCGGCCCTAGGGGATTGGCTCGCTCTGCCCGGTCAGATCTTCCTCGGCCTCATCCAAATGATCGTCGTCCCCCTCGTGGTCGCGTCGGTGATTCGCGGATTGGCTGCAAGCGAAAGCATCGAGTATCTGCGCCGCATGGGATTGTCGGCGGTCGTCTTCTTTGTGGCCACGACATCGGTCGCCATCGTCATCGGAATCGTTCTCGCCTTGTGGGTGCAACCGGGGGCGTTCGTGAACGCGGATGAAGCGAGACGAGCCCTCGGAGGTGCAGGGAGCTTGCCCACGGACGCTGCGTCGTCGCTACCGGAGACAATCCCCAGGCCATCGTAGGTGTCCTCCCGACCAACCCGTTGGGAGCCATGGTCGAGGCCGAGATGCTGCAGGTCGTGCTGTTTGCGGTTGTCGTCGGAGTGGCCTTGGTGTCCGCTTCCGCCCGCGACCTCGCGGCCAATCCTCAATCTCCTCGGCTCCGTCCAGGAAGTCACGATGGCGGTGGTGCGCTACGCGATGCGGCTTGCGCCCATCGCGGTCTTCGGGCTCATGGCGCAGTTGACGACCAAGCTCGGTCTCGACGCCTTGGTCGGAATGTCGGTCTACGTCGCGACAGCCATCGGCGGCCTTTTCTTGCTCCTTATTCTCTACGTGGGCATCGTCTGGCTGTTCACCGCGCTGAATCCGTGGGCGCTCTTGCGAGCGATGCGAGAAGTGCAACTGCTGGCGTTTTCTACGTCGAGCTCGGCCGCGGTGATGCCTCTTTCGATCAAGACCGCGGAAGAGAAGCTCGGTATCCGGCCATCGGTGGCGCAGTTCGTCATCCCTCTCGGGGCGACTATCAACATGAACGGGACCGCGCTCTATCAAGGTGTCGCGACGATATTTCTGGCCCAGGTATTCGGCATCGAGCTGGGCACAGCGGCACTCGCGCTCGTCGTTGTCACCGCGGTGGCCGCGTCGATTGGCTCACCGGCAACGCCGGGCGTGGGTATCGTCATTCTTTCCATGGTGCTGGCGGCGGCTGGAGTGCCTGCGGCGGGCATCGGGCTCATCATGGGGGTGGATCGGATCATCGACATGACGCGTACCGCCATCAACGTCACCGGGGACCTGGTCGCCGCGGCGGTGCTCGACCGTTTCGTCGGTGGCGAACTGAGCGCTGAAGAACAAATCGCCCGCCAGAGCGATCAAGAGAAGCGCCGTGCGCTCGAAGGCGCCGACGTACTCGTCGAGGAGCCGGCGTCGGCGTGAAGCCTACCGTCGCCGCTCAGGCGTTCACGGGGAGACGGATCGCAACCTTGTTTCCGGGCGCGACATATTCCAGGTCGAGTGTTGCCGAGGCCATCAACACACCGCGGCCGTGGGAGTGGAACAGCCGCTCCTCGTCGATGGTCTTGTATTTTTCGAAATCGAATCCCTCGCCCTCGTCTCGGATCGTAATTTTGATGGATCCTCGTCCTCGCGAGAGCCTTACTTCCACGCGACGGTCCCTGTATTCGGGAAGCGTCAGGCGTTTTTGGCATTCATCCGCGAGCTTGCCCTCTTCGAGGAGCCTGCCTTTCTCGTCGTACGTGATGCCGAGATTGCCGTGCTCCACGGCGTTCACTAGAAGCTCGCGCAGACCGAGGATGCAGCTCGTCCTGCCCACACGCGGAAGTAAGATGAACCGCGAGAAGCTCCGCCTCCTCCCGCGTCTTGAAGTGAAAAACACCGGTGTCCAAAAGGCGCACGGCACCCCGGGCTTCTCGCGACCGTCGCTCGAGCTCGCGTTTCATCTCGGCGCTTCCGACGGCCGCGCGTACAATCGCCTCGAGCTGCGGCTCGTCGTAGGGTTTGGTGAGGTAGTAATAAGCTCCGCACTCGATGGCTCGTTGAACGTTATCGGTGCTGAACTTCTTCCGAATGGACGATGACTTCGATACCTTGTGTGAACGGCTGCGCCTTGATCCACCCGAGCAGCTCCATCCCGTCGTCGTCGGGCAGCACCCAGTCCATGAGGATGGCCGTCGTGTCTCTACCGAGGTTCCGAAGAAGCTCCTTCGCCTCGTCAGCAGTAAATGCCGTCTCGAACCGGTAGTCCTCTGCCTGAAGCATCTGCTCCAACAGCGTCAGCTCGAACGGCTCATTGTCGACGATCATGATGGTGTGCATCCGAAACCTCCCATCAGCCGAGAGCTGAAATGCATTCTACCATCCACTCGATCGGTGTACTGCTAACATGAGCGACGCTGTGGACGACAAAGCGACAACAATCGCCGCCCGTCGTCACGTCGAAAGACGCGATCGGTCTTTCCGTCGGAAGAGATCTTGCGTCGACTCGACGTGGTCGCCGAGACCGGACTCGTTGACGCAGAGGTGCGACGTCGCCGGGCTCGGTACGGGTCCAATCGCCTTCGCGAGGCGAAGAGCAAGAGCACATGGAGGATCCTCGGTGATCAGTTCAGGAGCTTGATCGTGTGGTTTCTCGCGACTGCGGCATTCGTATCGGTCGTGGGTGAGGACTACTTGGAGGCGTTCGCGATCCTCGTCGTGATTCTTCTTGAACGGCTTGATCGGATTTTTCTCCGAGCTGCAGGCGGTGCGTTCCATGGAGGCGTTGCGAAAGCTCGGAAGCGTTCCCGCGACGGTGCGGCGGGCGGAAATGTTGAGACGATCGCCGCGGATGGTCTCGTGCCGGGCGACATCGTCCTCGTGGACGGGGGTGACGTCGTGACCGCCGACCTGCGACTCATCGAGGCGTCGAAACTGCAGGCGGACGAGGCGGCGTTGACCGGAGAGTCGATCCCGGTCGAGAAAACGAGCGAGACGATCGACGCCGAGACGCCTCTTCCCGGAGCGCGCCAACATGCTCTACAAGGGCACTGCGGTCTCTCGCGGCGCGGGTGCGGCGTGGTGGTCGCGACGGGAATGGCAACCGAGCTCGGAACCATCTCCGCTCTGGTCGACGACTCGATGGATACCGGTCAAACCCCTCTGGAGAAGCGTCTCGACCGCCTGGGAACCAATCTGATCTGGCTAACCCTAGCGATCACCGCGGTCGTTGCGATCACCGGAGTTCTCTCCGGTCGGGACACGCTGCTGGTGATCAAAACCTCCATCGCTCTCGCGGTGGCCGCGATACCGGAAGGTCTTCCGATCGTCGCCACGCTCGCGCTCGCGAGGGGGATGTTTCGGATGGCGAAGCGCAATGCCCTCATCAGTCGTCTCGCCGCGGTCGAAACCTTGGGGGCGACCGATGTCATTTGTACCGACAAGACCGGCACCCTCACTGAGGGGCAGATGACGGTGCGGACTCTGGTGACATCCGCCCACGAGATCACCGTCTCAGGCGGAGCTTTCGATCGTGAGGGCCGATTCGAAAGTGGCGGCACCGAGCTCGATATCCAAAGCGATCGTGCCGCGATCGATCTCTCTCCAAGTTGGCGTTCTCTGTAACGACGCGTCGTGGGCCTGCCGGCAAGGGCAAGGAAGGAGCCGTCGGCGACCCCGTCGAGATCGCGTTGCTGGTCGCAGGCGCCAAGGCGGGCATCGACAGAAAAGCCCTGACCGAGCATGCTCCCGAGGAGCGGGAGATCGCTTTCGACCCGGATGTCAAGATGATGGCGACCTACCACCGGGTGGATGATGGGCTTCGCGTGGCGGTGAAAGGCGCTCCGGAGACGGTGCTTACTCGTTGTACGACGCTGGGTGTCGACGGAGAGAGCCGCGCGCTCGACGAGGAGGCGAAGCAGAGTTGGCTCGCCCGCAACGATGCGCTCGCCTCGAGCGGACTTCGTGTTCTCGCCGTCGCGCAAAAGCTCGTCGACGATTCCGCGTCGGAGCCCTATGAAGAGTTGTGCCTGCTCGGGTTTGTGGGCCTGGTCGACCCGCCTCGAACAGACGTCCGCGAAGCGATCTCCCAGTTGTCTGAGCGCAGGGATTCGAATCGTGATGCTAACCGGCGACCAGCCGGCCACGGCTCGCTACGTCGGCCATGAGGTCGGACTTCTTTCGGGTGAAGAGGACGTCGTCCTCGAAGGAGGCGAGCTGCTCGCTCCCGAAGCGATGAACGAGGAGACCGAGAACCGCGTTCTCGAGACAACGACGTTCGCGCGCGTGACCCCGAAGCAAAAACTGGAGCTGGTACGACTCTACCAACGACATGGTCACGTCGTTGCCATGACCGGCGACGGTGTGAACGACGCCCCCGCGCTCAAGCAGGCGGACATCGGGATCGCGATGGGGAAGAGAGGAACTCAGGTCGCCCGCGAGGCGTCGGACATGATTCTCAGGGACGATGCGTTCGAGACCATCGTGGTGGCCGTAGCCCAGGGACGCGTCATCTTTGGCAACATACGCACGTTCATCCGCTACCTCGTCTCGTGCAACGTCAGCGAGATACTCGTCGTTTTTCTCGCGTCGATTGCGAACGCTCCGCTTCCGCTGCTGCCGCTTCAGATTCTGTTTCTGAATCTCGTCACCGACGTTTTTCCGGCACTGGCTCTGGGACTCGGTGAAGGCAGCGAGGTCGTGATGCACGAGCCGCCGCGAGATCCGAAAGAGCCGGTTCTGACCCGGCGACACTGGTTGGGAGTCCTGGGGTACGGGACGCTGATCGCTGCCTCGGTCCTCGGCGCGCTCGCGGTGGCGCTCGTGGTGTTCGAGCTGAATGAGTCCGAGGCGGTGACGATCTCTTTCTTGACGCTGGCGTTGGCGCAGCTGTGGCATGTGTTCAACATGAGGTCTCGCGGCACGGGGCTCGTGCGAAACGCGATCGTGAAGAACCCGTTCGTGTGGGGCGCGCTCGCTTTGTGCTCGACACTGCTCGTGGCCGCGGTCTACGCGCCGGGGTTGAACCGCGTGCTCGCAACGACAGATCCTGGGCCGCGCGGTTGGTTGCTCGCTTTGGGCATGAGCCTGGTTCCGCTCGTCGTCGGTCAAGTCCTGCTCGTTCTGCCTCGGCGGCGAAGCGTCTAGCACTAATCTGGTCTCGAATCGGTTGCGCTGAAGCACGCGTTCGATCGATATCGACATCCCTGTTACTATCAGCCTCTTTTCTCCCGGGGAGGTTCTATGAAGATTGCCATTATCTACAACAGAAACAGCAGGAGCGTCATCAATCTGTTCGGCATTCCCAACCGCGAGAAGATCGGCATGAAGACGATCAAGCGACTCTCCGACGCGCTCCGGAGCAAGCGGCCACCAGGTGGTCGCTCTCGAAGGCGACAAGGACCTGATCGACCGGCTCGAGGAGTTCATGCCACGCGTCGTGAAGGGTGAGCGGCCCGGGCTCGTCTTCAACGTGTCCTACGGGATTCAGGGGCAGGCGCGCTATACCCACGTCCCGAGCATCCTCGAGATGATTGGCATCCCCTACGTCGCCTCGGGTCCGCTGGCCCATACGCTCGCTCTCGACAAAGTCGTCACCAAGATGATCCTGCGACAGCAGAACTTCCGACACCCGAGTTCGCCGTTATCGACGACCCGACGCGTCACTTCCGGCGATGACTTATCCCGTCATCGTGAAACCCAAGAACGAGGCGGTCTCCTTCGGCCTCAAGGTTTGCCAGAACGAGGAAGAGTTCCGCGACGGCGCGACCGTCATCTTCGAGGAGTTCGGCCAATCGGTGCTCGTCGAGCAGTTCATCGAGGGCCGCGAGGTCAACGTCGGTATCCTCGGCAATCACCCGCCCGAGGCCTTCCCACCGGTGCAGCTCGACTTCGGCAAAGGGCCCGGCATCTACACCTACGAGGACAAGACGGGGCGGAGCGGCCGGAGCGTCGGGCATATCTGTCCCGCGCCCATCGAGAGCGAGCTGACCGAGAGAGCAAAGGACATCGCCGTCCGAGCCTTCAAGGTGCTGGGGCTGTACGACTGCGCCCGCGTCGACATGCGCCTCGACGACACCGGACCTCTACATATTCGAGGTGAACAGCCTGCCGAGCCTCGGTGAGCACGGCTCCTATCTCGTCGGAGCCGGCCGCCGTCGGCCTCGACTTCCCGAAGTTCGTCAACCGCCTCGTCGAGGTGGCGGCGGCGCGCTACTTCGGGATCGCGGAGCCGGCGTCCATCGACACGAAGTCGCTCGACCCGAGCTCGCAGGTTCTCAAGTTCATCACCCAGCGGCGTGATCGGATCGAAAAGCGCGTCCACACTGGGTGGACGAATCGAGCCGCACCGACGACCCCGTCGGGCTCCAACAAGTACAAGGGCGAACGCCCTCGAGCACCTCGCGGCCGTCGACGCGCGGGCGCTCGGCGTGATCCTCAACCGCATCTCCCGGCGCGACGCCGGCAGCGGCTACTACGACCAGTACCAGGGGTACTACGAGCCCGCCGACCGGAAGGCTCGCGTCAAGAAGTGAGCGGCGGGTCGGACGGTTCGGCAGGGGCGCGCGGGGGGCGCCGCGGACGTCGCGGCGGTGGGCGGCGGTGCGGCGGTGGGCGCGGCGGTGGGCGCCGCGGACGTCGTGTGGCGACGTGCGGGCGGCCTGGCCGTGGTGGAGTCGACGGATCGGGTCGCCCTGCTCAACCTCGATCGCCTGGCCGAGCCACCCAGGATCCTCGAGGGGTCCGCGGCGACGATCTGGTGGGCCGTGGACGGTGAGCGTGCGACCGCTGGGGTCGTGCGCGCGGTGGCGTCGTCGTTCGGGATGGAGCCGGCCGACGTGGAGGCGGACGTGGTGGCGTTCCTGGGGTCCCTGGCCGCGGTCGGGCTGCTCGAGGCGTCGTGATGGCGGGCGTCGGGGTGGCGGACGGGGCCGGGGTGCGGGTCGCGTCCGGTGCGACGGTCGTCGCGGGATCGCGGCTGCGTGGTGAGGAGGCCGGACCACTCGTCCATGCGCTGGTGGCCCGCGCGGCGGCCGACCTGGGCATCCGGGTTCTGGCCATCAAGGGGCCGGTCGTGGCCATGCAGGGGCTGCGCGCGGAGCGGACCTCGGCAGACGTGGATGTGCTGGTCCACCCGCGGGACCTCGGGCCGTTCGTGGATGGCATGGTCGCGCTGGGGTGGCGGCAGTCCGCTGTCGGCGCATCCGCGCCCGTGATCATGCCCAAGCACGCGGTGAACCTCCTGAACGACCTGTGGCCGGTCGGGATCGACGTCCACCACTACTTCCCGGGGTTCCTCGCGGACGCCGGTGAGGTCTTCGACGCGCTGTGGGATCGCCACGATGTCGTGGCCCTCGCGGGCGCGCCGGTGCCCGCGTGCGATCGGGTGGGCCAGATCGCCGTCGTTGCCCTGCACCTGCTGCGCGAGGCTCCCGACGGGGACAGCGCCGCGCTCGCGGACCTGGCCGCACGGGCGCGGTCGCTGCTGTCCGCCAACGACGTCGCCGCGCTGGTGGACCTGGCCCACCGGACGGATGCGACCGCCACGCTCCGACCCTTCCTCGTCTCGCTGGGTGTGCCCAGCGAGGATCTGGGGCCGGCGGCCGACGCTGGAGCTGCGGCGCTGTGGGAGCGTCGCGCGCGGGCAGCCGGCTCCGCCCCGTGGCTCCTGCTCCTCATGCGCACACCCAAGCGCCGCTGGCCGCGGACGCTCTGGCATGCCGTGATGCTCACCGACGACGAGATCTACGCGATGCACCACGTCGTGCCGGGCGAGGCGAGCCTGGTGCGGCTGCGCCTGCGCCGGATCCGCCGGGCGTTCAAGGGCCTGCCTCGGACCGTGCGCTCACTCGCGGCGCTCCGGAGGCACGGCTCTGCGGGGTGAGCGCGCCGGGGGGCGGGTTGGGGCGGCGGTGGGGCGCGGGCGCCGGCGGCCGGGGGCGCGGCGGCCGGGGGCGGCCTCCGCTGGGCGCTCGCCGCCGGGGCGGCGCGGCTGGGGGTGGCCGGGGCGGGCGCTCGCCGCCGGGGCCGCTGGGCGCCCGCCGCCGCCCTCCGGCCTCCGGTGGATTCCGTGCGTGGTCGGTACGCTTTCGGCTACGGCACGACACCGAAGGCGTCGGACGGCGGATCAAGGAGAAGGCGTGGTGAACCAGACCCCCGATGGCGCGTCCAGCGCGACCTGGGGCCGGCCGGTCAGCCGTCGGACGGTGATCCGCACCGCCGCCCACGCGGCGTGGGTGGTGCCCGCCATCCAGGTGGTCTCCGCGGCCCCGGCGTTCGCAGCCTCGGGCACCACGACCATCACCGTGGCGGCCGCCGAGCCGTCGTGGAGCAGCACGAACACCAACGCGACGTTCGACCTCCGGGTCACGGTCGCGCAACACCGGAGGGATCCCCGCCGAGGGAGTCGTGGTCACGCTGACCTTCCCGGCGCGCTGGAACCCGACCTCGACCACCCCGGCCGGGTGGACCGTCGTGCGCAGCGGCTCCACCATCACGTACACCGCCGCGGCGTCCCTGCCGGTCGGGGACACGCTCGTTCACTGTCACGCTCAACCCGGCGGACTCGGTCGTTCGCCGAGGCAGCTACGTGGCCGACGGGGGTGGGTTGATCGTCACGGCGAACGCCACCAACGCCGCCGTGGCCACCACGGCAGTCGACCTCAAGGGCGCGGCCGCCAACCTCATCGTCACGCTCGGGTCCGCGACCTGGAGCCGCACGGGCACCCAGTACTTCCTGGCCTGCGGTGGCACCGTCGTCAACCGCGGTCGCACCGCAACGAGCAACCTCCGGATGGCGGTCGCCTACAGCAGCCTCGGACGAGCGACCGGAACCCCCACCGGTCTTGCCGGCGGCTGGACGCTGCACACCAACGACTACGAGCGCACCGGGGCCGAGCTCGCCCCTGGGTCCTCCGCGCCGTTCGAGGTCACCCGGCAGATGACCGGCGGGCAGGCGGGCACCGCGGGCACCGTCACGCTGCGCCCGTCCGACGCCACCCTGACCAACGAGATCACCACTGCGTTGGCGATCCCGGTGGTGGCGTTCGCGTAGATCGGCCGCCCGCCATGCCTCGGGTTGCGTTGCACGTCGGCGTATTCGGCGTCGCAGATGCAACGCAAGCCGCCCTGGCGTGGAGCTAACGCAACGCGACTCAGGACTCGGGGCGGGGCTCCCCCGCGATCAGTGCCGGGACGACGCTCGCCAGCAGTCCGTCGATCTGGGCCGCCGCCTCGGCGTTCGCGGCCTCCCCGCGGCGATAGGGGTCGCGCACGTCGTGACCGGGGCGCGCGGGGGGCTGCTGGCGCCCGACCGCCGCGATCAGCTCGCGCCCCTGTAGTCCGCTCGCCGCTGCGGCCTCGGCGAACTGCCCGATCGTGAGCACCTTCCGGAATGCCCGCGGGTACTCCTCGAGCAGGAACGCACGGTGCGACGCCTCGGCGGTGAGGACCACGTCGGCGTCGGCGACCAGGTCGCCGGTGACCTTCCGGCTGGCGAAGCCAGCGACCTCGGCGCCCTCGGGGAGGAACACCGCGATGTCGGGGTTGATCGGCTGCGCGTTCAGCCCGTGAGTGCCAGCGCTGGCGAAGACCACGCCCTCGCGGGGGTCGAGCAGGTGCCGGGCGGCGACCTCCGCGTACGCGGAGCGGCAGATGTTCGCCGTGCACACGAAGAGGACGTTGATCGGGTCGCCGATCTCCGCCCTGGGGATCCCGGCATCCCCCGGTTCGACCTCGTCGCGCCTGTCACTGGACACGACCCGGATCATGCCAGCCCCCGGCGTGACGACGGTCGCCTCAGCCCGCGGCGACCCGCCGGATCAGCGCGGCGACCGAACCAGTCGCCTCGACGATCGCCTCGTGCGCCACCGGGTGCAGGTGCATCCCGTGCACGTGCGGATCCGGGACGTCGTCGGGGTGCATCCACTCCGGGGGCGCCTGCGGGGCGCCGCGACCACGCAACCACCGCCGGCCGCGTCCGGTGCCCCCCTCCGAGCCCGCCGCACCCTGGGCCAGCTCGGGTGCCCGGCGCCCGGGCCGGCACCCAGGCCGGTGCCGCGGCCGGTGCCCGGGCCGGTGCCCGGGCCGGGCCGGGACCGGGCCGGCCGCCGGGCCGGCCGCCGGGACCGCGCCACGGGCCGCGTCCAGCTCCTCGATGAGCCAGCCCCAGCGCGCGTCCAGATCCGGCGGCAGCGGCATCACGTCCCGGCGGGGGTCGCCCGGCGGGATCCGGTCGCTCCACCCATCGGGGGTCGCCGCGCGCTGCCGTGCGGCGTCGATCATCCCGGCCTCGTCCAGCCAGTCCGCGATGCGCCCCGCCTGGCGGACCGTGAACGTCCGTGTGCGGGCCGCCGGGAGTCTCGTGACCACGCCGGAACGGTGATCGCGGGCGGCCGTCAGGATCAGGTCCGCCCACTCGACGAGGTCCGTCGTCAGCGGCGTCGAGCGGTGGTCCTCCGCGCGGCCGGCCAGCGCCGGCGCGAGCGTGCAGCCGTGGACGCCGGCGATCGCCTGCGTCCCGGCCGATCGCACCTCGATCCCGGCGCACGCGGGGTCCTCGGCCAGGGCATCGAGGAGCAGCCGCTGCACCGACGGCGAGCGGCAGATGTTCGCCGTGCACACGACCAGGATCCGCACGTGACCTCCCGGCCGAACGGTACCCCGGCGCCCCCGGCGGGCCCCCCAGCCGGGTTCGCCGGGGCCGGAGCCGCCGGGTTCGCCGGGGCCGGGCCCCCCGGCCGGGTTCGCCGCCGCTGGGTCCACCGGGGCGCGGGGCTTCTGGGCCGGACGCCTGCCGCCCCGGCAGGCCCCAAACCGGACGCCTGCCGCCGCCGGGTTCGAGGGCCGGGTCCGCCGGGGCTGGTCACGACCTCCGGCCAGGGGAGCGCAGGGCCGGACGCCTGCCTCCGCCGCGCGCGGGGCGCAGGACTCCTCGATCCCCCGGGCGGAGGTCCTTGCCTCCATCCCATCTCGAGGCGTAACGTCCTTCCACCGACGGGACGGGGGAACGACCATGGGCATCAGGCGGCGAAGCCAGGACGATCCGGAATCCGCCCTGGCCACGTCACGCTGGAGCGAGGCCGCCGAGACGGTCACCGTGCGGTTCGAGCAGTTGCACAACCTGCCGCTCGACGAGGCTGTCGAGACGGCCCTGCTGCGCACCCCGGGCAGCTTCAGCCGCGACGAGCTTGCCAGACGCATAGCCGCCAGCCGGGATCATCAGCACGGGGCTGAAGCCGGCACCGAGCCCGGCGCCGAGTCCGGCACGGACCTCGACGCATCCCCCTACGGCATCGAGTCCAGCCCATAGTCCCGCGCCCCATCCGGCGCGGCACGACCCCACCCCGGCGCGGGACGACCCCGCCCCCTCGGCACGGCCCCGCCCCGGCTCCGGCACCAAGTCCAGCCCATAGTCCGGCACCCCACCCGGCGCGGCACGACCCCATCCGGCGCGGCCGCCGCGGCCACCCGGCCGCGGCCACGTCCGGCCCCATCCGGCGCGGCACGTCCCGCGCCCCATCCGGCGCGGCACGACCCCACCCGGCCGCGGCACGCGCAGCGCGGACGCGCGCAGCCCGCGGATCCGCGCACGACTGTCCACAGATCCCACCGGACGTCTTGGCTGCAGACACGGCGACCGCCACTGTGCTCCCGTGCCGCGCACCTCCACGTGGGCCCCACCGACCACGCCGTTCACCCTGGCGAACGTCTCGCCACTCGGCGTGACCCCGCGGATGATCCACACCGCTGCACGGGCCGGCCGCATCACCCGACTCGCCAACGGCGTCTACGTCGCGACCTCCGCCGTCGCCGAGGAGCCGACCGCCCGGCATCTCCAGCGCGCCCTGGCGCTCCAACTCATCCGCCCGCACGCCATCGCGAGCCACCACACGGCTGCGCTGGCCTGGGACCTCGACCTGGCCGACACGGCCGCTGCCGCAACCCGTCCCCCTGCGTTCATCCTGCCCGCCGCGCCTGAGGCACGATCCGAGCCGGGGCCCCACCGCAGCATCTCCGTGCGAAGGCTCCCCAAGGAGCATCGCGACACGCACCCCAGCGGCCTGCTGGTCACCACGCCCCCACGCACCGCCGTGGACGTCGCGGCCGACCACCCACTACCCGAGGCCCTCATCACCCTCGACTCCGCGGCCCGCAGGATCCTTCGCGAGCGCGTCGGCTCCCGGCGAGTCCGCGACCACTACACGAACGCGCGGCTGCTCGAGTCGGTTCGCGGCGAGTTCACCGAGGTCATTGGCGTGGCGGCCACGTCGCACACCCGAGCCGCGCTGCTGGACGTTGTCCCGCTCGTGGACCCGCGGCGCGAATCGGCGCTGGAGTCGCTCAGCTACGGCGAGATGGCCGGTGCCGGGTTCCCGTTGCCCCAACTGCAGGTGCCGGTCACGACACCGGAGGGGCTGGCCTTCCCGGACTTCCTGTGGGCCGAGGCGCGCGTCATCGGCGAGGCCGATGGCAAGGGCAAGTACAACGACCGGGACGCGCTGCTCCGCGAGAAGCGCCGCCAGGAGCTCCTCGAGGAGATGGGGTTCCGCGTCATCCGTTGGAGCTGGGAGCAGATGCGCCTGCGCCCCGCGAAGGTCCTGCAGCGCATCGAGGCCGCCCTCGACGCCCGCATGCTGTAGCCGGCCCCGCCCGGTTCGCTCGGCCCCCGCGCCCTCCGCGCCCCCGCGCCCCCTCCCTCCGCGCCCCCTCCCTCCGCGCCCCCTCCCTCCGCGCCCCCTCCCTCCGCGCCCCCTCCTCCGCGCCCCGCCCCCGCTCCGCCTCCGCTCCTCGCCCCCGCGCCCCCTCGCCCCCTCCCTCCGCGCCCCACCGCGGTCCCGCGCTCCCTCCGCCCATCACGACGGCCGCACCCCACATGAACCGAATGGCTCCCCGGACCGGGTGACCACGCCGACCACGCGCCCGAAGTGAACCGAATGCGCGTCAGAATCCCGCGCTATCGGTTCATGTGGGGCGCGTTCGTCGCCTTCCCTACCCCGTGGCCCGTCGATTCGGTTCATGTGGGGTGCATGGCCACGTCGGGCGGAGGGCGCCCTGCTCCGCGGACGCGGCCATGACCGTGCGAGCGGGTGGCCCCCGAGTCGGCGTCGGTGACCGCCTCACGTCTGGGCGCCTGCAGCCCCGGGGCCCCAGCCCCGGAGCCCCTGGTGGCCATGCCGCGGCTCCGATCACGAAGGGCACGAGGCGGGCCGGGCCCATCCGCCTCGTCGAGTCAGCTCCGCGCGCCGCGGAGGGCGCTTCCGTAGCGGCGCGCGTGAGTTCAATCGCCCGGACGGGTGATTGGCGCCCCGCCGTCTTGTCACGCTCCGTGGCCGACTCCGACACTGGCGGAATGGCGAACGCGCTCGTGCTGACCGCCTCGGCCCTGGGACGCACCTCCCAGCCGAGCGGCGCGGGCGCCGTGCTCTTCGTGGACGGCGACAGCGCCGTCACGATCGACGCCTGGCCGCAGCCGTCGCGCTGGAACCCTGAGGGCGTCCGGCTGTTCCGCGGGGACAGCGAGCTGCTCACCCCCACGGACGCCGACGCGTTGCGCTGGATCCTGGAGGGGGACCAGCGGTTCGGGACCTTCCGGGCGACAGCATTCGCCGGTGATGCATTGGTCGAGTCCGCAGACATGGTGGTGATGCGTGCACCCGCGATGGTCGCGCTCCCAACCAGCGAGGGGGCACGCATGCCGGCCGGGGCACCGGGGGCCGCAGCGGCACCGGTGGGCACGCCCCCGCCGGCCGAGCCGTCCGCCGGCCCACGCCTGCCGTTCCTGCCCCCGACGAGTGCGGGGTCCGAGCCGCCGCCGGGAGGGGACCTGGACGTCCACCCAGCACCCACCGCCGACCCGGACCTGCACCCAGCACCCACCGCGGACCCGGACGTCCACCCAGCACCCACCGCGGACCCGGACCTGCACCCAGCACCCACCGCGGACCCGGACCTGCACCCAGCACCCACCGCCGACCCGGACCTGCACCCAGCACCCACCGCCGACCCGGACCTGCACCCAGCACCCACCGCCGACCCGGACCTGCACCCCGCACCCACCGCCAACCCGGACCTGCACCCAGCACCCACCGGCCCGTCGGGTTCGGCCGCTGCAAGCGCGGCACCCCCAACCAGCCCTCGGGTGCCGGCCCAGTCAGCGCCGACTGCACCGACCGCACCGACGGCTGCCCACGTACCAGCGACCCCCGGCGCCTTCGCGACCCCCGCCGCCCCCACCGGCGCGACCGCACCGCCGGCACGACCTGCTCCGCAGGAGCCCGCCCCAGCCCCAGCCCCAGCCTCGGCCCCCGCCCCAGCCCCCGCCCCGGCCCCCGCCCCATCGACCGCACCGGCCGCACCCCGGCTCCCGGCGCACGCGCGGCCCCAGGACCTCGCCGCCGAGGTGCAGATCCCGCAGGGCGACTACGACGGCCGGTTCACCGCCTGGGTCGGCGTCCTGTTCACCGCCCTTACGGTCGCCGTCCTCTGGTTCACGACCACGCGGTTCCTCGGCGACCCCGACCTGTTCAGCACAGCCGCGGACGCCGCGGCCCTCGACCCCAACGCCCCCGCACCCTTCGTGCGCAGCACCAACGTGGCCGAGCGCATCGGCCTCGGCACCGCGACGGTGGTCCTGGCGCTGGGCATCGTGCTGCTGCTCGCTGGCACCGCGCTGGCCGCCCTGGAGGTGCGCGGGCGCATGCGGCGGGGGCCGGCCGCCCCTGCGGTCAGCCGCGCTCCGGCCGGGGCGCTTCGGTCCATCGCGCTCCTGCTCGACAGGGTCAGCCAGCCGCGGTCGGTCATCGCGGTGCTGGTCACCGGTGCGGCGATCGTGGTCATCGGATTCATCGGCCAGCTCCACTGGGCCGCCCAGCTCTGAGCGTCCACATCGGTCGCATCCCGCCGGCGCCCCGCGCCCCGCGCCCCGCGCCCCCGCACCCCGCGCCCCCGCCGCCCGCGCGCCCCCGCGCCCCGCGCCCACGGCCGGCGCCCCGCACCCCCGCCCACGGCCCACGCCCCGCGCCCGCGGTTCGCCACCGGCGCAGGCGAATCGGCACTCCTGGCACCGGCCCGGGTCTAAGATCGCCCCATGTCTGTGATGCCGGACCGCTCCGGGCGGCTGCCGCGCCAGGAGCGGCGTGCCCAGTTGCTCGAGGCCGCGCGCCACGCGTTCGTGCACCAGGGCTACCACGCCGCCGGCATGGACGACATCGCCGAGCTCGCCGGGGTCTCCAAGCCCGTGCTCTACCAGCACTTCCCGGGCAAGCTCGAGCTCTACCTCGCCGTCCTCGACGAGAGCAGCGACGCGCTGATCACGCTGGTGCGCCAGGCCCTGGACTCCACGCACGACAACCGCAAGCGCGTGCGCGCCACGTTCGAGGCCTACTTCGACTTCGTCGCCCACGAGTCCGGCGCGTTCCGGCTGATCTTCGAGTCCGACCTCACCAACGTCCCGGCCGTGGTGTCCCGCGTGGCGCGCACGAACGAGACCTGCGCGGAGATGATCGCCGAGGTCATCCGCGAGGACACCGAGCTCGACGACGACACCTCGATGCTGCTGGCCAGCGGCCTGCTCGGGATGGCGCAGACCTCGGCCCGCCGGTGGCTGCACTCCCCGACCAAGATCCCGCAGTCCGAGGCGGCCCGGGCGATGGCCGGGCTGGCGTGGCGCGGCATCTCCGGCTTCCCGCTGACCGCCAACCAGACCGGAGCAGTCCCGGCGCCTGGCGCTGCAGGCGCCGAGCCGGCGGACGCACCCGCCGCGGCGCCCAAGGCGGCCTCGACCGCGCGCACGTCCGCGCCGAAGCCGCGCACCGCCGCGGCCACGTCCGGCGCCGCCAAGACCACCCGCACACACGCGAAGTAGCGAGAGGATCCACCGTGGAGGTTCGTATCGGAGTCCAGCAGGCCGCCCGAGAGCTGGTCCTGGAGAGCACCGAGACCCCCGACGCCGTGGCCAAGAAGGTCGCCGAGGCCCTGAAGAACGGCGCGCTGCTCGACCTCGTCGATGAGAAGGGCCGGCGCGTGGTCGTGCCCGCCGATCGCCTCGCGTACGTCGAGATCGCCGCTTCCGAGGTGCGCCGGGTCGGCTTCGGCGCCGACTGAGCGCAGGAGGTCCAGCCTCCGCCCGCCCCGGGGTGCCCGCCCGGGGTTCCCGCCCGGGGTTCCCGCCCGGGGGCCGCCGGGCCCGCCCGGGTGCCCGCCCCGCGGTGCCCGCCCGGGGTGCCCGCCCGGGGTGCCCGCCCCGCGGCCGCCGGCTACGCCGCCAGGCCCAGCGCCTTCATCCGCTCCACGTGCGCCGAGGTCAGGCGCTCCAGCAGTCCCACGAGGTCGATCTGCGAGGTCACGCTCTCGCTCATGATCAGCTCGGCCAGGGGGTCGTTCTCGGCGGCCACCGACTGCGCCTGCGAGAGCATCTCGCCGATCAGCCGCCGGCCCCACAGCGCGAGGCGGCCGGCCCGTCGCGGGTCGGCCTCGATCGCCCTGCGCACCTCCTCGACCACCACGCTGGTCTGGCCCAGCTCGGAGCACACCTCGAGCACGAGCGCGGCGGTCTCACCGTCGAGCACCGCCCCGATCTCGCGGTAGAAGTCCGTGGCGATGGAGTCGCCGACGTAGGCCTTCACGAGGCTCTCCAGCCAGTCGCTCGGCCCAGTCATGCGCGTGGTAGCGCTCGAGCGGAGGGAGGAAGTGCGACATGATCTCGTCCGGGTCCGCGCCTAGCTCCGACAGGCGCGCGCGCAGCAGCCGGTGGTGCTGGAGCTCGCCCTCGGCGATCGTGGCGATCCGCAGGCGCTGGCTCAGCGAGGGGGCGAACCGCGCCTCGGAGACCAGGCGCTCGAACGCGAGGTACTCGCCGGCGCCGAGCAGGCCGAGCAGCTCGACGACGCCCTCGCGGTAGGCGGGGTCGTCGAGGGACGGACGGGGCACGACGTCGCTCATGAGCGCACGGTAGTCCGATCACCGACCCGCGCGCGCTCCCGACGGCCGCCGTGCCCCCGCCGCGCGCCCGGCCGCGGCCCCCGGCACGTCCGCGCCCGCCCCGCCCCGCCGCCGCGCCCGCCGCCCCGTCCCGCCGCCGCCGCCGCGTCCCCCCGCGCCCCGACCGCCGGCGCCCGCGCCGCCGCCGGCGCCCCGCCGCCCCGCCGCCGGCCCGCGCCCCGACCGCCCCGTCGCGCACGCCCCCCGCACGGCCCCCGCCGCGCACGCGGAGGCCCCACCCCGCCCGCACGGTAGAATCGCGGGGACTACTGAGGAGAGCTTGACAACCTTCACCGACCTCGGCGTCGTCGAGCCCATCACGTCCGCCCTGGCCGTGGCCGGCATCACCGACGCGTTCCCGATCCAGGAGCTGACGCATCCCGCTGGCCCTCGACGGGCCGCGACCTGATCGGCCAGGCCAAGACCGGCACCGGCAAGACCCTCGGCTTCGGCATCCCGCTGCTGCAGCGCATCCCCGCCCCGGGCACCCCCGAGCTACGACGCCCTGCCCGATGCGCGCCAGCGGCGCCGCAGGCCCTCGTCGTCGTCCCCACCCGCGAGCTCTGCGTCCAGGTCGCCAAGCGACCTCGAACAGGCCGGCGATCAGCGCGGCGTCGCGCGTCCTGGCGGTCTACGGCGGCCGCGCCTACGAGCCGCAGGTCGAGGCCCTGGCCAAGGGCATCGACGTCGTCGTCGGCACCCCCGGCCGGCTGATCGACCTGGCCCGCCAGCGCCACCTCGACCTGTCGCACGTGCACGATGCTCGTCCTCGACGAGGCCGACGAGATGCTCGACATGGGCTTCCTGCCCGACGTCGAGCGCATCGTCGCGCTGCTGCCGGCCACGCGCCAGACCATGCTGTTCTCCGCGACGATGCCCGGGCAGATCGTCGCCCTGGCCCGGCGCTACATGAGCCAGCCCACGCACATCCGGGCGATCGACCCCGAGCGACGACGCCGCGACCGTCGAGGCCGATCGAGCAGCACGTGTGGCGCGCCCACCCGATGGACAAGGTCGAGATCCTCGCGCGGATCCTGCAGGCGGACGGCCGCGGCCTCACGATGATCTTCTGCCGCACCAAGCGCCGCGCCCAGGCGCGTCGCCGACGACCTCACCGACCGCGGGTTCGCCGCCGGCGCGGTGCACGGCGACCTCGGCCAGGGCGCCCGCGAGCAGGCGCTGCGCGCGTTCCGCAACGGCAAGGTCGACGTGCTCGTGGCCACCGACGTGGCCGCCCGCGGCATCGACGTCGAGGACGTCACCCACGTCATCAACTACGAGTGCCCGGACGACGAGAAGACCTACCTGCACCGGATCGGCCGCACCGGCCGCGCCGGCGCGTCCGGCGTGGCGGTCACGTTCGTCGACTGGGAGGACGTGCCGCGCTGGGGCATGATCAACAAGGCCCTCGGGCTGCCGTTCGACGAGCCGATCGAGACGTACCACACGTCGGAGCACATCTACACCGGCCTCGGGATCCCGGAGGGGACCACCGGCCGGCTCCCCCGCGCGGCCCGCACCCGGGCCGGACTCGACGCCGAGGTGCTCGAGGACCTGGGCGGCCGCGAGCCGGGCGGGCGCAGCTCCGGGGGCCGGGGTTCCGACGGCGGGCGGGGCACGTCCCGCGGGCACAGCCACCACCACGGGCGCACGATTCCGCACGGCCACAAGGAGGCGCCCAAGTCGGGCGCGGGCGCCGAGGCGGCCGAGGGCGAGAAGGCGCCGCGCCGGCGCCGGCCGCGCAACCGCAAGCGCACGCGCGGCGGGCAGTCCGTGACCCCCGAGCAGGGCGGCGCGCCCTCGGGCTCGGAGGCCGAGCCGCGCGACGCCGGGAGTGCGTCGCTCGACTCTGCGCGGGGAATTCGCCGCCGGGCGAACGCCCCAGCCTCAGTGGAAGCTGATCCGGACCCAGTGACGCTCGGCGCACGCCGGGCAGCGCATCCACGACGGGTAGGCGCGGCGGACCATCGGCAGGTGCACGCTCGGCACCGCGAGCTTCACCGCCCGGCCGTACGACACGACGGTCGCGTTGTGGCACTCCGAGCACGTGATGGCAACCGACCCCAGCGAGGGGCTGACCGCCGCGCCGCTGAACAGGGCGGACTTGCCCTGCACATCCACGGGCGCGACGCTCGGGTCGGAGACCGCACGGGTGCGAACGCGGTCGAAGGTCTCGGTCATGGGCGGGCTCCGATCAGGTCGGCGTGGGCTGAGGTCGCGGTCCCGTCGAGCAGGCCGCGGGCGAGCGCGCGGTAGGCCTCGGCGCCCCGGAACCGGCTGCCGCTCGAGGCCAGCACCGAACGGCCGACGGCCGGCGCCTCGGCGAAGCGGATCGAGCGTGGGATCGCCGGGCCGAGGATGTCCAGGCCGTAGCGGGCGTTGATGTCGGACAGGACCGCGCGCGAGTGGTTGGTGCGCGAGTCGAACAGCGTGGGCAGCACGCCCAGCACCACGAGGTCTCGGTTGGTGATGCGCCGGACGTCGGCGATGGTGTCCAGCAGCTGGCCCACGCCGCGGTGCGACAGCGTCTCGCACTGCAGCGGGATCAGCACCTCGTGCGCGGCGGTCAGCGCGTTGATCGTCAGCACGCCCAGCGACGGGGAGCAGTCCAGCAGGATGGTGTCGTACTCGGTCGCGATGTCCTCCAGCGCGGTGCGCAGGGCGAACTCGCGGCCGGTGCGCGTCAGCAGGTGCGCCTCCGTGCCGGCGAGGTCGATCGTCGCGGGCAGCAGGCTCATGCCCTCGTCGGTGTTGACCACCGCCATCGAGGCGCTGACCCGGCCGAGCAGGACGTCGTGCATCGAGAACTCGAGCGTCTCCGGGTCCAGGCCCAGGGAGAACGTCAGGCACGCCTGCGGATCGAGGTCGATCAGCAGGACTCGCTGGCCGAGCTCGGCCAGGGCAGCCCCGATCGACGCGACGGTCGTGGTCTTGGCCACGCCGCCCTTCTGGTTCGCGATAGCGATGATTCGTGTCATACCCGGCCCCTGCGCTCGGTGGCAACGTGCCCCTATTGTGCACACCATGAGCACGCCCCCCTTCATCGCCATGCCCGATGGCGTCGCGCTTTTCGCACCGCCGACCGCTCCGGCGCCCGTGCTGCTCGCCGAGCCCGATGCTGGTGTGACTGGTGGTGCGGATGCGACGCGCGGTGATGTCCTGCTCGTGCCCGGGTTCACGGGCTCCAAGGAGGACTTCATCGCGATCCTCGCGCCGCTGGCCGCGCTGGGGTGGCGCGTGGCGGCCATGGACCTGCCGGGCCAGGGCGGGTTCGCCGGTCTCGGCCCGCGTGGCAGCCACACCCCCGAGACGCTGGCCGACTCGGTGCTCGCGGTCGCCGCGTGGTTCGCCCCCGACCGCCGGGTGCATCTCGTCGGCCACTCGATGGGCGGGATCGTGACCCGCGCGGCGGTGCTGGCCGACCCGGGCCGGATGGCCTCGTGGAGCCCGGTGTGCAGCGGCCCCGGGCCGATCCCGGCGCAGGGCCATGCGTCGCTGCTGGGGCTGCAGGCGGCCCTGGCCGCCGTGCCGATGGAGCACATCTGGCTGCGCAAGGAGGCGATGGACAGGGCCGGCGGCTGGAACCCCCCGAGCGACGAGGTCGCCGAGTTCTGCGCGCGGCGGTTCATCGCCAACGACCCGGCGGCCCTCGGCGACTTCGCCGACATCCTGATGCACGTCACGGACCGCACGGAGGAGGCCGCCAGGACGATCAGGGCCGCAGGGGTGGCGGGGGCGGTGGTCACCGGGGCGCTCGACGACGCGTGGCCGGTCGCCGAGCAGGGCCTGATGGCGCAGCGGCTGGGCGTCGCGTGGCACGTGATCCCCGACGTCGGCCACAACCCGGCCACCGAGGACCCGCCTGCGACCGTCGCGGTTCTGGACGGCATCTTCGCCGCGTCCGGCACGTAGCACCGAGGTGTGAACCGACCCACCAGTGGGTATCCCACGCACATGCCGCTTGACGAGATCCTCCCCAACGACCTGCGGGCCCCGCGGGAGGCTCGTCAAGCCATCGCCCGCTTCCTCGCCCGCGCCGACCTCCCCCAGCTGATCGACGACGCGCAGCTGCTCGCCACCGAGCTCGTGACCAACGCCGTCCGGCATGCCACCGGGCCGATCTCCGTGCGCGCCTACGTCCGCGACGGATACCTGCGCCTCGAGGTCTGCGACTCGGCCGCCGACTGCCCGCCCGAGCTGCGCGAGGCAGATCCCGACGCCGAGGGCGGCCGCGGCATGGACCTTGTCGACAAGCTGTCCAGCCGATGGGGCTGGCGGGTCAGCGAGCACGCGAAGGTGGTCTGGCTCGACCTGCGCGTCGGCTCCACCGACTCAGCACGGGCCCCCCTGCTGGACCCGGGCCCCCCTGCGGAGCCCGGCCCCGCCTGAGGCCCGGCCCGCCCGGACGCGCGCCCGGACGCGCCTGAGCCCGGCGCCCCGAGGCCCGGCCCGCCCGGACGCGCCCCGGACGCGCCCCCGACCGGAGGCGTCGCGCCCTAGAACTCCAGGGGGTCGCTCGACAGCGGCTTCGGCTCCGACCAGCGCATGGGCATCCCGTGCGCTGGGCCCGTGCCGAGGAGCACCGGCGTACCCGGCCGCCACGGGGCCCATGCGCCCGCCGCCGGCCACGACCGGCCGACGAGCGCGAACGACTTCGCCGGGTCCGGCGAGTCCCGCATCCACTCCCACGACGCGTGCACCACGGGGGCCGAGGCCGTCGCCCGGTGGGCGATCTTGCGGATCGCCGACCGGATCTCCGAGCGAGCCGGTCGCTCGAGGTAGAACCACGTCGCCGAGTGCCAGATCACCAGCGTGCGCCCCGGGATCGGGTCGGCGTGGGCGAGCCCCGCGAGGTACGCGCTGGCCGACATGGCGCTGACGCTCGCCGGGATCCGGTGCGCCAGCGCGAAGGACGTGCGCAGTCGCTCGAACCGCCCCAGGTCGTCACCCCAGACGTAGCTGGCGAGGATCAGCCGATGCTCCGGCTTGTCGACGTCCAGCGGGTTCAGGTCGCAGCCCGCCCGCTCGACGATCTCGACCTTCACGGGCATGGGCACGTGCGCCCACGGCATGGCGTCCGCGCGCAGGTTCAGGCCCGCCGAGGCCGCCACCTCGTGCAGCCGGATCGGCTGGCCGTGGGCAGCGGCGACCCGCCCGAGGGCCCCGCGCAGGGGAACCGCCCGGCCGGTCTCGTTCGTCTGCGGGATGCGTGTGAGGCTGTCGCGAACCACCTCTGGGTGGGCCAGGAACGCCTCGACCAGGGCCCGGCGCAGCGCGGCCCGGCCCGGCTCGTCGGTCGGCGAGGTGCCGCCGGCCGTCGGGTAGTGCACGGCCAGCGCGGGCGCCTGCCGCGCCAGGACCATCCGGTGCGCGGCCGCGAGCAGGCGCAGCCCGACCAGGTCGCCGCCGCGGACCGACTCGTGCCCGGCACGCAGCCCCTCCAGCGGAGCGCCCGGCCCCATCAACTCGATGAGGTCCAGCAGGATGTCGTGCGACAACGGCGATCCCAGCGCGAGGCAGTTCTCCGCCTGGGTCCGCAGCGCCTCGTCGAGGCTGACGGCCTCATCGCCATGGATGACGTCCACCGTCAGCGACATGCGCGAGCCCCTCCCCTGCTTCTTCCGCCGTGAGCGGCTTGGGGGGCATCATGCCGCAGGTCTGCGATCCGCGCACGCTTCCGTCCACAGCCGCCCGCGAGGAGGGGCGCCCGGGACGGCCGAACCGACCGGTCACGCGCCTGCCGGCCTGCGCGGTCCGGCGCGCGGGCGGCTGCTCGTCGACCGGCCGGACCAGGCCCGTCGGTCAGCGCAGCTTGTAGTCCTCGAGCAGCCGGCGGCCGATGATCATCCGCTGGATGTCGGCGGTGCCCTCGCCGATCATCAGCATCGGCGCCTCGCGGTAGAGCCGCTCGATCTCGTACTCCTTGGCGTAGCCGTAGCCGCCGTGGATGCGGAACGAGTCCTCGACGACCTCCTTGCAGTACTCGCTCGCGAGGTACTTGGCCATGCCGGCCTCGAGGTCGTTGCGCTCGCCGGAGTCCTTCTTGCGGGCGGCCCTGACCATCATCTGGTGCGCGGCCTCGACCTTGACGCGCCATGTCGGCCAGGCGGAACGGCACCGCCTGGTGCTCGGCGATCTGCTTGCCGAAGGTCTCGCGCTGCTGGGCGTAGTCGATGCCGAGCTCGAAGGCCCGCATGCGCCAGCCCGCAGGCACGCGCCGCGACGTTGACGCGGCCGACCTCGACGCCGTCCATCATCTGGTAGAAGCCCTTGCCGGGCTCGCCGCCGAGCAGCGCGTCGGCGGGCGAGCGCGAAGTCCGTCCATCACCAGCTCGGTGGTGTCGACGCCCTTGTAGCCCATCTTGTCGATCTTGCCGGGGATGGTCAGGCCGGGCAGGACCTCGCCGAAGCCGGCCGGCTTCTCGATCAGGAACGTCGTCATCTTCTTGTAGACGCTCGGCGCCCTCGGGGGCCTCGTCGTCGGTGCGCACCAGGACCGCGACCAGGGTGGACGATGCCGCCGTTGGTCAGCCACATCTTCTGGCCGTCGAGCACGTAGTCGTCGCCGTCCGGACGGCCTTGGACGTGATCGCCGAGACGTCGGAGCCGCAGTGCGGCTCGGACATCGAGAACGCGCCGCGCATCTCGCCGGTGGCCATCCGCGGCAGGTAGTGCTGCTTCTGCTCCTCGGTGCCGTGCTGCATGATCATGTACGCGACGATGAAGTGGGTGTTGATGATGCCGGACGACGCTCATCCAGCCGCGGGCGATCTCCTCGACGCACAGGGCGTAGGTCAGCAGCGACTCGCCGAGGCCGCCGTACTCCTCGGGGATCATCAGGCCGAAGATCCCCATCTCCTTCATGCCCTCGACGATCTCGGTCGGGTACTCGTCGGCGTGCTCGAGCTCCTGGGCGTTGGGGATGATCTCGTTGTCCACGAAGTCCTGGACCGCCGCGAGGATCTCCTGCTGGACGTCGGTGAGACCCTCGGTCTGCGCCAGGCGGCCCATGGTCGTCCTCCATCGTCGTCGGGATCCGGCCGCGCGTCGGCCGGCTTTGTTACTGGCCAGTATCCCCCGGCCCGTGGGCGGTCCGCACATCGGGTCGAGGGTCCCCGGCGGCGCCGGTTGGGGCGCGGGGCGGGGCGGGCGCGGGCGGGGGGCGGGCGGGGGGCGGGCGGGGGGGGCGGGGCGGGCGCGGGGGGCGCGGGGGGCGGGGCGGGCGCGGGGGCGCGGCGGGCGGGGCGGGGCGCGGCGGGCGGGGGCGCGGGGGGGGGGCGCGGGGGGCGCGGGGGGCGCGGGGGCGCGGGGGCGCGGCGGGCGGGGGGCGCGGCGGGCGCGGGGGCGCGGGGGCGGGGGGCGCGGGGCGGGGGCGGGGGCGGGCGGGGGCGCGGGGCGGGGGGCGCGGGCCGGGGCGGGGGGGCTCCTCGGCAACTTCATCCAACTCTCGTCCGCGAATCGCTACCTCATCCACGTTCGCGCCATCACCGCAGCCTCGAACTTGGATGAACTGGCGGAACCGCCGCCCGAACCGGCGACCCGACCCTCCCGACGCCGCCCCGCCCACGCCCCGACGCCCCCACGCCCCACCGCCCGCGCCCACGCCCCACGCCGCCCCGCCCACGCCCCGCACGCCCCACGCCCCCGCCCCACCGCACGCCCCACGCCCCGCCCCGCCGCCGCCCCACGCCCCGCCCCGCCGCCGCCCCGCCGCCCCCCCGCCCCGCCCGGGAACCGACGGGCAGACGCCCCCGGCTCTGCCGCCCTACGCTTCACCCGTGGCCAGGTTCTTCGACGTCCACCCGCGCGACCCCCAGCCGCGGGCGCTCGCCCAGCTGGTCGCGATGCTGCGCGAGGACGGCGTCATCGCCTACCCAACCGACACCTGCTACGCCCTCGGGTGCCTGCTGGGCAGCCGCGCCGGGGTCCAGCGGATCAGGCGCATCCGGACCCTGCCCGAGAGCCAACCGCTGGCCGTGGTGTGCGCGGACATGAGCCAGCTCGGCCAGCTGGTCGCCATGGACAACTCCGCGTTCCGGATGATCCGGGCCGCCACCCCTGGCCCCTACACGTTCATCCTGCCGGCCTCCCGGGACCTGCCGCGCGTGCTGGCCGACCCGAAGCGCCGGGCGGTGGGCGTGCGCATCCCGGAGCACCCGTTCGTCCGGGCGCTGCTGCGCGAGCTCGGCGAGCCGCTGGTGTCCTCGACGCTGCTGCTGCCCGGCGACGAGGACCCGATGACCGACGGCTGGCAGATCAAGGAGCGCCTCGACAGCCTCGTCGATGCCGTGGTCGAGGCCGGGGAGTGCGGGATCACTCCCTCAACGGTCGTGGACTGGACCGAGGGCTACCCGCAGGTGGTCCGCATCGGGATCGGGGATCCGGCGCCGTTCGAGTAGCGCATCGGCGGCCCGCTGGTGACCTGCGCCCCACCGATGCGTGTCAGGATGGCCCCGTGCATGGCCAGGAGGACCTCTCGCGGTACGCGTGGCTGTCGATCGCCACCGGCTTCATCGTCTTCGGCCTCAAGATCGGGGCCTACCTGCTCACCAACTCCGTGGGCCTTCTCTCCGACGCCCTCGAGTCGACCGTGAACATCGTGGCGGCGTTCGTCGCGCTCATCGCGCTCAAGGCAGCAGCCAAGCCAGGCACGGCCCGCATGCACTTCGGCCTGAGCAAGGCCGAGTACTTCTCGGCGCTGATCGAGGGCCTAATGATCCTCGTGGCGGCCGGGATCATCATGTTCACGGCCATCGAGCGGTTCCTGAACCCCCAGCCCCTGGACGCCGTGGGAGTCGGCCTGACCGTCTCGATCATCGCGTCGCTGCTCAACGGCAGCGTGGCGTGGTACCTGATGCGCGCCGGGCGAAAGCACCGCTCGATCGTCCTCACCGCTGACGCCAAGCACCTGATGACCGACGTCTGGACCTCCGCCGGCGTGATCGTGGCCGTGTTCGTCGTCGCGTGGACCGGATGGCTCAGGATGGATCCGATCATCGCCGCGGCCGTCGCGCTGAACATCGTGTTCGCCGGGCTGAAGCTGATCGGCAGCTCGGCGATGGGCCTGCTGGACGCCGCCCTGCCAGAGGACGAGAACGAGATGATCGTGCGCATCCTGAGTCACCACCAGACCGAGAACGTGCGGTTCCACGCGGTGCAGACGCGGGAGGCCGGGCGGCAGCGGTTCGTGTCGATGCACGTGCTCGTGCCGGGCAGCTGGTCGGTGACCCAGGGCCACGACCTGGTCGAGGCGGTGGAGGGGGAGATCCGCGAGGCCCTCCCGGACACATTCGTGGCGACACACCTGGAGCCCATCGAGGACCCACGGGCCTGGGAGGACCAGCCCCCCGGCGGGCTCACGGTGCCGATCGACGACGCCTGGAACGACGCCTGAGCGGGGCGGGGCTGCGCCGCCGTTCCGCCGCCGCGCCGTTCGCCGTCGCGCCGTTCGCGTCGCCCCGCCGTTCGCCTCGCGCCGTTCGCGTCGCCCCGCCGTTCGCCTCGCCCCGCCGTTCGCCTCGCCCCGCCGTTCGCGTCGCCCCGCCGTTCGCCGTTCGCGTCGCCCCGCCGTTCGCCGTTCGCGTCGCCGGTGCTCCGCCTGAGCACTCATGCTCCGGCCCGGACCGGAGCAGAGAGCCCGGACCGGAGCGGGAACCAGGGTGCGGATCCCGCCCCGCCCGAGCCGACGTCCCCCCACCCCGACGCCCCGCCGCCCCGCCGCCCCGCCGCCCCGCCGCCCCGCCGCCGCGCCGTTCGCCGTCGCGCCGTTCGCGTCGCCCCGCCGTTCGCCTCGCCCCGTCGTTCGCGTCGTTCGCGTCGCCGGTGCTCCGCCTGAGCACTCATGCTCCGGCCCGGACCGGAGCAGAGAGCCCGGACCGGAGCGGGAACCAGGGCGCGGATCCCGTCCCCCCGACCGAGCCAGAGGCCACGCGCCGCCCCGCCGCGCCGCCGTTCGCCGTTCGCAGCTCGCCGACGTTCGTGCTTCGCCTAGCACTCAGCGCTCCGGCCCGGACCGGAGCGGGAGCCAGGGTGCGGATCCCGTCTCCCGTGATCCGGGCCGGAGGCCGACGCCGCCCCGCCGCGGCACCGTTCGCCGTTCGCCGACGTTCGTGCTCCGCCTGAGCACTCATGCTCCGGCCCGGACCGACGAGAGCCCGGACCGGAGCGGCGAGGGCGCGGATCCCGTTCCCCGTGATCCGGGCCGGAGGCCGACGCTCGTGCGCTCGCCGGCGCCGCTCGCGCGCGGCCGTTCGCCGTTCGCCGACGTTCGTCACCGCGGCGTTCGTCACGGTCATCCTGCTGGTGACTGAGAAGGCCGCCGCCCCAGGGTCCGCCGGGCTCGCGATCGGGCTGACCCTCACCGCGGTGCACCTCGTGGGCATCCCCCTGACCGGCACATCGGTCAATCCCGCACGCTCGTTCGGCCCGGCGCTGTTCGCCGGCGGGGAGGCGCTGGGCCAGGTCTGGCTGTTCCTCCTCGCGCCCCTGCTCGGGGCCGTCCTGGCCGTGCTCGTCTGGCGGCTCACGCGCGTCGAGACGGTCGCTGAGGAGGCCGTCGAGCTGGTCGCCGGCGACGAACGTGAGTCGATCGTCGACGTCGACGTCCGCGATCGTGGTCGCGTCGACGAGACCATCTGACGTCTTCGACTCGAGGGGCCCTGCGCCCGGTCGCGCCACGGGCCGGCCGGACGTGGGGCCACCCGCCGCCCGCCCGCGCGCCCACCGCCGCCCACCGGCCCGCCCACCGCCGCCCACCGCCCACCGCCCCACCGCCCACCGCCACCACCGCCGCCGCCACCGCACCGCCCACCCGCCCGCCCGCCACCCGCCGCCCACCCGCCCGCCCGGCCGCCGCGACACCGGACCCCCATCGCAGGCCCCCGAACGGCCTTCGCTACCGTCGCTGGCATGCCCACCAAGAGCCCCAAGGACTTCTTCCGCCCGCTTGCCCTCGGCGCCCCCGCGCCCCTTCGCGAGATCCCGGCCCGGCCGTCCCGCGCGATCCACTTCTTCGATCCGAGCAACGAGAAGATGGCCGCCAAGGTCCCCGGCATGGTCGGCACCGTCGACGTGCTCCTGGGCAACCTCGAGGACGCGGTCAAGGCCGACCGCAAGGTCGCCGCGCGCGAGGGCCTGGTCCGCATCGCGCAGTCGACCGACTTCGGCCCCACGCAGCTGTGGACCCGGATCAACGCCCTCGACAGCCCGTGGGTGCTCGACGACCTGGTCACCCTCGTGCCTGAGATCGGCGACAAGCTCGACGTGATCATGGTGCCCAAGGTGCAGGGCGCCGAGGACATCCACTACGTCGACCGGATCCTCGCGCAGCTCGAGGCCAAGGCCGGGCTGACCCGCCCGATCCTCGTCCACGCGATCCTGGAGACCGCCCGCGGCGTGGCCAACGTCGAGGAGATCTGCGCGGCCAGCCCGCGCATGCAGGGCCTCTCGCTGGGCCCGGCCGACCTGGCCGCCGACCGCCGGATGAAGACCACGCGCGTCGGCGGCGGGCACCCCGGCTACCTGGTGCGCCAGGACCCCGTCGACGGCGACATCGAGGGTCCGCGCACGACGTACCAGCAGGACCTGTGGCACTACACGATCGCGCGCATGGTCGACGCGTGCGCCACCTACGGCCTCTACCCCTACTACGGGCCGTTCGGCGACATCGCCGACGTCGTCGCGTGCGAGGACCAGTTCCGCAACGCGTTCCTGCTCGGGTGCGTCGGTACCTGGACGCTGCACCCGAAGCAGATCGCGATCGCCAACCGCGTGTTCTCGCCCGAGCGTCGAGGACATCCGGCACGCCCGCCGCGTGGTCGCTGCGATGGGCGACGGGACCGGGGCGGTGATGCTCGACGGCAAGATGGAGGACGACGCCTCGCTCAAGCAGTGCCTGGTCATGGTGGAGCTGGCCGAGCAGCTCGCGGCGATCGACCCCGAGCTGAGGGCCGCGTACGACGCGATCGAGGTGCCGGCATGAGTGCGGCCTTCCGCCCCCGGCGCTCCGTGCTGTACATGCCCTCGAGCAACGAGCGGGCGCTGGAGAAGGCCAAGTCGCTCCCGTGCGACGGGCTGATCCTCGACCTCGAGGACGCCGTCGCGCCGGACGCGAAGCCAGCCGCCCGGGAGGCTGCGTGTGCCGCGGCGAGGTCAGCGGCGAGTACGGCCGGCGCGAGCTCGACGATCCGGATCAACGGGATGGACACCCAGTGGCACGACGACGGACATGGCCGCCGCCTGCGCCGCCGGGCCGGACGCCATCGTGGTCCCGAAGGTGAACTCGGCCGCCGAGGTCCGCAGTCGCTGGTCGAGGCGATGCAGCGCAACGGCGCTCCCGAGCGGACGACCCTGTGGGCGATGGTCGAGACGCCGGTCGCGATGCTGCGCGCCCACGAGATCGCCGCGGCCTCGCGCCGGCTGTCCGTGCTGGTCATGGGCACCAACGACCTGGTCAAGGAGCTGTACGCCGAGCACGTGCCGGGTCGGCAGCCGGTGCTCACCGGCCTCGGGCTGGCGCTGCTGGCCGCGCGGGCCACGGGCCGGGCGATCCTCGACGGCGTGTTCAACGACGTGAAGGACGCTGAGGGCTTCGCCGCGGAGTGCGCGCAGGGCCGGCAGATGGGCTTCGACGGCAAGACGCTGATCCACCCCGGGCAGGTCGAGCCCGCCAACGAGGCGTTCGCGCCGTCGGAGAAGGCGGTCGAGGACGCCCGCGGGATCCTCGCGGCGTGGCAGGCCGGTCGCGGCTCGGGCGTGGTGACCTACAACGGTCGGATGATCGAGAACCTGCACGTGGAGTCCGCCGAGCGCACGCTGGCCATCCACGAGGCGATCGTCGCGCTGGCCGGCTGACCCCGGCGGGCGGCGCGGCGGCGGGCTGGCGGCGGCGCGGTCGGGACCCGGTCGAGCGGCGGACCGTCGCGCGGATCGCGACTTCAGTCCACGTTCGAGTGCGCCCGGCGGCTCAGGACTTGGATGAAGTCGGCGGCGCGGAGGCGGCGGGCGCGGGCGGCGCGGCCCGGCGGGGCCGGGGGCGGCGCGGGCGCGGGCTCCAAGATCCCGATTCGATCCAAGAACCGTCCGCGGATCGCGACTTCATCCACGTTCGAGAGCGCCCGGCGGCTCAGGACTTGGATGAAGTCGGCGCGCGGCCCGGCGGGGCGGCGGGGGCCGGAGGGGCGTCCGGCCGCGCGGGGGCCGGGCGGGCGTGGGCGCGGGCGGGGGCCCGGCGGGGGCCCGCGGGCGGCGCGGCGCGCGGCGCGCGGGCGGGTTCACCCCGGGGGGATCTCCGAGGGCGCGTCGTCCGGTCGCGTCGTGGTTCGGATGACCAGGGTCAGGCCCGCGAACAGCAGGGCGACCGCCGGCAGGATCGCCGCGGGCGGGACCTGGCCGAGCCACGCCGCCGCGATCAGCGTCGAGCCGGGCATCTCGAACAGGATCGCCAGCGACACCACGGTGGCCGAGGTCGTCGCAAGCACGCGGTTGACCAGGGTGTGGCCGAGCAGCTGCGCCCCGACCGTGAGCGCGACGATCAGCCACCAGTCCCGCGCAGAGAACCCCACGAGCGGCACGCCGAGCACCACGATGATGGGCAGCAGGCTCGCGGCCGCGACGGCGTAGCACGCGGCGGTGTAGGTCGCCGTCGACACTGTCTGCCGCGCGGACTCCCCCACTGTGACGTAGAGCGCTGCCAGGACCGCGCCGGCGAGGGCGAGGGCGTCGCCGATCAGCGCGCGCGGCGTGAGCGCGAAGTCGACGCCGGTGAGGACGAGGACACCCAGCAGCGCGACGGCGATCCCGACCCAGGCGGTCGGCTGGATCTCCATCCCGCGGCGCCGGGCGATGAGCGCGGCCCACACCGGCTGCGTGGCGACCAGCGCGGTGGACGACGCCACGGACGTGAACCTCAGGCTCGGCACCCAGGCCGCGAAGTGCGCGCCGAGCATGAGGCCCGCCCAGAGGATCAGCCGCCGCTGCCTGGCATCGAGCGCCCGCAGCTCGCCGCCGTGCCGCCAGGCGACCCAGGCCGAGGTCGCCGCTGAACCGAGCGCCGTGCGCCAGAAGGCGATCGCGAGCGCGGGCGCGGCGCACGCGGCGATGATCGGGCCGGAGGTCGAGATCGCCACCACGGCGACGGCCAGCAGCCCGAGGTCCGCGGCCGGTGGCCGGGACAGCCGGGTCGCGGCGGTCGGGGCGGCGCTCACGGGAGCGGACACTACGCGACAGGGCGGACCGGGTCGCGCGCCCTTGTTCGTGCTCCGCCGGGGGACTCCTGCTCCGGTCCGGACCGGAGCATGCTGATCCAGACGGAGCAGATCCGGTGGCGTGGGCCGGAGCGGTGGCGGCGGCCGGCCGGGTGGCGGCGGCCCGACCCGCCCGACCCGCCCGGGCCGACCCCCGCCGACCCCCGACCCGGCCGACCCACCCGACCCGCCCGACCGCCGGACCCCCGCCGACCCCCGACCCGCCCGACCGCCGACCCCCGACGGCTCGACCCGCCCGACCCGCCGACCCACCCGACCCCCGACCCGCCCGACCCGCCCGACCGCCGACCCCCCGACCCGCCCGACCCGCCCGACCGCCGACCCCGCCGACCCCCGACCCGCCCGACCGCCGACCCACCCGACCCGCCCGACCCGCCCGACCGCCGACCCGACCCGCCCGACGCCCGACCCCCCGACCCCGCCCGACCCCCGACGGCTCGACTCGGGGGCGTCATTCACCGTCCGGCCCGCCGCCCCGCAGTAGCCTCGGGCCTGTGACGGCTGGCAGCAGCGCGCGCGTCTTCGTGTCGCACCTCTCCGGGATCGGCGTCTTCGATCCAGCGGGCGACCCGTTGGGCAAGGTGCGCGACCTCGTGGTGGTGCTGCGCCACGACCGCGAGCCGCCCCGCGTGCTCGGCCTCGTCATGGAGGTGCCCCCGCGCCGGCGCATCTTCGTCCCGATGACCCGCGTGCGGTCGATCGGCGCCGGGCAGGTCGTGGTCCAGTCGCGGGTCGACCTGCGCCGCTTCCAGCAGCGCCCCGGCGAGACCCTCGTGATCGGCGAGCTGTTCGACCGGCACGTCACGATCCGTGCCACCGGCGAGCGCGGACCGATCGTCGACGCCGGCCTCGAGCAGGACCACAACCGCGACTGGCGGATCGCCAAGCTGCACCTGATCCGTGGCCACCGCGGGTTCCGGCGCCGCGGCGACGCGATCACGGTCGACTGGTCGGACGTCGACGGCCTGTCGATCGGCGGCGCCCCCGAGGAGCAGGGCGTCGACAGCCTGCTGGCCACCCTCGACGCGCTGCGCCCCGCCGACCTCGCCAACGTCCTGCAGGACCTGCCCGGCAAGCGCCGGCTCGAGGTGGCCCGCAACCTCGAGGACCAACGCCTCGCCGACGTCCTCGAGGAGCTGCCCGAGGACGACCGGGTCCAGATCCTCACGGGCCTCGGGATCGAGCGCGCCGCCGACGTCCTCGAGGAGATGGAGCCCGACGACGCCGCGGACCTGCTGGGCGAGCTGCCCCCCGAGCAGGCCGCGGAGCTGCTCGACGAGGTCGAGCCGGGGGACGCCGAGGACCTGCGCCGCCTGCTCTCCTACGGCGACCTGACCGCCGGCGGCATGATGACCCCCGAGCCGATCCTGCTGCCCCCCGACGCCACGGTGGCCGAGGCGCTGGCGCGCGTGCGCGACCGCGAGATCTCCCCGTCGCTGGCCGCCCAGGTGTACGTGGTGCGCCCGCCGCTGGCCACCCCGTCGGGCAAGTTCCTGGGCGTCGCGCACTTCCAGCGGCTGCTGCGCGAACCCCCCGCGACGCTGGTCTCCGCGGTCGTGGACACCTCGATGGAGCCGGTCGGGCCCCAGGCGACCCTGGCGACCGTGACCCGGTACTTCGCCACCTACAACCTCGTCGCGCTCCCCGTGGTCGATGAGCAGGACCGCCTGCTGGGCGCGGTCACCGTCGACGACGTGATCGACCACATGCTGCCCGAGGACTGGCGGGACGTGGACTCCGAGCCCGAGTACGACGAGGACGAGGAGTAGCCCATGGCGCGCTCCTCCCGCGACCGGCTCGACCAGCCGAAGTCACGCTCGCGCACGAAGATCCGCCCCCAGTACGACCCCGAGCTGTTCGGCCGGCTCAGCGAGCGGGTGGCGCGGTTCATCGGCTCGGCGCGGTTCATCGGGTGGATGACCGCCTTCGTCGTCGCCTGGATCCTGTGGAACACCCTGGCACCGCCCGACCTGCGCTTCGACGAGTTCCCGTTCATCTTCCTGACCCTGATGCTGTCGCTGCAGGCCTCCTACGCCGCGCCGCTGATCCTGCTGGCCCAGAACCGGCAGGCCGACCGCGACCGCGTCCAGTACCAGGAGGACCGCGCCCTGACCGAGCGCCTCGTCGCCGACACCGAGTACCTGACCCGCGAGATCGCCTCCATCCGAATCGCCACCGGCGACCTCGCGACCCGCGACTTCCTGCGCGGCGAGGTCCGCGACCTGGCCGAGGAGCTCACCGCGCTGCTGTCGGCCGAGTCCACGCCGGCCACCGAGCCGGGCGCCCGCGAGGCTGACGGATCGGATCAGACGCACTAGCGTTGGCGCAGGACCTGGCCCCGACCCGATTGGGACCGCTGCCCGACCCCGCACGACGCCGACCGAGCCTGCCGACCCCGCACGTCCCGACCCCCTGCGGAACAACCCATGGAGAGCCCATGACCACCACCGAATCCCCGGTGAACACCCCCGAGCAGTTCGCCAACGAGTTCCTGCTGCACCTGCAGCTGGACCGTGCCACCGACCTCGAGCGGGCCGGCCGCCAGGACATCTACGCCGCCGTGGCCCATACCGTCCGCGACCGACTGATGGCCGACTGGCTGGACACCATCCGGGACCGGGGCAAGGGCCCGACCCGCACCGTCGTGTACCTGTCGGCCGAGTACCTCCTGGGCCGCCAGCTCGGCAACGCGCTGCTGGCCACCGGCCTGACCGACATCGCGCGGACCGCGCTGGCCGACCTGGGCATCAACCTCGACGAGATCGCCGACCTCGAGGTGGAGCCCGGCCTGGGCAACGGCGGCCTGGGCCGGCTGGCGGCGTGCTTCGCCGACTCGCTGGCCACGATCGGGCGCCCGGCCATCGGCTACGGCATCTGCTACGAGTACGGCATCTTCGAGCAGGCCTTCGAGGACGGCCGCCAGGTGGAGAAGCCCGACCAGTGGCTCGACCACGACAACCCGTGGATGTTCAGCCAGCGCGAGCACGCCGTCGAGGTCGGCTTCGGCGGCCATGTGGAGGTCGACCCGGCCACCGGCACCAAGGTGTGGCACCCCTCCGAGCGGGTCATGGGCGTGCCCTACAACCTGCTCGTCCCCGGGTACCAGAACAACGTCGTGAACACCCTGCGGCTGTGGAAGGCCCGCGGCTCCTCGCAGTTCAACCTCGAGGTCTTCAACGCCGGCGACTACATCGAGGCCGTGCGCCAGCAGTCGATGAGCGAGAACATCTCCCGCGTCCTCTACCCCGAGGACTCCACGCCGGCCGGCAAGGAGCTGCGGCTGCGCCAGCAGTACTTCTTCACCGCGTGCGCGCTGGCCGACCTGGTCCGGGTCGCCGACATCGAGGGCTTCAACCTGACCGAGATCCCCGACCGCGTGGTGATCCAGCTCAACGACACCCACCCCGTGATCGCGATCCCCGAGCTCATGCGGATCCTGATCGACGAGCGCGGCTTCAGCTTCGCCGACGCGTGGGACATCACCAGGCGGACGTTCAACTACACCTGCCACACCCTGCTGCCCGAGGCCCTGGAGCGCTGGTCGGTCGGCCTGCTGCAGTACCTGCTGCCGCGGCACATGGAGATCATCTACTCGATCAACAAGCGGTTCCTCGAGCAGGTCCGCGAGACGTTCCCGTTCGACGAGGCCCGGGTGATCCGCATGTCGATCATCGAGGAGGGCCCCGAGCGCATGGTGCGGATGGCCAACCTCGCCACCGTGGCCAGCACCAAGGTCAACGGCGTGGCCGCCCTGCACTCGCAGCTGCTGCGCGACACCGTCCTGAAGGACTTCGCCGAGATGTGGCCCGAGCGGTTCACGAACGTCACCAACGGCGTGACACCGCGGCGGTTCCTCAAGCTGGCCAACCCGCGCCTGAGCGAGCTGATCACCGAGACCATCGGCGACGACTGGCTGACCCACCTCGAGAAGCTCCAGGGCCTCGAGGCGCACGCCGATGACCCGGACTTCCAGGAGCGTTGGCGCGCGATCAAGCGGGCCAACAAGGACGACCTGGCCGCGCTGCTCGAGGCGCGCACCGGCCGGGTCATCCCCACCGACCCGATGTACGACGTCATGATCAAGCGCCTGCACGAGTACAAGCGCCAGATGCTCAAGCTGCTGCACGTGGCCACCATGTACCGGCGCCTGCGGCTGGACCCGACGCTGGCGATCCCGCCGCGCGTGGTGCTGTTCGGCGCCAAGGCCGCGCCGGGCTACCAGATGGCCAAGCTGATCATCCGGCTGATCAACCAGGTCGGGGCCACGATCGCGGCCGACCCGGCCATGGACGGGCGGCTTGCCGTCGTGTTCCCGGCCAACTACAACGTGACCCTGGCCGAGCGGATCATCCCGGCCGCCGACCTGTCCGAGCAGATCTCGATGGCCGGCAAGGAGGCCTCCGGCACCGGCAACATGAAGCTGTCGCTCAACGGCGCGCTCACGATCGGCACCCTCGACGGCGCCAACGTCGAGATCCGCGAGCTGGTCGGGGACGACAACTTCTTCCTGTTCGGCCTGACCGAGGACGAGGTCGTCGCCCGCAAGGTGGCCGGGTACAACCCGGGCCTGATCTACCGCGACGACCCCGAGCTGCGGGCGGTCATCGACGAGATCGGCTCGGGCTTCTACTCGCCGCCCGGCGAGCCGGACCTGTTCCGCCCGATCGTCGAGAGCCTGCTCATGCGCGACGAGTACCTCGTGCTCGCCGACTACCGGTCCTACATCGAGGAGCAGGAGAAGGTCGACGCGCTGTGGGGCGACCCGGCGGCGTGGACGGCGATGTCGATCCGCAACACCGCGCGGACCGGGTTCTTCTCCTCCGACCGCTCGATGCACGACTACTTCGAGCGCATCTGGCACTGATCCGGCGCCGGGCGCGGGCCCTCAACGGGGTGGGTCCGTGACCGGGCGGCCGGCGGTGCGTCCCGACCGGCCGCCGGCAACAGGGTCCCGGAATCCGACATAGGGTTCTCCCATGCTGACGCGCGAGACTGTCGAGACCGCCCTGGCCGGGGTCGAGGACCCCGAGATCCGCCGCCCGATCACCGAGCTCGGGATGGTCAAGGGCATCACCGTCGACGGCGGGGCGGTCCATGTGGACGTGTACCTGACGGTCGCCGGGTGCCCGATGCGCGACGAGATCACCGGCCGGGTGACCCGCGCCGTCGAGGCGCTCGACGGGGTCTCGGCGGTGACCGTCGCGCTGGACGTCATGAGCGAGGAGCAGCGCAAGGAGATGCGCGCCAAGCTCGGCGGACCGGAGCGGGAGATCCCGTTCAGCAAGCCCGGGTCGCTGACCCGCGTGTACCTGATCGCCTCGGGCAAGGGTGGGGTCGGCAAGTCGTCGGTGACCGCGAACCTCGCCGCGGCGATGGCCGCGCGCGGGCTGTCCGTCGGGGTCGTCGACGCCGACGTGTACGGCCACAGCATCCCGCGGATGCTCGACGTGCGGACGCCCCCGACGATGGTCGAGGGCCTGATCATGCCGCCCACCGCCCACGGCGTGCGGGTGATCTCGATGCTGCCGTTCAAGCCGGGCGGGGTCACCCAGCCGGTCACGTGGCGCGGGCCGATGCTGCACCGGGCGCTGCAGCAGTTCCTCGCCGACGTGTGGTGGGGCGACCTGGACGTCCTGCTGCTGGACCTCCCCCCGGGCACCGGTGACGTCGCGATCTCCGCGGCCCAGCTGCTGCCCAACGCGGAGGTCGTCGTGGTCACCACGCCGCAGGAGGCTGCCGCCGAGGTGGCCGTCCGGGCCGGGATGGTGGCCAAGGAGACCAATCAGCGGATCGCCGGCGTGATCGAGAACATGAGCGGGTTCCCCTGCCCGCACTGCGGCGAGGTCGTGGACATCTTCGGCTCCGGCGGCGGGCAGAAGGTCGCGCACGTGCTGACGAACACACTCGCGGTCGAGGTCCCGCTGCTCGGCCGGATCCCGTTCGACGTGCGCCTGCGGGAGGGCGGCGACAACGGCGCGCCCCTCGTGATCTCCGAGCCGACCGCACCGGCCGCTGAGGTGCTCGGCGGGATCGCCGATCGCCTGGGCAAGCGGCCCCGCGGCCTGTCGGGGATGTCGCTGGGGCTCACGCCCGCCAGCCGGTTCTGAGCCCGCCCGCCGGGGGCGCCGGGGCGGGCGCGGGCGCCGGGGCGCCGGGCGGCGGCGCGCGCCGGCGGCGCCGGGCGCCGGGCAGTCCCTCTATGGTCGTTCCGGCACCAGATTGACCTGAGGGCGGGGCGGCGGCGGGGCGCGCGGCGCCGGGGCGGGCGCGCGGCGCGCGCGGGCGGCTCCCTGCCCGGCACGCTCCAACAACCTGGTGCCGAACAGTCGCTCTATGGTCGTTCCGGCACCAGATTGACCTGAGGGCGGCGCCGGGCGTGCGCGGGGCGCGCGGCGCCGGGGCGGGCCGGGGCGGGGCGCGGCCCGCCGGTGCGCCGGGCCGCTCAGGTCCAGTCGGGGTCGACCGGGGACGCCTCCAGGACCGGACCAGCGGCGGGCTGGCCGGGACCCGACTGCTCCGAGGCACCTCCCGAACCGGTGAGGGCACCCGCATCGGCGCCCGGGCTTGCCGGGGCGGGTCCCCCGGCAGCCGCCCCCGCGGCGACCTGACCCGGCGCCGACCCGCCTGCCGCACGACCCGCGGACGAGCGCCCAGCAGCCGCGCCCGACGGGCCCGGGGACCCGGGGTCATCGCCGAGACCACGTAGGGCCCGCCGAGGGTCGAGCTCCTGGATGTCACGCACCGCCTGGACCAGCTCGTCGTCCTGGTCGAGCCCGGCGGCGTCGGCCAGGTCCTTGCGCGCAGCCATCGCCATCTGCCGCACCTGGCGCAGCGTCCTGGCGGCGTCCGAGGCGACCTTGGGAAGCCGGTCGGGACCGAACACGAGCAGGGCGAGGACGGCGATGACGATCACCTCGCCCAGCCCGATGTCCAGCACCCGCCCAGAGTACGCAGCAGCTCAGTTCGAGGACGAATCCGAGCCCAGCGTCAGGGTCAGCACCTCGGTCCCGCCGCCGCGCTGAACGGTGACGTCGACCTGGTCGCCCGGGGACTTCGACCGGATGTCCACCACGAGCTGGGTGGAGTCCGCGACCGGGCGGCCGTCGAACTCGACGATGATGTCGCCGTCCTGCATGCCCGCCTCGTCGGCCGGGCCGCCGGGAGTCACGCTGTCGACCCGGGCGCCGTCGCCGGTGTACTGGACGTCGAGCCGCACGCCGATGATCGGCTTGGTCGAGGTACCCGTGCTGATCAGCTCGTCGGCGATCCGCTTGGCCTGGTTGATCGGGATCGCGAAGCCCAGGCCGATCGAGCCGCTCTGCTCGCCGAGGCCGCCGCCAAGGGTGGCGATCGCTGAGTTGACGCCGATCACCTCGCCCGCGGCGTTGACCAGGGCGCCACCGGAGTTGCCGGGGTTGATGGCGGCGTCGGTCTGGATCGCGTTGATGAACGAGGTCTCGTCGGTGCCGCGGCCGCCTGCGGTCACGGGACGGTTGAGCGCGCTGATGATCCCGGCGGTAACCGTGCCCTCGAGGCCGAGCGGCGAGCCGATCGCGATCGCGAGGTCGCCGACGACGACGCCATCGGAGTCGCCGAGCACGACGGTCGGCAGGCCGGTCGCCTCGACCTTGATGACCGCGAGGTCGTAGGCCGGGTCACGGCCGACGATCGTGGCGTCCAGCGAGCGGTCGTCGGCGAAGTTGACGGTGATCTTCCCGCTGTTGGCCGCGGCCTCCACCACATGGTTGTTGGTGAGGATGTAGCCGTCCTCCCGGATCACGAAGCCCGAGCCCGTGCCGGCGCCGGCGGCGCCGCTGACCGACAGGCTCACGACTGCGGGACTGACCGACGCGGCGATGTCGGCCACCGAGCCGTCCGGGCGCGGTGACTTGTCAGCGCCGTTCTGGGGCAGCGAGACGCTCGTGCTGGAATCACTGCCGGCCTGCGAACCGAGGTAGCCGCCGACGCCGCCGGCCAGCAGGCCGATCACCGCGGCGGTCGCCAGGACCAGCCCGGTGCGGGGCTTGCGGGGGGCGGACTGCGTCGCGGTCGGGGGCTGCCCCGGGGGGACCGCGCCGCCGCCGGTCGCGCCCAGAACCGTGGTGTCGTGCTGCCAGCCCTGGGCCGCTGCCGGGTCGGTCGCGCCCGGATAGCCCTGGGCTCCGTAGCCGGCGTAGCCACCCTGGCTCGACGCTGCGGGCTGGCTCGGGTAGGCGCCGCCGGTAGCGGGATACCCCGGGGCCTGGGACTGCCACGCCGGAGTCCCGGTCCCCGCGGGGGGCTGGCCGTAGGCCCCGGGGGCCTGCTGGCCGTAGGCCGCGCCGTCGGGGGTCTGCTGGCCGTAGGCCGCGCCGTCGGGGGTCTGCCACCCGGGAGGCGCGGGCCAGCCGGCCTGGGCGCCGGCCGCGGGGGCGCCTGGCTCACCCGCCTGCTGCGCCCACGCGGAGGGATCCACGGTGGGCGCTGCGGGCGTCGGCTGGGTGGAGTCGGACCACGGGGGTGCCGCCGGGGCCGGCTCGGCGCCCGGGGCACTGCTGGCGTCCGGTGCGGTGGCCGCGTCGGCAGGGGCGTCGGCGGGCGCCCCGGAGGTCACGGGGGCCTCGTCGCGGTTCGGCGGTTCGGCCGGATGCTGATCGGTCATGGGTACATCATCCTGTCGGATCGTCACGAGAACCAACCGTAGGCATGCAGCGTCAACCTGCGGACCGAACAATGTTCGAGCGACGTCAGGCATTCCACGGGCGCCAGGCCGCCCGGGGTCACGTCCGCGACCGCGCTTCCCGCAAGAGTTGCTCCGCTCGGGGACGCCTGCTCCGGTCCGGACCGGAGCACCCGGACCCAGGCGGAGCACTCGGACCCAGGCGGAGCACCCGGCGCGCCTCGCTCGCCCGGCCGGGGCCCCGGCGGAGCACCCCGATCGGAGCGGAGCACGGGCACCGGGCCGCCCGGGGTCACGTCCGCGACCGCGCTTCCCGCAATCTCTGCTCCGCTCGGGGACGCCTGCTCCGGTCCGGACCGGAGCACCCGGACCCAGGCGGAGCACTCGGACCCAGGCGGAGCACCCGGCGCGCCTCGCTCGCCCGGCCGGGGCCCCGGCGGAGCACCCCGATCGGAGCGGAGCACGGGCACCGGGCCGCCCGGGGTCACGTCCGCGACCGCGCTTCCCGCAATCTCTGCTCCGCTCGGGGACGCCTGCTCCGGTCCGGACCGGAGCACTCGGACCCAGGCGGAGCACTCGGACCCAGGCGGAGCACCCGGACCCAGGCGGAGCACCCGGACGCAGGCCGAGCACTCGGCGCACCTCGCTCGGATGGCCGGGGCCCGGGCGGGACCTCGTGGGGAGCACCCCGCAGCGCCGACTACGCTGTGCCCAGCACAGACCCACGAACGAGAGGTGCTCCATGCGCGCCGCGGTCAACCCGCCCAATGCCGCCAGCTGGTCCTTCGCCGAGACCTGGCGGCCCGAGGAGGAGTTCGTCACGGAGGCCCGCGCCAAGGCCGAGGAGCTCGGATGCACGCCGATCGGTCGCGGGGGGGCCTCCGCGCTGACCTTCGTGGCCGCACTGCTCGATGCCAAGGCGGTCGTTGAGGTCGGCACCGGCGCCGGCATCTCCGGCTACGCCCTGCTGCGCGGGATGCGTCCGGACGGCGTGCTGACCACCGTCGACGTCGAGGCGGAGAACCAGCGCGTCGCCCGTGCGACGTTCGCGGCGGCGGGCATCAACCCGGCGCGAACCCGCCTGATCACCGGCCGGGCCCTGGAGGTGCTCCCCCGGCTGACCGACGGCGCCTACGACATCGTCTTCGTCGACGGCGACAAGGCCGAGTACTCGGCGTACCTCGACCAGGCTGTTCGGCTGCTGCGCGTGGGTGGGGCGGTCATCTTCGACAACGCGCTGTGGCACGACAAGGTCGCCGACCCGGCCCAGCGCGACAACCAGACCATCGAGCTGCGCGCGCTCGTGAACGCCCTGCGCGACGACGAGCGCTTCATCGCCACCCTGCTGCCGGTTGGCGACGGCCTGCTCGCCGCGGTGCTGCGCGAGGTCGAGTAGCGCACAGCGGCCGGGGCACGACCACGGCCGCCACCACTGCCGTTGCCACGACCACGGCCGCGGCCAACACGACCACGGCCGCCACCACTGCCGTTGCCACGACCACGGCCGGCACCACGGCCACGGCCACCACGGCCGGCCACCGAAGCCAGCGCCAAGCCCGCCCCGGGCACGCCGCGCGGCCAACCGCCACGCCCGACCAGGCACGCCCCGGGCACGCCGCGGGGCCAACCGCCACGCCCGACCAGGCACGCCCCGGGGCCAACCGCCACGCCCGACCAGGCACGCCCCGGGCACGCCGCGGGGCCAACCGCCACGCCCCAGGCACGCCGCGCGGCCAACCGCCCCGGGCACTCGGCCAACCACGCCCCTTAGCGCCCTTGGCGCCGAACGATCAGGCGGGTGCGCCGGCCTCGATCCAGCGCAGCAGCGCCCGGGCACCGAAGCCGGTCCCGCCCTTGGGCAGGTCGTCGCGCTCGGCCTCCGATCGGCCGACGCCCGCGATGTCCAGGTGCGCCCAGGGGGTCTCCCCGACGAAGCGCCGCAGGAACAGCGCCGCGGTGATCGCGCCCGGGCCCGGACCGCTGCGCTTCTCGGCGTTGGCCTGGTCGGCCACCTCGGACTCGATGAGTTCGGCGTATCCCTCGTGCAGGGGCATCCGCCACATCTGCTCGCCCGCGGCCTCCCCGGCGTCGGCCAACGACCGGGCCAGGCAGTCCGACGTGCTGAACAGCGCCGCGTACCGCCGACCGAGGCCCAGGGTCGCGGCCCCGGTCAGGGTGGCCACGTCGACCACGACGTCGGCGGCCAGGTCGCGCACCGCGTAGTCGAGGCCGTCGCCGAGGACCAGGCGACCCTCCGCGTCGGTGTTGACGACCTCGCTGGTCAGCCCGCCGTGGTGGACGACGACATCGTCGGGGCGGGTCGCTGAGGCGCCGGGCAGGTTCTCGGCCACGCAGAGCACGCCGGTGACCCGAATGCCGGGCGGGACGCGGCCGGGCAACGCACCCATCACCGCGCAGACAACCGCAGCCCCGGACATGTCGGTCTTCATGCCGACCTGGAGGTCCGGCGGCTTCAGCGACAGCCCGCCGGAGTCGAACGTGATCCCCTTGCCCACGAGCACGACGTGGCGCTCGGCCGAGGCAGGGCCGGCCCCTGCGCGCCGCCCGGCCCCTGCGCTGCGCCCGGCCCCCCGTCCCGTCGATGGCTCAGGCGCCGGGTACGTCAGCTCGACCATGCGCGGCGGACGGCTGGAGCCGGCGCCGACTGCCAGGATCCCGCCGAACCCCTCCCGGGCGAGGTTCTCGGGCTCCCAGACCCGGACGCCCAGGCCGGCCGCGCCGGCCACCTCGGCGGCCCGTCCCGCCAGCCACGCCGGGGACTTGATGTTCGAGGGCGTGTGGATCAGCCGGCGGGCGGCGACCGTGGCCTGTGCATGCACCCGGCCATCGGCGACCGCGTCGGCGCCCCACGTGAGGTCGGCGACCGTGACCCGGACCCGCTTGGGCGGGGCGGGTGGCGGGGTCGTCGCCCAGCTGACCGCACCGGTGGCCAGGTGCAGCCCCTCCACGAAGGCGCGCACCGACGGCATGTCGAGGTCGCGGGTGGCCAGGACGAGCACCTCATCAATGCCGCGCAGCCGACGCACGGCGGCTGCTGCCGAGCGGCGCAGGGACGCGGGCGTGCCGTCGCCCAGTCCGAGCATCAGGACCGCCCGCGGGTCGTCACCCTCCAGATCGATCCAGACGGCCTCCGACCGGGCGCCCGTCGCTCGCACCCGGGCCAGGCGCCTGGCCAGGTCGATCCCCCAGCCGGCGAGCAGCTCGGCCTCGAGAGCCCCCACGACGACCGGCCCGTCCGGGCCCAGCGGTGGCCGCATGCCCAGCACGACGACCTCGGGGTCGAGCTGAGGACCGGCGCCGGCGGCCGTCGCCTCGACAGACATCGACTCCGGCTCAGCCACGACCCACCCCCCACACGACGAAGACCCCGCAACCGTACCGCCCGGGGGCGGTCGGCGCGGGGTCCGCGACGACAGGTGCGGCGATTAGCCGGCGACCTCGGTCAGCTGGGCGCCAAGATCGCGAGCCTCGTCGGCGTTGAGCTCCACCACGAGGCGGCCACCGCCCTCGAGCGGTACACGCATCACGATCCCGCGGCCTTCCTTGGTGACCTCCAGCGGGCCGTCGCCCGTCCTTGGCTTCATGGCCGCCATGCGACGTCCCCTCTCGTTTGCCGGCCTCCCTTGCGGGCCGTCGGTGCCTGCCATTATCCCCCATGGATCGGCCCAACGGTTGCCGATTCGTGGGCAACCGCCCGGAAATGGGAACCGAGGGCTTGCTCGCCCCGGGAACCGGCCCGCGGCGGGCGGCCGGACCGGCTCAGCGCGGCGAGCCCAGCTCCCCGCGGGCGACGAGATCGGCGAATCGCCGCAGCGAGCGGGCGACGCCGGCCGCGAAGGCCGGGCGGACCATCGCGTACCCCGCGCGGCCCAGGGCGCCGAGGGGAAGGTCGAGCTCCTCGCGCCACACGAAGCGGCTGCGTCCCTCGGGCAGGGCGAGGACCTCGAACACGCCGTCGCCGCGCACGACGTGGCCGGTGTGACGCACCCGCACGAAGCGCGGCGGATCCCACTCGACTATCTCCATCGTGTCGAGGAAGCCGGCCCGGCCGACCCCGGTGAAGGCACTGATCCTGCCGCCCACGCCCTGCGCCGGGCCGTCGGACCACACGCGGGTGCCGAGCATCCACTGGCCCTGTGTCTCCCAGTCGACGAGGGCGGCGAACACCCGCTCGGGCGGAGCATCGACGATCACCGAGAGCACCAGGTGCTTGCGGTCGCTCACGCTGGGGCTCCCGGCTCCGCAGGGGCGGGCGGGGCGGCGGCGGCGGGCGTCGGCGGGCGGGGCGGCGTCGGCGGGCGGGATGGCGGCGGCGGGCGGGGCGGCGGCGGCGGCGGGCGGGACGGCGGCGGCGGCGGGCGGGACCGCGGCGGCGGGCGGCTCGGCGGCGGCGGTCGGCTCGGGGAGAACCGGCGGTGGGAACTCGCCCACGGCGCGGCGCTCGAGCTGCATCGATTCGCCGGTCCCGGGCGGCCAGTGCGTCCTGCGCGTCGGCGAGCACCTGGTCCACCTCGTCCATCCGGTAGCCGCGCAGCGCCACGGTGAACCGGGCCCGCTCGAGGTCCTCGGCCGCGAGCTCGCCGGGCGGCGGCCAGACCAGCCGGCTTGCGATGGCGGGGTCGTCGGCGATCAGCGGCCGGTCGCGGGCGACCAGGACAGCCACCCCTGCGACGATCCCGATCGCCACGACGACGAGCAGCAGGGTCACGTGCCGATCCTGCCACGGTTGCCCCGGCCCGGCCGCGTCCGCCCGGCGCCCGCGCCCCGCGCCCGGCGCCCCGCGCCCCGCGCCCGGCGCGTCCGGCCCGCACCTTGCGCCCGGCGCGTCCGCCCTCAGGTCCCGTCGGTCAGCGCGACCTCGTACGCGGGTAGTCTCGCCCTGCGGGTGCGCGGCCGCCCGGGCGCGCGCGGACTCCCGGATGATCGCGATCACCTCGCGGGGGTCGTCGGTCACGTGCACGAGGTCGAGGTCATCCGGCGAGACCTTGCCGTCGTCACGCATGGTCGAGCGCAGCCACTCCAGCAGCCCGGACCAGTACCGCGTGCCGACCAGGATGATCGGGAACGTCGTCACCTTCCCGGTCTGGACCAGCGTCAACGACTCGAACAGCTCGTCGATGGTGCCGAACCCGCCGGGGAAGACGACGAAGCCCTGGGCGTACTTCACGAACATCGTCTTGCGCGCGAAGAAGTAGCGGAAGTTGATCCCGAGGTCGACCCACTCGTTGAGGCCCTGCTCGAAGGGCAGCTCGATGCCAAGGCCGACCGACGTGCCGCCAGCCTCGCTGGCGCCGCGGTTGGCCGCCTCCATGATGCCGGGTCCGCCGCCGGTGATCACCGCGTAGCCGGACTCGACGAGCAGCTCGGCGGTGCGGCGAGCCAGCGCGTACTCCGGGTGGTCCTGCGACGTGCGAGCCGAGCCGAACACGCTGATCGCCGGCCCGAGCGCAGCCAGGGCACCGAACCCCTCGACGAACTCCGCCTGGATTCGCAGCACGCGCCACGGGTCGGTGTGCACCCAGTCGCCTGAGTCGCGGGTGTCGAGCAGCCGCTGGTCGGTGGTCGTGCCCGGGATCTGCTTGCGGCGCAGCAGGACCGGACCCTTGGCCCGGGCGAGCGCGGCGCCGGGAGGTGCCTGACGTGGTGTGTCCATGGCGGCACCGTAGCCACGGCCGGTGGGTACGCGGCGACCGGAGCGCGACGCGCAGGTGAACACGCCGGGCAGTTGACAGGGCGTGTGGTTGAGTGTTCAATCAATCTTGTTGAACATTCAACACACCATCCGACCCCACGAGGAGGGCCCCATGACCGACTACACCGAGTACGACGGCACCTGGACGATCGACCCGAGCCACACCCGCCTGGGGTTCGAGGCCCGCCATGCCATGGTCACCAAGGTGCGCGGTGCGTTCGAGGACGTCGCCGGCACGATCGTGATCGACGCGGCCAACCCGTCGGGCTCCACGGCACAGGTGGCCGTGCAGCTCGCCTCGGTCAACACCGGCGCCCCCGACCGCGACGCGCACCTGCGCTCCGCGGACTTCTTCAACGTCGAGGTGAACAAGGAGATGACCTTCGCCTCCACCGGCGTGAAGCACGACGGGGACGAGTTCGTGATGCTCGGCGACCTGACCATCAAGGGCGTCACCCGGCCCATCGAGATCGAGCTGCTCCCGACCGGCGTGGTGACCGACCCGTTCGGCAACACGCGCGCCGGGTTCGAGGGCACCTCGAAGCTCTCGCGCAAGGACTTCGGCCTGACCTGGAACGTCGCCCTCGAGGCGGGCGGGGTCCTGGTCTCCGACGCGATCAAGATCCAGCTCGACGTGTCGGCAGTCAGGTCCGCCTGAGCGGACGCGCGGCTCAGGGGCCGGGGTGGGTCCGCCCACCTCGGCCCCGGCCCCTCGGCCCCGGCCCCGGCCCCCGGCCCCCGGCCCCGCGCCGCCCCGCCCGGCCCCGGCCCCGGCCCCGGCCCCCGGCCCTCAACCCGTTCGATCCAAGTTCGCGACGCCCTGAGCGACTTCATCCAAGTCCCGGACGCCCGGACAGCCCCAGACTTGGATCAAGTCCGGATCTTGGGCTCGCCTAGAACCGCATCGTGCGTTCGGTCACCCTGGCCCAGACGTCGGGCTTGGGGACCTCGGCGGTCAGCCACGCGCGCATGACGTCGTACGTGGTCTGGACCTGCTCGGTCGGGACGTACTCCTCGCGGGTGTGCGCCAGGGCGGGATCACCGGGCCCGTAGTTCACCGCCGGGATGCCCAGGGCGGTGAACCGCGCCACGTCCGTCCAGCCGAACTTCGGCCGCGGCTGCGACCCGGTGCGCTCCACGAACGCCTGCGCGGCCGGGTTCGACAGCCCGGGCAGGGCGCCGGCCGCCACGTCGACGATCCGCACGTCGAACCCGTCGAACACCGTGCTGACGTGCCGGATGGCCAACTCCGGGGTCATCGACGGGGCGAACCGGTAGTTGACCGTCACGATGCACTCGTCCGGGATGATGTTGCCCGCCACCCCGCCGGAGATGGACACGGCGTTCAGGCCCTCCCGGTACTCCAGGCCATCGATCGTCACCCGCGCCGGGGTGTAGTCGGCCAGGCGCGCGAGCACGTCCGACGCGGCGTGGATCGCGTTGGCACCCAGCCACGACCGGGCGCTGTGGCTGCGCCGGCCCTGCAGGTGGATCTCAGCGCGCAGCGTGCCCTGACACCCTGCCTCGACGCCGGCCACCGACGGCTCCATCAGCACGGCGAAGTCCCCGGCGAGCAGGTCGGGGCGGGACTCGGTCAGCCGCTTGAGGCCGTTGTATCGCTCCTCGATCTCCTCGGCCTCGTAGAAGACGTACGTGACGTCCCGGGTCGGCTCGGCGACGGTCGCCGCCAGGGCCAGCGCCACCGCCACGCCACCCTTCATGTCGCAGGAGCCCAGGCCGACGACGCGCTCCTCGCCGTCCACCGTCACGCGCCGGTGCGGCAGGTTGTTGGCGGCCGGCACGGTGTCGATGTGCCCGCAGACCAGGACCCGCTCCGGGCGGCGCAGCTTGGTGCGCGCCACCACGGAGTTGCCGTCGCGCACCACCTCGAGGTGCCCGGCGGCCTTGAGCGCCTCCTCGATCGCGTCGGCGATGGCCTGCTCGTGCAGGCTCTCGCTGGGGATGTCCACGAGGTCGCAGAGCAGGTCGACCAGGTCGCCGGTGGGGTCCAGGGGCATGCGGGTCTCCGTTCGTCGCGGGCTGTCCTACGCTACCGACCCATGGACCTGCTCACCTCGCCCGCGGTCGGTGTCGGGATCGCGACGTACGCGTCGACCGCCCCGGACGCCCCGATCCTCGACGTCTGGTACCCGGCGCCGGCGCTCGGCACGCAGCCCGTGCCGGTGCCGCACCTCGCCGACGCGGCCGGCGAGGACCCGATCCGCGGTGTGGTGATGCGCGAGGTGACCACGGCCATCGCCGACCTGTCCGCGCCACCCGCCGACGTGGCCGACGCGTACCTGCGCCTGCACCTGCTGTCCCACCGGATCGTGCAGCCGCGCACCGTCAGCATGGACGGGATCTTCGGGGTCCTGCCCAACGTCGCGTGGACCTCGCTCGGCCCGGTCGCCATCGACTCGTTGACCGAGGTGCAGCTGCGCGCCCGCATCGCCGGCGAGCCGATGACGGTCCTCGGCGTCGACAAGTTCCCCCGGATGGTGGACTACGTGGTTCCCTCCGGGGTGCGGATCGCCGACGCCGACCGGGTCCGCCTCGGCGCCCACCTGGCCGAGGGCACGACCGTGATGCACGAGGGGTTCTGCAACTTCAACGCCGGCACGCTCGGGCCCTCGATGGTGGAGGGGCGGATCTCGGCCGGCGTGGTCGTCGGCGCCGGGTCCGACATCGGCGGCGGGGCCTCGATCATGGGCACGCTGTCCGGCGGTGGCACCGAGCAGGTGACGATCGGCGAGGGCGCGCTGATCGGCGCCAACGGCGGCATCGGCATCTCGCTCGGCGACCGCTCGGTGGTCGAGGCCGGCTGCTACGTGACGGCGGGTTCGAAGGTGACGCTGCCGGATGGGACGGTCGTGAAGGGCCGCGAGCTGTCGGGGGTCGCCGACCTGCTGTTCCGGCGCAACTCGGTCTCGGGGGCCCTGGAGGCCACCCCGCGCACAGGTCACTGGGGCGGCCTGGCCGAGCACCTGCACGCCAACGACTGAGCCAGCGACGCCTCGGCCGGGGCGCTGCGGGGCCGGGCCCGGGTTGATCGTGGCGGCGCCTGTGGCCACCGGGCCGTAGGCTGTCGCGCATGCGTGTCGCGGCCAGCCTCGTCCTCGGGCTGTTCCTCGGATTCGTGGGCGCGATGCTGCAGACCTGGACCACATCGGTGGGCACGATCACGATCCCGGTCGGCGTCATCCTCGTGCTCGCCGCCATCCTGGCCGTGGCGCGGGCGTGCGCCTGGTGGGTGGGCAGCCGATGGGGGTCGATCGGCTTCTCCGCCGGCTGGCTGGGTGCCACGCTGATGATGGGCACGCAGACCCCCGGCGGCGACCTCGTGCTCAGCTCCGGGACGCGCCAGATCGCGTACCTCATCCTGGGCACCCTGCTGCTCTCAGCCGCGTCCGGCTTCCCCCTGCTCCCGGAGGACGAGGGGGCGGCCGCTGCCGTCCCCGTGGTCGCCGACGATGTCTGAGCCGACCCCCGAGCAGTTCCGGCGCGCGGTGTCCCGCTACGCGACCGGGATCGCGATCGTCACGACCGTCACCGACGGGATCGACCACGCGATGACCGCCAACTCCTTCACCTCCGTCTCGCTGGATCCCCTGCTGGCGCTGGTCTGCGTCGAGCGGGACTCGCGCTTCCACGACGCCGTCATGGCGTCGGGGATCTGGGCGGTGTCCTTCCTGCCCAGCGGCGGGGAACCGACCGCGCGGTGGTTCGCGACGCGGGGCCGGCCGCTGGAGGGCCAGTTCGCCGATCACGCCACGCACCGGGGCGGCAACGGCTGCCTGCTCCTCGAGGGCGCGCTGGCCGGCCTCGAGCTGACGACGACGCAGGTCGTGCCCGCCGGCGACCACGACGTGGTGCTGGGGTCGGTCACCGCGATCCACGGACCCGGCGACGGGGGCACCGTTGCGGGGAGCGGGAGCGTGGATGACCCGGCCGCCGAGCCGACGGTGTTCTTCGCCTCGCGGTTCCGGCACCTGGCCTGAGCCCGGCGGCCCACCGCCCCGCCGGTGTCGCCGACGCCCGCCGCCCGCCGCCCCGCCGGTGTCGCCGCCCCGCCGCCCCGCTGGTGTCGAATCGTCGGTGTCGCCGGGCGGACGTAGCATGTGGCCCATGACGTCCGGGGCGGGTGATGATCTCAGCAGCCAAGCCGACTCCCCCGCCCGCTCCCGGCGGGGCGTCGGGATCCTCGTGGGACTCGGTGCCGTCGCGCTCGCCGGGTACGGGCTGACGGTCGTCGCGGTCTCCGGCCAGGACGTCGCGTCCGGCACCTCGGTCCGCGGCGTCGACATCGGCGGGATGAGCACCGCGGACGCCGTGGCGACCCTCGAGGCCGAGCTCGGCGAGGAGGCCGCCGCCCCCATCACCGTCGCCGCCGGGGAGGCGACCACGGACCTCGACCCGACCACCGCCGGCCTGGCGGTGGACTGGCAGGCGACCGTCGACCAGGCGTCCGGGCTGATCCTCAACCCCGTCACCCTGTGGCAGCACGTGCTCGGCACGGTCGAGGTGGAGCCGATCACGACGACCGACCGCGTCGCCCTCACGGACGCGCTGGACGACCTCGCCCAGGTCGCGGCGACGGACCCGGCGGAGCCGGTCATCTCCTACTCGAAGGAGGCCGTCGCCCGACTCGAGCCCGGGGCCCCGGGCACCTCGCTGGACGTGCCCGGCGCGGCCGACACCATCGCCGCGGCGTACTTCCAGGAGCCGGCGCGCACGATCGCGCTTCCGATGGATGAGACGCCGCCGGCGGTCCCCGCCGAGGAGGCCCAGCGCGTGTTCGACGAGCTGGCCCAGCCGGCGGTCGCCAACCCCGTCCAGCTGCGGGTCCTGGAACCGCCCGCCGGCGCCGACGGGCAGGCCAGCGTCGAGCGCGTCGAGATCCAGCCGGTCGACATCGCCCGGACCCTCACGTTCGCCGTCGAGGGCGCGACGCTCGAGCCGACGCTCAACGGCGCGAAGCTGCGCAAGCGCCTGGCCGACGACCTGTCGGGCATCGAGCGGCCGGGCCGGGACGCCCGCATCGTGATCCGCTCCAACAAGCCGGTCGTCGTCGCCTCGAAGACGGGCCTCGGGGTGGATCCGGACGAGCTGGCCACCGTGGTCCTGCCCGTGCTGCCGGAGGCCGTGCCGGCCGACCGGGTCGCGGAGGTGAGCCTGGTCGTCTCCGACCCGGAGTTCACGACCGCCGACGCCAAGGCGCTGAACATCACCGAGAAGCTCTCCAGCTTCCGCCAGGCCTTCGTGCCGGCCCAGTACCGCTACGTCAACGTCGGCGAGGCCGCCCGACGCATCAACGGCACGATCCTCAAGCCGGGCGACACGTTCTCGATGAACGAGACGGTCGGCGAGCGCACGGCCGCCAACGGGTTCACGCAGGGCTTCATCATCTCTGGCGGCGTGTTCCGGGAGGAGCTCGGCGGCGGCGTCTCGATCATCACGACCGCCACCTGGACCGCCGGCTTCTACGCCGGCCTCGAACGCGTCGAGCAGCACGCGCACGGCCTGTACATCAGCCGCTACCAGGCCGGGCTCGAGGCCACCGTCGCGTGGGGCCTGCTGGACCTGAAGATGCGCAACGACACGGGCAACGGCGTGCTCATCACGGCCAAGCGCTACAACGACGGCGTCGTCATCGAGATGTGGGGCACCAAGAAGTTCGACAAGGTCACCGCCAGCTTCACCGAGCGCACCAACTACACCAACTTCACGACGATCTACGACGACAGCGACCGGTGCGTGCCGTCGCAGGGAGTCCGGGGCTTCTCGATCGCGGTGACCCGCCGCCGCTACATCGACGGCGAGGTGGTCAGCAAGGAGACCTGGCCGACCACGTACAAGCCGACGCCGAACGTCGTGTGCGGGCCCGACCCGTCCGGCTGAGTCGGGACGGCGCCGCGGACCAGCGGCAGGGTCGATGCCCCGGTCCGAGGGTCTGGCCGTGACGAGCGCGGGCACGTCGGTCGGGCCACCGGGACCTGCCTGCCCACCCGGCTGGGCGGGTCGGCCTCGACGGCGCCCCGGTGGCCACGACCAGGCCCGGCTTGATCGCGACCAGGACGCCGAGGCACCCGCGCCCGACTGCCAGGAGGGCACGCGCCATGGCGGGCCGGGTGACGACACCGCCCGGGCCTGCCCCTAGGATCAGGTCGCCGGTGTCGAGATTGGAGAACCGATGACCTACGTGATCGCACTTCCCTGCGTGGACCTCAAGGACAAGGCCTGCATCGAGGAATGCCCGGTCGACTGCATCTACGAGGGCGAGCGGATGCTGTACATCCATCCCGACGAGTGCGTGGACTGCGGCGCCTGCGAGCCGGTCTGCCCGGTGGAGGCGATCTACTACGAGGACGACGTGCCCGCCGAGTGGAGCGACTACACCGCGGCCAACGCCGAGTTCTTCAACGACCTCGGCTCGCCCGGTGGTGCTGCCAAGCTGGGCCTGATCGCCAACGACGTGCCGCTGGTCACGGCGCTGCCGCCGCAGGAGCACGACCACTGAGGACGCTGCCCGACTTCCCCTGGGACCGCCTGTCGCCCTACGCCGAGCAGGCGCGGGCGCACGCCGGGGGCCTGGTCGACCTGTCGATCGGGACGCCGGTCGACCCGACACCGCCCATCGTCGCCGGGGCCCTGGCCGCTGCGGCGGACTCCCCGGGGTACCCCCTCACCACCGGCGCCCCGACGACGCGGCGCGCCATCACGGACTGGGTGACCCGGCGCCTGCACGCGCGCCCCGGGTTCGACGTCCTGCCCACGATCGGCACCAAGGAGTTCGTCGCCTGGCTGCCCACGCTGCTGGACCTCGGACCGGGCGACCGTGTCGTCATCCCCGAGCTGGCCTACCCCACCTACGACGTGGGCGCCCGGCTCGCGGGGGCCGAGGTTGTCGTGGCCGACTCGCTGACCGCCATCGGCCCGGCGCGGGTCGCGCTGCTGTGGCTGAACTCCCCGAGCAACCCGACAGGGAAGGTCCTGCCGGTCGAGCACATGGCGAAGGTGGTCGCCTGGGCGCGCGAGCGCGGGGTGCTCGTCGTCTCCGACGAGTGCTACTACGAACTGCCCTGGACCGAGCATCCCGTATCCGTGCTGGATCCTGTGGTGTGCGGCGGCGATCCGACCGGCGTGATCGCCCTGCACTCGCTGTCGAAGCGCTCGAACCTCGCGGGCTACCGGTTCGGCTTCGCGGCCGGCGACCCCGCCGTGATCGCTCGCCTTCTGGAGGTCCGCAAGCACGCCGGGATGATGGTCCCCGGTCCCGTCCAGGCCGCGGCCGTGGCGGCGCTCGGGGACGATGCCCACGTGATCGCCCAGCGGGCGGTCTATCGGGCCCGGCGCGAGGTGCTCATGGCTGCCCTCGTCGAGGCCGGGTTCCGCATCGACGAGTCCGCCGCCGGCCTGTACCTGTGGGCGACGCGGGACGAGCCCTGCTGGGACACCGTCGCCTGGCTGTCCGAGCGCGGGATCCTCGTCGCCCCGGGCGAGTTCTACGGCACCGCCGGCGCCCGGCACGTGCGGGTGGCGCTCACCGCCACCGACGAGCGGGTCGACGCTGCCGCGGCGCGCCTCGCCGGCTGAGCCCGTCCGGCAGCGCCGTCAGGACCGCGCCCCCAGGACCGCGCCCCAGGACCGCGCCGTCGGACCGCGCCCGCCAGGACCGCGCCCCCAGGACCGCGCCGTCGGACCGCGCCCCAGAACCGAACCGTCAGGACTTCGCACCACTTGTGGCTGATAGCCACCGGATCCCGGACCGGCCCCGCGCGCTACGCACCAGTTGTGGTCGAAAGATGGCACCGGACCGGCCCAGGTTCGACCACAACTAGCGCGAAGCAGACCCGGCGGCGGTGCGGTGCGGCACCTATCGACCGGAACTGCTGCGACGTCAGTGCGTCCTCGCCGCAAGCGCTGCCTCGATCCGCGCCATCACGGCCCCCGGGTTGCGCAGCAACTCCCGGTACGTCCAGCGAATGACCCGGAAGCCGAGGGACTCGAGGGCCTCCTGGCGCAGCTTCTCCCGATGCAGGTCCTCGGGGCTCTTGTACTTCAGCATGCCGTCCGCCTCGCCGATGACCCGGGCGTCCTCCCAGAGGAAGTCGGGATACACGTCACCGAGATGCGTGGCGATCCGTACCTGCATCTGCGGCAAGGGCAGGCCGTGCAGCACCATGCTCCCGAAGCTGAGCGACTCCAGCGGCGACTCCCTGCGCGGGTCGGCCAGCGCGACGACACAGTCGAGGTGGCTCCGCGACCGCTGGGTGGCGGCCACCGGCACCGCCGCGGCCAGCGGCCGGCAGGCCTCCCGGAGTGCGGCGGGCCGAGTGTGGTGAGCACGGACACCGCGCTGCCCGACCGCCTCGATGAGCGTGCGTCGCGCGGCCGAGTCGAGCACCACGAGCGCCTCGGGCACCGGGGCGGTCGAGGCGATGTCCACGGCCGCGCGGGCCACGGACGTCGTCAGCAGCCCACTGGGATGGGCGACCCGGTGCTCCGCGGGCAGGTCACGCACCGCGATGGTGAAGCCCGGCTCGCGCAGCGACCGGACGTCGGCCCTGGCGGGAACGATGAACGAGACCGGGCTCGCCGCCGCGGCACCCGGGTCGGCGAGGTCCAGACCCCAGGCCAGGCAAGCGCTGTGATGGCTGGCGATGAGGCCGGGGCGGCGCAGCTGGTGCGCGATCGCCAACTGCACATGCCGGGCGGCCGCGTCCGCCGGCACGGCATCCGAGGAGAGGTAGACGCCGCGAACCAGCTGCACGATCCGTCCGGACCCGAGGGCCGTGCGCAGGGCGCTTCGGGTCACCCCCAGGGGCGCGACGTGCTCGAGCATGAAGGGCGTCCTGGGGGGCTCCCACCGGATCGTCCGCGGCACAGGTGCACCCTGACGCCCGGAGCGGCGCAAGAGAACCGGTCCGGAAGAATCTGTGGACGACCCCCGGCTGGACGGGCCACCGCCCGAGGCGGTGCCACCGGGCGGCTCCTGCCGAACCCAAGCCTGGGAGAAGGGCGCATCGCCGCCGGGGCCGGCGTGGCCGGTGCCGGGGACCGCGGGGCCGGTGCCGCGGGGCCGCGGGGCCGGGAACGCCGGGGCGCGGAGCCGGGGCGCGGAGCCGGGGCGCGGAGCCGGGGCGCGGAGCCGGGGCGCGGGGCCGGAGACGGGGCCGGGGCGCGGGGCCGGTAGACGGGGCCGGCGCATCGCCGCCGGGGCCGGTGACCGGGGCCGGCGCCCGGGACCGCGGCGCCTGGCGCGTCAGTCGTGCTGACCCCGCCGCCGAGGCCTGCTCCCGACGCGCCCGTCAGTCGATGCGGACAGTGCCCTTCGGGGTCTGCAACGTCACGGCCACCAGCCCGGGCCCTGATGGGTCGTGCTCGTTGAGCCAGAGGACCTCGACGTCGTCCAACGGATGGTTCGTGGGCTCGCCGAGCCACTGGGCGACCCGCTGCGGGGAGCCGGCGATCTCGAGCGCGACGATCCGGGCGTCCCCGCCGCCAGCCGAGGGGTGCTGCTTGGAATCGGACTCCCACGTGACGAAGAACGGCAGCTGCGCGTCCACCATGGTGTCGAGGACGCCGATCTGGCGCCAGCGCAGGTCGAACCCATCGGGGCGGATGCGGTGGCCCTCGACGGCCGGGCGGCCCAGCCGTCCCTCGACCGCATCCATGTTGTTCACCGAGACGACCCAGCCCATCCATCCGCCGCCCTCCTCGGAGCGCTTGCGCACGGCCTGGCCGAACGGCGCGCTGTAGGCGGCGGGGTGGTCCAGGGCGGACACGACCTCGATGTAGGTCCCCCCCGACAGCGGCAGGACGAAGTTGCGCGTGCCGAACCGCGGGTGCAGGCCGCCGTCGGTGAACGACGCGCCCAGGGCAGAGCCGATGCGCTGGACCGTGTCAGCAAGGTGCTCCACCGGAGCCGCGTACGAGACATGATCGAGGCGCATGGCTCAATCGAACACCGTGCGCCCCGCGCGCGTGCAGGGACCCCCCGGTTCACGTGTGAGGCGACCCACCTCGTGCGCCACCCGACACCCCGCTGGGTATTGTGACGCGAAGGTGCCGCCGACCCGGCGGGCGGGAGCGAGAGGGACGTCATGGGCAATGCACGGCTCATCCACGATTCCGGCGAGCTGGAGCTGGCGGAACTGCAGGCGACCGACGGCGAGTCCGGCTGGGACGTCGGCATGCTGCTCAAGGACACCAGCCACGTCGCCTACGACCCCGGATTCGTCAACACCGCGTCGTGCCGCTCGGAGATCACCTACATCGACGGCGACGCCGGGATCCTGCGCTACCGCGGGTACCCGATCGAGCAGCTGGCGGCCAACGCCTCGTTCACCGAGGTCAGCCACCTGCTGATCTACGGCGAGCTGCCCACGGCCCCGGAGCTGACTGCCTTCGAGGACAACCTCATGCGGCACACGATGCTGCATGAGGACCTGCGCCGATTCTTCGACGGATTCCCCCGCGACGCCCACCCCATGCCGGTGCTGTCCTCGGCGGTGTCGGCGCTGTCGACGTTCTACCAGGACTCGCTGGACCCGTTCGACGACGAGCAGGTGCACATCTCGACGATCCGACTGCTGGCCAAGCTGCCGACGATCGCCGCGTACGCGCACAAGAAGTCGGTCGGCCAGCCGTTCCTCTACCCCGACAACTCGCGCGGGCTGACGGAGAACTTCCTGCGGATGACCTTCGGGGTGCCGACGGCGACGTACGAGGTCGACCCGATGATCGTCAAGACCCTGGACATGCTGTTCGTCCTGCACGCCGACCACGAGCAGAACTGCTCGACGTCGACCGTGCGGCTGGTGGGCTCCTCGCACGCCAACCTGTTCGCGTCCGTGTCCGCGGGGATCAACGCCCTGTTCGGCCCGCTGCACGGTGGCGCGAACCAGGCGGTCCTCGAGATGCTGACGCGCATCCACACCGAGGGCATGGACGCCCACGAGTTCGTGAACAAGGTCAAGGATCGCGAGCCCGGCCACCGCCTCATGGGCTTCGGCCACCGCGTGTACAAGAACCACGACCCCCGCGGCACCATCGTGAAGGCCGCCGCGTACGAGATCTTCGAGCGGCTCGGCGTCTCGGACCCGCTGCTCGACATCGCCATCGAGCTCGAGCAGATCGCCCTGGCTGACGACTACTTCGCCTCGCGCAAGCTCTACCCGAACGTCGACTTCTACACCGGCCTGATCTACAAGGCGCTCGGGTTCCCGACGCGCATGTTCACGGTGCTGTTCGCGCTCGGCCGGCTGCCGGGCTGGATCGCCCAGTGGCGCGAGATGATCGAGGACCCGGCGACCCGCATCGGCCGGCCCCGCCAGGTCTACGTCGGGCCGGCCGCACGCTCACTGCCCGGCGCCTGAGCCCGGCGCCTCCCCCGGGCGCGGGCACCAGCCGACCCGGGGACCGCAGGTCAGAGCGACGGGCGCGCCGGCACGCGCAGGTCCACCTGCGGGGCTGCCGAGTTGATGACCTCGCGGATCTCGCGGCCGACCAGCTCGTGGCGCGCGAGCAGCGCATCGCGCAGCGCCTCGACGATGTGCCGGTTGGCGTTCAGCAGCTCCCGGGCGACCTGCTTCTGGTCGGACAGGATCGACTCCACCGCAGCTCGGCCGGCCGGGTCGGCCAGCACCCGCCCGACCAGGTTCGAGTCCGCCAGCGCCCCCTGCTGCACGGCCGCCAGGCTCACCAGCGATCCGCCCATGCCCACCGCGCCGACCATCTGCGCGGCCACCGTCGTGGCGTAGGAGAGGTCCCCGCCGGGACCGGTGGAGACGTCGCCGAAGAACAGCTCCTCGGCGACCTGGCCGCCCATGGCGATCTGGATCAGCGCGAGCATCTCGCTGCGGGAGCGCGTGAAGACGTCCTCGCTGTCGCCGTGCGCGAGCATGCCCAGGGCCTCCCGGCGCTTGATGATGCTCAGCACCTCCAGGCGCCGGTGCGGGGCCACGAGGTGGGCCATCGTCGCGTGGCCGGACTCGTGGGTGGCGATCAGCCGGGACTCGTACGGTGTGTACGCCACGGGCTGGCCCATGCCGACCTCCTCGGTCAGCCGGGCGGACTCGACGTCCGCGCGGCTCATCGCGTGGTCGCCGCGCCGGAGGGCGTTGACCAGCGCCTCGTCGAAGAGGTGCTCGATCATCACCGGCGTGTAGCCCTGGGTCACCGCGGCGATGCCGGCGCGCACGTCCGGGTCATCGAGCTCGGCGGTGTGCGTCTTGCGACCCAGGAAGTGGTCGATCAGCTCGAGCCGGCCGGCGCGCGTGGGCGGGTCGAAGGAGAGCCGGCGGTCGAAGCGCCCGGGGCGCAGCAGGGCCGGATCGAGGTTGTCCGCGCGGTTCGTCGCGGCGATGAGCAGGATGGTCGCGGCCGGCGGGACCGGGCGGCGCAGCTGCCGGTGCACGGGCAGCATCAGGTTCAGCTTGTCGACGAACCAGGCCTGCACCTTCTGCCAGCCGTCGGGCGAGTCGAAGGACTGCATCTGCACCAGGAGCTCGTTGACCACACCGCCGGTACCCTCCGAGATCATCTGGTTGACGACGGTGCCGCCCGGGCCAGCGGCCGCCGCCGAGACCGACGTGGCGGGCAGGCCGGACAGCCCGCCGCAGCACAGCGGGCCGGTGAGGTTCGCGGAGGCAAGCGGGGTCGCCGAGGACCCGACGCCCGAGCGAGCCATGGCGATCGCGTCGATCTCCTCGATGAAGCCGATCGCGCCGCCCTCCTGCCGGGCCGCCTTGCGCAGCGCCTTGAAGTACGAGCGGATCTTGCGGGCGGTGGCGCCGTAGTACATCGACTGGAAGCTCGTGGCGGAGACGAACAGGAACGGCACACCCGCCTCTGCGGCCATCGCCTTGGCGAGGTGGGTCTTGCCGGTGCCGGGCGGTCCCTCGAACAGCAGGCCGCGGCGCGGCGTGCCGCCCATCTCGGAGCGGAACGCACGGTTCGCCAGGAAGAGGTTGAGCGAGCGCACGACATCGGCCTTGACAAGATCGATCCCCTTGACGTCGGCCAGTGACACGTCGATCTGCTCGGGCCGGTAGCTGACGTGCGGCGAGCGTCCCGCGAACAGGGTCATGCCCAGCATCGTGAAGATCATGACCGCGAAGAAGATCCCGACGATCAGCAGGAACGGGTCGATCTGCGGCAGTGACATGTTGAACGGGTCGAACGGGTTGCCGTTGATGATCCGCCACCACAGCCACATCAGCGGCATCGCCAGCAGGATCGCGACCCTGGCCAGGCGATGCGTGCGGGCCCGCTCACGGGCCTGCCCCACATCGCTGGTCGCCGTCACCAGTCGTCCGGACCCTGCCTCGTCGAGCATCGACATGAGAGCACCTCCTGGTGCCCATGGTGCCGGACATCGGCACTGCCGGTTGCCCGCATGCAGCCACGTTCACCCGAACGGGCGAGCCGCCCGGCGACACACCGTGAACGACCGGCCGAGCGGTGCGCGGCGGGCGCGGAGCCCACGGCCTGCGTCACGCGGCGGCATCGCCATACGATCAGGCCATGACCAGCATCGGGTTCGGCGTGGACATCGGCGGAAGCGGGATCAAGGGAGCCCGCGTGGACCTGGCCACCGGGGAGCTCGCCAGCGACCGCGTCAAGATCCCCACCCCACGGTCCTACGACGTCGACGAGGTCGTGCAGACGGTGCTCGACGTCGTCGCGCAGGCCGAGTGGGACGGGCCGTTCGGCTGCACCTTCCCGGGCATCGTCAAGCGCGGGGTGCTGCACTCGGCTGCCAACCTCGGGCCCCAGTGGGTGGGCCTGGACTTCCAGTCGCTGCTGGCCGAGAGGTCCGGCCGGCCCGTGGCCGTCCTGAACGACGCCGACGCGGCGGGACTGGCCGAGGTGGACTTCGGAGTCGCCAGGGACCAGGCCGGCGTGGTGATCGTGACCACGCTGGGCACGGGCATCGGCAGCGCACTGTTCCTCGACGGGGTGCTGGTTCCCAACACCGAGCTCGGGCACCTGGAGATCGACGGCGAGGATGCTGAGCTGCGCGCCTCGTCTGCCGCCAAGGAGCGTGAGGGGCTGTCGTACAAGCAGTGGGCGCCGCGCCTGCAGCGCTTCTACTCGCACCTGGACTTCCTGTTCTCGCCGGACATGATGGTGGTCGGCGGCGGGATCAGCCGGAAGTCCGCGAAGTTCCTGCCGCTGATCGACGGGCTGCGCTGCCCGCTGGTCCCCGCCCAGCTGGAGAACCAGGCGGGCATCGCGGGGGCAGCCATGGCGGTACAGGACGTCTGACCAGCTCGGGGGCCGGCCCCCCGGCGGGGCCGCCGACCGAGCGCTCCGGGAGGGGGCTGCGATGGGGCACGCGCCTCGTTTGCCGGGGCCGACGCCGAGCCGTCCCGGGCGGGCGTGGCCAGGTGGCCTGATCGCTGGCCTGACCCGGGCCCTCGCGGCCGGGCTCCTCGCACTGACCCCCGCCGTCGGGCTGGCCGTCGGGCCGGCGACCGCCGAGCCCCCCGCCCGGCTCGACGGGCAGGTCACCGACACGGTGGGCGCATTGGCCGGCTCCGAGGCCGCGGTCGCCGACGCGCTGGCGAACCTGCAGGCCCAGGAGGACCTCCAGCTCTGGGTGGCCTACGTCGCCACCTTCGACGGGCTCAGTGGCACCGAATGGGCCCAACGCACTGCCGAGCGCTCCGGGCTCGGCGGCAACGACATCCTGTTCGCCGTCGCGGTGGAGGACCGCGCATACGGCCACAGCGTCGACGCGGCCTTCCCCGTCAGCGAGGAGGAGCTGGCCGGGATCATGGCCGGCGACGTCGAGCCCGAGCTGGTCGACGGGGACTGGCCCGGAGCCGTCCTGGCCCTGGCTGGTGCACTCGGCGACGGCCGGGGCGGCGCCGGCGCCTGGCCCTGGCTGATCGGTGCCGCGGTGGTCATCGGCGGAGGGGTCCTGGCCCTCGCCCTGGTGCGTCGGCGGATGGCCGGCCCACGCGGCCCCGGCTCCCCCGATGGTGCGGCCCGGGCAGCGCCGCAGCAGGTGACGGTCGAGGAGCTGCGCCAGCGCGTCGCCGCGGCCCTGATCGAGGCCGACGACTCGGTGAAGACCTCGGAGCAGGAGCTCGGGTTCGCGATCGCGCAGTTCGGCGAGGAGGCGGCCGCGCCGTTCACCACCGCCCTGGCCGAGTCGCGCGCCGAGGTGCTCCGGGCGTTCGAGCTGCAGCGGCTCGCCCAGCAGGCAGCGGCGGGCCGCGGCACACCGGCCGGGCCGGCCGACGGGCCGGCCGACGGGCAGGCGGTCGAGGCCGGCGGGGAGGCAGCGGCGGCATCCGAGCGGGCGCTGCTCGAGCAGATCCTGGCCCTCTGCACGACGGCCGACGACCGCCTCGATTCGCAGGTCGAGGCCTTCGACGTGCTGCGCGACCTCGAGCGGACCATCGACACCGTGCTGCCCGGCGTGGCCGAGCGCGTCGGAGCACTCGAAGCCCGGCTGCCCGGGTCGCGCACGACCGTGGCGGAGCTCACGTCGCGGTTCCCGCCCGCCGCCGTGGCCACGCTCCGGGAGAACCTCCAGCAGGCGGTCGAGCGGATCACCTTCGCCCGGGAGTCGGTCTCGGTGGGTGCCGAGCTGCTGAGCGCCGGGGACCGCAACGGCACCGTCGCCCGCGTGCGCGCCGCCGAGGAGGCGATCGGTCAGGCCACGACGCTGCTGGACGGCGTCGACAGGGCTCCGGAGATCCTCGACCTCGCCCAACGGGGCATCGCCGCGCTCGTGGCCGAGACTGAGAAGGACCTCGCCGAGGCGGCGGCGCTGGGCCCCGATGCCGGGCTGGAGGCCGTGCACCACTACGCGTCGGAGACGCTGGCGTGGGCGCGCCGGGCCGTGGCCTCGGGCAACTACGACCCGATCGCCACCCGACGTGCGCTCGAGGACTCGGACAACGCCCTGGAGCGGGCGCTGGCCCCCGCGCGCGAGGTTGCCGCGTCGCGGGCCAGGGCAGCAGCGCTGCTCACCACGTCGACCGAGGCTGCGCAGGCCGCGATCCGCGCGGCCGACACCTACATCACCACCCGGCGGGCGGCGATCGGCGCCGAGGCCCGGACCCGGCTGGCCGGGGCGCAGCGGCGGCTGGCGCAGGGGCTCGCCGACGGGCTCGCCGAGCACGATCCGGTGGCCGCCCTCGAGCACATCCAGGCAGCCGACCACCTCGCCGACCAGGCGTACGCCCTCGCCCAGCAGGACGAGGCCAACTACCGCAGCATGCAGCAGCGCGGCGGCGGGCAGGGCACGCTCGGCACCATGATCCTGGGCGGGATCCTGCTGGACTCGATGACCCGCGGGGGCTCGGGCGCTGGATGGGGCGGACACCCGTCCGGCGGGAGCCGGCCATCCGGTGGCAGCCGCCCGCGGCCGGGAAGCTTCGGCGGTGGATCCACCCGCGGGCGGCGCGCAGGGGGCGGCCGCTTCTAGGCGCCCGGCGCGCCACCGGGACGCCGACAGGAGCACGATCGACACACCCACGACAGACGAGAGGCAGCAGCGATGGCGCAGGAATCGATCTTCGGCCGGATCAGCACGATGGCGAGGGCCAACATCAACGCCCTGCTGGACAAGGCCGAGGATCCGCAGAAGATGCTCGACCAGCTGGTCCGCGACTACACGAACAGCATCGCCGAGGCGCGGGAGGCCGTGGCCGCGACGATCGGCCAGCTCCGGCTCGCCGAGGCCGACCTCAAGGAGGCTCAGGAGACGGCCGACCAGTGGGGCCGCAAGGCCCTCGTCGCGTCCCAGAAGGCCGACCAGCTGCGTGCGTCCGGGCAGGCGGCCGAGGCGGACACGTTCGACGCCCTGGCCAGGTCGGCCCTGCAGCGCCAGCTGGGCGAGGAGAACCAGGCCGCGTCGCTGGGCCCCGCGGTCGAGGCGCAGCGCCAGACCGTGGAGAAGCTCAAGGTCGGCCTCGAGGGCATGAACACAAAGCTCGACGAGCTCAAGGGCAAGCGCGACGAGCTCGTGGCCCGTGCCACGATGGCCGAGGCCCAGAACCGGGTGCAGGACGCCGTCGCCGAGATCAACGTCAACGACCCCACCAGCGACCTGGCGCGCTTCGAGGAGAAGGTCCGCCGTGAGGAGGCCCGGGCCCTGGGCAACGCCGAGCTGGCCGCCTCGACGCTCGACGCGCAGTTCGAGTCCCTGGAGGCCGACGCCGACATGCTCGAGATCGAGGCGCGGCTCGCCGCGCTGAAGTCCGGGGGCACGGCTGCGGCCATCGGCTCCACCGAGGAGCCGGTCGAGGGCGAGGTCGTCGAGTAGGGGCCGCCCCGGCCCGGCCGCCGGGCCCCGGCCCGGGCCCGGGGCCCGCTCGGGGGCCTACCCCGCGGCGAGCCGCTGGCGCATGGCCTCCTGCAGCGCGGCGCTGACGTCGGGCCGGATCTTCTCAAGGTCCCGGAAGGCGGTCCCGAACATCTTCCACGCCGTGACCGGCTCGGTGACCGTCACGGTGGCTGTGCGCCGCCCTCCACCGAGGATGGCGATCTCGCCGAAGAAGTCCCCAGCACCCAGGGTCCGCAGCTCGTGACCGTCATGGCTGACGGAGGCCCGGCCCTGGTCGATGACGTAGAACGCATAGCCCGAGCTGCCAGCCATGACCACCCTGCGACCGACGTCGAACTGCTCGATGTCGAAACGCGGCGCGAGGAGCTCGCGGACGTCCGAGGGCAGGTCCGCGAACAGGGGCACTCGCAGCAGGTCCTCAGGTGTCGGATGATTCATGACCGTCCTTCGCGGTGGAGGGGCCGTGGACCAGCAGAACCTACACCGCGCAATGCCGCAGCCCTGCCGGGATCCGGTCACCGCACGCCGAGTTCGCCCAACGTTCATCCAGGCGTCGCGCGACGGCCGCCCGCGCCCGGGGCCCGCCCGCTGTCCGCGACCGGGCGGCAGCTCACGGCCGGCCCGGGGACGCCGGCACCCCCGCGAAGAGGTCCGTCTCGTGGCCCTGGCCGTCGAACGGGCCGGCCGGGGTGCCCCGGACCAGCCGGAAGTACTCGAGACCCATCGCCGGCGCCCCGAGGTTGTTGCTCAGCGCGAAGAACCCGCTGTCCACCGAGATCTGGGTGGCATGCGCACGCATCGCGGCGAGCTTGGCCTCGTAGAACGCCGACCCGTCGACGGTCGTCGTGACCAGGGCGTCGTCCACGGCGAAGGGCAGGTCGTCGGGATCCATCGCGGCGAACCCCGTCGTCTCCCCGGCCTCGCGCAGCGCCTCGATCCCGGCGCGCATGATCGACCTGGGGAAGGCCGTCCAGTAGACCTTGTCGATGGAGTGGGCCGGGCCGAGGTCCGGACGGAACGACGGGGCCTCGGCGAGGGTGAGCCCGTACATCGCGACGCGATGGGCGTTGATGTGGTCCGGGTGCCCGTAGCCGCCGAAGTCGTCGTAGGTCACCAGGACCTGCGGGCGCACCTCGCGGATGACCGCGACGACGTGGGTCGCGGCCGCGAGCAGGTCGGCCCGCCAGAAGCAGTCCGGTCGCTCGTTGGCGGGCGTGCCCATCATCCCCGAGTCGCGGTAGGCCCCCGGCCCGCCGAGCAGCCGCCAGTCGGTCACGCCCAGGGCCGCCATCGCGTCGGCGAGCTCGGTCATCCGGTGCTCGCCGAGCCGGTCCTCCTGGTCGGCGGCCAGATGGGCGACCTCGGGCAGGAGGATCTCGCCCTCCTCGCCGAGGGTGCAGGTCAGCAGCGTGACGTGCGTGTCGGGCGCGGCGGCGTAGCGGGCCATCGTGGCGCCCGATCCGATCGTCTCGTCGTCGGGGTGGGCGTGGACCAGCATCAGCCGGTGGGCAGAGTCGCTCATGGGCGGTCAGGCTACAGCGCGATCCCGCCGGGCACCCGCGCCATCGGACCCACCGGCCGGCCTGCCCCGGGCGTCAGCCCTCGGCGAACTCCTGGGCGGTGGGCTCGTCGCCCTGCCCGGTCGCCGGTGGCGGCAGCACCGCCCCGGCCGCGGGACCCCCTGCCGCTGCCTGCCGGGGCGGGGGCTGCGGGAACCAGCACGCCACCGGGTGCGTGGCACCCAGCGGCCGGGTCAGCTCGGGCATCTCGGTCGCGCACCGGCCCTGCGCCCGGTCGCAGCTGGGGCGGAACGGGCAGCCGGGGTCGGCCAGGTCCGGCCGGGCCGGCAGCGGCTCGCCCCCGGCGGCGAGTGCTCGGGTCCACGGGTGGAGCGGGTGCGCGAGACCCTCGGACGCCAGGACCTCCACGATGCGGCCCCCGCACAGCACGACGACCCGTTCGTGGTCTCCCAGGGCCGTGGGCAGCTGCCCGCTGCACCGGACGATGGCCGATCCCGAGTCCGCGCGCAGCCGGGCAAGGACCGATTCGACAAGTTCCGGGCCGGGCAGGTCGCTCGCGGGGTCCTCCTGCTCGGGCGGCTGCGTGGGGGGCAGCACGACCACGGCGGGCTGCTGCAGCAGGAGGCGGGCCAATCGCACCCGGGCACGCTCCGGCCCGACCACGTCGCGTTCGCGCCGCGTGCGCACCTCGGCGGGAACTCCCAGGTCGTCGAGGGCCTCCACGGCTCGCTCACGATGCCCTGGCTGTACCGACCGCACGGGGTCGGGCTCGCGCCGGCGCACGTCGTCGGCCAGCACCTCGACGACCGTCCGGCGGCCCGCCGATGTGGCCTGCGGATCACCCAGCACCGCGACCCGGGACCACACCTCCCGGGCTCGCCGCCCCGACCCGGCCACGTCCTGGCCCGCCACCTGCAGGCGGCCGGCCTCGGGAACGCGCCGGCCGGACAGCACCTCGAACGCCTCGGCCACCCCCGACAGGGGGTCGCCCACCAGGTGCACGACCTCACCGGCGGCGACGTCCACGGTGAAGCCCTCGAGGCCACGGGCGGCCCGTCGCCGCCGGCGGGCTCCCGATCGCCCCGCCTCGACGACGACCCGGATCCCCTGGGCCCGAAGGACAGGCTGCGCCGCGGAAGCATCAGGGCTCACTGGGGACTACCTCCAGGGAATCCGGCCCGAAGGACGGGAACCGGGCTCGGGTGGACCCCATCCTGCCCCATGCCGGCTGCCATGCCGGCCAACCCGGGCGCCGGGCGCCGCGTGTCAGGCCTCGCTGCCCGGCGTGGGGTCCATGCGCAGGCGCCTCGAGGCGCTGGACCCGGCCCGGACGCTGGCCTGACCCATGGAGGCCTCCAGCGACTCGGGGAAATGGCAGGCGACGGCGTGCGTGGCCCCTGGTGGGACCACCAGCGGCGGCTCCTCGGCGGCGCAGAGGTCCTGCGCCTTCCAGCACCGCGTTCGGAACCGGCACCCGGACGGCGGGTTGGCCGGGCTCGGCGGGTCCCCGGTCAGCACGATCTGCTGCCGGTTGGCCCGCACCGTGGGGTCGGGTACCGGAACCGCGCTGAGCAACGCCTGGGTGTAGGGGTGCAGCGGGTCCTCGTAGATGTCGTCGTCGGTCCCGATCTCGACGATCTTGCCCAGGTACATCACGGCCACGCGGTCGGAGATGTGCTTGACCACGGACAGGTCATGGGCGATGAACAGGTAGGCCAGCCCGAACTCCCGCTGCAGGTCGCCGAGCAGGTTCACGACCTGCGCCTGCACCGACACGTCGAGGGCCGAGACCGGCTCGTCGCAGACGATGACATCGGGCCGCAGCGCCAGGCCGCGGGCGATCCCGATGCGCTGGCGCTGTCCGCCGGAGAACTGGTGCGGGTAGCGGTTGATGTGCTCGGGGTTCAGCCCGACCACGTCCAGCAGGTCCTGCACGGCCTGCTTCCGGCCACCCGGGGGCACGGCCTCCGGGTGGATGTCGAAGGCCTCGCCGACGATGTCACCGACGGTCATCCGCGGGTCCAGGGACGTGTAGGGATCCTGGAACACCATCTGGACGGCGCGGCGGAAGGCCACCAGCTCGTCGCCCTTGGCCTCGTAGATGTCCCGCCCGCGGTAGCGCGCGGTGCCCGCCGTCGGGGTGTCCAGGCGCACGAGCAGCTTGCCGAGGGTCGACTTCCCGCACCCGGACTCACCGACGACGCCCAGGGTCTCCCCCGCGGCGAGCTCCAGCGACACGCCGTCAACGGCCTTGACCTCACCGATCCGCTTCTTGAACACGACCCCCTTGGTCAGGGGGAAGTGGCGGACGAGGCCATCGACCTCCAGGACCGTCTCACCGCCTGCCATCACGAACCTCCTCGGCGATGTGGCAACGACTCGTGCGCCCCGGGCCGACCTCCACCTCAGCCGGCACCTCCTGCACGCACCGGTCGAAGGCCAGCGGGCAGCGTGGCGCGAAGGAGCAACCCGGGGGCAGGGCGACGAGGCTGGGGGGCAGGCCCTTGATCGCCTTGAGCTGGCCGGCCCTGGTCTCCAGCGAGGGGATGGAGTCCATCAGCCCGACCGTGTACGGGTGGGCGGGGCTGGCGAACATCTCCTCGATCGAGGCCTGCTCCACGATCCGGCCCGCGTACATGACGGCGACCTTGTCGGCGACCTCGGCGACGACGCCGAGGTCGTGGGTGATCAGGATCAGGCCCATGTTCTCCTCGCGCTGGAGGTCGGCCATCAGCTCGAGGATCTGGGCCTGCACGGTGACGTCCAGGGCGGTGGTGGGCTCGTCGGCGATCAGCATCTCGGGGTGAAGCGCGATGGCCATGGCGATCATCACGCGCTGGCGCATCCCGCCGGAGAACTGGTGCGGGAAGTCGCCGATCCGCTCCTTGGCCGCCGGGATGTTCACCCTCTCCAGCGCCTCCAGCGCCTGGGCCATCGCGTCCTTGCGGCTCATCCCCCGATGGATCCGGAACAGCTCGGCGATCTGCCAGCCCACGGGGAACACTGGGTTCAAGCTGGACAGGGCGTCCTGGAAGACCATGGCGATGGACTCGCCGCGCAGCTCGCGCCGCTCCTCGTCGCTCATCTTGAGCAGGTCCTCGCCCCTGAAGAGGACCTCGCCCCCGGTGACGAACCCCGGCGGGGAGTCGAGGATCCCCATGATGGCCTGCGCGGTCACGCTCTTGCCTGAGCCGGACTCGCCGAGCACCGCGAGGGTCTCGCCGGAGCTCACCGTGTAGTTGGCGCCGTTCACGGCCTTGGCGACGCCCTCGCGCGTCCGGAACTCCACCTGGAGGTCGCGGACCTGCAGCAGCGGCGACTCGCCGATGACACCGGGTGTTGTCACAGGGTCTCCTTCACCGCAGCTTGGGATCGAGTGCGTCCTTGACGGCGTCGCCCAGCATCATGAACGACAGCACGCACACGGACAGGAAGGCCGCCGGGAAGAACAGCATGTAGGGCGCGACCCGGATCCACGGCACCGCAGAGGAGATCTGCGCGCCCCACGAGATGACCGGCGGCTGCAGCCCGATTCCCAGGAACGACAACGCGGCCTCGGCCACGATGAACCCGCCCAGCGAGATGGTCGCGACCGCGATGACCGGCGAGACCGAGTTGGGCACGATGTGCCGGCGGATCAGCCGACCGCCGGGCGCCCCCAGGGATCTGGCCGCCTCGACGAAGTCCGCGTTGCGCACCTGGATCACGCTGGAGCGCATGAGGCGCAGGAAGGTGGGCCACCCGAGGACCGTGAGCACGCCGACCACCTTGGCGATGGTCTGCCACGCCGGCGTCGTAGGCCCGCTGGGGAACGTGGTGAGCACCAGCAGTGCGCCGAGCAGGAACGGGATGCCGAAGAAGATGTCGGCGAACCGGGAGAGGATCGAGTCGACCTTGCCCCCGTAGAAGCCCGCCATCGTCCCGAGGAACCCGCCCAAGAGCGCGACCATGATGGTCGTGGCCAGGCCGACCACCATCGAGGAGCGCGCACCGTAGATGGTGTTGGCGTAGACGTCGCAGCCGAGGCTGTCGTAGCCGAACCAGGCCTCGGAGCTCGGAGGGACCCTGGAGCGGCCCAGGTCGCACGCCCTCGGGTCGGCGTCGGTGAACAGCTGGGGGAACACCGCCATCAGCAGGAAGATGATGATCAGGATCGCGGAGATGATGAACAGCGGCCGACGGATCAGCTCCGACCAGGCATCCCGACCCAGGGAGCGCGCCTTCTCCTGCTTGCCCGGCTCCGGCTCGCGACCAACCGGCAGCGGGCCGCTGGCGCCCTGTGAGGCAGCGATCGGGTTACTCATAGCGGATCCTTGGGTCGAGGAGGCCGTACAGCAGGTCGACGATCAGGTTCACCACGAGGAAGACCAGCACGAACAACGTCACGACCGCCGTGACCAGGGCACCCTCCTGGTTCTGGATCCCCTTGTACACGAGGTTGCCCACGCCGGCGATGTTGAAGATCCCCTCGGTGATGACCGCACCGGCCATCAGGGACCCGAAGTCGGCACCGATGAACGTGACGACGGGGATCAGCGAGTTGCGCATCACGTGCAGGCCGATGACCCGGCGGCGGGCCAGGCCCTTGGCCGTTGCGGTGCGGACGTAGTCGGCGCGCAGGTTCTCGAGCAGGGAGCTGCGCACCAGCCGGGCCACGTAGGCCATGGACAGGGCTCCGAGCACGAAGCCGGGCAGGATCAGCGACGACCACGGAGCCCCGGGGGGCACCGTCGCGGGGAAGATCGGGAACTTGATCCCGAACAGGTACTGCAGCGTGGTGCCCAGGACGAACACCGGGATCGAGATGAGGGCCAGGGTGCTGATCAGGACCAGGCTGTCGATGAACTTGCCCTTGTTCAGGCCCGCCATGATGCCCGCCCCGACGCCGATGACGATCTCGAACAGGATCGCGACGGTCGCCAGCTTGAGCGTCGTGGGGAAGGCGGCCAGAACCTCCTGCGAGACCTGCAGCCCCGTGTAGGTCTCCCCGAGGTTGCCGGTGAACAGCCCGACCAGCCACTTGAGGTAGGCCACGGGAAGGGGATCGTTGAGGTTGAACTTCTCGGTCATCAGGTCCACGTAGGCCTGGGGGCAGGGCCGCTCGCCGCAACGGCCGGCGAAGGGGTCGGCTGGCAGGGCCCAGACAAGGGTGTAGATCAGGAACGTCGTGCCGAGCAGGACCGGGATCATCTGCAGCACGCGACGCAGGGTGTAGGCGCCCACGGGACTCCCTTCGATGGCTGCGATGTGCGGTCAGGATAGTCGGATTCGTCCTCGGCTCAGGCGATCAGACAGGCCCGTTGCGCAGGGAATTTCCCGCGTGCGTGGCACAACCCCCGGGGACGCCGTGTGGGGCGGGAGCCAATGGCTCCCGCCCCACACAGATCGAGCATCTCGCTGACGAGTCAGCCCTTGAGTGTGATCGACGTCGGATCGACCCGGCCGAAGGGGGTGAACTGCGGAGCGTTGATGTTCTGCGACCAGCCCGCGGTCAGCGCCCTGAACCACAGCGGGATGACCGGCATCTCCTCGGCCAGGATGGCCTCGGCCTGCTGGTAGCTGGCGATGGCCTCCTCGGCCGGCTGGCCCGCCGCGGCGCGCAGCAGCTCGTCGAACGTGGCGTTGCTGAACGAACCGTCGTTCGACCCGGCGTTCGTCGCGTACAGCGGCGCGAGGAAGTTCTGGATCGACGGGTAGTCCATCATGCCAGCCCGTGCGGAACAGGCCGTCCATCTTGTCCTCGGTGACGTCGTTGCGCAGCTCGGCGAAGGTCGGGTAGGCCTTGCCCTGGCACTCGATGCCGAGGGCGTTCTTGATGGACACGCAGGTCGCATCCACCCACTCCTTGTGCCCGCCATCGGCGTTGTAGGCCAGCGTCAGCGTGCCCTCGAAGCCACCAGCCTTGGCAAGGTAGTCCTTGGCCTTGGCCGGGTCGAAGACGCAGCACTCGCCGCAGACCCCGGCCTGGTGACCCTCGATCACCGGCGGCACCCAGCTGTCGGCCGGCTCGCGGGTGTTGTTGAAGGCGACGTTGATGACCGCGGCCCGGTCGATCGCCATCGAGATGGCCTTGCGCAGGTCGACGCTGTCGAACTTCTTGTCGTACAGCGGGAAGGTGATCGACTGGAAGACGCCGACCGGCTGCAGCACCGAGCGGTCGCCGAGCTCGGACTTCCAGCGGTCACCGGCCAGGGCGGTCGTCGGCATCGTGTCGAGGACGTCGAGGTTGTTGGCCAGCAGGTCCACGTACGCGGCGTCCGGGGTCTGGTAGATCTTGAAGGTGAGGTCCTTGACCTGCGCCTTCTTCGGGACCCTTGTAGTCCGGGAAGGCGGTCAGCACGATGTCAACATTCGGCTTGGCCGAGACGAACTGGAACGGGCCGTTGCCGATCGGCTTGGCCTTGAAGGCCTCGGGGTCGGTGAAGTAGATCTCCGGCATGGGCGCGAAGGCCGAGTACCCGACGATCGTCGCGAAGATGGAGACCGGGCCGGCGAGCTCAGCGGTGAAGGTGGTGTCATCGACGACCTTCAGGCCGGACATCCCTGCGTCCTTGGCGACGCCCGGAGCAGTCCAGGTTGCCCTCGGCGTCGTAGGTGCCGGCGACCTCCTCGTAGCCCTTGATGTTGACGCCGTCAGGGCCGAAGAAGTACTGGTTGAGCGCGCCTGTGTTGCAGTTGGCGCCGTCGTTCCACGCCTTGACGAAGCTCTCGGCGGTCACCGGCGTCCCGTCGTGGAACGTCCAGCCGTCCTTGATCTTGATGGTCCACAGGGTGTTGCCCTCGCTGGGCTCGATCGACTCGGCCATCGCCAGCTCAGGGGCCGCGGTCTTCGGGTTGTAGTCGACCAGGCGCGTGAAGATGGCCGTCGATGATGTTGCCGCCGCCGGTCTCGTTGGTCAGTACCGGCACCAGGGGGTTCTGGGGCTGGCTGCCGTTGATCGTCACGGCGCCCGAGGTCGTTCCATCGGAGGGCGAAGCCCCGCTCGAGGTGTCGTCGGAGGAGCTGCAGGCCGCGAGGGCCAGCGCCGATGCAGCGACCAGGGCTCCCATCGTCAGGCCGCGTCCACGGATCATCATTCGGTGTCCTCTCGTTTCGAGCGTCGCCCGAGCCGGAAGGCCCTCACCCGGGACGCGGATCGCGGTCCGCGCAGGGAATTCGTGGCGAATCCCCTCAGACGCGCACAGAGTACCGTCCGGGAGGCCGTGTCGTGCCTCTCGTTATGTGATCGTGACATCCGAGTCCTGCGGCGGGGCCACGGGCGGGCCCATGGTCCCTCCGCCCGCGGGTACAGGGCCCTGGGATTGCCGCGGCGGGCGCGACCTCGGTCCCTCGGCAGCGGTGGGGCGGGTCGACGTCAGATGCGCCGGTTGCGGGACTTCGCCCGCTCGGTCGCCGGGAGGATGACCTTGCGCAGGCGGACCGTGGCGGGGGTCACCTCGACGCACTCGTCCTCGCGGCAGAACTCCAGCGCCTGCTCCAGCGACAGCAGCCGGTGCGGGATCAGCCGCACCAGCTCGTCACCGGTGGACGGAGCGCATGTTGGTGAGCTTCTTCTCCTTGGTGGGGTTGACGTCCATGTCGTCGGAGCGCGAGTTCTCGCCCACGATCATGCCCTCGTAGACCTCGGTGCCCGGGCCGACGAACATCGTGCCGCGCTCCTGCAGGTTGAACAGCGCGAACGCGGTCACCGGGCCCGCTGCGGTCGGCCACCAGCGACCCGGTCGGGCGGGTGCGCAGCTCGCCGTGCCAGGGCTCGTACCGCTCGAACACGTGGTGCAGCAGGCCGGTGCCGCGGGTCTCGGTGAGGAACTCCGTGCGGAAGCCGATCAGCCCGCGCGCCGGGCACCAGGTACTCCAGGCGGATCCAGCCGGTGCCGTGGTTGACCATCTGCTCCATGCGGCCCTTGCGCAGGGCCATCAGCTGGGTGAGCACGCCCGAGGTAGTCCTCGGGGGCGTCGATGGTCAGGCGCTCCATCGGCTCGTCACAGCCTGCCGTCGATCGTGCGGGTCACGACCTGGGGCTTGCCGACGGTCAGCTCGAAGCCCTCGCGGCGCATCAGCTCGACGAGCACGGCCAGCTGCAGCTCGCCGCGGCCCTGGACCTCCCACGTGTCGGGCCGCTCGGTGTCCTGCACGCGGATGCTCACGTTGCCGATCAGCTCGGCTTCCAGCCGGTTCTTCAGCAGGCGAGCGGTCATCTTCGTGCCGGACTGCCCCGCCAGCGGCGAGGTGTTGATGCCGATGGTCATCGAGATGCTGGGCTCGTCGACGGTGATGACCGGCAGCGGCGCGGGGATCGTCCGGGTCGGCCAGCGTCTCGCCGATGGTGATGTCGGGGATGCCCGCGACGGCGATGATGTCGCCCGGGCCGGCCTCGGCGGCCGGCTGGCGCTCGAGGGCGTCGGTCATCAGCAGCTCGGCGATGCGCACCCGCTCCTGGGAGCCGTCGGCACGGCAGAGGACGAGCGACTGCCCCTTGCGGATGGTGCCGTTGTGCACCCGGCAGAGCGCCAGCCGGCCCAGGTAGGGCGAGGAGTCGAGGTTGGTCACGTGGGCCTGCAGCGGCATCTCGTCGTCGTAGGCCGGCGGCGGGACGGTCGCCAGGATCGTCTCGAACAGGGGCGTGAGGTCCTCGGCGTCGGGCATCCCGCCGTCCTCCGGGCGGGTCGTGGAGGCACGCCCGGCGCGCGCGGACGCGTAGATGATCGGGAAGTCGATCTGGTCGGCGGAGGCGTCGAGGTCGAAGAACAGCTCGTAGGTCTCGTCGACGACCTCGGCGATCCGGGCGTCGGAGCGGTCCACCTTGTTGATGACCAGGACCACGGGCAGGTCGCTTCTGCAGCGCCTTGCGAAGCACGAACCGGGTCTGGGGCAGCGGTCCCTCGGAGGCGTCGACGAGCAGCAGGACCGCATCGACCATCTCCAGCCCGCGCTCCACCTCGCCGCCGAAGTCGGCGTGGCCGGGCGTGTCGATGATGTTGATGGTGACCCCGCCGGCCGGTGCCCCCGCACCGTGCGTAGCGCACGGCGGTGTTCTTCGCGAGGATCGTGATGCCCTTCTCGCGCTCGAGGTCCATCGAGTCCATGACCCGCTCCTGGACCGAGCCCTCGTCGGCCTGGTGGGCGCTGAACGCCCCGGACTGCCACAGCATGGAGTCGACCAGCGTGGTCTTGCCGTGGTCGACGTGGGCGATGATGGCGATGTTGCGCAGGTCGGCGCGCTGGCGGATGGCCACGGGTGTCGATCTCCTCGTCAGGTGCCGGAAACCGATCGGCCCGGGCCCCCATTCTCCCACGCCCGGGCAGGCGCGGGACCCGCCCCGGCCGGGAGCCCGGAGCCCGGAGCCCGCGCCGGCTACTCGATCGGCTGGCCCCAGGCCAGGGCGAAGTACTCCCGGTCCCAGAACCGGAAGTAGGCCCACGCCGGGATCCGATCGGCGTACGGGTAGGTGGCGGCCACCAGGTCGGGGCTCTGCGTCCCGTGGGCCAGCAGGACCCGGCCCTTGATCACGGACTGGTCGTCGATGCGCACCGCCACCTGTGCCTCCGGCTTGTCGACGGCGATCGGCTCGGCGACCAGGGCGTTCCACTCGACCTCGCGATCGCCCCGGGTGACGGTCCAGACCCGGGCCACCGTGGACCCCTCCTTCTGGACGGCCGCCAGGGTGTAGGCCGCAACGGCCTGCGAGTCGGTGTCCTGACCCGTCAGGTCGCTCACCGTGAGCACGGCGGAGGGCCTGACCTGGTCGATCACGTCCGAGATCGACCCGGTCACCTCGGCGGGGTCGGCGGCCAGGAGCGTGCCGTCCGCGTAGCCCGCGACCGTGATGCCCGTCGACGCCGAGCAGGTCCCCGGAGGCCGCCAGCTCATCGGCCCGGATGCCGGCGACTCGGCCCTCGGCCGGGTCCAGCTCCGGCGGCTGGGCCTCGCCACTGGTCAGCGAGAGGACATGAACCTGAGCACCGGCGTCGTCCAGGGCGGCCAGCGTGCCCGCCATCGCGAGCTCCTGGCCGGGCCGGGCCAGGACCACCAGGACGTCCACCGGCATCTCCGGCGGCACCAGCGCGGTCGCCCGGACCTCCTGGGCGGAGCGCTGCAGTGCCAGGAAGTGCAGCGTGACCACAGCGGCGGCCGCGATCAGCGCCAGCGACAGCAGCGTGGCGATGGACCGCCGCAGCCAGCGACCGGACCGTCCGCGCGGTCGCTCGGGACGCGAGTCGATCCGCAGGGGAACCTGCTCCGGTGCCAGTCGCTCAGCCATTGCCCCAGTGTGACGAGGCAGGCCTTCCGCACGGGGCAGCGACACGCGGCGGCCGGGCTGGGCGGCGGCCGGGCTGGGCGGCGCCCGCGCTGCCCGCTCCGCCGGCTCCGGGCGCTCCGGTCGCTCGCGGGCAGCCCAGTCAGCCCGCCACGGCGGCGATCTCGGCGACCGCCCGCGGGCCCAGCCCGCAGCAGCCACCGGCCAGGCCCACCCCGGCGTCGAACCAGGCGCGCACCGTCTGCCGCGGGAGCACGTCGGCTCCGTCGCCGAGCCACGCGGCGGCGTCGCCGTCCCACACGCGTCCGGCATTCGGGTAGACGACGATCGGCAGCTCCGGCGCCCTCGACCGGATGCGCCGGACCAGCCCGAGGATGTGCTCGGGCTTCGTGCAGTTGACGCCGATGGCCGCGAACTGCGGGGAGCCGGCGACGAACCCGGCCGCGTCCTCGATCGGCTGCCCCGCACACGTGTGGGCGCCGTCGGAGCAGGAGAACGACAGCCAGGCGGGAACGTCGGATCCGGCCAGGGCCTCGGCGATCGCCCGGGCCTCGTCGAGGTCCGGGACCGTCTCCACCGCCAGCAGGTCGGGGGCGGCCGCGACGAGCACCGCGAGCCGCTCGCGATGGAACTCCACCAGCACCTCCTGCGCGACGCCGTAGCGGCCGCGGTACTCGGAGCCGTCGTGCAGCGTCGCGCCGTACGGCCCGACGGACGCGGCCACGAGCATCGGGTGCCGGACCCCTTCGGCCCGGACCTCGTCGCGGGCCCGGCGCACCAGCTCGACCGAGAGGGTGAGCAGCCGGTCGGCCTCGTCGGGATCGATCCCGTGCGCGGCGAAGCCCGAGCGGGAGGCCTGGTAGGACGCCGAGATGCCGATCCGGGCGCCCACCCGGAAGTAGTCGGCGTGCACCTGCTGGATCGCCGCCGGGTCGTCGCGGAGCACCCGGGCCGACCACAGGGTTCCGGTCAGGTCATGCCCGCGCGCCTCGAGCTCGGAGGCCAGGCCGCCGTCGATGGCGCACGGGGCCCCACTCAGCAGCTCGGCCAGGACGCCCATGGGCAGACCGTACGCCGCGGGAAGCGGACAGCCCACCGCCCGTTGGGCAGCGCCCGGCGCGGGACGACGGGCGAGGCCAGCGCCCGCCCGGCTACCAGATGTGGACCCGGTCGGCGGGGTCGCGCCACATCCCGTCACCGGGCTGCACGTCGAACGCCTCGTGGAACTCCGCGAGGTTGCTGACGATGTTGCAGCGGAACTCCTCCGGGGAGTGCGGGTCGACGGTCAGCCGGCGCACGGCCTCCGCGGCGCGCACCTTCACGCGCCAGGCCTGGGCCCAGCCGAGGAAGAACCGCTGCTCGCCGGTGAGTCCGTCGATCACCGGCGCCGGCTGGCCGCCCAGGCTGAGCCGGTAGGCCTCGAAGGCGACGGCGATCCCGCCGAGGTCCCCGATGTTCTCCCCCACGGTGAGGGCGCCGTTGACGGCACCCTCGGTCAGCGCCCGCGGCCGCAGGCCGTCGAACTGCGCGATGAGCCGGCCGGAGAGATCCTCGAACCGTGCCCTGTCCTCCGGGGTCCACCACTCAAGCAGCTGGCCGGTGCCGTCGTACTTCGAGCCCTGGTCGTCGAAGCCGTGGCCGATCTCGTGGCCGATGACCGCCCCGATCGCGCCGTAGTTGGCCGCGTCGTCGGCCGCCATGTCGAAGAACGGCGGCTGGAGGATCGCCGCCGGGAAGACGATCTCGTTCGCGGTGGGCATGTAGTAGGCGTTGACCGTCTGCGGGGTCATGAACCACTCGAGGCGGTCCACCGGCCCGCCGAGCTTGCCCCACTCCCACGCCGCCTCGTGCAGCGCGGCGCGGCGGACGTTGCCGATCAGGTCGTCAGGGGCGATGACCAGGTCGGAGTAGTCGCGCCACCTGTCCGGGTAGCCGATCTTCGGGGTGAAGGCCGCGAGCTTGGCCAGCGCACGCTCCCGGGTCTGCTCGCCCATCCACTCGAGGACCTCCAGCCGGGACCGGTAGGCCGCGACGAGGTTCTCCACGAGATGCAGCATCCGGGCCTTGGCCTCGGGCGGGAAGTGCTCGGCGACGTACAGCTCGCCCACGGCCTCCCCGAGCGAGCCCTCCACGAGGGCGACGCCGCGCTTCCACCGCTCGCGCAGCTGCGGGACCCCGGAGAGCACCGTGCCGTAGAAGTCGAAGTTGGCCTGCACCACCTCGGCGTCGAGCAGCGCCGCGCTGCCGCGCACGATGCCCCAGGCCAGCCAGTCCCGCCACGCCTGCAGGGGCTGTGCGTCGACGATGGCAGCCAGCGCCTCGACGTAGCTGGGCTGGCGCACGACCACCTCGGCGACGTGCTCCATCGGAGCGCCGGTGGCGGCCAGCCAGTCGGCGGCGCTGACGCCGTCCAGCAGGTCGGGCACGTCCGCCAGGGCGGTCAGGTTGTAGGTGCGCACCGCGTCGCGGTTCTCCACCGCGCCCCAGTGGGCGCCGGCCAGCGCGGTCTCCGCCGCCATGACGCGTTCGGCGGCAGCCGTGGCAGCGCCTCCGTCGGCGGCCCAGCCCCCCAGCAGCAGCATCCGAGCGACGTGCGCGACGTAGGCGCTGCGGATCTCGGCGAACGACTCCTCGCGGTAGTACGACTCGTCCGGGAGGCCCAGGCCGTGCTGGTGCAGGTACACGACGTACCGGCTCGGATCCCCGGCATCGGTGTGCACGTAGGGGGCCAGGAACCCGCCGACCACGCCCTCGCAGCTGCAGCCGGGCCATCAGCCGGACCAGCGACGCGGCGTCGGGGACGGCCCGGGCGGCCTCGAGGTCGGCCGCGATCGGCTCACGGCCGCGGGCCTCGACGGCGGCCTCGTCCATGAACGAGGTGTAGAGGTCGCCGACCTTGCGCGAGACCGGATCGGCTTCCGGGTTCGCGGCCGCCTTCTCGATGATCGCCCGGACGTCGGCCTCGGCCGCGTCGCGCAGGGCGTGGAACACGCCGTCGACCGAGCGGTCGGCCGGGATCTCCGCCTCGGCCAGCCACAGGCCGTTGAAGTGGCCGAAGAGGTCATCCTGGGCACGCACGTCGGGGTCGATGTGCTGCAGGTCGAGGCCGGACGTCATGGAGGAGCTCCTGCTGCGGTCGGGGTCATGGGTGCGACGCGGGCGGGATCCCTCCGCGATCGACTGCGACGAGTCTGCCACCTCCGGCTGACATCGGCGCCCGACCGGGCGGTCGACGACGGCCCGCCCCGCGTGCCACGATCGAGTTCGTGCAGCGCAGCCCCGAGCCACCCTCCGCCGAGCCGGCTGGGGCGGCGGAGGCGGCGCGCGAGGTCCGCGGGCTGCTCGAGACGGTCGCCGACCCCGCGCGCGCCCCGGCGATGCAGCGCTACATGAAGGGGATCGCGCCCTACCTCGGCGTGGCCACCCCGGACCGCAGGGCCGCCACGGGATCGTGGATCCGGGCGTTCGATCCCGGCCCCGATGCCGGGCCGCTGCTGGCCGCGGCGGCCGCCCTCGTGCAGGAGCCGGAGCGCGAGTTCGCCTACGTGGCGAGCGACCTGGTCCGCCGGCACGAGCGGAGCCTGCCGGAGTCGAGCCTGCCGGCCCTGCGGGAGCTGGCACTGGACCGGCCGTGGTGGGACACCGTGGATGCCTGGGCGACGCTGATCGGCCGCGTCGGCCTGCGCCACCGCGCCTGGGACGCCCAGGTCGCCACGTGGGCCACGGACGAGCACCTGTGGGCACGTCGGATCGCCCTGGTGTTCCAGGTCGGCCGCCGAGAACACGTCGACCTCGACGTCCTGTTCGCCGCCTGCCTGGCCAACCTGGCCGATCCGGACTTCTTCATGCGCAAGGCGATCGGCTGGGGCCTGCGCGACGCGGCGCGGGCCCATCCCACCGAGGTGCGGGCGTTCGTCGAGGCGCACCGCGACCAGATGTCCGGGCTGTCCGTCCGCGAGGCGACCAAGCACCTGTGACGCGGCGCCCGGCTGGGCGGTCCGCGCCGGCCCCGGCGGGCGGCACCCGGTCGAGGTCAGCCGAGGGCGGAGCGGATCTGCTCGGCGTGGTCCCGGGCGTGGGCGATGTAGACGGCCAGCCAGTCCGCCAGGGAGTAGGGCCCGGAGTCGGTGTGGATGCCCTGGCGGCCGAGGTCGGCCTCGACCAGGGTGTCGAGCAGCTCGGCACTCGCAGCCCGGACGGCGCGGACGACCGCCACCGAGCCCTCGACCGGGCGGTCGTAGTGCAGGACCCGGGCCCACTGGGCCTCGTCGTAGCCCTGGATGACGGTCCCGGGCGGCTCGGCCAGGAGCCGGCGCAACCGCACGTAGGAGTTGGTCTCCGAGTCGGCCATGTGGTGCACGACCATGCGCGGGGTCCAGCCGTCGGGCCCGGGCGGCTGCCGGTCGAGGTCCGACTCCGCCAGCGAACCGACCACGTCGAGGAACTGCTCCGTGGCCGCGCGGTAGGCCCCGACCTGCTCGGCCAGCGCCACCCCATCCGACAGCTGCGTCATGAACGCCCTCCTCCTGCCGCCCCGCGGTCGGTGACAGCGCCTCGCACCCTACTGGCAGGTGGCAGGTCCAGCAGGAGGGCCGATGCGGGCACGCAGCCCAGCACGCGTGGTCAGACCTTGCGCTGCTGCAGGACCTGCGCCGGGCGCATCCGGCGCCGTGCCTTCGGTAGCGTCCGGCCATGCTCCGCCACCGCTGGATGACGGCGTCGGGGATCCTCGGCGCCGGGATGATCGCGATGCTTGCTGGCGCTGTCACCGCCCCCGCCCTGCCCGCTGCCGCTGGCCCGACCGCCGGAGTGCCGTCCGTCGTCCGCGCCGCGGACGACCCGGCGACGCTCACCGTCATGAGCCGCAACCTGTACCTCGGAGCCGACGTGGGGATCGCCCTCGACCTGCTCCCCGACATGCCCGGCGCCGCGCAGTTCATGTGGGACCAGGTGGCCGCGACCGACTTCGACTCCCGCGTGGGCCTGCTGGCCGCCGAGGCCGTGGCCGCCGAGCCCGACGTCATCAGCCTCCAGGAGGCGACCACGTGGGCGTGCCGGCCGGCTCCGTGGCGCAGCCCGCAGACCGTGTACGACTTCACGGCCCAGTTCATCGAGGCCACCCGGGCGGCCGGGGTCAGCTACGTCGTCGCCGAGAAGGACGGCACCCAGGCGCTGAACCCGGGCTACGAGATCCCCGCGATCCCCTGGCTGTCCAGCGTCACGGACCCGGACACGTTCCAGCCCCTCTTCGGCACCGACTCGGCGGACTGCGGCTTCACGATCGCCGACGCCCTGCTGGTGCGCGAGGACCTGGCCGATGACGTGCTGGCGGCCGGGACCAGCGAGTACGACGAGCGCTACGCCGTCGTGCCCGTGGTGTTCACCATCGACCGCGGCTACGCCTGGATCGACCTGGCCATCGCCGGGACCACGACCCGCGTGGTCACCACGCACCTCGAGTCGCTGTGGTCCGAGGGAGCCCAGACGCCGTCGGCGATCCAGGCCCGGCAGCTGTTGGAGGACCTGTCGAGCACGACGGTGCCCCTGGTGGTGGTCGGCGACTTCAACGCCGACCCGCGCGACCCGCGACCGGCCGGCGCCCCGAACCCCGGCGAGCAGCCCGAGGCAAGCGACGTCTGCCCCGCCCAGCCCGACCCGCTGACGATGGACGACGGTGACCCCACCTGCAACGCGTTCTGGACGATGATCGAGGCGGGCTTCGCCGAGGCCGGCCCGGATCCGCTCGACCCCGCCAACAACACCTGGGGGTCATCGGGTGACCTCGCCGGACCGGATCCGGCGCGGCTTGACGACGCCCTGGCGATGGGCAACCCGGCCGGCTTCACCGACCGCCTGGACCACGTCTTCCTCGGCAACGGGGCGAGGGCCCTGGACGCCGAGATCATCGGCAACGAGTGGCCCCGGGGGGACGTCTGGCAGTGCGACGACCCCAGCCAGGTCACGACGACCGAGGAGTCCTCGGCGATCCTCGCTGCCGCCGGCGAGCTCGGGGCGCCGATCACCGGTCGGGGCGTGTGCCTGCCCACCGATCATGCGGGCGTGGTCGCCGAGATCGATGTCAGCGCCGGGCCCGCCGGTGCGGTGGCCCAAAGCGCGCCCCCGGATCACAACTCGTTCCGGCTCAACCTCCTGCAATGGCTGATGGTCATCGCGGGCGTCCTGGTCGCGCTCGTGCTCCTGCTCGCCTGGGGCGTCTACCGCCTTGCCACCCGGGGCCGCCGCCGGCGCCGCAGGGAGGCAGCGGCAGCCGCCGGCCCCGCCACCCCCTGAGCCCCAGCGCCCGCCAGTTGCCGGGACGACGTGACCGCACCCGCACCGCTGCCCGTGAGGGGCCATCGGCCCTAGCGGGAACGGGGTCGGCGCGGTTGGCTGGAGTCAGGAGGTGGCAGCGATGAGCACCGTGAAGTGTCGGTTGCCACGCCGGGCCCGATCGTTCGACGAGGGTCGCGGGGTGCATGCGCGGCGGCACGTGCGCCGCCCGGGCCGGGTGGTCAAGCAGCGGATGGGCCACGTCCGACGGCGCGAGCGCAGTTGAGCGCCCCCACGGGCCCCCGGGCGCCCCGTAGCGGGTCAGTCCGGGTAGCGGTCGGCCGCGAGGCGGCCCTCGACCGCGAGCTGGGCCAGGCCCGCGCCGTCGAGGTCGGAGGTCACGGCTCCGAGGAAGGCCTGCGCCCCGACCTCCAGGAGTTCGCAGTCGACCAGCGCACGGACCGTCGCCGTGCGTGGGACGCTGCGCAGCAGGGCGATCTCCCCGAACCCGTCGCCCTCGGTCAGGGTGTGGGGGCGCAGCATGTCGTCGACGGACACCGACAGTCCCCCGCGGGCCACGAGGAAGTAGGCGTTGCCGTACTCCCCCTGGGTCACGACGGCCACGCCGGCCGGCACGTCCCGCCACCGCGAGTCCGCGGCCAGCCGCTCGAGCTCGTAGGGCGGCAGCGCCGCCAGGAACGGCACCCGGGCCAGGAGGTCCACCTCGCGACGGTGCGACGGGGCCCGGCGATCGAGCGTGCGGATCGCTCGGAACGCGAGCAGCCCCATCGCCGCGACCAGGACGCCCAGGGGCACGAACGCCCGCGCCGGACCCATCAGCGCGATCAGCACCGGCCCGATTACCGCGCCGGCCGTCAGCCCGGCCAGGTAGACCCCCTCCTGGATGGCCAGGACCCGCGCGAGGACGGCGCTGTCCGTGCTGCGCTGCAGAAGGGTGCGGGCGGAGACGAGCACCATGGAGACCCCGAAGCCGACGAGGGCGAGCAGCACCGCAGCCGGTCCGAGCTGGGAGGTCAGCGAGACCGCCGCCTCGGCCATGCCCAGCAGCAGGGCACCGGCAAGGACGATCGGGGCCACCCACCGGCGGTGGGCCAACCCCGCGAGCGTCGCGCCACCCAGCGCGAGGCCGATGCCGTACGACCCTGCGAGCAGGCCTGCCGTCGAGGCGTCGCGGCCCAGGACCTGGTCATTGAACGTGACGGTCAGGACGTCGTTGGACCCCTCCACGACGGAGGTCGCCGCGAGCAGCACCAGCAGTGCCACCGCTCCGAAGCTGCCGCGCAGCGCTGCGAAGCCGCGCAAGGCTTCGCGCATCTCGCGCACCCCGTCGCCGTCGGCGACAACGACGGCCGGAAGCCCGAGCCGGCTGGTGAGCAGCGCGGCCAGCATCGCCAACACACCTGCGCACAGCAGCACGACCCACGCCCCCACCTTCTCGGTGAGGAATCCTGCGAGCACGAAGCCGGTGAACACCGCCACGCCGTCGAGGGCCGAGGACAGCCCGTTGGCCGCGATGAGGTCCCCCGGGCGTCGCGCGACCAGGGGCATCGCCGCGAAGTGCATGGGCCGGACCAGGCTGATCGAGACGGACAGCAGCGCTCCGCCGATGAGGACCGACCACAGGGGCGCGTCGAGCAGCAGAAGGGTCCCGGTCGCCAGGGAGGACCCCGCGACGCTGACGTAGCTCACGGATAGCGCCGTGCCCCGCGGCAGCCGGTCGCCGAAAGCGGCCAGCACCGGGACCAGCCCGATCGCCGGGAGCAGCATCGCGAACGACGCCACGCCGACCAGAACCGGACCACCCTCGGCATAGGCGACCAGGAGGATCGCCAGCCAGGTGGCGAACTCGATGAGGCCGTTCAGGGCGTAGGCGGCAAGGACGCGGCGCAGGCGACCGCCCGAGGGCACGTGGAGTCGCCACGCGGAGCCTCGCATCTGCACCGCGGCCTCCTCACCCTCGTGGAGCCCGCCGACGGAGCGCTCGATCCGCGCGGCCCCGGCCCGCCGGGTTGCGACCGAAACGTGCGCCGCAGCATATCCCGCTGATGGTGATGCCCTGCCGAGCGGTAGGGTCCCGCTCCGAGGTCACGCCGGTGGCCATCAGGAGGACCGATGTCCAAGGTCGCCGACGCCGTGCGCGAGACGGGGGCCTCCCTGTCGACCGTGTTCCGCAACCCCAACCTGCGCAGGCTGAACCTGGCCTTCGCCGGGTCCGCGATCGGCGATTGGGCCTACGCGACCGCGATCGTGATCTGGGCCTACGACGTCGGGGGCGTGCGGGCGGTCGGCCTGTGGTTCACCGTGCGGCTGACGCTGCTCGCGATCGCCACGCCGTTCGCGGCGACGCTGGTCGACCGACTTCCCCGACGTGCCGTGATGGTCGGGGCGGACGTGACCCGGGCCGTGATCGCCTCCGTCGTCGCGCTGCTGATCTGGGCCGACGCCACCCCGGCCTGGATCTTCATCCTCGCGACGCTGGCCTCGATCGTGTCGGCACCGTTCCGGCCGGCCGTGGCCGCGATCCTGCCGACGCTGGTCGACTCCCCGGAGGAGCTGACCGCCGCCAACGGCACGACCAGCACGATCGACAGCCTGTCCTTCTTCATCGGCCCAGCCATCGGCGGCCTGATGGTCACCTGGTTCGGGATCCCCTTCGTGGTGGCCTTCAACGCGCTGACGTTCGTATGGTCCGCAGCCCTGCTCGTGCGGATCCGACCGCGGGCCGTCCCGGTGGTCGGGGTTGCGGTGGGGGACGCCCCGCAGGTCGCGGTGGAGGGGGTCGCTGGGGAGGCGGTCGCCGACCCCGAGCCAGCCGGCGCCGACGCGGCCAAGGAGAGCTTCCTGGCTGAGTCGATGGCCGGGTTCAAGACGATCTGGCGGGACAAGGACCTGCGCCTCATCAGCGGGCTGTACACGGTGCAGACCGTGGTCGCCGGCGCGTCTGCGGTGTTCTCCATCGAGATGGCCGTGCAGATGACGACCTTCGGCAGTCGGGGCGTGGGCTACCTCGACAGCATCTTCGGCCTGGGAGCCCTGCTCGGTGGGCTGGTGGCCATCGGCAGGGCCTCCGCGCGGCGGCTGGCGACGGACTTCGGCGTCGGGGTGGTGTTCTGGGCCATCCCGCTGCTGCTCACCGCCGTCTGGCCCCAGATGTGGGCGGTGTTCCTGGCCCTGTTCGTCATCGGCGTGGCCAACCCGATCGTGGACGTCAACGCCGCCACGATCCTGCAGCGCACCACGGCCGACGAGGTCATGGGGCGGGTGTTCGGGGCGCTGGAGACCGCGGCCATCGCATCGATGGCGCTCGGGTCGGCGATCATGCCGGTCCTCATCGAGTGGGTGGGGCTGCGCTGGGCGCTGGCCGTCCTGAGCCTGATGGTCTCCGCGGCCGTCCTGCCCGCGTTCGGGCGTCTGCGCCGGATGGACGCCGTCCTCGCTGAGCCCGAGGGCCTCGTGCTGCTGCGCGGCATCCCGATGTTCGCCCCGGTGGAGCCCAAGGCGCTGGAGCTCATGGCCCAGCGCATGGTCCGCATCGAGGTGCCCGCCGGCGAGACGATCATCCGCGAGGGCGAGCCGGGCGACCGGTTCTACGTCGTCGAGTCCGGGATCCTCACGGCCACCTTCCGGGGCGAGGTGCTCTCGCAGATGGGCGCCGGCGACCCGTTCGGCGAGATCGCCCTGCTGCGCGACGTCCCGCGCACGGCGACTGTCGTCGCAGACGAGCCGTCGGTCCTGCTGGCCCTGGACCGCGGCCCCTTCCTCGACGCGGTCACCGGCAACAGCGAGGTGAACAGCCGCGCCGACGACCTCATCAGCAGGCGAATCCCCACATACTGAGGCCGAGCCCGGCCGATCCTGGGAGGGAGCACCGATGGCCTGCGAGTCGTGTGGGGTGGGACTGCCGCCGAACGCCAAGTTCTGCGCGGAGTGCGGCACGCCCGTCGCGGTCCGGGCTTGCCCGGCGTGCGGGGTGCCGGCCGAGCGGGGCAGGTTCTGCATGGAGTGCGGGACCCCCATCGAGGGCGGTTCGGCACCGAGCTCGGCAGAGCGGGCGGAGCCGGCGGGCGGGGGCTCGCACGCCGTGGCCGAGCGCCGCGTGACCTCCGTTCTCTTCGGGGACCTGGTGGGGTTCACCTCCCTGTCGGAGTCCCGCGACGCCGAGGACGTCCGGGAGCTGCTGACCGGGTACTTCGAGCTGTGCCGCACGGTCATCGGCCGGTACGGCGGAACGGTCGAGAAGTTCATCGGCGACGCGGTGATGGCGGTCTGGGGCGTGCCCGCCGCCCACGAGGACGACGCCGAGCGGGCGGTCCGGGCCGGACTCGAGATCGTCGAGTCCATCGCGGCCATGGGCGCGGACCTGCAGGCACCCGACCTGGCCATGCGGGTTGGTGTGGTCACGGGCGAGGTCGCGGTCACCCTCGGGGCGACCAGCCAGGGGATGGTCGCCGGCGACGCGGTCAACACCGCCTCCCGCGTCCAGTCCGCCGCTGCGCCGGGCCACGTCTGGGTCGATGACACCACCCGGTCCTTGAGCTCGGCGGCGATCTCGTTCAGCGACGTGGGCGAGCACACGCTGAAGGGCAAGGCCGAACCCGTGCAGCTGTGGGAGGCCGGCTCGGTGGTCGCCGAGGTCGGCGGGCGCCACCGGATGGATGGCCTGGAGGCCCCCCTCACCGGGCGCGAGCGGGAGCTGCGCCTGGTCAAGGAGCTGTTCCACGCGGCCGAGGAGTCCGGTCGTCCACGGCTCGTGGTCGTCGACGGTGAGCCCGGGGTCGGCAAGTCCCGGCTCGCATGGGAGTTCGAGAAGTACGCGGACGGGCTGTCGGCCAGCTCGTGGTGGCACCGCGGCCGGTGCCTGGCCTATGGCGACGGCGTCGCCTTCTGGGCGCTGTCCGAGGCGGTGCGAACCCGGTTGGGGCTCGTCGAGGGAGACGTGGGTGCCGTGGTCGCCGAGAAGCTGGACCAGGCCCTCGAGCGGTTCGTCCCGGACCGCTCGGAGCGGGACTGGATGCGTCCGCGCCTCGGTGTCCTGGTCGGGGCCGGCGGGGGCGGGTTCGGCCGTGAGGAGCTCTTCGCCGCGTGGACCGCCTTCTTCGAGCACATGGCCGCGGATGTCCTCGGCGATGGCGCTGCCCCGGTGGTGCTGGTCATCGACGACGCCCAGCACGCCGACGAGGGCCTCCTGGACTTCCTGGACCACCTGCTCAGCACGGCCCAGTGCGCAGTGTTCGTCCTGGCGCTCGCCCGCCCGGAGCTCCTCGCCCGTCGCCACGACCTCGGCGGCCGGCGGACCACGGTGATCCGTCTCGACCCGCTCGACGGCGCGGCGATGGGCCGCCTCCTCGACGGCCTGGTCGACGGACTCCCCCCGACCACGCGGTCAGCGCTCATCGACCGGGCCGAGGGGATCCCGCTGTTCGCCGTCGAGACCATCCGCGCCCTGATCGACCGCGACGCGGTCATCCCCCGCGGCGGCCGCTACGTCCCCGCCGACGGCGTCGTCGTGGACCTCGACGCGATCGGTGCCCCCGCCTCGCTCCAGGCGCTGATCGCCGCCCGGCTCGACGCGCTGAGCCCCGCGGAGCGCCGGGTCGTCACCGACGCCAGCGTCCTCGGCGCTGCGTTCACGCGCAGCGGCCTGGCGCGCCTCGGAGCCGACGAGCCCGACCTCGATGCCGTGCTGGAGTCGCTGCTTCGCAAGGAGATCGTCGCGCTGACGACCGACCGGTTCTCCGCCGAGGTCGGCCAGTACCGCTTCGTCCAGGCGATGGTCCGCCAGGTGGCCTACGGCACCCAGTCCCGCCGCGACCGCAAGCAGCGCCACCTCGCCGCGGCCGCGTACCTCTCCGGCGAGCCGGACGCAGCCGACCTGGCAGTGGTCATCGCCCAGCACCTGCTGGACGCGATCGACGCGTCCGGGGCGGTGGACCCGGACCGCGACGGGCTGACCCGGAGGGCCAGGGAGCTCCTCGAGGCCGGCGCTGCCCGAGCGCGGGCACTCGGCTCCCACGTCGAGGCCCTGCGCCATCTCGAGACCGCACTGGCCCGGACCGACCCGGACGACCGCTCGGGGCGCGCCCACCTGCACGCCGCCGCGGCCACGACCGCACTCGATGCGGGTGACTACGTGGGCGCGATCGAGCACGCCCGCGTCGCGGCGGACCTGTTCGACGGCCTCGGCCTGCCGGATGAGGCGGGCTCGGCGGTTGCCTCGCAGGCGCTGGCCATGGCCACCCTCGGTGACAACGCGGGGGCCATCGCCCTGGCCGAGCCGAGATGGCTTGCGCTGGAGTCGTCGCCGGAGCCGGGTGCCGCGCTGCTGAGCCTGTCCAACAGCCTGGCCTTCGCCAACGCCGGGCTGGGCCACTACGACGCGGTCGGGCGCTACGCAGACCGGGCGATCTTCCTCGCCGAGGCAGGCAACGACCTCCCGGCCCTCGCGCGGTCCCTGCGGCAGCTGGCCATCCGGTACGGGACCATCGGGGCGCCCATCACCTCGCTGGCGCTGAACCGGGCCTCGGCGGACATCGCCCGGGACGTGGGCCTGCAGGACGCCCTGTCCGGGGCCCTGATCAACCAGGTGACCACCCTGCTGACGCGCGACCTCGAGCAGGCGCTGCAGACGAGTCGCGAGAGCCAGGAGGCGGCGCGCCGCTGCGGGGTCCAGGCCAACCTCGAGCTCGCCGCCCTGAGCAGGCTCCTGGCGCTGTGGGCTGCTGGCAGGCTTGCCGAGGCCGCTCCCCTCCTCGCGTGGCTGTCGGAGGACGCGCAGGATCCCTCGGTGCGGCTGCTGCTGCACGGCACGACACGCTGGATCAACGGAGCGCTGGGGATCCCCGCCCACGAGTGGAACCTCCCGGAGCTGCCCGAGGATGAGGCGGGCGACACCGAGTACGCGCTCGCCTGGGCGGGCCACCTCCGCCTCGTCGAGGCCCTCGACCGAGGCGACACCGGCGAGGCAGCCCGGATCGCGGAGCAGACCCACCCGCACCTGTTGAGGTCCTTCGGCCTCGAGGACGAGTTCGTCTTCCACTGGCCGCCCCTCGTCCTGGCTGCGCTGGCCGATGGGGATCCCGAGCTGGCCGAGCGCCTGATGGAGCCCGTCACCTCGAAGCGCGCATCCCTCCCCCCGTACCTCGATGCCCACCGGCTGAGGCTCACGGCCCTGATCGGGGCCGCTCGGGGGGACAACCCCGCGGAGGTCGAGGCAGACCTGCGCGCCGGGATCGCCGGGCTTGCGTCGTTCGGGGCGGTCGGCGATGCCGCCCGGGCAGAGGAGGAGCTGGCTCGCTGGTTGGTGTCCCAGGGGCGCGCCGACGAGGCCCTCCCCCTGCTGGCCCGTGTGCGCGCCACCTACCAGGAGATCGGCGCCCTGGGCTGGCTGGCCCAGATGGACAGCGGGGTCCAGGTCGAGGCCTGACCACCGCCGGCAGCTCGCGACCGGCGGCCGCTCAGGCCACTGCCCGGGCGTCGAGCTCCAGCCGTGCCCGGGAGATCTCCCGCGCCATGCCGTCACCGTCCGCGCTCGAGGTGACGGCTCCGAGGAAGTCCTGCGAGCTGACCACGAGCAGCTCGCAGTCCTCGAGGGCGGTGACCGTGGCGGTGCGGGTCACCCGGTTCAGCAGCGCGATCTCGCCGAAGCCGTCGCCCGGCGTCCAAGGGGCTGCGCCCGCACCGCCCCGTCGATCGTCACCGACAGCTCGCCGGACGCGACCAGGTAGTAGCTGTCGGCCTCGTCGCCCTGGGTCACGACCACGGTGTCCCGGCCGGGACCGCCACCCACTGCGGCGCCCTGGGCGAGGCGCTCGAGCTCGTACGGCGGCAGCGCGGCCAGGAACGGCACCCGCGAGAGCAGGCGACCTCGCGCGAGGTCGACCACGGCACGCGTCGAGGGTCGGATCGACCGGTCGGACAGCAGCCCGATGCGCCACGATGACCATGCCCATCGGGACGAAGGCCAGCGCTGCGGGCCGAACAGGACGATGACCAGCGGACCGACGAGTGCGCCGATGGTCAGCCCGGTGAGGTGCACCCCCTCCTGGACGGCCAGGACGCGCGCGAGGACGTCGTCGTCGGTGCTGCGCTGCAGCAGGGTCCGCGCCGACACGACGATCATCGCCATGCCGACGCCGACCAGCATCAGCATGATGCACGACCGGCGCCAAGGGCGCCGAGCAGGGCCACCGACGCCTGGGCCAGGCCGACCAACAGCGCACCTGACCAGGACGACCGGGGCCAGCGATCCGCGCTGGGCCAGCCCACCAGCGGTGATGCCGCCCAGCGCGATCCCCACGCCGTAGGCGCCGGCGATCAGCCCGGCCGTCGACTCCGGACTGGCCGAGCACCTCGTCGTTGAACGTGACCGTCAGGGTCTCGTTGGAGCCCGACGATCACCGACGTGCACGCCATGAGCAGCAGCAGCGCCATCGCGCCGGGGCTGCGCCGCAGCGTCGCGAAGCCCTCGAGGGCCGCCCGCATCTCGGAGGGCGCGTCGCCGTCCGGGAACACGGTGACCGGGGTCCGGGTGCACGCGCGAGAGTCAGGATGGCCACGATGCTCAAGACGGCGCCGAGGGCAAGCACGGACCAGGCACCGACCGCGTCGGTGAGGACCCCCGCCAGGACGAAGCCGACGAAGATCGCGGCACCGTCCATGAACGAGGACCACCCGTTGGCCGACGACCAGGTCCCCGGGTCCCCGCGCGAGCAGCGGCAGCGTCGCGAAGTGCATCGGCCGCACCGACGCAGACGGCCACCGTGGTCGTCAGCACCCCGCCGATGAGGATCACCCACAGCGGCGCGTCCAGGAACAGGACCAGGGCCGTCAGCCCGGCACGCGACGGCGACCGACACGTGCGCCAGGGTCAGGGCCCGGCCGCGGGGCATGACGGTCGCCGAGGCCGGCCAGCACGGGACCAGGACGATGGCCGGCAGCTGCATCGCGAAGGCTGGCGATCCCGGCGAGCGGGCGCCGCCCTGCTCGTAGGCGACCAGGAGGATCGCCAGCCACCCGGCGAACTCGGTGAACCGGCTGCAGCCCGTAGGCCACGAGCACACGCCGCAGCCGCGGTCGTCGGCAGGGTGCAGCGATGCGCCGACACCCAACGTTCGCCAGAGCCCCTTTCCGGCTGAGGTCGCGCCACCGTACTCCGGGGCCGAACGCCGGTATGCCGGTGGGTGCGAGCCCCCGCAGTCCGCTCCACGCCCCCGCGCGGCCCATCCGGAGCCCGGGTGCCCGCGCCACGCCTCAATCGGAACATCGACGAAACATGGCGGTATGCCCTCCTGCCACGGTGTGCCCCCCACACGGACGAGGAGGACCCGTCCGGGATGGCAGGCGGTACCCCAGCCCGATCGACGGGCTGCTGCACGACGTGTGGCGGTCGGTGAGCTCGATCGATTCCGGGCGGGTCGCCGACTACATCCCCGAGCTGGCCAAGGCCGACCCGGCCACCTGCGGGCTGAGCCTGGCCACCCTCGACGGCGCGGTCTACACCGCCGGGCACCTGGTGCCGTTCACGATCCAGTCGGTGTCCAAGCCGTTCGTGTACGCCCTTGCCCTGGCGGACAGCGGCCCCGAGGCGGTCCTGTCGAAGGTGGGGGCCGAGCCGACCGGCGACCCGTTCAACTCGATCAGCCTCGACGACGTCAGCGGCCGGGCGTTCAACCCGATGGTCAACGCCGGGGCCATCATCACCGCGACGCTGGTCTCCGGCGCGACGCGGGCCGAGCAGTTCGACCGGATCCTCGACGGGCTGTCGTCCTTCGCCGGCCGGGCGCTGGACGTCGACGAGGAGGTCTATGCCTCCGAACGGGACACCGGCGACCGGAACCGGGCCATCGCGTACCTGATGCGCTCCGCCGGGCTCCTCGACGAGGACGTCGACGCCCAGGTTGAGATGTACTTCCGGCAGTGCTCGATCGTGGTCACGGCCCGCGACCTCGCGGTCATGGCCGCCACGCTGGCCAACGCCGGGGTGAACCCCACGACCGGGGAGCAGGTGATCCCGCGGCACGTGGTCGCGCCGGTCCTCACCGTGATGAGCACGTGCGGGATGTACGACTATGCCGGCGAGTGGCTGTACCGGGTCGGGCTGCCGGCCAAGAGCGGGGTCAGTGGGGCGATCGCCGCTGCGCTGCCCGGACAGCTGGGCCTCGCGGCGCACAGCCCCAGGCTGGATCCCCGGGGCAACAGCGTGCGCGGCGTCGCCGCGTGCGAGCAGCTGTCGTCGCGGCTCGGGCTGCACCTGCTGCTGCCGACCGAGCGCTCGCGGCCCAACGTGCGGCGCACCTACCGCGGCGACGCGGTGCGCTCCCGCCGCGCCCGCAACCTCCCAGAGCGCGCGCTGCTGGAGACCGAGGGACACACGATCGCGGTCCACGAGCTGGTCGGGGACCAGGGGTTCGCGGGCGTCGAGTCCCTGGTCCGGATGGTGCTCTCGGACCCGGTGACGACTCGGTGGCGGGTGCTCGACCTCGCCAGGGTCACCCGGGTGGACCTGGCCGCCCGGGAGCTGCTCAGCGCCCTGATCGAGCAGCTGGCCGCCAGCAACGTCGTTGTCGCCCTGGTGGAGCCGCGCGCGAGGGGGCCGCGGGGTTCGGTCGTTGGCCTTGGGGGGGACCTGCCCCGGTTCGCCGACGCCGACACCGCACTGGAGTGGTGCGAGACGCAGCTGCTGCACGGGCAGGGCATCGAGGAGGAGCTGGCCGAGGAGCTTGTCCCCCTGGCCCAGCAGGACCTGCTGCGCGGCATGCCCCCGGAGGTCGTGGCCGAGATCGAGGCCCGCACGACCACCCACGTCTTCACGCCCGGCACCGTGCTGTTCGAGGAGGGGGACGAGTCCGACGGGCTCTACTTCATCGGGGCGGGGCAGGTCAGCGCCGACGTCCGCGTGCGGGGGCAGCGCAGCCGGCGCCGGCTCAACAGCATGGGCGCAGGGGCGTCCTTCGGCGAGCTTGCGCTGGTGGACGGCCGGCCGCGCTCCACGCGGATCGCCGCGCTCGACCCCACGATCTGCTACGTGCTGTCGCCGGAGGACTTCGAGAGCCTGCGTCGCGAGGTGCCGGACGCCTGCGCCGCGCTGACCCTGGCGATCGCCCGCAGCCTCTCCCAACGATTGCGGGCATCGACGTCCGAGGTCGCCACGCTGGAAGAGGCCTGAGATGTCCGTAGTAAATGGCCGCCAGCGTGGGGCATACTTGCTCACATTGGGTCAGGTCAGCCTGTCCATACCGCCCCCTTCTGGAGGAATACATGAACACTGTAAGTAGGCGCGGAGTCACAGCCCTGACCGCAGCCGCCGCGCTCGCGATCGGGGTGATCCCCGCAGCCTTCACCACGTCGTCGATCCTGGCCGCCGGGGAGGGCCCGACGACACTGGATGCGGGGACATGGGTCTCGGCGGGGAGTCTCGAACTCGCGACGACTTCGAACAACCGTGCCTCGATCACGTTGGTCGACGCCAGCGGGACAGAGACCGTGCAGACGATGTCTGCGTCCAACTGCGTTCCGCTCGTATCCAGCGGGCCGAGCCTCCTGTCCTTCACTGGGGCGGGGAAGGCCAAGGGAAACTCGATTGGCGCGCAGCAGGTGGGACTGCTCAAGGGCTCGTTCGGCGTGCAGGACAAGGGAACGGGTACTTCGTGCGGGCAGGTCGACGCCGTCAGTACCGAATCTCTCACGCTGAGCCTCGGCACCGACGCTGTGGGAGTCTTGGGACTCCCGGTGCTCGCCAGCTCGGCCACGCTGGACGTGGATGTGAAGGGTGGAGCCCGCGTGGTCGCCACCGCCAGCGGCCCCGACGGTTCGTCGTTCCAACGGATTCTCCAGAGTGGCTCGCTCCTGCCCGGAGATGCGAATGATCCGACTGTCGAGCCATGCCAGTTGAAGAGCGACTCCGGTCCGGATTCGGGGGCCAACGACAACTGCGACTGGACGATTCAGGCGCCCGACGCAGACCATTACTTCACCAGCCTCAAGTTGACGGCCAGCACAGGATCCTTCGCACTATCTGGCGGCGCTGACTACGCCACCAACCCGGGAGCCCACCGGTCCAGCCTCGAGTTGGTGGAACAGGTCGACGGTGACCTGTGCGTCGGTGACGCGTACCCGCTTGACCCCAGCGAGGACGGGACGACACCCGGTGTCATCGTGACACGGCTCGGCAACGCAGACTCGACCGCCGGTGATTGTGTGCCATACCGATTCACCAACGGGTCCCAGAACGCTGAGTTGCTCAAGCCGATCGACCAGGAGGCGTCGGCCCAATTCCACTTCGAGTTCACGTGGACTGTCCCAGCGGATACCTCCGCCCTGAACGACACGGAAACCGATGGTCTGGTGCGTCGGACTTCGGTGGACTTCGACGGCGACGGCACTGCCGACGACGAGACGGTCATAGCGGGTTGCCCGGACCTGACGACCGAGACCTTCACGCGGACGAACAGCGACGGTCAGGAGGAGACGTTCGATGCCCTGGTCGTCGACGGCATCGCCAGGACAACGAGGCGGCCCCGGACCTTGCCGAGAACTACCCCGGGACGGGAGCGGATGACACGAAGCAATTCGCCTGCATCGTGAGCCAGCAGATCGATCTGCTCGACTCCGGCGACGCGCTCGTCACCGAGTTGATCTACGCGTACGGCGACATCCGGCTGCTGAAGTAGGTTCCCGGTGCGACCGGCTGGCTGCCCCTCACCGCCCCCACCGGGCACCCAGCCGGTCGCGGATCTCGTCGGAGGCCCGGGAGTCGCGGGCCGCTCCTGCTTGGTCCCCACACACAGCGCGGAGGCTGGATCGAACCCGCAGCAGGAGTGCCTCCTCGTAGGGTAGTTTCTGGTCTCGCGAGGCAGTCAGGCCTGACGCCAGTTCAGCGTTGGCCTCGTCATGCCGACCGAGGGCGAGCAGCGCTTCCGCCCGTCCGAGGCAGATCCGGGCCTGCAACGCGGCGGCCTCCCCGGGCGGCCTGCTCGGCATCCCCAATGACCGCAAGGGCATCTCCCGGCCGCCCGGACCTCGTCAGCGCCTCAGCGAGAACCAGACTCGCCTCCAGCGCGGTCATCGTGTGCCCGCTGGCGAGCATCTCGTCGATCACCGGCACGATCGAGTCCTCGGCTGCCGCGAAGTCACCACGGGCCAGGGCCACCTTGGCCAGCAGGGAGTGGCCGTAGGCGGCCTCAATGTTCATTCCGAAGGCCCGCAGGACACGGATGGCGCCGCGCAACAACGAGTCCGCCTCATCAACCCGACCCTGAGACACCAACACGTCCGCGAGGTTCAGGTCGATCTCGGCTGCTGCAAACGCGTTGCCCGCCTCGCAGCGCGACCCGGCGACTGGACTGGTACCAGTCCACAGACTCGTCCCACCGGCCGGCGACATAGGCGAAGCCCGCCAGGTTTGCCCGGAGCATGGATTCGCGGGTCCGAAGCCCATGCGCCAAGCAGATGTCGAGCGCTTCGCGCGTATGCTCGCCGGAAACCGGGAATGCCGGAATAGAAGTCCGCATGGTCGATGGCGAGCAGCGCTTGCACGAGGGTTTCGGCGTCACCGACGGCTCGGGCCCCCTCAGCCGCGCTGACCGCCGATCTTCGTGCTTCCTGGGGTCTCTCTTGACCGGATCGGATGAGTGCGGTCACCAGGTCCAGGCGCGCTCGGGCTCGGCGGACCGAGCCATCAGCCCCGGTGGCTGCGACACCGTCGACCAGACGACGGGCTCGACCAACCACACGCAAGGCGGTCACGTACGAACCCGCACGCTCGTGAACCCGGGCGCGCCGCACCATGATCTCCGCGCGGCGCCACTGGGTCAGTCGAGAGCTGGGCGGCCCTACGGTACGCGTCGACCGATCCGTCGAGCACTCCCGCCAGCTCGCGCAGCTCACCGAGGACGGACCACAGCTCCGCACGGTCGGCATCGGTCACGTCGGGCACTCGGCGGCTGACGTCGAGTGCACGCTCGTACAGCTCGGCGGCGTCGACGTTGGCGTACGCGCGCCGGGCCAGCTCGCCCGCCCGTCTGCGCGTACGTCCAGGTGCGGCCGGCGTCGCCGGCTCGCCAGAAGTGCAGGGCCAGGGTCGGGCGAGTCGGCGTCGAGGTCGGTGCTCATCGCCTCGAGGGTCTCGCCGGCGGCACGGTGCAGGCGGCCGCGGATCTTGTAGGCCAGCCCCTCGTAGGCGGCGTCGCGGACCAGGCTGTTGCGGAAGCGCCAGCCGGTCGGGGCCGTCCGGCTGGAGGAACGAGCCGAGGCTGCCCAGGACCGCCGCCTCGACAACCAGCCCGTCCGTCGGCCAGCGTCCGGCGCAGCACCTCGACCCGGAAGCTGCGGCCAAGCACCGCGCAGTAGCGCAGGATCCGCCGGGCGTCCGGGTGGCAGCAGGTCGATCTGGGCGCTCATCGCCGCCTGGACCGACTCCGGCAGCGCGTCGAGCGACCCGGCGTCCAGGCCGACGCGGGTGACCTCCTCGACGAACAGCGGGTTGCCCTGGGCCCGGTCGACCACCGCGGCGATCTCGTGCGGGCGCAGCGGGCGTGGCCTCGGTCGCGGCGATGACCAGCCGCTCGATGACGTCGGCCGGCAGCGGCTCCAGCGTCGACGTGGGTACCGCCAGCCGGGGCGAAGCCGCCCTCCTCGCCCCGTCGCACCGCGATCGACGGCCCACGGCCGGCCGGCGCTGGCTGCGGCCAGCCGGTCGAGCAGGCGCGCGGACGCACCGTCCGCCCAGTGCGCCTCCTCGGCCACGAGCACCAGCGGCCCGGGCATGCGCCTCGTCCACCAGCCGCACGACGGCGTCGGCCAACCGGTCGGGGCGGTACTGCGGGTCGAGCTGGTCGACCTCGGGGGTGCTGGGCACGTCCACCTGGACGACGTCGGCGAGCAGGGGCGCCATCGGCAGCAGCTCCGGCGCGACCGCTGGCCAGGGTCGCCGAGCAGGGCCTGGCCCATCGCCTCGGGGTGTCGCGCTCCAGCCCGAGCAGCCGGCGCACGGGATCGCGGAACACCCGGTAGGCGCTCGCCGCGCCGTACGGCTCGGCCCGCACGCACGACCGGGCGTCCGTCGCACGCCTCGAGCGCCTCGCAGCAGCCAGCCGAGACTTGCCCATGCCGGTGGCGCCGGTGATCGTGAGCACGCCACCCGCCCCGGCCAGCGCCGCGTCCAGCGGCGGCGCGCACCGTCGCGATCTCCTCGTCACGCCCCAGGAACGGCAGGCGCGCGTCGGCGGTCGGCCTCCTCGCCGGGTGCCCAGCTCCTCGCCGATCGTCGTAGACCAGCAGCGGGACGGCCTTGCCCTTCATCGGGAACGGCCCGGCGGCTCGACGGCGAACCGCGTGCGGGAGTGCTCGAGGACCGCCGGGTGGGCGTACAGCGTGCCCGGCCGGCGCCTTGGCGCATGATCCGCGCCGCGGTGTTCGTGGTGTCGCCCATGCCGGTGTACGCCCCGCGCTCCGGGATCCCGACCTCGGCGGCGAACACGTGCCCGCGGTTGATGCCCAGCTGCAGCGGCAGCGGGCTGTCGGCGTCCGCGATCCGCCGCAGCGCGCGCAGCATCCGGCCCTCGTTGTCCTCGAACGCCGTCGGGATCCCGGAGCCGAGGAAGAACTTGCCGCCGTCGCTGTCGAGGTCGGTGGCCAGCAGGGTGACCTGCTCGGGCGCGAGCGCCTCCTCGACGATGCTCACCGTGCGGTGCAGCGCCTCGGCCAGGGCGTCCGGCCCCGGGCCGGCCAGCAGCGCGTCGGTGCCGGAGAACCGGATGAACGCGATGCTGGCCATCCGGTGCTCGGGGTCGGGGATGGCCGGGCCGAGGTACTCGCCCAGCGTCTGCGGGAACAGCGTGCGCAGCAGGCCCGTGTCGGCCTCCGGCAGCGCGATCGGCCCCGGGCGGCGCGGAGTGCGCGGCGCGGCGGCGCAGCATCAGCTCGCCGTCCTCACGCGGACGGACGGCCTCCGCGGCGAGCCGCTGCGCCGTCGCCGGGCTGACGACGATCTCACCGGCCTCCGCGGCCTTCTCCGCCTGGGCCGTCGCGGTGGCGCCCGGTCCGAGGATGAGCAGCTCGCGGGTCGGGGCGCCGACCAGGAACAGGTGGATGTCCCCCGAGTGGATCCCGACCGACATCTTCAGCGAGAGCCGGCCCACTGACGTGGGCACGGCCGCGGCCTGGCGCAGCGCGGCGCGCATCTCGACGGCGGCGTCGCAGGCCTGCTCGGTGTGGTCGTCGCCGCGGAACAGGAACAGCAGCGCATCGCCGCCGAACTTGAGCAGCTCGCCACCGCGCGAGGCGGCGATCCGCAGCATCGGCCCGAACACCCGGTTGAGGGTCTCGACGATCTCCTCGGCGCCGATCCGGCCGCGCCGAGACAGCTTCTCGGTCAGCGCCGTGAAACCCGACACGTCAGCGAAGACCAGGGTCCCGTCAACCACCCTCCACAGCTCGCCCGGCGCCTCGACGTCCCACGTCAGCGTGAGCGGCGGGACGTGCCGGCGCAGGTCGGTCATCGGGTTCCCATCGGCCTGGGTCGGAATGGTTCGTTTGCCCCCTAGAATGTCACAACTCCTGGCCCCCCGATGGGGCAGATCGACTGCGAAGGGGTGGGGTCCGTGCGGATCACCTTCCTGGGCGTGCGGGGCTCGACGCCCGCACCCGGAGCGGACTTCGTCCACTACGGCGGGCACACCTCGTGCGTCGCCGTCGCGCGGGACGCGGACTCCGAGCCGATCCTGGCCCTCGACGCCGGAACCGGCCTGCGCTCGCTGACCGGACTGCTGGCCCCGAACGCCTTCACCGGCTCGATCCTGGTCAGCCACCTGCACTGGGACCACGTCCAGGGCATCCCGTTCTTCGCCGCAGGGGACCGGGCGGATGCCCGGGTCGACATGTACGTCCCGGCCGAGTCCGGCTGGTCGGGCCGCGACCTCGTGGCGCGGTTCATGTCGCCGCCGTCGTTCCCGATCACGCCCGAGGGGCTCAAGGGCCACTGGACCTTCGAGGCGATCGAGCCGGAGCCCATGAAGGCCGAGGGCTACGACGTCATCCCGTTCGACGTCGCCCACAAGGGCGGGCGCACCTACGGCTACCGCATCTCCGATGGCGCCTCCTCCATCGCCTACGTGCCCGACCATGCGCCCGCCGCCGGTGTCAGCGACGCCGCGCTGGAGGCGATGCAGGGCGTCGACGCCCTCATCCACGACGCGCAGTTCCTCGACCACGAGCGCCCCCGCGCCGTGGACTACGGGCACGCGACGATCACCGAGGCCATCGCGCTGGCCGAGCGCGTCGGCGCCGGCTCGCTCGTGATGTTCCACCACGGGCCACACCGGACCGACGTCGCCCTGGACCAGATCGCCGCCGAGTTCAGCCACAACGGCCTGGCCGTGGTTGCCCACGAGGGCATGACGCTCGACCTCGGCTGAGCCGGGCCGCCCCACATGCGCATCCTCGCCGCCTCGGACCTGCACTACAGGCTTCCGCACTACGACTGGCTGGTCCGCGCCGCCGACGAGGTCGACGTCGTCGCGCTGTGCGGGGACCTCGCCGACGTGGTGAACCCGGTGCCGATCGACGTGCAGTCCGTCGTGCTGGGCAAGTACCTCGCCAGCCTGTCTGAGAAGTCGGTCGTGCTGGCCTCCTCGGGCAACCACGACCTCGACGGCCCCGGGCCGCACGGCGAGCAGGTCGCCGGGTGGCTGCGCAGGGCCGGCGACGAGCGCGTGCACACCGACGGCACCAGCGTCGACCTCGACGGGATCCGGTTCACGATCTGCCCGTGGTGGGACGGCCCGACCACCCGCGAGGAGGTGGCTGCGCAACTCGCGGCCGCCGCCGAGGACCGGCCGGAGACCTGGATCTGGCTGTACCACGCGCCGCCGGCGGGGACGCCGCTGTGCCACGACGGGCGCCGCGAGTTCCCGGACCACGAGCTGGCGGCCTGGATCGAGCAGTACCAGCCCGACGTGGTCCTGTGCGGGCACATCCACCAGGCCCCGTGGGCCAGCGGTGGCTCGTGGCGGGCCCAGCTCGGGCGCACGTGGGTGTTCAACCCGGGCAAGCAGGTCGGCCCGATCCCCCCGCACGTGACCCTGGACACCGAGGCCCGCACCGCCGAGTGGTACGGCGTCTTCGAGTCCGAGACGATCAGCCTGGGCTGACGGCCCACGACGGCCGCGCCCGCCGGTCGGGGTCTGCCCCCGAACCGACGATCACCCCTCGGGGTCGCGCACCGACCCCGTGTGCGTGGGCGCGGACTGGTGGTGCACCAGCGAGTCGAGGATCTTGTCGATCATCCCGAGGTGCCCGTCCAGGCCGGCGAACTGCCCCTTGACGTCCACGAGGTACTGCGTGAGGCCGTCCAGCCGCGTAGCGGTCATCCGCAGCACCGCGACCGCGGCCTCGGGATGCGCGGCGAGGAAGGCGTCCGGGTCGGCCATCACGTGCACCTCGCACGGACTGGTGGCCCGGACGGTCGCGGTCGCCGGCCGGTCGAGCACCCACGACATCTCGCCGAAGACCGCCCCCGGATGGTCGATGCGTGCGAACGGCACCCCGTCGCGCTCGATCGTCACCGACCCGGAGCGAAGCACGAGCATCCGGCCCGGGTCCGAACCCTCGGCGATCAGCACCTCCCCGGCCGGCACGGACTCCACGGGCAGCTCGGCGCAGGCCTCCAGCATCTCGGTCACCCCCGCATTATCCCCGGCCGGGCCCGCGGATCGTATGCCGGTCGCCGAGTGGCGGTCGACTCCCGCCCGCGCGACCCGCGCCGGCGGGGCAGACTGGGCGCGTGCCCGGCCCCCGCGCCGGCGGGGCAGACTGGGCGCGTGCCCGGCCATGACCACCCCGTCTTCACCCAGCTCTACCGCGTGCTCTCCGGGATCGGCGAGCGCTCCGAGCTCGGAGTCGCCCGCTCCCAGGTCCTGGCCGGTGCGCACGGCCGCCTGCTGATCGTCGGGCTGGGGCCGGGCCACGACCTGGACCACCTCCCCGCGGCGGTCACCTCGGTGGTGGCCGTCGAGCCGAGCGACTCCATGCGCGCTCTGTCGCTTCCCCGAGTGGAGGCGACCCGGGCGCGCGGAATCGAGGTGGAGCTCATCGATGCCGTTGGCGAGCACCTGCCGCTGCCCGACGACTCGATCGACTCGGTGCTGTTCGCGTACGTGCTGTGCTCGGTCGAGTCGGTCGAAGGGGTGCTGGCCGAGGCCCGGCGCGTCCTGCACCCGGGTGGCTCGGTGTGCGTGCTCGAGCACGTGCGCGCCGACCCGGGGACATGGACCGAGCGACTGCAGCGGGCGGTCTCCCTCGGCGGGGCCTGGCCGAGGCTCACGGGCGGCTGCGACTGCCGGCGGGACACGCGATCGCAGCTCGCGCGCGCCGGGTTCCACGTCGAGGACCTCGTGGAGCGGAAGCTGGTCAACGTGCCGATCGTCAACTGGACGCTGATGGGCTCGAGCCGGCCCTGACCCACGTCCGGACCGCCGCCGCCCGCCGCCCGTCACCGCCCGCCGCCCGTCACCGCCGCCCGTCCGCCCGCCCGTCACCGCCGCGCCGTCACCGCCCGCCCGTCCGCCCGTCCGTCACCGCCGCCCGTCCGTCACCGCGCCGCCGTCACCGCCCGTCCGTCACCGCCGCCCCGGATCCGCGGCCGCGGGCCCAGTCGCCAACGCGCCCCAGTTGCGCCGGACACGGCGCCCCCAACTTCGCAGGCCTTGTGGTCGATTGGCGGCCCCCGGCCAGTGCCCGACCCTGACTTCGCACTCGATCTGGTCGAAAGACGGCCCCCAACAGACCCGGGTTCGACCAGAACGGGTGCGAAGTAGCGTCCACGCCACCGCCGGAGACCCGGGAACAGCCACATCTGCTGCGAAGCGACGGCAGCGTCCGCGCCGAGCCGGGCAATGGACGGCCCCGCGAGGGCTGGGGTTGGACCATGCCGCGCGGGGCTGCGACTAGGACGCTACCGAGGTTCGTCGCCGCGTTGGGTACACCTGCCGTTACGAGTTCGTAAAGCCTGCATCAGAATCGCATGGACCATCACGCCCCGTTCAGCGCGTCGGGTCAGTCCGGCCGGGCCTCGGCGCGACGGAGCCGGCCGGCCACCACCCGAAGCATGGGCAGGGCCACCTCGGGGTGATCCTTGAGGATGTCATCGAACGCCCACTTCGCCAGCGCGAACGTCGTCATGCCCGCCGGGCCGGCCAGGACGTCGGCGGAGCGCGGCTTGCCATCGATCAGGGAGAGCTCGCCGAAGTAGGAGCCCGCACCCAGCGTGCCGACCGTGCGGCCGTGCACGTGCACCTCGGCGGATCCCGCCAGGACCACGTGCATGTCCACGCCCTGGTGCGAGAACACCCGGAACCCGGAGACGGGGTCGCCGGCGTGGATCACCTCGGTGCCGGCCTCGTAGGACCCAACCCCGCCGGACTCGGCGATCCGCCGCAGGACGCGGGGGCTCAGGCCGGCGAACAGGTCGACCTGACCGAGCGTTGCGATGAGCCTCTCGTCGGACATGAATCTCCTCGGCTTGGTCCCCACGTGCGGATCGGGACATCATGCCAGCGGGCCCGGCGCCAGGAGGCCCTGAGCCGATGGCCGGGCGATGTGGCCGGGGCCTGGGGGGAGGGTGTCGGGAAGTCCCGAACAACGGAGCCCTTGGGTCCTTGATGCGCCGACGAGCGGGCGTACGGTGAGCATGAGGAGGTGGCCACGATGGATGGGTCACAGCCGTCGAAGGTGATCGACCCGCAGATGATCCGTGATCACGGAGCCAAGATGGCCACGTTGGCGCAGGAGATCCGCGCCATCGAGGCCGAGGCCCTGGACCTGCAGGACCAGTTGTCGCTGGCGAGCCCGATGCCGCGACCGCGCGCCCGGCACTGGTGGCAGCGCGGCGGGTAGGGGGCAGTCGCGCGCCCGGCCTCCGCTGGGGCGAAGTCGCGCGCCCGGCCTCGCTGGGGCGAAGTCGCGCGCAGGGCTGCGTGGTCGTCGCGCCCGCACCCCGCGCCGCGGCCGCACCCCGCACCCCGCGCGGCCGCACCCGGCGTGGCCCGCACCCCGCGCCCGCACCCGGGTGGCCCGCACCCCGCGCGGCCGCACCCGCCGAGGCCGTCCTCGACTCGTTGCCAGCAGCGATCGATCCCCGCGGCCTCAACCGGTCGGCAGCGACGGGTCCTCGATCCGGACGAACCTGAGGCAGCAGGCGTGGTGGCCGGTCGAATCCGCGCCGTCCGGATCCACCTCGGCCCGGTAGATGGCCGCCCGGCCGTCCTCGAGCCTCAGCCTGGCCTCCTCCCCGGGCAGGAGGTCGAGTTGGTACACCTCGTTCTTCAACGGGCCGTCCAGGACGCTGAGCCTCTTCCTCGGCATGACTCCACCGTAGCGCGGCAGGGCCATGCCCTCACGGCGGACGGGGGGTCGGACGCGAGCGGAGGTGCGGAACGACCGCTCGATGGGTGCCCTCCGGCCGCCTGCCCTCCGGCCGCCGGCCATCGCCCGATCACACGTTGAAGCGGAACTCCACCACGTCGCCGTCGGCCATGACGTAGTCCTTGCCCTCGATGCGGACCTTGCCGCGGGCCTTGGCCTCGGCCATGGAGCCGGCGTCGACCAGGTCGTCGAAGGACACGACCTCGGCCTTGATGAAGCCCTTCTGGAAGTCGGTGTGGATCACGCCGGCCGCCTCCGGGGCGGTCGCGCCCTTGGGGATGGTCCACGCCCGGGCCTCCTTCGGCCCGGCCGTCAGGTAGGTCTGCAGGCCCAGGGTGTCGAAGCCGACGCGCGCCAGCTGGGTCAGGCCGCTCTCCTCCTGGCCGATCGACTGGAGCAGCTCGAGGGCCTCCGCCTCGTCGAGCTCGATCGAGGTCGGCCTCGGTCTTGGCGTCGAGGAAGACGGCCTCCGCGGGCGCCACGAGCGCGGAGAGCTCGGCGCGCATCGCGTCGTCGGCGAGCTCGTCGGCGTCGACGTTGAACACGTAGAGGAACGGCTTGGCCGTGAGCAGGAACAGCTCGCGCAGCGGCTCGCGGTCCAGGCCCGCGGCGAACACCGTCCGCACCGGACTCGAGGACGACCTTCGCCTCCTCGGCGGCGGTCAGGACGACGGCCCGCTCCTTGTTCATCCGGGCCTCCTTCTGCAGCCTCGGGATCGCCTTCTCGAGCGTCTGCAGGTCGGCGAGGATCAGCTCGAGGTTGATCACCTCGATGTCGTCCTTCGGGGACACGCGGCCATCGACGTGCACGACATCCGGATCGGTGAAGACCCGGATGACCTGGCAGATCGCGTCGGACTCGCGGATGTGGGACAGGAACTTGTTGCCCAGGCCCGCGCCCTCGCTCGCCCCCTTCACGATGCCGGCGATGTCGACGAACGTCACGGTGGCCGGCAGGATCCGGGCCGAGCCGAAGATCCCGGCGAGCACGGCCAACCGCGGGTCCGGCACACCGACCACCCCGGTGTTGGGCTCGATCGTCGCGAACGGATAGTTGGCCGCGAGGACCTCGTTGCGGGTCAGCGCGTTGAAGAGGGTGGACTTGCCGACGTTGGGCAGTCCGACGATGCCGATGGTCAGGGCCAAGGCGCCAATCCCCTTCTACGCGCCACCACGGCCGGCGAGGTCAGGTGGCTCGACTCACGGAAGCGGCTGACGCGCCGCGGGGGTCAAGGCTACCGGCCCGGGCGAACGGGGGCCCGATCCTCGCCCGCTGACCGGCGACAGCCCTTCAGCGCGGTGCCAGCAGCGAGCGCACCCACGCGGTCTCGCTCACGCGACGGGTCAACGTGATGAGGCCCATCGCCAGCAGGCCCACCCCGAGCGCGATCCCACCGTCGCGGTCGGGTCCCAGGCTCAGCGCGAAGAACTCCGAGATCGACGGGATCACCAGGACCCCGACGAAGGCCCCCGCCATCGCCAGGACGATCGCCCAGCGAAGGGCGTTCAACGGTCTGGCAACGAGCACGAGCACCCACCAGGCAGCGAGGAAGAGCGTGATCGTCGCGGTGATCCGCGCCTCGCCGGTCGCCTGCGCGGAGCTGAGCGCGCCGGACTGGACCGCCGCACGCGAGCCCATGAGGCTCAGCCCGTAGGAGGCCATCACCGCCAGGCCGCAGATGAGACCGCTGGGGATCGTCAGGGCGAGCACGCGACCCAGGAACCCGGGGCGGAACAGCTGGGTGTTGGGCATGAGGGCCAGGAAGAAGGCCGGGACACCGATCGTGAGCGCGTTGACCACGGTGCTGTGCCGGGGCAGCAGGGGGTACTGCAGCGTCAGCACGGTCGTCAGGACAGCCAGGGTGGTGGCGTAGAACGACTTGTTCAGGAACAGGTCGCTGACCCGCTCGATGTTGCCCAGCACCCGGCGGCCCTCGGCGACCACCGACGGCATGGTCGCGAACCGGTTGTCCAGCAGGACGATCTGGGCCGCTGTCCGCGTGGCCGCTGCGCCCGAGCCCATCGCGATCCCGAGGTCCGCCCGCTTCAGGGCCAGCACGTCGTTGACCCCGTCGCCGGTCATCGCCACCACGTGCCCGCGCGACTGGAGCGCTGCCACCATCTGCTGCTTCTGCGCGGGCGTGACCCGGCCGAAGACGGAGGTCCGCTCCATCACGTCGGCGAGCTCGGCAGGATCGCTCGGCAGGGTGCGCGCGTCCACTGGATGGGTTGCCCCGACGATTCCCGCCTCCGCCGCGATCACGGCCACGGTCGCCGGATCGTCGCCGGAGATGACCTTGAGCGCCACCCCCTGGCTGCCGAAGTACGGACACCGTCGAGGCGGCATCGTGGCGCAGGACCTGGTCGATCGCCAGGAGGGCGACGGGGCGCATCGGCGGAACTGGTCGATCGTCGGCGGGGGGCTCCGCGGGCCGGGCGAGCAGCAGCACGCGCGCACCCGTCGCCGCGAGGGCGGACGCCCGTTCCAGGGCCTGCGCGCACGAATCCGGATCGGCGGCGCACACCATCTCGGGAGCACCCACCACCCACCATCCGGCCGAGGCGCCGAGCCCGGGACCGGCCAGGTCGACCGCCGACCACTTGCGGGCGCTCGAGAAGGGCACGACCCCGGCCACCTGCACCGCGGGGTCCGCCGGGTACGGCCGCGGCGATGGCTGAGACCGTGGGGTTGGCGACGCGCTCACCAGCACCCACCCCGCCGAGCACCGACCGACAGGTCGACATCGTCGACCAGGGGGACGACGCTGCGCAGCGCCATGCCCGGCTCGGTCAGCGTCCCGGTCTTGTCCACGCACAGCACGTCCACCCGGGCCAGCACCTCGACGGCGGGCAGCTCCTGGACCAGCGCCCGGACGCGCCCGAGCCGGACCACTGCCACGGCCATGGCCACGCTCGTCAGCAGGACCAGTCCCTCGGGGATCATCGTCACGACCCCGGCGATGGTCCCGGAGATGGCCTCGGAGATGTCCGGGGACGCCCGGATCTGCGAGATGAACAGCGCAGCGGCCACCGGGAGCAGCACGTAGGTCATGATCCGCACGAAGCGCATGATCGAGTGCATGAGCTCGGACCTGGTCGCCGTGTACACACGGGCCTTGGCGGCCAGGCCCGCGGCATAGCTCGCGTCCCCCACCCGCTCGGCCCGCATCGCCCCGGAACCCGCCACCACGAACGACCCGGAGAGGACCTGCTCACCCACCGACCGCGACACGGGGTCGGCCTCGCCGGTGAGCAGGGACTCGTCGACCTGCATCCCCTGCGGATTCGAGCACCGGACCGTCGACCAGGATCTGGTCCCCGGGCCGGAGCAGGATGTGATCGTCGACCACGATCCCCTGGGAGGCGATCTCGACCTGCCTGCCGTCGCGGACGACGACCGGCCGGGCAGCCCCGATCACCGACAGCTTGGCGAGGGTGCGCGACGCCCGGTACTCCTGGATGATCCCGATCCCCGCGTTGAGGACGATGATGAACCCGAAGAGCGCGTCCTGGATCGGGGCCGTGAGCAGCATGAGCACCCACATCACGCCGATGACCAGGTTGAAGATCGTCAGGGTGTTCGACCTGATGATCTGGCCCACCGGGCGCGCCCCGCGCTCCTTCGTGACGTTGACGGCCCCCGATCGCACACGCGCCCGCACCTCGGCCTCGCTCAGGCCGGTCGAGCTCGACACCTCCCCGCGGGGCGTGGCACTCATCGACCGACGGCCTTCGGCACGGGGGGCGCGACCGGGCGCCGGGGCAGGGACAGGGCGGCGGCCCACCGGAGTCGGGCCCGGTCCGCCATGCCCGGCCACCCCGCAGGGCGCTGACAGGGGCGGGCCAGGATCCCCACGGCTCGGGATCGGTGTTCACGCCTGGCCTCCCCAATCGCGGATCAACCCGACGACCATATCGCGCAGCCAGTCGCCCAGCCGACCGGTCGGGCGGCCCGCACGGACCCGCGGGGCGCCGCGCGTCACGCGCCGGAATCAGCGGCCTCCTGGTAGGTGAGCTGCGCCTCGAGGATCGGGACCAGCTGCGCGGTCCTCTCGGCCGTCCAGCCCTCGGGCTGGGTGATCTCCACCCAGGACTCGAGGTTGGCCCGGTAGGTGTAGAGGTGGCCGAACCCTGGGGGCACGTTGCCGGCTCCGGGCAGGTCGAGGGCGACCTGCCACATGGTCACCAGCGGGAACCAGCCCATCTCGTCGGAGATGTCCGGGCCGCGCTGCCCGGGCAGCAGCCACGCGGGCACCTCGTAGGCCAGCTTCGGGGAGAAGAACACCACCGGGTCGGAGTTGTGCTGCAGGTAGACCAGCCGGGTCGGCCCCCAGGGCCCGGGGGTGTTGCCGAAGCCGTTCTGCTCGGCGGTGAACCGCACCGTGCGGCCGTCCTGGTAGATCGGCTGCCAGGGCGGCGTCCCGGGCTGCGCGGCCGGCCTCGAGCTCGGCGTGCAGGTCGTTGACGAACGGCGGCCCGGACATCAGCGCCCCGTCGATGGGCTCGTTGAGGATGCTGATCGAGTTCAGGATGCTCTCGACGCCGAACGAGCCCAGCGACAACCCGTACAGGTACAGCTTGGGCCGGGACTCCTCGGGCAGGGTCGACCAGTAGTCGTGGACCGTGTCGAACACCGTCCGCGAGGTCTCCTTGCACCGCCTCCTGGTCGGCCAGCAGCGAGATCCAGCTCGGCAGGTAGGAGTACTGGACCCCGGCGATCGCGGTGTCGCCGTTGAACATGTACTCGAGCGGGTCGACACCGTTCGGGTCGAGGAACCCGGTGCCGGTGGTCGTCGCCACGACCAGCACCTCCCGGTCGAAGGCCCCGGTCCGCTTGAGCTCCGCGAGGAGCAGGTCGGCGCGCTCCTGGAGCGTCTCGGCGGACTTCAGGCCGACGTAGGCCCGGATCGGCTCCTTCGCCCCGCCCCCGGAGAACGCGTTGATCTGCTCGGCGCGCGGCCCCCAGCCGGTGAAGATCCGGCCCTGCCGCCCCAGCGTGTCCCAGGCCGACAGCGACGCCGGGCTGCCGGAGCGCTGCGGCTCCAGGGGCTGCGACACCGAGGCCGGGGTGTCGGTGTCGCGAACGGAGAACATGACGTTCGCCACGGCGAAGAACCCGTTGACCAGGACGCCGGTCAGCAGCAGCCAGAACAGCAGCAGCAGTCCGACCACGCCCAGCACCCAGGCCAGCCGGCGGGGCAGGTGCCTGCCCAGCCAGCGCGTCACCTTGCTGAACAGCACCCGCAACGACCTGGCGACGATCAGGATCAGGACCGCGACGAGCGCGGTCGTCAGCGCGATGACCGGCCAGATCATCGGGGTGATCGGCTCCATGCCGAAGAGCTCGCGGGTGTCGTTCTGCCAGCCGACCTGCTGCCACACCGAGGTCACGGTCGACAGCGCCACGAAGCCCACCAGCAGCCCGAGCACGATCGTGCGCGCACGGCCCTTCAGCGTCGGGATCTCCAGGTACTTCCAGAGGGCGTGGCCCCCGGCACCGAGTCCGTAGCCGATCATGAGCGTGATGCCCGAGACGACGCCCTGGACGTAGCCGCCCGTGGGAGCAGGGAGGGCAGCAACGAGACCGCGAAGAAGAGCCCTCCCACCACCACGCCGGGGCCGGACACCGACGTCGTGAGGATGCGGCGCTTCCGGGGGTGGCCGTGGGGACGAGCCTCATCCGCGACTTGGGGCGCAGCGACGATCTCGGAGCTCACGGCCGTTCCTCCATGGACGCTCACCTCGTTGACGGGACGGACGGGCCGGTCGGCTCGATCGCGGTGCGTGCCGGGCAGCTCGTGCCGACGGGCATGCCGCGACGGCGAGGAGGCGATCGTACCCGGACCACGGCACCCGGATCGGCGAACCAGCCCCAGCCGGCCGGGCCCAGGGGCACCGGCCGCGGCGCTGGCCCCATCGATGCCGGCCGCCCGGGGTGGCTACCCGGTCGTGACCATCAGCTCCGGCGGGGTGCCACTCTCGCGGGCCTCCAACCGCAGCGCCGTGCTGGACAACGGCATCAGGACCACGTCCACGGTGCCATTCGCGGAGATCGCCCCCAGGGGCAGCGGGATCTCCACCCAGGTGCCGCTCGACACTGGGCCCGAGGTGGACAGCAGTGCTCCCGGCGCCGGTGCCGAGTTCCACGTCAGGTCCCCCTCCGACCAGCCGGCGGTCGTGCTGTTCACATCGAACCCGGCGCCGAGGCCGCTTCCGGCGCGGATCCGGAGGGTGAGCCCAACCGCATGCGTCGCGATCGGCCCCAACGAGAAGCTCAGGTAGCTGCGCTGGGCCGGGGACCCGTCGATGCGCAGGTCCGCCCTGGAGCCGAAGGCCCTGGTCGGGTTGCTCGCGTCAACGAAGCCGTCGGCAGCCACGGGCACCGCCACGCTCGCGGGTACCGCGCTAACGGGGATGGTGGCGGTTCCCTGTCCGCTCAGGCCGCCAGCGTCCGTGACGCTGAAGGCGAAGGTGTCCACCCCGGGACCCACCGCTGTGTAGGTCACGGGCGCACTGGCCACCCCACTCGTGCAGGTGACCGCCCCCACCTCCGAGAGGCTGCCGCGAGCGGGCGGCGAGACCGCGAACTGCAGGGGGCAGTCGCCGTCGACGTCCACGCCGGACAGTCGAACCTCCACGGATCCGCCCTCCCACACGTCGGCCGAGACCGGGTCGGCAACCGGCGGATCGTTGACCGCGCCAACCGCGACGGCCACCGTCCCCGGATCGGAACCCGCATCATCTGCTGCCGAGTAGGTGAAGGCGTCGGCACCGTTGAAGTCGGCGGTCGGCCGGTAGGAGCCCGCCGAGCAGTCGGGGGCGACTGTCGCGGTGCCGTGCGCGGGCTCGCCCACGATCGTGCACGTGACCGCGCTGCCATCCCCGCCGGTGAGCCGGGGGACCCAGGCGGAGTCCGAGTCCTCCGGGGTGTCGAGCGTGACGTCGCCGGCCGTGATCGGATCGCCGGTGTCGGCGAATCCCACCACCAGCTCGGCGCCGGAGCCGGTCTCGCGGGAGTCGAGCTTGAGGCTCGTCGGCGACAGGGCCGTGAGCGCGACGTCGTACGTGCCATCGCCGGTCACGAACCCGGCGAGGGGGATGTCGACCCACTGGCCGGCACTCACGGGTCCGGAGCTGGCGAGCAGCTCCCCGGTGTCCGGGGCGTTGTCGAACGTGATGCCCGATTCCGACCAGTCGCCGGACGATCGGCGGACCTCGAACCCAGCGGCCAGGGAGCTGGCTGGAGACACCCGCAGCACCGTGCTCGTCGGCGTCCTCGCGCCCAGGCCCGCAACGTCGAACCTCACGAAGGCCTCCTGGTCCGGAGTCTGGTCCACCCGAAGCTCGGACTTGAGCCCGAGGGCGCTCGATGCCTTGGCGGAGTCCACGTACGCGTCCTGCACGGCCGGGAACGTGAAGGATGTCCTGACATCGCCGGAGGTGACGCCGACCGGGGGATCGGACCACGGCGAGCTGTTGCCGCTGAGGTCGGTGGCCCGGACCGAGTACTCGTATGCGGTCAGCGGAGCTGTGCTGCCGTCGACCCAGGACAGCTGGGTCGACGGGACCGAGCCGAGGAGGTCGCCATCGCGACGGATCTCGTAGGTGGCGACACCGCGGTTGTCCACCGATGCGGCCCACGCGACCGAGACGGCCGGGCCTGCGTCGGAGACAGCCGTGACGGCCTCGGGCGTGCTGGGCGCCTCATGGTCGGCCGGGGTGCCGCTGCACGTCAGGGTGCCCGAGTCGCGAATCGCGCCGCCCGGGTTGATGTAGGAGTACTGCGCCGACCCGCCGGACAGCTGGAGGAACAGGGCCCCGAACCCGTCGGCGGTGGTGTCGCTCACGGCCGCCACCCGTGAGTCGGTGCGGACGGTGGACTGGATGCCGTGACCTCCCCCGCCCGCGACGAAGCTCACCGTCCCGTCGCCGGCCGGCTGGAAGTTGCTGTCGAGCGGAACCCAACGCTGGTACTGGTGGTCGTGTCCCGTCACCACCACGTCGACTCCCTTGTCCGCGAGCAGCTTCCAGATGGGCACCAGCTTGGGCGTGTCGCCCTGGGGTCCCACGCTGAGGACCGGGTGGTGGAAGTAGGCCAGCGAACATCCCGACGGGTGCGCAGCCAGGTCGGCCCTGAGCCACTCGTACTGGGCGCTCCCGGGGTCGAACTCGTCGAGCTGGGTGTTGCTGTTCAGCGCGATGAAGTGCCATCCCCCGGCGTCGTAGCTGTAGTAGTCCGGGACGCCTGACCAGTAGGTGGAGTAGCCCGGTGCTGCGCCGCCCTCGTACTCGTGGTTGCCCACGATCGGGTTGGTGATCGACTTGAACGTCCCGAACCGTTCGCCCTCGCGGCCGTACCAGTTCACGAACTCGGTCTCCGTCCCCTTCTCGTAGACGTCGCCGGCATAGAGGAACAGGTTGGGATCCTGCGAGGCGATGAGGTCGACGACCGCATCCGACTGCTTCTGGCCCGACGCCCCGTCCCCGGTGATCGCGACCGTGAACGGCTCACCCGGCAGGGCGGGGCGACCGGTCGTCGGCTGGAACCCGCTCGCCGGCGGGGGAGGTCCGGACGTGCCGTTCTGGAAGGTCACTGCGACGGTCGGGGAGAAGCCAGACCGACCGTCCCGGAGCAGGGCCTCGACGCCCACGGTGTGGGACCCGTCGATCCAGGACGCAGTCGGGATGAAGAACGTGTACGGCGCCTCGAAGTCCGTCAGCAGGTACTGGCCGTCGCTCGAGAACTCGAGCTTGCGGATGCCGGGACTCGCTCCCGAGATCGTCACGGTTGCCGTCACCGTGGCGTCCCCGGACAGCACCGTGCCGCTGCCCACCGTGAGGCACACGCGCACCGAGTAGGCGTTGCCCGCTGGCGAGCTCGCCTGGCATGACGGGCCGACGGCTGAGGACGTGCCTGCCAGTCCGGCAGCCATGGCCATGCCGAGCACCAGGGACAGCACGCCGGCGATCCAGCTCCTGGCCGCCGCACGCGACCGCGCCGACGGGACGACCTGCACGCCCGACCTCCCCCGTGCTCTCGTACCCACTCGCTCGTGGCGCCCGTCCCGCTCCATTGCCTGCACCCTCCTGTTGGTCGGCCGCGATGTCGCGGCGCTGCACCTGCCGTGAAGCGGGATCTGTCCCGTCCACCCAGTCCTCCACACGTCCCGTGCGCGGGGTCCCGGTTCCGGCCCCAGCGACGCGTCGTGGCCCGTCATCGATGCCGCCTCACTGCCCGAGTGCCTCGAGGTACCTGAGGACCAGGTCACGGGGAAGCCGACCGCGGGCCCTGACCGGGATCCCGTTGTCCGCCGCCCAGCGCCGGACATCGGCACCATCGAGGTGTCCCCCAGTGCCGCCGATCCGTGCCCGCGGAAGCCCGGGGCCGTCAATGCGTCGGGCTCGAGCGACCCATGGAGCCAGCGCTTCGCCGAACTCCTTGGCGTGCTCGGCGTTGAGGTCGATCTCGAACGCCAGTCCGTTCAGGCTGAACCGGACTGTCGATGCTGGCTCGCTGTGATCGAGGTCGTCGATGAGCACGACCTTCGTCTGACGTGACATCTGGGCACCCTCGGCTCGTGTGTTGGTGCGGGTCGTGCGGTCGCGCAGGGACCGATCGGCCCCCGCCACGGCCGAATCGCTCGCTCGTCGCGCGGGTGTCCCTACCCGGTCGGTCGGCGCCCATACCCCCGCGCCACGAGGAGATGGAAGCCCGCCGGGCAGCGGGTCATGGACGTCCCTCCAGGAGGGCGCGCAGCCGGTCGACCATGCCCGGCCCGGCCCCGACGGACAGGAGCAGCAGGTCGTTCACCGTGGGGCCCCCGGGCGCGCTGCCCAGCGACCGCTCGACCGCCTCGGCGTCATCCCCCAGGCGGCCGAGCTCGTCGGCCGGCACAGCGAAGCGAAGCTGGGCGAACACCTGGGACTCCTCGTCGGCAATGTGCTCCATGAAGGCCGTCTGCAGATCCATGACGGTGTACGGGAAACGGCCATCGACTGGATCCACTCGTTCGAGTTCCCTGAGGATCACCTCGAGCTGGTCGTGCTCGTGAACGGCATGATCGGCGCGATCCGGTCCGTCCACCAGGTATCCCCGCACGACGGGGTAGAGGAGCCGTTCCTCCAGCAGCAGGTGCCTGACCAGGATGGTGATCACCTGATCAGCCAGGTCGCGGCGCCCGTCGTCGTAGGTGCGTCGCAGTCGGTTGAGCAGGTACTCGACGGCGCGGTGCTGCTGGATGAGTGCATCCAGCAGGTCGCGCGGCCGACCCGCGGTGTTGGTCATCCGACCCTCTCGACACGCCTCGTGATGATGTACCCACCTGCCCGTGAGCCCGCGATCCATACCGGTCGACGCGGGAGGGCGCAGGACGTCCCCCGGGATCGGGCCCGTGAGCCTGATACGGACGACTCAGGACGCGCGCCGCGGAGTTGGGATCGCCGGTTCGGGCACGTGCCAGGACGTCGGAAGCGGCTCGTCGTGCAGGACGTGGTCCCGCAGGGCTGTCAGCGTCCTGGAGAGGATCCGCGACACGTGGACCTGGGACATGCCGAGGCGCTCGGCGATCTCGCTCTGCGTGCACTCCCCGTAGAACCGCATCAACAGGACCTGCTGCTCCCGCTCGGGCAACTGGCGCAGGAGGCCCTGCACATCGCCGCGCAACTCGACGAAGTCGAGCTCGCGATCCACCGCGCCCACCATGTCGGCTGTCGTCCCGCGGTCGCCAACGGGGTGATCCAGCGACTTCGATGACCGGGCCTCACCGTCGGTCCGAACTGCGAGGCGGATCTCCTCCTCGGCAAGGCCAAGTTCCTGAGCCAGATCTGCCAGCGTGGCCTCGCGTCCCAGTGTCCGGTGCAGCTCGTCGTTCGCGCGATGGACATTGAGCGTGGTCTCCTGGAGGGTCCGCGGAACGCGCACGGCCCAGGCATTGTCGCGGAAGTGCCGCCGCAGCTCACCCAGGATCGTGGGGATCGCGAACGAGTGGAACTCCTTGCCATGTGAGGTGTCGAACCGATCGGCGGCTCGGACCAGGCCCAGCGACGCCACCTGGACCAGGTCCTCGGTGCTCTGGCCGCGACCGGCGTACCACCGGGCGAGCTGGCGGGCCAGGGGCAGGTGGTCGGTGACCAGCGCATTGCGCGACGCCGCCCGGTCGCACGTGATCCCACTGGCACAGGAGCACTGATCCAGGCAGCCCGTCGTCGCTGCCTGCGACGGCGGAATCGGACCAGGCGTGCCCGCCAGTGGCTCGCAGACCTCCGCCAGCATGGCGAGCAGGCGCTGGCCGGCCAGCTCCGGCGAGTGCACGGCGTGGGCGCGGACCAGCGCCGAGGTTCCCATGGCCCGAAGGCCGAACGAGTCGAAGACCAGCGATGCGACCGCACAACCGAGCCCGCGGGCGTCTGCGGCCCGGTCGACCAGGATTCCCGACGTCGCGTGGACGACATGGTCCAGATGGGCGTCCTGGGCCACGGCGATGCTCGGGACTCCGTGTGCCGCCGCCTCGACGACCTGGCCCCCGTGCCGGGACCCGTCCACCCCGGCGACCAGCACCGATGCGCCCCGCCACATCGCCTCACGTTCCTCGCCCCGCAGGCCGGGGCGGTAGTCCACCCGGTCCCACACCCCCAGGGCCGTTCCGACCTTGTGCAGCCCGGCCAGGCGCGTCGGTGACAGCCGGGCGCCGATCACGAGTCGTATCGGCACCCACATCGGCATCGACAGGATCAGGGCGTCCAGGCTGCCGTCCCCGGACAGGCAGATCACGTCGCCACCCGCGACGGCGCGGGCCGCGACGACCGGCTTCGGCGCCGGGAGCGGGAACGACCCGACCGACAGGGTCCGCACTCCATGGCGTCGCCAGCGATCACGCTCGGCTCGGGACAGCGGCATGACCGCAGCGACGCGCTGGGCCAACGCCAACTCGGCCGGCTGGTTGGCCGGCCGCTCGTCGAACGTTGCCACGATGGGCGCCCCACACCCAGCCTCGACGGCGCCCATCGTGGCCAGCAGCCCGATGGTGTACACGACATCCGGCCGCTGGATCGCCCAGCGCGCGCGCAGGTCGACAGCGATGCTCATGACGTGGGCGGCGGCGGTCATGCCCGTGCTGGGCACGGCCCAGGCGTCATCGATCACGTCCACGCCGCTGGCGCGCAGGGCGCTGGACAGGTACCTGATCTCGGCGCGAGGCAGATGGGAGACGGAGGTGTGGGGGCGGACGAGCAGGTGGACGAGCATTGGTGCGCCTCGCGATGCATTGCCGTGCGCGGGACTTGGCGTTGTGGGGTCTGGGCCTGCGGAAACTCAGACGCTCGGCTTGGACTACCCGATGCAAGGCGAGCCATACCTTGTTGAACGGAGTGTGTCACGCAAGTGGACGATCGGGGTGCTCGATCCTGGGTTCCGTGGCAGCACGACCGGGAATGGCAAGACCTGGTGAAACGGACTATCAGCTCAATCGATGACAGGGCTGGAAGCCCGTCACTCCTGTGGCAGGCCGTCGGCGGCGATCCCTCGATCGCACCCATCGGCCTGCGGCGAGGTCCCCACCGCGGCGAGCAGCTGCGTCTGGCTCATCGTCGACCGCTGCTCGACCCCGGCCCGCCTGGCGAGCTCGTACAGCTCCGTCTGGGATGGCGCCCGGTGCCGTCGGCTGTGGCCCGCGCCCAGCACGGTGTCACGGCGGAGCCGGAACATCGTGCCCATCCGGCGGCGCTCGGGCAGGTGCAGCAGGCTGGCCACAGCCGGCAGCACGACGGCGCGCTCCACCTCCACGAGCTCGCGGGCCGCCCCAGCCAGGCGCTGCCTGGGAACCGGCTCAGGTTCGAGGGCGCCCGTGACGCGGTCGAGCGCATCCTGCAGGCTCGCACCGACGCCCGGGCCGGCGCGACCCGCCGGGCCCAGCAGAGGGGGCAGTACCTCCTCGGCTGCGGCACGGACATGGGCGCGCAGTCGGCGCTCGAGGTCCGAGGCGGGGTCGTGGAACCCTCGGCTGGTGCGTCCGCACTGGTCAGCCAGGATCAGCAGCTCGCGGTGTTCCGACTGAAGCACACGCACGATGTCACTGACCATGCTCACCACTACCCGCGCCGGCCGCGCTGATACGTGCGGCCTGCACATATCACTGCGTGTCACTGCCCCGGGAATCGACCGGGATCGCTGCGGCTGGCCGGCGCGCGCGGCGCCAGGCGGCGATCAGGTTGATCAGGCCAAGGCACAGGCCCAGCAGGACGAGCGCACCCAATCCCGTGACTCCCGCGACGCCATCGGCTTCGTCGCCGGAGTCGGCTGCCGCGGGCGGCGCCGTGGCACCCAGGGCCAGGGCGAGGGCGGTGAGGCTGGAGGTCCCGTGCTGCTCGCTCGGCTCGACGTGGGAGTTCTCGCTGAACTCGTTCCAGCTGATCAGGCCCAGCGCGTCAGGCTCCGAGGTCTGGGCGGCCCGCAGCTCGCGCCGCAGGGTCTCGCCACCATCCCGGGGCACGGAGCTCGTGCCCCCCAGGATGCGCGCGTCGAAGCCCGGAGCGAACGGTGGGATCCACAGGCCCCCGTTGTCGTGGACGGCCCTGCCCATGGCGGTGAGCTTCTCGGGGTAGCCCGGCATCCCTGGCCGGACCGAGGACCAGTAGTACGCGTTGCCATCCACCCACGGTGCGATCCGCTGGTAGGCGTCCACGGACTTGGCCGAGCCGAGTACGTGGAGCCTCCCGGCCACCGCCTCGGACACCAGCTGGATGTCGTCCGTGCTGAACTTGTCCGTCCCGGTCCAGACCACGACGGGCAGTTGGTCGACGGTCCGGAAGGTCGAGTCGCGCCCATAGGTCGAGGCCAACCAGTCCAGGTCCTCCACCACCTGCGTCACCGGGACCGGCTCGCGCGCGAAGTCCAGTCCCTGGTACACGATCCCCAATCGGAATCCCGCCGCACTGGCCTCTGCAGCCAGGGAGGCCAGCCGCTTGTTCAGCTGCGGCGTCCGCTTCCACGAGACGAGGAAGCCGTCGATCCCGGCCGCCTGCGCGAGCCTGATGTGCTCGGCCATGATGACCGGGTCATCACTTGAGTACCTGCCGAGGAGCGGGTAGTCGATCTTGGCCCTCCTCCACGACGTGGGGGTGAACCAGATGTAGTAGTAGGCCAGCACCGGGATCGGGCCTGCGGGGGATGCCGCCAACGCAACCGTGGACGGTGCCGCGGCGAGGGTCCCCGGTGTCAGGGGCGCGGCGCGCGACGGGGCCGCAGGGGCCACGAGCAACCCCCCGACGCACAGCACCGCGATCGACACTGCCGATGCCGAGGTCGCGTTGCGCGCGCGGCGGGAAGGGCGGCGCCTGCGCCTGGCGCCGGCCCGGCCGGTCCCGGGGAGCCCGGTGATCGATCGGCGTCGGCCCATCCACGTCGCGATGCCCCTGCGCCTACCGGCGACCAGGAGACTGGCTGCGATCAGCAGGACCGTTGCGACCACCAGGGCGACATCCAGGTCGCTGATGACAAGCAGCTCGACCTGCTGGTCCTTGGACACCGACACCGGCCGGGTGAACGACAGCCCCGGACCGTAGACGGCCATCCTGTACTCCCCCCGGGGAACCGCCGGCAGCGTCACCTGGCCATCTGCGTCGAACGGGTAGCGCTGGACCTCGCCGCCAGGTGCCGTGACCTCCACTCCCTGCCCGGCCGGAGTTCCGAACAGGAGGTCCGAGGCCCTCACCTCAGCCCGGTAGAACAGCAGGGTCAGCGCCCACTGCGTGCTCTCGTCGGGGACGAACCTCTGCTGTGAGCGGTTGACCAGCTCCGCGCCCTCCATGAGGACGCTCTGCACGCTCCAGTAGATGTCCTTCGACATCAGGCCCTTGGATGTCTGCTGGGTCCGGCTGGCGGCGAGCCATCGCGGCTCCCCGATGGCGGGGCCGGTCAGCGTGACCAGCTCCCCGGTGCTGCTTCGCAGGATCACCCGCGTCAGGCGGTCAGGGTGGATCGGCTGGCCCTCCCGATCGGAGAACGTCCAGTGCACCAGTCGCTCGGTGCGCAGCCCGACCTCGATGACGGTGCCGTTGAATGCGTTGTGCAGCTGGCCGCGCACCCGGTCGAGGACAACGCGGCGGTCCTTCGCCACGCGGGTCTGGGGCGCATGGAAACGCTCCTCGAGCCCCACGAAGGTCGGCACCGGCAACCGCGCGATCCCGCGCTTGTCGGCACGCACGACCGTGCCGTCGGCCGACACCCGCGCACCCGGGATGGGAGGGACTGTCTGGACCACGAGCACCCCCGGCGTCCCGCGCCCGCCGCCGCGACCCGGCTCCCGCGCCGCGTCGACAGCGGTGGCCGGGGCCGCTCCAGCGGCAGTGACGCACAGGGCGATCAGGATCATGAGGGTCGCACCGGCGGCCCGGACGACCCCGTCGGGTCCCAGGCCCCGGGCCCTCACGCGCCGGCCCCCGGCACCGGGCGGTCGCTCGGGATGGGGCCCGGCACCCTGCCCCGGGTCGCGAACGCGGCCACGACGACCAGGCCGGCCACCGCCAGCACGGCGCCGGAGTAGAGCAGGTAGACGGGCGTGGCGGACAGCCGCACGACCGGCGGGACGTTGCGCTGCGTGGAGAGGACGACCGGTTCCCGCGGGGGGCTGTCGAAGTCGAATGCGCCCATGAAGCTGGTGGCGGCCGCGTCCCGCTGAGCCATCGGCTCGAGGTCCCAGTTCTCCTCGATGAACTTCAGGACCGACGTGAAGTCCAACGTCGTGTGGTCCACGAAGCCCTTGCGCGCGTACGCGGAGACCATCAGCGCCGGAGCGCGGAAGCCGTACCCGTAGGCGTCGACCTTCGGAGGCGGGACGTGGTCGTACCAGCCGCCCCAGTCGTCGTAGCTCCACAGGAACGCGCTGGAGTCCCAGACCGTCGAGGCCATCAGCGACCCGATGAGGCCACGCACGAGGCGCTGACCCGCCCGGATGCTCCCCGGTGGGTGCTCGCTGTTGCCGGAGGGGGCGATGTACGACACGGCGGGCAGGGTGCCATCGGCGGTGTCCTCGTAGAACTGGTCCAGATCGACGATGTGCTTGTTCAGCTCGGGGTCGTCGACGAATCGGGCGTAGGCCAGCAGCGGGACCCAGATCACCTGCGCCGCGCGGTCTCCGCTGTCCTGCGCCAGCCGCGTCCGGAAGGTGATCTGTGGGTCGTAGTTCTGCACGTAGAACTTCCAGGACACTCCGGCCGCCTGGAGCCGGTCGAAGATCGTGGGGATGTCGCCCCATCCGCCGGGGGGGATCGACTCGCCCTTGCCGGTGGCGCCCGGCTGCCCGGTCACCCGGTACATGTGATTGCGGACACTGCCTGACTTCGACGAGGTGAAGAAGCGGTCGAACAGCACGTACTGGTCGGCGACGTTCCAGTAGTAGGGCAGGTCCTGGTCGTCGTAGTAGCCCATCGCCAGGGACCCGTCGTGGCCACGCTTCTCGTTCGCGTAGACGAAGCCGTTCATCGCCCCATCCGCGTACTGCTCGTCGAAGGCACCCTCCGTGTGGTCGAGGTCGGTGATCCCGCGGTCGCCGATGCGGAACGGCTCGACGCATCCCTGCGCCGGATCGTCGGGCACCCGGGGCATGCACACGTCGGCGGGCGTCCCGTCGACCCCGGGCCTGCTCCCGAAGTAGTTGTCGAAGCTGTGGTTCTCCTGCATCAGGAAGACGAGGTGCTCGATCGGGGTCGACGGCGAGTGCGCGCCGCCCCCTGGTTGGGCAGCGGCGGCCGTGGGGCCGAACAGCACGACGAGGAACGGGCAGCACGCCAGGACCGCCAGGGCGGCCGCGAACCGGGGGAACCGGGTTCCGCTGCTCACGGTCGCACCCCGTACACGACGATGACCGCGACCGGCGCCGGGTTGCCCTGGTCGTCGACCCCCTGCACGTACTCGGAGTGCACCACCCGGCCGTGGTAGCGGCGGGCCAGTTCCAGGAGGGTCTCGGAGAAGTGCGCAGAGCGCTCCGCGGAGAAGCGATCCCAGACTATGTACTGGATCTCTCCCTCACGCAGGGTCCGGTCCGGGTTGACGACCGGCTCGTAGGAGGGGTTGCGGTGCAGGGGGTTGGGGCTCACCGAGACCCCGAAGGCGTCGCGGTGACCGTAGTAGCGCACGATGTTGGCCATCGACGGCCCGACGGTCATCACGACCGAGCCCACCGGGGTCTGCGTGTCCAGCCACCGGCCGAGCTCACGGCCACCGGGCACCCCGCCGGACCCGGCGAGGAACGACTGCGACCCGGCCGATGTCGCCGCCGCCAGCGACGGGACCGCCAGTGACAGCGCCACGACGCCGGCCAGGGCGACCGCCCCCGAGCGGGCCCTGGCACGCGGAGCCCAGCCGAACCGGCCGGCAACCGAACCGGACCACCACAGCGTGGCCAGGTCGCCGAGCCACGCCGTGGAGCGCGCCGCCAGGACGGCCAGGGCCGGGGCCGTGGGCAACAGGTACTGGAACCCCTTGACCGGCCACACGGTGAACGCAAGGGCTGGCACCACGACCCAGCACAGGAGGAGCACCTCACGCCAGTCCAGCCTCCTGCGCATGACGACCATGCCGACTGCCACCACGACCACGAGCAGCAGCCCCACGGCCGATGGGACGACTGCTGCGTAGAACCACCACTCGTGGTTCGGCCTTCGCATCAACTGGTAGATCAGGTACGACTGGCCCGTGCTGGAATGCCCGGCAAGCGCCATCGAGACCGGGTGCACGAGGAACACGGCCATCATCAGCGGCAGGGCGAGCAGCGCTCCGCGGATGGGACGGACGGCAGCCGGCGTCAACGCCACGAACGCGTACACGGCGCCGGCCAGGATGATGCTCGACTCCTTGCCGAGCATGGTGAGCCCGAGCATCGCCCCGGTGGCGCTGAACCACCACAGGCTCGCGGACTGCACGTACCTGGCCAGGCAGTACAGCGACAGCGTCGAGAACAGGACCATGGGCCCGTCCAGCAGGACCTGCCTGGTCACGATCACGTGGTAGGGCATGACAGCCAGGAACAGCGCCGCGACCAGTCCCACGCGATGCGAGTAGAGCTGCCTGCCCAGCAGGTAGACGACCAGGACCGTGGCAACCCCGAGCATGGCCACGACGACGCGCCCCGCGGTGTCGTGCTCCCCGGTCCGGTAGACCAGCGACAGCAGCGACTGCGTCAGCATCGGGTGGGCGCGGAAGACCGGGAAGTTGCCGATGTAGAGGGGGTTGCCCGCCAGTGACGCGGCCTGCCCTGCGTAGACGGCCTCGTCGCTGTTGAACCCGAGGTTGCCGATGCCCACGAGACGCACCGTGGCCGCGATGGCCAGGACCGCGGCCAGCGACGATGGCGGGATCCAGCGGGCGGCGGGCCCGCGCCACGCGTCGGGCGCCGCGGCCGGCGCCGCCTGCCCGGCGGGGGCCACGATCACGCCGGGATCGCTCTGGCCCCCCCGGCGCTCAGCCCGACGCACTGGATGCAGCCCGCCCCTTGTCGATGACTGAGTCACGGTCGTCGGCTGCCAGCAGCGGCGGGATCTCGTCGGCCCACCCGAACGTGTCGGAGGCCAGCCTGCGGACCCTGATGTGCTGCAGCGCCCGGCGCAGGATCTCCATCTCCCGGGCGCGGAGCTGGTCGTACTGCTCGCCGCCGATGACCAGGGCGGGCGCGAAGTACCGGAAGGGGGGAAACCCATAGGCGTCGTCGGTGTTGACCAGGAGCTCGGTCAGGGCGTCGTCAGCGCTGACCTCGCTGAGCAGCGGGCTGCCCCGCTCGATGATGAACATCTCACTGACCTGCACGCTGTCCGCCATCTGGCAGGCCACCAGCCGGTCGACCGGGTACTTCGGCGGCGGGACCAGCATCTGGACCACGGCGTTCGCGGACATGATCGGCAGGTTGCGGGAACCGATCCCGAGGCCCACGGACCGACCCGCCTTGGAGTGGATCCTGCCCTTGACGTTGAGGACGCCCCACTCCAAGTGGCTGAGGTCGCCGGGATCCACGGCGCGCAGCGTGTGCGCGCTGATGGTCAGCGGCTTCGGGTAGGAGTGGGCCATTGCGGTCCCGTCGACGATGGTCATGTCGTCGGACAGGAACCGTCCCCCTCGCTCGCGGAGCATGCGCAGGACAGTCCCGGTCTTGCCCGTGTCGGTCCGCGCGGAGAGCATGACCCCCCGGCCGTCCATCTCCAGGCAGGCCGAGTGCAGCAGCATCCGGCCGCGCGAGACGAAGACGAAGCGGAGCAGTGCCTCGATCACGTTCGTGTACAGCACGTGGGGCGAGTGGGCGAGCAGGGAGCTGACAGTGACCTTGATGCGCTCGTCCCCCATGTCGAGGGAGAAGTTCGCGCCGAGGGCGCCGAAGTGCTCCTCGTAGCGGAACGCGGCGGGGGAGGTGAACTCAGCGATCTGGGTGCGCCACCGTGGCGACCTCTGGCCGACCTTGCCCTTGCGGATCTCGATGTCGGCGACCTGCTCGAGGGCCGGGACTCGGAAGTGCTCCAACTCAGGCAGGCCGACGTCGGAGAGGATCGCAACGACGCCGCCGACGAGGTACCTGTGGCGGGCGTACCCGGTTCCCGGCCTTGGCCGGGCAATGGCCCGGATGTTGGCCGGCGACACGGGCTCGGTGTCGCGGACGATCCGCACGACCTGCGGCACGTCGGGCTGATCGCCGGGCTGCCGGGGCACCGGGATGGTCATGGTCGATGCGCCGGGCGCTGGCGGCTGCGCCGTGACGGGTGCCTTGATGCGACGCGAGCTGAGCAGGGATGTCACGGTCATGATGCGGTCTCCAACTTGTAGATGAGTCGATCGGCGGTTGCGAAGCGGGCGAGGAAGCTCACGGCGAGCGTGACCAGGTTGGCCATCAGGTAGTGCATGCCCAGGCTGCTGACGAGCAGCGCCAGCAGCGGGACCCGGACGAGCAGCATGAGGTTGCTGGCCGCTGAGAACGTGAGGTAGCGGCGCACCGCACTGAGGCCCTTGGGCCCCCGGTAGACGACCGCATCGGTCAACCAGAAGTTCCAGGTCGTCGACACCTGCGTGGCAAGGATGGCCGCCACCAGGTAGTTGAGCCCGAGACGTGCCGGGTCCACCAGCAGCCACATCGCCGCTGAGTTCACCGCGATCCCCGACGCGCCCACGGCCCCGAAGCCGAGCGCCCGACGGGTCGTGGGGTTCCGATGGGACAGCCGGGAGATCGACAGCCGGGCCACGTGCCGTCCGAAGCGCATGCCCTCGGCCAGGGACGCCTTGCTCTGGCCGGCGAACCGGTCCTGGAACGCGAAGCCGACCTCTTGGGGGGCAAGGCCCGGCGTGCGGACCAGGATCTCCATGAGGATCTTGAAACCCTCGGGGCGAAGCCCGGTCAGGTCCACCGCGGATCGGCGCACGGCGAAGAACCCGCTCATGGGATCGGTCACCCCACGCAGCCGGACCGGGAACGCGGCCTTCGCCAGTGCTGTCGCCGCACCGGACACGGCGACGCGCCTGGTCCCGGACAGCCCCGAGGAGTCGCCTCCGTCCACCCGCCGGCTGGCCACCACGATCCCCGCACCGGTGCGCTGACCGGTCCTCACCAGCTCGGTCACGAGCTCGGGAGGGTGCTGCAGGTCGCCGTCCATGACGACCGCCCACTCCCCCCGCGCGGCACCGAGCCCGGCGAGCACAGCGGTGCCGAGGCCCCCGGCGCGCTGGCCCATGGGCCGGTGCAGGAGGCGCACCCGCGTACGCCCGCTGCGATCGACTGCCCGGCTGCGCACGCGCTGCGGCGTCTCGTCATCGCTGTCGTCGACGAACAGGACCTCAGCGACCACGTCCCGCAGCACGGGCTCGAGGCGGTCGAGCAGCGCGTCGACATTGCCCTCCTCGTTGCGCGTGGGCACGATGATGCTGATCGCCACCCGCGCGCCCGCGCCGGCCTCCTCGGGGCGCCGGGGACCGGGCACGAGCGTCTGGGTCAACTCCACATCAGTCACGCTGCTCACCTTCTGTGAACCTCATCGGGGCACTGGGCGACCTGATGAGGGAGTGGCAGGCCACCACTGGGTCCCCCGTGGTTCCCGCGGGGACCGGGGTGACCCGGACGCGCCCCTCTACCCGCTTGTCCGCGCGCCATACGTGCCACGGGTGGCGGCTTTCGCCAGGCCGTGGCGCGGTCGGGTCCCCCGGCACGCCCCGGCAGGCGCATGCGCGCCTCGCCGTCCGTGTCAGACCCCTGCGATAGGGATGGGCCATGACACTCGCGAGCCTTGTCCTGACAGCCTGCGTCGCAGCCGTCGCCGCGCTCGCCGCCTGGTGGCTGCGCGGTCGGTGGGAGCATCCCCGGCGCTCGGCCGATCGGGCGGTGGCCGAGGAACGGATCCGGCGCCTCGAGACCGAGCTCAGCGCTGCCCGGACGACGGCCCAGGCGCAGTCAGCCGCCCCGGCCCAGGTGGCCGAGGCGATGGCACCGGTCCACCTGGCCCTGAACCGGCTCGAGACCGCCGTGGCGCGCGCCGAGACCGGTCGGACGTCCTCGACGACCGCCCTGGCCGAGCAGCTGCGGGTCGTCGCCGAGACGACCACGGCCTCCTCGGAGGGCGTCCGGCGCGAGACCGCGCGGCTGGTCGGGGCCCTGGGTCACAGCGAGGTGCGCGGCCGGTGGGGCGAGTTCCAGCTGCGCCGCCTGCTCGAGACCTCCGGGCTCGTTGCCGGGGTCCACTTCACCGAGCAGCACTCGGTGTCGACCGACGAGGGACGGCTCCGGCCCGACGTCGTGCCTGCACCTGGGCCAGGACAAGGCGGTGGTGCTCGACGCGAAGGTGTCCCTGCGCGCGATCCTCGGGATCGAGGCCGACGACCCGCAGGACGAGGTCGCCGCCGCCCGGGCAGCCCATGCTCGCGAGGTCCGCACCCACGTCGACCGGCTCGCGGGCAAGGAGTACGCACGGCAGTTCGACACGGCGCCGGAGTTCGTCGTGATGTTCCTGCCCGCCGAGTCGCTGCTGGCCGAGGCCGTCGCCACGGACCCCGGCCTTCTGGAGCACGCCTTCGCCCGCAACGTCGTCCTCGCGACACCCACGACCCTCATGGCCCTGCTGCGCACGGTCGGGCACATCTGGCGACAGGACGCGATGGCCGCCAACGCCCGCGAGGTCCAGGCCCTGGGCCGCGAGCTGGCCGACCGGATGGCCACGATGCTGGGGCACCTCGACAAGCTCGGCTCGGCGCTGGCCTCCGGGGTGGGCGCCTACAACCGGACGATCGCATCCCTCGAGTCGCGCGTGCTGGTGACCGGGCGCAGGTTCACCGAGCTGCAGGGCCTCGACGAGCTGCCGGCTCCGCACCAGGTCGAGGCCACCCCGCGCAGCGTCGCCGCGCTGGCCGGGGTCCCTCGGCTCGACCCGGGGGAACGTCAGGCGACGGGCAGGTGAACGATCGGGCGCACTGCGCGGGCTAGCATCGCGCAATGACCCTGCCCGCCCCGATCCGGAGGAGCTCGTGGCGCAGTCCGGGGCCGCCGAGGTGGCCGGGCCCGCGCCCACCCCCCCGAGCGGGATCCCCGGCTGGCTGGTGGTCAGCACCGCCACCCTGGCGGTCATCGGGGTGGCCGTGGCCGAGGTCCTCCTCGAGGAGCGGATCGGGCTGTGGACCGGGATCGCCCTGGTGGGGGTCGGCGTGGTCGCCCCCCTCGTGACGCGCCACGGCGACCGCTCGCTCCCGGCGATGATGCCCCCGTTGGCCTTCCTGGCCGCGGTCCTGGTCGCCGGACAGGCACTCGTCGAGCCCACGGGGGGCTCGTGGCGCACGCGGCAGGCGGTCATGATCGTCGAGACCCTGGGCACGAACGCCCCGTGGGTCATCGCTGCCACCGCCCTGTCGGTCACGATCGCCACGGTCGGCCACCTGGCGGACCGACGGCGACGCCGGCGCGCCGGCTGAGCCCGAGCCGGGCCCTAGGCGCGTCCCGCAGCCTTCAGCTCGCGCCGGAGCTCCTGCGGCAGGGCGAACACGAGGCTCTCCTGCACCGCGTCGACGTCCTCCACGTCGGCGAACCCGAGCTCGGCGAGGCGCGCCAGCACGTCGCGCACGAGGATCTCCGGGACCGACGCCCCGCTGGTGACGCCGACCGTGGATGCGCCCTCGAACCAGGCGGGATCGAGCTCGGCCGCGGAGTCGACGCGATACCCGGAGCCTGCCCCTGCCTGGAGGCCGACCTCGAGCAGCCGCACGGAGTTCGACGAGTTGATCGATCCGACGACGATCAGCACGTCGCTGCTCGGGGCGATGACCTTGACCGCTGCCTGTCGGTTCTGGGTGGCGTAGCAGATGTCGTCGCTGGGCGGGCTGACCAGTCCGGGACCCGCTCGCGCAGCGCATCGACGGTCTCCATCGTCTCGTCGACCGACAGCGTGGTCTGCGACAGCCACACGACCCGGTCGTCGGCCGCGATGTCGAGCTCGGCGACCGACCCCGGACCGTCGACGAGCGTGATCGCCTCGGGGGCCTCCCCCATGGTGCCCTCGACCTCCTCGTGGCCCTCGTGGCCGATGAGCAGGATCCGGTAGCCCTCGTCGGCGAACCGGCGGGCCTCGTTGTGCACCTTGGTGACCAGCGGGCAGGTGGCATCGATCGTCCGAAGGCTGCGCTGGGCAGCCTCCTCGTGGACCGACGGGGCGACCCCGTGCGCGCTGAACACGACGACCGCGCCCTCGGGCACCTCGTCGGTCTGATCGACGAACACCGCACCCCGGGCGGTGAGCGTGTCGACGACGTAGCGGTTGTGCACGATCTCCTTGCGCACGTAGACCGGCGCGCCGTGGAGCTCGAGCGCCTTCTCGACCGTCACCACCGCGCGGTCGACCCCCGCGCAGTAGCCGCGAGGGGCGGCAAGGAGGACCTTGCGGGGGGAATCAGCCATGGGTCAATCGTAGGGCCGCGCGGCGATGTCCGCCCCCTGCCGTAACCTCCCGGGCATGACCACCGAGGTGACCCGCGACGGATCGGCACCGGAGCGCGCCTGGCCGGTCCGCGAGATCTCACTGAAGCTGCGCGACTACATCGCCCGGCTCAACCGGGTCTGGATCGAGGGGCAGGTCGTCCAGATCTCGCGCCGCAGCGGGTCCCAGGTGTACCTGACGGTCCGCGACGTCGACACCGACGTCTCGGTCGCGGTGGTGATCGCCGCTGCCCTCGACCGCGCGATGAGCCCGCCCCTGGCCGAGGGCCAGCGGGTCCTGCTGCACGTGCAGTGCGAGTTCTGGATGAAGGGCGGCCGGCTGGTCCTGCGGGCCGGCGAGGTCCGCCCGGTCGGGATCGGCGAGCTGCTCGCGACGTTGGAGCGGCGCAAGCAGCAGCTGGCCGCCGAGGGCCTGTTCGCCCCCGGGCTCAAGCGCCGGCTGCCCCTCCTGCCGCGACGCGTGGGCCTGATCACCGGTGTCAACGCCCAGGCGATGCACGACGTCATCACCAACGCGCGCACCCGCTGGCCCGGGGTCGTCTTCGAGGTCCGCGAGGGCCCGGTCCAGGGCGCCCAGGCGGTCTCGACGGTGATCGGCGCGCTGCGCGAGCTCGACGCGGCGCCCGAGGTCGACGTCATCGTCATCGCCCGCGGCGGCGGCAGCCTCGAGGACCTGCTGCCGTTCAGCGACGAGGCGCTGGTGCGGGCGGTCGCAGCAGCCCGGACTCCCGTGGTCAGCGCCATCGGCCACGAGCAGGACTCCCCCATCCTCGACCTGGTGGCCGACCTGAGGGCCTCGACGCCGACCGATGCCGGCAAGCGCGTCGTCCCCGACTGGAGCGAGGAGTCACGACGGGTCTCCGAGGGGCGAACCCGCCTGGACCGGACCATCCTGCTCCGCCTGGGCCAGGCCCAGACGTGGCTCGAGCAGGTGCGCAGCCGCCCGTCGCTGGCCGAGCCCGGCGGCATGCTGCCCCGGCTGGACGCCGAGGTCGGGCAGGCGCGGGCGCGCATGTTCCGGGTGATGGACCAGCGCCTGGTCGCCGCGGACCGGGAGGTCGCCCACCTGCGTGCCCGAGCCCGCGCCCTGTCCCCCCTGGCGACGCTCGATCGCGGGTACGCGGTGGCCGTCGGGCCCGACGGCCAGCTGGTCCACGCCGCCGACCAGCTGTCGATCGGCGACTCCGTGCGCGTTCGGGTCGCGACCGGCCACTTCGCAGCCGACGTCACCGACGTAGCATCCACGTCATGAGCGCACCCATCCAGTCGCTGCCGGGCGGAGCGCCCGAGGACCTCGCCGGCCTGAGCTACGAGCAGGCGCGTGCTGCTCTGGACCAGGTGGTCACCGAGCTCGAGTCCAGCACGGTCAACCTCGAGATGTCCCTGGCCCTGTGGGAGCGGGGCAACGCCCTGGCCGACATCTGCCAGGCCCACCTCGACGGCGCCCGGGAGCGGATCGAGTCCGCACGGCCGGGGCTGACCAGCCCGCAGGGCGCCGGCACCGACGTCCCGCCGGAGTTCTAGGCGCTCGGGGCGCGCCGGGCGTGCGCGGCCGGCCGATGACGGCTGCGCGGCCCCGAGCAGCACCTGGGGGTGCAGCCGCCGGCTACAGCGAGACTGGACGCAGCGACGCCGCAAGCTCCTCGAGTTCGCTCCACGACGCCGAACCGGTCACGATCGTGACCGTCCCCGCCTCGTCAGCCACCAGCGAGCGCCTGTCGTCCGGGGTCGGGTCACCCTCCAGGCGGACCCACTCCCGCCCCCCGATGGTGACCACCTCGCCGGCAGCCCCATCCCGGGTCTCCGCCGCGACCCAGTCGTCGACCGCCCCCTGGGCCTGCTCGGGGAAGACCCCGCGCTGCAGCAGCGCGGCGTACTCCTCCTCGGGCGTGTAGAACCCCACCCGCCAGGCGATGGTGCCATCCGGCTGCGGCTCGACTCGGGCGCTCGTCGCCGACCAGCCGAACGTCTCCGGCGGCGCGACGACCTCGAACTCGGCAGCGGTGGACGCGGACTGCGCGACCGGCCACCAATCCACCTCGTTGATCCCCTCGGGTGTGCGCGGGTGGACCAGCCACATCCAGACGACGAGGACGAGGGCGACCAGCCCCAGGGAGCGGACCATGTCCATCCCGGCCTGGCGCCCGCGCGAGGAGGCCCGCCCCCTCGGCCCGTGCGTGCCCTGCTCTGCCATGGGCACGATGGTGGACCATGGGCAGCGATCCCGCACAATCCGGCCCCCCGCGGGCGCGGCTACGCTGGGTGGCATGGCCGAGTTCTCCTACACCGATCTGCTCCCCGTCGGACCCGACGAGACGCCCTACCGCCTGTTGACGACCGAGGGCGTGCGCACGATCGAGGCGGGCGTGCGCACGTTCCTCGAGGTCGATCCCGAGGCCCTGCGGCTGCTGGCCTACGAGGCCATCCACGACATCCAGCACCTGCTGCGCCCCGCCCACCTCGCGCAGCTGCGACGGATCCTCGACGACCCCGAGGCCAGCCCGAACGACCGGTTCGTGGCCCTCGACCTGCTCAAGAACGCCAACATCGCCGCCGGAGGCGTGCTGCCCATGTGCCAGGACACCGGCACGGCGATCGTCATGGGCAAGCGCGGCCAGCACGTGCTCACCACGGGCCCCGACGAGGCAGCCCTGTCGGCCGGGATCTTCGACGCCTACCAGACGCTGAACCTGCGCTACTCCCAGCTGGCCCCCCTGACGATGTGGGAGGAGCGCAACACCGGCACGAACCTGCCCGCCCAGATCGAGCTCTACGCGGACACCGAACCGGGGCACGAGCTGGCCTACAAGTTCCTGGTGATGGCCAAGGGGGGCGGCAGCGCGAACAAGTCGTTCCTGTTCCAGGAGACCAAGGCGCTGCTCAACCCCGCCTCGATGACACGGTTCCTCGACGAGAAGCTCCGGAGCCTGGGCACCGCCGCCTGCCCGCCGTACCACCTCGCCGTGGTCATCGGCGGCACCAGCGCGGAGTACGCGCTGAAGACCGCCAAGTACGCCTCGGCGAAGTACCTCGACGGCCTGCCCACCGCCGGCAGCGCCGGGGGCCATGCGTTCCGCGACCTGCAGATGGAGGCCGAGGTGCTCGGCCTGACCCAGCAGTTCGGCATCGGCGCGCAGTTCGGCGGCAAGTACTTCTGCCACGACGTCCGGGTGATCCGCCTGCCCCGGCACGGCGCCAGCTGCCCGGTCGCGATCGCCGTCTCCTGCTCGGCCGACCGGCAGGCCCTGGCCAGGATCACCCCCGAGGGCGTGTTCCTCGAGCAGCTCGAGCGTGACCCCGCCCACTACCTGCCGGAGGTCACCGACGAGCACCTGGACGACGAGGTGGTCCGCATCGACCTGAACCAGCCGATGCCCGACGTCCTCTCCCAGCTGCGCAGGCTGCCGGTGAAGACGCGCGTCTCGCTGACCGGCCCGCTCGTGGTCGCCCGCGACATCGCCCATGCCCGGATCAAGGAGATGCTCGACCGCGGCGAGCAGATGCCGCAGTACCTGCGCGACCACGCGGTCTACTACGCGGGGCCGGCCAAGACCCCCGCCGGCTACGCCTCCGGCTCGTTCGGCCCCACCACGGCCGGCCGGATGGACGCCTATGTCGACCAGTTCCAGAAGGCCGGCGGGTCGATGGTGATGCTCGCCAAGGGCAACCGATCCGCCGCGGTCACCCGGGCCTGCCAGGACAACGGGGGCTTCTACCTCGGCTCGATCGGGGGGCCCGCCGCCCGCCTGGCCAAGGACAACATCCGCTCCGTCGAGGTCCTGGACTTCCCCGAGCTGGGCATGGAGGCGGTCTGGCGCATCGAGGTCGAGGACTTCCCGGCCTTCGTGGTGGTCGACGACAAGGGCAACGACTTCTTCGCCGAGACCTCCAGGCCGACCATCACGAGCATCCCGGTCGGACCGCCGAGCTGAGCTCAGGCCCCCGGCACCGGGTCCCGATCCCGGGTCGGCGCCAGGCCGACCGGGCGGGTCCCGGCCCGCTCGAGCCAGCGCACCAGCTGCCGGTGGACGGTGTCGGCACCATGCAGCCGGCCCCGCGCGTCCAGCAGGTCGTCATCGACCGTCCACTCCCGCGGGTGCACGAGCACGGCCCGCGTCTGCCAGCCACCCACACCTCCGTGGCAGCCGACCAGCTCCTCGAAGGCGGCCACCTCGTCGAGCGTCGGGTCGTACAGCGAGTTGACGTAGATGTCCGGGGCGTTGGTGAACTCGACGGCCCGGCGGAAGTCCGCCACGGCCGTCGGGCCGAAGGGCTCCAGCGGGGAGGTGCCCTCGACGTCGCCGGTGGCCAGGTAGTGCACGCCCTCCTTGCCGACCGCGACCGGGCCGAACTCACGGGTGCGGACCACGGCGAACCCCACCCCCGGGTGCGCCACGAGCGCCCGGATCATCCCGGGGTACCGGGCGGCGAGCTCCTCGGCGTCGAGCCGTCCCGGGATGCCAGCGAACCAGATCCCACCGAGGTTCCCCGAGCCGACGACGACGAGGTCGTCCCCGCCGGCCTCCCCGACGGCCTCGTTGACCGCCCGGGCCTCGCTGGCCGCAGCGCCCAGCGCAGCAGCACCGTCGACCTGCCGGCCGGCCATCCGGCTGCGCGTGAAGGATGCCAGCCGGCCGGACTGCCCCATCAGCTGGCCGATCGCCGCGTTCACCGGTCCCCAGCCCTCGACCGCCGCCGTCGCGGCGAGCACCGAGGCTGAGCCGCCCATCAGCTCGCGCACGACGTCCTCGAGGCGGGTGCCGTACCGCTGCAGGAACGTCGCGCCCTGGGACTGGCCATGGTCGGACACGATCACGAAGCGGTACGGCCGCGGCGCCTGCTCGGCGGCGCGCTCGAGGATGGCCAGAGTCTGGTCGACGCCCTCGACGGACTGCAGCGACTCGGCCCGGAGGATGCCGGCGTGGTGGGCGACCTCGTCGTAGTCGACGTAGTCGGCGTACAGGGTGGGCGCCCCGGCCATCATGCCCTGCACGAGGACGGCGGTGTTGAGGTCGCGCAGCATCACGTTGGTCGCCCCGCGCAGGGCGACGAACTCCTTGCCGCGGTGGATCCGCGGCTCGATGCCCCGGACCCGCTGGACGCGACGCTGGTAGAGCTCCTTGACCATCTCGCCGATGGTCAGGACCATCGAGCGGCCGAACCCGGACTCGTGGACCAGGAACGACGAGAACGACGACGCCGGGCCGACGCCGCGCACTCCCTGGCTCATCGAGCTCATCACCATGACCCGGCGCTCGGCGTCCCCGGAGAACAGGTTGCCCACGCTCCATCCGCCGCCGGCGAGCAGCCCGGTCCCATCGGAGATGCGGCCCTCCATGATCGCCGCGTCCGGCGGGTGGTTGGCCACGAGCAGCTTGCCCAGCGGCTTCTCGTACCAGCGGAAGGCCGGCATGTCCTCGTTGTGCCCGTGCAGCAGGCCCGCCTGGGACACCGGCGTGGTGCTGGGGACCTGCACGTCCCACTCGGTCCAGTCGTGGGACCCGCTGCGCACCCAGCGCGCCAGGGTGGGCAGCCGGCCGCTCTTGATCCCCTGGTCGAGCACGGGGCCGGGCAGCCCGTCGATCTGGACGAACACCACTCCCGGGACATCCGTGGGCTCGACCTCCCCGGCAGCCCGACGCGCGTCCTTCACGAGGCGCCGGACGAAGACCTCGTCCGAGTCGGCGACCAGCAGCCACGACAGTGCCGCGGCCACCATGGAGAAGACCCACGAGGCGACCAGCACGCTCACCCAGCCGTCTGCCTCGACCCCCGGGCTCAGGCGCAGCGTGACCGCCATGACGATCGCGTTGGCGAACAGCGCCAGGAGGATCGCGCCCACCCACCCGAGCGGACCGGTCGCCCAGACCAGCACCGGGCGCAGCAGGGCGCCGACCGCCACGTAGACGACGACGGCGATGACCAGCCCCACGGCGCGGCTGACGCTGATGCCCGGCGTCAGCCAGACGGTCAGGGACAGCACCACCACGCCGGCGAGGATCTGGACGGCGACGTCGCGCAGGACCCGCCAGCCACTGGTGCGACCCAACCTGCTCATGGGGAGAACTCAACCACCTCTCCGGGCTCGGTGTGCAGGACCCGGCACTGCGGGCTCGTCCGGGCGGCGGCCGCCGCGAACTCCCGTGGCGGGCGGTCCAGCACGCCGCTCACCCGGCGCCCGAGCCGGCGCATGCCCACCGGGAACAGCGTGCCCCAGTGGATGGGCACGGCGTAGCGCGGCCGCAGCAGCGCCAGCGCCTCCGCGGCGCGAACGGGATCGAGGTGGCCCGGCCCCAGGTTCGGCCCCCAGCCCCAGACCGGCAGCAGGGCCACGTCGAGCTCGGGGTGCAGGTCGGCCATCCCGGCGAAGAGGTCGGTGTCCCCAGCGAAGTACACGCTGGTCCCGGCCGACTCGGCGAGGAAGCCGATCGACTCAGCGCTCGGCCCGAAGGGGACCCGGCGCCCGTCGTGGACCGCCGGGGTGGCGGTGATGCGCAGGGGCCGGGAGGCACCGGGCACCTGCCACGAGGACCCCACCGGCATCGGGCGGACGTGGGTGAACCCGAGCCGCTGGAAGAAGTCGCGGGAGCCGACGGGGACGAGCAGCGGCACGTCCCGGGGCAGTTGGCGCAGGCTGGGCAGGTCGACGTGGTCGTGGTGCAGGTGCGACAGCAGGACCACATCGATCTCGCCGAGGTCCGACAGCTCGACCCGGGTGGGGGCCACCCTGGCGAGGAACGCCAGCCGCCCGCGCAGGACCGGGTCGGTCAGGATCCGATGCCCGCCCATCTGGATCAGGACGCAGGAGTGGCCCAGGAACCGGATCCACGGGGGGTCGACCACGGTGCGAAGGCTACGGGCCCGGCACCGGACGGGCCTGCCTCACCCTGGCGTCAGTACCAGTGGTGCGATCGCCAGAACGACCACGCGTTGCACGGCGTGCCGTAGCGGCCCTTGATGTAGTGGGTGCCGACCTTGACCTGGATCTCCGGGCTGCTCATGTACTCGGACGTGGAGTAGCCCAGGGAGCCCCACACCCGCGAGGAGGTCTGCGGGATGCCGCGGTAGATGCCGTTCGGGTTGCTCACCCAGTGGCGCCAGCCGCTCTCCCGCTCCCACATGCTGGTCAGGCAGGACATCTGGCCCGCACCCCACCCGTAGCGCGACGAGATGTAGGCGCGGGCATAGGCCCTGCTGGCCGCCGGTGAGCCTGCCCGCGGCAGGCCTCGCGAGGACGCGGAGGCCTTCGCCGCGCGCTTGCGGGCCTTGTCGGCCTTCTTGATCGCCTTGAGCGTCCTCTTGTTGACCACGCCGTGGGCCTTCAGCCCGGCGGCACGCTGGACCTTCTTGACCGCCTTCGTGGTCCGTCTGTCGAACGTGGACGTGCGCTTGACCCTGAGCAGCTTCTGCAACTGCTTGACGTCCGGGCCGGTGTCGCCGCGGCGCAGCGTGCGCTCACCGAGCGAGAAGACCGCTGGCGTCGCCGGGACCGCGGGGGTGGCGGACTCGGTGGAGGTGGCGGGGACGGCCGGCGTCGCCGGGGAGGCGCTGGGGGTCGGCGCGGGCTCCGTGGCCACCGCGGCGGTGCCGGCCAGCACGGGCGTCCCGACGATCAGGGCAGCGCCGAGGAGGGCTGCAATCGTCCGCCGGGCGTGCGTCGAACCGGGCACCGTCACGAGCGAGGAAGCCGTCATGAGCACGGGAGCGTGCCAGCCCAACGGCCGGCCACGACAATCGAGGTTGTCCACATCGACCGGCCATAATGTGAGTCACGTCACATAGGAGCCGTAGCGAAGCGGACATAACGGGACCTTGTGTCGCAACAATGTCGCATTCCTGTGTGAGAGACATCACACCGATCCCCCGCCCACAGGAACGGGCATCTCGGGACGAACCTCGCGCCGGTCGACAGGGCGGCCCCGCGCGACTGGCTCAGGAGGGCAGGTCCTCCAGCATCTCGGTGACCAGGGCCGCGATCGGCGAGCGCTCGCTGCGGGTCAGCGTCACATGGGCGAACAGCGGGTGCCCCTTGAGCTTCTCCACGACGGCCACGACCCCGTCGTACCGACCGACCCGCAGGTTGTCGCGCTGTCCGACGTCATGCGTGAGCACCACCCGGGAGTCCTTGCCGATCCGCGAGAGCACGGTGAGCAGCACGTTGCGCTCCAGCGACTGGGCCTCGTCGACGATGACGAAGGCGTCGTGCAGCGACCGGCCGCGGATGTGGGTCAGCGGGAGCACCTCGAGCATCCCGCGGTCCAGGACCTCGTCGACCACCTCGGAGGTGGTCACCGCGCTGAGCGTGTCGAAGACCGCCTGGCCCCACGGCGACATCTTCTCGTGCTCGCTGCCGGGCAGGTAGCCCAGCTCCTGCCCCCCGACGGCGAACAACGGGCGGAACACGACCACCTTGCGGTGCTGGCCCCGCTCGAGAACGGCCTCCAGCCCGGCGCACAGCGCCAGCGCGCTCTTGCCGGTGCCGGCCCGCCCACCGAGGCTGACGATGCCGACCTCCGGATCCAGCAGGATGTCCAGGGCGATGCGCTGCTCGGCCGAGCGCCCGTGCAGCCCGAATGCCTCACGGTCGCCGCGCACCAGGCGCAGCCGCTTGTCCGGCGTGACCCTGGCCAGCGCCGAGCCCCGCTCGGAGATCAGCACGACCCCGGTGTTGCACGGAAGGTCGCGGGTCTGCTCGCAGTCGATCCGCTCCGTGTCGTAGAGGTCGTCGACGACGCTGGCAGCGACCTCCACCTCCTGCATGCCGGTCCAGCCGGTGGAGACGACCAGCTCCGCGCGGTACTCCTCCGCAGCCAGGCCAAGCGTCGAGGCCTTGACCCGCAGCGGAAGGTCCTTGCTCACCACGACGACGTCGCGGCCCTCCGCGGCCAGGTTCCTGGCCACGGCGAGGATCCTGGTGTCGTTGTCGCCGAGCTGCATGCCGGTGGGCAGGCGGGACAGGTCGGAGTGGTTGAGCTCGACGCGCAGCGTGCCGCCCTCATCGTTGAGCGGGATGCGCTCATCGAGGCGTCCGTACTCGATCCGGAAGTCGTCGAGCATCCGCAGCGCCTGGCGCGCGAAGTAGCCGAGCTCCGGGTGGGTGCGCTTGGCCTCGAGCTCGATGACGACCACCAGGGGGAGCACCACGTCGTGCTCGTCGAAGCGGAAGACCGCCCGGGGGTCGCTGAGCAGCACCGAGGTGTCGAGCACGTAGCAGCGACGTGCCTCCGTTCGCGCTCTGCTGGACCGGGGCTTCGTCGCAGTCGGCACACACGCCTCCGAGTAGTGAGGTCGGACCGCTCGGGCGCGGACCCGGTGTGCTCGAATCTAGGGCGGGTCCGACCCGGCGACCGGAACCGACACGCCGCGGCAGCGACCGCGTGCGGGCTCAACCGCCGTAGCGGCGCTCGCGGGCGGCGTAGTCGCGCAGCGCCCGCAGGAAGTCCACGCGCCGGAAGTCCGGCCAGTAGGCCTCGCAGAACCAGAACTCCGAGTGCGCGCTCTGCCAGAGCAGGAAGCCCGACAGGCGCTGCTCCCCAGAGGTCCGGATCACGAGGTCCGGGTCCGGCTGGCCCTTCGTGTACAGGTGCTCGGCGATGTGCTCGACGGTCAGCGTCTCGGCGAGGTCCTCCAGCGAGGTCCCCTCGACCGCGTGCTGGTGCAGCAGGGCCCGCACGGCGTCGACGAGCTCCTGGCGGCCGCCGTACCCGACCGCCACGTTGACGGTCATCCCCTGCACGGCGGCGGTCCGCGCCACCGCGTCGTCCAGGACGGCCCGGGTGCGCTCGGGCAGGGCGTCGCGTGAGCCGACATGCCGGACGACCCAGCGGCCGGAACTCGCCAGTCCGCTGATGGCCTGCTCGATGATCTCCAGCAGCGGGGCGAGCTCGGCCTCGGGCCGGGCGAGGTTGTCGGTGGACAGCAGCCACAGGGTGACGACCTGCACGCCGACCTCGTCGCACCACTCGAGGAAGTCGGCGATCTTGGCCGCACCTGCCCGGTGACCCGCGGCGCTGGTCGAGCCCTGCTCGGAGGCCCAGCGGCGGTTCCCGTCGAGGATCACGCCGACGTGGCGAGGGATCTCCCGCTCGTCGAGGTCGTGGGCGAGGCGTCGCTCGTAGAGCCCGTAGACGAGGTCGTCGAGCCCCATCCGCCGCCTCCTGAGCCGCCCGGGCCCGACCCGGCGCGGGCCCGTCCGGAGGCTACCGCACCGCAGCGACCAGCAGCGCCGCGGCGACGTAGTGACTGACCCACCCGCCGATGGTGAACGAGTGGAACACCTCGTGGAAGCCGAACCACTTGGGCGAGGGGTTGGGCCACTTGGTGGCGAAGACACCAGCCCCGAGGGTGTACAGGACCCCACCCACCACGATCAGCCCGAGCACCCAGCCCTGCTGGACCGGGGTGAGCAGGTCCGAGCTCAGGAAGCCCGGCAGGAACATCACCGAGGCCCAGCCCAGCGCGAGGTACAGCGGGACGAACAGCCAGCGTGGGGCCCGGACCCACATCAGCCGGACCAGCGCACCCCCGGCCGCACCCAGCCACAGCACCGCCAGCAGCGAGCGCGCCGGCCCGGGCTCGAGGAGCGCCACGGCGAACGGGGTCGCGCTGCCGGCGATGACCAGGAAGATGTTGGCGTGGTCCCAGCGCTGCAGCATCGCGGTGATCCGCGGAGAGAACGTCCCGCGGTGGTAGATCGCAGAGACCGAGAACAGCAGGATGGTGGTCAGCGCGAACAGGACCGCGGGCATGCGCAGGTTGCCCGGAGCCAGGATCGCCAGCAGGATCGCGGCCACCCCGGCCACCGGCGCGGCGACGGCGTGCAGCCAGCCGCGAAGGATCGGCCTGGCCGCGAGGTAGTGCTCCCGCAACCCCTCCCCACGACCCATGGCCCAAGTAAAGCCCCGACTGCCCGCTGGGGCAATCGCCGGGCGACGACGGCCGGTACGGCCCGCGCTCAGCCGAGGTCGACCACGACCGGGGCGTGGTCGCTCGGCGCCGGGGTTCCCTTGACCCCGGGCTTGCGCGCATCGCGGTCCACGTACGCGCCCTGCACCCGGGAGGTGAACGGCTCGTTGCCGTACACCAGGTCGATCCGCATCCCGAAGGCCTTGTGGAACGATCCGCCGCGGTAGTCCCAGAACGTGTACGGATGTGGGCCCTTGCTGATCGTGGGGACCACGTCGGCCAGCCCGAGCGCACGCAGCTCGGCCAGGGCTGCCCGCTCGGGGGCCGTGACATGCGTGCTCTGGGCGAACGCGGAGATGTCCCAGACGTCGTCGTCGGCCGGAGCGACGTTGAAGTCGCCCATCACGGCGAACGGCGTGGCGGCCGCCGCCGCCGGCGCCAGGTGGCCGGCCAGCGCGGCCAGCCACTCGAGCTTGTACTCGTAGTGCGGGTCCTGGGGGGTCCGCCCGTTGGGGACGTAGACCCCGGCCACGCGAACCCCGGCGCAGGTGGCGGCGATGTAGCGCGCCTCCGGGGGGGCCTGGGGGTCCGGGAAGCCCGGGGCTCCGGGCAGGTCGGTCTCCACGTCGTCGATCCCGACCCGGGACAGCAGCGCCACGCCGTTCCACCGCCCCTGGCCCCGGTGCACCGACGCGTAGCCGGCGGCCGCGACCTCCTCGGCGGGGAACGCGTCCTGGGCGATCTTCGTCTCCTGCAGGACCACCACGTCGGGCTCGGTCGCCCGCAGCCAGGCCACCAACCGGGGCAGGCGTGCCGGCAGGGAGTTGACGTTCCAGGTGGCGATGCGCACGGTCGAGGATTCTGGCACCAACGACCCGGGTGGCTCCGCCCGGCTCCCCGTCGGTGATGACAGGATGTCGGCCATGTCCCCGGCCACCGCGCTCGCCGACGTCCGCCGGGTCGCGCAGGGACCGATCCGCACGCTGTTCCTGGGCCAGTTCCTGAACTCGCTGGGCAGCGGCCTGACCCTGTCGCTGGTCGTGGTGTACCTCCACTCGGTCCGGGGCCTCCCGGTGGCGACGGCGACCGCCCTGCTGGCGTGGCAGGCGGTGCTGGCGATGGCTGCCTCGCCGCTGGCCGGCTCCCTCGTCGACCGGTTCAGCCCGCGGCCGGTGCTCCTCTGCGCGGCGCTGGTCAATGCCGTCGGGCTGCTCGTGTTCGCCCAGGCCACGACCGCCCTGGCCGCGCTGGCCGCCACGTCGATCATCGCCATCGGCGGAGCCGGGATCTGGAGCTCCTCCTCGGCGCTGATCGCACGGCTGGTCCCCTCGCGGGACCGCACCACCGCCTTCGGCTTCGGCTTCATGCTGACGAACCTCGGCCTGGGCCTCGGCGGGCTGGTCGGCTCGACGATCATCGACCTGCAGGACCCGGCCACCTTCACGCTGCTGTACCGGCTCACGGCGCTGACCTTCGTCGTGCTGTTCGTCGCGGTGCTGTCGATGGGCGACGTGGGTCGCCTGCCCGTCGACGAGCCCCGGGCCGAGGGGAGCGCCGCGGGTGCCGAGCCGGCCGGCGCGACCCGGGACACCGGCAGCTGGCGGGAGGTGCTGGCCGACCGGTCCCTGCTGCGCTTCGCAGCAGCCGGCCTGCTGATGCTGACGTTCGGCTACGGCAGCGTGGAGGCCGGCGTCTCGCTCTACATCACGGAGTTCCTCGGCCTCGATGAGCGCTTCATCGGCATCCTCTTCGCGGCCAACACCGCCGTGATCGTGATCGCCCAGCTGTTCGTCCTGGGCCTGATCCGCGACCGCCTGCGCAGCCGGGTGCTGGCCGGGGTGGGCGCTGCTGTGGGCCCTGTGCTGGCTGCTGTTCGGCGCTGCGTTCGGCCTGCCGTCGTGGGCCGCCGTGCCGATGATCATCGTCGCCATCTCCGTCTTCGCGGTCGGCGAGACGATGTGGTCACCCACCGCGCCGGCGCTCGTCAACGACCTCGCCCCCGAGCACCTGAGGGGGCGGTACAACTCGGTCCTGTCCGCGCTGTGGGGGACGTCCATGGCGTTGGGGCCGCTGCTCACCGGGCTGTTCCTGGCGGCCGACCAGCCACAGCTGTGGACCGTCACGCTGGTGGTCGGCTGCCTCCTGGCGGCCGTGGTCGCCCTCGGCCTGCGCGGCGCGCAGGACGGGCCGCATCGTCCGGCCCCCACCCAACAGGTGGGTCCTGACGATGATCCGGACCTCGACCTGGACAGGCCGCAGCGCGTGTCCTGAGCCGCGGCGTCAGCCCGGGGGGAGCTCGGGTGCGGCCGAGCCCGCGAGCGGGCGCTTGCGCCGCTTGCGCTTGACCTCGACGCCGCCGAACAGGGCGGCACCCTTGACCCGCAGCACCGGGGCGCCCGCCTCCCCCGGCCCCTCGGCCTTCTGGTCGAACCCGCCGAAGATGCCGACGCCGTCCACATGCACCGTCAGGCCCTCGGGCACCGTGATCTCCACCCCGCCCATCACGGCCACCGCGATGATCTCGGACTCGACCTGGGCGAAGCTCGCCCGCGTGAGGTCCAGCTCGACGCCGCCGAACATGGCGAACGCCGTGAGCTGCGCCGGAACGACCCACTCGCCCTTGCGGGTGGCCCCGCCGAAGATCGCAACCACCGAGGACGATGACGCGGTGCCACCCGGGGCCGGCCACCAGTTCGTCGTGGTGGCCGGGGCCGTCCCAGGACCCGGGGTGGGGTAGCCGATCGTGACCAGCGGCGCGAGCGCCTCCGCGGCGGTGGCCGGCGGCAGCCCCTCGAGCACCGGGACCAGGTCGGCGACGGTGCGCGCGGTCATCGTCGCCGAGAGACGCTCCTCGTACTCCTCGCGCGTCAGCCGCCCCTCGGCGTAGGCGTCCCCGATCACGTCGGCGAACCGCCCCCGGTCGGCGTCGGAGATCAGGACCCGGGCGGCCGCACCGAGCGGACCCTCCACGTCGCCACCGGACGGCACGTCGGGAACGCTCACGACGCGCCCTCCCGCTGCCGTCGGCTGCGCGGCGCGCCTGCCGGGCCGGCTGCGGACTCCAGCTGACGGGTGATCCGGCGCTCGAACACGAACGACATGAACGGGATGGTGCCGGCGAGCGCGACGAGCACCGTGCGCCCCGGCGCCCACCGGCCACGGATCGCGACGTCGATGACGGTCACGAGGTAGGCCATGTAGAGGAACCCGTGCAGCTGCCAGCCGATCGCGTACCAGGTCGCGCCCTCGTTGCCGAGCACGTACTTCCAGGGCAGGCCGACGACCGTCATGAAGGCCAGCACCACGCCGGTCACCCAGGCCATCACCTGGAAGCGCTTGTATGCCCCGGAGCGCAGCAGGCTCGCGGCGGCGGTTGGCGTGGTGCTGGTCATCGGGGGATCTCCTGATCTGATCGGCCTGCCTGGTACTCGCGCCGGAACCGGACCCAGAAGAAGATCACGAACCCGGCGAACGCCACCCACTGGGCAGCGTAGGCCGCGTTCCGCCAGTTCAGGCCGACGTCGGCTCCGGGCAATTCTGTCACCAGAAGCGGGGATGGCTGGTCGGCCGCCCCGGGGGCCAGGTCCTGCAGGGCGAACCACCCGGATCGGATCGGGTAGCCGGCCAGGGCCTCGAGCGCACCGGTGTCCACGCGGTCCAGGGTTGGCGGATCACCGACGGCCGCGGCCCCGGGCTGCCGGGAGTCCGCCACGAGCACACCCACGACGGTGACCGACCCGGAGGGCGGGTCGACCGGGGCGCTGCCCTCCGGCACCCAGCCCCGGAGCACCGCCACCGCGGTGCGGGAACCCATGCCGGCCACGTCATCGGGCAGCAACGGGGTCAGCACCCAGGCTCCGGGCTCGCCGACCCGCGGGCGCGGAGCCACGAGGGCCTGGTGCTGCGGGTCGAACTGGCCGGTGAGCCGCACCCGCATGCCGGAGAACGTCGTCAGCGGATCGAGGTCGGCCAGGGCGACGACCGGGCCGTCGGGCACGGCGTCGGCCTCGGTGCGATGGGCGCGCTCCCACTGCCACCGGGCGGCGACGACGCACACCACGATGGCGAGCACGGTCAGGCCGTGGAACGCCAGGCGGCGGGGATCCCGCCACGCGCGCTGCATCAGCTGGGGTCACCGTCGACCGGGCTCGGCGCCTCGCCCTGCTGGCCGATCGTGGCCTGCGGGATCGCCGGCGGTTCCCCCGCCTCGCGAGCCGAGCCGAGGTTGCCCTGCGCACGACGCAGGTGCCGCAGGAACGACAGGATGAGCAGGATCGTGGAGACAGCGAGGAACACGAACACGTAGAACGACTGCCGGACCGGCTGGACCGTCGGGTCGATCTCCTCGGCGATGATCCCCGCCCCGGCGACCACCGCGCCCACGACCCCGTGCATGCCAACCTCCTGAATGCGGTCCCCGTCCTCGGTACTAGTGTCGCAGCATCATGACGAGCCCGGGAACCGCTGGTCGCCCCGATCAGTGGCCCGAGCACATCCGGGCGCGGTACGGGGTCACGGACCGGCCCCGCTGGTTCCCGGCTGCGGTCGCCGCCCTGCTGGTGGTGGGGCTGGCCGCGGTCACGCTGCTGGCCTGGCAACTGGCCAATCCGGCGATCGGCGCCGGGGTGACGGCCTACCGCACCCTCGCCGACGACCACATGGAGATCCGCTACGAGGTGCGCCGGCGCGACCAGGCGCCGGCGACCTGCGTGCTGCGGGCCCGGGCCGAGGACGGCTTCGACGTCGGCTACGCCACGGTGGAGCTGCCCGCCGCGGCCGGCACCACGCGCCACGAGCTGCAGATGCGCACCGCCTACCGGGCGCTCGTCGGCGAGCTCGTGGGCTGCGGCCTGGACGGCCCCCCGCCGGGCATCCCGGGCGCGCAGTTCCGTCCCGGCGTCGAGCCGCCCGAGCAGCCGTGGACCGCCGCAGCCCCCTGAGTGGGCTACCCTCGACGGCCTAGCACCCGAACCCGGAGGAGGCCGCCGTGACCGACAGCCCCCAGACCACCTGGCTGACCCAGGAGGCCCACGACCGCCTCGCCGCCGAGCTCGAGGAGCGCTCCGGCGCACGGCGCACGGAGATCACCGCGCGCATCGCCGCCGCCCGCGAGGAGGGCGACCTGCGCGAGAACGGCGGCTACCACGCGGCCAAGGACGAGCAGGGCAAGAACGAGGCGCGGATCCGGCAGCTGCGGCAGATGCTCGACCACGCGCAGATCGGCTCGCCGGAGACCGAGGAGGGCCAGGCCGCGCACGGCATGATCGTCGACGTCGAGGTCGTCGGGGCCGGGCGGACGCTGCGGTTCCTGCTGGGCTCCCGCGAGGAGGCTGCCCACGCCCCCGCCGACCTGCAGGTGGTCTCGCCGACCTCGCCGATGGGTGCGGCCGTCGATGGCGCACGGGTCGGGGACGAGGTCTCGTACCAGACACCGGCGGGCAAGGACATGGCCGTGCGGATCACGCACGTGGAGCCGTACGCGGGCTGACGGCCCAGCCCGCGCTCACTGGTCGCTGACCACGCGGAAGCCCCGCTCGACCAGGCCTGTGCGCACCTGGCCGCAGTGCTCGCTGCCCCGCGTCTCCAGGTGCAGCGAGACGTCCACCTGGCCCATCACCAGGTCGGGTGCGGTGCGGTCGTGCTCGACGGAGATCACGTTGGCCGACAGCGACGCGACGTGCTGCAGCAGGTCCGCCAGGCCGCCGGGACTGTCCGGGATCCGGATCGAGACGCTCATGTACCGCCCGCCTGCGACCAGCCCGTGCTGCATGACCCGGACCAGCAGCAGCGGGTCGACGTTGCCGCCGGAGAGCACAACGACGACCGGTGCGGCGAAGTCCTGCGGGGCCTCGAGCACGGCGGCCATCCCGGCCGCCCCGGCCGGCTCGACGAGCAGCTTCGAGCGCTCCAGCGCGAGCAGCAGCCCACGCGAGATCGCCTCCTCGGAGACGGTGCGGATCTCCACGTGGTGGTCGGCGATGATCCGGAACGGCACCTCGCCGGGCCGACCCACGGCGATCCCGTCGGCCATGGTCGTCATCCGCGGCAGCGCGACCGGGTGACCGGCCGCCAGGGAGGCCGGATACGCGGCCGCCGCGGCGGCCTGCACCCCGACCACGCGCACGTGCGGCGCCGCATCGGCCAGTGCGGCGGCGATCCCGGCCACCAGCCCGCCGCCGCCGGTGCACACCACGACTGTCGCCACGTCCGGCACCTGGTCGAGGATCTCCAGGCCGACGGTTCCCTGCCCGATGACGATGTCGTCGTGGTCGAACGGGTGGATGAGGACCGCCCCGGTCCGCACCGAGAACTCGTGGGCTGCCGCCAGGGCGTCATCGATCGTGGCGCCGACGAACTCGATCCTGGCGCCGTAGGCACGGGTCGCGGCCACCTTGGGCAGGGGCGCCCCCACGGGCATGAACACCGTGGCCGCGATGCCCAGCCGCCGCGCGGCCACCGCGACCCCCTGGGCGTGGTTTCCGGCGCTGGCCGCCACGACACCTGCTGATCGCTCCTGCGGGGTCAGCCCCAGCAGGCGGACATAGGCGCCGCGCACCTTGAACGACCCGGCGACCTGCATGTTCTCGCACTTGAGCCACACCGGTCCGCCGACCCGCTCGGCGAGGTACCGGGCAGGGACGACCGGCGTCTCGCGCGCAACACCGCGCAGCGTCTCGCGGGCGGACCTGATGGCCTGGAGGGTGACGGGCACGGACCCATGCTGGCCCATGCGCTGGCAGGATGTGCCGACGTGGCGGGTCGCAGGCTCTTCGGATTGGCCCGTCGGACCCCCTACCTGGCCGGCCTGCCGCGCGACGTGGCCGTCCTGTCGTTCGTTGCCTTCAGCGTCGCGCTGGGGTACGGGATCGCTGCGCCGGTCATCCCCGTCTACGCACGCACGTTCGGCGTCTCGGCGTTCCTGGCCACCCTGGTCATCTCGGGGTTCGCCCTCATGCGCCTGGTCAGCGCGGCGCCGGCCGGGCTGATGGTCGACCGGTTCGGCGAGCGCCGCGTGATGTCGGTGGGCATCTGGATCGTCGCGCTGTCGTCGCTGGCCACGGCGCTGGCTCGGGACTTCACCCAGCTGCTGGTCCTGCGCGGGCTCGGCGGGATCGGCTCCGCGATGTTCACGGTCTCGGCGATGGCGCTGGTGCTGCGCACGTCGCAGCCGCACCAGCGCGGACGTGCCTCCGGGGCCTTCCAGGCGGGGTTCCTCTTCGGCGGCGTGCTGGGCCCGGCTGTCGGCGGGCTCGTGACCGGGATCTCGATCCGGGCGCCGTTCGTGGTGTACGGGCTCACGCTGGTGGTGGCGGGGGTCATCGCCGCGCGGCAGCTGTCCCGGGAGCCTGCGCCGGCCGACCACGACGAAGCGGCGTCGGCTGCCGGGGCGGCTGGCGCAGCCGGGGGCAGCAGCGCGCCCGCCGCGGCGCCCGGCCCGTCCGCCGCCCCCGCCGCCCCCGCCGCCCCCGCCTCGCTGGGGGCCGCCCTGGGCTCCTCGGCCTACCGCGCCGCGCTGATGGTCAACCTCTCGGTCGGCTTCATCGTGTTCGGCCTGCGGATCTCCCTGGTGCCGATCTACGCGACCGAGGCCCTGGGCATGGTCGTGGGGCTCGTCGGGCTCACCTTCGTGCTGGCGACCGGGGTCCAGGCCATCGCGCTCGTGCCCGCCGGGCGCCGGACCGACACCGTCGGACGGCGGGCGTCCCTGCTGGTGGGCACCGCATCGATGGCGGCGTCGATGCTGCTGCTCGCGCTCGGCACCGGGACGGTGGGCCTGTTCCTGGCCATGGGCGTCTCAGGCCTCGCGATGGCCTTCCTGGGTGCACCTGCCTCCGCCGTCGTCGGCGACGTCACCCGCGGCACGTCCGGCGGCCGGGTCGTCTCCGCCTACCAGATGGTCGGCGACCTCGGCGCGATCCTCGGCCCCCTGCTCGCCGGGGCCCTGGTCGACGCGCTCGGCTTCTCGTGGGCGTTCGGCACGGGCCTGGGCGTGGCGCTCGTGGCCCTGGTCATGGTCACCGTGATGCCCGAGACCCTGCGTCACGCGACCAACGACTAGCCTCGCCCGCATGAGCGCAGCCCAGCAGGCCCCGGGGCAGCGCCGGGCGCTGCCGGACCTGATGGCACCGGACTGGGCGCAGGCGCTGGCGCCGGTCGCCGACCGGATCGCGGACATGGGGGACTTCCTCCGCGCGGAGGTCGCCGCAGGGCGCTCCTACCTGCCGGCGGGGTCCAACGTGCTGCGCGCCTTCGCCCGGCCGATGGCCGACGTCCGGGTGCTCATCGTCGGCCAGGACCCGTACCCCACCCCCGGGCATGCGGTCGGCCTGTCGTTCTCCGTGGCCCCGGACGTGCGCCCGATCCCGCGCAGCCTGGCCAACATCTACCGCGAGCTCGCCGGCGACCTCGGCTGTCCAGCGCCGAGCACGGGCGACCTGAGCCCGTGGGCCGACCGCGGCGTGCTGCTGCTCAACAGGGTGCTCACGGTCGAGCCGGGCAGGCCCGCGTCACACCGGGGCAAGGGCTGGGAGCCGGTGACAGAGCAGGCGATCCGCGCGCTCGCTGCGCGCGGCGGGCCGCTCGTGGCGATCCTGTGGGGCCGGCACGCCCAGGAGCTGGCGCCCCTCCTCGGCCGGATCCCTCGCATCGAGTCTGCCCACCCCAGCCCCATGTCCGCCGACCGAGGCTTCTTCGGATCGCGGCCGTTCAGCCGTGCCAACGCCGCGCTCGAGGCGCAGGGCGGCCAGCCCGTCGACTGGTCGCTGCCCTGACGCTGAGCAGTCGCTCGGATCACCGCCGGGGTGGGGCCACCGTCACGGCGCAGGCTGGGCTGCGGGGGCGTCCAGCAGGTGCGCGGCCAGGGCCCGCGCAGCGTCGGCCCGCCCGGCGAGCGCGAGCAGCCCGATCGGTGCGAGCAGGTACCGACGGTCCACCTGCACCGACGCCCGCTCCGGGACCCGCCACCCGCCGCCGAGGTCGCCCAGCACCGCGCCGAGGACCTGGTCCGCGGAGTGAGGCGCCGCATGCCGCAGCACGCCGCCGGACCCGATGACCAGGCCGACCCGGCTCAGGTCGCGCATGCCCTCCGGACCCGGTCGGGCATGCCGGCGCACGGCGATGACGGCCGCCAGGCGCGCGAGGTCGAGGTCCTCGCCCTGCTCGGCCTCGGTGCGGGGCAGCAGCGCGACATCGTCGTGCCGCCGCTGAGCCGCCGCAGCCAACGTGGGCGAGACGGTCAGCCGCTCGCCCACGGCCGCGCCGACCACGTCGGGTGCGCTCCAGCGCATCCCGAGGTCACCCTCGACCGTCCGGCCGTGCCAGAGCGTCTCGACGACCTCGGCCGGCGCGTCGTCGGCCGGCTCCAGGACGGAGTAGACGTCGGTCGTCGCCCCTCCGACGTCGACCACGAGCACGTCGCCGACGGCCCCCGGGCGGGTGCCCAGGACCTCGGCGACCACCTCGATCCCGGCCAGCACCGCATCGGGGGTCGCACACCCGACGAGGCTCGGGAACCGGGGTCCGCTGGACAGGCCCTTGCCGCCGATCACGTGGCGGATGAACACCTCGCGGATCGCGAGCCGGGCCGGTCCGGGGACCAGCGCGCCGATCCGGGGGATCACGTTGTCGGCGACGTGCACGACCCGGTCCCGCGCCCGTACGAGTGCCGCGGCCTCGTCGACGACGTCGGCGTTGCCCGCGACGACGACCGGCGCCCGGAGGTCCGATGGGCCCAGGGCGGCGGCGTTGTGCAGCAGCGACTCCGCGTCCCCGCCGTCGGTCCCGCCGACGAGCAGGACCACGTCGGGGCGGGCCTCGGCCAGCACACCGAGCGCGGACGCATCCAACGGGCCCGCCGACACCGCCACGACCCGCGCCCCCGCCGACAGCGCGACCCGCCGGCCCGCCTCGGCGGAGATCACGCGCTCATGGCCGATGACCGCCAGCCGCAGGCCCCCACCCGCGGACGAGCAGGCGATGACCCGATCGTCGGGCACCTCGCCCACCCCCAGGGCGGCCACCGCGGCGTCGAGGCCCTCGAGCACGTCGGTGGCCAGCGTCGTCGGGTGCTGGGCCACCGCCAGGACCGACCCGTCCGGGCCGATCGCCGCGGCCTTCGTGAAGGTGGAGCCGACGTCCACGCACACGGTCGCCGCGAGCTGACCCGACTGCGCGGCCGGCGTGCGTCGCATGCGGCCGAACCTACCCCGGGCCGAACCCTCAGCCGAGGATGACCTCGACGCGCACCCGCTCCCCGGCCGGATGCGCCGGGATGGGCCGCGCCGGGTCGTGGTGCCGCCCGTCGACCGTCACCGCAGCGACCCCGCTGGACACCTGATCGGGGTTGCGCACGTCGATCAGGTAGTGCGCGCCGCGCCACCGGCGAGTGACGCTGAAGCCGTCCCAGTCCCGTGGGATGCAGGGATCCACCACCAGGCCGTGGAGGGTGGGCCGGATGCCCAGGATGTGCTTGGTCACGGCCGTGTACATCCAGCCGGCGGTGCCGGTCAGCCACGGGTTCTGCGCCCGGCCGAACCACTCGTGGTCACGGCCGTACACGAACTGCACGTACGCGTACGGCTCGGCCCCGCGCACCTCGATCTGGTCGTTCTGGTGGTACGGGAGGATCGAGTCGTACAGCGCAACGGCCGCGTCCCCGCGGCCCAGCATCGCTTCGGCGATGATCGGCCAGGCATTCGGGTGGGAGAAGATGGCGGCGTTCTCCTTGACGCCCGGGTACACACGGGTCACGAACCCGACGCTGTCGTCGACCGCCGTGAATGCCGGCCAGTTCAGGTGGCACCCGTAGGGGGAGCCGAGCAGCTCGCGCACCGCGTCCATGGAGGCCTCACCCCGCTCCCGGCTGGTTATCCCGGCGATGACCGGCCAGGCCTGGTGCTCGAGGAAGATCCGGCCCTCGGCGTTCTCCCGAGAGCCGATCCGCACCCCGTCGCGCGTGAACCCACGCAGCCACCACGAGCCGTCCCACAGCTGCTCGTCGGCGACGCGGGCGATCCGCTCCAGCTCGGCGGACCAGCGTGCGACGTCGTCGCGATCCCCGCGGTGCTCGGCGACCTCGAGGAAGGCCCGGATCGCCCACGCGTGCAGGAACGTCACGAGCGCGGACTCCCCGCCACCGAGGTTGAGGCAGTCGTTCCAGTCCGCCCGCAGCCCCAGGGCCACCCCGTTGGCCCCCACCTGTCCGGAGGTGAACTCCAGAGCCCGGCGCAGGTGCTCGAGAACGGTGCCGGGAGTCCCCTCGGCGAAGGGCACCTCGAGGTCGAGGAAGGCCAGGTCGCCGGTCTCCCGGACGAACTCCACCACGGACGGCACCAGCCACAGGTGGGAGTCCGAGGACGTGTCCTGCAGGCCGTGGATCAGGCTCGCCCGATCGGGGGTCGGGACGACTGTGGGCGATGGCACGTCGGGCAGCTCCGCGGCGTCCGGGTCGAAGTCCTTCGGGTCGAACAGGTGAAGGCCGTAGCCGGCCTCGGTCTGGGCGCGCAGGAGCTCCAGCAGCCGGGCCCGGGTCCTGACCGGGTTCGAGTGGATGACGCTCATGACGTCCTGCGCGGTGTCCCGGTACCCGAGCCCGGTGCGTCCGCCGACCTCGACGAACGAGGCGAACCGGGACCACTGCACGCATGTCTCGGCCTGCAGCAGCGTCCACGTGTTGATCATCGTGTTCATGCCCTCGTGGGGGGTGCGGACCTGTAGGGCATCCTGCTTGGCCCGCCAGTGCGCCCGGAGGGCAGCGAACTCGGCGTCGACGGTTGCCGGGTCGGCGTACTTGGCCTGCAGTCGGCGGCCGTCGCCCTCGCGGTACCCGTGCCCGAGCACGTACGACAGCCGCTTCGTCTCCCCCGGCGCCAACGTGATCCGGTGGAACAGGGCCCCGCAGTGGTTCTGCGTGGTCGACGAGTGGTTGCTTCCGTGACCCCGCTCGACGGCGATCGGGTTGGCCTCCGTCCGGTACGGCCCGATGAAGCTGTCCCGCAGCGAGTCGTAGGAGTCCGGGGTCTCGCTGGAGGCCAGGACGTGCGCCGTCCACGGCTCGTAGTGGAAGTCGTACTCGATGATGCCGTCGGCGTAGGACGAGCCCGCGGCGTACAGCGACATCTGCAGGTTCTGGTGGTCGATCGTGATCGTGTGGAAGCTGAACTCCACGTAGGTCGCCACGGTCAGGGTGCGCACGTCCGGCCCCGTGTTCGTGACCCGGACGTCCCAGACCTCCGCGTCGTCGTCGAGGGGGACGAAGACGGTCTGGGTCGCCTCCACCCCGCGGTACAGCGCCCGGAAGCGGGTGTAGCCCATCCCGTGCGCGGTGGTGTGCTCGGCGCCCCCCGCCACGCCGTCCGCGGCCAGCGGCTTCCCCACGGGCTGCCAGGAGATCGACCAGAAGTCGCCGTCGGAGTCGTCGCGCAGGTAGATGTAGCGCCCAGGCCGGTCCAGCGGGACACCGTTGGGCCGGAAGCGCGTGACGCGCCCGTACTGCGGCGACCGGTAGTAGGAGTACCCGCCGCCGTTGTGGCCCAGCACGACGCCGTAGTCCCTGGTGCCAAGGTAGTTGGTCCACGAGACGGGGACGTCGGGCCGGTCGATCACGTACTCGTCGGCGTCGGTGTCGAAGTGTCCGTAGCGCATGTGCGTCCTCGTTGGCGTCGTCGATCTGTCCGGGTCGTGCAGTGGGGCGTGAGGCCGACCTGCTCAGGTGGCGGTCACGAAGCCCCGCAGCCAGGCGAGGAGCTCCGCGGCCTTCTCCGGGGAGTCGGCCTCGACGAACAGGCGCAGCGCGGGTTCGGTCCCGGAGAACCTCAGCAGCGCCCAGTTGTCGTCCTCGAGCAGGATCTTGGTGCCGTCGAGGTGGGAGATGCCGACCACCGGGTAGGGGCCGATGTGGGTCAGCGGCTCGGCGGCCAGGCGCCGGGGCACTTCCACGCGCATCTCCGGGGTCGCCGCGACGCTCTCGTCGAGCGCGTAGAGCCGACCGGTGATGGCGTGGATGGTCTCGAGCAGCTCGCTGATCCGCTTGCCGGTCCGGGCCAGCATCTCGACGACCAGGGCACAGGCGAAGATGCCGTCCTTGCCGAGGATCCAGCCCCGGACAGTCAACCCGCCGGAGGACTCCCACCGAGGACGGCCCCGATCTGCTCCATGCCCGCGGTGACGTACTTGAACCCGACCCGGCACTCCAGCGACTGCTCGCCGAAGCTCGCGGCCAGGCGGTCGAGCAGGTGGGTCGTGGCCAGGTTGCGGACCACTCCCCCGCGCTCGCCGCGCACCTCGTGCAGGTACCAGTAGAGCAGCAGCAGCAGCTCGTTGGCCGAGACGTACTGCCCCCGCTCGTCGACGATGCCGATCCGGTCGGAGTCGCCGTCCGTCGCCAGGCCCAGGTCGTAGCGCCCCCCGCCGTGCGCGATCATGCCGATCAGGGCGGACAGCCGCTCGAGGTCGGGGGCCGGCGCGACTCCCCCGAACAACGGGTTGTGCGCGGCGTGGATGAACTCCGTGCGCACCCGCATGTCGTTGAGGATCATTCCCAGGGTCAGCTGGCTGGTGCCGTACATCGGGTCGACGATGACGTGCAGGTCCGCCTCCCGCGCGGCGTCGACGTCCACGATCTGCTCGATCGCATCGACGTACGGGTTGGTCAGCGTCCGCTCGAGGACCATGCCCGAGCGACGCGCCAGCTCGATGTCGAGGGTGATCACCTCGTCGACGGCCAGCGCGTTGGCCTCGTCCTGGAACCGGTCGGTCTCGGCGTCGAGCGGCAGGGAGCCGTCGGCGCGGAACACCTTCATGCCGTTCCACTCGGGCGGGTTGTGGCTTGAGGTGATGATGACCCCGTAGGCGGCCCCGAGGTACGGGGCCGCGAACGTGACCAGCGGGGTGGGCACGTCGTCGGGCAGCAGGACCACGGGGATGTTGTTGCCGGCGAACACCTCCGTGGCGGCGATGACCGAATCGCGGGACAGGAACCTCCGGTCGCCGCCCACCACGATGGGCTGGGAGTCCAGGCCGGCCCGGATCGTCTCGTTGGCGATCGCCTGGCACAGGCGCCGCACGTTGGCCAGCGTGTACCCCTCGCCGATGACCGCGCGCCACCCGCCGGTGCCGAACACGATGCGCGTGTCGGTGTTCTTGCGCGGGACGAACAGGCGCTTGAGGACGATGTCCTCCGCGAGCGCCAGCTCCTCCGGGCTGTTGATCCCCTGGACCTCGTCGGGGTCATGGATCTGGTAGCTGTGCACCCGGCCACCGCCGGCGATCACGCGGCGGGCCATCTCGGTCAGCCGGTGCTCGCCCTCGCGAGCCATCGCCGACAGCGTCTCCAGGAACAGCCCGGGCGAGGCGACGTAGCCGCCCACGTTGACCTCGGGGACGTCGGCCCCGCCCACCGGTGCGGCGTCGGAGCCCTCGTCGATCGCCACGATCCGCCCGTCCCGGCGGACCACCCGTCCGTACGAGGGGTCCATCCCCCCGACCAGCGCGGTCAGGATGGACAGGTCCGCCCCCTTCAGCGCGTGCCGGGTGAACAGGCCCAGCAGCGACTCCGAGCGCAGCAGCGGCGTGTCCGCGTACGTGACCAGGACCTGCTCGGAGTCCGACAGCAGGAACCCCAGCCCGAGCAGCGCCGCCGCGCCGGTGCCCAGGGGCTCCCCCTGAGTCACGTACGTCAGGTCGGGCCCCAGCAGGTCGCGCAGCTGGTGGTCGTCCCGGGAGATGACGACCACGATCCGGTCGGGGTCGACCACGCGGCGCACGTTGGTGACAGCGAGCTCGGCCACCGTGGAGTCGCCGAGCGGGCGCGCCAGCAGGTCGCGCGACTCCTGGTCGCTGCCGGCGGCGAGCACGACCGCGGCGCGGCGCCGGCGGTCGGCGGGCCGGCGGTCGGCGGGCCGGTGGTCGGCGGGCCGGTGGTCCTCGATGGTTGCCATCTCAGCCCTTGACCCCGCCCTCGAGCGCACCGCGCTGGATGCGGCCCTGCACGATGACGAAGAAGATGATCACCGGCATCGCGAAGAGCACCGATCCAGCCATGAGGCCGCCCCAGTCGATCGCCTTCTGGCCGCCCTGGAAGGAGGTCAACCAGACGGGCAGGGTCTGCTTGGCCTGGTCGAGCAGGATCACGTTGGCCAGGATGAACTCGTTCCACGCCATGATGAACGCGAAGACCGACGTGCTCACCAGCCCGGGCGCGATGAGGGGGAACAGGATCCTGCGGAAGGCCTGGCCCTGCGTGCAGCCGTCGACCATGGCCGCCTCCTCGAGGTCCTTCGGCACGTTCGCTATGAACCCGCGGAGGGTCCAGATCGTGAACGGGAGCACGAAGGCCAGGTAGGAGATCATCACGCCGGTCAGCTTGTTGACCTGGTTGATCGAGTTCAGCATCACGAACATGGAGATCAGCAGGGCCTCGAAGGGCACCATCTGCACGGCGAGCAGCATGATGATGTAGGACTTGCGGCCCCGGAAGTTGAAGCGCGCGACGGCCGTCGCAGCAATGAACGCCACCAGCATGGACAGGATGACCACGACCAGTGTCACGATCGCGGAGTTCCTGGCGAACATGAAGAAGTCCTTGTCCTGGATCACGCGGGTGTAGTTGTCCAACGTGGCCGGGATCGGCAGGAACTTCGGGGTCTCGAGGAAGAAGTCCTCGCGCGGCTTGAGCGACGAGATGACCATCCAGTAGACCGGGAAGACCATCACGACGAAGAGGATGAAGCCCAGGGCGTTGGCGACGATGCCGCCCTTCTTTCCGATCATGAGGATGCCTCGTCCAGTTGCTTGGTCATGCGCTTGATGTAGAAGGCCGACACGATCAGCAGCATCAGCACCATGACGACGCCGATGGCTGCTCCCTTGCCGAAGTCGTTCGCGGAGAAGGACACCCGGTAGGCGTACAGGCCGAGCAGGTCGGTGTCCTTCGTGATGCCTCCGGACTTCTGCAGGATGAAGACCTGCGTGAAGACCCGGAAGTCCCAGATCGTGGACAGTGCGGTGAGGATCAGGAAGATCGGGCCCAGCTGCGGCACCGTGAGCTTCCAGAACTGCGTCCAGGCGGACGCGCCGTCGAGGGACGCGGCCTCGAACATCTCGTTCGGGATCTGCGTGAGGCCCGCGAACAGCGTCAGGGCGACGAACGGGATGGCGCCCCAGACCACGATGATGGCGGCCAGCGTCAGCAACGACAGCGGCTGGGCGAGCCACGAGTAGCCCTCGAACTGCTCGAAGCCGAGCTCGACGAGGGCCCAGTTCACGACCCCGAACTGGGTGTCGAACAGGAACTGCCACGTCTGCGTGGCGGTCACCACGGGTGTCGCCCAGGCCAGGAGCAGCCCGACCAGCACCAGCAGGCGCATCTTGGTGCCCAGCTTGTTGAGCAGCAGCGCCACAAGGGTGCCCAGGGCCATCGTGGCCAGGACGCAGACGACCGTGAAGGCCAGAGTCCTGCTGACCACCGTCCAGAAGTACGGATCACCGAGGATGTCGGTGTAGTTCTCGAAGTTGTTCCACTGCTCGGTGCCCCGGGTGATGTTGCGGAGCTTGGCCTCCTGCAGCGAAAGGATCACCATGCGCACGATGGGGTAGCCCATCACTAGCAGCAGGATGATCGTCGCCGGCGCCAGCAGCCAGAAGGCCAGCTTGTTGCGCCTGGGTTCACGCTCCTCGGTCACTGACACGGCCTGGCCCGACTGGCCGGTCACCGCAGGTGCTGTCGTGCTCATCGACCCACCAACTCTCCGTCCTGGCTGCTACCGGCCGACGCTAGTTGCGCCAGCCGAGGGAGTCCCCCGGTCGCTTCCTGCCCGGCTCGCGGGAGCGACGGCTCCCTCCACCGGACCGGGCAGGCCGATGGCCCGGGAGCGCAGTGCTCGCCGGGCCATCGGTGTGCATCGTGCGGCCGCCCGGCAGGTCAGCCGTTCAGCGTGCTGGTGATCGCGGAGGACGCCTCAGCGGTGGCGTCGTCGATCGAGGCCGCGTCGGTGAAGATCTTCACGAGCATGTCCTGCAGGACGCCCGAGCTCTCGACGTTGCCCCAGTTGGGGGTGACCGGCGTGAACTTCGAGACCTTGGCAGCCTCGTCGGCGACGAGCAGGAACTCGTTGCCCTCGTGGCCAACGAACGCGCCGTCCTGGTTGGGGATGACGCCACCCTCCTTGGCGAGCTGGGTCTGGATCTCCAGGCTGGTGAGGATCTTCATCCACTCGGTGGCCAGGCCCTTGTTCGCGCTCTTCTCGGAGACGGCCAGGTCGGACCCGCCGAAGAACACCGGAGCGGTCCTGTCGGCGTTGGTGCCCGGCAGGGCGAAGGCGCCGATGTCGCCGGCGAAGGCCTGGCCCTCGGCGTTGAGCGCGCCGGGTGCCCACCAGGAGTCGATCATCATGCCGACGTCGCCGGTGTTGAAGGCGTCCATGTTCTTGGTCTCGTCGCCGTCCTTGGGCGCCTTCGAGTAGTTGTCGACCAGGTTCTTCAGCGTGGTCAGGCCCGCGCGCGACTCAGCCGAGTCCAGGGCACCGGTCCACTCCGCGCCGTCCTGGGTCGCGATGTCGCCGCCGGCGTCCCAGACGAACGGGACGGCGCCGTACCAGTACTTGCCCGGGAAGTAGAACGCCGAGTACTTGCTGTTGTCGGCGTTGGCCTCCTGCAGCTTGCCGGCCACGGTCTCGAGCTCGGCGAGGGTGGTCGGGACCTCGACGCTCGCCTTCTCGAAGTCGCTCTTCTTGTAGACCACGATCCGCACGCCGCCGTAGTACGGGATGCCGTAGCGGACGCCGTCCAGCTCACCCGAGGGCTGCAGGCCCGGAAGCATGCCGTCGACTCCGAACGCGCCCGCGTCGAGCTCGGTGAGCAGGCCGGCGTCGGCGAACTTCGCCGTGAGGCTGTTGCCGATCTCGACCACATCAGGCGTGGAGTCGGTGCCCAGCGAGGTCGTCAGCTTGTCCTGGATCCCGCCCCACTGCTGCAGCTCGACCTGGACCTCGACGTTCGGGTAGGTCTTGTTGAACTGGGCGTTCACGGCGTCGACGACGGCCTGCGGCTGGCTGCCGTCCATGAGCCAGACCTTCAGCGTGCCCGTCGCGTCGGCGCTCGGGGACTCGATGTCGGTGGCGGCGTCGCCGGAGCTCGAGCAGGCGGTCAGGGTCAGGCCCGCGGCGACCAGCGCCACGATCCCGGTGCGGAACTTCATGGGTACCCCTTCGGTGTGTGATCTGTCCCCCGCGGCGTCGCCGGTCGGGTCGTCAGGAATTCAACCCCAGCAGGCATCCCTCATCGCCCGGAAACGGCAACGGATCGATCACGGAACGACGACATCGCTAACGATCCGGTAACGGCACCGGACGAAGCGGGCGGGTCAGGCAACCGCCGGGTCCGCGCACCGACCGCACCAGCGCGTCCGCCAGCCGGCGGAGCGGCCGGCCGGCGTCGCGCTTGCGGTGCGACCACGCGCGGGGGACCCTTGCGACATGTGGCTGCGTCGCCGCGACTCGATCGCGACCCCCGACCAGGCCCTGCCGGGCCGACCGGACTACGACTACGCGCTGACCCGGACGCACGACGTGCTCGGCACCTCCATGCTCGAGCCGTTCCCGCCCGGGGTGGTCCGCCTGTACCTCGGGATGGGGTGCTTCTGGGGGGCGGAGAAGCGGCTGTGGCAGCTGCCCGGCGTCTTCACGACGGCGGCGGGCTACCAGGGCGGCACGACCCCGCACCCCACCTACCGGGAGGTCTGCACCGGCATGACCGGGCACACCGAGATGGTCATGGTCGCCTATGACCCGGCGGTGGTGGGCACGGTCGACGTGCTGCGCGTGTTCTGGGAGAACCACGACCCGACCCAGGGCATGCGCCAGGGAAACGACCTGGGCACGCAGTACCGCAGCGCCGCCTACTGGACCACGCCGGAGCAGCAGTCCCTCGTGGAGGGCAGCGCCATCGCCTACGACGAGGTGCTCCGCGCGGAGGGCTTCGACCCGATCACCACCGAGCTGGCCCCCGCCATCGAGCACGGCGAGGTCATCCGGCCCTTCTACTACGCCGAGCCGTACCACCAGCAGTACCTGCACAAGAACCCGCACGGGTACGACTGCCACGCCCATACCGGCATCCTCCTGCCGGAACTCGACGAGGCCTAGCGCCACGAGGCGGGTGACCACACGTGGCATCTGGTCAAGCCCGGCCACGGGGAGGTCATGAACGGCGACGGCCGCGAGAGGCCGTCAAGTCCCGCTCGGCACGTTCCAGGGTCAGGTGCGGGTGCTCGCCCTGCGTCGCCACGGCAATCCCGGCGCTCAGGGATGCGCTCACCCATCGGGTCCCGACGGCGATGGGCTCAAGCTGCGCGAACCGGAATCGGTCGGAGGCCCCCTGAGCCTCCTGGGCGCCCGCGACCCGGCCCAGGACGATCACGAAGGTGTCGCCACCGTGCCGGGCGACGAGATCCCCTGGACGGGCCCTGATCCGCATGCGATGCGCGATCGTGGCCAGCACCTCATCCCCGGCCACCGAGCCGACCTGCTCATTGATCAAGCGGAACCTGTCGATGTTGAAGAACAGGACAGCCAGGGGCGTGGTCCTGCGCGTGCCATGAGGCAGCCAGAGGTTGGCCAGGCGACGCAGGAGCTCGGGCCGGTTGACCAACCCGGTGAGCGAGTCGAACACCGGCTCCGGCACAAGGGCGCCAGGCAGGGATGCATTCTCTCTGTCCACGAGGGCCTCCGATGTCCGGCACCCCCTCTGCCCCACCTGCCTTGACCTATACCGGGCGACCACAACCGGGTGCTGTGAGCACCGGGAATGCGCAGAGGGCCCGCGGCTGGTTCATCCCAGCCACAGGCCCTGCGCACCACACGGTCCTCAGCCGGAGGGGATCCGGCCCACTGTCAGTGGCACTGTTGCGTTCCGGAGTCGGTGAAGGTCTTGCCGGGCTCTGGCAGGAACTGCCAGTCGTAGCTGCTCTCGTGCAGGGTGAGCTTCAGGACGCCGTAGGTGTCGACGTTCTGCACCTCGCTGTTGGGCTTGAGCCCAGTGAGGGCGTAGTGGTTCTTCCCGCCCGTGCCCACGACGAACTGCCGGATACCGGCCGGGTCGGCGAGGCCTGCCGAGGTCTGCTCGCCGAACCGTTCGTAGTCGTGGTCATGGCCCGAGAGGACCAGCTCCGCGCCTCCGGCGGCCAGCGCATCCCACAGCGGCGCCACCCCGGAGTTGTTGCCGTGCTGACCCGACGAGAACAGCGGATGGTGCCAGTAGGCCACCGTGCACTTGGCTGGATGGGCCGCCAGATCAGCCCGCAACCAGGTCAGCTGCGGTGAGCCGGAGCCGCACCCCCCGACCTGCGAGCAGTTGCTGTTCAGCGCGACCAGGTGCCAGGCGCCCACGTCATAGCTGTAGTAGCCCTTGGCCGGATCCCCCGCCGCGGCCCCGAAGTAGGAGTAGTAGCCCGACGCGCCGGCGGTCAGGTACTCATGGTTGCCGGGCACCGGCCTGGTGATCGACTTCAGCCGGCCCCAACTCGGCTCGTAGGAGGCCATGAACTTGTCCAACGAGCCGTCCTCATACTGGTCGTCACCCAGGGGCAGCACCGCCGCCAGGTCGGGAATTCCGAGCATGAGGTCGGAGGTGGCCATCTGGCGACAGCTGGTCGACGTCCCCACCCCGCCCTTGAAGCTTCCCGAGGACGGGTCGCAGGCGATGTCCCCCGCCGCCGCGATCACCGGGTCACCACCCGAGGGGCTCGTCGCCGGCACCGTGGGTGTCGTCGTGGACGTGGGTGTGCCCGTGGGCGTGGCGGACACCGTGGGTGTCACGGTGGGTGTGGCCGTGGACGAGGGGCTGCTGGAGGCGCCCGCTGCCAGGTGGCGGTGCAGGACGTCGAGGTAGGCCCCATGCCCGCCCGCGCTACCCCATTGCGTTGCCGACTCGACCGATGTCCCCTCCCCCCACTCGTTGAAGGTCGTCACCAGCTGGAACCGGGCGTTGGAGGCCACCATCGCGGCCACGTCGGAATCGAACCGGGTCAGGTCCCGGGCCAGCCGAGGGGAGGACTCGGTGCGCAGCCAGAATCCCGGGGAGACCGCGAACGAGTCGGGAGCGTGGTCCTGGGTCGCGCTGGCCGGGGCGTACTGGTGCCAGCCCTGGGGCTGGCTCGCGCACGCCCGGTAGCCGGGGAACACCTTGAGGACGACATAGACACCCGCAGTGTTGCCCGCGGCCCACCGGTCGGCCATCCCACAGCCGTCGGCACCGTCGGCGTAGACGAACACGACCGGCTTGCCGTCCACCCGCAGATAGCTCGGATCCGAGCCGAACCGGGAGGCGATATGGGTCACATCCGAGCTGATCTGCGCACGTGTCGGGTCCCCCAGAGATTCCGGCTCGTAGTACAGCGACCAGCGGAACCCGGTCCCGGCAGCCGCTTCCAGGAGCCGGGGGATCCGGTTGTCCTCCTTGCTGCCCTGGCCCCACCAGCTCGCGATACCCGCGTCCAGACCCGCGTAGCGCATGTCAGCGATCTGGTCGGCGATCACCGAGCTGGACGTGCCGTCATAGAACCCCCTACTCGGCTGGTAGTTCGTGAACGGGTAGATGCCCGACTGCGTCCACGCCTCAGGGAACCACGGATAGAAGAATGCAGCCCGAATCGGAAACACCGGCTGCAGATCGACCGTCGACGTCGGAGCCGGGGTCGGGGTCGCCGTCACCGTCGACGTCGGGGTCGGGTCGGGGTCGCCGTCTCGGTCGGGGTCGGGTCGGGGTCGGGGTCGGGGTCGGGGCGCTGGAGGTGGTCTGCAGGACCAGCTGGGGTGTCGTCGCGGCTCCACTCTCCCGGGACCTCACAGCCACCTGCCGGGTTCCCGGGGTCGTCACGCGCAGCGTGAGCGTGGCACCGGGGACGACCGCCGTCGCCAGGTCGAGGGTCGCCCACGTCCCTGCGGAGACCGAGGGGACCTGCCCCACCTGGCTGGTCGCCGCCGGCGCCGTTGCCCACGTGACGCCGGCCTCGTCCCAGGCCGTCGCGCTGGTCGTGGCGACAGTGAGCCCCTGCGCACTGCTGCTCGACGTGTAGAGGCGCAACGTCGCCTTGCTGAACGCCTGGCTCGTTGCCGGGATCGCGAACTGCACGAGGAGTGCGATGGAGGGGTCGCCGTCGGCGTAGATCGTGCTCCGCGACCCGAAGTTGGTGGTGGGTCGGCTGCTGTCCACATACGTGTCGGCCGCGGCCGTCACCGTCTGCGTCGTCACCGCAGCCACGACCGGGGCTGCGGTCCGGGCCGACAGCCCCGTCAGGGCCAGCACAACGGCGCCGGTGACCGCGGCCACGGTGGCTGTGCGGGTGCGGCTCGGGCGGGCTGGGGGCCTTTGCTCTGTCATCACTGTCGTGTCCGTCCTTCGCAGATGTGCCGGGCCCCCGACCTCCCACATCCTCGGTTGCGCGAATCGGCGCCTATACCGATCCCGACCAGATCGCCGGACGCTTCAGCCTTCCTTAACGCAGGGATATGCGCCTTAGCGACGCCATAATCCTTGCCCTGCTGCAGGCGTCGAGGACTCTCCGTCCGACACAGCCCGCAACGGGGCAGCGGCGGGCTCGCCCGGCACCCGGAGCAGAGCGCGGCCACCACCAGGATCCACGGGCATCCTGCTGCCGTCACTGGAGGACGAGCGCGCAGTGGCCCGGCCGCCGGGGCGCATCAGGCCCGACGACCCCACGGTTGCGCCGGTATGCTCGACACCGTGGTCGATCCGTGGCTTCATCCCAGGTCCGCTGAGGGCCGCCACGGGTGCGCGCGCGACAGCCGCGCCTGCGGCCCCTCGCCGGACCCAGGACCGTGAGTCCCTCGCGGCGCACCGCGGCCAGGGGCGCGGCGTGGGGCGGCGGGGGCATGGCCGGGGCTGCCGCCGCGACCCTCGGGGTGCTCGTGGCGCAGGCGCGCCAGGCCAAGCGGGCGATCGGCCACCAGCGCTGGGTGCCCCCCTACCAGGACGGGCGATTCGGCCCGACCACCGGGACGTCCATCCGCCTGGCCGTGCTGGGTGACTCCGCCGCGGCTGGCCTCGGGGCCGACGTGGCTGCCGACACCGTCTCCGCTGTCCTCGTGCGCGGCGTGCTCGCGGCCACGGGTCGCCCGGTCCTGATGACCAACCACGCCGTCGTCGGTGCGAAGTCCTCGGACCTCGACCTGCAGGTGACCCGCTGCCTGAGCGCCCGCCCGCACGTGGCCGTGATCATCGTCGGCGCCAACGACGTGACCCACCTCGTCCCGCGCCCGATCGCGATCCGACACCTGAGCCAGGCGATGGAGCGGCTCATCGCGGCCGGGACGGCCGTGGTGCTGGGGACCTGCCCGGACCTCGGGACCGTCCGACCGGTCGGTCCCCCGCTGCGGTGGGTGGCCCGCGAGCTGTCACGGTCGCTGGCCGCAGCGCAGCGGCGGGCCGCCCTCGAGGTCGGGGCGACACCGGTCGACCTCTACAACATGCTCGGCCCGGAGATCCGCGCGAATGCCGAGTCCTTCTTCGCCCCCGACAACTTCCACCCCTCGGGGATGGGCTACCGACGGATCGGCACCGTGCTGCTGCCGCCGGTCCTGGCCGCGCTCGGCGTGGGGCCGGAACGGCCGCGCCTGGCGATCACGGCCGGCCCCTGACGCACCTCGGCGGGCCAGCCCGAGCGCCGCTCACAGCGCCCGCTCACAGCGCCCGGCGCAGCGCCACCAGGGCCTCGACCGCCTCCCGGCCGGCCTGCGGATCGGCCCCGCGGCGCACCTGCTCGAGCAGGTCATGACCGCACACCGCCAGCACGTCACCGGCGGCGAGGTCGGGCAGGTCCGGCAGGCGGCGCACCGGCTGGCCCTCGAGGCCCGCGGCCCGATCGGCCAGCACCTGGGCCAGGGCGAACGCGGCCGCCGCACGACTGCGACCGTCGGGCAGGGCAGCGGCCAGGCGGACGGCGCTCAGCGACCGCAATCGGTCCACGGTGCGCTCGATCTCGACGGCCAGGCGCGCCGGATCCCCCGGATCGGGGGGTGGATCGGCAGGTGTCACCGGGGCACGCTACTCCCGCGCCCGCCCTCGCTTCCCGTGCGGGGGCCCGGCGGGTTACGGTAGGTCCTGAACGCCGGCCGAACAGGAGACGAAATGACCCTGCACCACTCGGAGGAGACCCACCAGTTGCTCGTCGACCGCGTCCCGGACGCGACCGGCCGGGCGATGAAGGACTGGTTCACTGTGGTGGAGGACGGTCCGTCGTTCACGCGCTTCGAGGATCGGGTCAACTGGCTCCGCGACGAGCACGACCTGCCGCACGGCTACGCGACGGCGATCATCCACGAGCTGGACAAGACCAAGGCCGCACGCCGAGTCAGCTGAGACCGACCGCAGGACACGCGAAGGGGCCCCGCAGCACTGGTGCTGCGGGGCCCCTTCGGCGTTGCCGACTGTCAGTCGCGGTTGCTCGCGATGATCGCCAGCAGGCGCAGGATCTCGAGGTAGAGCCAGATCAGCGTCACCAGCAGGCCGAAGGACATGCGCCAGGCCTCACGCTCGGGCAGCCCCGCCTGCACGCCGCGGGTGATCGACTCGAAGTCGATCAGGAGGGCGAACGAGGCGAGCACCACGCCGAGCATGGCCAGGATGATCCCGAGGGTCCCGACGCCGTAGAAGCCGAAGCCACCACCGACGCCGAACAGCGCGGCCACGAACGACATCAGGGCGATGACGAGGTACGACACCATCGCCACCATCATGATCTTCATGAACCGGCCGTTGACCTGGACGATGCGTGTCTTGTAGATCGTCAGCATCACCACGAAGGCCACCAGCGTTCCGATGATCGCCTGGGAGACCAGTCCCTCGTAGCCCGTGCCCTGCGCCCAGCGGTCGTAGGCGTAGCTGATGCCGCCCAGGAACACGCCCTGCACAGCGGCGTAGGCGAGGATCAGCGGCGGGCTCACGGCCTTCTTGAACGCGTTGGCCAGGCCGAGGCCCAGGCCCACGAACATGGCGCCGAAGTACAGCCAGGGCATCGTGGGCGCGGTGAACCAGCCGACGAGCGCGAACGGGATCAGCACGGCCATCGAGATGCCCGTGCGCACGATCACGTCGTCCAGCGTCATCCGGTTGGTGATCGGCTCGTACACCGACCCGGTCGGCGGACCGGACGGCACTCCCACCGCGGCGCCCGGCTGGGCCTGTGTCGGGTAGGGCTGGTGGCCGGCCTGCTGGTAGGCGTTCATGCCCTCGGAGTAGGCGAAGCCGCTGCCACCGGCGGTCTGCTCGTCCATCCGGGAGAAGATCGGGTTCTTGTTCTTCATCGTTGTGCGTCGACCTCCACGTCAACGTCAGCGCCGCCCAGGCGGGCGGCGTCGTGCTTCCAGTGAACCACGCGAGCCGCGATTCGGCACATTTCTTCCCATCCGGCGCACCCTCTACACCTGTGGCGCGAAAGTGTCAGACGACGTCGATGTGCCCCCGGTGGGAGTCGAACCCACACTCGGGCGGTTTTAAGCCGCCTGCCTCTGCCGGTTGGGCTACGGGGGCTGGTGCGCCGATCGGCTAAAGGTACGTCTTGCGGGGGTAGATCGCGTGGGCCCCGGCGACGCGGTCGATGAACAGCAGGCCGTCGAGGTGGTCGACCTCGTGCTGAAGGGCCCGGGCCTCGAACGCGTCGGTCGTGAGCGTGACCTGCGCACCGGTGCCGGGCACCTGCCCGGTGACGGTCAGCCGGCTGGCCCGGCGCACGTCCCCGGTGAAGTCCGGCACGGACATGCACCCCTCCCTGGCCCGCTCGTTGCGCGAGGCCGCGACGACCTGCGGGTTGACCAGCACGAACCGCCCGTGACTGGTGCGGGTCTTCGGGTGCCGCGACACGTCGAGGCTGAACATGCGCCACGCGACGCCCACCTGGTTGGCCGCCAGCCCCACGCACCCGGGCGAGACCTCCATCGTGGCCAGCAGGTCGGCTGCCAGCTGCAGGACGCCGGGGTCGGTGGGCTCGACCTCCACGCACCGCCCCTCGAGGACCGGATGCGGGGCGGTCACGACCGGCAGCACCCGCCCCTCGGGCAGCGCGGGCAGGGCCAGCGCGCTGCGGAGCTGATCATCCATCGCCGAGGTCCCGATCAGAGGACGTCGTCGTCGGCCGGGCGCAGGGAGACGCCGACGCCGAGGTGCCGCCCAACCCCGGCGAGCTCGTCGCCCAGGGCGACGACGTCGACGTCGGAGGGCAGCGTGACCTCGGCCACGAGCAGGTACAGCCCGCCCGGGCCCAGGCGCGTGGACAGGTCGGTGATGTTGCCCCCGTGCGCGGCCAGGGCAGAGGTGACCCCGGCGACGATCCCGGGCCGGTCGGCGCCATGGACGCTGAGCATGTAGTGGCCCGCGTCGTGCCCGTATGGCGCGTCGTCGGCCACCGGCAGCACGGACACGACGAGGCCGTCGCCGGCCAGGTGCGCCAGCCGCGCCGCGAGGTCGTCGGCCGCGGCCCCGACGTCGGCGATCAGCATCCAGGCGAAGTGCCCGCGCAGCAGGGTCATCGAGGAGTCCTCGAGGTTCCCCCCCAACTCGGACACGACGCCGGTGACCTCGGCGATGATCCCGGGGCGGTCCCGGCCGATGACTGTGACGGCGACGCTCGGCATGGGGCACACCCTATGTCCCGGCGGGGTGGGGGGACCCCGACGGCGGGCTGATCACCGCGCGATCGACCAGGCCACCCCGTCGAGGATGTCGTGCTCGCTGACCAGCACGTCGGCGACGCCGGTCGCGTCCATGATCCGCCGCAGCACCAGGGCCCCGGCACCGATGACGTCGACGCGCCCCGGGTGCATCACCGGCAGGGCAGCGCGCTCGGCCCGGGTCATGGCCAACAGCGCGTCGCTGACCCTCCGGACGTCCTCGGCCGGGATCCGGCTGTGGTGGATCCGCCCGGCGTCGTACTCGGGCAGCCCGAGGGCCAGGGCCGCGACGGTCGTCACCGAGCCGGCGAGGCCCACCAGCGTGCGCGCCTCGCCGAACGGCACCCCTGCGGCCGCGCGGTCGATCGCCGCGTCGATGTCCGCGGTGACGGCCGCCACCTGGGCGGGGGTCGGCGGGTCGGCGGCGAGATGGCGCTCGGTCATCCGCACGCACCCGATGTCCACGCTGGTCCGATACGACGGTCGCCGGGTGCCCAGCACGAACTCCGTGGACCCGCCCCCGATGTCGACCACGAGGTAGGGGGCCTGCGCTGCCTGCGGTATCCCGAGGGTCGCCCCCGCGAACGACAGCGAGCCCTCCTCCTGGCCGCTGATCACCTCCGGCTCCACGCCCAGGATCGCGCGCACGCCGGCGACGAACTCGGCCCGGTTCGACACGTCGCGCGAGGCGGAGGTGGCCACGAAGCGAAGCGGCGGGTCACCGGCCCCGCGCAGGACCTCGGCGTACGCGCGACAGGCCGCGAACGTGCGCTCGAGCGCGGCGGGCGCGAAGGCGCCGGTCGCATCCACGCCCTCGCCGAGTCGCACGATGACCATCTCCCGGGCCACGTCCCGGGCCACCCCGCGCTCGGTGTCGATGTCGGCGACGAGCAGCCGGATCGAGTTCGTCCCGCAGTCGATCGCGGCGGTGCGCCGCAGCCTGCTGTCCGGCGTGCTCACGGATGCGCCTGCCCGCACCCCGTCGGATCGCCGCCCCACGCGGAGCCGGGGGCTATCCCCCGCGCCGCGAGCTCGGCCAGCGCCTCGTCACCGAGCGGATTGGTCCCGGGCCCGGCGGCCAGGGCATGGGCAACGAGCACGTGGAGGCACTTGACCCGGTCGGGCATCCCCCCGGCGCTGATCCCGGCGATCACGGGCACGTGGCCCAGCGCCTCGCGCTCGGCGAGGTACGCCTCGTGGGCCGACCGGTACGCGTCGGCGAGGCCGGGGACCTCGGCCAGTCGCTGGGCCATGGCCCGCATGAGGCCCTCCGACTCCAGCGTGCTGACCGCCCCCGTGGCCCGAGGGCAGGTCAGGTAGTACAGCGTGGGGAACGGCGTGCCGTCCGGGAGCTGGGGCTCGGTCTGCACGACGTCCGGCTGGCCGCATCCGCACCGGTGCGCCACGCCGCGGACGGCCCGCACCGGTCGGCCGAGCTGGGCGGTCACGGCCGCGAGGTCGGCCGCGCTGGCCGGGCCGGGCGTCGGCGCGGGACCGGGCGCCGGCACCGTCACTGGCTGTAGCTCTCCGCCGGCTCGGCGGGGGCCGGCGCCAGGGGCGTGCTGCTGCCCTTGTCCGGCTCGTCGGCCTGCTCGACCGTGGACCACACCGCACTCCACCACGGTCCCCCGCGCGGGGCCTGGACCATCGGCCGTGTGGTCGTGGTATCCGTAGCATCGGCCTCGTCCTGGGCCAGGACGACGTAGCCGACCTGCCCGGGCCGAACGAAGTGCAGGCGGGCGCGGGCCTGCGCCTCGACGTACGCCGGGTCGTCCCACCGGTCGAGTGCGGCCCGGAGGTCCTCCGTGCGCTGCGTGTGCCACGCCAGCTGGGACTCGAGGTCGGCGATCCGCGCGCGCTGGGTGATCCACTCCTTGAACGGGATCGCGAGGATGGCCATCAGGACGACGAGGACGCCCAGCACCGCGCCCGCCCGGGCGGACAGCACTGGGCGTCCAGGGTCAGCCGAACGGCCCCGCCGACGTGGGGATGGGCGGCCACCGAGCATGCCGCCCATCCTCGCACGGTCAGCCCTTGAACCTCGGGAAGGCCGAGGCGCCTGCGTAGCGTGCCGCGTCGTCGAGCTCGTCCTCGATGCGCAGCAGCTGGTTGTACTTGGCGACACGGTCCGAACGGGCCGGGGCGCCGGACTTGATCTGGCCGCAGTTGAACGCCACAGCCAGGTCGGCGATGGTCGAGTCCTCGGTCTCACCGGACCGGTGGCTCATCATCGTCTTGAACCCGGCGCGGTGCGCCGCCTCGACAGCCTCGGCGGTCTCGGTCAGCGAACCGATCTGGTTGACCTTGACCAGCAGGGCGTTGGCCGACTTCTCCTCGATGCCGCGCATGATCCGGTTCGGGTTGGTGACGTAGTGGTCGTCGCCGACGATCTGCACCTTGTCGCCGAGCTCGGCGGTGATGGCCGTCCAGTCGGCCCACTCGTCCTCGCCGAGGGGGTCCTCGATCGAGACGATCGGGAAGTCCTCCACGAGGCCCTTGTAGTAGGCGATCATGTCGTCGGTGCTCTTGGCCACGCCCTCGACGAAGTACTCGTTGGGCTTGACCTCACCGGAGCCCTTGCCGCGCGCCCGTGGAACTCCGAGGCGGCCACGTCCATGGCCAGGGCGATGTCCGTGCCGGGCGTGAAGCCGGCCTTCTCGATGGCCTCGATGATCAGCTCGAGGGCGGCACGGTCGCTGGGCAGGTTCGGCGCGAAGCCGCCCTCGTCGCCCAGGCCGGTCGCGTAGCCCTTGGACTTGAGCACGCCCTTGAGCGCGTGGTACACCTCGGCGCCCTTGCGCAGGGCCTCGGCGAAGGTCTCGGCGCCGATCGGGGCGATCATGAACTCCTGCATGTCGACCGAGGAGTCGCGCGTGCGAGCCGCCGTTGATGATGTTCATCAAGGGGACCGGCAGCAGGTAGGCGTTCGGGCCGCCGACGTAGCGGAACAGCGGCAGCCCGGCCGACTCCGCGGCCGCCTTGGCCACCGCCAGGGACACGCCCAGGATCGCGTTGGCGCCCAGCCGCTCCTTGTTGTCGGTGCCGTCGAGGTCGATCATGGTCTGGTCGATCAGGCGCTGCTCCGTGGCGTCGAAGCCCAGGATCGCCGGGGCGATCTCATCCTCGACGTTGGCCACGGCCTTGCTCACGCCCTTGCCCAGGTAGCGGGAGCTGTCGCCATCGCGCAGCTCGTAGGCCTCGAAGGCCCCGGTCGAGGCGCCGGAGGGCACTGCAGCCCGCCCGGTGGCACCGTCCTCGAGGGCGATCTCGACCTCGAGGGTTGGGTTGCCGCGCGAATCCAGGATCTCGCGCGCGATGACGACATCGATACTTGCCACAGATAGCTCCCATCAGGTAGTTGCCGCGGGGCGCGGGTGCCCTGCCGGGTCACCCGCACTGCCGGCCACCCTACCGACTCCGCGCACGGTGCTCCTGCTGACGAACCTCCCCGCCGCCAATGCTCACCCGGGGTTCACCCGGGCGACGCCACCTCGGCGTCCCGCACCCTCGCGGCGTAGTCACGCAGGGCCCCGCGCAGGGCCGACTCCGGGTCCACCCCGCGGTCCAGGCAGGCCGAGGCGAGGGCCAGCAGCAGCTCGCCGGCACCATCCGTGCCGACCTCGTCGAGGGCGCGCCCGGCGACCGCGCGGGGCGCAGCGCCGGCGACCTCGGCCGCCACCCCGCCGTGGGTGGCCCGGTAGCGCATCTTGGCCGCGAGCAGCAGTGCCGGCAGCCCCACCGGGATCCCGTCGAGAACCGACTCGCGGGACTTCTCGGCGGTCTTGCGCGCCAGCCAGACGGACTCGACGTGCGCCGCGGAGTCGGCCGTCTCGTCGCCGAACACGTGCGGGTGCCGGGCCACCAGCTTGGCCGACGATGCCGGCGGCGACGTCGTCGATGGACCAGGGGTCGCTGTCGTCCTCCTGGGCGATCCGCGCGTGGAACACCACCTGCAGCAGGACGTCGCCGAGCTCCTCGCGCATGGCGGTACGGTCACCGGTCTCGATCGCCTCGACCGCCTCGTGCGCCTCCTCGGTGAGGTACGAGACCAGCGACTCGTGGGTCTGCTCGGCGTCCCAGGGGCAGCCTCCGGCGAGCGGAGGCGGTCCATCACCCGGATCAGGTCCAGCAGTGGCTCCCCACTGGGGACGGGCACCTCGCGCGGCCCTGCGGACTCGGCTGCCACGTCAGGGCCCGGCGGTCTCCACGGGCGGGCGGGCCACCGAGGACCCGGGGACGATCGACAGCTGGGAGTCGTCCCACCGTCCGTACCGGGGGGCCACCCGCACGCCGATGTCCGCGGAGTACGCCACGAGCTCGGCCCGGGCGAGCTCGGACTGGACGCTCGCGTCCGCGGTGGAGCCCAGCTTCTGGCCGATCTCACGGATCAGCAGGCCCGTGCGGACGAAGTCGTCGAGGGATTCGGGGGCGATCCCGGCCTGCAGGGCCGCCTGCTCGAGCGCGTCCTGCCCGCCGTTCTGGGCGGCCAGCTCCGCCAGCCCGGCGTCGACCTGGCTCTGGGTCACCTCGACGCCGAGCTCCTCGGCCTTCGCCAGGAACAGGGCGTCCTGCACGAGCCGCTGCGTCGTCGCCGTGGCCAGGCCCTCCGGGGGCTGTGCGGGCGGCTGGCCGAGCGCATCGAGCACGAGGCTGATCTCGGCGTCGACATCGGCCTGGGAGATGCGGAACTCGTCGGAGACGGCCGCCTCGCCGGCATCCATCGCTCCGCACCCGGACAGGACCAGCACCCCCAGCCCCAGCGCCGCGATGACACGTCGACCCATCAACTGCCTCCGATCGGTTCGAGGATGACCGCGCGGATCACCTCACGGGCCCATGCTACGAGGGCAGCGTCGACGACGGGCGCAGCGCCCATCGTGGCCGGCTTGGGTCGCGGCACCAGGACGGTGCGGGTCACCGGCTTGATCTGCGTGCCCGGGTACAGGCGGGCCAGCCGCAGCCGGCGGCTCTCCGGCAGGTCCACGCCGCCGAACCGGACGTAGGTGCCGGCCAGCACGATCTCGCTGACGCCGGCCTCGCGGGCGAGCACGCGCAACCGCGCGACGTCCATCAGCCGCTCGACCGGCTCGGGCAGGGTCCCGTAGCGGTCGCGGAGCTCATCGACCACCTCGCCGATCGTGGACTCGTCGGTGGCTGCCGCGATCCGCTTGTACGCCTCGAGGCGCAGCCGCTCGCCCGTGACGTAGCTGTGCGGGATGTGCGCGTCGACGGGCAGCTCCACCTTGACCTCGGCCAGCTCGGCACCGGCCTCCCCGCGGTACTCGGCCAGCGCCTCGCCGACCAGCCGGACGTACAGGTCGAAGCCGACGTCGGCGATGTGGCCGGACTGCTCGCCGCCGAGCAGGTTGCCGGCCCCCCGGATCTCGAGGTCCTTCATCGCCACCTGCATGCCGGCGCCGAGGTCGGTGTGCGCGGCGATGGTGGCCAGCCGGTCGTGCGCGGTCTGGGTCAGCGGCTTCTCCGGCGGGTACAGGAAGTAGGCGTAGGCCCGCTCCCGGCCCCGGCCGACCCGCCCGCGCAGCTGGTGCAGCTGGCTCAGGCCGAAGGCATCGGCACGGTCGACGATCAGGGTGTTCGCGTTGGGGATGTCCAGGCCGGACTCGACGATGGTCGTCGAGACCAGCACGTCGAAGCGCTTCTCCCAGAAGTCGACGATGACCTTCTCGAGGACGTGCTCGTTCATCTGCCCGTGGGCAACGGTGATCCTGGCCTCGGGGACGAGGTCCTGCAGCTTCGAGGCCACGCGCTGGATCGACTCCACCCGGTTGTGCACGAAGAACACCTGGCCGTCGCGCAGGAGCTCGCGGCGGATGGCCGCCGAGATCTGCTTGGCGTCGTAGGCGCCCACGTAGGTCAGGACCGGGTGGCGCTCCTCGGGCGGCGTCTGGATCGTCGACATCTCGCGGATCCCGGTGACGGCCATCTCGAGGGTCCGCGGGATGGGGGTGGCCGACATCGTCAGGACGTCCACGTTGGTGCGCAGCGCCTTGATGTGCTCCTTGTGCTCGACGCCGAACCGCTGCTCCTCGTCGACGACGAGCAGGCCGAGGTCCTTGAACCTCGTCTGGCTGCTGAACAGCCGATGCGTGCCGATGACCACGTCGATCGTGCCGTCGGCCAGCCCCTCGAGGACCGTCCGGGCCTCCTTGTCCGTCTGGAACCGGGACAGCGCCGCCACCTTGACCGGGAATCCGGCGTACCGGTCGGTGAACGTCTGGAAGTGCTGCTGGACCAGGAGGGTCGTGGGCACCAGCACCGCCACCTGCTTGCCGTCCTGCACGGCCTTGAAGGCAGCGCGCACCGCGATCTCGGTCTTGCCGTAGCCGACGTCGCCGCAGACCAGCCGATCCATCGGGGTGGGCCGCTCCATGTCGGCCTTCACCTCGTTGATCGTCGAGTCCTGGTCCGGGGTCTCCTGGTAGGCGAAGGCGTCCTCGAGCTCCCGCTGCCACGGGGTGTCCGGGCCGAACGTGTAGCCGACCGCGCTCTGCCGCGCGGCGTAGAGCTTGACCAGCTCCCCGGCGATCTGGCGGACCGCGCGGCGGGCGCGCGACTTGGTCTGCTGCCAGTCCGCCCCGCCGAGGCGGTGCACGCTGGGCGCCTCGCCGCCGACGTAGCGGGTGACCTGGTCGAGCTGGTCGGTCGGCACGTACAGCCGGTCCGGGGGCTGGCCCCGCTTCCCCGGGGCGTACTCCAGCACGAGGTACTCCCGGGTGGCGGAGCCCACCGTGCGCTGTGTCATCTCGACGTAGCGGCCGACCCCGTGCTGCTCGTGGACGACGAAGTCCCCGGGCGCCAGCTGCAGCGGGTCCACGGTCCGCCGTCGCCGCGACGGCATCCGGCCCATGTCCCGGGTGGCGCCCTTCTGCCCGCGGATGTCCGACTCGGTGACGATGAGCAGGTCGTGGGTGTCGATGCCGCCGTCGAGCCGGCCGGTGGTGACCGTGACGACGCCGGACCCCGGTGGCCACCGGGTGATCCCGGGCACCACCCGGGCCGGCAGGTCCGCGCCCCCGAGCTGCTCGGCCAGGCGCTGGGCCGAGCCCGCGCCCGCGGTGACCGCGACCACGCGACGACCCGCCGCGAGCGCGGCGCGCAGGTCGCCGACGAGCGCATCGCCGTCTCCCCGGTAGGCGCGCGTGGCCCGGATCGGCAGGACGAGCGCGTCGTCGCCGGGGTCGGCGCCAGCGGTGGGGGCGGGGGTCGGGTCGTGCGGCTCCTGTGGGTCGTGGGCCGAGACCAGGCCGAACGGGCCGGCCGACCACCAGGCCACGTCGTGGGCATCGGCGACGGCGCGAACCTCATCGAGGGTCCGGTAGGCCGCGGAGCCGAGGTCGATCGGCGTGGCGTTCCCGGCCGCCGCGTTGTGCCAGGACGCCTCGAGGAACTCGTTGCTGGTCGCCACCAGGTCGTGGGCGCGGGTGCGGACCAGCTCGGGGTCGCACACCAGCACCAGCGGCGCCCGGTCGCCGGGCGCGCGCGCCAGGACGTCGACGATGGTCTCCATGCCGTCGGCCAGGACCGGGCTGAGTGCCTCCATGCCCTCGGCTGCGATCCCCTCGGCCAGCTTCCCGGCGATCTCGGCGAGCTCGGGGTGGCGCTCGGCGAGCACGGCCGCGCGCTCGCGAACCGCCGGGGTGAGCAGCAGCTCCCGGCACGGCGGGGCCCACAGCCCGTGCCCGGCCACCTCGAGCGAGCGCTGGTCGACGACCCGGAAGTACCGGATCTCCTCGACGTCGTCGCCCCAGAACTCGAGGCGCAGCGGGTGCTCCTCGGTGGGCGGGAACACGTCGACGATCCCGCCGCGGACCGCGAACTGGCCGCGCTTCTCGACCAGGTCCGTCGGCGAGTAGCCGATGTCGACCAGCTGGGCCACGAGGTCCTGGGGCGCCACTGAGTCGCCCTGGCCGACCCGGACCGGAACCAGCTCGCCGAGCCCGACGACGACCGGCTGCAGCAGGGCCCGCACCGGGGCGACGACCAGGTCCAGCTGCCCGATCGTGTCGTCCGCGGGGTCGGGGTGGGTCAGGCGCCGGAGCACCGCAAGGCGCCGGCCGACGGTGTCGGAGCTCGGGCTCAGCCGCTCGTGGGGAAGCGTCTCCCACGCCGGGAGGACGCCCACGCGGGCCGGGCCGACCAGGCTGGTCGCGGAGGCGGCGAGGTCCTCGGCCTGCCGGGTGGTGGCCGTGATGGCCAGCACGACGTGGCGCCGGGTCATCCCGGCGGCCAGGAACGGCAGCCCGGCATCAGGGGTGACGACCGTGCCGTGCGGGCCGTCGGCCCTCGCCGCTCGGGCGAGGACCGGGTCCTCGAGCAGGCCGAGCAGCAGTCCGGAGAGATCCATGGTTGGGCACATCCTCCCACCGCCGTAGGCGGGGTTCGCCGGCGGCCGGGCCCGGTGCGCGAGGGCTCAGCGCCAGTGCGTGGCGAGGATCTCGGCGATCGCCGGGTGCGCGATGAGCACCGGCCCGGCCTTGGGCGGCATCTGGTTGAACACCTGCTGGGGGCCCAGGGCGACCAGGCCGTTGGCCGCCGCGCAGGCCTGGGGCGCGGCCAGGTCCCACTCGTTGAGCCCGCCGGGGTGCAGGTAGGCCTCCGCGCGGCCGGCCATGACCTCGCCGAGCTTGGCCCCGACCGAGCCGACGTTCGCGGCCTCGATGCCATTCGGGGTGATGCCGGCGGCGGCGAGATCGAGCGAGGCGGCCGAGAGGAGCTCGGCCAGCCCGGCAGGCGGCCGCGACCGGGAGACCACGATGCGCAGCGGCCGGTCGAACGGCAGGGGGCCGGGGGCCAGGGGACGGTCCGTGCGCCAGACCTCCCCGAGCGCCGGCACGTCGACGACCGCGTCGGTCAGCCCGCCCCGCTGCCCGGCCGAGCGCTGCCAGAGCGCCACATGGACCGCGAAGTCCGGGCGCCCCTGGCTGTACTCGTCGGTCCCGTCCAGCGGGTCGATGATCCAGACCCGGTCCGCCGTGAGCCGGGCGTCGGAGTCCGCGGCCTCCTCCGACAGCACGGCGTCCCCGGGCCGCTCGGCGGTGAGCCGCGCGGCCAGGATCCCCTGCGCCTCCCGGTCACCGGCGTCCTTGAGGGCCCAGCGGTGCTCCTCGTCGAGGATCGTCCCGAACCGTTCCCGCAGCTCGAGCAGCGCCCGCGCCGCCTCCCGGGCGATCCCGGCGGCGAACGCGGCGTCGGTGCCAGCCCCTGTGCTCGTCATGTGCGCCATCCTCCCAGCACGCGCGGTCGCGATGCGCCTGCTGCGCGCGCTGGAGGTCCCCCGGCGCTGGGTTCGCTCAGCGGTTGAACCGGTTCTGCGCCTCGACCAGCCCGCTGCGGACCAGGACCTCGATCGCATCGACGGCCTCCCCGCAGAGCAGGTCGACCTCGGTGCGCTCCGAGCCAGCGAACGGCCGGAGCACGAAGTCGGCCGGGTCCTGGCGTCCGGGCGGCCGGCCGATGCCCAGCCGCACCCGATGGAACTCCCCGCTGCCCAGCGAGCGGCGCAACGAGCGCAGCCCGTTGTGGCCGTTGTCACCGCCCCCCTGCTTGATCCGCAGGCCGCCCAGCGGCAGGTCGAGCTCGTCGTGGACGACGACGACCTGGTCGAGGGGAGCCTTGTAGAAGTCCATCAGGCAGGCGACCGGCCCGCCTGATTCGTTCATGAACCCGCGGGAACGGGCCACGACCACGCGGCTCGCCCCATGGCCAAGCGGCCCCAGCCGACCCTCGAACACCTCGGCCCGGCACCGACGGTGCGCGGTCAGGCGGCCAGCCAGGGACTCGGTGAGCCGCTCGATCGCCATGACGCCGATGTTGTGGCGGGTGGCGGCGTACTGGGGACCGGGGTTGCCCAGGCCCACGACGAGCCAGGGCGCGTCGGTCACACCGGGATCAGGCGTCGTCGCCGGCCGCGCCCGCAGCCTCAGCAGCCGCATCCGCGCCCAGTCCCTCGGCCAGCTCGTCCGCCGCGGCCTCAGCCGCGTCGGCGGAGGCAGCAGCCGCGGCCGACAGCACCTTCTGGTGCTCGGCGGCCTCGGCGATGGCAGCCAGGGCGGCCTCGTGCGGATCCTCGCCCGCCTCGACGGCGGCCTCGATCGCCGCGACGGCGTCGGAGACGTCGATCCCCGCCTCCTCGGCGGCAGCCTCCGCGGCCTTGATCGCGTCGGCCACCGCGGCGCGGGCCGTGGCCTCGGCGCGGTCGATCACGACGAGGTCGACGTGCTCGAGCACCTGGCGGACGACGTCGCGCTGCACGTCGCGCGGGGCGACGACGTGCTCGGTGCCGTCGACCGTGAGGGCCAGGACGACGCGCGGCTTCTTCAGGGCCTGCGCGAGGTCGTGGCCGTCGAGGGCCACGTGCAGCGGATCGGTCCCGTGGCCGTAGATCACGGCAGGGACGAGGCCGGTGCGACGCAGCCGGCGGGCAGCGCCCTTGCCGAAGTCGCTGCGCTGGACGGCAGACATGTGGACCTGGGTGTCAGACACGACACGAACTCCTCGAGACTGGTGCGGATGGTCCTTCGGCTGGAGGGATCACCCGCCACCACGTCGATCACGGCAGCCCGCAGGCCCCCTCGCCGAGGAATGGCAGCAGTCTACCGGCGCGGACCGGGCCCGGCCAAACGCCGATGGCGCACCCGCCGCTTCCCGCCACCCGTGCGCCCACCCAACCGGGCGACGGCGCGCTACGGGGACGGGTCGCCGTTCGGGGTGGGGTCGAACAGTCGGGTGACCGACCCGTCGATGAAGACCTCGTGGATCGCCGTGGCGAGCAGCGGCGCGATGGGAAGCACCGTCAGCTTGTCCAGCGTCGAGGTGATGGGCAGGGTGTCGGTCACGATCACCTCGGAGATCCGTGACTCCGCCAGCCGCTGGGTCGCGGGATCGGACAGGATCCCGTGCGTCGCGGCCACGATGACGTCCCGCGCGCCCTGCTCGTACAGGGTCTCGGCCGCCTTGGCGATCGTGCCACCGGTGTCGATCATGTCGTCGACGACGACGCAGACGCGGTCCTTGACCTCGCCGACCACCTCGAAGACGCGGACCTGGTTGGGCACGTCCGGGTCGCGGCGCTTGTGGATGATGGCCAGGGGTGCGCCGAGCACGTCGGTCCACCGCTCGGCGACCCGCACCCGCCCGGCGTCGGGCGAGACGACGGTCACCGGCTGGCCCTCGAGCCTGGACTGGACGTACTCGGCCAGCAGCGGCAGGGCGAAGAGATGGTCGACCGGCCCGTCGAAGAAGCCCTGGATCTGGGAGGTGTGCAGGTCGACGCTGATGAGCCGATCGGCGCCGGCGGTCTTGAACAGGTCGGCCATCAGCCGTGCGGAGATGGGCTCGCGACCGCGGTGCTTCTTGTCCTGGCGCGCGTAGCCGTAGAACGGCAGGACCACCGTGATGCGCTTGGCCGAGGCACGCTTGAGCGCGTCGACCATGATCAGCTGCTCCATGATCCAGGTGTTGATCGGCGCGGTGTGCGACTGGAGGACGAAGGCGTCGGCGCCCCGGACCGACTCGCGGAACCGGACGAAGATCTCGCCGTTGGCGAAGTCGTAGGCCGCGGTCGGGGCAAGCTTGACACCGAGCTCGGTGGCGACGGCCTCGGCCAGGTCTGGGTGGCTGCGGCCCGAGAAGAGCATCAGGTGCTTCCGTGCCTTGGCCTTCAACGTGGGCATCCGCAAGCCTCCTGGGGGGCCGAACCTGTTCCGACGGGGGCAATCGTGTCCGATGCCCCCGCGCTAGCCGACACCGCCCCCGGGTTCCCGTCCCGTCGCGGCGGGCGGGTCCTGCGCCGGGGTGGCGCTGCCCGTCGGCTCATCCGCGGACGCCCGCTCGTCTGCGTCGGCCCCGGCCCCCGTCGCGGCCCCCGTCGCGGCCCCCGCCCCTGCCGCCTCGGCCCCTGCCCCTGCCTCGGCCCCTGCCCCTGCCTCGATGGCCGCGCGCGCCGACCCGGTGCCGGCCCGGCGCGCCAGCACCCAGCCCTCGACGGTGCGCTGGCGGGCCCGGCCCAGCCCGAGCGCCCCGGGGGGGACGTCCTCGGTGATCACCGACCCGGCTGCCGTATAGGCCCCGTCGCCGATCGTCACCGGCGCCACGAGCATGGTGTCCGACCCGATGCGCACCTCGTCGCCCACGACGGTGCGGTGCTTGGCCACGCCGTCGTAGTTCACGAAGACCGTCGCAGCACCGATGTTCGACCCGGAGCCGATCTCGGCGTCCCCGACGTAGGACAGGTGCGGCACCTTCGAGCCCGGTCCGACGTGGGCGTTCTTCATCTCCACGTAGGCCCCGGCCTTGGCGCCGGCATCGAGCACGGTGCCGGGGCGCAGGAACGTGAACGGGCCCACCTGCGCGTCCGCGCCGATCCGCGCGGACGTCGCGTGGGTGCGCACCACGCTGGCACCCGGACCGACCTCGCAGTCCACGAGCAGGGTGTCCGGGCCCACCAGCGCCCCGCCGTCCACGCGGGTGGCGCCGCGCAGGATCGTGCCGGGCTCGAGGGTGGCGTCCTGCCCCACCGCGACCGTCACGTCCACCCAGGTGGTGGCCGGGTCGACGATCGTCACGCCGTCGCGCATCAGGGCATCGAGGACCCGGTCGTTGAGCTCGCGGCGCATCGCGGCCAGCTGCACTCGGTCGTTGACCCCCTCGGTCTGCCACACGTCGTCGGTGATCAGGGCGGCCACCCGGCCCCCGGCTGCGCGGGCGAGCGCCAGCACGTCGGTGAGGTACAGCTCCCCCTGGTCGTTGTCGGGGCGGAGCCGGGCCAGCGCATCGACCAGCACGGCACCGTCGAACGCGTAGATCCCGGAGTTGATCTCGCGGACGGCGCGCTGCTCCCCTGTCGCGTCGCGGTGCTCGACGATCGCCTCGACGGACCCGTCAGCCGTGCGCAGGATCCGGCCGTACCCGGTCGGATCGGCCACCAGGGCCGTGAGGACGGTCACGGCGTTGCCATCCTGCTCGTGCTGGGCCACGAGCGCTGCCAGCGTGCGGCCCTCGAGCAGGGGCACGTCGCCGTACGTGACCACGACCGTGCCGCCGGTGACATCGGCTGCTTCCGCGAGCGCGCACTGCACGGCGTGGCCGGTGCCGAGCTGCTGGTCCTGGACGGCGACGCGCGCGTGCGGGGCCGCCCCGGCCAGGTGCTCGGTGACCGATTCGCGGCCGTGGCCGACGACGACCACGAGCTGCTCGGCCGCCAGGGCTCCGGCCGCGGCGATCGCGTGGCCGACCAGGCTGCGGCCACCTATCTCGTGCAGGACCTTGGGCACCGCCGAGCGCATCCGCTTGCCCTCGCCGGCGGCAAGGATGATCACGGCGCTGACGGCGCTGGTCGGGCTCTCTGTCACGCGGGCCTCCCTGGGGTCGGCCGGCGCGGGTTCGCGCGGCCCGAGCTCCCGGTGAGGGACTCGAACCCCCATTGAGTGCTCCAAAGGCACCTGTCCTGCCGTTGGACGAACCGGGATCGGCGGCGGATGAAGCCTACGCCCCGAGGCAGGGGTGAGAATGGGGCATGGCCCCGTCGAGCAACACCCCGCGCGTGCGGATGAGCGCACTCGAGCGCCGCCAGCAGCTCATCGAGGTCAGCCGGGGGGTGTTCGCCGAGCGCGGCTTCGACGCCGCGAGCATCGAGGAGATCGCCTCGGCGGCGCGGATCTCCAAGCCGGTGGTGTACGAGCACTTCGGCGACAAGGAGGGCCTCTACGCGATCGTGGTCGACCGCGAGATGACGCTGCTCATGTCGATGATGACCGAGTCGCTCACCTCCGATCGTCCCCGCGTCCTGCTCGAGCAGGCGGCGACGGCGCTGTTCGACTACATCGACGAGCACACCGATGGGTTCCGGGTCCTGCTGCGGCCGCACCCCAGCGGGGATCAGCGCGGCGGCACGTTCGGAACCGTCATCCGCGAGGTCGCCGACCACCTCACCGAGCGCCTCGTGGTCGTCTGCAAGCACTACGGCTACCCGACGAAGCTGGCCCCCATGTACGCGCACATGCTCGTGGGCATGGTCGCGCTCACCGGCGAGTGGTGGGCCGAGGTGCGCAAGCCCAGCAAGGAGCAGGTCATCACGCAGGTCGTGAACATGGCGTGGAACGGCGTCTCCCACCTGGAGAAGGATCCGGTCCTGGTCTCGCGGGAGCGGCCGTGACCGGGCAAGGTGCCGGCGCGGCCGACGGGGGCCACCGCGACGACAGCAGCGCGGCCGACGGGGGCCACCGCGACGACAGCAGCGCGGCCGACGGGGGCCACCGCGACGACGTCGACCGCGTCATCGCCGCCTGGCAGCGGCAGCGCCCCGACCTCGACCTGACCCCGCTGTCGGTGCTGTCGCGGGTCAGCCGGCTGGCCCGGCGGCTCGACCGGGCCCGGGATCGGGCGTTCGCCCAGCATGGGTTGGCCGTCTGGGAGTTCGACGTCCTCGTCGCGCTGCGGCGCACAGGTCCGCCCTACCGACTGACGCCCGGGCAGCTGCTCGAAGAGACCCTGGTCACCAGCGGGACGATGACCAACCGGATCGACCGGCTGGAGCGGCGCGGGCTGGTGGTCCGCGAGCCGGTCCCCGACGATCGACGGGGGACGTGGGTCGCCCTGACGCCGGAGGGACGGGCTCGGGTGGATGCGGCGTTCGAGGACCTCCTGGCCGAGGAGCGGCTCCTGCTGGCCGACCTCGACCCGGCGGCACGCACCGAGCTGACGGCGGGGCTGCGGCAGTTGCTCCTGCAGTTCGAGTCCCCGCCTCCCGCACCCTGATCGCTCCGCCCCGAACGTTGCTGCTCCGCCGCGAACGTTCCTGCTCCGCCGCGAACGTTGCTGCGCTCCGCCCCGAACGTTGCTGCCCCGCCCCGAGACACCTGCTCCGCCCGAACGTTGCTGCTCCGCCGCGAACGTTGCTGCTCCGCCCCGAACGTTCCTGCTCCGCCGCGAGACACCTGCTCCGGTCCAGACCGGAGCACACGTCCCCAGCCGGAGCACGTGCGGAAGGGGAAGGGGGGGGGCGAGGGCGGGCGGGGCGGGGCCGGGGCGGGGGCCGGGGCGAGGGGCGGGGCGGGGGCGGGGCGGGGCGGGGCCGGGGCGGGGCGGGGGCCGGGGCGGGGCGGGGCGGGGCGGGCGGCGGTCAGCCCTCGAGGGCCTCGCCCAGCTCGAGCCAGCGCTCCTCGAGGTCCGCCCGCTCCGCGGCCAGGGCGCTGTCCTGCGCACCGAGCTCCAGGAGCCGCTCGTGGTCGGCGTGCGCCTCGACCATCCGGTCATGCACCTGCGCCTGCAGCTCATCCAGCTTGGCCAGGCGCGCGTCGATGCGAGCCAGCTCCTTGCGCGCCGCATGCGCCGCCGATCCCGTGAGTCCCGTGGCTCCGGCCGACCGCAGGGCGGGAGGGCCGCCGGGTGCTGTCGGGGCCACCTCGACGGCGATCACCGACCCGCCCGGAACCGCCCGGGATCGAGACCCGGTCGCCGTCCCCGGTCCACCCACCGGCCGGGCGACCCCGGAGGTCCGCCACCCCTGCCCGGCGCGCAGCTCCAGGTACTCATCGGCGCCGCGCGGCAGGTGCCGCAGCCGGCCGTCACCGAGCAGGGCGTACACGTCGTCGCAGGTCCGCTCCAGGAAGTAGCGGTCGTGGCTGATGACCACGAGCGTGCCCGGCCACGTGTCCAGCACGTCCTCGATGACCGTGAGCGTCTCGATGTCGAGGTCGTTGGTGGGCTCGTCGAGCACGAGCAGGTTCGGCCCACCGATGAGCAGGCGCAGCAGCTCCAGCCGGCGCCGCTCCCCTCCCGACAGGTCACCGATCCGGGTCATCGCCCGCTCGCCGCGGAACCCGAAGTCCTCGAGCAGCTGGCCCGCGGTGACCGTCCGCCCAGCCACCTCGACCTCCCGGCGGACGCGCTGGATGCTGGGCAGGACCCGCTCGTCGGGGTCCTCGGCGGCGATCTGCTGCGCCAGCAGGGCCGGCACGACGGTCTTGCCCCGCACGACCTCGCCGGAGTCCGGCTCGATCCGGCCGAGCAGCAGCCGGGCCAACGTCGTCTTGCCCACGCCGTTCGGCCCGAGCAGCCCGATGCGGTCCCCCGGCCCGAGCGTGAAGGTCAGGTCGTCCACCAGCGTCCGGGGCGGGTCATCGCCGACCCGAACGGTGGCGCCGCGCAGCTCGACGACCTGTCGGCCCAGGCGCGCGGTTGCCAGCCGACGCAGCGCCAACCGGTCCCGCGGCTCGGGAACGTCGGCGATCAGGGCGTTGGCCGCATCGATGCGGAACTGCGGCTTCGACGTCCGGGCCGGGGGGCCACGGCGCAGCCAGGCCAGCTCCTTGCGGGCGAGGTTGCGCCGACGGTCCTCGGCGACGGCCTCCCGCCGCTCCCGCTCGGCGCGGCCCAGCACCCACGCGGCGTAGCCCCCGTCATGCCGTTGCACACCACCGCCGACGACCTCCCAGGTCTGCAGCGTGACGGCGTCGAGGAACCAGCGGTCGTGCGTCACGACGGCGAGGGCCGGGGGCGCGGTCGGACCGGTCAGGAAGCTGGCGAGCCACGTGACGGCCTCGAGGTCGAGGTGGTTGGTCGGCTCGTCGAGCAGGAGCACGTCGCCGGGATCGATGAGCGCCGAGGCCAGGGCAAGGCGCCTGCGCTCGCCTCCGGAGAGGTCGGCCACGGGCGTGTCCAGCCCGTCGGCGTAGCCGTCGGCGCCCACGCCGCCGAGCAGGCCGACCAGCACCGAGCGGATGCGCGGATCGGCCGCCCACTCGTGCTCGGGGCGGTCGCCGACGGTCACGTCGCGCACGGTGCTGCCGACCAGGGCGTCGGACTGCCCGACCAGCCGGACGCGCGTGCCCTGGCTGCGGGTGACCCGCCCCGAGTCCGGCTCATGGAGGCCCGCGATGACCCGCAGCAGCGTCGACTTGCCGTCGCCGTTGCGCCCGACCACCCCGATCCGCTGGCCGCGGTCGATCCCGAGGGTCACGCCGTCGAGGACCGCACGGGTGGCGAAGACCACCCGCACGTCCTCGAGGGCGACGATGGGCGGCATGGGGCCCAAGGTTAGTGGCCCGCCCGATAGGGTCCGAGACTGTTCCCGTCCACGAGGAGGCCCGGTGCCCGAGTTGCTGGTCATCGAGCCGGTGTTCGCCGAGCGGCTGTGGGGCGGGACGACCCTGCGGCTGTGGTTCGGGGACTCGGTCCCCGAGGGGGTGATCGGCGAGTGCTGGGCGGTTTCCGGCATGCCCGGCATGAGCGGAGCGCTGCGCTCCGGGGCGCCGGCCGGGACGACGCTGGACCGGGCGTGGGCCGAGGGCCGTGTCACTGGCCGCCCGGAGCCCGGTGACTTCCCGCTGCTCTGCAAGTTCCTCGACCCGCAGGACTGGCTGTCGGTCCAGGTCCACCCGGACGACGCCCAGGCCCGCGAGCTCGAGGGGCAGGCGCGGGGCAAGGCCGAGTGCTGGCTGGTGGTCTCCTGCGACGACGGGGCCGAGCTGATCCTGGGTCACACCGCGGACTCGCCGGCGCAGCTGCGCGCCGCGCTGGCCGACGGGACGCTCATGCAGCACCTCGTCCACGTTCCGGTGCAGATGGACGACTTCTTCATGGTCGCGGCCGGCGAGGTGCACTCGCTGGGGCCGGGCATGCTCGTGTACGAGGTCCAGGAGAGCAGCGACATCACCTACCGCCTCTACGACTTCGACCGGGTCGGCCTCGACGGCCGGGCCCGCGAGCTGCACGTGGACAAGGGGTTCGGGGTCGTCACCGCACCGCACGACCCGGACCGCGCCAGGACAAGCGGCCCGTGGGAGCCGGCCGGCCCGCACAGCAGGCGGCGCACGCTCGTGGACTGCCCCCAGTTCCACGTCCAGCGGTGGGAGACCCTGCGCGGACACTTCGCCTGGGAGGTGCCCGGGTTCCGGGTGCTCACGGTCATCGGTGGCTCCGGCACGGTGCGCACCGCGGAGCAGGCGGTCGAGCTGGGCCTGGGCACCAGCATGGTGATCCCCGCCGGTGCCGGCGCGGTTGAGGTCTCCGGCGACCTCATCCTCGTGACGACCGATCCGGGACCCGAACTGGGCTGATCCGTCGACACGAGGCGGGCAACGCCCAGCCACGCCGGCGTGACGGGCCGCGCGGCGTGGACGGGCCGCGCGGCGTGGCGTCAGCCCGACCGCGCCACGACCCGCGCCCCGGGCACCGGCCCCGTCGTGATGTGGGTCGAGCGGACATCGGGGTTGCCGGCCAGCGCCGCGGCGACTCCGTGGGCGGCCGCGGGATCGGCCACCAGGAACGCGCAGGTCGGCCCTGACCCGGACACGATCCCGCCGAGCGCCCCCGCACCCAGGCCCGCGTCCAGCACGTCGCGCAGCGTGGGCCGCAGCGCCAGGGCGGGCTCCTGCAGGTCGTTGTGCAGGGACCGACCGAGCGCGCGGGCGTCGCCGGAGACCAGCGCGCCCAGCACCGCCTCGTCGGCGGCGGGATCTGGCACGATCCGCCCCTCGACGAGCCGGTCGAACGCGCCGTACACCGCCGGCGTGGACAGGCCGCGGGTCGCCGTCGCGAACACCCAGTGGAACGTCCCGCGCACGGGGATCGGGCTGAGCTGCTCGCCGCGGCCCAGTCCCAGCGCGGTGCCGCCGAGCAGGCTGAACGGGACGTCCGAGCCCAGCTGCAGGCACACGCCGGCCAGCTCGTCGCGCCCCATCGGCGAGCCCCACAGGTCGTTCAGCGCCACCACGGCCGCGGCCCCGTCGGCCGACCCCCCCGCCATGCCGCCCGCGACGGGCACGCCCTTGACGATGTCGATGCGCACGTCCGGCTCCGGCCGGCCCAGCTCGGCGGCCAGCACCTCGGCTGCCCGCCACACGAGGTTGGTGCCGTCCCGCGGCACCTCCTCGGCCTGCGGCCCGGTGACCCCGCCGATGACGATGCCCGACCCGGGCTCCCCATCGGCGACCGTGACCTCCTCGACCAGCGCGACGGCATGGAACACGCTCGCCAGCGGGTGGTAGCCGTCATCGCGGACCCGGCCCACCGAGAGCTGGACGTTCACCTTGCCCGGGGCCCGGGCCGTCACCGATCGCACGGGGCCATCCTGCCCGCGGAGCGCATGGATTGTCCGATCCGACCACGCCGACCACGCCCAGCCCTCCGGTCACGCCCGGCCCCCCGACCACGCCCGGCCCCCGGCCGCCGGGTCAGCGGGCGGCGGGCACCTCCCGGCCGGCGGGTCAGCGGGCGGCGGGCACCTCCCGGCCGGCGGCGGCGATCGCCGCGAAGCCGGCCACGTCGACAGCCTCGCCACGGGCCGTGGGGTCCACGCCCGCCGCCTGGAGGATCGCCACGGCCCGCTCGGGGCTCCCGGCCCATCCGGCCAGCGCCGAGCGCAGCATCTTGCGCCGTTGGCTGAACGCGGCATCGACGACTGCGAAGACCTCGGCCCGGGTCACGTCGGTACGTGGCGGCGCGGTGCGCACGATCTCGACGAGCCCCGAGTCCACGTTCGGCACGGGCCAGAAGACCGCTCGCCCGATGAGCCCGGCCTGGCGCACGTCGCCGAACCATCGAGCCTTGGCCGACGGCACGCCGTAGACGCGCGAGCCCGGCTCGGCGGCCAGGCGCTGGGCGACCTCCAGCTGGACCATGACGAGGGCCCGAGCGATCGTCGGGAACGTGGCCATGAGGTGCAGCAGGACCGGCACGCTGACGTTGTACGGGAGGTTGGCCACCAGGGCGGTCGGCGCGACGGGGAGGTCCTGGACCCGCATCGCGTCGGCGTTGACGATGGTCACCCGATCGGCCAGCGCGGGGCCGTGCCGGGCCAGCGTCGCGGGCAGGGCGGCGGCCAGCACCGGGTCCACCTCGACCGCGACCACCCGGGGCACGCACTCGGCCAGGGCCAGCGTCAGCGACCCGAGGCCCGGCCCCACCTCGAGCACGGCGTCGTCGGGGCCGACCCCCGACACGCGCACGATCCGGCGCACGGTGTTCGGGTCGATCACGAAGTTCTGGCCCAGGGTCTTGGTCGGGCGCAGGTCCAGCGACTCGGCGAGCGCCCGCACCTGCGCCGGGCCCAGCAGATCGGCTCGCACAGGGCCCGCGCCGCCCGGGTCCGTCACGCCCAGTCCCCGAAGGCCCGGACCGTGTTGGCAGCCAGGTCGTCGCACAGCGACGCGAGGTCCTCCCCGCGCAGCTCGGCCAGGTGGCGGACGGTCAGCGGCACCAGGTAGCTGGCGTTGGTGCGCCCGCGGTACGGCGTGGGCGTGAGGTACGGGGCGTCGGTCTCGACGAGGATCCGGTCGGCCGGCACCACGGGGGCGGCCGCGTGCAGGTCCCGGGCATTGCTGAACGTGACGGTCCCGGCGAACGAGACGTACCAGCCATGCTCAGCTGCGACCCGGGCCATGGCCGCGTCGCCGGAGAAGCAGTGGAAGACGACCACCTCGGGCAGGCCCGCCCCGGACAGCTCGTCGAGCAGGACACGGATCACGTCGTCGTGGGCGTCCCGGTCGTGGATCACCAGGGCCCGCCCCAGCCGCCGGGCCAGGTCGATGTGCGCCCGGAACGACTCCTCCTGGACCGTCCAGCCCGAGTCGTCCCGGGTCCGGAAGTGATCCAGGCCGGTCTCCCCGATCCCGCGCACGCGCGCCGAGCCGACGGCCAGCCGCTCCACCTCGGCGATGGCCGCGTCGAGCTCGCCCCGGGCGGCCAGCCGCGGCGCCTCGTTGGGGTGGATCCCGATGGCGGCCAGGATCCGCGGGTGCTCCTCGGCCATGGCCACGGCCGCCGCCACGTCGCGGATCGAGCAGCCCACCTGGACGATGCCGGTGACGTTCACGGCCGCCGCCGCCTCGAGCGCCTCCGCCGGGGACAGGACGTCCTCGGCGCCGCCGCGCATGTCGATGTGGCAGTGCGAGTCGGCCACCGGCCGGGGCAGGGCCTCCGGACGCGGCGGTCGCTCGTGGCGGTCCCGGTCAGGCACCGGCGGGGGCCTCCTCCTGCAGCCGTGGGAACAGCGCCGCCCCCTTGGTCACGCGCACGCCCGCGGGCAGCTGGCCCCACCGGCTGGCGTCGCCGATCGGCTGCTCGGCCAGCGGTCCCAGGCCCTCAGCAGCCCCGATCGACTCCCACATCAGGCCCATCGCCCGCGGCATCACGGAGTTGTGCAGCACGGCGATCGCCCGCAGGGCCTCGCAGGTCACGTACAGCACGGTGGCCAGCCGCTCGCGGGCCGCCGGGTCGTCGGCGCGCTTGGCCAGCGCCCATGGCTCCTGCTCGGTGACGTACATGTTGACCGCGTCCACGAAGGCCTTGACCGCACCGATGCCCTCGGTGAAGTCCAGCCGCGAGTACCCCCGATCGGCGTCCTGGACGGCGGTGAGGAGGTCGTCGGCCAGCGCCAGGTCGGCGTTGGCGAAGGCACCGGGCGCCGGCAGGATCCCGTCGAAGTAGCGCCCGACCATCGCCGTGGCGCGCGAGGCGAGGTTGCCCAACCCGTTGGCCAGCTCGGCCGTGTAGCGGGCCGTCATGTCCTCCCACGAGAACGACCCGTCCTGGCCGAACTGGATCGCGCGCAGGAAGTAGTAGCGGAAGGCGTCCGACGCCGAAGTGGTCGATGATCTGCTCGGGGGCGATCCCGGTCAGCTTGGACTTGCTCATCTTCTCGCCGCCGACCAGCAGCCAGCCGTGGGCGAACACCTGCCCGGGCAGCGGCAGCCCCGCCGCCATCAGCATCGCCGGCCAGATCACCGCGTGGAACCGCAGGATGTCCTTGCCGACCAGGTGGACGTCGGCCGGCCACGTGCTGGCGAACGTCGCGGCGCCCGGCATCGGCGGCTCGTCGCCGAGCCCGACCGCCGTGACGTAGTTGAGCAGGGCGTCGAACCACACGTAGACGACCTGGTAGGGGTCCCAGGGCACCGGGATGCCCCAGTCGAACGTGGACCGGGAGATCGACAGGTCGTGCAGGCCGCCGCGGATGAACGACACGACCTCGTTGTGGGCGCTCGCCGGCGCGACGGCGTCCGGGTGCGCGGCGTAGTGCGCCAGCAGCGGCTCGGCGAACGCCGACAGCCGGAAGAACCAGTTGGTCTCCGACACGGTCTCGACCGGGCGGCCGTGGATCGGGCACACCAGCTGGCCGTCGTACTGCCCGGTGCCGTGCACCAGGTCGCCGTGCAGCTTGAACTCCTCGCAGCCGACGCAGTAGGGACCCTCGTAGTCGCCGGGGTAGATGTGCCCGGCGTCCTTGAGCCGGGTCAGGAAGTTCTGCACGCGCTGCGTGTGACGCGCGCTCGGTCGTGCGGATGAAGTCGTCGTTGGCGACGTCGAGGGTCTCGAGGACGGGCCGCCAGTGCTCGGCGACCAGCCGGTCGGCCCACTCCTGGGGCGTGACGCCGTTGCCTGCGCGGTTCGGAGCACCTTCTGCGCCGTGCTCGTCGGTGCCGGTGAGGAACCAGACGCGCTCGCCGCGCTGGCGGTGCCAGCGGGTGAGCACGTCCGCTGCGACGGTCGTGTACGCGTGCCCGATGTGCGGAGCGTCGTTGACGTAGTAGATGGGCGTCGTGACGTAGAACGCCTTGCCAGTCGGGCTCATGGCGGGATTCTAGTTGCGGGCCCCGGTGCTCGGTCCCGTCGTGAGCACCCCAGCGGTCGTCGACTGCCGCCCTCCGGCGGTTCCGCGTGCGGCACGATGGGCCCATGTCGGACCCCGGACCACGCCGCCCACACCCGAGTCCCCGGGGACCCTGGTCCTCGCCGGCTCACCGCTGGGCAATCCGTCCGACGCCTCCCCGCGCCTGGCGGACCTGCTGGTCACCGCCGACCTCGTGGCCGCGGAGGACACCCGCCGGCTGCGTCGCCTGCTGGCCGACGTGGGGGCCCAGCGATCGGGCGCGGTCATCTCCTTCTACGAGGACGTCGAGCTCGCCCGGATGCCGCAGCTGCTCAGGGTCCTGGCGCAGGGCGGGACCGTGGCGCTGGTCACCGATGCCGGGATGCCCTCGGTCAGCGACCCCGGCTACCGCGCTGTCCGGGCGGCCATCGCCGCGGGCCACCGGGTGACGGCCCTGCCCGGGCCCTCGGCCGTCACGACGGCCCTGGCCGTCTCGGGGCTGCCGTGCGACCGGTTCTGCTTCGAGGGGTTCCTGCCCCGGCGGGCGGGGGAGCGGCGACGGCGCCTGGCCGAGCTCGCCGACGAGCCGCGCACGCAGGTGTACTTCGAGGCCCCGCGCCGGCTCGAGGCCACGCTCGCCGACCTGGCGGCCGCGTTCGGATCCGAGCGCCCGGCCGCTGTCTGCCGGGAGCTGTCCAAGACCTACGAGGAGGTCATCCGGGGGGACCTCGGCTCGCTCGGGGCCTGGGCTGCCTCCGGCGTGCGCGGGGAGATCACGCTCGTGGTGCAGGGCGCGCCGGCGGCCGCCGCCGACGAGGCCGACCCGGCCGGACTCGCCGCGCGGGTGGCTGCCCTGACAGGCCAGGGGGTCCCGCGCAAGGACGCGATCGCGGACGTGGCCCGGGCCGCGGGGATCCCCAAGCGCGTCGTGTACGACGCCGTGGTGGCGCACCGCCCCGACCGCTCCCCCGACCCTGCGTAGTCGATTCGGCCCATTTCGTCGTCGGAATCGACTACGCAGACGCTCACACCCAGGTGGGCATCCACATGCGCCAGTTCCACTGCTCGTACGGCAGGACCTCACCGGTCCAGATCGGCAGGAAGAACCATGTGGCTGCGACGACCAGGATCAGCACCGAGCCGGCACCGATCAGCCCCCACTGCCGGCGCTTCGGGCTCGCATCCGCCCCGCCGGGGAGGCTGGCCAGCGAGATGGCGAGCATGCCGGCGAGGAACGGCACCAGCACGATCGCGTAGAACGTGAAGATCGTGCGCTCGTGGAAGACCAGCCAGGGGATCCACCCGGCCAGGTAGCCCACCAGAAGGGCGCCGCTGCGCCAGTCGCGCCCGGCCACGGCTCGCCACAGGTTGTGCGCCAGCGCGACCAGACCCGCCCACCAGATGATCGGGTTGCCCAGGGCCAGCACCTCCGCGGAGCACCGGTCGGCACCGCAGGACAGGCCCTCGGAGTCGTACGAGAACGACGTGGGCCGCGACATGACCGGCCAGGACCACGCGCTCGAGCGATAGGAGTGCGGGGAGTCCAGCCCGACGTGGAAGGACCAGGCGGCCCGGTGGTAGGCGGCCAAGGAGCGCAGCGCGTCGGGGACGAACGGCAGGCCGGGGTGCGCGCTGGCCCACTGGCGGTCGTAGCCGCCGTCGGTGACCAGCCATCCGGTCCACGTGGCCAGGTAGGCCAGCGCACCCACCCCGACGATGCTGAGCACGGCCGGGCCCAGGTCGCGCAGCACGACCCCCCGCAGCGGGCGGCGGACCCCGAGCGTCCGGCGCAGCTGCAGGTCCCACACGACCGTGAGGATCCCGAACAGGGCCATGAACCACAGGCCGCTCCACTTGACCCCGCAGGCCAGGCCGAGGCTGGCCCCGGCGAGGATCCGCCACGGGCGCAGGCCCAGGCCGGGGCCGAGCACGCCGGCGGGCCCCGGCCCCCCGGGATCCGGTCCGGACCACCACATCCCCGCGACGCGGCGACGCACGGCGTCCCGGTCGAGCAGCAGGAACCCGAAGGCCGCCAGGACCAGGAACATCAGCGTCATGTCCAGCAGGGCGGTGCGGCTCATCACGATGTGCAGGCCGTCGAGGGCGACCAGCAGGCCCGCGACGGTGCCCACCACGTCGGACCGGGTGAGCCGGCGGATGATGCGCGCGGTCAGCAGCACGCTCAGGGTGCCCAGCACGGCGACGGCGAACCGCCAGCCGAACGGGGTCACCCCGAAGGCCCACTCGCCGGTGGCGATCACCCACTTGCCGAGCGGCGGGTGCACGACGAACGAGGCGGTGTCGGTGAAGATGTCGAGCTGGTCCATGCCGCGTCGCGGGCCAGGATCACGTCGTTGGCGCCCTTGACGGCGTCGCGCTCGTAGCCGAAGCGCAGCAGCGCCAGCGCGTCCTTCACGTAGTAGGTCTCGTCGAAGATGATGTCGTCGGGACGGCCGAGGTTGGCGAACCGCAGGATCGCGGCGACGACGGTCACCAGCAGCGGGCCGACCCATCCGCGAATCCCGGAGGACGGCATGGGGGGCACGAGCGCACCGCGGGTGGGTGCACGGCGCCCGAGGGAGCCGCGCCGCTGCGCCGCTGCGGGCGCGGGAGCCGACCCGCTGAGCGCCACCACGCGGGCCATCGTAGGTGCACGCGGCCGCGCGAGCCCGACCGCCACGGGGGCGGTCGAGGCACACCGCGCGGGTCACGGCTCACCCCCGTCGGGCGCATCGACCCCGACGTGCCGTGTGGGCTACGTGTCGGCGGACTCCTGCGCCGGCGCCTTCTTGGCCGGCGCCTTCTTCGCCGCCGCCTTCTTCGCCGGGGCCTTCTTCGCCGGGGCCTTCTTGGCCGGGGCCTTCCGCGAGCCGAGCGGCGGCCGCCGGCCGACCTCGCGGACGATCGCCCCCTCCGCAGGTGCCTGTCCGGAGTGGATCCCGATGACGGCATGGGCCTCGGGATCGGCGATCGCGAGCACCTCGTCGAAGCCGGCCCGGATGTGCTCGAGGAAGACGTCGGCGTCCGGGATGGCGCGGGTGTCGATGTTGATCCCGACGTACCCGGTGCCGTTGTAGGTCATCAACCCGATGTTCGCCGAGGCCCCGCCCTTCGGCGCGAAGGGCACGATCGCCTGGACCTCGGCGCCGGCCGAGTACAGCGCGATCGGCGGGCCCGGGACGTTCGTGATGGCGAGGTCCACACCCCGCATCATCCCGGCGGAGATCGACGTGGCTGCGCTCTGCGGGAGCGCGGTCAGCAGCCGGTAGATCGTGTCGCTGAGGACCAGCGCGGGCTCGGTCCGCGCCTGCTTGAGGACCGGGGACAGCCGCCTGATCCGGTCGATCGCGGGGCCGGAGTCGATCGGCATCGGGAACCGGGCGGGAACCCAGCGGTTGCCGCCGCTCGAGTCGTTGGAGGTGCGCATGTTGACCGGCATGTTCACCCGCACGTACTCGCAGGGCGCCGAGTGCGCCTCGTGGTACCGGGCGGTGCCGCCGGCCACGGCCGCCATGTAGGCGTCGTTCAGCGTCCCGCCTGCCTTCTTGGCAGCAGCCTTGAAGGCGGCGAAGGGCACCTGGATGACCGCCATCTCGGTCGACAGCGACCGTCCGTGCATCAGCGGGCTCAGCGGCTCGGAGGCAGGGGCGAGCAGCCGCGCCGCCGACTGGGCGAACGCCGCACCCTCCACGGCGGTGCTCCCCGGGTCGGAGACGGCGTGGGCCGTCACGTCCACGACCCCCCCGGCAAGGGCTCGACCGCGTGCGATGGCCGCCTTGCCCGCGAACTGCACGCCGTTGACGACGCGGCCCGGGAGGCCGAGGACGTCGCCGGTCGGCTCGGGCGGAAGGGGCCCGAGGTCCGTGCTCGGGGTGCGGGTCAGGTCGAACAGGCTGGCGGCCATGGCCATCCCGCCGACACCATCGGTGATCGCGTGGTGCAGCTTCAGGATCACGGCGGCCCGATCGCCGTCCCAGCCCTGGACCAGGGCCATCTCCCAGAGGGGGCGGTTCCGGTCGAAGTCATGCTCGCCGAGCTGCTCGGCGATCCGCATGAGCGGGCGGTCCGTCCCGTCGGAGGGCACGTGGTACCGCTTGAGGTGGTAGGTGATGTCGAAGTTGTCGTCGACCTCCCACCGGGGCGGGATCAGCGACACCGGGTTGCCGACCACGCGCTGGCGCAGCTTCGGCACGGCCAGGGTCATCCGGGTGATCCGGTCGACGAGCAGTTCGACCTCCGGCTCCTTGTCGAGGATCGTCATCGCCACGATCACCGAGCGGAGGACAGGGTCCTGCTCCACGCCCCACATCACGGCGTCGAAGGCACCCATGCGGTCGAGTCGGTCGTCGGTCATCGCTCTCCTCCTGCTCCCCGAGCGGTCGCTCGTGCCAGACGTTAGCCGCTCGGCCCCGTCGTCGCGCGGCGCGGACTCCCCCGGGCCCATCGGCCTTCCGAGCCGAGGCGCATTGCGCCCTGCCGGCTCCCATGGCAGCCTCAGGCTCCCGCCCAGCTGGGCGGCTCGGGGAGCGGAGGCGATCTGGTGGACGAGCTGGGCACCACCACGTCGGGCGGCCGGGGCGCCCCCAACGGGCCCGCCGTCGGCGCCGTCGCGGCGGCCTACCTGCGCACGGTCCGGGCCACGCTGGCCGATGCCTCCGCACGCAACGAGGCGGAGCTGGCCCGCGGTGCCGGACTGGTCGCCGACCGGCTCGCCGCAGGAGGCATGATCCACGCCTTCGGCACCGGTCACTCGCACATGCTGGCTGAGGAGATCTTCTACCGCGCCGGCGGGCTCGCCCGGGTCGACCCGCTGCTCGTCGAGGACCTGATGCTGCACCGCGACGCCGCGGGGAGCACCCGCCGCGAGCGCACGCCCGGGCTGGCCGCGCGCCTCCTGGCCGAGCATCCGATGGCCGCCGGGGACGTCCTCGTCGTGGCGTCCAACTCGGGCGGCACGCGGGTCACCGTGGAGCTGGCGGAGCTGGCCCGGTCGGCTGGCGTGCTGGTCGTCGCCGTGACCAGCCTGCCCCACGCCCGATCGCCGATCGCCCGGACCGTCGCGGGTCCGCGCCTGCACGACGTGGCCGACGTGGTCCTCGACACCTGCGGCGCGCCCGGCGACGCTGCGGTGGAGGTCTCCGGCCTCGACCGTCGGGTCGGCCCGACCAGCACGGTGGTGGGTGCCGCGCTGATCCAGGCGCTGCTCAGCGAGGTGGCGGCCGGGCTGGTGGCCCGCGGCGTCGATCCCGAGGTCTTCGCCAGCAGCAACACGGCCGAGGGGGACGGGGTCAACCAGGCGCTGGTCGACCGGTACCGGGATCGGGTGAGGGCCCTGTGACCAGCACGCGGCCCAGGACCACGGACTCGTCATCACCTGCGACCTGCTCGAAGCCGACCCGCCCGTAGAACCGGATCGCGCCGACGTTGCCCCGGGCCACCCCGACGTGCAGCCCGGGGCAGCCCAGGTCCTCCAGCGCCCGGACCATGTGCTCGATCAGCGCGGCGCCGAGGCCCCGGCCCTGCAGCGCGGGGAGCAGGTCGATGTGCAGGTGGGCCGGGAAGCCGGCGAGGATGCCGGGGTCCGTCACCGCCGGCGCATGGATCATCTCGACGAGACGCTGGTCGGCAGGCGTGCGAGGAGCCTGAGCCGGGTAGCGCCCACGCAGGTGCGGCCACCAGCGCCGCTGGCACTCCTGCTCGAAGCGCGCCGTGTCGGCGGTCCCGACGCAGTACCCCTGCGGGGGGCCCACCCCGGCCGTGTCCGCGGTGACCACGAACGCCAACTCGGGCTCCAGCTCGAGGTACGCGCCCAGGTACACGTGCCCGAGCAGCTCCGGATCGTCGTGCAGGTGCGTGGCGTCCGCACCGTCCCCGCCGGTGCGCAGGCAGATGTCGTACAGGTCCGCGCGGTCATCCGGGCGCGCCACGCGGATCATGCCCCGTTCCTACACCAGCGCGCCCAGCCGCCGCAGGGCGGCGAGCCGGCACGCATGCCGAAGCCCCCCGACCAGCGGGGGGCTTCACCATGCGTGGAGCTGAGGGGATCCGTCGGCTCGCCACCAGCGAGCCTCCTCCCGAGTCCCCACCCCACGCCCGGCACACATGCCGAAGCCCCCCGACCAGCGGGGGGCTTCACCATGCGTGGAGCTGAGGGGACTCGAACCCCTGACCCCCTCGATGCGAACGAGGTGCGCTACCAGCTGCGCTACAGCCCCAGTGAGTGTGCCTAGGGTACCCAGAGGGGCGGGGGACAGCCAAACCGATCCCTGGCCGCCGAGGGCCCGTCGCAGACGTCCTACTCGTTCACGGCACGGCGGTGGGGCTGCCACTGGGCCTGCTGCGCCGCCAGGAACTCCTCGTCGCGACTGCGAGCCTCGGCCGCAGCCTGCTCCGCCTTGGCCTTCGCGATCGCCTCAGCCTTCGCGGCAGCCATGCGCTCGGCGCGGAGCTTCTCCTGCTGGGCACGCTCCAGCATCGCGGCGGCGGTCCAGGCGCCGGGGGTCGCGGTGTCGATCACCCGCGGGAACTCCGAGGCTGCCGGCGCGGTGACGTACGAGGGCAGCGGGGTCGGACGGGCCTCCCAGGTCCCACCAGCGGAGGTCGCCTCCGAGCGGCGGGCCGCGGCCGTGGCCTGCGGCACGCGAACCGGTGCCGCGCTGCTGGACCGGGCCACCCGGGTCGACCTCGCGGCGCGGACCTGCTGGCGGGCGAGCCCGAGGAAGCCGACGATGAGCACCGCGGGCACCGCCAGCGCGATGGGAAGCAGGATGCCGGCGACAACCAGGCCCGCCACCACGAGAAGCCCGCCGAGCAGCACACCGAGCACCACCCGGCGTCGCGCGGCCGCCGAGGTGGACCGGACCCGGGCCCCGGCCTGCGCCGCGACCCCGGTGACGCGGGTCGAGGCACTGGCGAGATCCGGCCGGCTGATGCGGAACACCTCCGGGACCGACTCCTCGTCAGACTCGACGTTCCCGGCGTCGCGCTCCGGCAGCGGGATCCCCAGGACGCTGGGGCGGTGGGCCAGCGTGCGCATGCTGCGCGAGAACCGATCGACGGATCGCTCCGGATCGAGGTGGTCGTGACGGCGGAGCCAGGCCGGGACCAGGATGACGGCCCAGACGGCGATGATTCCCACGTAGATCAATCCCGTCACGGCCGGAAATCTACTTCAGTGCGACCCGTCCGATCCGGGATATCGGTCGCGGCTGGATTCGTGTCGCGCGGCCAGAGCGTCCGCCAGGCTCGCGGGTGCCTCCTCCGCGGTGATGACGTACACCTCGTGGTCTCGCCACGCGCCGTCGATGTGCAGGAAGGCCGACCGGACGCCCTCATGGCGCATCTCGAGCTTCTCCACGACGCGAAGGCTCGGGGTGTTCTCGGGCCGGATGACGATCTCGATCCGGTGCAGCCGGAGGGTCCGAAGGCAGTGGTCGATGGCCATGGCCACGGCCATCGGGGTCACGCCGCGCCCAGCGACCCGCGAGTCGATCCAGTACCCGATGTGGCCGGCGCGCAGCGACCCCAGGGTGATGCCGGCGACGGTCACCTGCCCGACCAGCACCCCATCCAGGGTCATCGCCCAGGGGACCATGCGACCGGCCCTGGCCTCCGCCCGGAACCTCGCGACCATCTCCCCGTAGCTGGGGATCGACTCCCCGGACTCCGGCGGGACGGTCGCCTCCCACGGGGACAGCCACGCCATGTTGCGCGCCCGAACCTCCCGCCAGACCCGGACATCCCGCCGCCGGAGCTCGCGGAGCTCGAGCCGACCGGCCGGGATCCACCTGGCCAGCACCGGGACGGTCGGCATCAGGCCCTGCCCAGGGGCATCACCGACACCGACGCGCCCGCCGGCACCTCGCCGGTCCCCTCCGGCAGGACGATGAGCGAGTCGGCCAGCCGCAGCCCCTGCAGGCCCGGCTCGACGATCGGGACGACCAGGCGGTCACCCCCCGGGCCGTGCAGGTGGCCGCGCACGAACGTGCGCAGGCCCGGCTGCCCGACGACCGGCCCGATGAGTCGGGCCGAGACCAGCGGCCGGAACACCTGGTGGTGGCCCAGCATGCGCCGGATGACCGGACGGACGAAGAGCTCGAAGGCCACGAACGCGCTGGACGGGTTGCCCGGGAGCGTGAAGATCGGGACCTGGTCGGGCCCCAGGTAGCCGTGTCCCTGGGCCATGCCTGGGGAGATCGCGACCCTGGTGAACTCCACGGATCCCAACCGCGCGAGCACCGTCTTGACCGTGTCGTAGGTGCCCGCGGTGACGCCGCCGGTCGTCACGATCAGGTCGGAGCGGACGAGCTGGTCCTCCAGGGCGTCCATCAGCGGCCGCTGCTCATCAGGGATCGGTCCCGCCCGGTACGCCAGGGCGCCAGCGTCCTGCGCGGCGGCCGTGAGCATGTACCCGTTGGAATCCGTGATCAGCCCGGGGGTCATCGGCGCCCCGGGCTCGACGAGCTCGGTCCCGGTGGACATGACCACGACGCGCGGCTTGGGCCGGACATGCACGCGCGCCTGGCCCACAGCCGCCAGCAGCGCGACCTCGCGCGCCCCGACGAGGGCGCCCTCCTCGAGCACGACCGATCCGCCCGCGAGGTCCTGGCCCGCGCGGCGCACGTTGTCACCGGGGCCGACCGCCCGGTGGACCAGCACCCGCGGCATGCCCCCATCGGTGCCGCCCCCCGGGACGACCGCGTCCGCGCCCGCGGGCATCGGCGCGCCGGAGCCGATCCGGATCGCCGTGCCGGGGCTCAGCGGATGGCTCGCCCGGTACCCGGCGGGCACGTCGTCGATGACGTCGAGCCCGACAGCGGCCTGCCCCGTGGCGCCCACCACGTCCTCGGCCCGCACGGCATAGCCGTCGGCACCCGCCGCGTCGAACGGCGGCAGCGGCCACGGCGCGGTCACCGGCTCGGCGAGCAGGCAGCCCCGCGAGTCCAACAGGGACACGTCCAACGGCTCCAGCGGGCGGACGTGCGCCAGCACCTGGGCTATGTGCTCGTCGACCGTGCGCACGTCAGGCGTCGATCGGGACGACGTGGTCGCGATGCAGGGCGGCGGGCGCCGCGCGGAGCTCCGGGCGCTCGGCGGCCAGCTGGACCTGCCCGCGACAGCCGGGCGCACCCAGGACGCTGACGGGGGCACGAGTCCGTGCGGGCTCCAGGTGCATCGCCATGCGCGCACGATAGCCGCCGGGTACCGCCGGACCGGCCACTGGTGCATGATCGCTGACCGTGGCACCGACGAAGTCCGAGCTGCGGCGTCACATCCGGGCCGCGCGAGCCGCGCGGGTGCCGACCGACGAGCCGCAGCGGATGCTGGCCGTCCTCCGGGCTGCCGGCGCGCTGGACCCGCGCGGTCGTCCCGGGGAGGTGGGCGCGGTGACGATCGCGGCCTACATCGCCTCGCCCGGGGAACCGGACACGGCTGCCGTGCGCGCTGCCGTGCGCGCCGCAGGCGGGCGGGTCCTCCTCCCGGTCCCGCTGCCCGGACGCGACCTGGGCTGGGTGCTCGACGAGGGCAGCTACGCCCCGGACCCGGCCCTGCCGGTCCGGGTGCCGATCGGACCCGAGCTCGGGCGCGGCGCGCCATGCCTGATCGAGCAGGCCGCCACGCTGGTGCTGGCCCCGGCGCTCGCGGTCGACCGTTCCGGAGCCCGGCTCGGCCAGGGCGGCGGCTTCTACGACACGCTGCTGGCGCAGCTGGCGCAGCACGTCGCAGCCGCCCGGCCGATCGGGGTGCTGGCGGTCGTGCACGACGACGAGGTGCTGGCCCCCGGGATGATCCCGCGGGACGCCCATGACATGCCGGTCGGCGCGGCGCTGACCCCCGCGGGGATCGTCCGCCTGGGCCCCGCCTGACACAGCCGGGTGGCGCGCCGGGACGCCCGGCGCCCGGCACCGGTCAGGACGTCGAGCCTGCGGAGGACGTCGTCGACGTCGACCCCCCGGACGTACCGGACCCGGAAGCCGGTCCCGAGCCGGTTCCGGTCGTGGCGTCCGAGCCGCTCGGCTTCGTGCTGGACTCGCGGCCCTTGCCGGCCGCGGAGTCCGACTTCGGGGATGCGGGGGCTCCCGCGGTCTTCTTGCCCCGGCTGTCCGTGCGGTAGAAGCCGCTGCCCTTGAAGACCACGCCGACGTTCCCGAACACCTTGCGCAAGCGCCCGCCGGAGCAGGCCGGGCACTCGGTCAGCGCGGGATCGTGGATCGACTGGACGACTTCCAGCGGTGCACCGCAGTCGGTGCACACGTACTCGTAGGTCGGCATCGGCATCCTCCGTCGCTCACGACCCACGCCCACACCCGGGGACGCGGGACACGGCACCCATTCTGGCACTCACCGGATCTGAGTGCTAATCCTGGGTCAGCCCGGGGCCTGTGGATGACCGCTTCGGATCCCCGGGAACGGCGCCTACGGTGCCCTCAGTCAGCAGCCGCGGGGGATCCCGCGCACGGCACAGAGGCAGGCAGGCATGGTGGCAGCCACACATCCGGCCCTCCGATGGGTGCGCCGGAACAGGCGCGGCGTCGCGGCGGCCTGCGCGGCACTGGCCGTGCTGATGCTCGGGCTGGCCCTGATGCCCGCGCCGGTGCCCACGGTCGCCGTGGTCGTCGCGGCCGAGGACCTGACCCCCGGCCGGCGCCTGGCCGGGGCGGACCTGCGGGTCGCGCAGGTCGCCGCCGAGCTGCGCCCCGCCGGGACCGCCGACGATCCGGGCACCCTGGTGGGGCGCGTCCTGGCCGCCCCGGTCAGCCGCGGTGAGCCCGTGAGCGAGCTGCGCCTCGTCGCGCCTTCGGGAGGGGGGTGGGTGCCCCCCTCCGGCACCGCCGCGATCCCCGTGCGCTTCGCCGACGCCGAGGCCGCCGCGCTGCTGTCACCGGGCATGCGCCTGGACCTGCTGCAGGGCCGGGCCCCCAGCGATGACCTCCTGGGCGACACGATGGCGCGGGTGGTCGCCGAGGGCGTGCTCGTGCTGGGGCTGGCGGAGGTGGACTCTCAGGAGGGCCTGCTCCAGGCGCCGACGCTGGGGACGGGCCCCCTGGTCGTCCTCGCCGCCACCCGCGCGCAGGCCCTGGCAATCGCCGGTGCGCAGGCCGGGGGGAGCCTGACCTTCGCGCTCGTCGACGCCGGCCGGTGACCTGGCCGGGGATGGACCGGCTAGGGCCGGTCGGTCGGGTCGGAGGTCGCGCGACGCTCCGCGAGGAGGTCGCGGATCTCGGTCAGCAGGGCGACCTCGGCCGCCGCCTCCTCCGCGGCCTCCTCCTCGGGAGTGGCCATCATGCTGCGGGCCTTGTTCATGGGCGCCACGAACACGAAGTAGACGATCGCCATCGTGATGAGGAAGGAGATGATCGCGCCGAAGACCGCGCCGAAGTCGAGGAACGTGGCCGTGTCGGCGGTGCATGGGTCGGCACCGTTGACGCAGAAGCCCCACCCGCCGGTGTCAGTCCCCCCCAACGCCGCGAGCACGGGGGCGATGATCTCGTCGCTGAACGACTTCACGACGGCACCGAAGGCCGCGCCGACGACCACCGCGACGGCGAGGTCGATCACGTTGCCTCGCATCACGAACTCACGGAAGCCCCTGATCAGGCCTGTCTTCTCGTCTGCCATCTCGATCCTCCGCACGTGGTGGGGGCTGGGCGCAGGCCGGACATGGGGGCGCCTGCGGGTCGAGGCAGAGGCTACCGGAGACCACCGACGCCCACACCGGGGCGATCAGCCACCGTGGTGCGGCGGACGCTGGGCGACGTAGTGCGACAGCCGGTCGACGTCGGACTCCGCGCTGTCCCCCCAGGACTCGGGCCGGTCCTCGGCGGCCGCACCCGTCAGGGGGTCGGTCAGCGCGAGGCGACGCCGCGCCGGCTTCGGAGCTCTGGCCGGGCGCCCCGCGGCAGCCCGCGGGTCCTCGGTGGGTTCGGCCCCGTCGCCGCCGGGCCCTCCCCCAGCCCGGGTCATGGCGTGTCGCCCTGCTCGAGGTCAGCCAGGAACGCCTCGACCTGTGCGGCGATGTCGGCGTCGGCACGCAGCTCGCCGAGGTCGGCACCGGACTCGGGCCGGCCGGCCAGCAGGGCGTCGTGCTGCTCCTCCAGGGTCGTGACCGCCTCGAGGTTCTCGGGGTTCGTCGCGATCTGGATCGAGATGTCGGCGTCGGACTCCTCTGCGGCCTCGCGCAGGCCGTCGAGCGGGACAGCCAGGCCGCTGGCCGAGCAGAGGTGCTCGAGCAGCACGAGGGCCCCCCGCGGGAACTCCGCCTGGACCAGGTAGTGCGGGATGTGCGCGGCGAACCCCATGGCGCGACGGTCCCGTTCGCCGAGGCGCAGCTCCAGCAGCGCGGCGAGGCTGCCGGGCACCTCGAGGGAACCCACCCACGGGGTGGCGCCCGCGGTGAGGCTCGAGCTGTTGCCGTGCGTCGTGACGTTGATGGCGCGGGTGTGCGGGGCGGGCCACGGGATCGCGTGCAGGCCGATGACCAGGCGAACGCCGAGGGCCTCGACCAGCCGGATGACGCCGTCGGCCACGGCGCCCCACGCGAGGTCCGGCTCGTAGCCGTGCAGGATGAGGAAGCGCTCGCCGTGGGCGTCGACGGCGGCGTCGACCACGAGTTCGGGCATGTCCACGGACTCGTAGTGGTCGGCGTTGAACACCGTGCGCGGCCGCCGGCCGCGGTAGTCGAACAGGGCGTCGATGTCGAAGGTGGCCACGCGGGTGGGCTCGCAGGTCTCGAGGAGGTGCTCGATGGCCAGCCGGCTGGAACCACCCGCGTCCATGAAGCCGGTCAAGCCGTGGACGAGCACAGGAGAACCCAACTCCGGGCGCTCTGGCTCGAGCCGGTAGGACCCCGCCGTCACGACATCGCCTCCTCTGTGCGCCTGTTCCGGGCGCAGCCGGTGGAACCACTGGGTCCAACGAGCCTACTGCCGCATCGATTCCCGTCGCCGCCCGCCGGCGCGGCGACCCACGCCCCGACGGGTCGGTTCTCAGCGGGCGGCAGCCCGCCGGTACCGGGAGACCCCGAGCGGGACGAAGACCGCCAGGATCACCAGGCACCACAGCACGGATGCCAGCACCGGGTTCTGCAGGGGCCAGTAGTCCGGCGGGACGTACCCGTCCGGCACGTTGCCGAACAGCTGCCGGATCGCTGCCACGACCGAGCTGATGGGGTTCCACGCGGCGATCGGCTGCAGCCACGAGGGCATGGACTCGAGCGGGACGAACGCGTTGGACAGGAAGGTCAGCGGGAACAGCCAGATCAACCCGGCGGTCTGGGCGACCTCGACGCTGCGCACCGAGAGGCCGATCACCGCGCCGATCCAGAGGAAGGAGTAGGCGAACAGCGCCAGCAGCCCGAACCCCGCGACGACCTCGAGCAGGCTGGAGTGGGTGCGCCAGCCGACGAGCAGCCCCGTCAGCGCCATGGCCGCGGTGGTCACGCCGGCGAACGCGAGGTCGGCGAACGTCCGTCCGGCCAGCACCGCCGAGCGGGACATCGGCAGCGACCGGAACCGGTCGAACACCCCCCGGGAGAGGTCGTCGGCCATGGCGATGCACGTGGTGGCGCAGGTGAAGGCGACGGTCTGAACGAAGATGCCGCCCATCAGGTACTCGGTGTAGTCCCCGCCGCCCGGGACGTTGATCGCGCCCCCGAACACGAACGCGAACAGCAGCACGAACATCACCGACTGGATGATCCCGAAGAAGATCGAGTCGGGCTGCCGGCGCAGCCGCGTGACGTTGCGCCAGGTGATGGTGCCGGTGTCGGACAGGGCCTGGCCCAGGTCGCTCATCAGTTCGCCCCCTCCTGGGTCGTCTGTGCAGCACCGGGTCCGGGTGCCGGGCCGTCGGCCGCGTGATGGCCGGTCAGTTGGAGGAACACGTCATCGAGCGTGGGCCTGCGCAGGCTGAGGTCGAGCACCCCCACGCCGGCCTCGTCGAACCTGCGCACGGCGTCGAGCAGGGCCGAGGACCCGCCGGCGACCGGCGCGACCAGCTGTCGGGCGTGCTCGTCGACATCGACCTGGCCAGTGGCCAGCCCGTCGAGCACACCCAGCGCCGTGGGCACGTGGCCGTGCTCGACGGTCACCACCAGCCGCTCGCCGCCGACCTGCGCCTTGAGCTCGTCGGAGGTGCCCCGGGCGATGACCCGCCCCTGGTCGACCACGGCGATCGAGTCGGCCAGCTTGTCCGCCTCGTCGAGGTACTGCGTCGTCAGCAGGACGGTGGTGCCCCCGGCGACCAGCCCCTCGATGACGTCCCACAGCCCGAGCCGGCTGCGGGGATCCAGCCCGGTGGTGGGCTCGTCCAGGAAGATCACCGGCGGGCGGGCCACCAGCGCGCCGGCCAGGTCGAGCCTGCGCCGCATCCCACCGGAGTAGGTCTTGGCCGGTCGGTCAGCCGCGTCGACCAGGTCGAACTGCTCGAGCAGCTCGGCGGCGCGAACGCGGGAGGCCGGGCTGCCCATGTGGTAGAGCCGGCCGATCATCATCAGGTTCTCCCGGCCGGTGAGGTACTCGTCGACCGCGGCGTACTGCCCGGACAGGCCGATGGAGCGCCGCACGGCCTGCGGATCCCGCGTGACGTCGACCCCGTTGACCGTGGCGCGCCCGGCGTCCGGAGCCAGCAGCGTGGTCAGGATGCGGACTGTCGTCGTCTTACCGGCGCCGTTGGGCCCGAGCAGGCCGAGGACCGATCCGACCGGGACCTCGAGGTCGACGCCGTCCAGGGCGCGCACCTCGCCGGACCGGCTGGGGAACACCTTGACCAAGCCCTCAGCTGCGATGGCGACCATGGTCGAATCCAAGCGCATGGCTGTGACATCGGCACTCCCAAGGCTTCGTTAGCCTGCCCATATCCCCACGTCATCCCCGGGGCAGGGCGACGTGCTGCTACCTTCGCATCACGCACCGTGATTGGGGGGCGGATGGACCAGGTGGGGGCACCGGAACGCGACGCCACGCACCGTGCCGTGGGCGGTGGGCCTCGCCGTGGCATGTCCGCTGCCACGGCGGCGGCGCTGGTGGTCGGCCTGCTGCCACTGGTCGCCCCCGGCGCCACCGCGATCGAGCCCCAGCCGGAGACCACCTGGGAGACCGGCACCATCAGCGGCATCGCCGACGGCGACACCGTCTCGGTCGACATCGACAGCGCCGCGGACCCGCAGTTCATCGCCCCGGCCGACCCCTCCGCGCGCAGCTACTGCGCCGAGCGGGTGAACCCGGACGGGACCCTGCCCGCGGACGGCGACCTCGACCGCTGCCGCATCCGGCTCATCGGCATCCAGGCCCCCGAGAAGGCCGGAGCCGCCGGGGGGTCGGCCCTCGAGCAGTGCCGCGCCAGCAGCGCGACCGCGGCCCTGGCCGGCGTCCTGCCCCGGGGCACCCGCGTGCAGCTGCGCTCGATCTCCGTGCGCTCCACCGAGGACGACTACTCCGGCGGGCGGCTGGCCCGCACCGTCTACTACGAGGCGACCCCGGGAACGTGGGTCGACGCCGGTCGCGCCGTGCTGGGCGGCGGGCACGCCATGTGGTTCCCGCACAGCCTCGGCGACACGGAGAAGCCGGAGTACGCGCACAACCTCGAGTACCGCCGCCTCGTGGACGGCGCAGCCGCCGCCCGGCGCGGCCTCTGGTCGGCGGGCTACTGCGGGACGTCCGCTCCGGCGTCGGTGCGCACCTGGGTGGTCTCGGACCCGATCGGCGACGATGCCGGCAACGAGTTCATGGTCGTGCAGAACGACTCGGCCGCACCGCTCGACGTCAGCGGGTGGACCGTGCGGGACTCCTCGTTGACCACCTTCACCTTCCCGGCCGGGACGACCATCGGCGCGCGGGACCACCTGCGCGTGCTCACCGGCTCGGGCGCCCCCGGAACCCCCACCGCCCGTGACTTCCACTTCAACGGGCCGAGCCAGATGTTCGTCAACTGGGACCCCTCCGCCGGGTACTTCCACGGCGACGCCGCGTACGTGTACGACGCCCAGCCCGGGTACGCCTACGGGAACCTCCGTGCCTGGTTCCACTACCCGTGCGACGGCGCGAGCTGCGCCGACCCGCTGGTCGGACGGATCCGGTTCGGCGCCATCTCCTACAACCCGCCGGGCGCGGACACGGCGGCCGGGGAGTACGTCGAGGTGGTCAACATCTCCCCCGCCCCGGTCAGCCTCGGTGGGTACGCCTTCACCCGGCGCGGCTCGCAGTTCCCCTTCCCGGCGACCACCGTGCTGGCCCCCCGTGCGACGCTCCGGGTGTCGGTCGGGACGGGCGCGGACGACGCGTCGACCCTGCACATGGGGCGCACCTCGAGCCTGCTGACCAACGCCGGCGACCTGCTCGCGCTGGCCAACCTCAACCATGCGCCCGTCGACTGCCGGGCCTGGGGCGGGTACTCGTGCGCCGGGAAGCCGGTCAGCGGCCCGCTCCAGCAGCCCGGTGAGGCGACCATCGCGTTCCCGCCGGCACCGGCACCGGCCACCGCCCCCGGGGCAGCCGCCACGCGCCCGGCAGCCCCGACCTCGGTCACGGTGAAGCGGTCCAAGCGGCGCCTCGTGGTGCGGTGGGCGGCCCCCGAGCCCAACGGGAGCGCCGCGGTGCGGAAGTACCGCGCGAAGGTCTATCGGGTGAAGGCAAACGGCAAGCTGAAGTACCGGGCGAAGTGCTACGCGAAGGCCTCGAAGCTGACCTGCCGCACCAAGAAGCTCACGCGCAGGACCACCTACGTCGTCACGGTGCAGGCGCGCACCGCGAAGGGCTACGGGCCGGCCGCAGCGCCGGTCACCTACCGCCTGAAGTGACCTGCCGGGCCGGGGCACCGGGACGCCCCCGCCAGCCCGGGGGCCGCGCCGGGGCTGCTGCGGACCCTCTCTACACTCCGGCTTCGTGAACCAGACAACCACCGAACAGCCCGAGGCCCCGCCCCCTGCCGGGCCTGCCACCGCCCCCGTCGACGAGTCCGGCCTCCCCGCGTGGGACCGGTGGTTCGAGCTGACCAAGCGGGGCTCTGACCTCGGCCGCGAGTTGCGCGGCGGCGTGGTCACATTCGTCACGATGGCCTACATCGTGGTGCTCAACCCCCTGATCATCGGGACCACGACCGACATCAACGGCCGCTACATCGGTGGGGGCGACGATCCTGTGGTCGCCATCGCACTGGTCTCGGCTGCCACGGCGCTGGTCGCCGGCGTCATGACCCTGCTCATGGGCGTCATCGGACGCTTCCCGCTGGCCATCGCAGCTGGCCTCGGCCTCAACAGCTTCCTGGCCTACACGATCGCGCCGCTGATGACCTGGCCTCAGGCCATGGGCCTGATCGTGATCGAGGGCCTCATCATCGGCGCACTGGTCCTCACCGGGTTCCGCACGGCCGTGTTCAACGCGGTCCCCGAGCCGCTGAAGTACGCGATCGGCGTCGGGATCGGCCTGTTCATCGCCCTGATCGGGCTGGTGGACGCCGGCGTGACGCGGCCGGGAATCCCCCTGATCTCGTTCGGCGTCGACGGAGCCCTGCGCGGGTGGCCCGCCCTGGTGTTCGTCGTCGGCCTGCTGCTGATGGCGATCCTGGTCACGCGCCGGGTCAAGGGCGGCCTGCTCATCGGCATCCTGGCGACGGCTGCCCTGGCCATCCTCATCGAGTCCGTGGCCAAGGTGGGCCCGTTCAACGACGGCAACCCGGACACCCCGAACAACCCGACCGGGTGGGCGCTGAACGTGCCGCGGATCCCCGACCAGTGGTTCAGCTCCCCAGACCTGAGCCTGCTGGGCCAGTTCTCCCTGACCGGCGCGGTCACGGCGGTCGGCCTGGTGACAGCCTCGCTGTTCGTGTTCTCGCTGCTGCTCAGCGACTTCTTCGACACGATGGGCACCGTGACCGGCCTGGCGCACGAGGCCGAGCTGACCGACGAGCAGGACAACGTCCCGCACCTCGAGCCGATCCTGCTCGTCGACTCGATGGCCGCCGCTGCGGGCGGCATGGCGTCGGTGTCGAGCAACACCAGCTACATCGAGAGCGCCGCCGGCATCGGCGAGGGTGCCCGGACCGGCATCGCCTCGCTGGTGACCGGCGTGCTGTTCCTGGTGGCCATGTTCTTCTCGCCGCTGGTCTCGGTCGTGCCCTACGAGGCGGCCACGCCCGCCCTGGTGATCGTCGGGTTCCTGATGATGACGCAGATCAAGCGCATCCCGTTCGACGACTTCACGATCGGGATCCCCGCCTTCCTGACCATCATCATGATGCCGTTCACGTACTCGATCGCCAACGGGATCGGCGCGGGCATGGTGACCTACACCGTCCTGCAGGTCGCGACCGGCCGGGCCCGCCAGGTTCCCCCGCTGATGTGGGTCGTGGCGATCGCGTTCTCGATCTACTTCGCGATCGACCCGGTCACCCGCCTGTTGACCTCGATCACGGGCTGACACTGCCCGGTGGAGGCTGCCCGGCAGGCGCCGGGCAGCCTCCACGCGCATCCGGCGCCCTCCGGTCGCGGCTCGGCCGGGACCGGCGCACAATCGGTGGCATGGGCACCTGGGGCTCCTACTCATTCCTCGCCGGTCCCCTGGTCGCGTTCGGCGCCCTGGCCGCGCTGCTGCTGGTCGCCCGCTGGATGACCGGCGGCGGGGCATCGCTGATCGAACGACCCGCCCGGCCGGGTGCGGTCGAGGAGTACGGGCTCATGATCCCGGTCGCCAGCCCGCGCACCGACCGCGAGGCCGAACGGGTCGCCGCCGAGCTGTCTGCCGCCGGCGTGCGGGCCCGGTCGGTGGCCACCACCGAGGGTCCCCGCGTGATGGTGTGGTCAGAGGACGTCGCCCTGGCCAGGTCGGTCCTGGACAGCCCGTCCCGCTAGGTGCGACCCCGCCGCCTCGACGGGTCCGCGCGGTCGGCTCGGGGCGCCGACCTGGCACTGTCGACTAGGCGGGGCCGGCCAGCTGACGGCAGCGCTGCTCGAGCAGCTGGACCGCCGGTCCCATCACCCGGAACGCGGGGTTCGTCGTCTGACCGTGGAAGAAGCGGTAGTGGATCTGCTGGGCGATCCCCGCGAGCCGGAACAGGCCGAACACCTCGTAGAAGCGCCACTGCTCGGGGGTGACCACCAGGCTCCGGGCGGCCGCGTACCGCTGCACGAACTCCCATCGCGTGCGCATGCCCGGCGCGTTCGTCGGCTGGCGCCGGAACATCTGGAACGCCGCATCGTCGTCGGCCTGCACCCAGTAGGCCAGCGACGACCCGAGGTCCATCAGGGGATCGCCGACCGTCGCGAGCTCCCAGTCGAGGACGGCCGCGACGCGGGTCGGGTCACCCTCGGCCAGGACCAGGTTGTCGAACCGGAAGTCGTTGTGGATCGGCACGTGCGGCAGGTCGGCCGGCGCATGATCGGCCAGCCAGGCCATCACGTCCTCGTAGTCGGGGACGTCGGGCGTGCGGGCCCGGCCGAACCTGTCGGTCCAGCCCGACACCTGGCGGGCGACGTAGCCCGGGCCCCGGTCGTACCGGTCGAGCCCGGTGGCCACGGGGTCGACCTCGTGCAGCGACACGAGCGTGTCGATCGCCCGGTCGCACAGCGCACGGACGGCCGCTGCGTCCATCCCGAGCGTGTCCGGGATCTCGCTGCGCAGGATCACCCCCGGGACTCGAGCCATGACGTAGAAGGGGGTCCCGATGACGGTCTCGTCCTCGCACATGGCGACCATCGCGGGGACCATCGGGAACGCCGGCGCCAGGGCGACCTGCAGGTCGTGCTCGCGGCGCATGTCGTGCGCACCGCGCGCCTTCGTGCCCGCCGGGGGCCGGCGCAGGATCAGGTCGCGCGTGGGGTAGCGCAGCAGGTAGGTGAGGTTCGAGGCCCCACCGGTGAACTGCCGCACCTGCGGGACCCCGTCGAGTCCGGCGGGATCGGTGGCGTGGCCGCGCAGCCAGGCTGCCATTGCGGGGACGTCGAAGGCGTCCTCGGCCCGGACCTCGCCGGCACCCGGGACCCGGGTCATGGGGCCGGGGTCCCGGCTCCCGCCGCGGCGACGTAGGGCTTGAGCAGCCGGCGGGCGACCACCCCGAGGTGCACCTCGTCAGGACCGTCGGCCAGCCGCAGCGAGCGGGCGCCTGCGTAGGCCATCGCCAGCGGGAAGTCCCCGCTCATCCCGCCGCCTCCGTGCAGCTGGATGGCCAGGTCGATCACGTCGCATGCCATCCGCGGCACCGCTGCCTTGATCTCGCTGACCTCGCTGAGCGCGCCGGCGATCCCCCGCGTGTCGAGGGCCCACGCCGCGTGCAGGACCAGCAGCCGTGCCTGGTTGATCGCGATGCGCGCCTGCGCGAGGCGCTCGCGGTTGCCGCCGAGGTTGGCCAGTGGCTTGCCGAAGGCCACCCGGCGCACCGAGCGCTCGCACGCGAGCTCGAGCGCCCGCTCGGCCAGCCCGATCAGCCGCATGCAGTGGTGGACCCGCCCCGGCCCGAGCCGGCCCTGGGCGATCGCGAACGCATCGCCCGGGCGGCCGATGACCGACGACAGCGGCAGCCGGACGTCGGCCAACGACACCTCGCCGTGCCCGAGCGGCTCGTCCCACTGCCCCATCGCCGTCAGGCAGCGCTCGATGCGGACCCCCGGGGCATCCATCGGCACGAGCACCATCGAGTGCTGGGCGTGCTTGTGCGCGGAGGGGTCGGTGCGGCCCATGAAGATGCCGACGCGGCAGTCGGGATGCCCGACGCCGGTGGACCACCACTTGTGGCCCTCGAGCACGATCTCGTCGCCGTCGACGAGCGCCGTGGCCTGCATCGTGGTGGCGTCGGAGGAGGCCACGGCCGGCTCGGTCATCAGGAAGGTGCTGCGGATACGGCCCTCCAGCAGCGGTTCGAGCCACTGCGTGCGCTGCTCGTCCGAGCCGTACGTGAGCAGGACCTCCATGTTGCCCGAGTCGGGCGCGTTGCAGTTCATGACCAGGGGCGCCAGCAGGCTGCGGCCCATCTGCTCGGCGATGGGCGCGTAGTCCACGTTGGACAGCCCGGCGCCACCGTCCGTGCCGAAGCGCCGGGCGTAGTCGTCACCGTGCCCGGCGGGCAGGAAGAGGTTCCACAACCCCTCGGCGCGGGCCGCCTGCTGCAGCTCGGCGATCAACGGGTGCGGTGGCCATGGATCCTCGCCGCGCTCCCTGCGCCCGGCGATGTCGGCCAGGACCACGACCTCCGCCGGCGCCACCTCCTCGTCGACGAACCGGCGGACCCGGGCGGTGAGGTCGGCGGAGCGGGGCGAGGCGGAGAAGTCCATGCCGCCGACTGTAGACCCGGGCCCGGATCGGTCGGTCCCGGTCCTCCGGGATGACCTGGACCCCGCCGGGCGGCAGGCTCCGAACCGCCACACCGGGAGGGGCCGCGAGGCGGCACCACCTGTGTCGCGGTTGTGTCGCAGATGGCGCCCACGGCGACCGCCGGGGAGCGCTCGGGGGCGCAAACACCGACGATTGGTGTCATGTCCCTCGCCTGGCAGGATGCACGGCCGCGCGCCCTGCCGGCCGGGATCCCCGGCCGCTACCGAGCGCTGGGACCTGCCCAGCTGCCCAGCATCGCCAACCGCTACGGGCTCTCGGACGACGAGGCCCGGGCAGTCCGGCTGCACTCCATGGTGCTGCCGTTCCGGGTCAACGAGTACGTGCTCGAGAACCTCATCGACTGGTCGGACGTCCCCGGGGACCCGATCTACCAGCTGGTCTTCCCGCAGCCGGGCATGATCCCGCACGCGGAGCTCGAGGAGCTCGCGCACCAGGCCGGGACGAACGGGTCAGCCGACGGCCTTCGCCGGGCGGTCGGGCAGATGCGGGCCCGGCTGAACCCCCATCCAGCCGGGCAGCGGGAGCTGAACGTTCCCAGACTCGCCGGCGAGCCCGTGGCCGGGCTGCAGCACAAGTACGAGCGGACCGTCCTGCACTTCCCCGCCCAGGGCCAGACCTGCCACGCCTACTGCACGTACTGCTTCCGCTGGGCGCAGTTCGTCGGCGACCAGGACCTGCGCTTCGCCGCCTCGGACACCTCCGGGCTCGTCGGCTACCTCAGCGACCATCCCGAGGTCACCGACGTGCTCGTCACCGGCGGGGACCCGATGATCATGTCCACGATGCGGCTGCGTGGTCACCTCGAGCCGCTGCTCGACCTCCCCGGCGTCCGGACCATCCGGATCGGGACCAAGTCGTTGGCGTACTGGCCGGCACGGTTCACCACCGACCCCGACGCCGACGACCTGCTCAGGCTCATGGAGAAGGTCGTGGCGTCCGGTCGGACGTTGGCGGTGATGGCCCACTTCAGCCATCCCCGCGAGCTGTCGACGGACGTCGCGCGGGAGGCGGTCGCCCGGATCCGCGCGACCGGGGCGGTCGTCTACTGCCAGGCCCCCCTGATGGCCCATGTCAACGACTCACCGGAGACCTGGGCCGAGATGTGGACCGCCGAGCTCGCGGTCGGAGCCGTTCCCTACTACATGTTCCTGGCCCGGGACACCGGACCGCAGGAGTACTTCGAGGTCCCGCTGGATCGGGCCTGGGCGATCTTCTCCGACGCCTACCGCACCCTGCCCGGGCTGGCCAGGACGGTGCGTGGCCCGGTCATGTCCAGCACCCCCGGGAAGGTGGTCGTCGACGGCGTCAGCCCGGCGGCGGACGGTCGTGACCTGCTGCACCTGCGGTTCCTGCAGGCGCGCGACCCGCAGCTGGTCGGCCGGCCGTTCCGGGCGCGGATGCGATCGACCGGCTCTGCCTGGCTGGACGAGGTCGACGTCGTCGACGACACGCCGGAGGACATCCGCGCTGCCGTCCGCTCGGCCGCCCACGACGCCTGACCCGATCGGCGTCCCGGATCAGCGGGCCCAAGACCGGAGCGGGAGCCGAGGGCCGCCCTGCAACGCCGGACGGGGCCGGCCCAGTGGGCCGGCCCCGTCACGGGTCGATCAGCGTCCAGGTGCGCCGCGTCAGGCAAGCGCCTTCGCCTTGAGGGCGTCGAACTCCTCCTGGCTGATGGCGCCGGAGTCGAGCAGCGACTTGGCCGAGGCGATCTGCTCAGCCGGGCTGGCCGAGTTCGCCGCGACCTCCTTGATGTACTTGTCCTGCGCCGCCTGCATCTTGGCGGCCGACGCCAGCTGCCGCTCGGTCATGCTCTTGCCGCGGGCGATCAGGTAGACCAGGGCGCCGAGGAACGGCACGACGATCATGAACAGGGCCCACCCGGCCTTGCCCCAGCCCGACATCGTGTGGTCGCCGAACAGGTCGAACAGGCACCGGACCCAGACCATGACGGCTGCGATCCAGATGAAGAAGAAGAAGGTCCACAACAGGATCTCCACAAACGATGAGTCGCCGAACATGAAATGCCTCCCTGTAAGTGAGCGGCCAGCCCCCGGGGCACGTCGCCCCGACGGCTCCCGCCGTGTCAGGAGAATGCTATCCCGACACGGCACTACCACATGGTAGGGACCGGGTGGATCGCGTCACGTCCGGATCCGGAGTACTCTGGCTCCAGAGTTGGACTAGCAGGCGAGGGCCGTCCAACCCAGCGGGACGGGGCCAGGAGGTGCGGGATGTCGAGCGTGCTGGCCACCACCCGGTACCCGGCGAGCCGGTTCGAGACGCAGCAGTGGGTCGACCTGCGCGATCCCGCCGAGCAGGCGCGGCTCACCCCTGCCGCGGTTCACGCCATGGGCCGGCTGGCTGACGCCTGGGGCCTGTCGGTCGCCCAGGTGTGCGCGCTCCTGGGCGACGTGTCCGCCAGCACGTGGCACGCCTGGGCGCGCAAGCCACCACGGGCGCTCGGAGTCGACCGGCTGACCCGGGTTTCCTACCTGATGGGCATCTACACGGCCCTGCATGTCCTGTACGGCGACCCGCTCGCCGACGAGTGGGTGGGCCTGCCCAACTCGAACGCCCTGTTCAGCGGGGAGGCTCCGATCGACGTCCTGGTGCGCGGCGGGATCCCCGCCCTTGCCGCGGTGCGCGCGCTGCTGGACGCGCGCCGCGGCGGGGCCTAGGCGCCCATGGCAGCGCGGTCGGCATGGCCGCCGGTGGCCACCATCCGCTGGGATGACGCGCACCGGCTGATCCCCGCGGCGTACGCGGACACCGATGAGCCGTACTTGGCGGCCCTCGCCGGGGACGCGGCCGACGTCGCGGACCTGGTCGCGCTGTCCGCGGCGACCAACGCCCGGCTGCAGGCGCAGGCCAACGTCCGGCCCGGGGGCATCCACCAGGACGAGCTGGTGTTCGGGGTGCCGCACTGGCGCATCATCAACGCGGCGTTCTGCCATCCGCACCCGCTCGGATCGCGGTTCAGCGGCCCCGAGCGGGGTGCGTGGTACGCCGGGCAGCACGTCGAGACGTCGTTGGCCGAGGTGGCCCACCACCGGCGGGTCGAGCTCGCCGAGATCGACCGCTGGGACCTGGCCGCGGACTACCAGGACTACCTGTCCGACATCCACGCCCCGCTGGCCGACCTGCGGCGCCCGCGCGACCGCCGGGCCCGAGCGTGCCTGGACCCCGACTCCTATGTGGCCGGCCAGTCGCTGGCCGCCGACCTGCTCGATGCGGGGTCCGTCGGGGTGGTCTACCCGGCCGTCCGTGATCCCGGGAGGCAGGCCGCCGCGTGCTTCAGGCCCGCGGCGGTGGGCAACGTCCGCGCCGGCGCCCGGTACCGGCTCGAGTGGGCGGGTCGCCGCACGCCGGAGATCACCGAGTTGTCGGCGGCCGGCCGTTGAGCGCCCCTCGGGTCGCGCTCACCGCCTGATGGCATCCCGGACGTTGACGAGGAACAGCAGCGCGGCCGCTGCCACGAACGTCCAGCCGAACACGATCCGCCAGTCGACCACGAAGTAGTACAGGCCGATGATGACGAGCGTGACCATCGCCATGCGGGCCATGACAGCCAGGAACTTCCCCCGGACGAGCCCCTCGATGGACAGCAGCAGGACCAGCCACACGACCGCGATCACCGACGCGCTGACGCCCACGGTGGGCAGCACGATCTGGCCGATCGCGTAGAGCACGACGGGAGCGCTGACCACGGCCCACCAGGACAGGGCCCGGTTGCGCGCCCCCGAGACAGGTTGCAGCGGGGTCCGGCGGTGGCGCAGGTGGGCGTGCGGACCGGCGGGCGCCAGCGGTGAGCCGAGGCTGGCCACCATCCGGGCGCGCTCGTCCTCGAGCCGGGTCAGCTCCATGCGCAGGCCCAGGACGCGCTGCTCCTCCGACTCGAGCGCCCGGACCTCCGGCGCGGCAGGCGCCAGGCCGGCAGCGTCGAGCTCGAGCTGGCGGCGGGAGGTGTCCACCTCGGCCCGGAGCTCCGCGAGGCGCCCGTCGAGCTGGGCGACCCGCTGGGCCAGGAGCTCAGCCTCGACGGCCCGCGTTCGGCGCGACCTTGGCCATCCCGGCCCATCCGATCGGGTCGGCCCACGACTGGCGCACCGTCCCGTCGCGCTCGTAGCGCGGTCCCGCGGGCCCGCGCTCGCCGCCCAGCCGATCGCGGGTGTCGTGGCCCCACAGGCCCCGGAAGTCCCGGACCCAGTCGGTGTCGCTCGTCGATGAGCACGGATCCGCCAGGGGTCCCCGCCCGGTCCGATCGCCCGCCCGTCGCCGCGCGCGTAGTCCACGTACGGGATCCCCAGACCGCCCTCGGCGCTCGTCGACCACGGCGCGATCAGGCGCGCGATCCAGCGCATGGCCCTCGGACGAGGCCCCCGAGCGTGGGGGTCGGGATGGTGATCAGGTAGTCACCGGCCAGGTAGGCGCCCGGAGTGCGATCCCGCACCGGCGAAGACAACCGGGTGCCGGCCGTCGACGAGGCTCAGGTCGGGGTCGTCCCAGCGCCGGCGCAGGTCGTCGCCGGTCTCGTCGTGCGCCGAGAAGACCACCCAGCGCGGCGGCGGCAGCCCGTCGTCGCCGCGCACCCCGGTGCCGTCGAGGTAGACCGTGACCTGCTCCCAGTCGGCCTCGTGCTCGTTGACGCCCGCCGAAGGCGGAGCGCCAGTTGTTGAACGCGTAGAAGAACCAGTACTGGCAGATGATCCAGCCGCCGTCGCGGACGACCCGCCCGTAGTAGGTCGGCTCGTCCGGTGCGAGGTGCTCCTGCTGGAGCATGAACGACCTCGCAGCACTCCCGCCGGGCACGCTGCCCCGGAACACCAGCGACACGCGGTTCAGGGCATCGATGAGCCGGGCGAGCAGGCCCACCGCCGCCAGCCGGCTGCCGCCCTTGAGCCGCGGCGGGCGATCCTTGATCGGGATGGTCACGTGGTGCGCCTTGCCCGTCGTGACGATCCCGGACAGCGACTGGCCGAGACCCTGGGTCGTGGCACTGTGGGCGGCCAGCCCGTCCAACGTGATCTCCCCGGGATCGGCGACCACGATCGGATCCTCGGACTCGCTCTCGCTCCACAGGGTCGCGTGCCTCACGTAGCGCTCGACGGACACCGGGAAGAAGTACTCGCCACGAGTGAATCGCACAACGGGCTGATAGGCGTCCAGCAGGGCCTGGTCGTCCAGGGATTCAGGGGAACCGGTATCCGCCATAGCCGGGACTGTAGCCCTTCGACGATCAGGAGGAATCCCAAACCCCTGCCAGCGTAAGATGCCCCCATGACAAGCGGACCGGCGGGCACGCAGGACGTGCGCCGAATGCTGGTGCTCCTCGGCCGACTGGGCAACGCGATGGGCGATGCCATCACCCAGGCGGTGGGTGCCGACCTCTCGGCGAACGGCCCGGTCATCGCGCTGTTCGCCCTCGACGAGAGTGGATCCCTGCGCCCCGGGCAGCTCCAGGACCTGACGGGCCTGTCCAGCGGCGGGGTCTCGAAGCTCCTCGACCGGCTGCAGGAGATGGGCCTGGTCACCCGCGAGTACGGCGTCCTCGAGGACGACCGGCGAGGCAGCGTCGTCAAGCTCACGGCGAAGGGCCGGCGCACGAGCAGGAAGATGGCAGCCGCGATCGTGAGCATCCAGGAGGACCTGGGGGTCATGCTCAAGGAGCTGCAGGGCGAGATCGGCGGGGAGTAGCGGAGCCCGACGCCCGAGCGCTGGTGTCGTGGTCGGTGGTTGGTTCCAGCTCCCAGATGGCCACGGCCGCAGATTCTGCGATCGCCACTGTTCGGTGGGCCTGACACCGCCACTGTCTAGACTCCGCCCGTGGAGATGCACCCTGCGCCAGCGGCCGGAGCACCCATCCGCGGCGTGCTGTTCGACCTGCATGCGACGCTGGTCCACGCCGGGGATCCCGCCGCGTGGCTGGCCGCGGCCGTGGCCCTGATGCACTCCGAGGGTGCCGCCGACTCGGTGCGGGACCTGCCCGCGGCGTCTGCACTGGCCCCGTGGGCCACCCGGATCTGGGACCACGCGCGCGAGATCGACCCGCGCAGCGAGCGCGACCTCTCCCCACAGCGGCACCGCGCGGTCTACGACCGGATGATCGAACGGATCGGGATCGTCCCGGCGCCCCTCGCCGACGCGCTGTACCGCACGATGCTCGACCAGTGGCAGGCATACGAGGAGTCCGCGAGCGTCCTGGCGGCGCTGCGCGAGCGCGGCCTGCGGATCGGCCTGCTCAGCAACGTCGGGATCGATCCGCGCGAGGTGCTGCGCCGGACCGGCCTGGCCGGCCGGTACGACGTCGAGGTCTTCTCGTTCGAGGTCGGGGTGGTCAAGCCAAGCGCCGAGATCTTCCAGATCGGCGCTCAGCGGCTGGGGCTTCCGCCTCGCGAGGTCCTGATGGTCGGCGATTCCGTCGAGGATGACGGCGGTGCCGCGCACCTCGGGATGCGCACCCTGATCCTGCCCCGGACGGCAGGTCCCACGCACGGGCTGGAGCAGGTGCTCCGGCTCGTCGGCTGACCAGCCGCCGCGTCAGCTCGGCGCCGCGGCCCGCCGGATCGGGGTCGGCGTGGCGCAGGTCACCAGCCGGACGGATGCGCTCCCGCGCACGGCGCCCGACACTGGGGACATGGCCCCTCTGCTGCGCCCCCCTGCCCTCGGCCCCCGTCGCCCTGCCCTCGGCCGCCCCCCTGCCCCCGGCCCCCGTGCTGCCCCCGGCCCCCGTCGCCCCGCCCTCGGCCGCCCCCCTGCCCTCGGCCCCCGTCGCCCTGCCCTCGGCCGCCCCCCCGCCCTCGGCCGCCCCCCTGCCCCCGGCCCCCCTGCCCCCGGCCCCCGTCGCTGCCGCCTTCGAGCGGCTGGCCCACGCCGCCCCCGCAGAGGAGTGGGACCTGGCGGTCACCGAGGCCCGGCTGACGAGCGGGGAGCGGATTGAGCCGGGCCCGCGCGCCGCGCTTGCCCGGCTGCGCACGGCCGCGGGCCCCCGGCCGTGATCGGGTTGCGCTCGGTCGGCGGCGCGGGGGCACGCCTGGCCGACGCCGTCCTCGAGGTCACTGTCGCCGGAGGCTTCGGCAGCCCGGGCATCCGGCTGCGGCAGCGCTTGTTCGACTGGGAGGAGCTCCCCCGGCTCGACGGGCGCACCGTGCTGCTCACCGGCGGGACGTCGGGGATCGGCCGGGCCGCCGCCGAGGCGATGGCCCGGCTCGGCGCGGCGGTCACGATCGTCGGGCGCCTCGAGGGACGCACCGCGGCGGTGGCCGAGCAGATCACGGCCGCCGCCGGGGCCGAGGTCCCGGTGCGCGCGGCCGTCGCCGACCTGAGCCGGTTGGCCGACGCGCGCCGGCTCGCCGACGAGTACGCCGCCGAGCACGATCATCTGGACGCGCTCGTGCACAATGCCGGCGCGCTGGCCGCCACGCACGAGGTGACGGTCGACGGGTTCGAGGCCACCTACGCAACGCAGGTGCTCAGCCCGCACGTCCTGACCACGGGGCTGCTCGACCTGCTGCGCGCCGGCACCAGCCCGAGGGTGATCACGGTCTCCTCGGGCGGCATGTACGCCGAGCGACTGGACGTCAGCACCGTGCAGATGCCGGCCGAGCGCTACGACGGGGTGCGGGCCTACGCGCGGGCCAAGCGCGCCCAGGTCACGCTCACCCGGCAGTGGGCTCGGCGGTTCCCGGGGCCCGTGCAGTTCCACAGCATGCACCCCGGCTGGGCGGACACGCCGGGCGTCCAGGCCGCCCTGCCCGGCTTCCGCAGGGTCACCCGACCGATCCTGCGCACCGCGGACGAGGGCGCGGACACGATCGTCTGGCTGGCGGGGGTCGACCCGATCCCAGCACCCAGTGGCACGTTCTGGCTGGATCGCCTGCCCAGACGGACCGTGTGGCTGCCCGGGACGGGCGGCACGCCGGCCGAGCACGCGCAGTTGTGGGACCTCGTGTGCCAGCAGTCGGGGGCACGCCCGGCTGACACCGCCTGATCGTCGTCTGTGCTGTCGATTCCGACCATCTGATCGTCGGAATCGACAGCACAGACGCGGGGGAGGCTCAGCCGGGCGGGCGCGCCCTCCCGCCGAGCTCCTCGGCGAACCAGTAGCCGGAGTCCTTGATGGTGCGCTCCTGCGTGGCGTAGTCCACGTGCACCAGGCCGAACCGGGGCACCAGGCCCAGCGCCCACTCGAAGTTGTCCATCAGCGACCACGCGAAGTACCCGTCGACCGGGACGCCCCGGTCACGGGCGGCGGCCACCTGCGCGAGGTGGCTGCGGTAGTAGTCGATCCGGCGCGGGTCGTGCACACGCCCCGACGCCAGGACGTCGTCGAAGGACGCCCCGCCCTCGGTGACGACGATCCGGTCGAACGCACCGTAGGCGTGCACGCGGTCCAGGACCATGCCGAGGCCCTCGGGGATGATCTCCCACCCGGTCGAGGTGACCTCGCCGCTGCTGCCGAAGCCGGGCACGGTCCAGACGCCGGGCACCGGCAGCCAGCGCGCGCGCAGGCGCGTGTAGTACTGCACGCCCAGGAAGTCGAGGTCGGCGGTCATCGCCTCCCGGTCGCCGTCCCTGGCCCAGGCCCTCACGCCGAGCAGGATCTGCGCGTCGCGCCAGGGGTAGCCCATCCCGAGGATCGGCTCGAGGAACGCGCGGTTCAGGACGGCGTCCGCGGCCCGCTCGGCCATGCCCGCGAGCGGCCCGGGGCCTGAGCCGATCGGTGGGGTCAGGTACTGGGTCGTGCCGATCACGCCGTCGGGGTCGGCGGCGCGCAGGGCACGCGAGCCCAGGCCGGTGGCCAGGTTCACGTGGTGCAGCGAGGCGAGGTAGGCGGGCAACGACTTCCTGCCGGGGGCGAACATGCCGGTCAGGTGCCCGGAGATCACGATGTTCAACGGCTCGTTGAACAGCATCCAGTGCTGCACCACGTCGCCAAACGCGCTGCCGACGATCTCGGCGTAGTCGGCGAACCGGGATGCGGTGTCCCGGCTGGGCCAGCCGCCGGCGTCCTGCAGGCCCTGTGGCAGGTCCCAGTGGAACAACGTCACCCACGGCTCGACACCGGCCGCCAGGCACGCCTCGATCACCCGGCGGTAGTGGTCGATGCCGGCCTGGTTGACCCGGCCGGAGCCCGTGGGCTGGATCCGCGGCCAGGACAGCGAGAACCGGTAGGCGTCGAAGCCGAGGTCGCCGACCAGGGCGATGTCGTCGCGGTAGCGCCGGTACGAGTCAGTCGCCACGTCGCCGTTGCTGCCGTCGCCGATCCTCCCCGGCGTGTGGCTGAACGTGTCCCAGATGGACGGTCCCTTGCCGTCGGCGTGCGGCGAGCCCTCGATCTGGAACGCAGCGGTGGCCACGCCCCAGGTGAAGTCGTCGCCGAGGTCGTCGCGCAGGGTCACGGCACGCTCCTGATCCTGACCACGAGGACGGCGCCCAGCAGGGTCACGGCGGCAGCGACGATGTACAGGACCATGTAGGCCGTCGCGTAGCTGCCCGACTTCAGCGTCGAGATGATGACGCTGGCGATCAGGGGCGCAAGGACCTGCGGCATCGCGTTGGCGATGTTGATCACGCCGAGGTGCCCGGCGCGGGACTCGGCGCTGGGCAGCACGCGGGAGATCAGCGCCAGGTCGACCGCGGTGTACGCGCCGAACCCGGCGCCCATCACCGCCGCCGCCACCGTGGCCTGGGCCTGGGTCGTGGCGAAGGCCAGGATCCCCATCGCGACGGCGCAGACCGCACTGGCGATGATCACGAAGATTCGGACCCGGCCGACCCTGTCCGAGATCGGTCCAGCGATCAGGGCGAACACCAGCAGCGTGACGATGTAGGCCTGCAGGATCGCCGCGACGGTGTCCCCCGCCTCGTCGGGGCTCTTGCCGAGCACGTCCCGGGTGAAGTAGAGCAGGTAGCTGGTGACGAATGCCGTGCCGAGGACCACCAGGAACCTCGTGACGAAGACCCAGGCGAAGTCCGGATGCTCCCTCGGGCTGACCCAGAAGCCGCGCAGGAACTGACCCGCGTCGAAGGCCGCGACGCGGCTGCGGTCCAACCGGGCATCCCTCATCGTGAGCACGAACAGCGCCGCGGTGAGCAGCACGACCACACCCACGACGAGGTACCGGGTGGACTGTCCGTCGGCCGCGGTGTTCTCACCGGGGATCGCCGTGGCGATGATCGACCCCAGGATCACCCCGAGCGGCTGCGCTGCTCCGACCACGGCCCCGACCGTGCCCCGCTGGGCCACCGGCACCTGGTCGGGCAGCATGGCCGTCACGGCGGCGTACGAGGCGTTCAGGGTCAGCTGCGCCAGCGCCCACCCGAGGACCAGCCCCCCGATCGTGGTGAGCCCGCCCATCAGCGCCACCACCCCAGCCGCGGCGATCGACGGCCACAGGACCCAGGGCCTGCGCCGGCCCAGGCGCGACGACGTCCGGTCGCTCAGGGCGCCGGCGATGGGCGAGGCCACCAGCGACACGAGGGCCCCGATGGCCACCACGACGCCGAGGCTGGACTCCTTGCCCGTGGGGTCGATGGCCTCCACCTGCAGCGGCAGGAGGAACTGGATCGGGGTGAAGAAGCCGGTCCAGATCCCCAGGTTGGTCAGCGCGAGGACGGCGATGAAGCCCTTGCCCACCCGCTCGGTCGGTTCGGCGAGCGGGTCCAGGGTGGTCGGACTGCTCATGGAGCCCCCTTATCCGTGCGGACGCAGCGCTCGGAATCGACGTCGGGGGTCAGGGTGCCACGCACGCTGCGTGGGCGCGCGCCGCACGGGCCGGGGCCGCCCCGGATGGGGAGACCATGGCCACCGCCGGCACCGGCCGCGTCGCGTTCACGACGGAGCGACGGCGGGTGCCGCCGGCTCGGCCGGGTCCGGGCCGGCCGCGCGGTCCGGCTCGTCGCCGCCCGGGTCCCAGGACTCCCCGCGCGAGGCCGCTGCGGCGTAGCGGACGACGACGTTGACCACCGCGACGATCGGCACGGCGATGACGGCGCCGACCAGGCCCGCGATCGTCGTCCCGCCGGCCACCGCCAGCACGATCGCCAGCGGGTGCAGGGCGACCATCCGGCCCTGGATCAGCGGCTGCAGGATGTGACCCTCCACCTGCTGGACCGCGATGACGATGGCCAGGACCAGCAGCGCCGCGGTCAGCCCCTCCGTGGCCAGCGCGATGATCACCGCGACGAAGCCGGACACCAGCGCGCCGACGATCGGGATGAACGCGCCGAAGAAGACCAGCACGGCGATCGGACCGGCCAGGGGCACCCCCACGAGGGCGACGCCCAGGCCGATGCCGAGCGCGTCGATCGCCGCGATGATCACGGTGCCCCGCGAGTAGGCAGCCAGCGTCTGCCAGGAGAGCCGGCCCGCGGTGTCCACGTGCCCGCGCACGCTGGACGGGAACAGCCTGGTCACCCACGACCAGATCCCCGGCCCGTCATAGACGAAGAAGATCGTGGCGAACAGGGCGATGCCGGCTCCGGCCAGGACCTCCACCGCGGTCGAGGCGAACCCGAAGGCCGAGCCGGTCAGTCCGCCGCCGTCGCCGCCGATGCTGCCCAGGATCCCCCGGATCCGCTCGCCCACCTGCTCCAGGCTCATCCCGAACGTCGTGTCCACCCACTCGCGCACGGTCTCGATGCCCTGGGTGATCGCCGCCTGGAACTCGTCGAACTGGTCCAGCACAGCCCGGCCGACGAAGTAGAGGGCGGCCCCGACGACCAGCAGCGCCCCGGCCAGCACCGCCCCGGTGGCCAGGGCGTTGGGCAGTCCCCACGTCCGCAGCCGCGAGGATGCCGGCACGAGCAGCGCGGTGACGAGCAGGGCGACGAACAGCGCCACGAACAGGACCTCGAGCCTGGCCACCACGAACAGCGCGGCAAGGATCACCGCGAGGACGACGAGCAGTCGCCAGCTCCACCCCGCGGCCGTCCTCAGCCCCGCCGGCACCCGCTCGTCGGCCACGTCCCGGTCGCGACCCTGCTCAACCGTCTCCGCCATGGGCCACATCCTCCCGCGCCGCCGGCGTCCCCACGCGTCGCGGGGGCGGGACGCGCCGGACATGCTTGAACGCGAATGCCTCATACCGGGGATGGCACTAGGCTCTCAGCGCGCCAGTCGGGCGCGACCCGGAGCGACGTCCGGCGAGCCTGTTGAGGCGTACGCACCTATTCGAGGAGCAGCAGCAGATGACCACCAGCGAGCCGACCGATCTGGCCCTGGCCGCCGAACCCGGCCTCGCGCGGGGCCTGCGGGTCGAGGAGCCGAACGAGACGGGGCCGCGCCGCCTCGGCACCGTGCGCGATGACCGCTGGGCTGACTGGTTCGGCGGGCTGTTGATGCTCGCCTCCGCGTTCGTTGTGGTCGCGGCACTGGTCCCCAGCTGGCGGCGCTACTTCGCCAAGCCCGACGATGCCCTCTCGCTGCTGACCATCCCCATCGTCCCGAACCTCGTGTACGCCGCACTCCTGGGCGCCATCGCGATCGGCCTGCGCCGGCGCCTGCGCGCCGCATGGTGGATCGCGTTCGTGATGCTCCTCCTGATGCCCCAGCTCGGCCGGCTCGCGAGCATCGCGGTCGGGAGCACCCTCACACGCCTGCTGGCCGGCATCGGCCTCGTGCTGATGGGCGCGGTGATGGTCCTCGCGGTGCGCGCCAAGCGGCAGTTCTCCGCGAGGGGCGTCCGTGGCAACCTGGCCCGGGCCCTGGGTGTCTTCATCGTCGGCACGGTCACCACCCTCGTGGTGGGCACGTGGCTGGTGGAGAGCTACGGCGACTCCCCGGGTCCCGGGTCCGCCTCGGTCTACGTCACCGACACCCTCCTGGGCGACCTCGGCCTGACCGGGACGAACGTGGCGATCTCCGCCCCCCTGTGGGTCCGGGCCCTGATCGGCCTGATGGGCGCGACCACGGTGATCGGCGCGGCCTACCTCCTGTTCCGGGCGCCGCGCTTCACCCACACGCACGACGCAGCCGACGAGGCGCGCGTGCGCACGCTGTTGCGCGAGCACGGGGACCAGGACTCGCTGGGCTACTTCGCCACGCGCCGGGACAAGGCCGTCGTGTGGGACACCGGCGATGCCGCCACCGCACGTGCCGGGCGTCTCGTACCGGGTGTTCGGATCCGTGAGCCTGGCCTCCGGCAACCCGCTGGGCGACCCGGCACCACTGGGCCGCGGCCATCGAGGCGTGGCGCGCGCTGGCCCGTGCCAACGGGTGGTCGCTGGCGGTCATGGGCGCCGGTGAGAACGGGGCCGCGGCGTACGCCGAGGCCGGGGCTGGTGGCCTTCGAGATCGGCGACGAGGCGATCATCGACATGCGCACGTTCTCGCTCAACGGCCCGGGCATGAAGCCGGTCCGCCAGGCTGCCCACCGGCTGCAGCGCCGCGGCTACACGACGCGGGTGACCCGGCACTCCTCGCTGACCCCCGGGCGGTTCGACGAGCTGGACGAGGCGGCGGCATCCTGGCGCGGCGACGGGGGCGACGAGCGCGGCTTCTCGATGGCCCTGGGCCGCCTGGGCGACCCGCTCGACGGCGACTGCGTGCTCGTCGAGGCCCGTCGACGCCGACGGGGATGCTGCGGGGGTTCCTGTCGTTCGTGCCGTGGGGTCGCAACGGGCTGTCGCTGGACCTCATGCGTCGCGATCCCGACGGCGGACAACGGCCTGGTCGAGCTGATGGTGTCGTCCCTGGCCGAGCGGGCCGGCGCAGCTTCGGCGTGGCACGGGTCTCGCTGAACTTCGCCATGTTCCGCGAGGCCTTCGAGCGGGGCGAGCAGATCGGCGCCGGTCCGATCGCCCGGCTCTCGCGCCAGGCGCTGCTGCTGGCCAGCCGGAACTGGCAGCTGGAGTCGCTGTACCGGTCGAACGCGAAGTACCTGCCCGAGTGGCAGCCGCGCTTCATCTGCTTCGAGTACGCCTCGGACCTGCCCAGGGTCGGGCATGGCGGCCGGCAACGCCGAGGGCTTCCTGACCCGCCCGTCGCTGTCCCTGCTGCGCCGGCACGGCGGCGGGGACGGGGCCGCGCTGGATCGGGCCGGCGCCGACTACGCCGCGGCGGTGACCGCGCTGATCCCGCCGGAGCCCGACGCCCTGGCCGAGGCGCTGTCCAGCGCGAAGGCCTGCCCGAGCAGGTCCGCGTGCGCCGCGACGAAGCTCGACCGCCTGCGCGAGCAAGGGCATCGAGCCCTACCCGGTGGGCTACCCGCGCACGCACACCCTGGCGCAGGTCCGCGACGCTGGCCGGCGAGCTCGCCGCCGGACACGCGCACCGGCACAGCAGGTCTCGGTCGACCGGGCGCATCCTGCTCAAGCGCGACGGGGGCAAGCTGTGCTTCGCGACCCTGCGCGACGGGTCCGGCGACCTGCAGGTGATGGTGTCCCTGGACAGCGTCGGCCCGGAGGTCCTGGAGCACTGGACGCGCGACATCGACCTCGGCGACCACGTCGGCGTGACCGGCGAGGTGATCACCACCCGCCGCGGGGAGCTGTCCGTGCTGCGCCGAGTCCTTGGCGCTGACCAGCAAGTCGCTGCGGCCCGCTGCCGGACAAGCACAAGGGCCTGACCGACCCCGAGGCCCGGGTCCGGGCCCGGCACGTGGACCTGATCATCCGGCCCGAAGGCCCGCGAGATCGCCTACACTGCGCTCCACGGTCGTGGCCAGCGTGCGCGACTCGCTGCACCGGCGCGGCTTCGTCGAGGTCGAGACCCCGATGCTGCAGCTGATCCACGGCGGGGCCAACGCCCGGCCGTTCGAGACGCACATCAACGCCTACGACCTCGACCTGTACCTGCGGATCGCCACCGAGCTGCACCTCAAGCGGCTGATCGTCGGCGGCATGGAGAAGGTCTTCGAGATCGGCAAGCAGTTCCGCAACGAGGGCGCGGACTTCAAGCACAACCCGGAGTTCACGTCGCTCGGAGCTGTACGAGACCTACGGCGACTACAACACGATGCGGGTGCTGACCCAGGAGATCATCCAGGAGGCCGCCATCGCCGTGTACGGCTCGCCCGATCGCCCGGCACACCGACGCCGAGGGCCACGTCACCGAGTACGACCTGTCCGGGGACTGGCCGGTCAAGACGCTGACCGAGGCGGTGTCCGAGGCACTCGGGCGAGGAGATCACGGCTGGACACGCCCGGTCGAGGTGCTGCACGCGGCACGCCGAGCCGGATCGGGCTGGAGCTCGAGCCGGACCTGTCCTGGGGGTTCACCCTCGAGGAGCTCTACGGCGAGCTGTGCGAGGGCCAGACCACCACCCCGGTGTTCTACACCGACTTCCCGAAGGAGAACGCCCCACTGACCCGCACCCACCGCGTGGACCCGCGGCTGGCCGAGAAGTGGGACCTGGTCATCTTCGGCTCGGAGCAGGGCACCGCCTACTCCGAGCTCATCGACCCGGTCGACCAGCGCGAGCGCCTCGTCGCCCAGTCGCTGATGGCCGCGGCCGGCGACGTCGAGGCCATGCAGGTCGACGAGGACTTCCTCTATGCCCTGGAGTACGGGATGCCGCCGACCGGCGGCATGGGCCTGGGCATCGACCGGCTGGTCATGAACCTGACCGGTCTGGGCATCCGCGACACCATCCTGTTCCCGATCGTCCCGCCCGCAGGGCTGAGCTGGCGCGCGGCCTGGGCCTGCGTGGTCGCTCAGGGGCTGAGGAACCGCCGATCCGATCGTGGTCCGTGGGTGGACCATGCTGCCCAGGTGGCCCGATGCGGGGCAGGACGAGCAGCTCGGCACCGGGGATCGCGGCCCGGGTGCGAGTCGCCAGGCCGACTCCGACGTTGGGTCCCGGCCGCCGACGACGAGCAGGGTGGGGACGCGCAGGCCGGCAGCCGAGGCCGTGAGGTCGACGTCGACCTCCGCCCGGGCCGTGCGGATCCCGTCGCTGCAGTCCGCCGGGGTCACCCAGGGCCCGACGGCATCCAGGCGCCGCCGCGAGCAGGCCGCGCGCCGCGGGGTCGGTGTGGCATCGACGACCAGCGCGCGCCACGCATCGGCAACCCGACCCTGCTCGAGGGCCGCGATCCAGCGTCGGTCCGAGGCCCGGGCGCTGTCCGACAGCCGGGCCCCGGCGCCGATCACGACGAGCCGGTCGACGACCTCGGGATGGTCCAGGGCCAGCTGCAGGCCGAGCAGGCCGCCGGTCGAGAACCCCACCACCGGCATCGGCCGGTCGAAGCGACGGCGGATCTCGTCCGCGTAGTCGTCGGCGAAGTCGGCCATCGTGTACCCGACCGGCACCCCCACCCGCCTGCCGATCCAGTGGACCTCCTGGCCGGCCGACAGCGGGCCGATCAGCGCCGACTCGAAGGCCCTGGCCGCCCCGGTGGGCAGCCCGTTCGCGAACCCGAGGCCCGGCAGGTGGACCACCGGGGAGCCCCGGCCCTGGACGAACCCGTTGAGCTGCCGACCGCCCGGGCTGGACGACTCCCCACCGAGCAGCTCGGGATCGGGGTCGGCCATGACCCCATTGTCCCGCATCCCCGCTCAGCGCCGGCGACGCCTCCGCCAGCTCGAGGCCGGCACGGGGGCGCTGCGGATCTCGGCGATCCGCTCGGCCCGCGCCCGGGCCACCGCCGGCTCGGCCAGGGGCGGCCACGATCGGGAGTCCTCGCCCGAGGCCAGGCCGAGGACGAGGTCCGCGAGCTCGGGGTTGAGTGCCAGCACCGGGCCGTGCAGCCGGGTCGCCACGATCCGCTCGGCCAGCACCCCATCGGGCTCGAGCACGGCATGGGTCGCGCCCCGGTCGAGATCGGCCAGCGGCAGGACCCCCGGATCGCGCACGGTCTGCACGTCCTGGGCGATCCAGCCGACCATGGCGGGAAGTCCGTGCAGCGGGTCGGCACGGGTCAGCACCGAGTCGGTGACCGGTGGGGCGGGCCGGGTGCTGATCCCGACGAGGCCGAGCCCGGCGCGGGGCACGTCCGCGGGGTCGGTCCACGAGCGGGCGAGCGCATCCATGCCCGCATCCACGGCGAAGACCGCGGCACCGGCCGCGACCCGCTCGGGCAGGCGGGCGCTGTCCAGCAGCTCGATCAACGACGCGGTGCCGGTCCGGCCCGATCCGCCGAGCAGGTAGAGGTCGGCGCCCGCCATCTCCTCTGGCCGGCTGACCGTGACCAGCCGCGCCACGCGGCCGCGTCGGCCGGCCCGTCGGGCCAGGGCCGTCGCGTTGGCCTCATCGCCCGCGGCGACCGTGGCGTGCGGGAACAGCGTGGCGATCGTGAGCGCGGTCATGGCGCACCCGCCCTCAACAGCGTCGAGATCCGGCGGAACGCCGGGTAGTTGCACGCCACCAGGACCTCGCCGCGGTCGCGGCTGGAGATCGCCGAGATCGCGTCACCTGCCTCGACCGCAGGCACGCCGGCCGCCTCGAGGATGGCCAGCGCGTCCGCGGATCGCCCGCCGGTGACGCACACCTCGCGGCCGGCCAGCCGCTCGAAGGGGGCCTCCCACATCGTGGTCGTGTCCTTGGGCCCGAACGGGTCGACGGCCAGCACGACCGGGCTGCCGCTGCCCACCGCGAGGTCGATCGCCTCCGCCCAGCCGGCCGGGTTCTTCAGCATCAGCAGCCGCGCGGACCGGCCGTCCACGTCGAACGGCACGTAGCGGCCGTCCACGTCGGACACGGCGGCGATGCGGGCGGCCGCAGCAGCCAGGTCCAGGCCCAGCGCGCTGGCGACCGCCAGGGCGAACGCGCCGCCGACCGGGCCCGTCCGGCCCGGGACGGTGACCCTCAGGCTCGTGGTCCCGGCCGGGTGCTCGATCGCCCACCCCACCTCGTCCCCGCCGGACACGCGCCACTGGGGCGTCGGCCGGGAGCGGCCGCATCCGGGGCAGCGCCAGCCCGCGTCGTCCCAGACGTGTGCCGCTGCGCAGGCCGGGCACAGGGCGGCGTCGGCGTGCCAGCTCAGGCCCCCGGCCACCCCCACGCGGCGGGCGGCGGGCTCATAGGCCCAGCAGACGAGCGGATCATCCACGTTGATGATCACCGTGCAGTCCTCGCTGAGCGTCTGCGGCCACCGTGCGCCAGTGCTGCAGCGTGCTTGCCAGCGAGACGCCGCGCGTGTACTCGCGGTACGCGTTGAGCACCACGAGCGCGCGGGGCCCCGTGGCGGCCACGACCGCCCGGAGGTAGACCTCGTCCACCTCGAGCGCTGCCAGGGGGCTGGTCCGGTCGGCATCCAGCGCAGTCACGATCCCATCGGTCATGTTCGCGCCCGTCGAGTTGCAGGCGACCGGAGCCCCGGCCCCCATCGCGGCGGCGACCAGGGCGGTCACGGTGCTCTTGCCGTTGGTGCCGGTGACCAGTGCGGTGGTCCGGCCCCGGGCCACCGTCGCCAGGGCTCCCGGGGCCAGGCGCAGCGCCGTCCTCCCGCCGATCATGGTGCCCGAGCCGCGGCCGAGCAGCTGGGAGAGCCGTCCGACGCCGCGGCCGAGGGCCAGAGCCCCGCGCGACCGAACCTCAGCTGCCCGATCCACGCGCATCCTCCGAACCGGTGCCGGCGCGTACGTGACGCGCTGAGAGACTTCCGGGGGCGATCATAGGGTTCCCCTGAGTCCGACACCACGGAGGTGGCTGGTGCGCGCACGCGACGTGGGGATCGAGATCGGGACCGGGCGAGCCCGGGTCCGCTCAACGCGATCACCGACGTCGCGGGCGTGCGGGTCGGCTACTGCACGCTGGTCGCGGGCCGGCGAGCTGGTCGTCGGGCGGGGTCCGGTGCGCACCGGGGTGACGGTCGTCCTGCCCGCACGGCGGCCGACCCTCGACCGAGCCGGTGTTCGCCGGGTACCACCGCCTCAACGGCTTCGGCGAGCTGACCGGCCTGGAGTGGCTGCACGAGTCGGGGATGCTGACCAGCCCGATCGCGCTGACGAACACCAACAGCGTGGGGATCGTGCGGGACACGATGATCGCCCGGGAGGTCGCGGTGCCGGGGCGGCTGCCGATCATGCTGCCGGTGGTCGGCGAGACCTGGGACGGGATCCTCAACGACATCGGCGGCCAGCACGTGCGGCCGGAGCACGTCGCACGCGGCGTTCGACGACGCCCGGACCGGTGCGATCGCCGAGGGCAACGTCGGTGGCGGCACCGGGCTGCAGTGCTACGGGTTCAAGGGCGGGACCGGCACGGCCTCGCGGCTGGTGCGCGCTCGGCGGAGCGCACGTACACCGTCGGGGTGCTGGTGCAGGCCAACCACGGCGACCGCCGGCACTTCGAGGTCAACGGGGTGCCCGGTCGGGCCAGATCCTGGGCTGGCGGGAGGTGCCGGTGCCGCGGATGTCGGCAGATCACCCGGGTGCCGCCGGGCACCGGCTCGGTGCTCGCGGTGGTGGCCACCGACGCCCCGATGCTGCCGCACCAGCTGAACCGGCTGGCCCAGCGCGCGGGGCTGGGGATCGCCAAGTTCGGGGCGCGGGGGGACAACTACTCCGGCGACCTGATGATCGCGTTCTCGACCGCGGCGCACGGCCTGCCCGACCAGGGGCCCGGGGCGCGCACGCCGATCGCGCTGACCGTGGAGACCCTGGCGCTGCCGTACGTGGACGCCATGTTCGCCGCCGTGATCGAGGCCACCGCCGAGGCCATCCTCAACGCGATGCTGCAGGCCGAGACGATGGCCGGGCGCGACGACCTCGTCCTGCGCGGCCTGAACGGCGACAGCTGGCCGAGATCCTCGACCGGCACGGCCGGCGGAGGTACTCGGTGCGGTAGGTCCCCCGCGCCCGCGAGGCACGCCGCCGAGGGCCACGCCCCGGCCTATGCGGCCTATGCGCGACGGATGGGAGCCGGGACCCCGCGGCGGCTGCGCGGCTGGGTGGCAGGCTCCCCCTCGATCGGCGGGTTGGTCCGCTTCGCCCACGCGCCGTACCGCTGGGCCAGCGGCTCGGCGCTGAACCCGTGGGCGACCACGCTCAGCAGGACCGTGAACGAGATGGTCGCCAGCACCGTTCGCAGGGCATCGTCCTGCTCGAGGGACTCCAGGGCGATCAGGGCGAAGATCACCGAGGCGAGGCCCCGGGGGCCGAACCATCCGACGAACGTCACGGTCGGGCGCAACAGGTGCGTGCCCAGGAGGGCCACCGCCACCGGGACCATCCGCAGGGCCGTGAGCGCCAGCACCCCGAACAGGACCTCCCGTCCCGTGACGGCGCTCCACACGAACGGCACGGCTGCGATGCCGAACACCAGCCAGACCGCCGCACCGAGCAGGTCGGCGATGGACTCCGCGAGGCTCAGCGGGTCCTCCTCGCTGAGCCAGCGCGACACGCCCGCGAAGGCGGTCCCGGCCACGAAGGCCGCCACGAACCCGTTGCCCCCGGTCAGCAGGGCTGTCCCGTAGGCCAGCAGCGGGATCATCAGCAGCGCGAGCACGCGGCTGCTGCCGGTGCTCAGGCCCCGGGTCCTCGACCAGCCGAGCAGCGCGCCGCTGCCAGCACCGACCACGACGCCCACGGCCACCCCGATGGCCAGCTCGAGCACGGCCACGGCCAGCGACTGTCCCGGACCCACCCCCTCCGCCCCGGCCACCACGGCGATGGTGAACAGGACCAAGGGGGTGGCCAGCCCGTCGTTGAGCCCGCTCTCGACGTTGAGGATCCGGCGCACCCGGGTGGGCACGACCGGGTTGAGCACCGTCGCGGCGCCGAGACCGGCGTCCGTGGGGGCCAGGGCGGTGGCGATGAGCAGGGCCATCATCGGGTCGAGGTCGGGGAAGACCACCCGGGCGACGAGGTACCCGAGCAGGATCGTCAGCGGGAAGCCGATCCCGAGCAGGCGGGCGATCAGCCCCCGCTCCGCACCGATCTGCGCGGGGCGGACCTGGGCCGCGTCGTGGAACAGGATGAGCACCAGGGTCAGGTCGGCGAGCTCCTTGATCCCCAGGATCGACTCGGTGTCGACCGGCCCGAGCGCGAATCCGAGGATCGCCCCGATCGTGACGAAGGCCAGGGGCGCGGTGACCAGCCATCGCTGTCAGCTGCCCGGCCACGACGCAGAAGACCAGGACCAGGACCGCGAAGAGGACCCCGCCCACCAGCTCCGGGGATAGGTGCTCGGCCACGGACCCACGGTACGCGGCTGCACGCGCCGTGGGGCTGTCCTGCGAGGTCGGGCGCCCCTTGCCCCCGCAGTCAGGCGCCCGGGGCAGGTTCGGTCAGCCACCACGCGGCGTAGGGGCGCAGGACGTGCTGGTCGCCGAACGGGGTCACGATCCGGTCGGAGAGCCGGTCGTGGACGAGGCCCGCGCCGTGGCCGGCGATGTCGGAGGCCGCCACCGCGACCGTGGAGTCCGACACGTTGTAGACCTGCACCATGTCGCCGGCGGGGTGGCGTCGCACGAAGCAGACGACCGCGGGATGGCCGGTCGGGTAGACGCGGGTGGCCACGGAGGCGTGCAGCATCTCCAGGCTCCCGCGCACGTCCACGAGGCGGCGCAGGCCGGCCCACATGCGCCCGGCGTCCGTGCTCGGGTCGTGGCGCTCCCCGATCCGTTCCCAGGGCATGGCCGGGCGGTGCAGCCACCGGTTGTCGTCGGCGTGCTCGGGGACCTCGACGTACGCGTCGTCGTTGAGCAGCGCCAGCTCGTCGCCCATGTAGACCAGCGGGATCCCGCCGAAGCCGAAGACCATCGCGTAGCCCAGCAGCATGCGGTCGATGGCGATCCTGCGCTGCGCGGAGCTGCGGGCCATGCCCAGGCCGGCGAGGCTGGCCGCCGAGCCGGAGATCCGGCGGTCGCCGGTGGCCGGGTTCTCCTGGAACGCCTGTCCCTCGGCGAACGAGGCCGGGTGGGCCCCGATGTAGAAGTCCGACAGGAACCCGCGGTGGGCGAAGCCGTTCCAGCCCAGGGCGGCGCAGTCCGCGTCGTCGATGGCCCAGCCGATGTCGTCGTGGCAGCGCAGGTACGTGGCCCACGCGGTGGTGGTCGGGATGTCGGGGAACCGCGACAGCGCGACGGCCATGAGGCGGGCGTCGCGGGTGGCCAGCGCGGACCAGATCTGCACCATGAGCGAGTTGTGGTAGGCGAGGTCCGAGACCCGCCCCGCGTGCTCGCCCCGGCCCAGGTAGGCCACCAGCTTGTCCGGCGCCACGATCGCCTCGGCCTTGAACACCAGGCTCGGGGTGGCGATCCGGGCGGCGGCCCTCAGGACCTGCGTGATCGCGTGCACCTCGGGTTGGTTCTGGCAGTCGGTGCCCATCCGCTTCCAGATGAACGCGATGGCGTCCAGCCGCAGGCAGTCCACGCCCCGGTTGGCCAGGTCGAGGATGATCGCCAGGTACTCGCAGAGCACGTCCGGGTTGGTCCAGTTGACGTCCCACTGCCACGAGTTGAACGTGGTCCAGACCCACCCGTTCAGCTCCTGGTCCCAGCTGAAGCTGCCCGGGGCGAAGTCGGGGAACACCTCCGGCAGGGTGGCCTCGTACGCGTCGGGCATCGTCCGGTCGCCGAACACGTGGAAGTAGTCCCGGTAGGTCGGGTCCCCCGCCCGGGCCTTCACCGCCCAGGCGTGCTCCGCGGCCACGTGGTTGAGGACCAGGTCCAGGGTCAGCGACATGCCGCGCTCGTGCAGCGCGGCCGCCAGCGCCGCCAGGTCGGCCATGGTGCCCAGGTCCTCACGGACCCGGCCGTAGTCCATCACCGCGTAGCCGCCGTCGTTCTCCCCCGGCCGCGGGGCCAGCAGCGGCATGAGGTGCAGGTAGGTGACACCGAGCTCAGCCAGGTGGTCGACACGCTCGGCAACCCCAGCCAGCGTGCCGGCGAACCGGTCGGCGTAGCAGGCGTACCCCACTGCGTCGGGCCGCTGGAACCAGTCCTGGCCCAGCAGCCGGGTCCGATCCCGATCGCGCAGGACCGCCGGGCGCCTGCCGTGGGCCGCCACGATCAGGTCCACCACTCGCTGCCCGACCCCGGGCTGCGGATACATCTGCGCCAGGGCGGTCAGCAGGTCCGGCCCCCACCTGTCCCAGCGGGCCAGCACGTCCACCGCCTGGGGATCACCGGCGAGGGCGACCTCGAGGTGGTCGCGGAGGTCGGCCTGCGGATCGACGGTCGCGGTGCTCACGATGCGGAGCGTACGACTGCCCGGTCCGGGGCCACCACATGGCGGGGTTCGAGGACCTGCGTGGTCGCCCGGGAGCGCCGACGCACGACCTTGGTCAGCTCGATGACGGCCAGCACCGCCAGGGACAGGCCGATGCAGGCGACCCACTGCCCGCCGGTCAGGGACGTGGTGGACAGCAGCCTCTGCATGAACGTCGACTCGACGGCGACCACGGTGATCAGGACCGGGATGGACAGGGTCCTCACCGCAGCCAGGATGGGGTCGACCAGGCCCGACTCGGGGTCGCGGCGCAGGGCCAGGCCGCTGACGATGGTGCCGAACGCCATGACGACGAAGGCCATCGTCATCGGGACGCTGGGCTCCTCGCCGTTGAGCTCCCCGGGGCCGAACAGCAGCACGACCAGGGTTGCGAGGAAGAGCGCGGAGCCGTAGATGATCCACTCCCGGACCGACGCCGGGTTGGCCAGCTTGAGGCGCGGATCCCGCGGCGGCTTGCGCATGGTCCCCTCGCTGGGGGGCTCGTGCATGATCACGATGACCGGGAACAGCACGATGAAGAAGTTGAGGAACAGCACCATCAGGGGCGTGAGGGCCACCCCGTCGTTGATCGCGAAGATGCTCGCGGTGAGGAACAGCAGGACCAGGGACAGAAGCTGGCTCATCTGGAAGCGCACGTAGCTGCTGATCGTGTCGTACGTGTTGCGCCCCAGCCGGACCGCCGTGACAAGCGTGCCGAAGTTGTCGTCGGTGAGGATCATCTTGCCGGCCTGCTTGGTCACCTCGCTGCCCGACCCCATGGCCACGCCGATGTCGGCCTGCTTGAGTGCCGCCGCGTCGTTGACCGCGTCGCCGGTCATCGCGACGATGTCCCCGCGCACCTGCATGAGGTGGCACAGCCGAAGCTTGTCCTGGGGCGTGACCCGGCCGAACACGTGGACGTCGGGAAGGGCTGCCAGGAGCTCGTCGTCGCTCATCGCCGCGACCTGCGAGCCGCTCATCGCGCCGGGGGCCAGGCCGAGCTCGGCACCGATCGCGGACGCGGTGATGGCGTGGTCACCGGTGATCATGCGGACCTCGATACCGGCCTCACGCGCGATCCGCACGGCCTCGACGGCCGACGGCCGCAGCGGGTCGATGATCCCCACCAGGCCCACGAACTGCAGCTCGCCGACGAACGACATCGGGTCGGCCACGACCGCCTGCTCCTGGCCGGTCACGTCGCGCACCGCGAAGGCCAGGACCCGCAGGCCCTTCTCGGACATCTCCCGGTTGGCGGCCATGACGGCCTCCACGTCAATCGGTACGGGGCCTGCGTCGGTGCTCATCATCGTGCACCGCTTGAGCAGCACGTCGGGTCCGCCCTTGACCACCTCGACCAGCCGACGGCCGGCCCTGGGCGGGGCCACGTGGTGGAACGTCGCCATGAACTTGTAGGCCGAGTCGAACGGCACCTCGGCCACCCGGGGGTAGGCCCGCCGGCTCTCCTCGGCATCCACCCCGATCTTGGCCGCCAGCACGACGAGCGCCGCCTCGGTCGGATCCCCGATCACGTCGCCGGAGTCGGACACCGTCGCGTCGCTGCACAGCGTCAACCCGTAGGCCAGGGCCGTGAAGTCCGGCGACGAATCGCCCACGGCGGCGCGGATCGCGCCGGCCTTGGAGTACCCCTCGCCCGCCACGTGGTACCAGTGGCCGCGCATGTACATCGTCCTGACCATCATCTCGTTCATGGTCAGGGTCCCGGTCTTGTCGGAGTTGATCGCGCTGGTCGCCCCGAGCGTCTCGACGTCGGTCAGGTTCTTGACGATGGCCTTGTTCGCGGCGAGCTCCTTGGCGCCGAAGGCCAGCATCGCCTGGACGAACGTCGGCAGGCCCGTCGGGATCGCCGAGATCGCCATCGCGACGCCGAGCAGCAGCACGGCCTGGAGCTCCTGGCCCCGGACCAGGCCGATGATGACGATGACCGCGACCGCCCCCCACGCGATGGCGCCCAGGACCTTCGTCAGCGAGTCGAGCTCCTGCTGCAGCGGCGACCGGCTGGGCGCGACCGCCGAGAGCATCGAGGCGATCTGACCCATCTGGGTGTCCATGCCGGTCTCGGTGACGACCATGGCTGCGGTGCCCCGGGTGACCGAGGTGTTCTGGAACAGCATGTTGGTCCGGTCGCCGAGGGGGACCTCGGCACTGTCGATGGTTCCCGGGTCCTTGCTGATCGGGGCGCTCTCCCCGGTCAGCGCCGCCTCCTGCGTCTCGAGGGTGGCCGAGCGCACGAGCCGGCCGTCGGCGGGGACGATGTCCCCGGACTCGAGGCTGACCAGGTCCCCGGGCACCAGTTCCGTCGCCGGGACCTGCAGCAGCGTTCCGTCGCGCACGACCTTGGCCTGCGGCGTGGCCATCTTGGCCAGGGCGTCCACGCTGGCTCGGGCCTTCATCTCCTGCTGCGTGCCCAGGACGACGTTGAGCACGACCAGGGCCCCCACCAGCAGGGCGGTCGACCACTCCTGGATGACCATGCTGACCACGCTCACCGCCACCAGCATCAGGTTCATCGAGTCCTTGAGCTGGACCAGGGCCACGGCCCAGACGGACGGCTGCGGCTCCGCCGCGATCACGTTCGGCCCATGGGAGGCCAACCGCGCGGCGGCCTCCGCCGAGGTCAGGCCCGTCTCCGCGTTCGTCGCGTGCGCGGCGACCACCTGCTCGACGGACTCGTTGAACCACGCCCTGCCGGTCGGGCCAGCGGGCGTCGGTGCCGTGGTGGGGGTCGACATGCGTCTCTCCTGGGTCTGGGCGGATCGTGCCGTGCTCTGCCCCAGCATGTCACCGGAGTCGACGGGAAGGCCGTTCCCGCCCGCGGCCGACCCGGATCACCAGGGGCGCCGGCAGGTCACAGGGGGGTGCGGCCGGTGGTCCCGATGAGCCTCTCCCGGTAGGCCAGGCTGGAGACGCGGCTGCCCTCCGCCTTCGCCGCGGCGACGCGCTCGGGCATGCCCAGCCGGGCGACCGGCTCGTCGTTCCCGGGCGTGGACACGAACTTCTCGATCGCCGCCAGCCCGGCGAAGGCCCGCGCGCTGGCGGCCGCCTGCTTGGCGTCGAGGCGCTCGGCGTACCAGTCCGAGGCCAGCACCGCCGCACGGGTGAACATCTCCCGGAACTCCGGTGAGTGCAGCGTCCAGCCCTCGGCGCTGACGCCGTCGGCCATGATCTGCAGCAGCGCCCGCAGCGGCGGCACCGCCAGGGCGATCGTCCCGTCCTCGATGTAGGCACGGGCGACCCGCTCGTGGGTCATCACGATCGTGGCCATCGACTCGGCGAAGGTCCCGACGTCCTGCAGCTCCGGGCGCAGCAGCTCGGGGGTCAGCACGACATGCGGGTTCAGGAAGATCCGCCCGAAGTACTTCGTCGCGAACTTGTCGGTGATCCGGTACCCGAGACGGCTGGCGGCCACGACGGCGCCCTCGTGCTCGAAGTCCTCGAGCCGCTCCAGCGAGCCCTCGGCGATGAGTGCGCGCGCGTCGCGCTCGGCCGGGGACATCCGGGAGAACAGCTCGGGGATGAGCATGGAGACGTCGTGGTCGACGCGGCCGTGCGGGCCCACGTACCCGGCTGCGGACAGCCAGCCGTCGGAGCCGGTCAGCGCGTAGGCCAGCAGGGAGCTGTTCAGGTCGATGATGGCCGGCATCGCGTTGAACGGGCCCTTGGTCAGCGCGCCCTCGGAGCCGGCCCCCGTGGTGGAGGGCGACTTGCCGGTCATGGAGGAGATGAACTCCATGAACAGCTCGGGCAGCTCCATGTAGTGCAGCGGGTTGAACGAGCACAGCGGCGGGATCGCGCCGTCCGGCGGGTTGTTGCGCCGCCCGGCCGCGACCACGTCGACCGGCAGGACCAGCGGCTCGTCGGCGCCGAGGTGGCGCACCAGGCGGGCGGACAGGTCGGCCACGGCGGTCGCCGCGGCATTCGCCCGGTCGGGTCGCGGCTGCAGGTAGCGGGGGTTCTTCGAGGGCTTGCCGTCGACGATCCGGGGGTTGGCCGAGCTGACGACGTACTCGGGGCCCTCGCCCTCGGCGGCGTCGGCGAAGCCGCTGAGCAGGTCGGCCATCGGCTCGGTGAACGCGCTGAACGCCACCGCATCGTCGCGCATCCCGATCACGTCGGGCCGGGTCAGGGGCTGGAAGTTCGACAGGAAGGTCCCGGGCGAGGCGATGTCGCGCTCGGCCTGCTTGTCGTACCCGCGGTGGATGGCGTCGTCGGGCCGCTGGAACAGCAGGTTCTCGCAGTTCTCGACGAGCTTGTAGGAACGCTCCGGATCGAGCCCCAGCAGCGCGCCGGGGACCACCGTCGTGGCGGTGATGTCGTCCTGGGTCTGCACCTTGACGGCCGGGGCGAAGTCGTGGCGCAGGCTGAACAGGCGCCAGGAGCCGTCCGTGTTGAAGCCGACCCGGAGCATGTTGACGGTCAGCTTCTGGCCGTCGAGGCGCAGCGAGTTGCCCGGCCGCCCGTCGATCATCGCGACGCTGAAGTGGCTGCGCCAGTCATCCCCCCACTCGGCACGGTAGGAGCGCTTGACGACGTAGACCAGCTCCTTGACGTGGGCCGGGATCCCGTCGAGCCAGGCGTTGTACTCGTCGGAGTAGTCCGCCGCGGACGGCGTGAGCAGCTTGATGACCGAGCCGATGGAGCGCTCCTCGGACAGGATCGCGCGATGGTCCGTTCCGTTGCGGGCCGGATCGCGGAACCGGTCGGCGAGGTCCCGGGCGAGGATGTCGGCGACCGCGTCCATGTCGGCGTCGAAGTCGGCCACGAACGCCGAGCCGAAGATGAACGCGTCGGTGATCGCCTTGGAGATCTCGGACTTGCCACCCCCGGAGACGGTCGCGGGCTTGTGGCAGGAGGTGGAGGTGGGCACGGTGCCGACCAGGCACCACGCCGTCCGGTCGTAGGACTGCTGCATCATGCTGACGCGGTAGCCGTTGGGCGTCAGGTAGACGCGGTCCGCGCGCAGCGGGATCGAGGACGGCTCCCCGCCGGGCCCGGCCCAGGACACGGTCGCGGCCCGCATCGAGTAGCGGGCACCCCCGGGGACCAGGACGATGTGCGGCTGCTCGCGGTCCAGCGCGTGGCCCTCGGGCTGCAGCGCGAAGCGCTCGGGATCGCGGGCGACGACCTCGGCGAGCTGGTACTCGGCGCCGGTGTCCTCCTCGGTGAACTCCTGGCCGAGGTTGTAGCTGGCGAAGACCAGCGCCCCGCCGGCATGCTCCTCCTCGGCGTTGCCGAACAGGTTGGCGGAGTAGGAGATCTGGGTCTTGACCTCCTTCTTGCAGTACCCGAAGTAGTTGTCGGCGATGACGGTCACGATCACGCCGCGCCCGTCGCGGGCGCAGATCTTGAACGCCCGACCGTCGTTGTAGAGCTCGTCCTCGGCCTCCCAGCAGACCCCGTCGCGGCGCTGGAGCTCGGTGGCCTCGCTCACGTGCGGCAGGCCGAGCTCCTTCTTCGTCACGCGGGTCAGGTGCGGGGCGAGGATGACGCAGCCGGTGTGACCCGTCCAGGTCGCCGGGCGCCAGCGAGGCATCGTTCTCGGGAAGGTACGGGTCGCCGCCGTTGCCGAAGATCCCCTCCACGAAGTCCAGGTTGGCGACCAGTCCGCCGGGCACGATGAAGCGGGTCTCCATCCGCTTCTCGCGCACGAAGCCGGGGACCTGCGGGGCCACGAGCGGGCGCAGCTGGAGCGACACGAAGCAGGCGGCGGGCTCCGGCTGGTTGGCCGTGTACGGCAGGACCATGTCCACCTCGGGCGGATCGAACGCACGCGCCAGCAGGCGCGCGAAGGCGACCTTCGGCACCGAGATCTTGTCGTCCGGGATCGGCAGTCCGCCCTCGGCGATGTGGAACACGCCTGCGGTCGTGCGCCGGTCGTTGGCCGGGTTGTGCAGCACCCCGTTGGCCAGGCGGTAGCTGCTGAGCAGTGGCGAGGTGAACGTGTCGGCGTCGAAGGGCAGCGACAGCTCGCGGGCCAGCCCCGGCTCGTCCAGCACCAGCGTGCGGCGGGGCAGCTTGGGCTGCTCACCGGTCTCCGCGAGGTAGTCGTCGAGGAATGCCTGGATGCGCCCGTCGGCGGCGCACAGCCGGTCGGACAGGCGGCGGGACAGCTCACGCTCGCGCGCCAGGATCGGCCCAGCGAGCCGGGCTGCCTCGGTCTGCTCGAAGCCGGCGGGCATGGGCAGGCCCAGCTGGGCGAGGCGCAGGTTGATGGCGGCGTTCTGGGTTGCGGGCATGGTCGGATTCTTCCGCCCAAGCACCGGCCGCGCCACGTGACGAAGGTCCGCGAATGGCTGCCGAACGGTCAGAACCGCGGACCCGGCGGGTGGAACCGACGTATGCGTGGGCCGAACGCGCCCTGGCAGTGGTGCCCCCGGCAGGAACCGTCGGCCCCGGGGGCCTCCTCCTCGAACCCTGCATCAGGTCGCACACGCCGCGAGGGACCAGGAGGTCCCTCGCACCATGTGCCCCCGGCAGGAACCGTCGGCCCCGGGGGCCTCCTCCTCGAACCCTGCATCAGGTCGCACACGCCGCGAGGGACCAGGAGGTCCCTCGCACCATGTGCCCCCGGCAGGATTCGAATATGTCGCATTCCGTGCGCAATAGTGCCCGCGCCAGCACGGAATGCCCCCGATATTCGGAATCGAGCGGAAGCGAGGGAGGGTAGAATTGGGCCAATAGTGGGCACGCGGAAAGGTAGGACAGCGGCATGGGCAGAGCAGCCACGGGGACCATCCGAGCTTCCCCTCGGGGCGGTGGCAGGCGAGGATCACGACACCGGACGGGGAGCGGGTGAACGCCCCCAGCACGTTCCTCACCAAGCGCGACGCCTCGACCTGGCTGGCGCAGCAGGTGGCCGACATCAGCCGGGGGAAGTGGACCGACAAGTCGCTGGCCTCCTCGATGGCCGTCCGCTTCGACGCCTACGCCGCCGAGTGGCTGACCAAGCGGCGGGTCCGGGGCCGCCCGCTGGCCGACCGGACCCTCGTGGAGTACCGCAAGTTGCTCACCAATCACATCGAGCCCACGTTCGGACGCCAGTCGGTGCACCGGATCACCCGCGAGCAGGTGGCCGACTGGTACGACGGGCTGGACGAGAGCAAGCCGACGATGCGTGCCCACGCCTACGCGCTGTTGCGCTCGATCCTCGCGACGGCTGTCCTCGACGGCCACCTGCCCGCCAACCCCGCCACGATCCGAGGCGCTGGCCGCACCCGCAGGGCGAGGCCGGTGAACCCGCCGACCGCCGCAGAGGTCGCCGCGATTGCCACCGCGATGCCCGCTCGGTACCGGCTCGCGGTGCTGCTGGCCGGGCTGTGCGGGCTGCGCTACGGCGAGGTGGCCGAACTGCGACGCAAGGACCTCGACACCGAGGCGGGCGTGGTGATGGTGCGCCGCGCAGTGGTCAGGGTCCACGGGGAGAACCGCGTGAAGCCACCGAAGAGCGAGGCGGGGACGCGCGACGTGGTGATCCCGGCCAGTCTGATGCCCCTCGTGCGCCGTCACCTGCTGGAGCACAGCAGCCCCGGTGACGACGGGCTGCTGTTCGCCACCGCCAGCGACCCCACGCGGCACCTCGCGGAGACGAGCCTCCTGAAGATGTTCCGCGCCGCGACGACCGAGGCGCTGGGGCGCGATGACCTGCGCTTCCACGACCTGCGCCACGCTGCCGGGACGTTGGCCACCCAGAACGGTGCCAGCCTTATCGAGGTGATGCACAGGCTCGGCCACTCGACCCCGGCAGCCGCCCTGCGCTACCAGCACGCGACCGCACAGCGGGACCGGCAGATCGCCGCCGCGATTGATGAGCACGTGCGCATTCTCGACCTCTGAATTGGAATCGAGGAATGCCCGTAAACGGCGCTATGCGGCCCGCTGGGCGCTCGGACATGCTCGGCACCGGGTCCGCTCGGAATGGCGCTCAGCGGGCCGTATCGGGCCGTTTAGGGGCATTCCGTGGTCCCGGCAATTCCGGTATACTGGAACTAGCACGAGGCGAGCGTGGGACACCTCCCCAGTGAGGGTCCCCGGTAGAACGTAGGGCGTCAGGCGGCACGCGAGGCCGCAAACCGACCCAGCGTGCCGTGACGAGACCAAAGCGGGCGTGCGAACCCACCTGAAACCCAGGAGTTCGCCATGCGCAAGTACGCAAGCCAGCAGGCCGCCGCCGCCCATTTCGGCGTGACCGACAGAACCATCAGAAATTGGATCAGCCGAGGCCTCATCACCGGCTTCATGCTGCCCAACCAGCGCGGCATCCGAGTGGACCTCAACGAGGTCGAGTCGATGATCCGCACCGTGCCCACCGTGCGCACCCCTATGACCGCCTTCGGGCCGAACGCCAAGATCGTTCGCGTCGTCGAGGCCGAGCCGAGCCGGGCCGAGCAGTGAGCACCTGCCGCCTGCCGGGCTGCGAGGACGAGGCCTACGCCGGGTGCGGGCTCTGCTATCGCCACTGCAACGCCACCCACCCCCAGCCGTGCCGGATGGGCCAGCGATGAGCGCCGACCCCGACCCCGAGGACTGCGAGGGCTGCACCAACGCCGAGTGGAACCCGTGGGATGCCGCCGAGGCCGAGAACGACCTCGACCTCGCTGCCCGGACGCAGGCCCTGTGATGGCCCGCCTCTGCACCATCGAGGGCTGCGACAGGCCGCACCGGGCGCGTGGCTGGTGCAGGAACCACTACGCGCGATGGCTGCGCACCGGCGACCCGCTGCCCCCGCCCAAGCCCCCGCTGCCGTCCGCCGAGGCGATTCGCGCCGAGATGGAGGCGGCGCTCGCACTGCTGGAGGCGCAGGTGAGGGCATGAGACGACCCCGGAGAGGAGTGGTCGTCGTCCCCGGGGCCGTGCCCCAAGCATGGCAGAGGCGGGGCATCCCGGTCGGGACACCCCGCCTGCCCGGCCCGCGCGACCTCAACCGATTGACAACGCACGAACCCAGAGAGAGAGGAGCACCACCCCATGACCGACCACCCACGAACGACCGACCCACAGGAAGGCAAGTCCATGAACAACCACCCACAAGGAGGCAGCACCAGCATGACAGACAGCACTGACAGCGCCAAGAGCCAGGCCCACGCCCTTGATGGCTGGGTCGAGAGGCAGTCCGCGCGCGTCGTGGCCCGCACGGAGACGACGACGGATCGCGAGCACAAGTCCTACGGGCGGCTCGTGATCGAGCCCCGCGACGGCTGGCGGGTGCTGATGGTCGTGGACGACGACCTGCCCGAGAACCGCTGGTTCAGCGTCCTCCCCGTCGTCGGGTGGCGGCGCGTCAAGAGCCGCACGGTCACGCAGAGGTGGGCCTGCTACGACGACGGTCAGGTCCCGCAGCGGATGCGTCTGAGCGAGGAGTACGGCCCGTGGCAGCGCGGCGGTGCCTTCTACCCGACGCTCCTCGCGGATACGTGGGGGACGAATCAGGTCCTCGATGAGTTCGCGAAGGGGCCGGGGTTCCGGTGGGGGCCGGAGAACGCCGCGTACCGCCTTCTCGCCCCGGGCGACGCCCTGCCCGACCTGCCCGGCTTTGCGGAGGTTCACCACTCCCAATGGGAGGGGCCGGACGGGATCGACCTCGTGCTGGAGAAGCGCGCCGGAGCCGACCAGTGAGCGCCCAGCGGTGGGAGGCGGACTGGCGCGACGACCTGTTCGTGTTCCCCGTGGAGCCGGGCGGGAAGACCCCGCTGGTCCGGTGGCGGTCGGAGTCCGCGCCGTGGGACGAGTGGACCGGGCGCTGGCCGAGCGGCGCGGGGTTCGGCGTCGACTGTGGCAGGTCAGGGCTGGTGGTCATCGACGAGGACGAGCTTGGAGCCGTGGCCGCGTGGCTGGGCTACACGCCGATGACCTACACGGTGCGCACCGGCAAGGGACGCCACTTCTACTTCCTCGCTCCCCGGGACGCGGTGATCCGCAACGGCGTGCGCGTCGCGCCCGGCGTGGACGTGCGCGCGGACGGCGGCTACGTGGTCGGCGTGGGGTCCAGGCACCCCTCGGGCACCGTCTACGCGGTGGAGGAGGGCAGCCCGCCCGTCCCACTGCCCGACGACCTGCGGGACCGGCTGACCGAGGCCGAGGCGACCACCACGGTCGTGGGCGAGGCCACGCCCGGCACCACGCTGCCGGAGGTCATCGAGGAGGGCCAGCGCGGAGACGTGCTGTTCCGCTACGCCTGCTCGCTTGAGGGCAAGGGCCTCACCGAGGCCGAGGCGCTGCCACGGCTGCACGCGGCGTGGAGCCGGTGCCGGGTGCCCTACACGGAGCGGACGCCAGAGCGGATGTGGGAGCACGTGGTGCAGCGCTACCGGGGCGGGGACACCCTCGTGGAGGTGCCCGTCGCGAACGGGCGACCCATGCAGGTCAGGATCACGGCCAAGGAGATCCTTGATCGAGTCCGTCAGGACACGCTGCGGGACATCTCCAACGAGGTCCGAGCCCGCGCCCGCCACCTGCCCCAAGCCGTGCAGTGGTTCGGCAGGACGGGTGAGGACTTCGAACCGTCCAAGCCGGAGCCTGAGCCGTCAGTGCTGAGGTTCTCGACCTTCCCGGATCGGCACGTGTTCGCGCCGGGGTACCACTCCCTGTTCGGGGCGAAGGCCGTGCTCAAGACGTGGCTGTGCTGCACGGCACTGCTCCAAGAGGTCAGGAAGGGCAACGTCGGGCTGTTCATCGACTACGAGGACACCTACGACGACTTCTTCCGCCGCCTGTACGTGCTCGGAGCCACGAGGGAGCAGGTCGCCCGGATCGTCTACGTCAACCCGCCCGGGCCGCTGACCGACGATGGTCGGGAGCAGTTGATCAGGCGGTTCGACGCTCTGGGACAAGGCCCCACCCTCACCGTGCTCGATTCCGTGGGGATGGGTGTGGCTGCCTATGGGCTGGACGACAACGCGAGCGGAGGCAACGGGGTGGGCACGTTCATCCTCGATGTCCTGATGTGGCTCAAGACCCAGTGGCCGCAGGTCGTGGTGGGGATCGACCACCTGCCCAAGGGCGTGAACCCCGAGCACGCCACCGACCCCGCTGGGGTCGGGGCGCGAGGGCTTCGCGGCCGAGGGGCTGTGGTCGGTGGCGACGCTTCGGGGCCAAGCCGACCCGCGACAGGGAGGGCGGGTTCCGGGTGACCTGTCGCGAAGGAACGGCGTGGGTGGTTCAACGAGGGCGAGCCGGTGCTGGACGGTGCCTTCGGTGGCGGGACGGAGATGAGGCTGTCGGAGGCCGACAAGAATGTGGTGGGCGTGGACCTGTCACGAGTCGCGGATGACGACTTCACCGTCGACGAGTTGCCCAAGGCCGTGCACATCGCGACGTGGGTGGCCGAGAACCCCCGCCCGTTCCGTGGAGGCGGCCAGGAACTCGCTGGGCTACAGCGCCGCCCCGTTCTCCGCCCTCACCAAGAAGATGGTCACCAACGAGGTGCTGGTCCACCCGAGTCGCAAGGGCCTGTCCCCCGGCCCGGGGCTGCGGTCCTTCCTCACGTTCGCCCGGCTGTTCAACATCACCCCTGACGAGGAGTAGGACCCGCCCTGCCCGAACGGATGAGTCAGGGGCACGTGTATTGACGTGGCCAGAGGGCATGGGTGGGGGAGAGAGAACTTCGTTCTCTCCCCCCGCCCTGCCCGAACGGAACGGATAGATTCCCTAGGCAACGGATACGGATAGGGCAGGTCAGACCCACTGCCTCCGGGGGCCGACGACGAGGCCGGTGCGCCGGTCCCGCAGCCGAGCCGTGCCCGGCTCGAACACGTAGCGGGTCGTGGACGCCACGAGGGTCATCGTCCGCGGCTCAGCGGGGGGCACCTTGGGGCGGGCTTGCGCGTGTCGCGCTCGCGCTCGCGAGGGGTGGGCTCGGCGGGTGGCATGGTCGGCGCGTCGGCGCTCATGGTCTCTCCCTTCCTCGATACCCCACCGGGGTATGCGTGACCATTGTAGCGCTCGCTGTGCCACATGAAACCGGCCCCTGACCTGCGACGATGCCCGCTGTATCGCTCAACGCATTCAGCGGTGTAGTACGGTGGTGCGCCCCACCCTTGCCACCTCGTGAGTTGCCGCGTAGCGTCACCCGCACACGTTCTGAGCCGCTGGCGCATTGGGCCGGGCACCCACCCCCGAGGGGGAGGCGACCGATGCCCAAATCCGAGGCCGAGAAGGCCGCACGCCGCCGCCAGCGCGCCCGGCAGACCGTGGCGCGGCGAGAGGCCCGCAGCCACCCGCCCGAGCCCTGCGACGGCAGTGCGTGGCTCCTGGCCCTGTCCCTGCCGTGCCCTCGTCACGCCCCCGCAGGGGAGCCATGCTGGACCGTCCCCTCGGACACCGTGCCGGGCTAACGCCGCCCGTGGCCTGTGCGGGGCGCGGATCGGTGGAGGTGGACGCCTTGTCTCGTGAACCCGCCTCGCCGGGGATGCGTGAGCACTGGCTGGCCTCGCCCGCGTCCGCCCCACCGCCACCGCCCCCACCGCCACCGCCCAAGAGGCGACCGCCCCGCGTCGTCGTGGAGGGCGTGGATCGGCCACCCCGCTACCGGCGCTGGAGAAGGACCTCACCCCGCAGGAGTTGAGCCACCTGCGGCTCTACAGCGACGGCCCGGCCCAGTACCGACTGCCCCCGTCCGAGGACTGATCGAGGAGATCGAAGCTATGAGCGTGACGACTGACCCGTCCCCGACCCGCGTCTGCCCGGAGCGGCCCATGACCGACGAGGAGGCCGACCGGGCGCGCGCCCTCGTGGGCGACGACCCCTGCCCGGCCGGGATGCTGCCCTGTAGCGCGTGCGGCGTGGCCGTCGTGGACCCCGCCCCGCCCCGCCCCGACGAGCGGCGCGAGCGGCCACGGCCCGGTGAGGTGGACTGGCAGAGGTTCAACGCCGAACGGCCCCGGTACGGCCAGTGCCCGGAGTGCGCGGCCATCGAGGAGCAGGCGAGGGAGTACGTCGAGAGCGCCCCTGCGCTGACGGCGCGGCTGGGCAACATCGCGGGCGAGCGGGTGGCCAGCGTGCTCTACGGGCTGGCGATCATCGGCCAGCGCCCGCCCACCGCCGACCTCGCGCTGCTGCTCGCGAGGATGCACCGGCCCTCCCATCAGGTGCGGTTCGAGTGCCCGCTGGACGCGCCCGAACGGCACGGGAAGGTCTCGCCGTGGCCGTGGGCGCACGTGGGCACGACGACCCGCACCGCGCTGCGCCGGGCCTTCAAGGATCACCTGCGCGACCAGTTGGCCCGCCGCGAGCCGGACGTGGCCGTGCGCCCTCCCGATGGGTCGGCCTGCCTGCTGTGCGGCGTGGGCAGCCAGCCGGTGAGCGCGATGTCGATGCGGCTGGCGGCCCCGGCCCCGGCCCCGCTGGGCGTGTGGACGCCCGCCGTGACCAATCGCACGTCGCTGGGCGGGATGCGCACGGATCGCGAGCGGGTCGAGGGACACCTGTGCCGGGCCTGTGCCCGCGCGGTGGACGACTCCGGGGGAGCGGTCGGCCAGCAGGCCATCGCCCGCGCGCTGCTGGCCCACGTGGAGGGGCGGTGGTCGCCGCGCGGCCAGCGGCTGCGGCTGATGCTGAGTGACGATCCCCCGCCGCTCCTGCCGGGGTGGGCGGCTGACCCCTCGCGACGGCCCAGCACGGAGCCGTGGGGACACCTGCGCGCGTTCATCGAGTCCCTGGGCCGGGCGGTCGGCGGCTGAGCGAGGCCACGCGGCGGGCTGGAAACGGCGACGGATTGGGCACATAGCGGGCACGGAATCCGCCCATGCGCCGGATTCGTGCTGGAAAGTGGGAGGATTCGAACCTGCGGCCTGTGGTTTAGGAAACCATCGCTCTATCCCCTGAGCTACGGGGGCCGTGCGCCGTGGCGGCGCGATGCCGACGATTGTCGCAGATGCCGGGGTCCGCGACGGACGTGTGGGCGGCTTCCCGGGCGCCCGACACGCGAAGGCCGGCTTGCGCCACCGATACCCCCCTGGGTATAGTTCCTGCACCAGACCTCGAAGGAGACCCCCATGTGCAGCCCCGCCATCTGCCGTTCCTGCGGAAACGTCACCTACTCCGGCTGCGGCCGGCACGTCGACCAGGTGCTGGCCAGCGTGCCCGCCTCACGCCGGTGCACCTGCCGCTGACGCACACCTGAACGCCGAATGGGCGCCGGACCACTGCGGTCAGGCGCCCATTCGCCACCTCCGGCACCGCCCGGTCCCCCCGGCGGTGGCGCAGTGAACCTCCGCCGCGACGGCCGGTCGCAACTAGGGTCGCGGTCATGCAGACCGCCGGCGCTCCGCTGCCGTCCCGGCTCTCCCGGGCAGGATCCACCACGGCCGCGCGCGCCCGGGACGGCGTGCTCGAGGCCCGGCGATCCTGGCGGGTGATCCTGCAGGCGACGGTCGCCGCGTCCCTGGCGTATGCCGCTGCGCAGGCCATCGGCCACGAGACCCCCTTCTTCGCCCCGATCGCCGCGATCGCGACGGTGGCGATCTCCCTTGCCCACCGGCTGCGCCGGGCGGCCGAGCTGCTGGTCGGCAACGCCCTGGGCATCCTGTTCGCCGACCTGCTCATCGCCCGGATCGGCACCGGCGCCTGGCAGGTCGGGCTCGTCGTGGCGCTGGCCCTGGCGGGCGCGCTGCTGGTCGGCGGCGGCCCGATCCTGATCATGCAGAGCTCCTCGGCCGCGATCCTGATCGCGACGCTCACCCCGCCGACCGACGCCCAGCCGTGGAACACCGGGCGCTTCGTGGACGCCCTGATCGGCGGCGGGATCGGTCTGGCCGTCTCCGCGCTGCTCATGCCGGTCGATCCCGGCCGGCATGCCCGACGCGCCACGCAGCCGGTCCTCGCAGCCCTCTCGGACGGGTACGCCGAGGTCGCCCGGGCGCTGCGCGCTCGCGATGGCGAGGCCGCCGACGCGGCGCTCGTGCGCCTTCGGGCGACCACGCCGGTGCTCGAGGGCTTCCACGCGGGGTTGGACGCGACCCGGGAGTCGGTGCGGCTGGCGCCCTGGTACTGGGGCCAGCGCACGCTGCTCGCCTCCTACGCCCTGGCCGGCGTCCACCTCGACAACGCCCTGCGGAACCTGCGTGTGCTGGCCCGGCAGGCCGCGCTGGCCCTCGATCGCGGCGAGCACGTGCCCGACGGGATCCCCGAGGCGCTGGACCACCTGGCTTCGGGCGCGGCCGGCCTCGGGAGCCTGTTGGCGGGAGATGCCGCCGTCGAGCAGGTCCACCAGGACCTGCTCGGTGCCGTCGCCAGCACGGTCGGCGCGACGGACGAGTCGGCGGAGCACGGCCGGCCGGGGCTGTTCACCGGTCCGATCGTCGCCCAGGTGCGGCTGTCCAGCTCCGACCTGCTGCAAGCCTCCGGGCTCAGCGGCGCCGAGGCGGCGGCACTGATCCGGTCCACCGGAGACAACCCGGCCTGAGTCGCGCGGCGTCGGGCCGAGCGGGAACGGGCCATGAGTTAGGCAAGCCTTACTATGGGCTATCCTCTGCGCATGCTGCTGGACCGAGCCCCCGTTGGGCCCACCCTGATGGTGGAGTCGAGCAGGGCTGCGACCACAGCGGTGACCCGGCGGCTGGCAGAGCTGGGGATCCGCCCGGGCGCGACGCTGACCCTGCTGAGCCGGACCAGCGGCGGCGGCGCGATCCTGGGCATCGGTGACGACCGGATCGCGGTCTCCCGCGAGATCCTGCGCTGCGTGCAGGTCGCCCCGAGCGGCTCGGTGACCGCTCATGGCTGACCCCCGCCCCACCCCGGCCGGCGTCCGGGAGTCGGTCGACCCCCGGACGCCCTCGCCCGCAGCGGCGATCCACATGGCGGACGATTCGGCCAGCTGCCACGAGCCCGCCCCCACCCGGGCGGCGGCGGGCTCCCCCGTGGTGGCGCTCGTCGGGGCACCCAACTCCGGCAAGTCCACCCTGTTCAACGCGCTCACCGGGTCCGGCCGCGCCGTCGGCAACTACCCCGGCACGACCGTCGAGGTCGGATCCGGCCGCTGGGTTTCCGAGCGGTTCGGCGAGGTCGCCCTGATGGACCTCCCCGGCGCCTACTCCCTCGATCCGATGTCGCCCGACGAGGCCCTCACCGCGGAGCTGCTGCACGGCGGGGGCGACCTGGGCGCCGTCGTGGTGGTCTGCGACGCCGCGCACCTGGGTCGCTCCCTGGTCCTGGCCGCGCACGTGCGCCAGCTGCCGGTGCCCGCCGTGGTCGCCCTGACCATGTCGGACGTCGCAGACCGACGGGGGGTGGACGTCGACGAGGCGGTGCTCGCCGAGCGACTGGGCGTCCCGGTGGTCCGCATCGACCCCCGGCGCCGCGAGGTCGCCCGCCTGGCGAGCGCAGTCGCCGGAGCGCTGTCCAGCCCGCCGCCGCACCCGCTGGCCCTCGCCCCGGCGCTTCCGGGCGCCTGCAAGGCCACCTGCCCCCCGGACTGCACCGCGTGCCGGACCCCCGACGTGGCCGACCTCGCTGCCGCGCTGACCGAGGACGACGACCTCGCGCAGGCCGAGCACCTGTTCACCTGGGTGACGACGACCACCGAGCTGGCCACGAGCCGGCGCGGCCCGGCGCACCGGACCTGGACCGACCGGCTGGACCGGTGGGTCACCGCGCCGGTCGTCGGCCCGGTGCTGTTCCTGGCCGTGATGTGGGCCGTCTTCGCGCTCACGACCACGGTTGCCGCCCCCCTGCAGGACCTGCTGGACTCGCTCTTCTCCGGCCCCGTGACCGACGCCGCCCGTGGGGTGCTCGGGTCAGTCGGCCTCGGCGGGACGCTGGTCGAGGGCTTCGTCGTCGACGGCCTGATCGCCGGCGTCGGCATGCTGCTCACGTTCCTGCCGCTGATGGCGATCATGTTCGTGCTCCTGGCCCTGCTGGAGGACTCCGGCTACATGGCCCGGGCGGCGGTGGTCACCGATCGGCTGATGGGGCGCCTCGGGCTGCCCGGGCGGGCGTTCCTGCCGCTCATCGTCGGGTTCGGCTGCAACGTCCCGGCCATCTCAGCCGTGCGCGTCCTGCCCGACGCCCGGCACCGCCTGCTCACGGCGCTGCTCGTCCCGTTCACCTCGTGCTCGGCGCGCCTGACCGTCTACGTGATGGTCGCCGCCACGTTCTTCCCGGACAACGCCGGCACGGTCGTGTTCCTGATGTACGTCACGAGCATCGCGCTCGTGGTCCTCGGCGGGCTGCTGCTGCGCTCGACGCTCATCCGCTCCATGGGGTCCGATCCGCTGGTCCTGGACCTCCCGCCCTACCAGCGGCCGGCGCTGCGGCTGCTCGGGGCAGCCACCTGGATGCGGCTGCGCGGGTTCCTGCAGACCGCGTCCGGGATCATCGTCGCGACCGTCACGGTCGTCTGGGCGCTGGGCGTCGTGCCCGGTCCGGGGTCGACCGGATCCATCGGGGACGTGCCGATCGACCAGAGCCTCTACGCCTGGATCGCCGACCGGGCGGCCGTCCTGTTCTCCCCCACCGGGTTCGCGGAGTGGCACGCGATCGGCGCCCTCATGGTCGGATTCGTGGCGAAGGAGGCGGTCATCTCCTCCTGGGCGCAGACCTACCCCGCCGGCTCCGACCTGTCGGCCTCGGTCTACGCGGACTTCGTGGCCAGCTCCGGCGGGCACCCCCAGGCCGCGGCCGCCGCCTTCCTGGTCTTCCTGCTCGCCTACACCCCGTGCGTCGCCACGCTGGCCACCCAGCGGCGCCAGATCGGCATGCGCTGGACGGCCGTCGGCGTGGCGATGCAGTTCGCGATGGCCTGGCTGCTGGCCGTCGCGGTGTTCCAGGTCGGGGCGGCGCTCACATGACCCCGGGGACGAGGGTCTCGCTCGGCGACGTCCTGGCCGCCGTGGCCGGCGGGGCCGGATCCGCGGCCGAGGTCGCGCGACGCACCGGAGCCGATCTCGACACCGCGGAAGCCGCACTGGCCACGCTGGCCGCGGCCGGGCGCGTGCGGCGCGTCCTGGTGTTCGCCGGGGCCTGCGCAGACGACGGGTGCGGGACCTGCGGCTCGTCCGGCGGGTGCGCCTCGGCTGGGGTCGGCTCGCTGGTGGGCTCCGGGTTGACCGCGTGGCGGGTTGCCGACCGCTGAGTCCCCGTCCCGCCACGGACGACCGCGCCCGCCGAGCCGACAGGCCCACGGGTCCCGCCCTCCGCGCGGCGTCTGGTCGCACGCACGCCGCCTGCGGACCCGCCCCGCCGGCCCCGACGTCGCACGAGTTCTGGTTGAAAGGTGCCTGCTCAGGCACTGCCGTCCGGGACTTCGCGCATGAAGTGGTTGAAAGAACCTCGACGGAGGCCACGGGTTCAACCATTTGGGGTGCGAAGTCGGCTGTCCCGCCGGGAGAGCGGGCGCGTTTCGACCAGAACGGCCGCGAAGATTCCGAGGTTCAGGCTCCGTCGGCCGCCAGCACCTGCTGCTCGTGCTCGAGCAGCCACGCCTTGGTGTCCAGACCGCCGGCGAAGCCGGTCAGGCTCCCCGAGGAGGCGACCACCCGGTGGCACGGGACCACGATCGACAGCGGGTTGCGGCCGTTGGCCGCTCCCACCGCCCGCGCCGCGCCCGGATCGCCCAAGCTGGCAGCCTGCTGTCCGTAACTCATGGTCTGCCCGTACGGGATCGTCTGGAGCGCAGCCCAGGCCCGCTGCTGGAAGTCGGTGCCGACCGGGTCGAGGTCCAGGTCGAACTCGCGCCGATCTCCGGCGAAGTACTCCTGGAGCTGGGCCTCGGCCCGGTCGAGGTGCGCGGTCGCGGCCGCACCCGTGGGGTCGGCTCCGGGGGCTCCTTCCGGGGCACCCTCGGCTCCCGACTCGCGGGCGTCCAGCGCGCGCCCGACGCGCGAACCGTCCTCGCCGGGCCAGAGCACGGCGCGCAGGCCGGCCGGCCCGGATACCAGCTCCAAGGGCCCCACCGGGGTGTCGATGATGCGCCGGCGCAAGGTCGGCGTCGTCGTGCCTCCGGTCGTGCGCGCTGCCATGGTCATCTCGTTCCCTCGGGTCGGGCTCTCGCTGCAGGTGAATCGTTGGTCCTCGGAGTCGCGGACCCGGCCGGCGCAGCGTCGAGGCTGGCCCACAGGTGCGCCACCGCGTACGAGCGCCACGGCCGCCACGCGTGGGCTGCTCGCTCGATCTCACGAGCCCGGTCGTCGCCGCCGAGCGCGGCCACGGCATGCCGGACGCCGAGGTCCCCGGCGAGCATCACGTCCGGGTCCGAGAGCCCGCGCATCGCCACGTACGCGGCGGTCCACGGTCCGATCCCGGGGTACCGCTGCAGCGCGGCCATGCTCCCGGCCCGGTCGACGCCCGCGTCGAGGACCAGGTCGCCGTCGGCCAGCGCGCGGCAGACGCCCACCAGTGCGGCTCCCCGGGTCCGGGGCATCGACAGGCCCGCCGGGTCCGCGTCGGCCAGGCGCTCGGCCGCGGGGAACACGTGCGTCAGATCCGGATCGGCCACGTCCAGCGGCTCGCCGAATGCCGCCACGAGCCGACCCACGACCGTGCGCGCACCGGCAACGCTCACCTGCTGCCCGACGATCGCCCGCACGACGATCTCGTGCGGATCGACGCTGCCCGCGATCCGCAGGCCGGGTCGGGCGGCGACCAGCGGGGCCAGCATCGCGTCGGCGCCCAGCACCTCGGCGACCGCCACGGGATCGGCGTCCAGGTCGAGCATGCGGCGCACGCGCGTCACCGCCGGGGCCAGGTCGCGCAGGTCGGCGAGACGGAACTCCGCGATCACGCCGTCACCTCCCGCCCGGCACGCCACGGTGCCGTGCCCGTGCGGCAGCCGCATCGAGCGGCGGTAGGCCTCGCCGTCCCAGCCCTCGACGCCGGGCACCGCGCGCTGGCCCAGGAAGGCCAGCACCGGTGCGGCGTCGTACGGCTGGCGGGTCGCCAGGCGCACGGTCAGGGGGGCGTGCGGGGCGGTGCCGGCGGGATCCGGAGCCCGGTCGCCGCCCGGCCGCGGCCCGACCTGGCGGCCCCGGGCGCCCGACCGCCGTCGCAGCCGTGTGGGGGCCTCCCCGTACACGGCGGAGATGGTGTCGTTGAAGGACCGGATGCTGCCGAACCCCGCGGCCCAGGCGACCTCGGCCGCAGGCAGGTCGGTGGTCTCCAGCAGGGTCCGCGCGATGTGCGCCCGCTGCGTCCGGGCGATCGCGAGCACGCCCGCGCCCAGCTCGTCGGTCACGAGCCGGTTCAGGTGGCGCTCGCTGTAGCCCAGCGCCGAGGCGAGCCCCGCAACCCCGGTGCGCTCGACGACGCCATCGGCGATCAGGCGCATCACCCGACCCACGAGGTCCTCGCGCACGTTCCACTCCGTCGAGCCCGGCACCGCATCGGGCCGGCATCGGCGGCACGCCCGGTAGCCCTCCCGCTGGGCCGCCGCGGGAGTGCGGAAGAACGCGACGTTGCCACGCTTGGGGGTCATCGCCGGACAGCTCGGCCGGCAGTAGATGCCGGTCGTCCGCACCGCCGTGTAGAACGCCCCATCGAACCGGGCATCCCGGCTGGCCACTGCGCGGTAGCAGCGCTCGTGGTCCAACCCGGTGTCCATGCGGGCCATCCTGCCCCACGCCGACGGGTCGCACTGGCAGGAATCGGACATGGCGCTCGCCCGGCCGGGAACCGTTGGCCCGTGGGTCCGAAGACCCGGTGGGCCCCAGGTCGCCCGGCCCGGGAGGGCCCGGCTCACCCGGGCCTGCGGGCGCGACCGCTCAGGCTCCGGCCGGTCCGGGATCGACCAGCGGCGCGGGAACGCCGCCGAACCGATAGGGCTGTGGGGGGTGACCGTGCTGGAGCAACCACGCCTCGCCCACGCCATCCGAGGCGAGTGCGGCGGCGAAGGCGGCCACGACGTCGTCGACCGACATCAGCGGGATCCCGCTCGCGGCGAGGAACCCGCGCACCGGGTCGACGATCGCCGTGTCGGCGAACCCCGGGCACACCGCGTTGATGGCGATCCCGTCCTCGGCCAGGACTGGCCCCAGGGACCGCACGAGGTGCACGGCCGCCGCCTTCGTCGCCGCGTACACGGGGTCCAGCGGCACGGGGGCGAGCCCGGCCAGGCTCGCGGTCACGACGATCCGCCCGCCGCCGCGGGCGCGCAGGGCCGGCAGGGCCGCCTGGACGCCGAGCACGACGCCGTCGAGGTTGACCCCGACGGCCCGGTGGTACAGGTCCTCGTCGAAGGCCGCGAACGGGAACCCGCTGCTGACCCCGGCGTTCAGCGCAACGACGTCCAGGCCGCCGAACCGGTCGACCGCGACCCCGACCGCACGATCGTTGTCCGCGCGGCTGCGCACGTCGCACGCCACGGCGACCCCACCGATCGATCCCGCGACCAGCTCCGCGGCAGCGCCGTCCACGTCGGCGACGACCACCTGCGCGCCGGCGCCGGCCAGCCAGCGGGCGACCCCGGCCCCGATCCCGCGACCGCCGCCGGTGACCAGCGCCACGCGCCCGGACAGGTCCACGGCTCCCGGATCACTCATGGCCACACGATCGCGGCTGCCCCGGGGGCGTGTCCTGACGGAGGTCGGCGATCCGGTGGGCGACGCGGCGGCGGCGCGGTCGATGATCGGGGCATGTCCGACCCCATGACCTGGCCGCACCGCGCGCTCGCCCCCAGGGGCTGGCTGGCGGTGGACCGCAGCCCCACCGTCGACGGACCCTGGGCCGACGTGGCCCGCACTGCCCTTCGGGTCCTGGATCCCCTCCCCGGCTCCGCGCTGACGAACGGGGAGCCGGGCGGGCCGGCGACCCTGCACCTGCGGACCGCGCGGGACGCCGCGCTGGGCCCCGAGGCGTACCACCTGGCCATCGCGCGCGACGGGATCACCCTCGCCGCCGCCGACCGCCGTGGCGCCCTGCAGGCGTGCACGACGATCCGCCAGCTGCTGCCCCCCGAGGCGTGGCGGGCAACGGCGGTGCGCCGGGACGACTGGCGGCTGCCGGTCCTGACCCTTGACGACGCACCTGCCTGGCCCTACCGGGGCTTCATGCTCGACGTGAGCCGGCACTTCGCCCCCGTGCCCGAGGTCCTGCGGTGGATCGAACTGGCCGCCATGCACCGCCTGAACCACCTGCACCTGCACCTCACCGACGACCAGGGCTGGCGGTTGCCCTCGGCGGCCCACCCGCGACTGGTCGAGGTTGCCTCGTGGCGCCCCGAGACGGCGATCGGGCACAGCGCCCGAGGCGAGGCAGCGTCCGGGGCCGACCCCGGTGGCGGCCGGGGCGATGGCACCCCCCACGGAGGCCACTACACCGGGGCCGACCTGCGCGAGATCACCGACCACGCCCACCGCCACGGGATCACGATCGTCCCCGAGGTCGACCTGCCGGGGCATGCCAGCGCCCTCCTTGCGGCGATCCCCGAGCTGGGCGTGCCCGGCTGCCCGCCCCAGGCGGTCGCCACCAGGTGGGGCCTGCTCGGGCGGACGATCTCCCCGCTTCCCGCTGCGCTGCGGATCGTCGAGACGCTGCTCGGGGAGGTCGCCGACATGATCGACTCCCCGTACCTGCACATCGGCGGCGACGAGGCCGACCTGGCCATGTGGCGCGACTGCGCCGAGGTGCGGGCCCTCGCGGCCGAACGCGGCGGGATGGAGGTGCTGCGCGCCCAGCTCAACGGCGACCTGGCCCGGATCGTGCTCGGCCTGGGCCGCCGGCCGATGGCATGGGACGACGCGTTCGTCGCCGGCGGGCTGCCCCTGGAGACTGTCGTCATGCCGTGGCGCTCCGAGCGGCTCGGGCTCGAGGCGGCCGCGGTCGGTCACGACGTGGTCATGGCCCCGGTGCTGCCCACCTACCTGGACTACGCCGAGGCCACCGATGCCGACGAGCCGCTGTCGATCGGGGCACCCTTGACGGTGGCGGACGTGGCCGGATGGACGCCGCCCGAGGCCGCGCCGGGCGCTCCCGGGCGCATCCTCGGCGCCCAGGCCCAGCTGTGGACCGAGTACACCCCGGATGCCGCGGCCCGCGAGTACCGCGCGTTCCCACGCCTGAGCATCCTGGCCGCCGCGCTCTGGCGGGGAGGTCCGGTGGATCTGGGGGCCGAGGACGACGCGCTCGCCGGCCAGCTCGCCCGGCTCGACGCCCGGCACGTCAACCACCGCCCCAGGCGCGGCCCGCATCCCTGGCAGCGCGGCGGCACCGGGGCGCGCGCCCCGATCGGGGTGCTGCCGATGGCGGCCGTCGCCGAGTACCTGGAGCGGGCTTCGGCCCACGCGGAGCCGCCACCGCTGTGAGCGGGCCTCGTCGTGACTTAGGTCCCCCGGGTCGGGGCCTCCTGCCCCTGAGTGCCGGACTCGGTCATGGGTGATGCTGGACACCGGATCTGATGGGGAGGCGGTGCATGGAGACATCTCGTTCCGAGGGCGTGACACTGCCCGCCCCGAGCACGCACGCCGAGCTCGCAGCACGTCGACGTGGCGTCGACTGGTCGCGGGCGCACGTCAGCCAGGCCATGTCACGGCCGGTGCTCACCATCGACGTGTACGAGAGCCTGTGGGATGCCTGGCAGCTGCTCAGCGTCTCGGGCCTGCGCCATCTCGTGGTCGTGGAGGACGGTCGCTGCTTGGGCGTGATCTCCGACCGGATGATCATCACCGACATCCCCCTGGAGGAGCAGCGCCTGCGCAACCGCGGTGTCGGGGACCTGCTCTCCCGGGTTCCCGCACGCTCGGTGCTGGACACCGATCCACTCGCCGAGGTGGCCCGCACCATGGCCCGCTACTCGACGGAGGCGGTGCCCGTCCTCGACGAGATGGGGCGCCTGGTGGGCATCGTCACGGGATCCGACCTCGTGCGCTGGTGGGCAGAGGACGGCTCCTGAGCGAGCACAGGCCGTAGGCTGCCGCCCGTGGCTGATGCGCGAAACGACCGCCTCGTCTGGGTCGACCTGGAGATGACCGGGCTTGATCCCGTCCACGACGAGATCGTGGAGATCGCCGCGATCGTGACCGATGGGGACCTCACCGAGCTCGACGGGGGTGTGTCGTTCGTCGTGCGTCCCCCGGACCTGGCCATCCTCGACGGGATGGACGACGTGGTCGTCCGGATGCACACCGAGTCCGGCCTGCTCGAGGACATCCCGTCGGGCATCCCGTTGGCCGAGGCCGCCGACGCGGTGCTGTCCTACGTGAGGCAGCACGTGAAGGAGGCGCGCAAGGCCCCGCTGGCTGGGTCGAGCGTCTACGTCGACCGCGGGTTCCTCGCCCGGCACGCCCCGACTCTCGACGAGTACCTGCACTACCGGCTCGTGGACGTCTCCACGATCAAGGAGCTCGCCCGGCGGTGGTACCCGCGCACCTACTTCAACGCGCCGGAGAAGACCGGCGGCCACCGGGCGCTGGCCGACATCCGGGAGTCCATCGCCGAGCTGCGCTACTACCGCGAGACGGTGTTCGTGAACCTGCCGGGGCCGTCCACCGACGAGGCCCGGGCGGCCGCGACGAACCACGTGGTGGACCACGGCGGGAGGGCCGCGGAGTCCGCCGCCCCGCCCGTCGCTGCGCCTGACCCGGACCGCGGCTCCACGGCAGGCTGAGCAGCCGGATCAGCGACCCGGGGGCCGGCCTGAGTCGGGTACACTTGATCGGCGCCGAGAGCACCGAGCGGCGCGATGGTGGGTGTAGCTCAGCTGGTAGAGCACCTGGTTGTGGTCCAGGTGGTCGCGGGTTCGAGTCCCGTCACTCACCCCAGGTGTCCGCGCAGGTCAGCGCGGGGTTGACGGGCTGCTGCCCCCCAGGTGGGGGGCAGCAGCCCGTCGTTCTGGGGGGCAGCGTGCGCATCCCGCTCACCGGCTCTGCCCTCCCCCAGGGGCGAGGCGGTGCACCGCGTCCAGGAACTCCGGGTTGGGCGCGGCCCCGGGCAGGGCGGCCATGACCTCGGCCAGGACGATCTCGGGCCGAACCCCAAGGTGCCGAGCCGCGTAGAGGGAAGCGCCGGTGGGGTTCGGCCCGGCCGCACTCAGCACGGCCCGGGTCTGCACCCCGACGTCAGCTGCCTGGCTGGCCCAGCCGGACCACCGGGCCGCGACCTGGTCGTGGCCATCTGCATCCGCGAGGTCGAGTCTCCAGCCTCGTCTCGGGACCTGCGCATCACCGCGCCCAACCGTGGCAGAGATTCCCGGGCGGGACCCCTTCCGCCCTCCGGGATGCGCTGCTACGTTCACTAGATGTGATCTGCATCACATCCCCTACCTGCTCGCTGTGACGCACGGCAGGTGCAGGAACCCCGCCCCACCGAAGGAGCCAACCCCATGTACCTCTTCTCCCGTACCGCCGTCGTCCGCGCCAACCCGCGCGACATGTTCCCGTGGGTGCAGCAGATCACCGAGGTCGTACGGGCCAACACCTCCCTGCCGGTGACCGCATGGGTCGCGGCGTTCGGGGCGCCCATCGGGGGCGTCGTGTGGAGCACCCTGGTGAAGTCGCAGGCCGAACTGGCTGCGGACATGACCTCCCTGCTGGGCAACCAGGAGTACCTCGACCTGCTGGCCACCGGCCAGGAGATGATCCCCGTGGCCGGCCAGGACTCGCTGCGGTCCTTGGTCCACGGCTCACCTGAGCCGGAGCACGGCCTGGGCTCGGTGTCCTCGGTCACGTGGGGCACAGCGACGCTGTCCCGGATCGGCGAGGCCCTGGCGTGGTCCGTGGAGATGGCCCAGCACGCCGAGCAGGTCACCAGCAACCCCGTCTCCGTGTGGGTCAGCGCCTACGGCCTGATGGGCGAGGTCACCTTCTTCAGCGTCTTCGACGACGTCGCCTCGGCCGAGGCGGGGCAGCAGGCCCTGAACCGCGATCCCGGCTATGTCGAGCGCCTGCACGCCTCCGAGGGCCTGTGGCTGCCCGGCTCCGGCAACCAGGGCCGGTTCACCCGCATCGCCTGAGCGGCGCGGCGGCGCGGCTGCCGCGGGTTCGTGCGAGCTCGACCGGGAATCGCCCCTCCCCCCCCCGTTGGCCCGATCACGTCGGCTGAGCCCCGATGGCGCTCAGGCCAGCAGCGGGCGGCGGAGCATCACGATTGCGCTGGTGAGCATCCAGAGGATGAACGAGCCGAAGGCTGCGCCGGAGAGGGCTCCGCCGGTCGAGCTGCTGACGGTCTCGATGACCGAGACCACGGCGAGCCCGGCGACCAGACCGCAGAGGCCGGCGTACCAGCGCGGCGCGGTCCGATCGCGCAGGGCGATGACGGCCACAGCGCCGACCGTGACTGCCATCCAGGCGCCGAGCGTCGCACCGGCGATTGCGCTGGAATCGCTCAGCAGGGCCAGCACGCCGAGGTCGGGCTCGGTGGCGGCATAGCGCACAGCAACGGCATACAGGGCCTCCTTCAGGCCCGCCGTCGCCGACATCATGATCGCGCCGTAGAGGAACACCGTGGCCCAGGCGGAGGCGGATCGTCCCGAGCTGGCCACCAGCGCCCGATGCACCCCGGCGAAGAAGAGCACCATCGGGATGGCGAGCAACGCAGCGATCACCACCGCAGGGCGGTGCAGAGCGGCGTTGTCCGCGAAGTAGGCGCCGATGTCCTGGGCGGAATCGCCGAGGACCGGCGCCGAGCCCATCAGCGGGATGGTGACCATGCCCACGGCCACGGCAGCGATGCCGGCGACCGCCGCCACCCGGCGGAATCCGTCGGGTGCGTGGGCCGGGTCAAGGGCCGAGACGCCGGCGATCGGCGTGGACTCGAGGGTGGTGCGGACGTCGGTCATGTGGCTCTCCTCACGAGGTTGATGGCTGGGGGCCTGACCATATTGGCGATAGTTTCATCTTGTCAATAGGTACTTGTATCGCTACGATCGGTCCGTGCCACCTCGACCCACGTCCCGCGCCACGGCGGACGGATCACCGCGCCACTACAGCTCCCCGCTGCGGGCTGAACAGGCCCAGCGCACCCGCGACCTGGTCCTCGATGCCTTCACCGATCTGCTGGAGGATCGCCGGGCCGACGACATCACCACCCGCGAGATCGCCCAGCGCGCTGGCGTGTCCCAGCCCACCGTGTACCGGCACTTCCCTGATCGCACCGCCCTGCTCGAAGGGCTCTCCGGCCGCATCGGCCAGAAGTTGGGGATGCCGGGACCGATCCCCGTGAGCCGGACCGCCGACGACCTCGGCGCGCGGATCGAGGCGATGTTCCGCGGGGCCGACGACGTGGCCGTCGAGGTCCGGGCGGAGGTCCTGCTGAACTCCGACCCGCGCTGGTACGCAGCACAGACCCGCCGCACCTCCGCGGCGTTCCAGGCGGCGGTCGCCGACGCGTTCCCGGAGCTCGATGGACGTCGGCACGCGCAGATCGCCGGCCTGCTCCGCTGCCTGGGCTCGTCGCACTCCTGGCTGCGGATGCGCGAGGAGTTCGGCGTTCCCGGCACCGAGTCCGGTCCGATGACCCGCTGGGCGATGGAGCTGATCCTGGCAGCCGTCCAGCGCGGCGAACTCCCCGACCTGCCCGACCTGCCCGCTCCCACCGGATCCGACACCCCGCAGAAGGACACTCCATGACGATCACCCCCGCGCGCATCGCCCTCGACGATCCATCGGCTGCGGACTGCGCCACGGTGGGCAGCAAGGCGGCACACCTGGCCCAGCTGCGGGCAGCCGGATTCACGGTGCCGGACGGCATCGTGCTCCCATCGGCGCTGCTGGCCGGTTGGCGCGCCGGGACACCCGCCCCTGCGGAGGTGCAGCACGCAGTCGCCGAGGCTGTCGCCACGTTCGCCGGAAGGGCGCTGGCCGTACGATCGTCCGCGGACGCGGAGGACGCTGCCGGGGCTTCGTTCGCCGGCTCCTACGCCACAGTCCTCGGCGTCACGGGAGTCGAGCAGGCCCTGGCCGCGGTGCGGACCTGCCTCGACAGCGCGGATGCCCCTCGGGTCTCGTCCTACCGGGGCAGCGGTGGCATCCACATGTCGGTACTCGTCCAGCCGATGCTCGACCCCACGGCCGCTGGGGTCGCGTTCACCGCCGACCCGGTCAGCGGTGCGGCCGACGCGGTGCGCATCTCGGCCATCCGCGGACTCGGCGACCGTGTCGTCGACGGCACCGCGAACCCCGAGGAGTGGCAGGTCAGGGCGGGTGCCGCCGATCGCCTGCCCGGCGACGCCGATCCCGCGCTGACCCCCGACCAGGCAGTCCAGGTCGCCGAGGTCGCGCAGAGGGCCGCCGAGCACTTCGGTGGCCCTCAGGACATCGAGTGGGCATGGTGCGGCGGGGAGGTCCACCTCCTGCAGAGCCGACCGATCACCACGCTGCCCGTACCCCCCACCGCCACGCTGGATGGCCTGGGATGGGAGAAGGACGCAGCCCACTACGCCGAGCTGTTCACCCCCTACGGCTGGTCACTGTTCGGACCCACCGTCGCCGCTGCCGGGCTGCCGATGGCCGACAACTTCGGGCTCATGATCGACGGGATCGACCAGGTGTCGATCGGCGGCGAGATCTACGTCCGCCCGATCCCCCCGTTCGGGTCACCGGAACCCCAGGGGCCGACGCCGCCGGCCGCGCTCGTCGGGCTCGTGGCGCGCGTCCATCCGAAGCTGCGCCGACGGATGAGGGCCGCCAGGCACGCCCTGGAGTCCGGGCTTCCCGACCGCACGCTGGCCATGTGGGACGGAGCTGGCGTGGCGAGTTCGAGCAGCGGACCACCGCCCTGCTGGGCGAGGAGCTGCACCGGCCTGGACGACACGGCCCTGGTCGATCACCTCGAACGGGCGCGCGCCCTGCTCGAACATGGCCACTACGTCCACTTCCAGCTCCTCATGCCCTACACGCTGGCCGTGCACGACCTGGTCTACGACCTGCGAGCGCCTGCTGGGCGTGGGACGTTCCCACGACCCTCCAGCTGCTGGTCGGGTACTCGCCGGCCTCGGTCGCGGGGATGCGTGACCTCGAGACGATCCGTGCACGAGTGGCCGCACGCCCGGAGCTCTTAGCGAGGCGCTGGCCGCATCCGGCCGATCCAGTCACCGCGTTGCGTCCGATCGATTCGGCGCTCGCCGACGAGCTGGGAGCCTGGCCTGCATGCGCATGGGTGGCGGACGACCAACTACGACCCAGGGTCAGCCGCCATCATCGAGCGGCCCGGCATCGTCACCCGCCTCCTGCTGCAGCCGACCGACCGCGCCGACGCCACGGTCGCCGCGGACGCCGAAGCATCCGCTCTCGACCGCCTCAACGGCGCCGACCGCGCGCGCTTCGCCGCAGCCCTCCAACGGGCGCGCCGGGCCTACCCGGTGCGCGAGGAGGAACGTGGCCCTGACCGACAACGTCCCCTGCGGGATCCTGCGCCGGTGGGTCCTCGAGGCCGGCGTGCGCCTGGTCGAGCGCGGTCGGCTCCCCCGCGTCGACGACGCGGTCTACTGCACGGCCGACGAGCTCGTGGCCGCGGATTTCCCGGCGGCGACGACGCCCTCGCGCCGTTGGCATCCCTGCGGCGCAACGAGCAGGCCTGGGTCCGTGCCCACCCTGGCCCTGCCGTTGTCGGCCCCTCGGGCGACCTGCCGGACCTCCGGTACCTCCCCAAGCACGGCCGCCTGATGAACGAGGCCGTCCTGTGGGGCATGAAGATGGAGTTCCCCGGCGAGGTGGCCGCCAGTGACGGCGAGGACCTGCGCGGATCCCCCGCCTCCCCCGGGCACTACACCGGCCGGGTCCGGGTCGTCCGCACGGAGTCCGACTTCGCCTCGCTCCTGCCCGGCGAGGTCCTGGTGTGCCCGACTGCGAGTCCGTCGTGGACGATCCTGTTCGGGATCGCCGGAGCCCTGGTCACCGACGGCGGGGGCCCGCTGGCCCACGCCGCCATCGTCGCCCGGGAGCACAGCCTCCCCGCGGTCGTCGGCACGGTCAACGCCACCAGCCGACTGACCGACGGCCAACTCGTCACCATCGACGGCACCGCCGGAACGGTCACGATCCA